>NZ_JAQQEK010000099.1:0-1523 GCF_046027355.1 Paraburkholderia sediminicola | reverse complement strand
TTGTATCGCGTTTGGGGCGTCTCGGACAGCGAGGACGTTGCCTGCTTCGCTGTTGTCCAGAACTGCCGTGCGAACTATTTGAGTGCTCGATGTGTTCGATCGACGTTTCCGGTTTGCTACCGGCATCGCGGTTGTGATGCTATAGTTTATGCGAACGTTAGCACTTGATCAAGTGTAGCCGCAGTGATTCCTGCTCGTCAACTAAGCAGTCAGATGTCGCGTTGTTGCGAGAATGCCGATATAAATGCTATCGTTCGCATCATTAATTGAGCACGCCAGTGAGGTGGCCGAACCTGACAGCGCGAGCGCGACTACCAGCTTCGGCGATGGCTGCTGGGAGTCGCATGTCCGGATGGGCGACTTCGGTAGGGGGCTCAATATTCGCGAGCTGAAAGGGGCGTCTCAGGACCCCAATGGACTCATCTCCATTCGACATCAGAGGACACCTAGTGAAAATCGAAACAATGGGCGTCGTCGGCGCCGGCATCATGGGCAGCGGCATCGCACAGGCGGCAGTAGTCGCTGGTCTTCGGGTCGTGTTGGTTGACGTCAGTGAGACGACGCTTGCGACCAGTCTGGCATCGTTAACCGCCAGGCTTGAGCGCATGGTGCAAAAAGGCCAACTCGATAGGCGCTCATGCGAGGCATCTATACGGCACCTGGCGACAAGCACCGACTATAGGAGCCTTGCCAGTGCGAATCTGGTTATCGAGGCAGCGACCGAACGTGCGGACATCAAGACAGCTATCCTTCGCGAAATCGAGTCAACGGTTGCATCACATGCAATCATTGCGACCAATACCTCCTCGATCTCGATTACTTCACTGGCCGCGGCACTTGAAAGACCCGAGCGTTTCATAGGCATTCATTTCTTCAATCCTGTTCCCGTTCTGCCGCTGGTCGAAGTGATTCCCGGGCTGCAAAGCAGCAGTGAGACGGTCGATTTTGCGTTGCAATGGGCCCGGCAAATCGGCAAATCACCTATTGTCGTTTCCAATTCACCGGGATTCGTCGTGAACAGGCTGCTCATCCCAATGCTGAACGAAGCCTTCTCTATTCTGGCTGAGGGCGTCGCGACCGCGGAAGAGATTGACGCCGGTATGCGGCTGGGCGCCAGTCACACGATTGGACCTCTGGCGCTCGCTGACCTGATTGGTCTCGATGTCTGTCTATCGATCATGGACGTGTTGCAGAAGGATTTTGGGGATCCGAAATATCGTGCTTGTCCGCTGCTTCGGGAACTTGTGGCGGCGGGCAGGCTGGGGCGCAAGAAAGGCAGGGGCGTCTTTCAGTACAGCACGTGAGAGGGGGCATGTGTACGGTGAGGTGTAATTGGATCGCCGAAATCGTCGCATGAGATACAGGCAAGTGCGCAGATTTAAGAGGACGAGACGACGTGAAGGTTCTTGTTGCGGTAAAAAGGGTGGTGGATGCCAACGTGAAGGTCGGCACGAAATCGGACGGCACGGGCGTGGACATTGCCAATCTAAAAATGTCGATGAATCCGTTCGATGAAAATCGCA
>NZ_JAQQEK010000098.1:0-1537 GCF_046027355.1 Paraburkholderia sediminicola | reverse complement strand
CGGATCGTGGCCGAGCCACATCACCGTCGCGGCCGCTTTGGTCCGAAGCCTCCATCGCTGCCAGTCGGCGCCCGTTGGTGAAAAATGGCCCTGACTGTCGGTGTATTGGCCCGGGTCCAGATCGTAGCGTTTCAGGTAGGCCGGATTAAGGCGCTCATCGAGCGTAACCTGCCCACCATGAGCGATGCGCGCCCGTTCCCGTGTCTCGTCATGACTGAAATCGCTCACCGCGCGGCTGACGACCGACAACTCGAACAGCAGCGCTGCACCAGTTGCCAGACATGTCGCGGCAATGCAGAGCATGAGCACCCAAAGAATCCGCCGTCCGGCTGTCAGTGTGCGTGCCATCAAATCCCCTGGCGTCGCAATGTGATGAAACGAACCCGTGCCGTTCCAGCGCGGAATTTCAGCAGACGTTTCCGCTCCCCTCTTCAAACGATACAACTTCACGTGCCGGTGGTCCAGACCGCTGCGATGTTCCGGGGCCTCGACACGGCGGCAATATGAACTGAAGTGGCCTGGGTCGGGAAACCATGCAATGGTGAGCGCCAACGTGGAATGGCGCTGCGGATATTGCATCGGTACGGTAGTTGGTTCGGGTGGCAGCTTTTCACTCTGCGTGAGGGGAGCAAGACAAACGAGCATCTGTCTTTATGCCGACGATGACCAGTGGCATACCGAGACGGAAAAAAGCATCGCGTCCACTGGCAACGTCTCGCGGTGTTATCCCCCATCCCCTCGACTCTTTGCACAACAGCGATCCACCGCCTGGTGACATTACTGCCTATCGGGCAGTAGTCAGCCGGGTAAGGAACAGTCATTCGACACCTCGGCCCGGATAGTCGACAATCGACCTGGCAGACAATTCAGTATTCCTCAATGCCGATCGACGTTCCGGGAGCCGAAGGTTATGCCGAGCATGCCTTGGCCTTGGCTAAAGAATGGCGCAAAATCTCGTTCCGAGACCACCACCGGCCAGTTCTGCATCTGATACCGAGGGCGCCTTCGCGCGTCCTCGACGTGGGGGCCGGCATGGGCCGCGACGCTGCCGCATTGGCAGCGATGGGACACTCGGTGGCGGTTGAGCCCGTCGACGAACTGCGGGCTGCCGCGATCAACTTCTATCCGGCTTCCAACGTCGTCTGGCTCGATGACAGCCTTCCAGAAGTCCGCCTCTTCCGGGCGAGGGCGGAGACATTTAGTACTGTCATGGTTACTGCAGTATGGATGCACCTCGACGAAGCCCAGCGTCGTCGAGGAATGGGCGCTGTCTCTGATCTGTTAGACGAAGGCGGCCTCCTCATCATGTCGTTGCGCCACGGGCCGATCCCGACGGGGCGGCGCATGTTTGACGTCTCCGCCGCGGACACGATCAGGCTTGCCGAAGCCCATCATCTGCAACTTCTGCTCAACGTTTGCAGCGACTCTGCCCAGCAAGCAAACAGGAAGATGGGAGTTACCTGGGCGCGGCTTGCTTTCCGGAAGTGAAGACCGGTGTGGCGGCGATCGCGCGCGGCGACTGCCGGCCATGGAGCGT
>NZ_JAQQEK010000097.1:0-1573 GCF_046027355.1 Paraburkholderia sediminicola | reverse complement strand
ACCTACTTTCTTTGCCGCGGCAAAGAAAGTAGGCAAAGAAAGCCGCTTCACACCGCCAGCTCATAAGCGGGTCCCCTGGCTTGGAGGGGGCAGTGGTGCATCTGGAATCTGTGCCCTCGCACATTCCGCGCTTGCGACACAGCCGTCATACTTCCCGCCTCGCGCTCCGCGCTCGCCGGAACGGTCTGCTTCGAAACAATGGATTTGTCTATGCGCGGTGGCATCACCGGCTTCGCCTCGGCGTGACGCCAGAGTGCCGGTCATCAAGAGTCATTGGCGGCAATGAAATAGCCGACGGGTTTGCGGGGTGTCGCTGCCGCGCGACACGACTATCTGAGGGATAGCTAGCGCCGCATCTTTCTACGGAATTGCTCAGCGTGGTCACTGGGATCACGAACCGGCCTCCAGGAAATTTCGGATTTGAGTGCGGTGCGCACCTTTTAGCTTGTACAGTTGATCACCCGTGGAAGAGCACGCTTTAAACTCCTCTTGTCGTGTATTCCACGACAGACAGGTTTAACAGCCTATAAGCGTAGTACCCCGTACGATTGTTCAATCAACTGTGCGGCTGCCTTTGCACGTCTTTTTCCAATGGGCGGGCCCTGGCGGGGGAGCCTCGCGGCTCGCCGGTTTTTGGTACTGCGCTCCGGTCTGTTAACCCTGTCAGTGTGCCCGCTCACCCAACTTCCAAATGCGTATCGGGCGATCCAAGTCAACAACCGGAGATCGCACCATGAGTAAATCCGCCAAGCATTCACGAACCACGTCGCGCCCACCTGTTGACGCACTTCAATACGAAAAACTTGCCCTGTCCGCTTCCGGACTAGCTGAGCGGCAATTAAACCAACTGGACAAACTGATCAAACTCGCGGCTGCAATCGTTAGGAGTCCGTCAGTGACACAGGAAGAAAGACACGGCCAGCGGAAGTTGCTGGAACTGCTAGTCGACACCAGCGAGGATTACCGGCGCGAAGTCGAAATCGACCGCGATCTGTATCAGGTCATCGCGCTGGACGCGAAGGGAATTCCTCAAAGCCGAATCACAGCGCGGCACGCAGCGGACCTTCTGTCGAAGGCCACGCAGACGGCATCAGAAAGGCGCGAACGCACTGGCGCAACGCGGATGATGGGGAACAGACAGACCCGCTTCAGAACGATCGCGCGGTCAACTGCGACGGCACATTGACGAAGCTTCGTGGCGCTTCGGCGCGACATTGCCGGAGCGTCTCCAAACCTGGACGACAAATTGACCGAACTGCGCGGCGCCACGACGGGCGTGACGAAGCTTCGCGACTCTGAGACGGAAATTGACTGAGCTTCGTGGCGGCGCGACGGCTACCCTGACAGGGCTTACGGCATTTCGCCGAGGCGAAGCCAACGGCCCTGACGACGCAAGACAAACCCACTGGTTTTAAGCAGACCGTTCCGGCGAGCGCGGAGCGCAAGACGGGAAGTATGACGGCTGTGTCACAAGACCGGAATGTGCGAGAACACAGATTCCAGATGCACCACTACCGCGACTGCGCGAGGGACCCGCTTATGAGCTGGCGGTGTGAAGCGGCGGATTCAACCG
>NZ_JAQQEK010000096.1:0-1730 GCF_046027355.1 Paraburkholderia sediminicola | reverse complement strand
ATCGGCGCCGTGCTGGCCGTGATGGTCCTTGGATTCCTGTGTCCCTTTGCGCCGAACCTGCTGACGCTTTATGTATTGCGTGCGCTGCAGGGCGTCGCCGGCGGATGTCTGCCGCCGATGCTGATCATCGTGGCGCTGCGTTACCTGCCCCCGAAGGTCAAGTTATATGGACTCGCGGGATACGCGCTCACCGCGACCTTCGGACCGGCGCTCGGCACGCCGCTCGCCGCGTTGTGGACCGAATATGTCAGCTGGCAAATGGCATTCTGGCAGATCGTGCCGCTTGGCCTCGTGAGCTGCGTGGCAATTTACAAAGGGCTTCCGGCGGATCCCACCCGGCTCGAACGGTTCCGTTCATTCAACTGGACCGGATTCCTGCTCGGATATCCCGCCATCGCCATGCTCGTGATCGGCCTGCTGCAGGGTGATCGCCTTGACTGGCTGAATTCCACGTTTATCGCCACGATGTTTTGCGGCGGGACGCTGTTGTTCGTCGCGTTCCTTGTCAACGAGTGGTTTCATCCGTTGCCGTTTTTCAAACTTCAGCTGCTTGCCCGCCGGAACTTCGCGCACGGACTTCTGACACTGGTCGGCGCGGTGATCCTGCTGGTGGGCGTCGCCGCCATACCCGGCCAGTATCTCGCGCAGATTCACGGCTACCGGCCGCTGCAAACCGCGCCGCTGTCGTTGCTCGTCGCCATTCCGCTACTGATCGCGCTGCCTGCGACCGCCGCGCTGCTCAATCTCCGGCAGGTCGACCACCGCTGGGTCATGGCCATTGGACTTTGCCTGATCGCGACCACCTGCTTTCTGGGGAGCTTCATGACCTCCGAATGGATTCGCGAGAACTTTTACTGGCTGCAGTCGCTGGAGATCGTTGCACAGCCGATGGTGATCATGGGGATCCTGATGGGCGTCACCACAGGTTTGCCTCCGACGGAAGGCCCGTTTGCCTCGGCCATGTTCAACACGCTCAAGACATTTACCGGCGCCGCGGCAACCGGGCTCATTGATGGGCTGGGCACTGCACGCGAGCATTTCCATTCGAGCATGCTCGTGGACCATCTGGGCAACAACGCGCTGGTCACGAGCCAGAGCATCGATGCAGCTCACAGCATCGGCGAACTCGCACACCGGATCCACGAGCAGGCCGTCGTGCTGACGTCGGCGGATCTCTATCGCGTGATGGCAGGTATCGCCGTCGCCTTTCTTTTCGTTATTCCGGTGTTACCCGTGCGCGTTTATCCGCCCTGGAGCACGACGCCGCCCTCTTCCCGCTAAGCGACGCTATCCATGTCATCCGCTACCCGATTTCCTCCCAGAACGATTCGTCTTGCCGCGTATGTGCTCATATTCGGCGTCGCTGTACTGGCGGCCTGCATATGGCTGTTTGCCGGCTCAACCAGCGAGACCACCAACGATGCCTATGTAACCGCCGATTTCACGCTGGTCGCACCGCGTGTCGCGGGCCAGCTTTCCGAGGTCCTCGTCGACGACAACCAGCAGGTCAAGGCCGGGCAACTGCTGGTGCGTATCGACGACCGCGACTTCCACGCCGCCTTGATGAGTGCGCAGGCGGACGTGGCCGCAGCAAAGGCATCGGTCGCGAACTACGAGGCCGAGATCGCGCGCCAGCCCGCGCTCGTCGATCAGGCGCGTGCCACGCTTCGCGCGGATGACGCGACACTCGAGTTTGCGCGCGCGAACGCCGCGCGCTACCGCAATCTGTC
>NZ_JAQQEK010000094.1:0-1851 GCF_046027355.1 Paraburkholderia sediminicola | reverse complement strand
GGCCCCGACAGGTCCCACCGAACTTGACTTGCGGAATAAGACGGCACATTCCAGCGAATGCGGCGCCCGTGGTCATGGATGCACCAACGCCCCCATGCGTAGCCAAAGCGCGATAAAAACAGAATAACAGGTCGCCATCCCTACCATCAGCCACAAATGTATCAGCGACGTGACGTGCGCTCGCCGCGCACCTGGACAGTTCAGGAAGGAGCGCCGTCGGGAGGCGAGTATCCGACATGTCACCGGAATCGGACGATGACAGTGCATACATCTTTCGCCGACGATTGCTGTCCACCACCTACACATGTGCGTTGCGACGGCGTTTCGCCTGACCAAGAATGAATATGACAGCAACGCTGAGGGGGCATTCGTCGAGTGTACCCGGAGCGGTCGGTCGTCGTGATGAGCTGAACCGGCATTGGCTCGTGCGAAGACTGCTGTAGGTCGGCATGAAGTAAACAGGCCGATTGCTTTAACTCCAAGCGAGCTCTCTCACGAAACCTTATCAATCGATCACCATCTGTATTGCGGCTCGTGCGCGACACGCTCGATGCGCGTGGATTCGAGCTCAGGGCACGCGAATAACGAATCGCATGAATGGATAACTCAACGCAGATAAAGGAATTCACATGAAATCACCACTGATAGTCGCATCCGCTGTCGTGCTGTTTGTCATGGCCGGTGTTGCGCATTCGCAAGGCACACCGCAAGCCTCTCAACCCGCCCCGCAAGAAAACGCCGCAACACAAGCCTCTGACCCGAGTGCGGGGATGGAAGCATACGGCGGCACGCCCGACACACGGGTACAAAGCGGTGCAAAACATGCCAGACCGTGCCGGATAGATCCACAATGCAACGTTTTTTTCGGAGGGAGCTAACAAAGATCTGACGGCGCGAGAACCATGACTGGAAAGTACCCGATGCCCGTATCGCGAAGGGGACGAAATCCTTGGTCCGCCTTACCGAGTTCGCTGTCACTTTTTCAGGTGGCGCCTCCTGATAGGGGAGGTGCCTCGACACGCGAGAGGCGCGACGGCTTCGAGAGCAAGCGGAATGGGCGTCATAACGAGCATTTGGGCGGTCGCGAAGCTTGAGTTCGAAATGGCTGCGCGCCAGTTGCAACTGGCAGGACGTCAACTTTGCTGCGGGCCAAGGCCAACTCTTCTTCGCGTCAGTTAAGCCTTCGCGGCACCGCTCACATAAAACGACGTCTCGGCCGCGCGTTTGTGGGAATTCTTTCCCCGGCTGCAAGTTCGGCGTCGCTAACGCAACCCGTTGATGACGAAAAGGTGAAGAAATGAAAGTGCGACCCTCGGGTGTAACCATCGTGCTATTCCTGCTAACCGCGGCCGGCGCTGCCGACTCTCAGGAAATGCAACCGTCAGACGTCGCTGGCCACTCATCCAGTCAGCAGCCAATAAATTCATCGCAGCGGGTGATGCCGATGGACGGCGACAGTATGTGGGACTATGGAGCCCAACCGGGCGGCCGAAATGTTACGGCAAAACCCGAGACGGTCAACCGTGCGTAATGGGCCTGTCGTGCGATATCTATCAGGGTACTTACCTGGGTGGCTGTGTCGCGATAAGCCAACTCGCTATCTGAACGACCGATACGATCGATAAAACAGATGCTAAATGGGGTCGAGAGTGTGAGGGCACTGATCGAAGAAGCTGCCGTCCGACTGCTCGACACCGCCATTGGCAGCAATCCGCCACATAGCTGACGTAGAACCGAGCCCGCTCCAACGTCAGCTATGACCGATCCAGCAACGTTCACCATCTTGAATTGAATGGCCGCTTCCTGGGTGGAAACGACGTCTGAATGTCCCAGCGACGGTGCGGGCGAATG
>NZ_JAQQEK010000093.1:0-1860 GCF_046027355.1 Paraburkholderia sediminicola | reverse complement strand
AAATCGGCATAGGGGACGGCCATGAGGCCGTACCCCTGCCACACCACCCGGCGTGCGGGTCCGCACCGGGCGGTTCGGGAAGTTGAGGTTATGAGAGTCGGGGTACACCCAGCCGGTCGAAGTAAGCGATGGTCAGCACGCTCTTGAGAAGCCGGTCACTATTGCGCCACCAGCGGCGACTGTTGGCCGCCACCTGTTGTGCTACAGCGGACGGCGCCCCCAGCGCCCGCAGTTCCCGGTAGATGGGGGGGCCGCGGCGCCAGTGTTTGAGCTGGATAGCCCGCAACCGGTGACGCAGCCACTTGTCCAGTTCGAGCCAGACTCGCGGCGTTTGCGCCAACCGGAAGTACGCCCTCCAGCCCGGCACGTATGACCGTAGCTGATCCACCACATCCGTCATGCTGCGCCCGCCAGAGCGACGGGTCAGTTCACGAATGCGGTGTTTGAACGCCAGCAGCGCTCTGGCCGCCACCTTGCGTTTGACCACCCCACCCGCAGCCACCCATAGGCTGTAGCCCAGAAACTTGCGACCGAACACACTCGCCACCGCGCTTTTGGTCTCGTTGACCTTCAGACGCAGACGGCCATACAGGCGTCGCAGCAGTGCCATCACCCGCTCACCCGCGCGACGGCTACGAACATACACATTCGCGTCGTCGGCGTAACGTGCAAAGCAATGACCCCGCCGCTCCAGTTCCCTGTCCACTTCGTCGAGCAGCACGTTGGCCAGCAACGGGGATAGCGGCCCGCCTTGCGGCGTGCCCTGATCCCGCCGCTGGACCACTCCGCCATCCATGATGCCGCTGTTCAGATACGCCCGGACCAGCCGGATCACGCCGGCGTCGTCTATGCGTTTGCGTAGGCGATCAATCAGGATGTCGTGGTTGACTCGGTCGAAGAACTTCTCCAGATCAACGTCCACCACGATCCGCCGCCCCGACTGCACGTACGACTGCGCGGCAAGCACCGCGTCGTGCGCACGTCGTCCGGGCCGGAAGCCGTAGCTGTGCTCGCTGAATGTAGGGTCCAGCACTGGCTGCAGCACCTGCAGCAGCGCCTGCTGGATCAGCCGGTCCGTCACCGTCGGGATGCCAAGCTCGCGCTCGCCTCCGTCCGGTTTTGGAATCGTTACCCGCCGTACCGGACTGGGCCGGTACGTCCCCTTCAGCAACTGTTCGCGGATCGCAGGCCACGCCGTCACCAGATGGCGCGACGTCTGGTCTATATCCAGACCGTCCACGCCAGCGGCTCCCTTGTTGGCCCTTACCCGTTTGAACGCCCGCTTCAGGTTCTCTTTCGTCAGCGCCGCTTCCAGCAGCGTTGACCCTGTATCCCCGGATTCATGTCGCGGGCAGCAGGCTTCATCGCTCACAGGCATAGGCGCGGCTTCACCGCGCGTGACTCCCGCTCGCCCCGCTTGCACGGGCATCTGACGCATGGCCTGTCGCATCGACATGACGCTGGACACTCCTTCCCGTTTGGCCCTTTGTCACCAGCTTCAGCCTCACCGGCCTGTCCTGTGACTACTACGGCCTCTGCTGACTTCTCGCTCCGGCTCGACGCCGTTGCCCTTTCAGGCATGAGGCGAGATCTCCCCAGGTAAGAACGCACTCCTTCACTGCACAACCGCCGGATTTACGTCACCGCCCTTTGATCACGAGAGCTTCGCGGTTACGTGCCCGCTCGCCCTGCTCGGCAACGCCTCCTATCCGGTTCTTGTCCATCGGCTCGCAGCTTCGCTCCACGCTTCCTCCCCACACCCGGTCACCCTCGTGCAGTTGCGCTTCGCTTCGCTCGCTGTGATCAACTCGCGGTGGGACTTCCACCCACAAGAGTGCGCCCATGCTGGGCGCACACGCA
>NZ_JAQQEK010000092.1:0-2068 GCF_046027355.1 Paraburkholderia sediminicola | reverse complement strand
GTGTGCACCTGACGGTGTTCCAGATCGACCAGATCAGGGATCAGTATTTGCAGGAGGCGCTCGCGGACTTCGATCCGGATCTCCTGGAGCAATAGCCCGGAGCGTCGGCGGAACACTCACCGCAATAACAACCGCATCGGAGCCTCCTGCAGGGAGGCTCGCGCGTCAGAAATTAAAGTATTCGTCAGCGCATCCCGTCTTGAACGCGCGTACGTGCAGTGCGAAAGTTTTTGCCATCGTAACGACGGAGCAATGCGATGGACGATACAACGGGAGAGGCCCTACCGACGGGCGCACGGCGCTCCCGGCAAGGCGAAGCATTCTGGCGCGAGATGGTCACGGCGCATGGCTCGAAGGCATTGAGATCCCGGCGCGCGAGTCGCATCGCGCCGTCGCGGTGACGCGCGTGAGGTGATGCTGCTCCCGCCTGCGCAGAGTCACCGCTACCGGCTCTTGTAAACGTAGCGCGAGTTGGGCATCATGATAGCCATGCTGCCCACCGCCATCACTGTCGCGGAACTGCCGGTCGAGCCCGATGCGCTGCAAGCCTTCGCGCTCGAACAGAACCGGCTGGCATGCGTGCTGTGGGAGCAACTGGAGACGCTGCAGCACCAGATTGCCCTGGCGAACCGCGCCCGATTCGGCGTCTGTTCCGAGCGGCTGGCGGGTCAGGCGGACTGTTCGATGCCACCACGGCGTTACCCGTTCCGCCCGAGCCCGCCGAGGCTCCGGTCGCGGGCCACACCCGCAAGGGGGCGTCCGGCCCTGCCGAAGGACCTGCCGCGCACGCACATTGAATACGATCTGAACGACGAACAGAAAGCCGCATTCGATTCGCTCGAGCGTATCGGCGAGGAGCGCAGCGAGACGCTGCACTACGAGCCGTCCAGGCTCACCGTCATTGAGCATATCCGCTTCAAATACGCGGCGAAGAAGGATGGCGAGCCGACCATCGTGATCGCAAACGCCCAGCCTTCACCGCTGCCGAAGAGCAACGCCAGCGCGAAGAGAACGGCATCTGGGTTGACCACCCGCCAGCGGTCGTGTTCGAGTTCGCTGAGTCGCGCTCCGGTTCGCATCCGCTGCGGTACCTGCAGAAGTACAAAGGCTATCTGTAGGCCGACGCGTACAGTGGACATGGCGCACTCTACGAAAACGGAGACATCGTCGAGGTCGGATGTTGGGCCCATTACCGTCGACACTTCTTCGAAATCGCGAAGGCGCAAAGCAAACCCGGACTTGCAGCGCACGCGCTGCAATGGATCGCCCGACTGTATGCGATCGAGTCGCGGATCAAAGACCACACACCTAACATCAAAGTGGCAAACCGAGGCGCTGCCGGTGCCGAGTTGTATCGCCTCTATCTCGCCATCGGCAAAATGCTGGACGACCCGCGACGTGTTCTCAAAGCACGTCAACGCCTGCATCTGGGAATGGAAGTCAGTTATATCGGGGGCATTCCGCTCGCACCACCTTCGCACGGAACGGTGGTGGAGCTGCGGCAAACCCAGGCGGTGATCCAGGACAACCAGAGCCGTCAGCGTGGTCGATACTCTATGCGGCGGTTATCCCTGGCACTGCGAGCGGCCCAACATACGCGCCTGCGCCGCCACCGCGAGCACAACGAGAGGAATTCTTCATTGGCGACACCGTTGGCTTCACCGACAAATATCTGAGCGAGAGAGTCGGCATCATCGTCCGGCTGAACGCGAAAACTGCGTCTCTCGCCGTTGATGATCCGGAAGGCCACTGGCGGGTCTCATACGCTCTGCTGCGAAAGAGTGTCGACATCTAACCGCGCGATACCGTCAACATGGGTTCCGCTGACGGATACCGTGGATCGAACGCACTGGAAGCCTATGAGAAACGCTTCCGGCCGTCTGACAGAGGCGTTTATGTCTGACGCACGAGCCTCCCTGCAGGAGGCTCCGATGCGGTTGTTATTGCGGTGAGCGTTCCGCCAACGCTGCAGGCTATTGCTCCAGGAGATCCGGATCGAAGTCCGCGCGCGCCTCCTGCAAATACTGATCCCTGATCTGGTCGATCTGGAACACCGTCAGGTGCACAT
>NZ_JAQQEK010000091.1:0-2127 GCF_046027355.1 Paraburkholderia sediminicola | reverse complement strand
GCCGATATTGTTTCCTCGAGTCTCTGGACCGCCACTCGATCGGCTATCGAAGTTGGCTCGTGTGGGCGACGGGAGACTGGAAGCGATCCAAACGCCGGCTGAGTGGATAACCGACCAACGTTATCTTGCGTGTTGCTTCAGATGTCTGGTGCTCAACGAAGTCGACGTTTCGGCACCACGGTGGAAGAGGGAATGGCTCGATCCGGCAGCTGAATACTGCAAAGCGCATCTTAGTCTGCTGGAAACGGTGCCAGCATCGATCTTTCGAAAAGCTGCCAACTTCGGCGCAGCGCTCCGGGCAATATCGCGCTATCGAACTCCTCGGTTTCCACGAAACAGACGGCTACGCTAGCAGCGTTACTGAACTCGCTAGCGCTCCTGTGAACACGGCTAGCATCAATTGTGAACGCCAACAGCTGCGGCCTTGTCCCGATGGGCGCGTAGCAGGAGGTCGATAGTGTTACCCTCCGCGCCGGAATGAAGCCGTCCTACGACGCCAGGAGAGCGATCCCGGGAATCCTATTGAGATCGGTCTCGCAATCCCATTCGAGAGGAGCAAAAGCGCGCCTCTCGAATGGGGATCAACGGCCGAGGTGCCTATCGAAGAATTGAGTGATTTCTGCGAATGCCGCTTTGTCCTCGGGCACACGATCATCCATCTGGTACTGAGCGTGCGACATTCCGTCGAAAACTTCGAGTTGTGCATCGACGCCGGACTGCTGAAGCTTCTGGTGTACACGGACCGTGTTGCTGAGCAGCAAGTCGCGTGTTCCTGTGGTCAGGATCGCCGGCGGAAAGCCATGCATATCTCCGTAGACGGGTGAGAGCAGCGGGTCCTTCAGATCATGACCGTGCGCGTAGACAACTGCCGCGGCATGACAGAACCCATTGGGCGACACCAGGACGTTGTCCACCTTTTCATTCGTGTAGAACGAGTCGCCAGTCTTCGTCAGGTCGGACATCGGCGTACCTGGTGCGATCGCACCCGGCATTTTCAGCCCTTCCTGCCTCGCGCGCAGCATCAGTTCGAGCACGAGCGCGCCACCGGCCGAGGTCCCGAAAACGCCCACATTCTTTGGGTCGTTCCTCTGGAGCACCGACTTATACACACTCTCGACGTCGTCGAGCGCTGCGGGGAAATAAGCCTCGGGCGGCATGCGGTAGTCGACCGAAATGACCTTGTAGTGTCCAAGACCCGCCATGATGATGGCCTCTCCCGTACCCGACTCTCCAGGATAAAGCTCGTAGCAGCCGCCATGGATATGAATCAGCACCTTGTCGCGATGTTCGGGCGGAATATGGTTGGGCGTCACGATGTGCACCCTCACGCCGTTGATCGTCGATGCCTGCACCGTCACGTCCAGACGCTCGCGCATGGCCGGGAGCGTTTGCATGACCTTCGCGGCCTGTGCGTCGGCAGCCGTTCTCCATTGCTCGCCCGTCGTCCACAAGACATTCCAGGCGGGGTTCAGCGGCGTCCCGATGAGCCTTTGCAATTGGGGGCTGACTTCCGTCGGCACCGGAATGGTCCGCGCGGGCACCTGGCGAGGCGCAAGCGTGCCGTCGTCGGCAAGCGCCGCGCCGGAAACTGAGGCCAAGGCGGCGCACGCGAGCAGGAATTTAGTGAACTTCATCGCAGAACTCTCTCCGGTTCGGGCTTAAACGGCCACCTGATACACCTTGCGGCTCACGTCGAGCGTCACGTCGCCGTGTTCGCCCAATGCCGTCATCCCGTGCTCTTCGAGCTTCGCGATCAGCGTGCCGATTGACTGGCCGCCAATCTGGTAGTCGCGCAAGCGGGTTCCCACCGACATGCGTTCGAAGAACACACGCGTCGCCGTGATCGCCGCACTGATACGCTCGTCCTCGCTGCCCTCGGTGATGTTCCAGACTCGTTCGGCGTACTGCAGCAACTTCCCGCGTTTCGACTCGCGGCGCACGCTCAGCATGGCCGGCAGCACGATGGCGAGCGTCTGTGCGTGATCGAGTCCGTGCAGCGCCGTGATCTCGTGGCCGAGCATGTGGGTCGCCCAGTCCTGCGGCACGCCGGCGCCGATCAGGCCGTTCAGTGCCAGCGTCGCGGTCCACATCAGGTTGGCTCGCACCGCGTAGTTGTGCGGCTCGGCA
>NZ_JAQQEK010000090.1:0-2254 GCF_046027355.1 Paraburkholderia sediminicola | reverse complement strand
ACATCCGCCACCAGCAGCGCCGTCATGTTGACGATCCGGCGCACCGTCGCTGACGCCGTCAGCACGTGCACCGGCTTGGCCGCGCCCAGCAGCATCGGACCAATCGCGATGTTGTTGCCCGCGGCCGTCTTCAGCAGGTTGTACGAGATGTTGGCCGCGTCGATGTTCGGCAGCACCAGCAGGTTCGCGTCGCCTTCGAGCGTCGAGTCGGGCATCACTTCGCGGCGCAGATTCGCGTCGAGCGCGATGTCGCCGTGCATTTCGCCGTCCACGTGCAGATCCGGCGCGCGTTCGCGCAGGATCGCCAGCGTGTCGCGCATCTTCTGCGCGGTCGGCGCGTTGCTCGTGCCGAAGTTCGAATGCGACAGCAGCGCGATCTTCGGCTCGATACCGAAACGGCGCACTTCTTCAGCCGCCATGATCGTGATTTCGGCCAGTTGCTCCGGCGTCGGGTCGACGTTCACGTGCGTATCGACCAGGAAAATCTGGCGGTTCGGCAACACCAGCGCATTCATCGCCGCGTAGACCTTCGCGCCTTCCTTCTTGCCGATCACCTGATCGATGAAGTGTAGATGGCGATGCGTGGTCGACACCGTGCCGCAGATCATGCCGTCAGCTTCGCCCTTTTCGACCAGCATCGCGCCGATCAGCGTGGTGCGGCGGCGCATTTCGAGCTTCGCCATCTGCGCGCTGATGCCCTTGCGCGACATCATCTTGTGATATTCCTGCCAGAAATCGCGATAGCGCTCGTCGTGGTCGGTGTTCACGACCGTGTAGTCCTGACCCGCGACCAGACGCAGGCCGTAGCGCGCAATGCGCTGCTCGATCACAGCCGGACGGCCGATCAGGATCGGCTTCGCCAGCTTTTCGTCGACGATGATCTGCATGGCGCGCAGCACGCGCTCTTCTTCGCCTTCCGCGAACACAATGCGCTTCTTGTCCGGCTCGACACCACGCGCGAGCTGGAAAATCGGCTTCATGGTCGTGCCGCTGTGATACACGAACTGCTGCAGATGCTGTTCGTAGGCTTCCATGTCCTCGATCGGACGCTCGGCGACGCCCGAATCCATCGCGGCCTTCGCGACGGCCGGTGCGACCTTGACAATCAGACGCGGGTCGAACGGCTTCGGAATCAGGTATTCCGGGCCGAATGAAAGATCCTGAATGCCATACGCCGTCGCGACGATATCGCTTTGTTCCTGGCGCGCGAGTTCAGCGATCGCATTGACCGCGGCGATTTCCATTTCCCGCGTCACCGTGGTCGCGCCCGCATCCAGCGCGCCGCGGAACAGGAACGGGAACACCAGCACGTTGTTCACCTGGTTCGGGTAGTCGGTGCGGCCCGTGCACAGCACGGCGTCCGGACGCACTTCCAGCGCCAGTTCCGGCAGGATTTCCGGCGTCGGGTTGGCCAGCGCCAGAATCAGCGGCTTGTCCGCCATCTGCTTGACCATGTCCTGCTTGAGCACGCCACCAGCCGACAGACCGAGGAAAACGTCCGCGCCGCCAATCGCCTCAGCCAGCGTGCGGGCGTCGGTTTCACGCGCGAAGCGCTCCTTGTCCGGGTCCATCAGTTCGACGCGGCCCTTGTAGACCACGCCGGCGAGATCGGTGACCGTAATGTTTTCGAGCGGCAGGCCGATGTCGACCAGCAGGTCCAGACAGGCCAGCGCCGCCGCGCCCGCGCCCGAAGACACCAGCTTGACCTCCTTGATGTCCTTGCCGACCACCTTCAGACCATTGGTAATGGCCGCCGCGACGACGATCGCGGTACCGTGCTGGTCATCGTGGAAGACCGGAATCTTCATGCGCTTGCGGCATTCGCGTTCGACGATGAAGCAGTCCGGCGCCTTGATGTCCTCGAGGTTGATGCCGCCGAAGGTCGGCTCCAGCGCCGCGATCACATCGACCAGCTTGTGCGGATCGGACTCGTTCAGCTCGATATCGAACACGTCGATGCCGGCGAACTTCTTGAACAGGACGGCCTTGCCTTCCATGACCGGCTTCGAGGCGAGCGGCCCGATGTTGCCAAGACCCAGCACCGCGGTGCCGTTCGTGACGACGCCGACGAGGTTGCTGCGCGCGGTGAAGCGCGCGGCGTTCAACGGGTTTTCAACGATTTCCTCGCACGCGAACGCGACGCCAGGCGAGTACGCCAGCGCGAGGTCGCGCTGGTTGATCATCTGCTTGGTCGGGGCGATCGCGATCTTCCCTGGGGTGGGGAACTCGTGGTAATCGAGGGCGGCTTCGCGGA
>NZ_JAQQEK010000009.1:0-327682 GCF_046027355.1 Paraburkholderia sediminicola | reverse complement strand
AAAAAGCCTGCTTCATTCGAAGCAGGCTTTTTTATGCCGGGAATCGCCGGCGCAATCTCTTACTGATTGCCGCCGATTGCCGCGTTTACGCGCTTGCGGAGATCCTGGCCGTCCTGATACGACGCCTCGATCCGGCGCGCACCGGTAAAGCGCTTTTCCCAGTAGCCGTCATCCATGTCGTCGACACGGATCGTGCTGCCCGTGGAAGGCGAATGCACGAACTTGTTGTCGCCGATATAGATGCCGACGTGCGAGAACGTGCGGCGCATGGTGTTGAAGAACACCAGATCGCCCGGCTTCAGATCGCTCACGCGAACCTTCTCACCGACGCGGCTCATTTCCTCGGCGCGGCGCGGCAGCGCCATGCCGAGCGTGTCCTGGAACACGTAGCGCACGAAGCCGCTGCAATCGAGTCCCGAATCCGGAGTGTTGCCACCCCAACGGTAACGCACGCCGATCATGTTCAGCGCGCCGACGACCACGTCGCCCGCTTTGCCGGCCATGCCGGAGAGGAACGATTTGGCGCCGCTGTCGCTAGCGGGAGCGGTTGCTTGCGAAGTGGGAGCGGACAAAGAATTCGACCCGCTGAGGGTCGAATATGAGGCATTCTGATTGAAACTGCTTACTTCGTCGGCGAACGCGCCGGGAGCTGCTGCCATCAAGACGCCAATGAACATCCCGGCGACGACGCGCGTGCAAGCCTGGGTTAGGTTTCTGTGCTGCATTGGTCGGTATTTTTTGCCTAAAAATCAGGGGTCTACGGAAAAAAGTTTGGTCGATACTAGCCAGTAAGTATTCACATGTCAAAACAAATAGAAAAATACAATCGAGACACGCACCCAATTGGTGAAAAAGCCGTAAATCAAAGGTCCAGCGCTGCTTTCAGCAGCTTTCGGGTATAGGGGTGGGCGGGTGTCGCAAAAATCTCCTCAACCTCGCCGCTTTCGACGATCGAACCGTTTTGCATGACTGCGACACGGTGCGCCATCGCCCCGATCACGGCCAGATCGTGACTGATGAAAACGAAGCCGAGGTTGTACTTCTGTTGCAATCCCGCGAGCAGTTTTAGCACCTGCTGCTGAATGGAAACATCGAGCGCGCTGGTCGGTTCGTCCAGGATCAGAATGCGCGGTTCCAGCACCAGCGCCCGCGCAATCGCGATCCGTTGACGCTGCCCGCCGGAGAATTCGTGCGGATAGCGTTGCAGCACCGTGCGATCGAGGCCGACTTCGCGCAGCACCGAGATCACCTTGTCGCGGCGCGCTTGCGGCGTCATGGCCGGCCGGTGCAGCGCGAGCCCTTCGCCGACGATCCGCTCGATGGTCTGGCGCGGCGAAAGCGAACTGAACGGATCCTGGAAGACAACCTGCATGTTCGAGCGTAAGGCGGTCTGTTCGGCGCCGCGGTAGCTGCCGAGCGCCCTGCCCTGAAACTCGATCTCGCCGTGCACGGTGCGTTGCAGGCCGAGCAAGGCCATCGCCAGCGTGGATTTGCCCGAACCCGATTCGCCGACGATCCCCAGCGTCTCGCCCTGGCGCACGGACACGTTCGCGTCCGCGACGGCGCGAAACCGCCCCGAGCGAAACCAGCCGCTGAATCCCGGCAGCTTTGTTTTGAAATCGACCGAGATCCCGCGCGCTTCGAGCAGCACCGGCGAAATCGGCAGAACCGGCACCACCGTGCGTTCCGGGCGGCTCGCCAGCAGACGTTGCGTGTACGGATGCTGCGGCGACTCGAACACCTGCTCGACCGGCCCGCTCTCCACCAGAACGCCCTTCTCCATCACCGCGATGCGTTGCGCGAAATGGCGTACCAGGTTCAGGTCATGCGTGATCAGCAGCACGGCCATGCCGCGTTTTTCCGCTTCGTCGCGTTGCAACTCCAGCAGCAGATCGACGATCTGCGCGCGGATCGTCACGTCGAGCGCCGTGGTCGGCTCGTCGGCGAGCAGGAGACGCGGACGGCACGCCAGCGCCATCGCGATCATCGCGCGCTGACGCTGGCCGCCCGACAGCTGATGCGGATAGCTGTTCACGCGCTTGCCCGGCTCGGCGATACCGGTGCGCCCCAGCAGCGCCACGGCGCGCTTGCGCGCCTCATTCGCCGTCACGCCGTCATGTACGACGATGGTTTCCGCGATCTGATCGCCGACCGTATAGAGCGGATTGAGCGCGGTCATCGGCTCCTGAAAAATCATCGCGATGTCCGAGCCGCGCAAGCCGCGCATCTCGCGCTCGGTTTTGCCGAGCAGGTCCTCGCCGTCGAAACGGATCGAGCCGCTCACCTGCGCGTCGCTCAACAGACGCAGGATCGACAGCGCGGTCACGCTCTTGCCCGAACCCGATTCACCGACCAGCGCCACCCGCTCGCCGCGCTGGATCGCGAGCGTGACGTCGCTGACCGCGACGGTGTCGCCGAAACGCACATGCAGATGGTCCAGTTCGAGCAGCGGCAGCGTCGCGTTATTTTGCAGGTTCGCGCTCATTGATTGCCTCCGGCGCGCATGGCATCGGAGATACGGGTATCGAGCGCGTTGCGCAGCGCGTCGCCCATGAAGGTCAGCAGCAACAGCATCGCCACCAGCACGCCGAAGGTGGACAGCGAAATCCACCACGCGTCGAGATTCGCCTTGCCTTGCGCGAGCAACTCACCGAGGCTCGGCGTCGGCGACGGCACGCCGAGGCCGAGAAAGTCGAGACTCGTCAGCGCGAGAATGGCGCCGCTCATCCGAAATGGCAGGAACGTGATCACCGGCGTGAGGCTATTGGGCAGCACATGCCGCCACATGATCTGCCAGTTCGACAGCCCCATCGCGCGTGCCGCTCGCACGTAGTCCTGGTGGCGATTGCGCAAGAATTCGGCGCGCACGTAATCGGACAGGCCGATCCAGCCGAACAGCGAGAGCAGCACGATCAGAAGAATGAAGCCCGGCTCGAAGATCGACGAAAAGATGATCAGCAGATAGAGCTCCGGCATGGCGCTCCAGATTTCGATCAAACGCTGCCCGATGATATCGGTACGTCCTCCGAAATAACCTTGCACGGCGCCCGCCGCGATCCCGAGTATGGTGCCGATCAGCGTCAGCACCAGCCCGAATTCCACCGACACCCGGAAGCCATAGAGCAATCGCGCGAACAGGTCGCGGCCGCGGTCGTCGGTGCCGAGCCAGTTGTCGCGCGACGGCGGCGCCGGATTCGGCGCCTTCGAAAAGTAATTCAGCGTGTCGTAGTAGTAACGATTCGGCGGATACAGCGCGAAATTGCCCGGTGCGTCGAAACGATGCTTGATATACGGATCGAGATAATCGGCCGGCGTCGGGAAATCGCCGCCGAAGGTGGTCTCGGCGTAGGTCTTGAACATCGGGAAATACAGGCTGCCGTCGTAGCGCACCACGAGCGGCTTGTCGTTCGACCACAGCGGGCCGGCCAGACTCGCCGCGAATGCCACGACGAACACGATCAGGCTCCAGTAGCCCAGACGCTGCTGGCGAAAACGCTGCCACACACGGCGCGCGGGCGAAGGCGAAACGAACGCGCGCGCCGGTTCGGTGCGCGCCGACGCGTCGGCGGAAAGACGGGCTCGATTCATCAGCGCTCCAGTTGTTCGAATTGGATGCGGGGATCGACCCACACATAGCAAAGATCGGAGATCAGCTTGGTCGCGAGCCCGATCAGCGTGAACAGATACAGCGTGCCAAGCACGACCGGGTAATCGCGCCGCACCACCGATTCGTACGACAGCAGCCCGAGGCCGTCGAGCGAAAACAGCGTCTCTATCAGCAGACTGCCGGTAAAGAACGCGCCGATAAACGCGGCCGGGAAACCGACGATCAGCGGCAACAGCGCATTGCGGAACACGTGCTTCCACAGCACGCGCTTTTCGGACAATCCTTTGGCGCGCGCGGTCAGCACGTATTGCTTGCGGATCTCATCGAGAAAAGCGTTTTTCGTCAACATGGTGACGACCGCGAAACTGCCCACGACCGAGGCCGTGATCGGCAACGCGATATGCCACAGATAGTCGAGAACCTTGCCGACCACACTCAGTTGCGCCCAGTTGTCCGAAGTGAGATTGCGCAGCGGAAACAGTTGCAGGAACGTGCCGCCGCCGAACAGCACGAGCAGCAACACGCCCAGCACGAAGCCCGGAATCGCGTAGCCGAACAGCACGACGAGGCTCGTCGCGACATCGAAGCGCGAGCCGTTGCGTATCGCCTTCGCAATGCCGAGCGGCACCGATATCAGATACGTCAGAAAGAACGTCCATAAGCCGATGCTGATCGACACCGGCAGCTTGGAAACGATCAGCGACCACACGCTTTGATGGCGGAAATAACTCTGGCCGAGATCGAACGTCGAGAAGCGCTTGAGCATCAGCACGTAGCGTTCGAGCGGCGGTTTGTCGAAGCCGTATAGCGCTTTGAGCTGCGCGATCTGCTGCGCGTCGACGCCGGTATGCGCGCGCAGACCGAACGGCGCGCCGCCCTCCGCGCCTTTGCGCAACTCGTGCTGCATCTGCTCGACCGGGCCACCGGGAACGAACTGGATCACGGCGAAGGTCAGCGTCAGCACGCCGAGCAAGGTCGGGATCATCAGCAGCAGGCGTTTGAGGATGTAGCTCCACATGGCGGCGTTTCCGAATGAATGACGCGTTAGCGCGGTTAAGGTTGCGCTTGCGGCTGTGATTGCGATGGTGGTTGCGCGAACCACCACATCGACGTGATCCAGCCTTCCGCTGAATAGTACAGGGGCAGCGTTTTTGGCCACGCAAGGCCGCGCTTGAACGCCACGCGATGCGTCGCGCTGTACCAGTGCGGCACGACATAGTAGCCATGCATCAGCACACGGTCGAGCGCGTGGGTGGCGTCGACCAGTTGCTCGCGCGTTTGCGCATGCACGAGCGCACTTAGGATCGCATCCACTACGGGCGACTTCAGCCCGATCATGTTATCGGAACCCTGCGTATCGGCGGCCTTGCTGCCGAATCGTTCGATCTGCTCGGAGCCGGGCACCTGCACGTCAGGCATGCGGATAGTAGTGGTGTCGAAATCGAATGCGTCCAGACGCTTTTGATAGACCGCGAAATCCGACACGCGAAACGTGGCCTGGATGCCCAGCTTCTGCAGATTGCGGATGAAGGTCGCGACGATCGGCTCCATCTGCGCCGACGAGCCGGAGTCGTCGAGAATCTCGAAGCGGAACGGCTCACCCTTGGCGTTGCGCAATGCGCCGTCGCGGTAGGTCCAACCGGCCTGCTGCAAGAGCGCGCGCGCCTCCAGCAGATTGGCGCGCAGCGAGCCGGGCGGGTCGGTGTCCGGCTGCTTCGGCGGCGGACCGAACACCGCCGGGTCGAGCTTCGCGCGCCACGGTTCGAGCAAGGCCAATTCACCCGGCGAAGGCAGACCCTTCGCCTGCAAATCGGTGTTGGCGAAGAAACTGTCGATACGTGTGTACTGATTGAAGAACAACTGCCGATTGAGCCACTGAAAGTCGAGCGCGAGATCGAGCGCCTTGCGCACGCGCACGTCCTGAAACAGCGGCCGCCGCGTGTTCAGCATGAAGCCCTGCATGCCGGTGCCGTTATGTTGCGGAAACACCTGTTTGATCAGCTCGCCGCTATCGAATTTCTTGCCGACGTCACGCCGCACCCAGTTGCGCGCGACGTATTCGACCAGTGCGTCGTACTCGCCGGCCTTGAATGCTTCCAGCCGTGCCGTGCTATCCGAATACAGCTTGTAGACGACGCGATCGAAGTTATTCATGCCGACGCGCACCGGCAGCGCCGCGCCCCAGTAATTCGGGTCGCGTCGGTACGTAATCGTGCGGCCGTTGTCGTATTGCTCGATCAGATAAGGCCCGCTGCCGATCGGCTTTTCGAACGCGAGCTGGTCGAACGGGATGCGGCTGCCGTCCGGCTTCATTCCCCACTTGCGCGAGAACACCGGTATGCCGCCCGCGAGCAACGGCAACTCGCGATTGCGCTGGTGAAACTCGAAGCGGATCGTGTGCGGATCGATCACCACCGCGCGCGTGATCTCGCCGAAGATCGATGCGAATTGCGGCGCGGCCTGCGGGCTTTTCAGCGTGTCGAGCGAGAACTTGACGTCGTCGGCGGTGACCGGATCGCCGTTCGAAAACCGTGCTCGCGGATTAATGTGGAAGGTCACCGACAGGCCATCCGGGGCGATGTTGATGTCGTCGGCGAGCAGCCCGTAAGCGGACGCCACTTCATCGCTGCTGCCGACGGTGAGGCTTTCGAACATCAGGTCCACACCCGGCGCCGTATTGCCGCGCAGCGTGAACGGATTGAATTTGTCGAAGCTGGTCAGGCGACTCGGATTGGCCAGCACCAGCGTGCCGCCCTTCGGCGCGTCCGGATTGACGTAGTCGAAATGCTTGAAATCCGCCGGATATTTCGGTGCCCCGTATTGCGCGATCGCATAGACCGCATGCGCCCGCGGCGCCACGAGAAGACCAGCCACGGCCAGCACGCCGCACATCATCGCGGCGCAAGCGGCGCGCCATGAACGTGGCGCAATCGCGAGGCCGGCACGCGAGGGTCTGTGAATCACGCTGCACCGGAGTGCACGAGGCGTTGAAACCCGTCGCGAACCAGTTGTCATAGGGGCCTTGTTGGTCAGTGGGCAATTGCAGTGTGAGAGAATTCTACCCAATAAACCCGCGCGATCCGCACGTCCGTTGCGCACAGTGTCGACGTGCGCGGCGCGCCGATCCGATCAGGAGATTTCATGGGCTTCCTCGCTGGTAAACGTATCCTGCTGACCGGCCTGCTGTCGAACCGTTCGATTGCCTACGGCATCGCGCAAGCCTGCAAGCGCGAAGGCGCCGAGCTGGCGTTCACCTATGTCGGCGAGCGCTTCAAGGACCGCATCACCGAGTTCGCCAGCGAGTTCGGCAGCGACCTTGTGTTCCCCTGCGACGTCGCCGACGACGCGCAGATCGACGCCCTCTTCGTCTCGCTCAAGCAACACTGGAACGGCCTCGACGGTCTCGTTCACTCGATCGGCTTTGCGCCTCGCGAAGCGATTGCCGGTGATTTTCTCGACGGCATGACGCGCGAAAATTTCCGCATCGCGCACGACATCTCCGCGTACAGCTTCCCCGCGCTCGCCAAGGCCGCGCAATCCATGTTCACGCCGGACGCGTCGTTGCTCACGCTGAGCTATCTCGGCGCCGAACGCGCGATTCCGAATTACAACACCATGGGTCTCGCCAAGGCTTCGCTCGAAGCCAGCGTGCGTTATCTGGCGGTCTCGCTCGGCGCGAAAGGCGTGCGCGTCAACGGCATTTCGGCGGGCCCGATCAAGACGCTGGCCGCGAGCGGCATCAAGGGCTTCGGCAAGATTCTCGAGTTCGTCGAACAGAACGCGCCGCTCAAGCGCAACGTGACGATCGAACAGGTCGGCAATACGGCGGCGTTCCTGCTGTCGGATCTGGCGGCCGGCGTGACGGCGGAAATCGTGCACGTCGATAGCGGCTTTAGCGCGGTGGTCGGCGGCATGGCCACAGTGACGGAGTGAACGACGAGCGTTCCGAGTGAGCGCGCGGCGCTTTGTGCGCGCCGCTGCGTTTAGCGGGCCTATTGCAGAAGCCCAATGAAAAACCGCCCTTTTCGGGCGGTTTTTCTTTGACTTCGCGATTCGATCGACCGCGGTCTGGACGCTTAATGCCAGCCGCGATGATTGTCGTAATGGTCGCGGCCGTAGTTGTAATGGCCCGGAGGATGATGGCGATACCAGTCATCGCGCGCCCAGTAGCGGCGGCCGTCCCAGTAGCGGTCGCCGTGCCAGCCGATCACGATCGCCGGGCCGCCGTAGTACACGGGCGCCGGTTGATAGACGACCGGCGGCGGAGGAGGCGGCGGCGGTGCATAGACCGGCGCCGGTGCGACGTAGACCGGCGCGGGAATGCCGATGTTGACACCGATGTTGACACCGCCGGCCATTGCGGCGCCCGACGCACCCAGCGCGAAAACCCCGATCAAAAGTGGAACAAGACGAGCGGACTTCATCGATCACCCTTTTTGAAGAATGTGTTGTTGGCGGAAATATAGCGCAAGGCGCCGCTCCGCGTATTTCAACTTTGTAATAACTGATGCATAACATCGCGTGCATGGCCGGCCGGTTACGTCTCGTTACATCGGACATGGTTTTGGTGAAGAAGCGCTGGCGTTGTAATCGGAGCGGCGCGATGCGAGGCGGCTCTGCTCGCCACGGGTTCACGCAGCGGAGAATTCGTCCGACGGCGATATGCACGGCCGGGCACGCATGGCATTTGGCATTTCCAGCGCGGACAGCATCCGTAGGATATCGAAGCATTATTTCTTCATGCCTCTGCCCTGCCTCGGCACAGAAACGCTCCCGCGCGATTTAGGTTGTATTGAATGCGGCCAGCTTCGAGGCGCCAGTCGATCCGGCTCATACGGCGAGGCGCGTTAAAGGCAATGAGCACGTCGTCGCCGCAGCGGACTCACACAGCCATCCGCCATTTGCGTCGCGCACGCGAAACGAACATTTGATGTTCGAAAGAACATATTTACGAAAATCTACAAGTGACATGTCGTCCGACCTCTAGTCGCACACGCATCGTCTAAACGCCAAATTTCGTTGTTTATTCGGCCAAAAATCGAATACATCCAATGGTTTTCCCTGGTGTCTCACAAACACATCAGTGATACGATGACTGACACTAACCGAAGATAAATGTTCGAATTCGCGCATGCCCGCTTTCCCGACGGCCAGCCAGCGGACACTTCGCGTACGGAGACAGATTTTGAAAACAATCATTGGTTTGCGCTGGTGGATCATCGCGCTCGTGTGTCTCGGGACGATCGTCAACTATCTGTCGCGCAACGCGCTCGGCGTGATGGCGCCGGAGTTGATGAAGCTGCTGCACATGAGCACGCAGCAATACTCGTATGTGGTCGGCGCTTTTCAGGTCGGCTACACGATCATGCAGCCCATCTGCGGGCTGATCATCGATCTGATCGGTTTGCGGCTCGGCTTTGCGCTGTTCGCGTGCCTGTGGTCGCTGACAGGCGTCCTGCACGGTTTCGCGAGCGGCTGGTTCTCGCTCGCGGCCCTGCGCGGACTCATGGGCTTGACCGAGGCCGTCGCCATACCGGCCGGCATGAAGGTGGTCGCCGAATGGTTTCCCAATCGCGAGAAATCCGTCGCGGTGGGCTACTTCAACGCGGGCACGTCGCTCGGTTCGCTGCTCGCGCCTCCGCTCGTCGTGTTCCTCTCATTGCGGTACGGCTGGCAAAGCGCCTTTGCCGTGACCGGCGCGCTCGGCTTCATCTGGGCTGCCGCCTGGTATCTGCTGTACCGCTCGCCGACTGAGCACGCCCGCATCAGCGAGGCGGAGCGCGAGACGATCGTCAGCGGGCAAACGCCGGGCGCGCCGCAGCGGCGCAGCATTCGCGAAGTCCTCCGCACGCGCCGCTTCTGGGCAATCGCACAAGCGCGCTTTTTCGCGGAGCCGGCGTGGCAAACGTTCAGCTTCTGGATTCCGTTGTATCTCGCCACGCAGCGTCATATGGATCTGAAACAGATCGCGATGTTCGCGTGGCTGCCCTTCCTCGCCGCCGACCTGGGCGGGTTGTTCGGCGGCTATCTGTCGCCCTTCCTGATGAAGCATCTGCGCGTGCCACTCATCTGGTCGCGCATCGCAGGCGTCGTGCTCGGCGCCTTGATGATGCTCGGACCGGCGTGCATCGGACTCGTCGCGTCGCCGTATCAGGCCATTGCGCTTTTCTGCGTGGGCGGCTTCGCGCATCAGATGATCTCAGCGCTCGTGAATACGCTCGCCGCCGACGTGTTCGATCCCAGCGAAGTCGGCACCGTCGCCGGCTTTGCGGGCATGTCCGCGTGGATCGGCGGCCTCGGCTTTTCGCTGCTGGTGGGCGCGCTCGCCGATTCGATCGGCTACACACCGTTATTCGGCGCCCTCGGCGCTTTCGATCTGATCGGCGCCACGCTGCTGATCATCCTGATGCGCGGCGTGACCCGCGACGCGCGTCCGCATCAAACCGATAGCAGCGCCCGCCCTGCTGCGTGACCTCACTCGAATCGAAGACACATCATGTATTCACTGACGAATCTGAAGCACCCGCCTCGCTTTTCGTTGTCGTCGCAGACCGGCAACCACATCGCTCTGACCGCGCAGGCGCACTGTCGGATCGAACTGTTCGTGCTCGCCGAGGACATCATCCGCGTGCTCGTGCTGCCTGACGGCGAACTGCATGGACCGCGCACCTGGTCCATCGCGCCGGGCGAGGACGATGTGGCGCTCGAAGGGCGCGAGCGGCGCGACCTGAGCGGCTTCACGCCGCCGCCGTTCGACTTGTCGAGCGACGCCGGACACGTCGTGATCGAAACGGCACGCATCCGCTTGACGGTCACACTCGACGGCGGCTTCTGCGCGTGGGACATCCTGCACCACGACGCGTGGCATCGCGTGATGAGCGATCGCAAGACGCAGCCGTATAACTTCGGCTGGTGGGACGAGCGCGTGTATCACTACATCGAGCGGCGCCGGGACGAAATGTATGTGGGCCTCGGCGAGCGCGCCGGTTCGCTGGATCGCGCGGATCAAAGCTACGAGATGCGCAATATCGACGCAATGGGCTACAGCGCGCGCACGACCGATCCGCTCTACAAGCACATTCCGTTCTACTTGACGTGGCAGCCGCAAACGTCGACGGGCTTCGGACTCTTCTACGACACGCTCGCCGATTGCCGCTTCGACATGGGTCGCGAGCTGGACAACTATCACGGCCACTATCGCCACTTCGTCGCCGAGCATGGCGATCTCGACTATTACTTCATTGCGTCGGCAGGCACGCCGTTGCAAGCGGTGCGGCGGTTTACGTGGCTGACCGGACGGCCGGCCTGGATGCCGAAGTGGGGACTGGGCTATTCCGGCTCGACGATGAGCTACACCGACGCGCCCGATGCGCAGCAACGCATGGGCGAATTCATCGAGCGATGCAACGAACACGACGTGCTGTGCGATTCGTTCCATCTGTCATCGGGCTATACGTCGATCGGCGCGAAGCGCTACGTGTTCAACTGGAACCACGAGAAGTTTCCGGATATCGACGGCTTCGTGCGAAGTTATCTCGACCACGGCGTGCGTCTGTGCGCGAACATCAAACCCTGCCTGCTGCAAGACCATCCCGCATTCGAAGAAGCTGCGCGAGCCGGCCTGCTGATCGAGTCGCGCGACGGCAACCCCGCCTGGGTGCAGTTCTGGGACGAAGTCGGCGCGTATCTGGATTTCACCAATCCCGACACCATCGACTGGTGGAAGGCGCGTGTGAAAGACAGCCTGCTGGAACACGGCATCGCGGCCACGTGGAACGACAACAACGAATTCGAGATCTGGTCGCCCGACGCGATCGCGCGCGGCTTCGGCACGGCGTATGCGGCGCGCGAGGCCAAGGTGCTGCAAACGCAGTTGATGATGCGTGCGTCGCACGACGCGCAGCGCGAGTACGCGCCCGAGCGGCGCCCCTTTCTCGTCTCGCGTTCCGGCGGCGTCGGCATGCATCGCTATGTGCAGACATGGTCCGGCGACAACTACACGTCATGGGAAACGCTGCGTTTCAATCTGAAGATGGGTCTCGGCCTCGCCATGTCCGGCATCTCGAACAGCGGTCACGACATCGGCGGATTTTCCGGTCCGGCGCCGGGCCCGGAACTGTTCGCGCGCTGGGTCGCATTCGGCATCTTCCTGCCGCGCTTCAGCATTCACTCATGGAACGACGACGGCACCGTCAACGAACCGTGGATGTACCCGGAAGTCACGCAACAGGTGGCCGATCTGATCAAACTGCGCTACCGCTTCATTCCTTACCTGTACGAGTTGCTATGGCAATCGCACAGCGCCTACGAGCCCGTCCTGCGGCCGATGTTCGCGGAGTTTCCACACGACCCGCGCTGTCTCGTCGATGGCGACGACATGATGCTCGGCTCCTCAATGCTGGTCGCCCCGGTGGTCGACGCGGGCCAGTCGACGCGTGACGTGTATCTGCCGTCCGGCACGCGTTGGGTGTCGTACTGGAGCGGCCAAACGTTCGACGGCGGCCAGAGCGTGACCCTGCCCGCGCCGTTCGAGCAACCGGTGATCCTGCTGCGCGAAGGCAGCGTCATTCCATTGAACGTGGCCGAACAACACTTCGGCCGCCCCGCTGACGAACGCGCGTTCGTCGCCGTGCCGTATGCCGGCGAGGGCATCACGCGCGGCGGCTGCGTCGAAGACGACGGCGAGAGCGAAGCCTGGCGCGAAGGCGCGCAGGGCCGCTGGCACATCACGCTTACCGGCGACGCGAGCACCTTGCGTATCTCAGTCGAACGCGAAGGCTGGATGCCACAGCCGCAGCTCGAAGTCCGGATCCTCGTGCCGATGGACGAAGCGCGCGCGGTCGAATGCACCGGCGGCGCGCTCGCGGCCGACCACACCGCCGACGGCTGGCGATGCCTGACGATTTCCATGGCCCACTGAACAAGCCCGTATCACCGGCCTGATGCTCTCAGGCCGACAATCCAATCCGGAGACCCGCAAGCGATGAACTCATTCAAGCGTGCGCGTACGCGCGCACTCGTCCTCTCGTGCCTGCCGTTCGCGGGCGCCGCACTGTCGAGCAGCGCGGCGGCGCAAAGCAGCGTCACGTTGTACGGTGTCGTCGATAACGCGTTCACCTACGTCAGCAATCAGCGTGGCCACGCCAACTTCTACATGAGCCAGGGCAACCTGCAGGCGAGCAAGTTCGGCCTGCTCGGTTCGGAAGACATCGGCGGCGGCACGAAGGCGATTTTCCGGCTCGAGAGCGGCTTCAACTCGCTGACGGGCGCGCAGAGCAGCGCGGGCTTTCTGTTCAATCGGCAGGCGTACGTCGGACTCAGCAACGACCGGTACGGGACCGTCACGCTCGGCCGTCAATACACGCCCTACTTCCAGATGGTCGGCGCGCTCGGGCCGACGGGCGTGCTGACCGGCGCGACCGGCGCGCACCCAGGCGATGTCGACGCGCTCGACACCACGTTGCGCTTCAACAATTCGGTTACCTATCTGTCGCCGAACGTCGCGGGCCTGCAATTTAGCGCGCAATACGGCCTGGGCGGTGTGCCGGGCAGCGTAGCCAACGGCAGCGATTTCAGCGCGGCGTTTCGCTACGACTACAAGCCGTTCGCGGTCGCGGCGGGCTACGTGAAGCTGAAAGACATTGCGACGAGTGCGGCGCTCGGCAGCTTCGCCATCAACTCGCCGGTGAATAGCGGCTATGCGACGGCACGCAGCGCGCAACTGTTCGCCGCGGCAGCGCGCTATAACTTGCAGGACCTGATGGTCGGCATCAACTACTCGAACGTGCAATACGCGCCGGGCTCCGGTTCGCTGTTCGCCAGCGAAGCCGTGTTCAACACGTACGGCGTGATTTCGACGTATCGGATCACACCGGCTGTGATCGTCGGCGCAGGGTATAGCTATACGCGCGCGAGCAAGGCGAATGGCGTGAGCGATCCGGCGCGCTATCACCAGATTTCGCTGGAGCAGACTTATAACCTCTCTACGCGCACTACGTTGTATGCGCTGGAGGCGTATCAGCTTGCACGCGGCAAGACGCTGATCGCGGCGGGCGGCGCCACGAGCATTACCGATGCGGTGGCGGTGGTCGGCGACTCGCAGAATACGACGCCGTCGTCGGGGCCTTCGCAGTTTGTCGGGATGGTGGGGTTGCGGCACGCGTTTTGAGCGCGCCGGGAGCGGTGATGAATGAACGGCAGACCCGCGAACGGAATCGGCTGCATGAGCACGCCGAGGGACTTCGCGGGTTCGAGCTAGCCCGCGTTCGATGATCCGACGAAACCGGCCGTTGAGACGTCGTTCGACCCTTCTCAACACGCCAACAGCAAGCCGACGACAACCAGCCATCTGTCTCCTCACAGGATGCCGAACCGACTCGTGCTAACCTCGCCGGACAAGCACTGCGCTTCAGTGCTGGCTCTCGCGTACGGAGACCTGGACGATGGACTGCGCCGCCCTGCCGATCCTTGACTGTCACCAACACTTCTACGACGCCCGGCGCTTCCATTACCCCGTGTTCGCGACGCGCAGCGAAGGCTTCGAAGCCCTCGTCGGCGACTACAGCGCGCTCCCCCGCATCTACTTACCCGACGACTACGCACGCGACACGAGCGCGTTGAATGTCGTCGGCACAGTCTGGGCGGAATTCATTTCCACCGATCCGGTGGGCGAGGCATGCTGGGCGCAGGAGCTTGCGAACGCCACAGGACGCCCGGACGGCCTCATCGCTTTGGTCGACTTTTCGAGTCCCGATTTGCCGGGCACGTTGGACGCGTATGCATCAGCGAACCGGATCCGTTGCGTTCGCCAGCATCTGGGTTGGCACCCCGCGAACCCCCTGCTTCGCTATGCTCCGGCGCCGGACCTCATGTCGGACGCGGCATGGCGACGCGGACTCGCTGCGCTGCGAGGACGCAACCTGATTTGCGAAATCGAAATATTCGCGCCGCAACTTCCCGAACTTGCGTCGCTCGCGACCGCGTTTCCAGACGTTCAGTTCGTGCTGCCCGTGATGGGCTGGCCGCTCGATCTGACCAGCGAAGGCCAGGCGGCGTGGCGACGTGGAATGACGATGGTCGGCGCGTGCCCCAATGTGGCTGTGAAAATTTTCGGGCTGGAATGCATCTTCGGCATTCATTGGACGGTCGCTCAGGTTCGGCCCTGGATATTGCAAACCATCGAGATCTTTGGGCCCGAGCGCTGCATGTTTGCGAGTCATATGCCGATCAGCAAGCTGGCTTGCAGTTTTGAACAGCTCTATCGTGCCTACTTCGAGGTGATCGCGGAGTTCAGTATTTCGGAGCAGCGAAGACTGCTGCACGACACGGCAGTCGAGATTTACAAGCTGAGCTAAACGTCAGCTCGGAGGACCGAATTGCATGCGTGATCGCACATACGGTCACGAATGCGATTGAGCGATATCAGGCCGTCGCCATACCAATCCACTCGAACTGCAACGCCGCAAAAAACAAAACCCCGCAGAGCCTAAACTCTGCGGGGTTTGCCGCCATTGCTGGCGGAGACGGAGGGATTCGAACCCTCGATCCAGGTTTTGGCCCAGATGCTCCCTTAGCAGGGGAGTGCCTTCGACCTCTCGGCCACGTCTCCCAAACTTTCGGTCGCGCAGGGAGTCAGCGCGACGAAGCCAAGATAATAGCGGGCCGAACCGCGAAGGTCAATGTCTGGCGAACATTTTTTGTGCCAGTTTCGTCACCGACGGCGCAATTTATTCACCTCGGCCACGCAAAACAAACGGAGCACTCTTGTCCACCCCGTTGTCCGAAGCAAATTACGCTTGATCCAGTTCGAACGCTTTATGCAGCGCGCGCACGGCGAGTTCCATGTACTTCTCGTCGATCAGCACCGAGATCTTGATTTCGGAGGTCGAGATCATCTGGATGTTGATGCCCTCTTCCGACAGCGTGCGGAACATCGTGCTCGCAATACCCACGTGCGAACGCATGCCGACGCCGACCACCGAGACCTTCGACACCTTCGGATCGCCCAGCACCTGCTCGGCCTGCACGTGGCCCTTCACCTGGGTCGTGAGGATGTCCATGGCGCGCTGATAGTCGCCACGGCCGACTGTGAACGTGAACGCCGTTTTGCCTTCGACGCTCTGGTTCTGGATGATCATGTCGACGTCGATATTCGCGTCCGCCACCGGGCCGAGAATCTGATACGCGATGCCCGGCTTGTCGGGCACACCCATCACGGCGATGCGAGCTTCGTCGCGCTGAAACGCGATGCCCGAGATGACTGCTTTTTCCATGGTCTCGTCTTCTTCAAAAGTAATCAGGGTGCCCGACTTCATTTCAGCGTCGAGCGGTATCAGCGGATCGGTCAGGCTCGACAACACACGCGTCTTCACCTGATATTTGCCGGCGAATTCCACCGAGCGGATCTGCAGCACCTTCGAACCCAGGCTTGCCATTTCCAGCATTTCTTCGAACGTCACGCGATCGAGCCGGCGCGCTTCTTCCACCACGCGCGGGTCGGTTGTGTAGACTCCGTCGACGTCCGTGTAAATCAGGCATTCATCGGCCTTCAACGCAGCCGCGACCGCAACTGCCGACGTATCCGAACCGCCGCGGCCGAGCGTGGTGATGTGGCCGTCAGGATCGATACCCTGGAAGCCCGTGATCACCACCACCTTGCCCGCGTCGAGATCGCGCAGCACGCGCTCGCCGTCGATTTCGCTGATGCGCGCTTTCGTGAACGCGCTATCCGTTTTGACCGGCACTTGCCAGCCCGCGTAGCTGACCGCCTCGACGCCGGCTTCCTGCAGCGCGATGGCGAGCAGTCCCGAGCTGACCTGCTCGCCCGTGGCGGCGATCATGTCGAGTTCGCGCGGGCTCGGCTGACTCGTGATTTCTTTCGCGAGACCGAGCAAGCGGTTGGTTTCGCCGGACATCGCCGACGGCACGACGACCATCTTGTGGCCTGCCTTGTGCCATTTCGCGACGCGCTTGGCGACGTTCTTGATGCGCTCGACCGAGCCCATCGAGGTGCCGCCGTATTTGTGTACGATGAGTGCCATTGTCGTTCTGAACTGGAGGAGAAACCGCGCTGGCGCGCTGGAGACGACCGCACAAAAGCACAGGAGCGCAACGTCTTGTGAACGGCGGCAGAGTGTGTGGCGGCGTAAATGCAGCACGCGTGCAGCACGCGCGGATTTGCCCGGGAATGATCGCTGATGGCTTACCGGAAACGACGGATCACGATCGAAAACCGACGACAGCGACGGCGAAATCGGGTCGGGCAAACAAGTTAACGTACCCGATCGAGGGCAAAAAGACAAGCCGGAAAGGCCATCGGAATGCGCTGAATAAGAGCTGCAAAGGCCTGTTTCATGCGGATTTGTGCCCTATTTCCGGATTCACTGCCCGGATAATCCGGGTGTCCGACCGGCCGGTCAGGCGATCAACAGATCCTCGCGCCAGATGATCTTGACGTGCGAATCGCCCTCGTCGACCTGTTCCGGCAAGGCTGCGCGATTGACGCCGAGCAGGGGCACGAACAGCAGATCGTCGCCGATGTAAAGCAGCGGCACGTCGCGCTTCCACGCGGGAATGCCGCGCTCCTGGAACAGGTTTTTCAGCGTGCGGCTCGGCGCATTGCGCGCTTCGCTCGTGCGCATCCGTTCGCCGCCGCTGCGCGAACGTGCGCTCAACACGGCGCGTTGCAAAACGCTCGCGGGAATCGTGTCGGGGTCGCCGGGGGCAACGCCTGCGTCGGCGAATATGAAAGTGCCGCGCCATTGCGGCAAACGCCAGATCGACTCGCGCTGCCACGCGAGTTCGCTGACCGCGCGCGCGGCGAGCGCGGTTTCGTCGGCGGGCTCGCTGCTGTCGCCCGTTTCCCAGTAGACGAGGCCGCGATAGCTGCGCAACGCATGTCCCGCGTGATCGATACGCAGACCATGGCCTTCGCCCGCCGCGCCGATCTCACGCAGTTGACGCAGCGCATCGCCGAGACGCGCGCTCGATGCGGCGACGAGGCCCAGCGTCCGCATCCAGTAACGCATGAGGTTGAGCGCGCGGTCGTCGTCGAGCGCGAGCAATGCATCGTGCGATAGAGCGCGCCCTTCGTCGCGTGACGCTTCTTCCATATCGATGCGAGCCAGCGCATCGAGCAAACGCTGCGCCGACGCCGCATGCGCCGCCGTGCGCGCGAGCGCGTCGCGAAACCCGGGAAAGTGGACGGTCAGCGCCGGCGTCACCTCGTGGCGCAATGCATTGCGCGCATAGCGTGTATCGGCGTTTGACTCGTCATCGATCCAATGCAACGCGCGCTCGCTCGCGTATTGCTCGAGTTGCGCGCGCAGCAGGTGAAGCAAAGGCCGCACACGTGTTGCCGACGCTCCCGCCGGCAAATACTCGGGCGCCATCGCGGCAAGACCCGCGAGACCCGCGCCACGCAGCAATTGCAACAGCACGGTTTCCGCCTGATCGTCCGCATGCTGCGCGAGCCACAGCGTGGCGACACCACGCGATGCGCACATCCCGTCCAGCGCACGATAACGTGCATCGCGCGCGGCGGCCTCGACGCTCACGCCCGCGTCACGCGACACCTCGACGCGCTCTGCCGCGAACTCGACGCCACGCTCCCGCGCGAACGCCTCGCAGTGCGCGAGCCACGCGTCGGCATGAGCGCTCAGCCCGTGATGCACATGCAGCGCGAGACATCGCGACGCGCCCGCGACACGCACCGCGGCATCGAGCAGCACACTCGAATCCACGCCGCCACTGAACGCAATCGCAATACGCGCGTCAGCGGGAAGCGTGGACAACGAAAAGCCGACCGCCGCGAGAACGAGGCGGTCGGCGGGCGTTTCGGCGGTGGAGGTCACGTCGCTAGCGCGTTAAGCGCTGAAGGACGAAAGAGAACGCGCGCGGGCTTACGCACCCGGCGTCGTTTCCTTGAACTTGCCGTACGACATCAGCCGTTCGAAACGGCGTTGACGCAGGTCGTTGATGCTCATGCCCTGGAACTGACGCAGCGAATCGGCGAGCGCACGGCGCAACATCGCGGCCATGCCTTTCGGATCGCGATGTGCACCGCCGAGCGGCTCGTTGACGATCTTGTCGATCAGGCCGAGCGCCTTCAGACGATGCGCGGTCAGGCCGAGCGCTTCCGCGGCTTCCGGCGCTTTCGCGGCGCTCTTCCACAGAATGGATGCACAACCCTCCGGCGAGATCACCGAATACGTCGAGAATTGCAGCATCAGCACGCTGTCGCCGACCGCGATTGCCAGCGCGCCGCCCGAACCGCCCTCGCCGATGATCGTCGCGATCAGCGGCGTCTTCAGTTCGGCCATGACGTACAGATTGCGGCCGATCGCTTCCGACTGGCCGCGCTCTTCCGCGCCGATGCCCGGGTACGCGCCCGGCGTGTCGATGAAAGTGAAAATCGGCAAGCCGAATTTCTCGGCGAGACGCATCAGACGTTCGGCCTTGCGATAGCCTTCCGGACGCGGCATGCCGAAGTTGCGCAGCGCGCGCTCCTTCGTATCACGGCCCTTCTGATGGCCGATCACCATGCACGCCTGGCCGTTGAAACGCGCGAGGCCGCCGACGATCGACAGGTCGTCCGCATAGTTGCGGTCGCCGTGCAGTTCGTGGAAATCGGTGAACAGCTCGTTCACGTAGTCGAACGTGTACGGGCGTTGCGGATGACGGGCGATTTGCGAAACCTGCCACGGCGTGAGGTTCGCGTACAGATCTTTGGTGAGCTGTTGACTCTTCTTGGACAGCCGCTCGATCTCTTCCGAAATATCGACGGCCGAATCGTCCTGCACGAAGCGCAATTCTTCGATCTTCGCTTCGAGTTCAGCGATCGGCTGTTCGAAATCCAGAAAGGTGGTCTTCATTGGTTGTAATCCTTGGACTTACCGGCAGCGCGTATTCTAACCGCGCTCGCCGATGTCAAAACCATCTCGCAACTATCAATCTTTAATAATTGATAGCTTTTGAAATGGTCCCGTTTCTTCTTTTTCAGTAGTCGACCGGCAACGGGTCAAGACTACGCCACATATACCAGGTGGCGACGGTACGCCACGGCTCCCAGTTGGCGGCGACCTCGCGCGCTTCGCTGCGTGTGACCGGTTCGCCGCTGAAGTAATTGACGCTGATCGCACGAATCAGGCCCAGGTCGTCGAGCGGCAGGACGTCGGGGCGTGACAGGTTGAAGATCAGGAACATCTCCGCCGTCCAGCGGCCGATGCCGCGAATCTGCGTGAGCTCGGCGATCACCGCCTCGTCTTCCATCGACGTCCATTTGCCGACGTGCAGCGCACCCGAAACGAAATGCTGCGCGAGATCGAGCACGTACTCGGCTTTGCGCTTGGACAGCCCGCAGGTGGTCAGCTTTTCCAGACCAAGCTTGATGAACTGCTGCGGCACCAGCTTCGGACAGGCCGCCTCGACTTTCGCCCAGGCTGCTTGCGCGGACGCGACCGAAATCTGCTGCCCGACCACCGAGCGCGCGAGCGTGACGAACGGATCGCCGCGACTCAGCAGATGCACCGGGCCGAACTTCGGAATCAGTTTCTTCAGGATGCGATCGCGCTTGACGAGGTCGGCACACGCCTTGTCCCAATAGGCCGGACGCGTGACTTCAGGCGTGAGGCCGCCGACCTGCACCGGCACCGCGACTTCGCTCGCGCTCGCCGCTTCGCCGCCCGCGCTTGCGGACGCGCGCGTCTTGCGCACGACTTCGCCTTCGTGCCCTTCAACGCTTACGCGGGCGAGCTCCTGCACGTCGCCGGCCAATTCAGCCGGCAAGGCGCCATTGCTCTTCACACGCGGCGCCTTCGCGCGCTTCGCGAGAGGCGCATGCGCCGACGCGCCGTTGAGCGCGCGCTGCACGGTGGTTTTTTTCGCTGCGCCCGCTGCGGTCTTGGCCGCCACCCCGGCGGCTTTCGACGATGCTTTCCTTACCACGCCGCTGCCCGTGCGAGCCGACGTGCGTGTCGACTTTGCCGCGGTTGCCGCGTTTGTTTGAGACGCGGCTCGTTTAGCCGGCGTCTTCGTGGCCGTTGCCATCCTGCCTCCTGCCTGGCGAGTCGATCAAAGGGTAAGTCGAGGTGCGCTCACACGCGCCGCCACTCGGTCAACCCGCCGGGTTTGTCTTCAAGTGCAACGCCGGCCTCGAGCAATTCGGCCCGGATCCGGTCTGCTGCCGCATAGTCCTTCGCCTGCTTGGCGGCCACGCGCGCCGCGATCTTCGCTTCGATCGCGGCGGGCTCGAGCGCGCCTTCGGCTGCTGCCCCCGCTGCCTGCTGCAGGTATGCACGCGGCTCGCGGCCGAGCAGTCCGATCACCGCGCCCAGCGAGCGCAATTGACGGGCCAGCGCGGGGTCGCGCGTGCGGTTCACTTCTGTTGCCAACTCGAACAACACCGACACTGCAACCGGTGTGTTGAAGTCGTCATTCATTGCTGCCTGGAAACGCTGCGCGTGCGCTTCGTTCCAGTCGAGTTCGGCGTCGTCCGGCGTGACGTCCTTCAGCGCGGTGTACAAACGCGCGAGAGCGTTGCGGGCGTCGTCGATATGCAAGTCACTGTAATTCAATGGCGAGCGGTAATGCGCGCGCGCGATAAAGAAACGCACGACCTCGGCATCGTACTGCGCCAATACTTCGCGGATCGTAAAGAAGTTGTTCAACGACTTCGACATCTTCTCATTGTCGATCTGTACGTAGCCGTTGTGCATCCAGAAATTGACGAAGGTTTGACCGGTAGCGGCTTCACTTTGCGCTATTTCGTTTTCATGGTGCGGAAACTGCAGGTCCTGTCCGCCGCCGTGAATGTCGAAATGTTCGCCGAGCAATGTGCAGCCCATCGCCGAGCATTCGATATGCCAGCCGGGACGGCCGCGACCGTATTTCGAATCCCAGCCGGTGTCGGCGGGCTCTTCCGGCTTGGCCTGCTTCCACAGCACGAAGTCGAGCGGGTCCTGCTTCGCGTCGTTCGCCGCGACGCGTTCGCCCGCGCGCAGATCTTCGAGCGACTTGCCCGACAGCTTGCCGTAGTTCGCGAACTTGCGCACCGCATAGTTCACGTCGCCGTCGCTCGCCTGATAGGCGTAGCCGTTCGCTTCGAGCTGCTCGATCATGCCAAGCATCTGCGGAATGAAATCCGTGGCGCGCGGTTCGATGTCGGGCCGCTGGATGCCGAGCGCGTCCGCGTCTTCATGCAGCGCCTTGATGAAGCGATCGGTCAGCGCTTTGATCGTTTCGCCGTTCTCCACTGCGCGCCGGATGATCTTGTCATCAATATCCGTGATATTGCGCACGTAGGTCACGTCGTAGCCGAGCGTGCGCAACCAGCGCTGCACGATGTCGAACACGACCATCACCCGCGCATGACCGACGTGACAATAGTCGTACACGGTCATCCCGCAGACGTACATCCGCACGACGCCTTCTTGCAGCGGCACGAAAGTTTGCTTGTCACGCGCGAGCGTGTTGTAGATGCGCAGTGATTCCATAGAGAACGGTGCGTGGGCCGAAAGAAATCCGCAATGTGTTTCATGCGCGCCGCGCCCCGCGAACAGACGGCGGGTGCGTCGCATACAGCAAAACCGGTGCACCTGGTGCGGCGGTCAGGCTGCGATCAAGGCGGAGACGACCACGAGTGGCGAAAAGACAGTTTGCGGTTCGACGGAACGCGCAGACCTTTTGTTAGAATGGGTCGGAGTATAACATCCAGACCTGAGCCTATGAAACCTTCAAGCGGCCGCGCGCGCAGCGCTGCGACCCTCGCCGCGGCGGCCTTCGGTGGCGTCGCGCGCGGCATGAGCGGCGGCGTCGTTCCCGGCGCCACGCGTGCCCTCACCGTGCGCGTCACGCTGGCTGTCGCCCTTGCGGCGGTGCCTGCCGCGGCCGCCTTCGCGCAGAAAGCCGCCACGCTGCCGCAGGGCCCCGCCGTGCGCGACAACACGCCGGAAATCGACGCGTCGATCGCGCAGAAAAACTGGGCGGCCTCGCTGACCCAGCTCGACGCGCGCATCGCCTCGAATCCGCGCGACGCGCAAGCCAAATTCAAGCGCGGCACGGTGCTCGCCCACCTGAATCGCGACGACGAAGCCATCGCCGCGTTCACCGAACTCACGCAGACCTACCCCGAGTTGCCCGAGCCCTATAACAACCTCGCCGCGCTTTATGCGAAGCAGGGCCGCTATGCCGAAGCGCGCGCCGCGCTCGAAACGGCAACCAAGGTCAACCCGGGCTACAGCCTCGCGTACGAGAATCTCGGCGATCTGTATCTGCGCATGGCCAATGAGGCCTATCGCCGCGCGCAGAGCCTCGGCAAGGTGAGCCCCACCACCACGCAGCGCCTCGCGGACATTCAGAAAGTCATCTCGCCGGTCAAGACCCCGGGCCAGACGAAACGGGCCGCCACCCCGGAAGACGACTACACCGCCCGCGCCACCTCGAACATGACGCAGACGCCGAGCTTCCAGTACGGCGGCGCGAACGGCTCGCTTGCCATGCCGCCTTACATGGCGCCGTCGAAGTAAAGCCATTACGCTCTCGCGCAATACGTTTTTTCCAACCCTGAGGATCTTCATGAAATGGTTGATGTTGGCGCTCGGCAGCGCCGCCCTGATCGCAAACGCTCCCGCATTTGCCCAGTCCGGTTCGCAAGCCGCGCATCCGTCCGTCCTGTTCAAGACATCGGAAGGCGACATCCGCGTCGAGTTGTATCCTGAGAAAGCGCCGAAGACGGTCGCCAACTTCCTCGACTACGTGAAGTCCGGCCAGTACAGCGGCACGATTTTCCATCGCGTGATTCGTGGCTTCATGATCCAGGGCGGCGGTTATACGCAGAGCTTCGCGGAGAAACCCACGCGCGCGCCGATTCCGCTCGAAAGCCGTAACGGTCTGAAGAACATGACGGGCACGCTCGCCATGGCGCGCACCAGCGATCCGAATTCGGCCACCGCGCAGTTCTTCATCAACACCGTGGACAATGCCGGCCTCGACTATCCGAATCCGGACGGCAACGGCTATGCGGTGTTCGGCAAGGTCACGAGCGGCATGGACGTCGTGAAGAAGATCGAAGGCACGCCCACCACCTCGCGCGGCCCGATGAGCGACGTGCCGCAAAAGCCGGTCGTGATCGAGTCGGCCACGGTCGTCGGCAAGTAATTGCAGCAAAGGCGAGCACTGAAAGCGCGCGCAAGAAACAGCGCGCACGAACAAAGCGTCAGCGCTCAATCCACGCCCCGGCGCGGCTCAAAGTCAACTCATGACGACTCGCCGCGCCTTTTACCCACCCTGTTCATCAAAGGATTCCATCATGGTTGAACTGCATACGAACCACGGCGTCATCAAGCTCGAACTGGACGCTGAAAAGGCGCCCAAGTCGGTTGAGAACTTCCTCAACTACGTGAAGGCCGGCCACTACGACAACACGGTGTTCCACCGCGTGATCGACGGCTTCATGATCCAGGGCGGCGGTTTCGAACCCGGCATGAAGCAGAAGCCGACGGCCGAGCCGATCACCAACGAAGCGAACAACGGTCTGAAGAACGTAAATGGCTCGGTCGCCATGGCGCGCACGAACGACCCGCACTCGGCCACCGCGCAATTCTTCATCAACGTGAACGACAACGACTTCCTGAACCATTCGTCGCCGACGCCGCAGGGCTGGGGCTACGCCGTGTTCGGCAAGGTGGTCGAAGGCATGGACATCGTCGAGAAGATCAAGAAGGTCAAGACGGGTTCGAAGGGCTTCCATCAGGACGTGCCGGCGGACGACGTGGTGATCGAAAAGGCTGTGATCGTCGACTGAACGTGAACGACGCGTCGACTCGTTCGAACTGATATCAGGCACCTTCAATGCTGCAAGAAACGCCGCTGCGAAGCGTCGCCGCGGGCGTGCCTGGCGAGGGCAAGCGCCCGCACGCCGCACGCCCGTTTTTTCTCCTCTCCGATATTCATCTGAGCGAGGCGATTCCGCATACGGTCGCCGCGTTCGAGCATTTCATCCGCTTCACGGCCGAGCAGGCCGATTCGGTTTTCATACTCGGCGATCTGTTCGAGTACTGGATCGGCGACGACATGCTCGTCGAGCCGTTCGTGGCGCGCATGGCGGCGTTGCTGCATACGTTGTCCGAGCGCGGCATCGCGCTCTACATCATGCACGGCAATCGCGATTTTCTGCTGGGCAAGCGCTTCATGAAAGCGGCCGGCGCGATCTGGCTGCCTGATCCGTTCGTCATCACCGCGTTCGGCACACGTGTCGTGCTCGCGCATGGCGATGGCTTGTGCAAGGCGGATCGCGGCTATCAAACGTTCCGGCGTTTTGCGCGCAACCGTTTCGCGCAGATGCTGTTTCTCGCGTGGCCGTTGCGCTGGCGTCAGAAACTCGCGGAGAACATGCGCTCGAAAAGCGAGCAAGGCCGCTCGCGGCCGGTTTCGCCGAAGTACGACGTGACGGCGGCGGCCGTGGCCGCGTTATTCAAGTCGTCGAAAACGGCGACTATCATCCATGGACACACGCACCGGCCGGCGCGGCATCGCGAGCCGGGCGGCACGCGCTGGGTTCTGCCGGATTGGGATCTCGACCACGGCGAGCGCCGTGGCGGGTATTTGCGTATCGATGCTGAAGGGATCCGGGCGTTGCCGTTGGGTTGAGCGTGGTGGCGCGGGTTGGGCACGGCTTTGCATCCGCGCTGCGTGCCAGCGCTAGGGCCACCCTCACTGCGCATCGCATGTGGCGTTACCGTTAGCGCTGGCCGCTAGCGTGAACGCCGGTGTCGTCGCCTGCAAAAAGCGTCAACGCTCCGCCATCGCGCCTTCCACCTTGCCTGCAATCGCGGCCGACAACCGCCGCAGATCGAGCAACGCCGCATCCGCGCCTTGCAGTCCTTCGAGACTCGTACCCAGCCGCTCCAGCGCATCGACGATTTCGTCGATGCGCTTTGCTTGCGTGGCGGCGTGATCGATCAAGCCGTGAATCGCCAGCGACACCGGATCGTCCGCGTTCGGCGTGATGCCGTATGCGCAAAAACCGCTGCTTCCGGCGGAGCGTTTCACGTCGCGCGCGGCACCATTGGAACCCGCATTAGCCGCCTCAGAAACCACTGCAGCCGCCGCCGGCACGATGATCCGCGCCGGATTACCCACCGCCGTGCCGCGCGCCGGCACGGGTTTCGTCACCACCGCGTTCGAACCGATCTTCGCGTCCGCACCGATCGTGAAACCGCCGAGCACCTTCGCGCCCGCACCAACGATCACGCCGCGCTCGAGCGTAGGATGCCGTTTCGCGCCACGCGTGAGCGACGTGCCGCCGAGCGTGACGCCCTGATAGATCGTGCAGTCATCCCCGATCTGCGCGGTCTCGCCGATCACCACGCCCATGCCGTGGTCGATGAACACGCGCCGCCCGAGCGTCGCGCCCGGGTGGATTTCGATGCCGGTCATGAAGCGCGCCATCTGCGAGATGAAACGCGCGAGCCAGCGGCGCTTCGCCCGCCAGCATGCATGAGCGAGCCGGTGCAGTACCAGCGCGTGCAGGCCCGGATAACACGTGAGGACTTCCCAGGCGCTGCGGGCGGCGGGGTCGCGCTCGCGGATCGTGGCGATGTCTTCGCGAAGTCTCGTGAACATGGCAGCAACTGTGTTGTGGGAGAAAGGGCCGCGCGCGCGACCTGGCGCGCACGACGGCATGGCTTGCCGCATAGCACCGCGGCAGCTTTGCTTAGAACGTTTTGGGGATTGTAGGGGGATTGCGGAAAACCTGCCGGAAGCCCACGCTGCCGACGGGGTCGTCGCCGGCTATCGGGAAAGCATTCAGAAATGGCATGCGGCGCTCAGGACGCGCCGCCATCCTTGGACTGGGTCTTCAACAGAATGTGTTTGGCGATGCCGCGCACGATGTTCACTTCCTCGCGCTCGAGACCCGAGCGCGCGAACAGACGGCGCAGACGCGACATCAGCTTCTTCGGATTGGCAGGATCGAGAAATTCGAGCGCGACCAGCGCGCTTTCCAGATGCGTGAACATGCTTTCGATTTCGTCGCTCGCGGCGCGCGCGCCAGCCGGCTCGCCTTGCCCCGCAGCCGCCTGAGCCGCAGCCACTTGAGCCGCCGTAGGCGCGCTGTCAGCCGACAGATACATCGTGCGCAACTCATACGCCAACACCTGCACGGCCTGCGCGAGATTGAGCGAGCTATAGGCCGGATTGGCCGGAATATGCGCCAGCGCGCTGCATCGCTCGACGTCCTCGTTCGACAAACCCGTGCGCTCGTTGCCGAACACCAGCGCGATCTCGCCATGCGCCGCCTGCTCGCGCGCGACGCCGGCCGCGGCGCGCGGCGTCCATTGCGGCGGTCCGTATTCGCGCAGCCGCGCGGTCAGCGCGATCGACCAATGCACGCCGCTCAGGGCGTCGGCGAGCGTCGGCACGACGTGCGCGGAGGCCAGCACGTCGTCGGCCCCGCTTGCCATGGCAATGGCTTCCGGATCGCTCTGCACGTGCGGCACGCGCGGCGACACCAGCACGAGCCGCGAGAAACCCATGGTTTTCAGCGCGCGCGCCGCGGCGCCGACGTTGCCCGGATGGCTCGGCTCGACGAGCACGAAGCGCGTCGAGGTGAAGCCCCCGCGCAGTTCGGCTACCTCAGGATCGGAAGAATGGTGGGTGTGGTCCACGATGGAATTCTGCAAGCTAAAGACGCGTATGGTAGCGCCAACGCCGCAGCCAGTCCGATTTGCATGCGGATACGCTTGCCAATGCCGCGTAAAAAAACCCGCGCAGATTGCCCACCCGTCGCGCGAACGCTGCCGCGGCGCCCGGACTCAGGTAAAATACCGATATTCGCGCCCAGCTTTGCATGAGCGCCTCGTTCTTATCCAATTCGTCTCCGTCGGCGGAATGCGCACCGGTCCTGTACCGGGCGAGCGTTCCGTGCTGTTTCCGCGCCTCCTAGAGGGGCGCCCAATTAGCGCAGGTTAGCGCTCATTTACCGGCCAGCAGCCGTGCTGCCCCGGCACAAGGATCCAGTCTCATGCATCCCATGCTCAATATCGCTGTGAAAGCCGCTCGCCGCGCGTCACAGATCATCACCCGCGCGTCGCTCGATCTCGATCTCGTCCAGGTCAGCAAGAAACAGCACAACGATTTCGTCACGGAGGTCGACAAAGCGTCTGAAGCGGCGATCATCGACACGCTCAAGACCGCCTACCCCGATCACGCGATCCTCGCCGAAGAATCCGGCAAGTCGGATAACGAATCCGAATACCAGTGGATCATCGATCCGCTCGACGGCACCACCAATTTCATCCACGGCTTTCCGTACTACTGCGTGTCGATCGCGCTGGCTCATAAGGGCATCGTGACGCAAGCCGCGGTCTATGACCCGACCCGCAACGATCTGTTCACCGCCTCGCGTGGCCGTGGCGCATTCCTTAACGACCGCCGCATCCGCGTGGCCAAGCGCGACCGTCTGGCCGACGGCCTGATCGGCACCGGCTTCCCGTTCCGCGAAAAGGACGGCCTCGAAGCATACGGCCGCCAGTTCGCTGAAATGACCGAAGCCTGCGCCGGCCTGCGCCGTCCGGGCGCCGCCGCGCTCGATCTGGCGAACGTCGCCGCCGGCCGCATGGACGGCTTCTTCGAGCAAGGCCTGAACGCGTGGGACGTCGCCGCGGGCAGCCTGCTGATCACGGAAGCCGGTGGCCTCGTCGGCAACTACACGGGCGATTCGGATTTCCTGCACGTCGGCGAAATCGTCGCGGGCAACCCGAAGGTCTACGCGCAGATGATCCCGATCCTGTCGCGTTACAGCCGCACGCGTCAGCAAGCGGCTTAAGCCCTGCCGGCGTGACGCCGGCTCGGCACCGGCAAGCGGAATAAGAACAAGCGGCTTCGGCCGCTTTTTCGTTGACGGGTCTGCATGCAGCGGGCGTTCGTGCTACAAAGCGGAAGGCCGCGCCGGCGCACTCCATTGCCGGCTGCGTTTCGCGCGTTTTTTGCTGCGCCCTGCTTTGCGCCTGACTTGCGCGCAGCTTCCGACCCGCTTCATGAAAAAAGGCTTCTACACAATCATCGCGGCGCAGTTTATTTCGTCGCTTGCGGACAATGCACTGTTGATCGCGGCCATCGCGTTGCTCTCCGTGATTCGCTCGGCCGCCTGGGTCACGCCGCTACTGCAGATTTTCTTCACCGTTTCGTACGTGCTGCTCGCGCCGTTCGTCGGCGCATTTGCCGACTCGATGCAAAAGCGGCATGTCATGTTCATCTCCAACGCGTTGAAGGCGAGCGGCTGCCTGATGATGATCGCGGGCGTTCATCCGATGATTGCGTACGGCGTGGTCGGCTTCGGCGCGGCCGCGTATTCGCCGGCCAAATACGGCATCCTCACTGAACTGCTGCCCGCGGAAAAACTCGTCAAGGCGAACGCGTGGCTCGAATCGGCCACCGTGCTGTCGACCATCGTCGGCACGATGGTGGGCGGCGCGCTGATCAGCACCATCGCGGATAAATTCGTCGCGCATGCGCATCTGCCATTGATCCGCTCCTCCGCCGATCTCGCCATGTTCGCGACGATGGTGACTTACGCGATCGCCGCCGCGATCAACATCTTCATTCCCGACACCGGCGCGCGTTATGAGAACCGCCTGAGCGAACCGAAGAAACTGGTCGGCGATTTCTATCATTGCTTCAACGTGCTGTGGGCCGACAAACTCGCGCAGATCGCGCTGTGGGTGACGACCCTGATGTGGGGCGGCGCGGTCACGCTGCAATTGCTGGTGCTCAAATGGGCCAACGTGAACCTCGGGCTGTCGCTCTCGAAGGCGGCGGTCATGCAAGGCGTCACGGGGCTCGGCATCGCGGTGGGCGCCGCGGCCGCGGCCGCGCTGATTCCGCTGCGTAAATCGCTGCGCGTGTTGCCAGTCGGCATTCTGACCGGCGCGGTGGCGATCGCCATGGCGTTCTACAACAAGGATCTGTTCCCGCCGGGCGCGGGCATTCGCATCGGCACGTACGTCCTGCCGTTCTACATTCTGCTCGCCTATCCGCTGATGATCCTGCTCGGCGCGCTCTCGGGCTTTTTCATCGTGCCGATGAACGCGCTTCTTCAGCACCGTGGCGCGACGCTGCTGTCCGCGGGGCATTCGATCGCGGTGCAGAATTTCAACCAGAATCTCGCCGTGCTGCTGATGCTCGGCGCCTACGCGCTGCTGCTCACGGCGAAGATGCCGGCGCAGTGGATCATCGTCGTGTTCGGCACCTTCATCACCTTCATGATGTGGCTGGCCAAGCGGCGTAGCGCGTTGAATGAACGCACGGTGGATATGCGGGCCATGGTGGAAGAATGAAGCTGTCATGCAGGTGAAGCGGGCGCGGCGCGGCTTGTGCGCGATTTGTCGCCGCGGCGTTGGGCTGAAATGCGGATTGGCGGTTCAGATTGGCGGTTCAGATTGGCGGTTCAGATTGGCCATCCGGCCAGGGTCCGCTCGCCGCGCCGGCAGGTTAAACTCACGCCCTGAACAGCTAACGCAAGAAGATACCGAGGATGGGCATTCAAACCGCAGCGGCCAACGACGTCGCACAACATACGCCGATGATGCAGCAGTACCTGCGCATCAAGGCGGATCATCCGGGCACGCTGGTGTTCTACCGGATGGGCGATTTCTACGAACTCTTTTTCGAAGACGCGGAAAAAGCCGCACGCCTGCTCGATCTGACACTCACGCAACGTGGCGCGTCGGCGGGCAATCCGATCAAGATGGCCGGCGTGCCGCATCACGCGGTCGAACAATATCTGGCGAAGCTGGTGAAGCTCGGCGAATCCGTCGCGATTTGCGAGCAGATCGGCGATCCGGCTACGTCGAAGGGCCCGGTCGAGCGCAAAGTGGTGCGCGTGGTCACGCCGGGCACGCTCACCGACGCAGCGCTCCTGTCCGACAAGAGCGATGTCTATCTGCTGGCCATGTGCGTCGCGCATAACCGACGCGGCGTTGCGACCAGCGTCGGCCTGGCATGGCTGAATCTGGCGAGCGGCGCGTTGCGCCTCGCCGAAGTCGCGCCCGACCAGGTGGCGGCCGCGCTCGAACGGATTCGTCCCGCGGAAATTCTGGTGGCCGACACGCCTAGCGACTCGGCAAGCTGGACGCCGCCGGTCAATGCGGGCGCCCTCACCCGCGTGCCGGTCTGGCACTTCGACGTCACCTCGGGCACGCAGCGCCTGTGCGATCAGCTGGAAGTGGCGGGCCTCGACGGCTTCGGCGCGCATTCGCTGACCTGCGCATGCGGCGCGGCCGGCGCGCTGCTGCTATATGCCGCCGCCACGCAAGGCCAGCAATTGCGCCACGTGCGCAGCCTGAAGGTCGAATACGAATCCGAATATATCGGCCTCGACCCCGCCACGCGCCGCAACCTCGAACTCACGGAAACACTGCGCGGCACGGAATCGCCCACGCTGTGTTCGCTGCTCGACACCTGCTGCACGACCATGGGCAGCCGTCTGCTGCGTCACTGGCTGCATCATCCGCCGCGCGAATCGGCGGTGGCGCAGGCGCGTCAGCAGGCGATCGGCGCATTGCTCGACGCGCCGCCGGGCGCGAGCGTCGATTCGTTGCGCGGCGCGTTGCGGCAAATCTCGGACATCGAGCGGATCACCGGGCGTCTCGCGTTGCTGTCGGCGCGGCCTCGCGATCTCTCGAGCCTGCGCGATACCTTCATCGCGTTGCCCGAGTTGCGCACACAGCTTTCGGCCGTTGCGCCGAATGCGGATTCGCTGGCGCGCATCGACGCTTCGCTGGAACCACCACAGGGCTGCGTCGAGCTGCTCAAGCGCGCGGTCGCGCAGGAACCGTCGGCCATGGTGCGCGACGGTGGCGTGATCGCGCGTGGCTACGATGCGGAACTGGACGAGCTGCGGGATATTTCGGAGAACTGCGGGCAGTTCCTGATCGACCTCGAGACACGCGAGCGCGCACGCACGGGCATCGGCAATCTGCGCGTCGAGTACAACAAGGTGCACGGCTTCTATATCGAAGTCACGCGCGGTCAGACCGACAAGGTGCCCGACGACTATCGCCGCCGTCAGACGCTGAAGAACGCCGAACGCTACATCACGCCGGAACTGAAAACGTTCGAGGACAAAGCGCTGTCCGCGCAGGAACGCGCGCTCGCCCGCGAACGCTCGCTCTACGACGCGCTGCTGCAGGCGCTGCTGCCCTTCATCCCGGATTGCCAGCGAGTCGCCTCGGCGCTCGCCGAACTCGATCTGCTGGCGGCCTTCGGCGAGCGCGCACGCGCGCTCGACTGGGTCGCGCCCACGTTCTCGGCGGACGCCGGGATCGAAATCGAACAAGGACGGCATCCGGTTGTCGAGGCGCAGGTCGAGCAGTTCATCGCCAACGACTGCGCGCTCACGCCCGAGCGCAAACTGCTGCTGATCACCGGCCCGAACATGGGCGGTAAATCGACCTTCATGCGGCAGACCGCGCTGATCGCGCTGCTCGCCTATGTGGGCAGTTACGTGCCCGCGCGGCGCGCCGCATTCGGGCCGATCGATCGCATCTTCACGCGCATCGGCGCAGCGGACGACCTCGCCGGCGGCCGCTCGACCTTCATGGTCGAGATGACCGAAGCCGCCGCGATTTTGAACGACGCCACGCCGCAAAGTCTCGTGCTGATGGACGAGATCGGCCGCGGCACGTCCACGTTCGACGGGCTCGCGCTGGCGTGGGCCATCGCGCGGCATCTGCTCGCGCACAACGGCTGCCATACGCTGTTTGCCACGCACTACTTCGAACTGACGCAGTTGCCGGCGGAATTTCCGCAGGCGGCCAACGTGCATCTCTCGGCGGTGGAACACGGGCACGGCATCGTGTTCCTGCACGCAGTCAACGAAGGTCCGGCGAATCAGAGCTACGGTCTGCAGGTCGCGCAACTCGCCGGCGTGCCGAACGCGGTGATTCGCGCGGCGCGCAAGCATCTCGCGCATCTCGAACAGCAGTCGGCCGCGCAACCCGCGCCGCAACTCGATCTGTTCGCCGCGCCCATGCCGATGCTGCTCGAAGACGCCGACGACGAGCGCGACGATGCCAAGGCGGAACCGGCAGCGTCGCCGGCCATGCAGGCGCTCGTCGAGCGTCTGCGCGGCATCGACCCGAACGATCTGCGGCCGCGCGAAGCACTCGATCTGCTGTACGAACTGCACGAACTGGCCGCCGCGCCGGATGCGGATCATTGACGCGCGCAGGCCCTCGCAGCGTCCGCGCAAACTTCGCGCGGCGCTGACCCTCGCCCTCACGCTCTCGGGCGGCGGCGTGCCGCTCGCGGGACTGTTCGCGGGGTTGTCAGGTTTCGCGCCGGCGGCCTACGCGGACACGCGCTACACCTTCGCGGTCATCGCCAACACGATGCAAAGCGTCGCCGACGAAGCGCCCACGCAGCGGCTGATCGAAGCGATCAGCCGCGAGCGCGACATGTCGTTCATCGTGTACGACGGCAATCTGAAAGGCGCGAAAGAAGCTTGCCGCGACGCGCTTTACGAGCGCCGCCACGCGCTGCTCGAAACGTCGCGGCCTGCTCTGTTCTTCATCCCGGGCCAGCATGATTGGGCCGATTGCGGCACGGCCGAAGCCGGCGGCTTCGATCCGATCGAGCGGCTCGATCAGTTGCGTCAGACGCTCTTCGCCGACGCCACCTCGATGGGTCAGAACCCGATCGCATTGACGCGTGAAAGCGAAGTCTCACGCTTTCGTCCCTATCGCGAAAACGTGCGCTGGCAAGTGGGCGATACGGTGTTTGTCGGCCTGAATGCGCCGAGTCCGAACAATCATTATCTGACCGCGGGCGGCCGCAACGGCGAATTCGAAGACCGCGTGATCGCCAATGCATTCTGGCTGGAACACGCGGGCGAATACGCGAAACGCCGCGACGCGCGCGCGCTCGTCGTGTTCATTCAAGGCGACCCAGACCCTGAACGCTACGAACGGCCCGACCGTTTTGCATGGCTACGTTTTGCGCGCAACCCCCGCCGCGACGGTTTTCTGGAATTCAAACGCAGCCTCGTGAAGCTCGCGCAGATTTTCCGCGGACCCGTGCTGGTGATTCATTGCGACGACGAGCGTGCGAGTGCCGGCTTCGTGATCGATCAGCCGCTACGCAACGACAAAGGGATGCTGGTAACGAATCTCACGCGTGTCGCGCTCGCGCCGCATGATCGTCTCAATCAGTGGATTCAGGTGGATGCGGATCTCGGCAGGAAACCGCCGTTCCGCGTAAGCGTGCGCGATGTGCCGAAGCAAATGCCGATGCCCACCGCGCAGCCCGTGCCGCCGCGCGATGAACCCGCCGCGTCGATGCCGGCTGTACCAGCGCTCGGACCCGCGTCGGAATTGCCGCCGCTGTTGCAGACGCCCGGGGAGTCGCAACTGGATCAGCAACCGCGCATACCGGCGGATCAGGGCGGCGGTGGCTACGGGCCGGCTACGTCGACGCCGCCCGCGTCAGCCTCACAGCCGCACACGCCGGGCGCTTCTTCAAGCGTGCCCGGCATGCCCGCAAGCTCAGTGCAGCGTGGGCCCTGACTTGTCTTCTTCGTCGTCCTCGTCGTCGTCGAGGACTTCGAGGCCGTCGGCGCCGTGCGCGTGTTCGTGCTGGATTTCATCTTCGGTGGCCGGGCGCACGTCTTTCACCGTCAGCGCGAAACGCAGCGCCATGCCGGCGAGCGGATGGTTGCCGTCGAGCACGACTTTGTCTTCCGCGACATCGGTCACCACGTAGACGAGCGAATCGAGATCCTCGTCGCCTTCTTCCGGCGTGCCTTCGAATTGCATGCCGACTTCGAGCGGTTCCGGGAAGCGATCACGCGGCTCGATCTTCACGAGATCAGGGTCGTACTCACCGAACGCGTCTTGCGGCTCGAGCTGGATCTGAGTCTCGAAGCCGGCCTCGTGGCCGTCGAGCTCTTCCTCGATCTTGGGGAACGTGCCATCATAGCCGCCGTGCAGATAGACCATCGGCTCGTCGCTTTCTTCAATCAGATTGCCCTGCGCATCCGACAGCTTGTAAGCGACCGACACGACGGTGTTCTTTGCGATTTTCATTCGATTCTCCAGAATACAACTCACATTATACGATGCCCAAGCGGCCCACTGACCACCCGGCCGACGCAGCTTCGGCACGGAATTCGTCGCCGGCTTCAAAGCCGGCTGTTCCGGTTCTCCCGCCTTCGCCAGACACGCCGACACCGCTTCTCGGCAATCTGACGCCGTCGCAATTCATGCGCCGGTACTGGCAGAAAAAGCCGCTGCTGATTCGCCAGGCGATCCCGAACGTCGAGGCGCCGCTCTCGCGTGACGAATTTTTCGAGCTGGCCGACCAGGACGAAGTCGAAGCACGCCTGATCACGCATTTCCGCAATAAATGGCAACTGGAACACGGGCCGTTCGCGCCTGACGAACTGCCTTCGGTGAAGCAACGCGCATGGACGCTCCTCGTGCAAGGCGTGGATCTCTACGACGACCGCGCGCGCGCCTTGCTGGACCGTTTCCGCTTCGTGCCGGACGCGCGTCTCGACGACCTCATGATCTCTTATGCAAGCGACGGCGGCGGCGTAGGCCCGCACTTCGATTCCTACGATGTGTTTCTTTTGCAAGTAAAAGGCAAGCGCCGTTGGCGTATCAGCGCGCAGAAAGATCTGACACTGCAAGCCGGTTTGCCTTTGAAAGTTTTACAGAATTTCCAGCCCGAAGAGGAATGGCTGCTCGAGCCGGGCGACATGTTGTACCTGCCGCCGCACATCGCGCACGACGGCATCGCCGAAGGTGAATGCATGACCTGCTCGATCGGTTTTCGCGCGCCTTCCGCGGGCGAATTGACCGCGCAGTTTCTCTATCATCTGGCCGAGCGCGGCGAGGCGGCGGGTCGGCCAGGCGCGCTGTATCGCGATCCGCAGCAACCCGCCGTCGAGCGTCCGGCCGAGCTGCCCGCGGCGTTGGTCGAAAGGGTTGGCGCAATCCTTGCTGGCGTCAAATGGAATGAGCAGGATATTGCGTCGTTCCTTGGCACGTATCTCAGCGAACCCAAGCCGAGTGTCGTCTTTGATCCGCCGCAAAGGCCGCTTAATGAAGCCCGTTTCATCAGTCAGGCATCGAAGTCAGGTATTCGGCTGGACCGCAAGACTAATTTGTTGTACAACCGCCGTTTTTTCTTCGTAAATGGAGAGGAAACGGCATTCAATGGCGCAAAAAAGTGGTTGTTTGACCTCGCAAATCACCGCTGTATGAGTGCGAAACGCTTTGTAACACTCTCACACGATTCGTCGGTGACAGCACGGCTACACGAGTGGTATTGTGCGGGCTGGATACAAGTGGGCGAGCTTGCGTAACTCTGCCTGCCTGCTATACCGTACAGTGAAATTTTGTATGAGAAAGACAACGTATTGACCCCGGATTTATGGATTGTCAGTACGAAAGTGCATATAATTTCCGCCCAAGCCGTAGGGAAGATTCGAGCTCGTCAAAAGAGCTTCTCCACCAGCGGCCCAGGTCGGTGTTGGAGCACATTACCGGTTTTATTTTGCGCTGTTGCTTACCTTTAAACCATAAAAGGACGTGATCATGAAGAAATCCCTCCTCGTAGCATCCCTGTTGGCAGCTGTGGCACTGGCTGCGTGCAACAAGAGCAACGACCAAGCCGCTGCCCCGGCTAGCGACGCAGCTGCTGCTTCGGCACCGGCTGCTGCAGCTTCGGATTCGGCTGCTGCTGCTTCGGGTGCTGCTGCTGCTGCGAGCGACGCTGCTGCTTCGGCTACGACCGCTGCTTCGGACGCAGGCGCTGCTGCTTCGGACGCTGCTGCTTCGGCTGCTGCTCCGGCTTCGGGCGCAAGCCAGTAAGCTGTCGCATAGGGTTCGCCTCTGGGCGAAAACTGCCCGGGAAATCATCGCGATTTCCCGGGCAGTAAAGCAAAACGCCACGGATTCACATCCGTGGCGTTTTGTCATTTAAGCGCCGCTTTTTACAGCGGCGTTGATTGATTCTAATCAGCCTGATCAGCCTGTTGTGCCGGCGTGGCGTTCTCTTCGAAGAACTCGCGCACGACCTCGATCTCACGTGTGCGCTTGAATGGCGGCAGGCTCTGCCAGATACGGCGCCCATACGGTTTGTCGACGAGACGTGTGTCGCAGATCATCAGCACGCCGCGATCGGTCTCAGCGCGAATCAGACGGCCAGCGCCCTGCTTCAGCGTGATCACGGCCTGCGGCAGCTGATGCACGGCGAATGGGCTCAAGCCTTTCTTGGTCAGCGCGTCGAGTCGCGCCGACAGCACCGGGTCGTCAGGCGGCGCGAACGGCAGCTTGTCGATCACCACTAGCGACAATGCGTCGCCGCGCACGTCCACGCCTTCCCAGAAGCTCTGGCTGCCCACCAGAATCGCGTTGCCGTAAGAGCGGAAGCGATCCAGCAATTCGGTGCGGCTCGCATCGCCCTGCACGAGCAGCGGATAGTCCCAGCCGCGCGCTTCGATCGTGTCGCGCAGCTTGGTGGAGATGCGGTCCACCGCGCGCAGTGTGGTGCACAACATGAAGACGCCGCCGCCCGATGCTTCGATCGCCGGCAACGCGGCGTCGAAGACGGCGTCGGTGAACATCGGCGATGACGGCTGCGGCAAATTGCGCGGCACGTACAGCAGCCCCTGCGTCGGATAGTCGAAGGGACTGGGCAGCGTCATCGAGCGTTTCGCGTTCAGGCCCATCTGCGCGGCGTAGTGCGTGAAATCGCCGCGCACCGACAGCGTGGCCGACGTGAAGATCCACGCGCGCGGCACACCGGCGCGCTGCTTCGCGAAGATCGGCGCGACCGATAACGGCGTTTCGTGCAACTGCACGGTATGCGAGAAGACTTCGATCCAGCGCACCTTTTCGTTCGGGTCGGCGCGTTCGGTTTTGCCATCGGCAGAGGCGGCGTCAGCGGCCTCGCGCTCGGTCTGCGTGGGCGGCGTGGTCCAGCCGGCAAGCACGCCTTGCAACTCGCGTGCGCGGCGCAGACACGCACCGATCGATTCCGCTCGCTCGGCCTGACCCGCCAGCGCGGACGCCAATGCATCGAGTTCGGTTTCAAGCGTTTCGAGCGCGGGGAACAATGGATGATCGTCAGGCAACTGGCCGATCGACAAGCGCACCGAGTCTTCCTTGAAGGCAAGCCGCACATCGCGCGCGGCGCGCTCGAGCGTCGCGCCGAGCTTGACCCAGTCGACTGTTTCACGCGCATGCCCCAAACCTTCGGCCACTGAATCGCGAGCGAGCTCGAGAAACTGTGTGGTCGAAAGCGTCTCGCCGAAGAACAGCGTCGCCGTCTCGGGCAGTTGATGCGCTTCGTCGAAGATGATCGTGTTGGCGGTGGGCAGTAGCTCAGCCATGCCCGTATCGCGCAACATGATGTCGGCGAAAAACAGATGGTGATTCACCACCACGATATCCGCCTGCTGCGCCTCGCGGCGCGCCTGCATTACAAAGCAGTCCTTGTAATGCGGGCACTCCTGGCCGAGACAGTTTTCACGCGTGGACGTGACCATCGACCACACGGCGGCCGTTTCGGGCACGCTCGCCAGTTCGGCCTTGTCGCCGGTGCGCGTGATCTTCGCGAAGCGCACGATGTCCTGCAGATACGAGGTTTCCTGGCGCGACGGCAGACGGCCGTTATCCGCGGTGCGCTGCAAATAGTAGTGGCACAGGTAATTCGCGCGGCCCTTGAGCATGGCGACCGACACCGGCACCGCGAGCGCATCGCGCACGGTCGGAATGTCGCGCTGAAAAAGCTGATCCTGCAGATGCTTCGTGCCGGTGGAGACGATCACCTTGCCGCCCCACAACATGGCCGGCACCAGATACGCATAGGTCTTGCCGGTGCCCGTACCGGCTTCGACGATCAGCGTGTTCTCGCTGCCGTCCAGCCCGCCCGATTCGGCGCCCTCAGCGGCCTCGGCGGCGGCATCGGCACCTGCCCCCTGCAGACGCCGCGCCGGGCGCTTCTGCGCCTCGAACATGGCCGGCTCGGGCATTGCGCGGCCCGACGCTTCCATGGCCGCGGCCACGGCGCGCGACATTTCGATCTGCGACGCGCGCGAGCGGTAGCCGTCGATCTGACGGGCCAGCAAACCATTGGCGGCGAAGATCTCGTCCAGTTCGGCGACGCGGCGCGGATTCAGCGACGCGCTCAGTGCGGACGCGGCGGGACGCGGCGCCGGTGTAACGGCTCCTGATGCGTCGTCGCCCGGCGTGGCACGGGATGAAGTTTCAAGCGGTGAATTCAAGGCAAGCGTTTCCTGCAAAGTCCGGCTCGCGCGGCGCGCGCCCGGCGCCTGCCAGGCCGCGAACTCAGGCGCGTGCGTCCGGTTCGAGCTGCAATTGCAGCAAGATGATGGTGTCCTTGACTTTGAGTTTGCGCTTTTTCAGGCGCTGCAACTCGAAGTCGTCGATGCCGGGCTCATCCGACATTCGGTCGATCAAGCGGTCGAGCCCACTATGCTCCGATTCCAGTTGCAGAATGCGGTCGCGAAGTGTGTCCGCGTTGATGACGTGATGTTGATCGCGCATGCTCGCCTCCTCTCGTCGACGGCGCGGGCTGCGTGTGCGGCCCGCTACCTGAGGTTGCTGTCCGGCTTAAAACGCGTTACGGCGGCTACGGCCCTGTCACACACGCTCAGGGCCCCTTCAGCACGCTTACTGCTGTTGTTGCTGCTGCTTTTGCTGCTCTTCCTGTTGCTGCTGTTTCAGCGCGTCCTGACGCTTCTGCTCGGCTTTCTCGGCCGCCTGTTTCTGACGCGCCTCCACGTCGGCCTTGTGCTGCGCCGCGTCCGCCTGCTTCTTCTCGAAGCTCTGCTGCTTCTGCACGCGCTCCTGCGCCTTCTGCGCGCCTTGCGCACGCGCCTCGTCGAGCTTGCGCTGGAAGTCGCCCTGCTTCTGATCGTACGCCTGCTGGTTGGCCGCCGCCTGCGACGGGCTGATGCCGCGCTGCGCCTGATCCAGCGCATGCTGACGCTGCTTCTCCTGATAGGCCTGCGCATTCGAGCTGCGCTGCGGCGCTTCGGCGGCGCGCTGCGCCTGATCGAGCTGATGCTGACGCTGCTTGTCTTCGTAAGCCTGGGCGTTGCGCGCGTCCTCGGCGGCACGCTGCGGCGCGCTCGCTTCGTCCTGCGCGCGCTTGATCGCGGCCTGCTCGTCACGCACGCGGGCACGCTGCGTGCGCTGTTCGCCGTCGAGCGCGAGCTGTTCCTTGCGAATGTCGGCCTGCACCGAGCGCATGCTGTCGCGCGCCTTGTTCAGGCAATAGTTGACGAAGAACTTGCTATAGCAGTCGTGTTCCGCGACGCCGTAGCGATAGTTGTTCTCCTCGGTGCGCTGATCCAGGACTTTTTGCCGCGCGTCGAAATCGCTGCCCGACGATACCGCGTTGCCGGCGTTGTCCGTGCCGTCGGCATTCGCAGCGCCCTGCGCCTTCGTGGCGCTCATGGCCTGCGCGCCCGATGCTGCGGCCGGCGTCAAGGCGCCTGCGGGCCGCGCCGCGCTGCTGTTCGCCGGCGTCACGGATTGCGCCACGGCCGGCGCGGACACGGCCAGCGCGACGGCCAGCACACACGACGCGCACGACGCGAAAAACACCCCATTGGAGAGGAACGCGGACCTGAACACGGAGCGCGGCGCCGACACGAGCGAGGCGAACGAAGAACGTGGCAAACCCGGTGACGAACCCGGCGACAAAAACGGCAGCAGTTGTGACAAGCGAGAGACCAAGCGGGAGCCCAGGCAGTTGAGGGACAAGGAGATCGGCAACGTCGTAGAGGGTCAACGGAACATGCCCGAAATTCTATCACCCTGCGGTTGAGCCCTTTTGCATTTATGGCAAAATGCCCCGCTCCAGCAACCTGGTCGCAGCGCGCACGCCCGGCGTGCCCCGACGTGCCTCAAGTGGCCCTCATGTGCCCTCACGCAGCGTCAGCGCGCGGCCCCCGAACTGAGTCCGCAGGAACACCAAGACCTTATGACGGAAACCGTAGCACTCAAGATCGTACAGCGCATCGCCGCCGAACTGTCCGTCCAGCCGCGCCAGGTCGCGGCCGCGGTGCAACTTCTCGACGAAGGAGCGACTGTTCCGTTCATCGCCCGCTACCGTAAGGAAGTGACCGACAATCTCGACGACACGCAACTGCGCAACCTCGAGGAACGCCTGCTGTATCTACGCGAGCTGGAAGACCGGCGCGCCGCGATCATCGCCAGCATCGACGAACAGGGCAAGCTCACCGACGAGCTGCGCGCCGCGATCGAAGGCGCCGACAGCAAACAGGTGCTGGAAGACCTGTATCTCCCGTACAAGCCGAAGCGCCGCACGCGCGCGCAGATCGCCCGCGAAGCCGGCCTGCAGCCGCTCGCCGACGCGCTGCTGGCCAATCCCCTGCTCGACCCGCAAACCGAAGCCGCCGCCTACGTGGACGCCGAGAAAGGCGTCGCCGACGTCAAGGCCGCGCTCGACGGCGCGCGCGACATTCTCTCGGAACAGTTCGGCGAAACGGCCGAGCTGCTTGGCAAGCTGCGCGACTACCTGTTCAACCAGGGCGTGGTGTCGTCGAAAGTGGTGGAAGGCAAGGAAAACGCCGAGGAAGAGAAATTCCGCGACTACTACGACTACGCGGAAACCATCCGCACCGTGCCGTCGCATCGCGCGCTGGCGCTGTTCCGCGGCCGCAATGCGGGCGTGCTGATGGTCAAGCTGGGCTTGGGCGAGGAACTCGACGCGCAGGTGCCGCATCCGGGCGAAGCGATGATAGCGCGCCACTTCGGCATCGCCAACCAGAACCGGCCGGCCGACAAGTGGCTCTCCGACGTGTGCCGCTGGTGCTGGCGCGTGAAGGTGCAGCCGCACATCGAAAACGAACTGCTGACCAATCTGCGCGACGAAGCCGAGCACGAAGCGATTCGCGTGTTCGCGCGCAATCTGAAGGACTTGCTGCTGGCCGCACCCGCGGGCCCGAAGGCCGTGATCGGCCTCGATCCTGGCATGCGTACCGGCGTGAAAGTCGCGGTGGTCGATCGGACCGGCAAGGTGCTCGCCACCGACGTAATCTATCCGCACGAGCCGCGCCGCGACTGGGACGGTTCGATCGCGAAACTCGCGCGCATCTGCGCGCAGACGCAGGCTGAACTGATCAGCATCGGCAACGGCACGGCGTCGCGTGAAACGGACAAGCTCGCGAGCGAACTGATCGCGCGTCATCCGGAATTCAAGCTGCAGAAGATCGTCGTGTCCGAAGCCGGCGCGTCGGTGTACTCGGCCTCCGAACTCGCGGCGAAGGAATTCCCCGACATGGACGTGTCGCTGCGCGGCGCGGTGTCGATCGCGCGCCGTCTGCAGGATCCGCTCGCCGAACTCGTGAAGATCGAGCCGAAGGCGATCGGCGTCGGCCAGTACCAGCACGACGTGAATCAGCGCGAACTGGCCCGCTCGCTCGATGCGGTGGTGGAAGACTGCGTGAACGCCGTCGGCGTGGATGCGAATACGGCTTCCGTCGCCCTGCTCGCTCGCGTCTCGGGTCTGAATGCCACGCTGGCGCGCAACATCGTCGACTATCGCGATGCGAACGGTCCGTTCCCGTCGCGCGAGCATCTGCGCAAGGTGCCGCGTCTGGGCGACAAGACGTTCGAGCAGGCAGCCGGGTTCCTGCGCATCAACAACGGCGAGAATCCGCTCGACCGCTCGTCGGTTCACCCGGAAGCGTATCCGGTCGTCGAACGCATGCTGGCGAAAATCAGCAAGCATGTCGGTGAAGTGCTGGGCAATCGCGACGCATTGCGCGGACTGTCGCCCGCGGAATTCGTCGACGATCGTTTCGGCCTGCCGACCGTGCGTGACATTCTGCTCGAACTCGAAAAGCCGGGCCGCGATCCGCGTCCCGAGTTCAAGACCGCGACGTTCCGCGAAGGCGTCGAGAAGGTCAGCGATCTGACGCCGGGCATGGTGCTCGAAGGCGTCGTGACGAACGTGGCGGCGTTCGGCGCGTTCATCGACATCGGCGTGCATCAGGACGGTCTGGTGCACGTGTCGGCCATGTCGACGAAGTTCATCAAGGACCCGCATGAAGTCGTCAAGGCCGGCCAGATCGTCAAGGTGAAGGTGCTGGAAGTCGACGTGAAGCGTCAGCGTATCGCGCTGACGATGCGGATGGATGACGAGGTCGGTGTAGCCGCGGCGCGCAGCGGTGGCGGCGCTCAGCAGGATCGCGGCGGCGCGGGCCGCTCAAGCGGCGGTGGACGCGGCGCGCCGCAACAGCGCTCGCGCGAGCCGGAATCGGGCGGCGCGATGGCGGCTGCGTTCGCCAAGCTCAAGCAGAAGTAAGTTTGCTGCGGTTAGGGCGCGTGATTCGCTCACGCGCCTGCTGAGCTTGTTGAGCTTGTTGAGCACCGTGCGGTGCTCGATCAGTCGATCACTCGCACCAGCGCCAAACAAAAAGCCCACGCATTCGCGTGGGCTTTTTTTCGCGCCTTGAACATGAGGCGCTTGAGAATCAGCAGCGACCGTCAGATCTCGATCTTGGTCCCCAACTCCACCACCCGATTCGCCGGAATACTAAAGAAGTCCGTCGGCTTCGCAGCGTTCTGATGCATCCATGCGAACACACGTTCGCGCCACACCGACATGCCCGGCAGTTGCGTCGGCACCACCGTTTCGCGCGCGAGGAAGAACGACGTGTCCATCATCTCGAAGGTCATGTCGCGGGTGCGGCCGACTTCGAGCAGCACCGCCTTCACGTCCGGCGTTTCGTTGAAACCGTAGGCCGCCTTGACGAGATACAGGCCGCCGTCGATATCCTTGACCGTCACACGCTCCAAGTCGTTCACATACGGAATATCACGCGTCACGAAGGTCAGGAAGATGGTGCGCTCATGCAGCACCTTGTTGTGCTTCAGGTTGTGCAGCAGGCTCACCGGCACGAGCGAATCGCTGCCGGTCAGATAGATCGCCGTACCCGACACGCGATGCGGCGGATGCGCGAGCAAGCCCTGCAGGAACGGCATGAGCGGAATACCGTCCGCGGCCGTGCGTTCCTTGACGATCATGCGGCCCTTGAACCAGGTCATCAGCAGGAAGAACAGCAACGCGCCAATGCCGAGCGGCAACCACCCGCCTTCTTCCACCTTCAGCAGGTTGGCGCCGAAAAATCCTAGATCGACCGTCATGAACACGCCGATAATCAGCGCCACCAGCAGCTTGTTCCAGTTCCACACGTTCACCATCACGACGCAGGCGAGAATCGTGGTGATCACCATGGTGGCCGTCACCGCGATACCGTACGCGGCCGCGAGATTGTCCGAGCTCTTGAACGCAATCACGATGCACAGAATGATGAACAGCAGCATCCAGTTCACCACCGGCACATAGATCTGGCCGATCGCCAGTTCCGACGTGTGCAGGATCTTCATGCGCGGCACATAGCCGAGCTGGATTGCCTGGCTCGTCAGCGAATAAGCGCCGGAAATCACGGCCTGCGAGGCGATCACGGTCGCGACGGTCGAGAGCACGACGAGCGGCAGCAAGGCCCAGTCCGGTGCGAGCAGGAAGAACGGATTTTCGATGGCCTTTGGATCGTGCATCAGCAGCGCGCCCTGGCCAAAGTAGTTCAGCACCAGCGAAGGCATCACCAGGAAATACCACGCCATGCGGATCGGCTTGGCACCGAAGTGGCCCATGTCGGCGTACAGCGCTTCGGCGCCGGTCAGCACCAGCACGACCGAGCCGAGCACCACGTAGGCCTGCAGCACATGCGCGGCCATGAAGGTGTAAGCGTAATACGGGTTCAGCGCGCGGATCACATTCGGCGACTGCAGGATATGCCACAGGCCGAGCACCGCGAGCACAATGAACCACACCACCATGATCGGACCGAACAGACGGCCGACCATCGCCGTGCCGTGCCGCTGAATCCAGAACAGCAGCACGAGGATCACCATGGTCAGCGGCAGCACCAAATGCGACAGATGCGGCGCGGCGATCTCGAGACCCTCGACTGCGGAGATCACCGAAATGGCCGGCGTGATCACCGCGTCGCCATAGAACATGCAGGCGCCGAATATGCCGAGCATCACCAGCAAGCCGGCCATTTTCGACTTCTCGTCGAGCGAGCGCAGCGCCAGCGCCATCAACGCGAGCACACCGCCCTCGCCGTTATTGTCCGCGCGCATCACGAACAACACGTACTTGACGCCGACCACGATCACGATCGCCCAGAACAGCAGCGAGATCACACCCAGGATTGATTGATCGGTCAGCGGAATGCCGTGAGAGGGGCTGAAGGCTTCTTTCAGCGAGTACAACGGGCTCGTGCCGATATCGCCGAACACCACTCCGATCGCAGCGAGAGCGAGGGAAGGCAGAGGCTGTTTGTGCACGTGATTGTTATCTGTCATAAACGCGAGGAAATCCGTTCCCTGAGCGGAAAAACGACCGCCATTCTAAACTGCCAGCATGGCGCCGCCCGGCTTGTTGTGGATACACCACGTGATGGTCCGCGCAGTGTAGCACCGCGATATGAGCGCGTCTGCTGCGCGAACCGCATTGCCGGCATCGCCGATGCGTGGTTTGCGAAGCGCGCGCGCACCGGCTCACACATAAAAAAACGGAGCCCAATGGGCTCCGTTTTGCGAGACTGCGCAGGGTACGGCGCGAGGTACGACGCAACACGTTCGGCGCCGAAGTGCGCATCACTCCCCCGACGACTCCTGCGCCTGCTGCATGCCGCGCTTGATCCACGCGCCGAGGTTATGCGGACGAACCGTATCCCACTCCTCGAACGGTTGATGGATCCACGGATTGGTGGGCAGATACTGCACGTGGTAATCGGGCTTCACCTTCGAGCAGCCCTTGTACCAAAGCACCGCCGAGCGCACCGCGGTGATCGCCGGATAACGCTCTTTCAGATGCTGTTGAACACGCGCGAGCGTCACGCCCGAGTCGACCAGGTCGTCGACCAGCAGCACGTTGCCGTGCAGCTCGCCACGCGTCATGGTGATGTATTGCGCGATGTCGAGTTCGCCCTGCTCCGTGCCGGCCGCTTCACGATACGAACTCGTGGCGAGAATCGCCAACGGCAGATCGTAAATACGCGAGAGTTGATCGCCGACGCGCAAACCGCCGCGCGCGAGGCACAGGATCTTGTCGAATTTCCAGCCCGATTCGTGCACCTGCAACGCCAGCAATTCGATCAGCCGGTGATACTCGTCCCAGCCGACCCACAGATTCTTGTCGTCGTTGCGCGGATCTTTCATCGCAATCATGGGTACACCTTGCACCATGGCTTAAACCTTGAACGGATGACGAAGCAGAATCGTTTCGTCGCGATCCGGACCGGTCGACACCATGTCGATCGGAATGCCCGCGACTTCCTGCACACGCGACAGATAAGCGCGCGCATTCGCGGGCAGCTTGTCCCATTCCTTGATGCCGACGGTGCTTTCCTTCCAGCCCGCAAAGGTTTCGTACACCGGCACGCAACGCGCGACTTCCGACGCGCCGCGCGGCAGCAGATCGACGTTCTTGCCGTCGACCGTGTAGCCGACGCACAGCTTCACTTCGTCGAGACCGTCGAGCACGTCGAGCTTGGTCATGCACAGACCCGACACGCCGTTGATCTGGATCGAGCGGCGCAGCGCGGCGGCGTCGAGCCAGCCGGTGCGGCGCGGACGGCCGGTGACCGAGCCGAATTCCTTGCCGACGGTAGCCAGTTCGAGGCCGATCGCTTCCTGACGGGCGGCGTTGTCCGCGTCGTACAGTTCGCTCGGGAACGGGCCCGAACCGACGCGCGTGCAGTACGCCTTGGTAATGCCGAGAATGTAGTTCAGCTTTTGCGGACCGACGCCCGCGCCCGACGTGGCCGCACCCGCCACGCAGTTGCTCGACGTGACGTACGGATACGTGCCGTGGTCGATGTCGAGCAGCGTGCCTTGCGCACCTTCGAACAGCAGGTTGCTGCCGGCGGCGTTCGCGTCGTACAGACGGCGCGACACGTCGGTGACCATCGGCTTCAAACGGTCGGCATAGCTGAGCATCGTGTCGAGCGTTTGCTGGAAGTCGACAGCGGCGACGCCCAGGTATTGCGTCAACACGAAGTTGTGATAGTCGAGGTTTTCACGCAGACGTTCGGCGAAGGTCTCCGGCTCGAACAGGTCCTGCACGCGCAAACCGCGGCGCGCCACCTTGTCTTCGTAGGCCGGGCCGATACCGCGGCCGGTGGTGCCGATCTTGCCCGCGCCACGGCGCGCTTCGCGGCCCTGGTCGATGGCGATGTGATACGGCAGGATCAGGGTGGTGGCTTCGGAAATGAAGAGGCGATTCTGAACATCGACCCCGGCGGCTTCGAGCTCGCCGATTTCCTTGAACAGCGCTTCCGGCGACAACACGACGCCATTGCCGATGTAGCACGCGACGCCGGGATGCATGATGCCCGACGGAATCAGACGCAAGATGGTTTTCTTGCCACCGATGATGAGCGTGTGACCGGCATTGTGACCGCCCTGGAAGCGAACGACGCCTTGAGCGTGGTCCGTCAACCAGTCGACGATCTTGCCCTTGCCCTCATCACCCCACTGGGTTCCCACGACGACGACGTTACGCCCGGGGTTCACATTCACTGCGCTGGCAGACATGTTGTTTCGTAAGCTGGTTAAAAACGTATTCTACCTATGTTCGCGGAACCTTCCGAATTTTTCCGTTTCCGCTCAACGGTATGCACGTTATGTTGGGTATGGCGAAAGTAGCGCGACCGGTGGCCGCGCCGCGTTTTAGCGGCACGTTCGATGCCGCCTGAGATGCGCTGAGGATCGCCCTCAAGCGCGTCTAACAGACACTCGGTCAACGCGCTCAGGCGCGCGATTCGACGACCCAGTTACCGTTGCGCTCGACCAACACGCGGTCGAACGCGAATTCGTCCAGATCGTGTTCATGGCCGGGCAGCGCCTGAATCACCACTTCGCCGGCATCGCGCAACGCGGCGACGCTCACGCGCAGTGCTTCGTCGTGCTGCCACGGCGCGAGAATCGCGCTGCTGCGTGCTTCGACTGGTGAAATCCGCGCCACTTCGCGCAGATCGAGCGAAAAGCCGGTAGCCGCCCGCGCACGGCCGTACGCCTGACCCACGTGGTCGTAACGGCCGCCGCGCGCCACCGCGTTCGGCACACCGTCCACATACGCCGAGAACATCACGCCGCTGTGGTAAGCATAGCCGCGCAGATCGGCGAGATCGATCATCACTTCGGCGCCGTCCACCTGGCTCGCGAGGAACGCAAGATCGTCGAGCGCGCGAGCGATGGCCGGCGCGTTCGGCAAGCGAGCGCGGGCTTCGTCGAGCACCGAGGCGTCGCCGTACAGCGTGGGCAGCGCGCGCAAGGCGTCGCGGATCACCGGCGTGAGGTTGGCCGTCAGTTCGACGAGACGCGGCACGTCCTTGCCCGCCAGCGCGTCATAAAGCGACTGCCCCAGTTCGGCCGCGGCCGGCTCGGCTTCGATCAGTGCGGCGAGCACGCCCGCGTGGCACAGATCGAGGCGCACTTTCGCGAGGCCGGCCAGACGCAGCGCGTCGAGCATCAGTTGCTGGATTTCCAGGTCCGCTTCGAGACCGGCGTGTCCGTAGATTTCCGCGCCGATCTGGATCTGCTCACGCGTGGCGTGCAGGCCGCGCGGACGCGTATGCGCCACATTGCCCGCATAGCAAAGACGCGTCACGCCCTGGCGATTCAGCAGGTGCGCGTCGATACGCGCGACCTGCGGCGTGATGTCCGCGCGCAGACCAAGCGTGCGCCCGGACAGTTGATCGACCAGTTTGAAGGTCCGCAGATTCAGATCGTGTCCGCCGCCGGTCAGCAGCGACTCGATGTACTCGAGCAACGGCGGCATGACCATCTCGTAGCCGTACGAGCGGAAACGGTCCAGCAAATGGCGCCGCAATTCTTCGATCTTGCGGGCTTCCGACGGCAGCACGTCGGCGATATTCTCGGGAAGTAACCAGGTCGACATCGATACAGTCCTACGACGTTGAACACGGCGGCTGAGTGCGCCGGTAAGTGAGTGTGAATGGCGGGCGGCGGCTCGATTTTGGCGGCCATCGCGGGCGTCTGGATTGCCGGCAACGACCGCATCCGGCTTTTGGCCGCGGGGCGATGCACTACGCGGCGTTCACGCCGCGGCTGCTTGCTTGCGGCCGCCGGGCTATGTATGACCCGCGCCGCCGCCAGTCCGCCAGGCCGCGAGGCCATCGGCAAAACAAGCCGCATCAAGTCACGATAAACAGCAGGATCAGCCCGAGCACCATTACGATCAGGCCACCCACGCGAATCTGATGCGACGGCCGTTCCGCTATTTTACGGAACGTGTCGCGCCAGGCGCTCGGAAAAACGAAGGGAAACATTCCCTCGATAATCAGCATCAACGCGATCGCGAGCAGTAACGAGCCGGCTATATCCATGCGAGTCAAAGGGCCGCGATGCGGGTGCCGCGGCGTTCCGGTTATCAGGGTTTGCGCGGGACCGCGGGAGCGTCCGGGGCAGCGCCGCCGGTCGGGCTACGCATGAAGCGGAAGAACTCGTTGCTCGGGTCGACCACGATCACGTCGCCCGGCTTGAAGGTGTTCTTGTACGCCTGCATGCTTTGATAGAACTGGTAGAACTGCGGGTCGCTGCCGTAAGCGTCGGCGGCGATTTGCGCTGCCTTGGCATCGCCCTCGCCCTTGATGGTCTGCGCCTGGCGATAACCGTCCGCGAGAATCGCCTGTTGCTGGCCGACCGCGTCTTCCTTGATCTTGTCGGCTTCGGCGGTGCCCTTCGCGCGTTCGTCGGCCGCGACCTGCTGGCGCGCGGCGATCATGCGCTTGTAGACGGAGTCGGCCATCGACGCGGGGAAATCGACGCGCGTCAACTGCACGTCGACCACCGACACGCCAAGCGATGCCGCAGCCTTGTCCATCGCGGCGCGCGCTTCGTCGGCGACGGCCTGCTGCCGCGCGAGCGCGTCGGACAGGGTGACTTTCGCGAACGCATCGCCGAGCGCGCTGCGCGACAGCAACGCGAGCCGGTCCGGCAGGCTCTGCGCATCGCCGCGGGTTTCGGCGAGTAGCTTGAGCGGATCGGTGACGCGGTATTTGAGGACCGGGTTGGCCAGCAGATCGATCTTGTCGGATGTCACGTAGCGGTCTTCGTCCGGCGCGTCGAGCGACTGGATGCGGTTGTCGACCAACGTGACCGTTTGCAGCGGCGGCGGCAGTTTCACGTGCAGGCCAGGGCCGAGCAGGCTCGGCGCCTCGTCGCCATGCGAGGACAGCACCGCCATGTGGCGCTGATCGACGACGAACAGCATCGACGAAGCAGCGAACAGCACAATGACGATAGCCACGACGAGCGCAATGATCTTGTTCATGATGTGCGCTCCTTATTGAACGTCGTCTTCGCGCATACGGCTGCGGAAGGAGTCGCGTGAACGCAGCGCGTCGCTGCTGGCCGCGGCCTGGCTGGCCGGTGCGGCGGCCGCGGCAGGCGCCGAGGCCGCGGAGCCAGTTGCAGAGGCAGACGGTGTAGCCAACGGCGACGCGGCACTGCTCGCCGCGGGCGGCGCGGCAACGGCCGAGGTGGCGCCCGATGCGGCGGCAGCATTGGCGACCCGCTGGCGGGTCTGCTCGACCAGCTTGTCGAGCGGCAGATACAGGACGTTGTTGCCGCTCTTGCTGTCCACATACACCTTGGTCGTATTCGAATAGATCTGCTGCATGGTGTCCAGGTACATGCGCTCGCGAACCACAGCGGGCGCTTTCGAGTACTGCGCGTAGACCTGCTTGAAGCGCTCGGCGTCGCCTTGTGCCTGGGCCACTGTCTTGTCGCTGTAGGTTTTCGCTTCGTCGATCTGGCGAGCCACGTCGGCTTGCGCGCGCGGCAGAAGATCCGCGGCGTAGGCTTCGGCATCGCGCTTGGCGCGCTCGTTTTCCTGACGGACTTTGGCGGCGTCGTCGAATGCGGCTTGCACTCGGTCGGGCACCTGCACACCCTGGATCGTCACCCCGGTCACGGCGAGTCCGGACTGGTATTCATCCAGGGATTGCTGGATCGCCGCCATCAGTTGCTGGCGAATTGTTTCGCGATCCTGATAGAGGATGTCATTGGTGCTACGCGCGCCGACGATGCTGCGCACCGCCGCCTGGCCGGCCTGCATCACGCCCTGATCGGGATCGACGCTGCGGAACAGGTAGTCGGTCGGCTTCTTCACCTGGTATTGCACGGCGAAGCGCACGTCGACGATATCCGCGTCGTGCGTGAGCATCGACGCGTCTTTCACATTCGCGAGACGCACCACGTTATTGCGGCCGATCTCCACCTGGCGGATCTGGCCGATATTGACGAGTTCATGCGCTTCGAACGGATACGGCAGACGCCAGTGCACACCTTGGCCCGCCGTGTAGCGATACTTGCCGAACTGCATCACGACGCCGGCCTGACCGTCCTGCACGACGAACACACCGCTGCCGAGATAAATGGCCAGCAGCACACCGATCACGATGCCCACGCCGATACGCGCGCCACGACCATTGTCCGGACGGCCACCGCCCGCGCCGCCGCCCTTGCGGCCGAACACGCGGCTCAAACGGCGGTTGAAATCGCGCCACATCTCGTCGAGATCGGGCGGGCCTTCACCGTCCTTGGTCGGCGGACGCTTGGGCTCGTTTGGACGTTGCCGGTCACCATTGCCGTCCCCACGGCCCCAGCGCGGATCGTTCAGTGACAGCATGGCGCGCATGCGCAGCCAGATACTCCGCTCGTTGTAATCGTTCACCTGTGTTCGTTCACCAGAGTAGACAGCGGGTCAGTGCAATTTGGAACGGGTCAGTGCCCGAGTTCTGGGACCTTGCGGTCGTCGCGTGGTGCTGCCGACCGGTCTTCTTCCGAGAGATCGACCAGCGTTTCGGAAAGAGGTTCGGCAGTTGCGATTTCAGCGATGGCAGCGCGCAGTGTGTCCAGCCCTTGCCCCGTGCGCGCGCTCAAAAAGACGCGCGAAATATTACCATACTCGTCCCTTTCAACCGCGTCCCCACGGGCCGCCAACTCCGGCACCGCGTCGATCTTGTTGAAGACCAGCACCTGGCGGATCGTGTCTGCACCGATTGCGTGCAACACCTCGTTCACCTGATCGATCTGGTCGAGCCGCACCGCGCTCGATGCATCGACCACGTGCAGCAGCAGGTCGGCGTGAATGGTTTCCTCGAGCGTGGCGCGAAACGCCGCCACCAGTTGGTGAGGCAGTTCGCGGATGAAACCGACCGTATCCGACACCACGACCTGCCCCGCTTCGTCGCCGAGATAGAGGCGCCGCGAGGTGGTATCCAGCGTCGCGAACAACTGGTCGGCGGCATACGCCTGAGCCTTGGTGAGCGCGTTGAAGAGCGTGGACTTGCCCGCGTTCGTGTAACCGACCAGCGACACCGACATGGTCTGATTGCGACTGCGCGCGCGGCGCTGCGTGCCATGCTGACGGCGCAGTTTCTCGAGCCGCGTCTTGAGCGCCTTGATGCGCTCGCCGATCAAACGGCGGTCGGTTTCGAGCTGCGTTTCGCCAGGGCCGCGCAAACCGATACCGCCTTTTTGCCGTTCCAGGTGGGTCCATGCGCGGATCAGTCGCGTCGACAGATACTGCAGCTGCGCGAGTTCTACCTGCAGCTTGCCTTCATGGCTGCGGGCGCGCTGCGCAAAAATGTCGAGGATGAGACTGGTGCGATCGATCACGCGCCGATTAAGCGCCTGCTCCAGATTACGCTGCTGTGCAGGCGCCAGAGCGTGATTGAAAATGACGAGTTCGATGTCGTTCGCCTCACACGCAAGACGCAGTTCTTCGGCCTTGCCGCTGCCGACGAACATCTTGGCATCGGGACTGGACCGGCGCCCGGTGAGGGTGACTAAGGGATTCGCGCCCGCGCTTTGCGCGAGCAAGCTGAGTTCTTCTAGGCTGGCTTCGAAATCGATCTTACCGAAGTCGATGCCGACAAGCGCTGCATTGATCAAATTGGAGGGTATCAAAATGAGGCGGCCGGGAGTAATCGCCAACGGGCGACGTTACGCCGGCCGCGACGGGGGTTAGGACTGTTCAGAATCCGGGTGGAAATTCACCGGACGGGCTGGCACGACTGTCGAGATTGCGTGCTTGTAGACCATCTGGGTGACCGTATTCCGGAGCAACACGACGTACTGGTCGAACGATTCGATGTTCCCTTGAAGCTTGATGCCGTTGACCAGGTAGATCGACACCGGCACATGCTCTTTACGCAGTGCGTTCAAAAACGGGTCTTGTAACAATTGCCCTTTGTTGCTCATAGCAAACTCCGTATTTTTTTGCAGGTTGACTTAATTGACGAGGAAGAAAAAGAGATCCACCGTCAACCGCTACACTATAGCCGATTTTCATTTTTGCGCGGGAGGCCTGGCCAGGCGGCCAAAGCCAGCACACACGCGGGTTTCAGCCTGGGTCTAGCCTTTATCCGCGTAAGGGTTCGTCGACGATCTGAACTCTATGCGCAATGGAGTCCCAGTCAGCTTGAAAGTTTCCCGGAAGCGGTTTTCCAGGTAGCGTTTGTACGTTTCGGTGATCGCGTCGAGCGCGTTGCCGTGAATCACGATGATCGGCGGATTCTGTCCACCCTGGTGCGCGTAACGCAGTTTCGGGCGCACCGGACCGCGGCGGCGCGGCTGCTGGAATTCGACGGCATCGATCAACGCGCGCGTGAGCTTCGGCGTCGGCAGCTTGGCCATGGCGGCTGCGTAGGCGTCGTCGACCGAGCGCATCAATGGGCCGATCCCGGTTTTTTCCGCGGCGGAAATGAAATGGAATTTGGCGAAGTCGAGAAATTTTAGTTTGCGCTCGAGGTCCGCCTTGGTGCGGTCGCGCACATGCGGATCGAGACCGTCCCACTTGTTCACGCCTACCACCAGCGCGCGGCCCTGCTCCACCACGAAACCGGCAATGTGCGCGTCCTGTTCTGAAATGTCCTGGCGCGCGTCGAGCAGCAGGATCACGACGTTGGCGTCGGAGATCGACTGCAGCGTTTTCACCACCGAGAATTTCTCGATCGCTTCGAACACTTTGCCGCGGCGGCGCAGACCGGCGGTGTCGATCAGCGTGTACGGCTTGCCGCCGCGCTCGAAATCGACGTAGATCGAATCGCGCGTGGTGCCCGGCATGTCGAACGCGATCACGCGCTCTTCGCCCACCAGCGCGTTGATCAAAGTCGACTTGCCCACGTTCGGGCGGCCGACGATCGCGATCTTCACGCCGCGCGCGGCTTTCTCGTCGTCGTTTTCTTCCGGCTGACCGGCGTAGGCGACTTCGAGCGCCTCGTTGATCATTTCGGTGACGCCGTCGCCGTGCGCCGCGGAAATCGCGCGCGGGTCGCCGAGACCGAGTTCGTAGAAGTCGGCGGCGACGGTGGTGTACTTCATGCCCTCCGCCTTGTTGACGACGAGGAAAATCGGCCGGCCGACCTTGCGCAGATAGTCGGCGATCGACTTGTCCTGCGGCGCGAGGCCATTGCGGCCGTCGACGATGAACACGACGATGTCCGATTCCTCGACGGCCTGGCGGGTTTGACGCGCCATTTCGTGCAGGATGCCGTCTTTCGCGACCGGCTCGAAACCGCCGGTGTCGACGACCAGATACGGCCGCTCGCCGGTGCGCCCTTCGCCGTAATGGCGATCGCGCGTGAGACCGGGCAGGTCGGCAACCAGAGCGTCACGCGAGCGCGTGAGCCGGTTGAACAGCGTGGATTTCCCCACATTGGGGCGCCCAACGAGGGCAATAACGGGTTTCATCAGATGTTGTTCACGGTGAAACGCGGGATCGAAATCGACCGCCCGCGTAGCGACGCCATGCGGCCGCTACACGGCAGCGTTTGACGAAAATTATCACGAATTCGGCCAGCCCCGGATGTGCTGTCAATATGCGCACCCGGGCGGACGGGGGTTTGGCTGTATGGGCGGCGCCATGGGGCCGCCAGGTTCAGTCTACTGCTCGACGGCTCGCACGCCAGTTCGAATACGATTCTCTGCGGTATGTACGAAGATGCCGCCGAAAGTGGTGCCGCAAGCAACCACCGATGGCCACGTGGGCTCGTGCGCCATGTCTGATCCGACTTGCCGGACCAGCCAGTCCGGCGAATTCTTCTACTCACTCTGCCCTGCAACTACAACTCAAACGGAAAACTCGACAAAAACGCGCGCGGCCGGCGAAGCCGGCCTGCACGCTAGACGGCGATTGCCTCGCGCGATCAGCGCGGACGGTAGCCGTACAGGTCGCCGTCGTGCGTCAGCACCACCAGCGTTTCACCGGCGAGTACCGGTGCCGCGGTAATCGGGCTGCCGTCAGTCTTCACGCGCGCGACGAGCGTGCCGTCGTCACGGGACAGGAAGTGCACGTAACCTTGATAGTCGCCCAGCACAGCGGCGTGACCCAAAATGAACGGCACGCTCAGGTCACGGTTCTTCAGCTTGTCGTTCTTCCACAGCGACGCGCCGTTGCTGACGTCGAACGCCGACACCACCGACCAGTCGTCCGCCGCGACCACGGCGCGATCATCCTGCGCCAGGCCGCTCGTGCTGGAGAACGCCTTTTCCCACACGGCGCGGCCCGAGTTCGCGTCGAAACAGCCAATCTGGCCCTGGAACGTCACCGCGCAGGTTTCCGAACCGACCAAAGTGGGCGGACCGGTCACGTCGTTGATACGCTCTACTTCCGTCACACCCTTCGGATAGGACACCGGCGTTTGCCAGTAGTTGTCGCCCGTCTGCAGGTTGATCGCCGCGAACGCGCCGCCCGGGAAACCGGCGAGCACGGCTGCGTCGCCCGCGAACGTCATGCCCGACGACACGCGCAGATTGAGCGGCACCGCGCGGTTGCGATAGTTCCACTTCTGCTCGCCGGTTTGCGCGTTGAACGCGACGATCTGACCGTCGACCGTACGCACCACCACGAGGCCGTTGCCGACGAGCGGCGGCGAAATGATCTCGCCCGGCGCCTTGGCGGTCCACAGTTGCTTGCCGTCCGCGCCGAGCACGTAGACGTCGCCCTTCAGACCGCCGACCGCCGTAAGCGTGCCGTCACTGCCGACACCTGCCGAGAGATCGTCGTGCAGCTTGACGCGCCAGATGTCCTGACCGGTTTGCGCGTCGATCTTCGCAACCGAACCGTTCGCGCCAGCCGCGTACACCGCATTGCCGACTGCAACCGGCGAGAACAGGTAACGACCCGCCTTGCCGACGCTCGCCTTCCAGGCCTGCTGTACGTCGAGCACGGGTTTGAACTCGGTGAGCGGCGTCGGCACGCGGCGCTCGTCTTTCGTGGATGAGCAAGCCGCCATGGTGAGCACGGTCATCGCACAGGCAACGGGCACAGCGTAACGTTTCAGCAGATTCATCGGTGGACGAAGCATTCAGGAAATTAATTAAAGGAGACCGGTTGGTCGTTGCACGCGGCGCACTGCCTGCGGCGATCAGCCGCCCAGCGCGTCCAGCTTGAACTGAATCAACTGGCGTGCCGAACTATCGTTTTTCGACAGCGAGTCAAGCGCGAGCTTGTAGGCCGCGCGCGCATCGTCGCGCTTGCCTTGAGCGGCGAGCAGATCGCCGCGGCCGTTCGCCACGATGCCCTTGAACGCGTCGGACTGCGGTTCGGCGAGCAATGCGAGGCCCTGGTCATACGCCTTGTCGTCGAGCAGCAGCGAAGCGAGGCGCAGCTTGGCGATCTGCTTGAACTCGTCATCTTTCGCGTGATCGATGGTCCATTGCAGTTGCGCCTTCGCGGCGGCTTCGTCGCCCGCGGCGTACAGCGCCTTGGCGGCGCCCAGCGCGGTCATCTGCGCATACGCGGTGCGGCTGAACTTGTCTTCCATGTCGGTGGCAACGCGCGTGATCTTCGCCTTGTCGCCCGATGCCACGGCTTGCTGGACCTGGTCATACAGCACGGCGGCTTCCGCCGCCTCGCGCCGTTGCCAGAAATTCCAGCCGTTCCAGCCGGCCGCGGCCACCAGCGCCACCAGCACGATCCACGTGGTTGCATTGCCCCACTGCGCCCACCATGCCTTCAGACCTTCAATCGATTCTTGTTCGTCGTGGTAACTCATTGCCCGGCGATTTCCTCTTTCTTGCTACGTGTGCGTGTCGAACCCGATTGAAAACCAACCGGCTCGACGACATCGCGATCAGTCGTCGCCGTCTTCGGCGGTTGCAACCATCGCATTGATTAGAAATTCGGTCAAGTCTTCGGCCGGCACGTTTTGTTGCTCGTTTTTACCGCCGTTAGCATTTGTATCGCGCAGCGGTTTCACGCCGATCGTGCCGTTGGCGATCTCGTCTTCGCCAAGCACCACGGCGAAGGCCGCGCCGCTTGCATCGGCACGCTTCATCTGCGATTTGAAGCTGGCCGATTGACCGTCGGCGCTGCAATGCAGGATCACGTCGAGGCCGGTGTCACGCAGACGCTCGGCGATGATGAACGCCTGCTCGCGCGCCGCGTCGCCCTGATGGACCACATACACGTCGCAACCTTCGTCTTCCGGCACGAGCTGCTCTTCCTTCAGCAATTCGAGGATCCGCTCGACGCCCATTGCCCAGCCGCATGCCGCCGTGGGCTTGCCGCCAAGTTGTTCGATCAGCGGATCGTAACGGCCGCCGGCCGCGACGGTGCCCTGCGCACCGAGCTTGTCGGTCACCCATTCGAACACGGTCAGATTGTAATAATCGAGACCGCGCACGAGACGCGGATTGATCGTGAACGGGATGTTGTTCGCCTTCAGAATGCGCTGCAAACCTTCGAAGTGCGCGCGCGATTCTTCGCCGAGAAAATCGATCAGCTTGGGCGCGTTCTGCGCGACTTCCTGCATGGCCGGATTTTTCGTATCGAGCACGCGCAACGGATTCGTGTAGAGACGGCGCTTCGCTTCTTCGTCGAGCACGTCCATGTGCTTTTCGAGGTACGCGATCAATTCGACACGGTGCGCCGCGCGTTCTTCCGCGAGGCCCAGCGAGTTGATTTCGAGCTTGATGCCCATCAGGCCGAGGTCGTCCCACAGACGCTGGCACATCATGATGATTTCAGCGTCGGCGTCCGGACCGGCAAAGCCGAGCGCTTCCACGCCGACCTGATGGAACTGGCGATAGCGGCCGCGCTGCGGACGCTCGTGGCGGAACATCGGGCCGATGTACCACAGGCGCTTCGGACCGTCGTACAGCATGTTGTGTTCGATCGCCGCGCGCACCACCGCCGCCGTGTTTTCCGGGCGCATGGTCAGATTTTCACCGTTCAGCGCGTCGGTAAAGCTATACATCTCTTTCTCGACGATGTCGGTCACTTCACCGATACCGCGTTTGAACAGCTGCGTATGCTCGATGATCGGCGTACGAATATTCTGGTATCCGTACGAACGCAGCATCGACTTGACGGTCGTTTCGAAAAATTCCCACAGCCCGGCTTCCTGCGGAAGGATGTCGTTCATGCCCTTCACGCCGGAGAGCTTTTCGAGCTTTTTCTTCTGTTCAGTCATCTGTATTTCGAGAGCCGATGTTTAGTTGGCTACCGTGGCGCGGCCGTAGCTGCGCTCGACGTAGTCACTCACGATTTGCTGGAATTCTTGCGCGATGTTATCGCCGCGCAGCGTCTTCACCTTCTCGCCGTCGATGAACACCGGCGCGGCCGGGTTCTCACCCGAGCCCGGCAGGCTGATGCCGATATTGGCCTGCTTCGACTCGCCCGGACCGTTGACGATGCAACCCATCACCGCGACGTGCATCTTCTCGACGCCAGGATATTGATCGCGCCACACCGGCATCTGCGTGCGCAGATAGGTCTGGATTTGCGACGCCAGTTCCTGGAACAGCGTGCTGGTGGTACGGCCGCAACCCGGACACGCGATCACCATCGGCGTGAACGAGCGTAGACCCATGGTCTGCAGGATTTCCTGGCCGACGATCACTTCGCCGGTGCGCGAGGCGCCCGGTTCCGGCGTGAGCGAAATGCGGATCGTGTCGCCGATGCCCTGCTGCAGCAACACGGACAACGCCGCGGTAGAGGCGACGATGCCCTTCGACCCCATGCCCGCCTCGGTCAACCCGAGATGCAGCGCGAAATCGCAACGGCGCGCGAGTTCGCGGTACACGGCGATCAGATCCTGCACGCCACTCACCTTGCACGACAGAATGATCTGATTGCGCGACAGACCGAGTTCGACCGCCCGCTCGCCCGAGCCGATCGCCGACTGGATGAGCGCTTCGTACATCACGCTTTGCGCTTCCCACGGCGTGGAACGCGCGGCGTTCTCGTCCATCATCTTCGCGAGCAGGTCCTGATCGAGACTGCCCCAGTTGACGCCGATACGCACCGGCTTGTCGTACTTCGCCGCGGCTTCGATCATCTGCGCGAACTGCGTGTCGCGCTTCGCGCCGTGGCCGACGTTGCCCGGATTGATCCGGTACTTGGACAGCGACTCCGCGCACGCGGGGTAGTCACGCAACAGCAAATGGCCGTTGTAATGGAAGTCGCCGACCAGCGGCACCGACACGCCCATGCGGTCGAGCTGCTCGCGCACGGCCGGCACGGCCGCGGCCGCTTCCGGCGTGTTCACCGTGATACGCACCAGCTCCGAGCCGGCTTGCGCCAGTTCCTTGATCTGGATCGCGGTGCCGATGGCGTCCGCGGTATCCGTGTTGGTCATCGACTGGATGCGCACGGGTGCGTCGCCACCGATGGTGACGAGCTGGCCGCCCCAACGGACGTCGACCGCGTGCGACTTGCGCCGCGCCGCCTGGCCGCCGAACACCGGCTCGGTTGAAACGATCTTGCTACTGGATTGGGATTGAGCTTCGGATTGCATCGAAAAACCCATTTACGCCGCATGCGCCACACAAAAGACGTAGCGCCTGAATTGAAAAAGCGCCGCGGACCGGTTGGCCGCGGCGCATACCGTATCTGTCAAGGCAGCGCGAAACGCGCCACGTTGCCTTTGGCCGCCGCATATTTCGACGGATCGACCGGCTGGCCATCGAGCGTCAGCGAGTCGAGGCCGGCCCTGTTGCCGACCGTGACCTTGAACGGCGCTTCGCCCGTTACTTCCTTCGTATCGCCTGCGTGCACGAGGCCGGAGAACACTTCCTTGCCATCTTTGCCACGCACGCTGAACCAACTGTCCTGTGTTACCCGCAATGCGACGATCGCCTGGCCTGCGGCCGGCGCCGCGGCGGCAGCCTGAGCCTGTGAGCCGGCCTTCGGCGCGGCCGTCATTGCCGTGACCGCCGGCGCCGACGAAGGCGCCGTGCCGGTGGCGAGCGGCGCAGGCATCGGCGTCGCCGACGCTGCATTCTCTGCTGCCGCCTGCGTGTCCGGCGCCGAAGCAGCCTCTTCCGCGGTGGCTTCCGAACCTGCCGATTGACCTTGCGCCACCGCGCCCGATGCGCCGGTTGCGCCGCCAGCGGCACCGCTCGCGCTCGCTTTCAATCGTGCAAGCCACGCCGACGAGTCGCCGCCATTGGTATGCCACATGCCTAGCGCGATCACCGCGACGATCACCGCCGCCACACCCCACAACCATGAGCGGCTCTTTTGCCCACTGCCGCCCAGCGAGAGCGATACCTTGCCGCGCGGCAAATCTCTACCCGACGATGCCGGCATCGACAAATCCGGCGCGGGCACACCCTTTTCGCGGCGCAATGCCGCCGTGAACGGCGTGGGATCGGCGCCGAGCATCTTCGCGTAGCTGCGCACCACGCCCAACGCGAAGGTCGTGTCCGGCAAGTGGCTGATGTCGCCCGATTCGAGCGCGCGCAGCTTGATGGCGGACACCTTCAGACGCGCCGACACGTCGTCGATCGTCCAACCTTTCGATTCACGCAATTGGGTCAAGCGCGCGCCAGCCGCCGCCAACGAATCCATGCCCGGCTGCACAACAGGCTGCACCGCCGCCCGTGCGACTGGCGCCGGATGGCCTTCGTTCGTATCTGTGTCCTGCGGCTGCGGGTGCTGCGGCTCACTCATCCCAAATCCTTTCGCGTCGATTCTTTTTCACTCGTGCAACCCGGACGGGCTCAAGCCTCACGTCCGAATCGCAGACCGTTTATAACAAAATGTGCGGCCTTGTGCGCCGCTTCCGATCGCTTCTGCAAACTTTCTTTTCAATCGACACCGGCGCAGCAGGTTGTCGCGCGTTCACAGAGCTTTCTCCGAACGCCGGCGCCCTGCCATCCCCGTGCGATTACACGGCGCGAACCTCGATGATCTTCGCTGCCTTCCCGGTGCGTTCAGCGAGGCGCGTGCGGTCTTTCACCGCGCCGGCCAACTGACCGCAGGCAGCGTCGATATCATCGCCGCGTGTCTTGCGCACCGTGGTGACGACGCCCGCGTCCATCAACACTTGTGCAAACCGCTTGATCTGTTCCGGTTTCGAGCGGATGAGGCCCGATTCGGGGAACGGATTGAACGGAATCAGGTTGAACTTGCACGGGACGTCGCGCGTGACGGCCAGCAATTCGCGCGCTTGCGCCTCGCTGTCGTTCACGCCGTCGAGCATGCAATATTCAAACGTAATGAAGTCGCGCGGCGCGACCTTCAGATAGCGCTGGCAAGCCGCCATCAGTTCGCGCAGCGGGTACTTCTTGTTCAGCGGCACCAGCATGTCGCGCAGCGGATCGCTAGGCGCATGCAAGGAGACCGCGAGCGCCACCGGCAGATCGGCGCCGAGCCGGTCCATCATGGGTACGACGCCCGAGGTGGACAGCGTGACACGGCGGCGCGACAGGCCGTAGGCGTTGTCGTCGAGCATCAGGCGCATGGCCGGCACGACCGCGTCGTAATTGAGCAGCGGCTCGCCCATGCCCATCATCACGACGTTCGTGACAACGCGCTCGCCCTTGCCGTCACCACCCGTGGCGCGGCCGCCGTCCACGCCGCGCGATGCGCGCAGCGCGAACTCAGCCATGCGCAACTGGCCGATGATTTCGCCGGTGGTGAGATTGCGGGAGAAACCCTGTTTGCCGGTCGAACAGAAACGGCAATTGACCGCGCACCCGGCCTGCGACGACACACACAGCGTGCCGCGCGTTTCTTCGGGGATGTAGACGGTTTCAACCGCGTTGCTGTTGCCGACGTCGATCAGCCACTTGCGTGTGCCGTCGGTCGAAATATGGTCGCTGACGATGCCTGGCATCGAGATCGTGGCGCGCCCCTTGAGCTTTTCGCGCAAGGACTTCGCCAGATCGGTCATGCCGTCGAAGTCGGCAGCGTTGTATTGGTGAATCCAGCGCTGCAATTGCTTGGCGCGAAACGGCTTCTCGCCCAGGCTGTCGCAGTAGGCGACAAGCCCTTGGGCGTCGAGGTCGAGAAGGTTGACGGTGGGACTGCTCGTCATATCGAATCCTGCCATTTCAGTGCGAGACTACGTTCATGCAACAAGCTGCATGAACGCAATGCCGTTCGCGCCCATTCCTGCTGCTTTTACCTTACTACTTTGCCGGGCGATTCGTGCGATAAATCCAATCGGCTGCACGAATCGCGCGAGGCAAGTCCTGCTTAACGCGAGTAGACGTTCACTTGCGGGAAGAAGAACGCGATTTCAACGGCAGCCGTTTCAGCCGCGTCGGAACCGTGCACTGCGTTCGCGTCGATGCTGTCAGCGAAGTCGGCGCGGATCGTGCCCTTTTCCGCCTTCTTCGGGTCCGTTGCACCCATCAGATCACGATGCTTCAGAATGGCGTTTTCGCCTTCGAGCGCTTGCACGACGACCGGGCCCGAGATCATGAAATCGACCAGGTCCTTGAAGAACGGACGTGCGGCGTGCACAGCGTAGAACTTCTCCGCGTCGGCGCGCGACAGGTGAACCATGCGCGAAGCCACGATCTTCAGACCAGCGTTTTCGAAACGGCTGTAGATCTGGCCGATCACGTTCTTGGCCACTGCGTCCGGCTTGATAATCGACAGGGTGCGTTCGATCGCCATAAAAACTCCAAAAAATTAAGAGGTTACAGATTCAAATGAATCCGCTATTGTAGCATGTTCCCGTGTACGATTGCGATTGAACCCTTACAACATTGAAAGACTCCAAGCAGGAGTTTCCGAATACTGGTAGCGTAGGCGGTGTCGGTATTTTCAGGGCATTGAAACTCCCTGCCCGCGCGCCAATCTTAGGGATGAGAGCGCCGCGGCCGGCGGCAGACATTCCCACCGGCGCAGCCCGACTCGCCACAACCCGCTTCACAACCATACGCATCACGCTTCTGAGGTAAGGAGAGACCATGAACGAACATCCGTATAGCTTTGGCCGCAATGGCGCGGTCAGCACGGTCGAAACGCGTAACCGCGTGCTACGGAACACCTACTGGCTGCTCGCGCTGTCAATGATTCCGACAGTGCTCGGCGCGTGGGTGGGCCTCACCACCGGTTTCTCGCTGTTCGCCGCCACGAGTCCCGCCATGAGCATGCTGGCGTTCTTCGCGATCGCCTTCGGCTTCATGTTCGCCATCCAGAAGACCAAAGACAGCGCGGCCGGCGTGTTCGTGCTGCTCGGCTTCACGTTCTTCATGGGCCTGATGCTGTCGCGCATCCTGAGCTTCGTGCTCGGTTTTTCGAACGGCCCGTCGCTGATCATGCTCGCCTTCGGTGGCACTGGTGTGATCTTCGCGTCGATGGCAACCATTGCCACGGTCAGCAAGCGTGACTTCTCGGGTCTCGGCAAGTGGCTGTTCATGGGCGTGATCGTGCTGCTGCTCGCATCGGTCGCGAACGTGTTCCTGCATCTGCCGGCGCTGATGCTCACAGTGTCGGTCATGGCCATCGTGATCTTCTCGGCCTACATGCTGTTCGACGTGCAGCGCGTCGTGAACGGCGGTGAAACGAATTACATCACCGCTACCCTCGCGATCTACCTGGATCTGTACAACGTGTTCGTCAACCTGCTGGCGCTGCTCGGTATCTTCGGCGGCAATCGCAACTAAGCCTGATTCCGGACGTGGCGTTCGAAACGCCCCGCCCCGAAAGAAAAAGCCCATAACGAGCGATCGTTATGGGCTTTTTTCATGGCGCCGCGGCGTCTGCCGCGCCGGGAATCAAGCGTCAGACGCGCATCACACGCTCAGCCACGCAAACCCCTCATCCTGCGAAGCCACCACCACTTCCGTGGGCGCCGCGCCCAGCACACCGGCCATCGCCGCCTGCGCCAGTTCCGGCAAATTGTTCTGCTGGCTCAGATGCGCGGCGACCAGATGGCGTAATCGCGAACGGTCGAGCGAGGCGAGAATTTCAGCCGCCGCGTCGTTGTTCAAATGCCCATGATTGCCGCCGATGCGCGCCTTCAGCGACTGCGGATAGCGGCTGCCCGCCAGCATCCGCACGTCGTGATTGCATTCGAGCACCAGCGCGTCGCAGCCACTCAGCACCGCGCTGATATGCGGCGTGGACGTGCCGACATCCGTCAGCACGCCGAGCCGGCTCGCGCCGTTCGAGAGCACGTATTGCAGCGGCTCGCGGGCGTCGTGCGGAACGGTATAAGGGAGAATGCTGAGGTCGCCGATCGCCACCGCTTCGTCGCCCCACAGCACCTGCAGGTCGACATCGGCCTCGTCGGCGCCCACCGCGCGGGCGGTGCCCCAGCTCATGTACAACGGAATCGACCACTTGCGCGCCAGCGTCAGCGCGCTGCCAATGTGGTCGCTATGTTCATGCGTGATCAGAATCGCGTCGAGACCCTCGACGCTCGCGCCGAGCCGCGTCAGCCGCCGCTCGACTTCCTTGGCCGAAAAACCGCAGTCGAGCAGTACACGCGTGGTGGTCGCGCCGCTTTGCGCTTCCACCAGCAAGGCATTGCCTTCACTGCCGCTACCGAGACTCGCGAACCTCACGGTCCGCTTAGTTCAGTTGCGCGTGCAGCAGCGTCACGATGCGCTGCGCGTCGGACGAGTTGTCGACCTGCCCGTTCGCAGTCAGCACCGCCACCTGCGTCACCGTGTCGCCCTTCGAGCGCACGTTGACGAGGAATTCCTGACCCGGCTTCTTCGACGAATTGCCGCTGTAGAAGAGCTTGCCGAGCAGCCCTTCTTTTTTAAGTTCCTGCATCGAGTCCGCGTAGCGTACGTAGTAGATACCCTTCGCACGATCGCGGTTGTCAACGGTGAAGTTGGTGCGGTCGAGCGCGAGGCCCACGCGCAGCCATGCGCGGTCGAACGACTCCGGCAGGTCGAGCGTGGAGGCGCCCGCGCTCTGGTCGATCGTGGCCGGCGCAACCGCCGTACGCGCGTCAGTCAGCAGTTGCTTCGATTGCGCTTCGGTCAGGCCGAACTTCTGCATCAGCTTGGTGAGGAACAGCGCCTCGAGCGCCGGATCGCGCGGACGCTCTTCCCAACGCGACGACGTCTTGTCCTGCCCCGTCAACACTTCCTCCATGGCGCTGTGCGTAATGGAGATGTCGGTCGTGTCGCCGGGCGCACGCGATACGAGCGTGCGGAAGCTGTCACGCGTGCCCGACGAATACGCGAAGTCGATGACCTTGCCGACCGTACGGCGGAACCAGTCGTCCGGAATGTTGGCGCGGTTTTCCGCCCAGTCGGTCGTCATGATGCCGGTGGCCGGCGCGTCGGTCTTCAGCGCGAAGCCGTTTTCCTGCCAGAACTCCTGCAACTGCGGCCAGAGTTGTTCCGGCGAACGGCCGTCGACGACCAGCCAGCGGCGATCGCCGTCACGTTCGATATGCATGCCGAGCGGATCCTGCGCGTTCGGCTGGCCTTCGGTCGAATTGCCGGCGGCCGTGACCGCGCGCGTCTGCGCGCCGCCCAGCGCCAGATTGGCCGGCGGAGCGACGTAGCGCTCGTCGGTCTTGGTGGTGCTCAGATCGCCCGGAACGGCGAGCGGCGGCGCGCTGGCCGCGCCCTTGTAGTTGACGCGGTCGGAAGCAAACCAGTCGTTCAGCGTGTCACAGCCGGCGAGCGTCGTGAGGGCAAGCGCCAGCGCCGCCATGCGGGTTGCGTGGAGGGAAAGTGCGGAACGTTTCATGAGGTCCTTCGTGATGCTGGAACGCGGTGCCTTGGTTCTGTGTGCCGGGAACGTGGGCTGGATCGACGTCGGTTAAGGGAGTGCCGGTGGCAGGCTTTCGTTGGCGCTGGTGGGTGCCGCGGACGCTATCCGCCTAGCCCAGCAGGCCCGCTTCGCGCAGCGCGCCGCGCACCACTTCGTGGTATTGCGCGTCGAGCGGCGTGAGCGGCAGGCGGATTCCGCCCTGCACACGACCCAGTTGCTGCAGTGCCCATTTGGCCGGAATCGGATTCGATTCGATGAACAGGTTCTTATGCAGCGACAGGAGTTTCAGATGAATCTCACGCGCGGTCTTGGCATCCGCCGCGAGAGCAGCCTTGCAGAGATCGCTCATCGCGCGCGGCGCGACGTTGGCGGTGACCGAAATATTGCCGTGGCCGCCGAGCAGCATCAGCGCGATCGCGGTGGGATCGTCGCCGCTGTAGATGCCGAAATGCGCCGGCGCGGACTTGATCAGATGCGCGGCGCGATCGATATTGCCGGTCGCTTCCTTCACACCGATGATGCCCGGCACCTGCGCGCAGCGCAGAATGGTTTCGTTGCTCATGTCCGCAACGGTGCGGCCCGGCACGTTGTACAGAATCACCGGCAGATCGACGGTTTCGGCGATCTTCGCGAAGTGGCGGTAGATGCCTTCCTGCGTCGGCTTGTTGTAGTACGGCACGACCTGGAGCGTGGCGTCCGCGCCGACTTCCTTGGCCTGCTGGGTGAGTTCGATGGCTTCGGTCGTGGAATTGCCGCCCGAGCCCGCGATCACCGGAATCCGGCCCGCCGTATGCTCGACTGCGGTCTTGACCATCAGCACGTGCTCTTCGACCGACAGCGTGGCCGACTCGCCGCTCGTGCCGACCACGACGAGAGCGTTCGTGCCCTCCGCGACGTGCCAGTCGATCAGTTTGCGAAACGCCGGCAGATCAAGGCTGCCGTCTTCGAGCATCGGGGTGATGATGGCAGGAATGCTGCCGCGAATCTGAACGCTGTCGTTGCTGCTGTGGTTGCCGTTAGTCATGAAACGCCATGAATTTGATCAGGTAAACCGCGATTGTAGCGGATTAGCCAGCCAACTCGTAACAAGGCGGGGGTGCCGCCTGCGCGGGGTCGTCTGAGCGCGCCGCTTCCAGAATTGCGCAGATCCGCTGGACGTAGGCCGGGCGCGGCTGCGCGAGAAAACCGTCCTGAAAAGCGATCACCCGGAGCCGGCCGCGCACGCGGTCGAGAAGCTCGCCGGGCGCCAGCAGAAACGCCGGATTAGAGGGTTTGCCGACGCTTTCGTTTCCTTGCGCGAAGGTCTCGTAAACCAGTACGCCGCCGGGCGCGAGCGCGCGCAAAAGCTGCGGAAAGAGCGGCCGGTGCAGGTAGTTCGTCACCACGACGGCGGCGAATTTCGCGTCAGCGGGCAACGGCCACGCGGCGCCTTCGAGGTCGGCTTGGAGCGGGGTGACGAGCGGCTCGCCGCGCAACGCGTCGAGCGCCGCCGTGTCGCGGTCGATGGCGGTCACTGGGTGCCCCAGCGACGCAAAGAACCGCGCATGCCGTCCTGCCCCGGACGCGACGTCGAGCACAGCACCGCCCTTCGTGACCAGATGTGCCCAATCGCGCACCCACGGCGACGGCTCGCCCAATCCATGCACGGCGGCGGTAGCGGAAGTACTCATGAGGTTGGCGCCGCTCGTCAGTTGTACGAGAGCCCCATGGCTTCGCGTACGTCGCGCATCGTTTCCGTGGCGAACCTGCGGGCCTTGTCGCAGCCGTCGGCGACGATCGCGCGCAACAGCGACGGATCGTCCATGTACTTCTGCGCGCGCTCGAGCATGGGCTGCTGCTCGCGCAGAATGCCTTCGATCACCGGCTGCTTGCACTCGAGGCAACCAATGCCGGCCGTCCGGCAGCCCTTCTGCACCCACTCGTGGGTGGCTTCGTCCGTGTAGACCTGATGCAGCTGCCACACCGGGCACTTGTCGGGGTCTCCCGGGTCGGTGCGGCGCACGCGGGCCGGATCGGTCGGCATGGTGCGCACTTTCTTCGTGATGGTCTCCGCGTCTTCACGCAGGCCGATCGTGTTGCCGTACGACTTCGACATTTTCTGGCCGTCGAGACCCGGCATGCGCGACGCCTCGGTCAACATGGCCTGCGGCTCGACCAGAATGATCTTGCGCGAACCTTCGAGGTAGCCGAACAGGCGCTCGCGATCGTTCATCGACAGGCTTTGCGATTCCTGCAACATCGCCCGCGCCTGTTCGAGCGCTTCGTCGTCGCCTTCCTGCTGGTAGGCGTTGCGCAGCTCGTGATAGAGCTTGGCGCGCTTGCCGCCGAGCTTTTTCGCGGCGTCGTTGGCCTTCTCTTCGAAGCCTGGTTCGCGGCCGTACAGGTAGTTGAAACGGCGCGCGATTTCACGCGTCATTTCGACGTGCGGCACCTGGTCTTCACCGACCGGCACGAGCGAGCCGCGATACAGCAGAATGTCCGCCGCCATCAGCACCGGATAGCCGAGAAAGCCGTAAGTGGACAGATCCTTGTCCTTCAGTTTCTCCTGCTGTTCCTTGTAGGTCGGCACGCGTTCGAGCCAGCCGAGCGGCGTGCTCATGCCGAGCAGCAGCGCCAGTTCGGCGTGCTCGGGCACCTTGCTCTGGATGAACAGCGTGGCCTGCGCCGGATCGATGCCGGAGGCCAGCCAGTCGATCAGCACGTCCCAGACGTTCTTTTCGATCACTTCGGGCGTTTCGTAGTGCGTCGTCAGCGCGTGCCAGTCGACCACACAAAAGAAACACGGGTACTCGGACTGCAGCCGCACCCAGTTTTTCAGCACGCCGTGATAGTGGCCGAGGTGCAGCGACCCGGTGGGCCGCATGCCGGAGAAGATACGGTCTGGGAACATGGTTATTTAGAAAAGCGAAACAAGGGGAGTCAGAATGGCGGTGATCGCGCTGTAGCCGATCGTGACCAGCGGGTTCAACCAGTATCGCGTCAGCGTACCCGTCATGACCAGCGCCATCACGATGAAAAACCCGTACGGTTCGAGGCGCGACAGCGTAATGGACTGCCGCGGCGGCAACAGCGCCATCAGCACGCGGCCGCCGTCGAGCGGCGGCAGCGGAAACAGGTTGAGCACGCCGAGCACCAGATTCACGCCGACGCCCGCTCCCGCCATGCGCGTGAAGAACGGCTCGTCCACGTTCAGCACCGCGAGCGCGACACCGAACAGACCCCAGATCAGCGCCTGCACGAAGTTGCAGCCCGGACCCGCCGCCGCGACCCACAGACTGCCCCAGCGCGGATTGCGCAGATTGCCGAAGGCGACCGGCACCGGCTTGGCGTAGCCGAACATGAACGCGCCGCTGGTGGCGAAGTACAGCAGCAAGGGAATCGCAATCGTGCCGAGCGGGTCGATGTGCCGCATCGGATTGACGGAGACGCGGCCGAGCACGTAGGCGGTATTGTCGCCGAGCCAGCGCGCGACGTAGCCATGGGCGGCTTCGTGCAGCGTGATGGCGAAAATCACCGGCAGCGCGTACACCGCAATGGTCTGTATCAGGGAAGAATCCATAACTCGTTATTGTAACAACGCGATTGCGTGCGTCTGTCCGCTTTCACTCATGCCGTCTCTTCGAGGCCGAACGGCGCGAGAGAACCGCGCCCCGGCCGCACCAGCACCGGTTCCGCGCCGGTCAGATCGATCACCGTGGACGGCTCGCACACGCACGGGCCGCTGTCGATCACCAGATCCAGTTGCTTCTCCAGGCGCTCGCGGATTTCTTCCGGGTCGTTCAACGGCTGGGTTTCGCCCGGCATGATCAGCGTCGAGCCGAGCAGCGGCTGGCCGAGTTCTTCGAGGATCGCCAGCGTGATCGCGTGATCCGGCACGCGCAGGCCGATGGTCTTGCGCGACGGATGCGACAGGCGCCGCGGCACTTCCTTGGTGGCCTGCAGGACGAACACGTAAGGGCCCGGCGTCACCGATTTGATCAGCCGGTATTGCCGGTTGTCCACCATCGCGAAGTTCGCGAGTTCCGACAGATCGCGCACCAGCAGCGACAGCAACTGCTTCTCGTCGAGTCCGCGAATGCGCCGCAGACGCTCGACCGCGTCCTTGTCGTCCAGATGGCAGGCGAGCGCGTAGCTCGAATCCGTCGGCAACGCGACCACGCCGCCATCGTTGATGATCTGCACGGCCTGCTTGACGAGGCGCGGCTGCGGGTTATCAGGATGAAGCCGAAAGTATTGGGACATGGCGACTAACGTTGGCTCACGGATGAAAGCGGATAGACGGCAAATTGAACTGCGGCTGAACACCGGTCGAAAGATCGGACGAAAGCACGCGCGGCGCACGGCCCGCTTTCGCGCATGACGTGCCGCGACGGCACGGCGCGATCACAGCCAGCGTTCCCAGACGGGCTTCAGATCGGCGGGCAGCGGCGGCAGCGTGCCGAGATCGACGCGGCCTTCGCCGGGTGCATGGAAGTCGGACCCGCGCGACGCCTCGAAACCGAAACGGCGCGCGACATCGGCGTATTCGCGGTATTGATCGGGTGTGTGGCTGCCCGTCACCACCTCGATCGCCTTGCCGCCGAGATCGATGAATTCGGCGAAAAACGCGTCGAATTCGATCGGTGAGTAGGCATAGCGCCCCGGATGCGCAATGATCGCTTCACCGCCGGCGGACTGGATCCAGCCGACCGCGTCGGCCAGTTTGGCCCAGCGGTGCGGCACGTAGCCGGGCTTGCCGTCGCCGAGAAAGCGGGTGAACACGTCCTGCGTGGAACTGGCGTAGCCGCTTTCCACCATGAAACGCGCGAAATGCGTGCGCGAAATCATGTCCGGATTCGACACGTATTTGAGCGCGCCCTGATAGGCGTCGGGGATGCCGAGCGTGGCGAGTTGTTCGCCGATCGCCTCCGCCCGCGCGGCTCGGCCGTTGCGGGTGCGCGCGAGACCGTCGAGCAGGATCGAGCTGGTCGGATCGACCCCCAGTCCGACAATGTGCACCGTGCGCGACGCCCATGTCACCGAAATCTCGACGCCGCTCAGATAGTCCATGCCGAGCGCCTCGGCGGTACTTCTCGCTTCGTGCTGGCCGCCCAGTTCGTCATGATCGGTGAGCGCCCACAGCGTCACGCCGCCCGCGTGCGCGCGGCGCGCGACGTCGGCCGGCGCGAACTGGCCGTCGGAAACGGTGGAGTGACAGTGGAGGTCGGCGTTCATCGTTGTCTTGAAAAGGTTCTACGCTCATTTTACTGCAACGCAGTAAGTGGACGCAGAGCTATCTCGCAACGAACGTCCCAAAGGAGACGCTCAATCTTTTTGAAAACGCTACGCGCAGAATCCCTCGATCAGCGCGGCCACCTGCTCCGGCTGGTCGTGGTGCACCATGTGCCCCGCTCCGTCGATGATTTTCTCGCGCCAGTCGGGGAACGCCTGAAAGCGTGCCTTGAGTTCGTCGAGCGGGATCTCGCCGGCGATCTGCGCGAGCGTCGGCGAATTGGCGGCCTCCACGTGCAGCACCTTCGCGCTCACCTTGCGCCACGTCGCCATCACTTCGTCGAGACGGTACAACGCCGGGCCGCGCAGCTTGTGCGCGGGATCGGCGAGCAGCATGTAGCGCCCTTCGCCGTCCGGCTTCGACCAATGCCGCGCGAGAAACTGCGCGCGCTGCGGGTCGAGGCGTGGATTCGTCTTGGTGAGACGCGCGGCGACGTCGTCGAGCGACGCGTAGCGCTTCAATTGCGGCGGATCACGCAATTCGTCGAGCCAGGTGCGCAGCCGCTTGGGCGCTTGCGCCGAATGCGACGGCGCGAGACCGAAACCCTCGAGGTCGACCACCCGCCGCACGCGCTCCGGCCGCACGCCCGCATACACGCAGGCGATGTTCGCGCCCATGCTGTGGCCGACCAGATTCACTTCGCCGGTCGGCGCGTAGTGGTCGAGCAAGGCGTCGAGGTCGGCCACGTAGTCCTGAATCCAGTAGTTGCCGCCGCCGCGTTCCGCCACCGGCCAGTCCGACAGGCCGAAGCCGCGCATGTCCGGCGCCAGCACTTGCCAGTCGCCGCCGAACGCGTCGACGACGAACTGAAACGAGGCGGCCACGTCCATCCAGCCGTGCAGCATGAAGAGCATCGGCGCATCCGGGTTGCCCCAGCGCCGCACATGCAAACGGATGCCGCGCACGGCGACGAATTCAGACTGCGAAGTGTTCATGAACGGCACGCCCAGAAAAAGAATGGTCGTTCGATTATAACGAGATAGCCCGCCGGCGCACGGGGTCGGATGGTGAAGGAAGTCTCAGTCGCCGGTGGACGGCGACGCCGCTTCCGGCGCGTCGAGGCCCGCCAGGGCTGCCAGCGCGGCCAGTTCGGCTTCGTCGAAACCGGCGTCGCGGCGCGCCTCGAAATTGAACGGTCCGCGTAATTTCGGTGCGTGATACTGGTCGGCGAGGCGCGTGTAAGTCTCGTGCGGGTCGAGGCCGCTGCCGTCGCACAGATGGCGGAACCAGCGATTGCCGATCAGCACGTGGCCGATTTCGTCGCGCAGGATCACGTCGAGAATCGCCGCCGACGCCTGATCGCCGGCCTGCAGCAGGCGCGCGCGGATCGGCGGCGAGGCGTCGAGGCCGCGGGCTTCGAGCGTGCGCGGCACCAGCGCCATGCGCGCGAGCACGTCGCCGCGCGTGCGCTCGCACATGTCCCACAGACCGTCGTGGGCCGGAAAATCGCCGTAGACTTGGCCGTACTCGGCGAGGCGCGCGCTCAGCAGCGAGAAGTGATACGCCTCTTCGGCGGCGACCTTGAGCCAGTCGGTGTAGAAGGCGGCGGGCATGCCGGCGAAGCGCCAGACCGCGTCGAGCGCGAGATTGATGGCGTTGAATTCGATGTGCGCGAGTGCGTGCAGCAGAACCGCGCGACCTTGCGGCGCTTGCATGCTGCGCCGCTTCAACCCGCGCGGATCGACCAGTTCGGGTCGCGCGGGACGGCCCGGCAAGCCGGCCGGCTCGTCGAGTTCGAGGTCCGCGGCGCATGCCATGCTGCCGTCGAGCACTGCGGCGTAGAGCGCGCGGGCCGCGACGGCCTTGGCGGCCGGATCGACTTCGCGCAATGCGGCGAGCGCTGCGGTGCGCGCGCAACGGGCCTCGGGCGCTGCTTCGGCACGCGAATCAGGCGAATCAGGCGAAACGGACGGTGCGGCGGACATCATGGCAAGCGGATCGACAAGGGAAACTGCAAAGGAAGCCAAAAACGGCATGGCTAAGGAAATGGCAAAACCGGCGGCAACCGACGCATTGGCATACGACCGTCAAAACACGCCCCGGGCCGCAACCACGCGACCGGCGGTCCGAACAGCGAAGCCGCGAACGCCCTTGCGCCCGGACCAAGCGGCCCAACCACACAACCGTTTACAATACTCGATTCGACCATCCAACGCGCCCGATGCGCCGGCGAGGCCGGGCAGCCCGGCGCGGCTAGACGTTTCAGGCAGTTCGGCGCCCTATCCCGCGCGCGCAGCGACCGATCAAGAGGAGACACCGTGACCATTTACAAGCTTGGCGAAGCCGCCCCGACCATCCATGAAAGCGTCTTCGTCGCGGATTCAGCGAGCATCATCGGCAACGTGACGCTCGAGGAAAACGCCAGCGTCTGGTTCGGCGCGACGATTCGCGGCGATAACGAGCCGATCACCATCGGTGCCGGCAGCAACGTGCAGGAAAACGCCGTGCTGCACACCGATCCCGGTTTTCCGCTGACGATCGAGCCGAACGTGACGATCGGCCATCAGGTCATGCTGCACGGCTGCACGATCAAGGAAGGCTCGTTGGTCGGAATTCAGGCCGTGGTCTTGAATGGAGCGGTAATCGGCCGCAACTGTCTGGTCGGAGCGGGCGCCATCGTCACCGAGGGCAAGGTATTTCCCGACAATTCGCTGATTCTCGGCGCGCCCGCCAAGGTGGTGCGCGAACTGACCGAGACGGATATCGCCAACATGCAGCGCGGCGCGGCAACCTATGCCGAGCGCCGCGAATATTACAAGGCGCAGCTCGTGCGTATCGGCTAACCAGCCGGAGCGCGCGGCGCGCACGGCGCGGCATCACGCTGCGTCATTCGACCGAGGAAAAGTTGTGAGCGACCAGTTGCAAAAATTCATGTTCAGCGCGGCGCCGGTGCGCGGCGAGATCGTTTCCCTGCGCAATACGTGGCAGGAGGTGCTGACGCGCCGCGATTATCCGGCGCCGGTGCGCACGGTTCTGGGCGAAATGATGGCCGCGTGCGCGTTGCTGTCGGCGAACCTCAAGTTCAACGGCACGCTCATCATGCAGATTTTCGGCGACGGCCCGGTCAAGATGCTGGTGGTGCAGTGCAGCTCCGATCTGTCGATGCGCGCGACCGCCAAGCTGTCCGGCGAAGCGGCCAATGTGATCGGCGAGACGACCAGCATGGTCGACCTGCTCAACGCGAGCGGCCACGGCCGTTGCGTGATCACGCTCGACCCGGCCGACAAGCAGCCCGGCCAGCAGCCGTATCAAAGTATCGTGCCGCTGTCGGGCGTGGACGGCCCGCTCAACTCGATGGCCGAAGTGCTCGAGCACTACATGCACCACTCGGAGCAGCTCGACACGCGCCTGTGGCTCGCGGCGAACACCGAGCGCGCGGTCGGCATGCTGCTGCAAAAATTGCCGGGCGACGGCGGCATCGTTCCTCATCCGGGCGATCTGGACGCGGATACGTGGGAGCGCGTTTGCACGCTGGGCGGCACGATGTCGCAAGACGAACTGCTGAAGGAAGAACCGGAAACAATATTCCGCCGCCTGTTCTGGCAGGAAAACGTCCAGCACTTCGAACCCGCCACGGCGCGCTTCGAGTGCACGTGTTCGCGCGAAAAAGTCGGCGGCATGCTGAAGATGCTGGGCCGCGAGGAAGTCGACGGCGTGCTCGAAGAGCGCGGCCATGTTGAGATTCATTGCGAGTTCTGCAACCAGCGTTACGAGTTCGATCCGGTCGACGTCGCGCAACTTTTTGTCGCCGAGGCGCTCTCACAAGGTGTGACGCCGGCGGCTGAGCAGCGGCACTAAACGGGTCGTCGTTCAGCGCGCATTTCATGCGCGCCGAACAGCGATTCATCACGCCTGTACTACGGCAGTAAAAATACCGCGCCGCCCGCTGCCTTTTCAGGGCCCGGGCGGCGCAGTATCTTTGATCATTGCGTTAGATCATTGGCGGTGCGCGCGGCGCATGATTTGCTTAGGCATCCGACCGATGGAGATCGAACATGAACCACCCTACTTCGTTGATACCGATGCTGCGCCGTGCGCGCACGGTCGCCGTGCTGGCTGTCGTCGTCGGCAGTGGCGCGCTTGCGGGCTGCATGATGGACCCGCCGGGTCCGTCGCCGATCTATAGCCGGTTGCCTGCGGATCAGTCGGGCATGGCAGCCACCGCCCAACCGCTGACACCAGAAGAACGCCAGCGGTATGACGCGATCGACCATCAGGTGATGGCCGAGCAGAATCAGGCGATGGCCGCTGAAAATGCGGCGCAAGCGTGGTCGCGTTACTACACGCCGCCGGTCAGCGTGTACGGCAGCTATTACGGCGGTGGATGGGGACACGGCTGGGGTACGGGTGTCGGCGTCGGTTACGGGCCGTACTGGGGCTGGTAAGCGGCGGCAAGCTCACGCATGCGGCGAGAATCCTGGCTCGGCGCGGCGGCGGCGGGCCCAAAGAAAAAGGCACGGTTCTCACCGTGCCTTTTTTGCATCCTTCATCCCGAATCGTTGTTTGTGCTACGGCGAGGCTCAGTGCGCAGGCTTCTTGTCTTTCGCGGCAGCCGCCTTACCACCATGCTTGCGATCCGGCTTCGCGCGCGACTCCGGATTCGGCACCACATGCAGCGGCGCGGTCGACATCTCACCACGCGTGGACGTCGTAACCGAAGGCGTGTTTGCCGTCGGCAACGGCGCGTTCGGCGAGACGAACTGCACGAACACTTCGCCATCCTTCACCATGCCCATTTCATAACGCGCCCGCTCTTCGACCGCGGACGTGCCGTTCTGCAAATCCTGCACTTCGCCTTGAATGCGTTCGTTGCGCAGTTTCGAATCGGCATTCTTTTGCACTTGCTGCGCCAGTTGCTGCTGCAACTCGTGGACGCGCAACCAACCGCCGTGCCCCCACCAGAGCGGGTACTGGATCAGCGCCAGTAGAACGATCAGGACAGCAGTGACAAGCCGCATGAAGTAAGCACAATAAATACACGCCGCCCTGCGCTATACGCAGGGCGGCGGGGTCAATCAGAAACGAAGGATAACCGGCTCATCGGTCAGCGCCAGCAAACCAGCCATTAGCGCAGATTGTAGAACGCCGACTTGCCCGGATAGCTGGCGATATCACCGAGGTCTTCTTCGATGCGCAGCAACTGGTTGTACTTCGAGATGCGGTCCGAACGCGACAGCGAACCCGTCTTGATCTGACCGGCGTTCAGGCCGACCGCGATATCCGCGATCGTCGAATCTTCGGTTTCGCCCGAACGGTGCGAGATCACGGCCGTGTAGCCGGCGCGCTTCGCCATTTCGATCGCCGCGAAGGTTTCCGTCAGCGTGCCGATCTGGTTGATCTTGATCAGGATCGAGTTGGCGATGCCCTTCTCGATGCCTTCCTTCAGGATGCGCGTATTGGTGACGAACAGGTCGTCGCCCACCAGCTGCACCTTCTTGCCGAGCTTGTCGGTCAGAATCTTCCAGCCTGCCCAGTCGCTTTCGTGCATGCCGTCTTCGATCGACACGATCGGGAACTTGTCGGCCAGGTTCGCGAGGTAATCCGCGAATTCCGTCGACGACAGTTGCAGGCCTTCGCCGGCCAACTGGTACTTGCCGTCGTGATAGAACTCGCTCGCTGCGCAGTCGAGCGCGAGCAGCACGTCTTCACCGGCGCGGTAGCCGGCTTTCTCGATGGCTTGCAGGATGGTCGACAGGCATTCGTCGTTGCTGCCGAAGTTCGGCGCGAAGCCGCCTTCGTCGCCGACGGCTGTGCTCATGCCGCGATCCGACAGGATCTTCTTCAGCGCGTGGAACACTTCGGCGCCGCAGCGCAGTGCTTCGCGGAAGGTCGGCTGGCTGACCGGCACGATCATGAATTCCTGGATGTCCAGGCTGTTGTTGGCGTGCGCGCCGCCGTTGACGATGTTCATCATCGGCACCGGCAGTTGCATCGCGCCCGAGCCGCCGAAATAGCGGTACAGCGGCAGGCCGGCTTCTTCAGCGGCAGCCTTCGCGACGGCCATCGACACGGCCAGCATCGCGTTCGCGCCGAGGCGCGACTTGTTGTCCGTGCCGTCGAGTTCCAGCAGGGTCTTGTCGAGGAAAGCCTGCTCGGAAGCGTCGAGGCCCATGATCGCTTCGGAGATTTCGGTGTTGATGTGCTCGACAGCCTTCAGCACGCCCTTGCCGCCGTAACGGCCGGTTTCGCCGTCGCGCAGTTCGATGGCTTCACGCGAACCCGTCGACGCGCCCGACGGCACCGCTGCGCGGCCCATCGTGCCCGACTCGAGCAGCACGTCGCATTCGACGGTGGGGTTGCCTCGCGAATCGAGAATCTCTCGACCGATGATATCTACGATAGCACTCATGGTTTCCTCAAGAAATGACGTTGAATTCTTTACTGTGACACTGTACCTGGCGTGTCGATCCGGAGTTAGCGCTTTAGCGCTTACTTCGGTCCCATGCAGAGCACCGGTCTCCCCGGCAAACTACCTGCGCGCCGATACGTTCGACGACCATTGCGTGCATTCGCCGCGTGCCACGATTGTGCGTACCGATCGTGACACACGGTGAACGCCTGAATCAGTTGAAATCGCTTTCGAGGAACGGCGTGCGCTTGACGGCCTGATCGAGCGTAACCAGCGTCTCGAGCAGATCGGCCATGCGATGCAGCGGCACGGCGTTGGGACCGTCCGACTTCGCCTCGGCCGGATTCGGGTGAGTCTCCATGAAGAGCCCCGACACGCCCACCGCCACCGCAGCCCGCGCCAGCACCGGCACGAACTCACGCTGACCACCGGAGCTCGTGCCCTGCCCGCCCGGCAACTGCACCGAGTGAGTGGCGTCGAACACGACCGGCGCGTTGGTTTCGCGCATGATCGCGAGCGAACGCATGTCCGACACGAGGTTGTTATAACCGAACGACACGCCGCGCTCGCACGCCATGAAGCGGTCTTCAGACAGACCCGCTTCACGCGCCGCATCGCGCGCCTTGTCGATTACGTTCTTCATGTCGTGCGGTGCGAGAAACTGGCCTTTCTTGATGTTGACCGGTTTGCCCGAACGCGCGCAAGCGTGAATGAAGTCCGTTTGACGGCACAGGAAAGCCGGCGTTTGCAACACGTCGACCACCGAGGCGACCTGCTCGATCTCGTGCTCGGCGTGAACATCGGTCAGCACCGGCAGACCGAGCTGGCGCTTCACTTCCGACAGGATGCGCAGGCCTTCGTCCATGCCCAGACCGCGGAACGACTTGCCGCTGCTGCGATTGGCTTTGTCGTACGACGATTTGTAGATGAACGGAATATTCAGCTTCGCGCAGATTTCCTTCAGCCGGCCGGCTGTGTCGATCGTCATCTGTTCGGATTCGACAACACAGGTGCCTGCGATCAGGAAAAACGGCTTGTCGAGCCCGATTTCGAAATCGCCCAGTTTCATGCTTTCTCCCCGACTGCGACCGGCGTGCGCGCCTCGTGATGCGCGAGCGCCGCTTCGACGAACGACTTGAACAGCGGATGGCCGTCACGCGGCGTGGACGTGAATTCCGGGTGGAACTGCACGCCGACGAACCACGGGTGCATGCTGCGCGGCAGTTCCATCATTTCCGGCAGATCTTCACTCGGGGTACGGGCGCTGATGATAAGGCCGCCGGCTTCGAGTTGGGGCACGAAGCGGTTATTGACTTCATAACGGTGGCGATGGCGTTCGTTCACATCCTTGCCATAGATCTCCTCGGCCATGGTGCCGGGCTTGATCGGGCAACGTTGCGAACCGAGGCGCATCGTGCCGCCCAGATCCGACTCTTCCGTGCGCTTCTCGACGCGGCCTTCGCGGTCGTACCACTCGGTGATCAGCGCGACCACGCGGTTCGGCGTTTCCTGATCGAACTCGGTGCTGTTCGCGTCTTTCAGACCGACCACGTCGCGCGCGAATTCGATCACCGCGAGCTGCATGCCGAGGCAGATGCCGAGATACGGCACCTTCGCTTCGCGTGCATAGCGGATCGCCGCCATCTTGCCTTCGGTGCCGCGACGGCCGAAGCCACCCGGCACGAGCACGGCGTCCAGATGCTTGAGGCTCTCGACGCCTTGCGTCTCAACTTCTTCCGAATCGATGTATTCGATGTTGACCTTGGTCGACGTATGCATCGACGCATGGCGCAGCGCTTCGATCAGCGACTTGTACGACTCGGTCAGATCGACATACTTGCCGACCATGCCGATCGTGACTTCGTGCTTCGGATGCTCCAGCTTCTCGACCAGATCGGACCACATGGACAGATCGGCGGCCTTCGGCGCGAGCTTGAGCTCTTCGCAGATGATTGCGTCGAGACCCTGATCGTGCAGCATCTGCGGAATCTTGTAGATGCTGTCCGCGTCCCACACGGAGATCACGGCGTCTTCCGGCACGTTCGAGAACATGGAGATCTTCGCGCGCTCGTCGTCCGGAATGCGGCGGTCGGCGCGGCACAGCAGCACGTGCGGCGAAATACCGATTTCGCGCAGCTTCTGCACGCTGTGTTGCGTGGGCTTGGTCTTCAGCTCGCCGGCCGTGGCGACCCAGGGCACCAGCGTGAGGTGCACGAAGCACGCGCTGTTGCGGCCCATGCGCAGGCTCATCTGACGCGCGGCTTCGAGGAACGGCAGCGATTCGATGTCGCCCACGGTGCCGCCCACTTCGACGATGGCGACGTCCGGCTCACCGCACGTCGCGGAAGCCGCGCCGCGTTCGATGAACGCCTGGATTTCGTTCGTGATGTGCGGGATGACCTGCACCGTCTTGCCGAGATAATCGCCGCGGCGTTCCTTGCGGATCACCGATTCGTAAATCTGGCCCGTGGTGAAGTTATTGGCCTTGCGCATCTTCGTGCTGATGAAGCGCTCATAGTGGCCGAGGTCGAGGTCAGTCTCCGCTCCGTCTTCCGTCACGAACACTTCGCCGTGTTGAAACGGGCTCATCGTGCCGGGGTCGACATTGATGTAGGGATCGAGCTTGAGGAGGGTGACTTTAAGACCGCGCGATTCGAGGATCGCGGCGAGGGAAGCGGCGGCAATACCCTTGCCGAGGGAAGATACTACGCCGCCGGTGACGAAAACATATTTGGTCATCGCTGGATGCTCGCGGGAAAAACGGATTATACCGTAAAGCAGGGCCCCAACCCCAGCAAAATCCGAGCGAGGTCGGCACGTGCATATGCCACGGCGGCGGCCGTTGCCGTGCGTCGATCATGCACCGTTTTCCGCGGCCGTCAGCCGCGCTGCTCCAATTCATGCAACATGCTTTGCACCGCGCGTGCGGTTTCGACCGGTTTTTCCATCGGGTAGAGATGACTGCCCTCGATCCATTCCACATGGCCACCGGTCGCGCGGCGGGTGGCGTCGAGACCGGCCTGGCGGATTTCCTTCGAACGCGTGCCGGCGATGAAACCCACCGGCACCGGCACGCCCCGCGCGAGCCGCGAGCCGAGCGTGTGCGGCAAGGTCTTATAGATCTGATATTCGGTACGGCGGTCGAAGGCCAGCGACCGTGAGCCGTCGGGCGAAGTCTGCGGAATGCCGAAGTCGATATAGTCGGACAGCATGCGCTCGTCCCAGCGCGCGAACGCCGGCTTCGAGTGGAAATGGCGCCACGCTTCGTCGCGACTCGCCCACTGGGTGCGGCGCGTGCGGGTGGCGGCCGCGGGCGAGAGTCGCTCATCGAGGCCGGTCCATTGCGACACGCGCAGCATGCTGCTGCGCCAGCCGGCGATCACCGGCGAATCGAGCATCACCACGCCCCTCACCCACTGCGGCTTCTTGAGCGCGGCCATCAACGACAGATAGCCGCCGAGCGAATGCCCCACCAGCCACACCGGGTGCTCGTACGTCCTGCGGATGTCGTCGAGCAACTGCTCGACCAGATGCGGCCAGTCCTGTGTCACCGGAAAGCGCGCGTCGTGGCCGATCCGCTCGATGGAGCGCAGTTCGTAGTCGTCGGCGAGCTCGGCGAAAATCGTCCGGTAGGTCGACGCCGGAAAGCCGTTCGCATGCGAGAAGTGAATGATGTTTTTCAACTGCGGCTATCTCCGTTCTGTTTTTGCGTCCGAGTTGTCGTGCGCACCTGCGTGCAATCACCACGCCCGGTGGCGCGTTTCTTCTATCTGTGCGGCCGGCAATTCATCGGCTAACCCGTCAGCGATCCATCCAGTAGCGGCGCTGCGTGTCGCGATAGCGCTCGAGCGTGACCATGGCGCTTTTGCCGGCGGCGCCGGCATTCGCCTCGGTCTCCGGGCTCACCTCGACGCGCACCGCACCGTCCGCATCGCTGCGCCCGAGCTCGATCTGCCGCGCCTTGTAGCGCTCGAACACACCCGCATTCGGATGATGAAAACGGTTGCGATAGCCTACCTGAAATAGCGCGATGAGCGGGTCGATAGAGTCGAGGAACGGCTCGGTCGACGAGGTCTTGCTGCCGTGATGCGGCACGACCAGCAGCTGCGCGCGTAACGCCCCGCGATCGCGCGCGAGCAGAACGCGTTCGACGGGCGCCTCGATATCCGCCGTCAGCAAGGCCGTCATGCGCGGCGGTTCTGTTTGACCTCGGCTGATTGACGGGTTTGCCAAGGCGGGCAAGGTGCTGACCCGCAGCACGCAGCAATGCGCGTTCGGCTTGCCTTGCAGCGGACCGGCGTCCGGCCAGAGCATCGCGAACTCCACGCCGTCCCACTGCCAGCGCTGACCCGCCGCGCACTGCAGCGTGTCGGCGCCGTGCTGGCTCGCGTTCAACCACAGCGCATTCGACGGCGCCAAAGCCGCCACCATTTGATGCACGTCGATCGCGTCCAGCACGGCGGGGGCGCCGCCCGAATGATCGGAGTCGGCGTGGCTGACGATCAACATATCGAGCGCCGTCACGCCATGCGCCTGTAGAAACGGCACGACCACCCGCTCGCCCGCGTGAGTGGACTCCGGGCCCGGCCCGGTATCGAACAGCAAGGTGTGATGCGCGGTTTCGACCAGCACCGAGGTGCCTTGACCGACGTCCAGCGCCGTCAAGCGGAAACTGCCGTGCGGCGGCCCCGACGGCGCGGGCATCAGCAGCGGCAGCCACGTCAGCGGCGCGGCCCAGCGCAGCGGCCAGCCACGCGGCGCCAGACACCAGAGCACGCCCACCGCCGCCGCGGCCAGCGTCCACGCGCCTGGTTGCGGCAGACGCCAGAGCGCCCAGGCGGGACCGGATAGCGTCTGCAAGCCCACCGCCAGTAGTTCGAGCAAAGCGTGCGCGGTATGCCATGCGTAGGCGTCAAGCGGCGCGGGCAACGCGACGCCGGCCAGCACCGCCGGCGTCACCAGCACACTCACCCACGGAATCGCGAAGGCATTCGCGAGCGGGCCGATCAACGGGATCTGCGCGAACCAGTAGACAGTCAACGGTGCGAGCGCGACCGTCACCGCGAACTGCACCTGCGCGGCGCTGCGCAGCCGCTCGTCCGCACTTCGCATGCGGCGGCGCAAGCCTTCACGCAACCTCGCCCATCGGCTCGCTGCCTCGCCGCCCTCACCTGTTTCGTCGCGATGCTGTTGATGATCCTGCACACGGGGCCGCCCCGACATGGCGAACAGAATCGCCGCCACCGCGCAGAACGACAACCAGAATCCCGCTGACACAACCGCCCACGGATCGATCAGCAGCACGAGCCCCAAGGCCCACGCGAGCACCGCCGAGCGCGCCACATTGCGCCCGCTGATAAAAGCGAGCGCGACGACCCCCGCCATCCACAGCGCGCGCTGCGCCGGCACATTGAAGCCGGCCAACGCAGCGTGGAGCGCGGCGAACACCGCCCCGCCCGTGATCGCGACGACTTGCGCGGGCAGCCGCAACGGCCAGTTGCGGCCGATCCATCCGGAGCGCCGCCAGAACGCGCCCGCCAGCCAGCCCGCGAGGCCCGCGACGAAACCGATGTGCAGCCCGGAAATCGCCACCAGATGACTTGTGCCCGTGCTGCGCATCAGCAACCAGTCCGCGGCGCTGACTTCGTCCTGCGCGCCGATGGCGAGCGCCACGACAATCCCGCGGTGCGGCGCGTCGGCGAGCACCGCGTCGATGCGCGCGCGCAGCGCGGCGCGCCAGCGGTCCACCGTCACGCCGACGCCGCGCGCAGTGCCACGCAAGCGCACCGCGTGAGCCGGTGCGCTCACATAGCCGGTGGCCCGCACGTTGCGCGCGAGCAGATTCGCCTCGGCATCGCGTACGCCGAAGTTGGCATTGCCATGCGGACGCTTGAGGCGCACGGTCAGCCGCCAGCGTGACCCTGGTTCGAGCAAAGGCGGCGGTGCGTCATCGGCGATCCATGAGAGTTGGATCACGTGTGGAAAAGCGTCGATCGGCGCTTCGGTCGATTCGACGTCGAATAGAAAGCGCGCGCCGTTTTCATCGTGAGATGGCAAACCTTTAATGCTGCCGACGACCTCGATGTCGCGACCTTCCCATGCGTTCGGCAAGCTCACTGCGAGGCGCATGTCTGCGCGCAAGGCTGCATAGCCGAATCCCACGCATAGCGCCGCGCACCACAGCGCGCTCCAGCCGGTGAACGACCGCACGCGTGGATTGAACCGGACGCGGCGAATGAGCGAACCAAGCGGCGCCAAACGCGAGTACGCGCGATTCGTCGGCGCTGCCGTCGTGTGCGCCGCGACGGCAGCTGTCGCAGCAGTTCCCGCCGCAAATCCAGCCTTAGCGCCAATCGCGGTCGCAGCCATAGCTGCAGTGCCAGCCTCCGCGCCAACCGTATTCATAGCCGCAGTTCCAGCGGCAGCCGCAACGTCGGCAATAGCCATCGCATCCGCCAATGCGCGCGCCCCATCAACCCGCGCGCTCCCGCCATCGCCCAAACCCCAAACCGCCACCACAACCGCGGCGCAAGCTAGCAACACCAACCCGCACAACCCAACCCAATCCGGCAACACCGCCTGCCGTTGCAGCCCGATCACGCCCAACGCAAATCCACACCACCATGCCCGCATCCGCCCTCCGCCAGCAATCGCCGGACGACGCAACGCTCGACGCACAGGCGTCAGCAAGCCCGCCAGGCGTGGGTATCGCCCGGCGCGAACCACTCAGACCATCGAGGTCAATTATGCAGAGGAAAGTGCGAGCCGCGGCAGCGCGGCGAGCGCGTTAGCCGTTGTGCCTAGGGCGGTTTCGTCGGCGGCCATGCCGCGCAGTTGCGCGAGGCCCGCGCCGATGGCCGGAATCTGCTCCGGCGTGTTGCGCTGCTTGTAGATCCACGACGGCGCGATGTCCGGCGCATCGGTTTCGACGACTAGCGCGTCGAACGGCAACTGCTCGGCGAGACGGCGGATTTGTCGCGCGCGCTCGAAAGTCAGATTGCCGCCGAAGCCGAGATGCATGCCTTGGTCGATATACGCCTGAGCCTGCTGAAAACTGCCATTGAATGCATGCGCGATGCCGCGATGAATCTGATGCCGCCGCAGTCCCTTGATCACCTGATCCTGCGATTTGCGCACATGGCAGATCACCGGCAGATCGAACTCACGCGCGAGCTGCAACTGGCCGTTGTAGAAGAATTGCTGGCGGGCGTCGTCGAGACCGTCGACGAAATAATCGAGGCCGATCTCGCCGATTCCGACAAATAGCGGGTCGTCGAGACTCGCTTCGATTTCCATGCGCAGCAGTTCAAGATCGCTCTCCTGCGCCCCCGGCGTGAACAACGGATGAATGCCGAGCGCATACGCACCGCCCTCAACCTGATGCGCCAACTCGCGCACCGCCGCGAAATTCTGCCGGCCGATCGCCGGAATCACGATCCGACCCACGCCCGCGCGGCGCGCCGCCGCCGCGACTTCCGCGCGGTCGGCGTCAAATTCCGAAGCGTCGAGATGACAGTGCGTATCGATCCACATGACGTGCCTCGCTAACGGCGCAACATCGGCTCGCGGAGGCAAGCCATCAAACCGGCACCGGCGGCTCTTCGTGCAGCACGCCGTCGCGCAGCCGCATGATGCGGTCGCAACGTCCCGCCAATTCCGGATCGTGCGTGACGATCACGAAGCTCGTATCGAGCGTTTGCGACAGTTCGAGCATCAGGTTGAAAACGGTGTCGGCGGTGCCACCGTCGAGGTTGCCGGTCGGTTCGTCGGCCAGCACGCAGGCCGGCTTCGTTACCAGCGCCCGGGCAATCGCGACGCGCTGACGCTCGCCCCCCGACAGTTCGCCCGGACGATGCTTCGCGCGATGCCCCATGCCGACGCGCTCCAGCACCGTGAGCGCTTCGCGGCGCGAGGCTTCAGTCGTCATGCGGCGAATCCGCAGCGGCATCGCGACGTTATCGAGCGCGGTGAACTCCGGCAGCAGATGGTGGAATTGATACACGAAACCCAGCGCGCGATTGCGCAGGTCGTTGCGTTCACGCTCGGAGAGCTTGGTGAAAGGCTTGCCCATCACCGAGACATGACCGGCGCTCGGATCGTCGAGGCCGCCGAGCACGTGCAGCAGCGTGCTCTTGCCGGATCCCGACGCACCGACGATCGCCAGCTTCTCGCCGCGCCGCACGCTCAATTGCGCGTTGTTGAGCACCGTCACGTTCAGACCGCCCTGCACGAACGACTTGGAAATGCCGGTCGCTTCCAGCACGTAGGGATGCGGCACGGTGTCGGAAGAAGCCATGGATAGGTTAGCGGAACGGTCATTCATAGCGCAGTGCCTCCGCGGGACGGACTTTCGCACCACGCCAGCTCGGGTACAACGTGGCCAGCGCCGACATCACGAAGGCGATGACGCCGATTCGCGCGACGTCGGCCGGCACCAGTTCAGACGGCAGTTCGCTGATGAAATACACCGACGGCGGCAGGAACTGCACGCCGAGCAGATGCTCGATCATCGGCACGAGCCATGGAATGCTCCACGCAATCAGGCAACCGAGCGCGACGCCCGTGGCCGTGCCGATAAAACCGATCGTCACGCCCTGCACCACGAAAATCTTCATGATCGAGCCAGGCTGCGCGCCGAGCGTGCGCAGAATCGCGATGTCGGCCTGCTTGTTGGTCACCGTCATGACGAGCGACGACACCAGATTGAACGCCGCCACCGCGATGATCAGCGTGAGGATGATGAACATCATGCGTTTTTCGATCTGCACCGCCGAGAACCAGGTCTTGTTCTGCTGGGTCCAGTCGCGAATGTATAAATCGCCGGACAGTGTGCGCGCAAGCTGATGCGCGACTTCCGGCGCGCGCTGCATGTCGGTCAGGCGCAGCCGCACGCCGGTCGGCGCGGGCAGCCGGAACAGCGCCTCTGCGTCCTTGATGTTGATCAGCGCGAGCGTGCTGTCGTATTCGTAATGCCCTGACTCGAAGACGCCCACCACCGTGAACTGTTTCAGCCGCGGCAGCATGCCGGCAGGCGTGATGGTGCCTTCCGGCGCGACCAGCGTGATCTTGTCGTCGACCGCCACGCCGAGATTGGTGGCGAGGTCGGCCCCCAGCACGATGCCGAAGTCGCCCGGCTTCAGCGCGTTCAGACTGCCGCCCTTCATCTCCTTACCGATGTCGGACACCTCGGGCTCCAGCGACGGCTCGACGCCGCGCAGCGCCACCCCGCTCACCGCATCCTGGCGCGTGAGCAGCGCCTGCGCTTCGACATAGGGCGCCGCGCCGATCACTTCCTTGTTCTGGCGGGCTTCCTTGGCGGTCAGCTCCCAGTTGGGCATCGACCCGGTCGGCGAAAAGATTTCGACGTGCGCGAGCACCGACAACATGCGGTCGCGCACCTCTTTCTGAAAACCGTTCATCACGGACAACACGACGATTAGCGCCGCGACGCCGAGCGCGATGCCCGACATCGACACGAGCGCGATGAAGGAAATGAAGCCGTTACCGGTCGTGCGTTTGCCGGCGCGGGTGTAGCGCCAGCCAATCTGCCATTCGTAGGGAAATTTCAAGCGAATCCTTTTCTGCGTTCTTCGGCTTTGTGCCGCGCACGAAGGCGTGAAGCGCCTGCCGTGCGGCCCGAGCGTCGTGATCATTGGTGTCGTTGCGACGCGGATGGTTCCGGTACGGCGCGCCGGAGCGTAGCAATGCGCGCGCCACCGCGGTCCGCGACTGTCCGGAAGGCGGCCGTTGCTGTCGCCGACATCGCTGCCACCACTAATCAAGCGCGAAGTTTGCCATACAATGCCGCCCGCTCGCGCAAAGGCAGTGTGGACGGGACCTCGAACAGAAACGCCGGCCACCGGCGGTCAGGTCGGCTCGGCGGCGGCTGTCCTGAATCGGCGCCGCGTCGCCGTGCGCCGGGTTCGGGCGCGATGCCGGTTTCGTCTAACGCAGGTTGTAACGCCCGCGCAGCTCGTTGATGATGCCCGCGGCGGCGCTGTTGGCGATCTCCGCCACGTCGGCGTCCTTGCGGTCGCGGTGCAGATGGCTGATGTCCCAGTTGCAGCCGCTCTCGTCGTCCACGGTTTCGTGAAAGCCGGTCGGAATCCAGCCGGCGGTGGACGGGTTCGCATCGAGCGCCTTGACGACCAGCGCTAGCAATTCCTGCTCGGTTTTGAGTTCACGCGACATGCCGGTCTCCCTCGTCATGTGCGCGGTGCCGCCGCGCGCGGCTGTTGCTGCGGCGACCGGCCGGCGGCGAACCCGAAGGTCCGCTGCCGCCACGTTTCGTCGAGCGAATGCTGATGGTCGGAATACTCGCACTCTTTGCCCTACAATGCGCAGCATCATGCTCGCCAACCGTCTCCATCTTCTCCTGCCCTTCGCGCTGCCCGCCGCAGCGGACGCTTCCACCGCCCTTCACGCCATCCGCAGTCCGGCCCTCGACCGGCTGATCGCGCGCGCGACGCTGGTGGAACGCGTGATCGGCGAAGACTTTCAGCGCACGCTGCCACACGAGCGCTGGGTGGCGCGCCAGTTCGGCGCGCTGCCGAGCGGCGCGGCCGCCGCCGACGAAGCGCCGCTCGCGCCCTACATGCTGCGCGCCGACGGCGGCGAACCCGGCACCGCGACATGGGCCTGCGTGCAGCCGGTGCACGTGCGCATCGCGCACGATCATCTGGTGCTGATCGATCCAGCCTCGCTCGACCTGTCCGACGAAGAAGCCGGCGCGCTGCTCGCGGTCGCGCGGCCGCTGATCGAGGAACTCGGCGTGCGTATCGAAGCGCCGCGGCCCGCACGCTGGTATCTCTCCGGCGAAGGCTTCGGCACGCTCGCCGGCGCGTCGCCGTTGCGCGCGAGCGGCCGCAACATCGAAATCTGGCTGCCGCACGAGGCGCATTCCGGCGAGCGTTCGCGCGCGTGGATGAAGCTGCAGAACGAAGTGCAGATGGCGTGGTTCGAGCATCCGGTCAACGAAGCGCGCGAGGCGCGCGGCCTGCCGGCGGTCAACTCGATCTGGTTTCACGCGCAAGGCGCTATGCAGCCGGTACGCAGTCCGTTCGCACGCGTGTTCTCCGATGCGGCCGCAACGCGCGGTCTCGCGATGACTGCGGGCGTCACGGCGGCTGCGCCGCCGGCGTCGTTTGCGGCGCTGCGGGCGGCTGGCGCTGCGCGCGGCGCTTCGGATAACGCTCTGCGTGGCGCGTCGGGTGGCGCGTCCGAGTTCAACGACGCGAATGCAAACACGAACACGAGCGGTCCCACGCTGGTCGAACTCGATCCGTTCTCCGCGCCCTACATCGAGCAGGACTGGGCGCGCTGGAACGACGCCTTCGCCGCCATGCAGACCGACTGGTTCGAACCGGCGCTCGCCGCGCTGCAATCCGGCGATCTCGCTGAACTCGGCCTGACCTTGTGCGGCGACACCGGCTCGGTGACGCTCTCGGTCACGCGCGGCGATCTGCGCAAATTCTGGCGGCGGCGCGTGCTCGCCTCGCTCTTCATCGAATAATTGATTGAATGACTCACGGCCTTTCCGAATGACTCGAATCGTTACGCGCGCCTCGTCTCCCGTCGACGCCGAAATCCTCACCCGCCACGGCCTGCATCCGGTGCTCGCGCGCCTCTACGCGGCGCGCGGCGTGTGCATGCCCGACGAAATCGAAACCGGCCTCGCGCGCCTCGTGCCGCCGGTCGCGCTCAAGGGCTGCGAAGTCGCCGCCGCCTTGCTCGCCGACGCGATCCAGAACCAGCGCCGCATGCTGGTGGTCGCCGACTACGATTGCGACGGGGCCACCGCCTGCGCGGTCGCCGTGCGTGGACTGCGCATGTTCGGCGGCCGGATCGAGTATCTGGTGCCGAACCGCTTTGAGTACGGCTACGGCCTGACGCCGGAGATCGTCGCGCTGGCCGCGCGCAGCGCGTCGGGCAAACCGGAGCTGCTGATCACGGTGGATAACGGCATCGCGAGCGTCGACGGCGTGGAAGCGGCCAACGCGCTCGGTATCGACGTGCTGGTCACCGATCACCATCTGCCCGGTGACGAACTGCCGGCTGCCCGCGCGATCGTCAATCCGAATCAGCCGGGCTGCACGTTCCCGAGCAAGTGCATCGCGGGCGTCGGCGTGATGTTTTATGTGCTGCTGGCGTTGCGCGCGGAATTGCGCCGCCGCGGCGCCTTCAACGACGCGTTTCCCGAACCGCGCCTCGACGGCCTGCTCGATCTGGTCGCGCTCGGCACGGTCGCGGACGTGGTCAAGCTCGACGGCAATAACCGCGTGCTGGTCGCGCAAGGGTTGCAGCGCATCCGCAAGGGCAAGATGCAGCCGGGTATCGCCGCGCTCTTCCGCGCCGCCGCGCGCGACGCCCGCAGCGCGTCGGGCTTCGACCTCGGCTTCGCGCTCGGACCGCGCCTGAACGCGGCGGGACGCCTGTCGGACATGTCGCTCGGGATCGAATGCCTGACCACCGACGACATCGGCCGCGCCTGGGATCTCGCGCAGCAACTGGACACGATGAACCGCGAACGCCGCGAGATCGAAGCCGGCATGCAGCAGCAGGCGCTCGAAGACCTCTCGGCGATCGATCCCGAGGGCGCGACCACCATCACGCTGTTCAACCCGAGTTGGCATCAAGGCGTGATCGGCATCGTCGCGGGGCGGTTGAAGGAGAAATTCCACCGGCCCTCGTTCACCTTCGCGCTCGCCGACGACAGCGGCCAGACCGTCAAAGGTTCGGGCCGTTCCATCGCGGGCTTCCATCTGCGTGACGCGCTCGATCTGATCTCGAAGCGCGAGCCGGGCCTGATCGTCAAATTCGGCGGTCACGCGATGGCCGCGGGCCTCACGCTCGCCGCAGCCGACGTGCCGCGCTTCACCGCCGCGTTCGAAGCGGTCGGCCGCGAATGGCTCTCCGAGGACGCGCTCTCGCGCACGGTCGAAACCGACGGCGAACTCGAAGACGCGTACTTCACGCCGCAATTCGTCGAAATGCTCGACGCCGCCGTGTGGGGCCAGGGCTTTCCGGCGCCGGTGTTTTCGGGTGAATTCGACATCGCCTCGCAGGCCCTGGTGAAGGACAAGCACCTGAAGCTGCAACTCGTGCGCGGACGCCAGCGCTTCAACGCGATCTGGTTCAATCACACCGACACACTGCCCGCCCGAACCACCGTCGCCTACCGCCTCGCGAGCGACACGTGGAACGGCGTGTCGCGCGTGCAGCTAATCGTCGAGCACGCCGCGAGCTAAGGTGGCCAGTTGAAATGACCGGTTCAAGCGGCGAGTTGGAATCGCGAGCTGAAGCGCAGACCTGACACGACGAATCCAGGCGATGAGTCGACGCCGGCGAGTCAAGCGACCTGCCGACCGTGTCGGCGCCGGCGCCGGCGCACCGAAAACCCCGAAAATCTCCGCAAAATCAACCGCAAACACGCGCCGGATCGCTGAAGAGCCTCCGGCGCGGCACGCCGATCGGCTATAATTTCCCCTTTTTACGAAGCTATAAAAGATCGACATGGAAGCGGAACGTCTCAACGCGATCGAAGCCTCACTGGCGGACCTGCGCACTCGCGCGGATTCGCTACGGGGGTATCTTTGACTACGACGACAAAGCACTGCGTCTAATCGAAGTCAACCGGGAACTCGAAGACCCGGACGTCTGGAACGACTCGAAGCACGCCCAGGCCCTCGGCCGGGAGAAGAAACTGCTCGACGACACCGTCGGCAAACTCACATCGCTCGATAACGACCTGCGCGACGCGCAGGACCTGTTCGACATGGCCCGCGAGGAAGACGACGAGGAAACTCTCCTCGCCTGCGAATCCGACGCGCAAGGCATCGAACAGCGCGTGGCCGACATGGAATTCCGCCGCATGTTCGCGAACCCGGCCGATCCGAACAACGCGTTTCTGGACATCCAGGCCGGCGCCGGCGGCACCGAGGCGTGCGACTGGGCGTCCATGCTGCTGCGCCAGTATCTGCGCTACTGCGAGCGCAAGGGCTTCAAGACCGAAGTGCTGGAACAGACCGACGGCGACGTCGCGGGCATCAAGAACGCCACGATCAAGATCGAAGGCGAATACGCGTACGGCTTTTTGCGCACCGAAACCGGCGTGCACCGCCTCGTGCGCAAGTCGCCGTTCGACTCGTCGGGTGGCCGTCACACGTCGTTCTCGTCGGTGTTCGTGTACCCGGAAATCGACGACTCGATCGAAGTCGACATCAACCCGGCCGATCTGCGTATCGACACGTACCGCGCGTCCGGCGCGGGCGGTCAGCACATCAACAAGACCGACTCCGCCGTGCGTATCACGCACATGCCGTCGGGCATCGTCGTGCAGTGCCAGAACGACCGTTCGCAGCACCGCAACCGCGCTGAAGCCATGGCCATGCTGAAATCGCGCCTGTACGAGGCGGAAATCCGCAAGCGTCAGGAAGAGCAGGACAAGCTCGAAGCCGGCAAGACCGATGTGGGCTGGGGTCATCAGATCCGCTCGTACGTGCTGGACAACAGCCGTATCAAGGATCTGCGCACCAACGTCGAAATCAGCAATACCAAGAGCGTGCTCGACGGCGACCTCGATCCGTTCATCAGCGCCAGCCTGAAACAGGGCGTCTAAGCGCAACCGGCGCGGCCTGCCTTTGCAACGCCGCGCCGCATCTTTTTACCGCCTGAGGTTTTTACTGACTGGCCACCCGCATGCGAGCCACTTCCGTGCGGGCCACCGAATACCAAATCATCATGACCGAACCGACCCAGCCTAATGTGGCCCAGCCGAACGTCGTGCCCGAGGTGGACGACAACAAGATCATGACCGAACGCCGCGAAAAGCTGCGTGAACTGCGTGAGCAAGGCATCGCCTATCCGAACGATTTCCGCCCTACTCATCACGCAGAAGATCTGCAGTCGCAATACGAGCACGCGGATAAAGAAGCGCTCGAAGCGAATCCGCTCGAAGTCGCGATCGCCGGCCGCATGATGCTCAAGCGCGTGATGGGCAAGGCAAGCTTTGCGACTGTGCGCGACGGTTCGGGTCAGATCCAGTTCTTCATCACGCCGGCCGACGTCGGCCAGGAAACGTACGACGCCTTCAAGAAGTGGGACATGGGCGACATCGTCGCGGCGCGCGGCGTGCTGTTCCGTACCAACAAGGGCGAGCTCTCGGTGCGTTGCACGGAACTGCGCCTGCTGTCGAAGTCGTTGCGTCCGCTGCCGGACAAGTTCCATGGTCTGTCCGATCAGGAAATGAAGTATCGCCAGCGCTATGTCGATCTGATCGTCACGCCGGAAACGCGCAAGACCTTCGTCGCGCGCACCAAGGCGATTTCGTCGATCCGCAAATTCATGGCCGACGCCGAGTTCATGGAAGTCGAAACGCCGATGCTGCATCCGATTCCGGGCGGCGCGGCGGCCAAGCCGTTCACCACGCACCACAATGCGCTCGACATGCAGATGTTCCTGCGTATCGCGCCCGAGCTGTATCTAAAGCGGCTGGTGGTCGGCGGCTTCGAGCGTGTGTTCGAGATCAACCGTAACTTCCGCAATGAGGGCGTGTCCGTGCGCCACAATCCGGAATTCACGATGATCGAGTTTTACGCCGCGTACACCGATTACAAGTGGCTGATGGACTTCACCGAGCAGTTGATCCGCCAGGCCGCGATCGACGCCCTGGGCACGGCCACGATCACGTATCAGGGCCGCGAACTCGATCTGGCGAAGCCGTTCCATCGCCTGACGATCACCCAGGCAATCCAGAAGTACGCACCGCAATACACGAACGAGCAACTCGCCGACAGCGCATTCCTGCGCACCGAGCTGAAGAAGTTCGGCGTCGATGCGTCGCAGCCGCAGTTCCTGAACGCGGGCGTCGGTTCGCTGCAGCTGGCGCTGTTCGAAGAGACCGCCGAGTCGCAATTGTGGGAACCGACTTACATCATCGATTACCCGATCGAGGTGTCGCCGCTGGCGCGCGCGTCGGACAAGGTCGACGGCATTACCGAGCGTTTCGAGCTGTTCATCACGGGCCGTGAGATCGCCAACGGCTTCTCGGAACTGAACGATCCGGAAGACCAGGCGGCCCGCTTCAAGAAGCAGGTCGACCAGAAAGACGCCGGCGACGAAGAAGCGATGTTCTACGACGCGGACTACATCCGCGCGCTCGAATACGGCATGCCGCCGGCGGGCGGTTGCGGCATCGGCATCGACCGCCTGGTCATGATGCTGACCGACAGCCCGAGCATCCGCGATGTGATTCTGTTTCCGCATCTGCGCCGCGAAGACTGAGCGTTGCGTGGTGCGCACCAAGGAGAACGCCCGGCTCGATGCCGGGCGTTTTTCTTGCTACTTCCTTTGAAAGCACACTGGCGGCCGCCTGACGGTTTGTAACCATCGGTAAAAGCTGCACGCCGTGCGAGGATTCGGCCGTCTGCGTTCGTCGCGCGAGCGCTTGCCGGAAGAGGCACCCCGCCGCGCTGCGCGGCCTTTGACGCGACGCCATCGTGATCATTGCCCGGAAATCGTTACAAATTGAAACCCTCGCGGAATCGATTTACCCGACACTTTGTCTTACCAAAAGTCGACGCTGTTGAAGACGGAGGCCAAAAATGGACAATCCCAACACGCAACCCACCCCGCAATCCGCGCAGCCTGCGCAACAACGCCGGATTCACCCGCTCGTCGCGACCGCTGCCGGCGCGGTGATCATCGCAAGCCTCGCCGCCACGGCGGCTGTCACGGGTCTGTTCACGAAGGCGTCCAGCAACGGCTCGCAAAACGATCAGACGCAAGCTGCGCAGGTCGCGACGCAAGCCACGCCGCCGGGCGTGGTCGATTCGGCGGCGCCTGCCAACCCGACGGCGCAACAGGCAGCGCAGCAACAAGCTGCCCAGCAGCAGGCCGCGCAACAGCCGCAACCCGCACCCGTTCCGGCGCCTGCACCCACACAGCAGCAGCAATACGCACAGCAGCAACAGGCGCAGCCGGCGCCTAACTATGCCCAGCAGCAGCCGGCGCAACCGGCCTACTGCTCGACATGCGGCACGGTCGAGGCCATCTCGGCGGTACGTCAGGAAGGTCACGGTACCGGTATCGGCGCGGTCGGTGGCGCGGTGGCCGGTGGCGTGGTCGGCAACCAGTTCGGTAGCGGCGGCGGCCGCACCGCGATGACCGTTCTCGGCGCGCTCGGCGGCGGCCTTGCCGGCAACTCGGTGGAAAAACATATCCGCAGCACCACGTCGTACTCGGTGCGGGTGCGGATGGAAAGCGGCAAGACCCGTTACTTCACCTACCATGAAGCGCCGCCGTTCCAGCAAGGTCAGCGCGTGCGGGTTCAGAACGGCACGCTTGTAGCAAGCTAGGCGTAACTACGCGGGTTGTTTCCGCCAGACGCGAAAAAGGCGATTCCAATGGAATCGCCTTTTTTCTTTACCGAGGCCGGAGCGCAAGCAGATCGCTGACCGGCGTCGGAAAACTCAGTGACGCTCAATAATCCGCGTCTTCAATCCATGCAGCCTGAATCGCCTCGAGGATCTTTTCGTTCGACCGGTTAGGATCATCGTCGAATCCTTCCAGCTCGGTGACCCAACGGTGCAAGTCGGTGAAGCGCACCTGTTGCGGATCGATGTCCTGGTGCTTGTCAGTCAGGGCCATCGCGATGTCTTGCGTATCGGTCCACTTCATGGCTGCATCCTCCTGTTAGTGGTTTTCCTTCGCGTGATTGATCGAGTAGCGAGGGATTTCGACAACCAGATCCTGCTCAGCCGGCACCATGGCCTGGCACGACAGACGCGAGGCCGGTTCGAGCCCCCACGCCTTGTCCAACAGATCGTCCTCGTCTTCCTCCGATGGCGTCAAGGCGGCGAAACCCTCACGCACGATCACGTGGCAGGTCGTGCATGCGCACGACTTCTCGCATGCGTGCTCGATTTCAATGCCGTGCTCGAGCAGGCTGTCGCAGATGCTCTTGCCGGGCACGGCATCGATCACCGCGCCTTCCGGGCACAGTTCGACGTGAGGCAGCACAACGATTTGAGGCATACATTTTCCGTTTGGGTCTGAGGCACGGCGGCCGCAAACAGGCTCCGTACCATTTTACTGGCGCCGCGCGGACTTTTTAAGTCCATGTGGCGCGATTCGGTTCTTTGCGGCGGACCGGTCAGGCGGCCCGCCTGCCGCTAACGCAAGGCTCAGATCTCGTCGAGCTTGCGGCCGGCGAGCGCGCGGCGAATGCCCTTGTTCATGCGGCGGGCGGCGAATTCGTCGGTGCCTTCGGCGAGGGTTTTGGTGGCGGCTTCGATCACGTCGACGTCGTCGCTCTGCGCGACGTTGCGCAATGCATCGAGCAGCGTGTCGAGTTCGGCGCGCTCGCTGTCGTCGAGCAGTTCGGCGTCGGCGGCGAGTGCGGCGTCGGTGGCTTCGACGAGACGCCGCGCTTCCACTAGCGCTTCGCGCAGCGCGCGAGCCCGCATGTCGACTTCAGCGGTCGAGAAGCTGTCTTCGAGCATTCGGGCGATGTCGTCATCGGCGAGACCGTAGGACGGCTTGACCACCACCGACGCTTCCACGCCCGATCCCTGCTCGCGTGCGAACACGGACAGCAGACCGTCCGCGTCCACCTGGTAGGTCACGCGGATGCGCGCCGCGCCGGCGGCCATCGGCGGAATGCCGCGCAGTTCGAAGCGCGCGAGCGAGCGGCAGTCGCTGACGAGTTCGCGCTCGCCTTGCACGACGTGGATCGCCATGGCCGTCTGGCCATCCTTGAAGGTCGTGAAATCCTGCGCGCGCGCGACTGGAATCGTCGAATTGCGCGGGATGATTTTCTCGGTCAGGCCGCCCATCGTCTCGACGCCGAGCGAGAGCGGAATCACGTCGAGCAGGAGCCACTCGTCGCCGTCCGCACCGCGGTTGCCCGCGAGCAGATCGGCCTGGATCGCGGCGCCGAGCGCGACCACCTGATCCGGGTCGAGATTGATCAGCGGCGGCTGGCCGAAAAACGACTCGACCGCGCGACGGATCACCGGCATGCGCGTCGCGCCGCCGACCAGCACCACGCCCTTGATTTCCTTCGTCGTGACTTTGGCGTCGCGCAGCGCCTTTTTCGTCGGGCCCAGCGTGCGCTGCACCAGCGCCTGCGTGATGGCCTCGAAAGTGGCCTCGCCGATCGTCAGATCGATCGGAGCGCCGTTCGAGAGCGTGGCCTGTAGCTTCGCACTCGGTGCGTCGGACAAGGCCTCCTTGGCCTCGCGCACGCTGTCCAGCAGCAGGCGCACATCTTCCGGTGCGAGCGTGTGCGGCGCGATGCCGGCTTGCTCCAGCACATGGCGATACAGCGCGTGGTCGAAATCGTCGCCGCCGAGCGCTGAGTCGCCGCCGGCCGCGAGCACCTCGAATACGCCCTTGGTGAGCTTGAGAATCGACAAATCGAAGGTGCCGCCGCCGAGGTCGTACACGGCGTACAGCCCTTCGGAACCGTTGTCGAGGCCATAGGCGATCGCGGCCGCGGTCGGCTCGTTCAGCAGGCGCAGCACGTTCAGGCCGGCCAGACGCGCGGCGTCCTTAGTCGCCTGACGCTGGGCTTCATCGAAATAAGCCGGCACCGTGATCACGGCGCCGACCAGTTCATCGCCGAGCGAGTCTTCGGCGCGCTGGCGCAGCGTCGCGAGAATTTCGGCCGACACTTCGACCGGGCTCTTCACGCCGTCGATGGTGCGGATCTGCACCATGCCGGGTGCATCGATGAAATCGTACGGCGCGTTTTCGGCGCCCTCCACTTCCGCCTTGCCTCGGCCCATGAAGCGCTTGACCGAGACGATCGTGTTGCGCGGATCGCTCGCGGCCTCAGCCTTGGCCGTGCGGCCGATACGGCGGCCGCCCTTTTCCAGGTAGCGCACCACCGACGGCAGCAGCACATGGCCGTCTTCGTCGGGCAGCACGTCGGGCACGCCGCTGCGCACGGCCGCGACGAGGGAATTGGTGGTGCCGAGATCGATACCGACCGCCAGACGCCGCTGGTGGGGCGCCGGCGCCATGCCGGGTTCGGAGATTTGCAGTAGGGCCATCTGGATCTTCTCGGGGCCGCTCGGCCCCGTCCTGAATTTTCGCGTTGCTGGTTGTAATGCTACGGCTCTTCTAGCGGCCATCGCCGCACTCACGGCGCGCTCGGGCTCGCTAGTTCTCGAGCCGCTCGATCTGCGTGCCGATTTCCGACGCCACCCGCTCGATGAACATCAACTGCCGCACCGCCTCGCCCGCAGCCTGATTCGCGCCGCTGTCGAGCAACGCGCCGAGCTTGTCGAAACGCATGCGCTCTTCGTCGCGCAATTCGGTGAGCAAGGCGTCGAGCGCGTCGACGTTCTTCGCCGCGGCCGCGTCTTCGATACCTTCACGCCATTCCATCTGCTGCATGAGGAACGCCGGCTCCATCGCCGTATTGTTCTCCGCGCCGACGTCGATGCCGCGCAGATGCAGCAAATAGGTGGCGCGCTTCAACGGATCGCGCAGCGTCTGATACGCCTCGTTGGTGCGCGTCGCCCATTGCATCGCAATGCGCTTTTGCGCGTCGCCGGCCGCCGCGAAGCGGTCCGGATGCACTTGCGCCTGGACCGTGCGGTAAGCGTGATCGAGCGCTGACGCGTCGAGCGCGAATTGCGCCGGCAGATCGAACAGGTCGAAGTGGCTGTCGTTCAGCGAGGCCATCGGATAGAAGAAGTCCGTTCAGGAAAGCGCACCGGAGTGCAGTCTAAAAACGCAGCTCGACGAAGCGGAGCGTAGCGGCACAGGCGAATGCGCGGATCAAACTAAAAAGGCGGCCCGCGCCGCCTTTGATCCGCTGCACGCGGAATGTCCCGATTTACACGCGGAACGATTCGCCGCAACCGCATTCGTCCTTCACGTTCGGGTTGTTGAACTTGAAGCCTTCGTTCAGTCCTTCACGTGCGAAGTCGAGTTCGGTGCCGTCGATGTAGGCGAGGCTCTTCGGGTCGACAATGAGCTTCACGCCGTTGCATTCGAAGACCTCGTCTTCGGGCGCGAGTTCGTCCACGTACTCGAGCTTGTAGGCCAAGCCGGAGCAACCGGTGGTGCGCACGCCGACGCGCAAGCCGACGCCTTTACCGCGACGGTTCAGATACTTCTGGACGTGCTGTGCTGCCTTTTCGGTCAACGTAATTGCCATAGCGTTTCTCATTGCGCAGTGCGTGCCGGCCGCTCTTCTGCCAGCTCACGCGCTGCTACCCTGCCTGCATCAAATATCGCTCGTGCCGGACGGCCCGTTAATTTCGCGCCGTCCGTTTCGATTCACCTGAAAACCGCGCCGCAATCGCCGCTTGATCAAGCGTGTTGCTTTTCGTCTGCGACGACTGCTTCACCGTGGCGTTGCTTGTAGTCGGCGACCGCTGCCTTGATCGCGTCTTCCGCGAGGATCGAGCAGTGGATCTTCACCGGCGGCAGCGCCAGTTCTTCGGCGATCTGCGTGTTCTTGATCGACATGGCTTGATCGAGCGTCTTGCCCTTCACCCATTCGGTGACGAGCGAACTCGACGCAATCGCCGAACCGCAGCCATACGTCTTGAACTTCGCGTCTTCGATGATGCCGTCCGCGCCCACGCGGATCTGCAGCTTCATCACGTCGCCGCATGCCGGTGCGCCGACCATGCCGGTGCCGACTGCATCGTCGTCCTTCGCGAAGGAACCGACGTTGCGCGGGTTTTCGTAGTGGTCCAGAACCTTGTCGCTATAAGCCATGATGACACTCCTTGATTCGTTTCAACCTGCAATTCGCAATTCGATAGATTCGACGTCGTCCAAACGGCGCGTCAGTGCGCTGCCCACTGGATGGTCGAAATATCGATCCCGTCCTTGTGCATTTCCCACAGCGGCGACAAATCGCGCAGCTTCGAAATCTTGGTCTTCAGCAGGTTGATCACGTAATCGACATCCTGCTCGGTCGTGAAGCGACCCACCGTGAAGCGGATCGAGCTGTGCGCCAGCTCGTCGTTACGGCCCAGCGCACGCAACACATACGACGGTTCCAGCGAAGCCGACGTACAAGCCGAGCCCGACGACACCGCCACGTCCTTCACCGCCATGATCAGCGATTCGCCTTCGACGAAATTGAAGCTGATGTTCAGGTTGTGCGGCACACGCTTTTCCATGTCGCCGTTCACATACACTTCTTCCATATCCGACAGGCCGCGCAGCAGACGGTCGCGCAGCATGCGGATGCGCTCGTTTTCCGTCGCCATTTCTTCACGCGCGAGACGAAACGCTTCTCCCATGCCGACAATCTGATGCGTGGCCAGCGTGCCCGAACGCATGCCGCGCTCGTGACCGCCGCCGTGCATCTGTGCTTCGATACGGATACGCGGCTTGCGGCGCACGTACAGCGCGCCGATGCCCTTCGGACCGTACGTCTTGTGTGCCGAGAACGACATCAGGTCGACCTTCAGCTTTTGCAGGTCGATCGCGATCTTGCCGGTGGCTTGCGCCGCGTCGACGTGGAAAATAATGCCCTTTTCACGGGTGATCTCGCCGATCGCCTCGATGTCCTGGATCACGCCGATCTCGTTGTTGACCGACATGACCGACACCAGAATCGTGTCCGGACGCAGCGCGGCCTTGAGCTTGTCGAGGTCGATCAGGCCGTCGTCCTTGACGTCCAGATACGTGACTTCGAAACCTTCGCGCTCGAGTTCGCGGCAGGTATCGAGCACGGCCTTGTGCTCGGTCTTCACCGTGACGATGTGCTTGCCCTTGCTCTTGTAGAAGTGCGCGGCGCCCTTGATAGCCAGGTTGTCCGACTCCGTGGCACCCGAGGTCCAGATGATTTCGCGCGGGTCGGCGTTCACCAGCGCGGCGACATTCTCACGCGCTTCTTCGACTGCGCGCTCCGCCGCCCAGCCATACGAGTGGCTGCGCGATGCGGGGTTGCCGAACTGCTCGCGCAGATACGGAATCATCTTGTCCACCACGCGCGGATCGATCGGCGTCGTCGCGCTGTAGTCCATGTAGATGGGCAGATGGAGAGTGTCGTTGTTCATCAATTGCTCCGGGGACGTCATGTGCTCTGGCTTCTGGGTCTCTTATCAGGCTGCGGTGACTGCCCGCTACCTATGAACCAGCCATGTTGAAAACGGAATTCGGCCCTTTGGGCGCCACGCGGACGGGTTCGACCGCCGGCGCTTCGTTGCGCCTGTCGCGCAGCACGGCCGGCGCGCCTTCGCGCGAACGCTGCTGATCGACCAGATCCTTCAGCGAGACCGAATCGAGGTACTCGACCATTTTCTGGTTCAGCGTGGACCACAGTTCATGCGTCATGCAGTGGCCGTCGTGCTGTTTGGTGCCCTCGCACGAGCCCTTGCCGCCGCACTGGGTGGCGTCGAGCGGCTCGTCGACCGCGATGATGATGTCGGCCACGGTCACGTCTTCAGCGCGGCGGGCCAGATTGTAGCCGCCGCCCGGTCCGCGCACGGACTCGACGATTTCGTGACGACGCAGCTTGCCAAACAGCTGCTCGAGGTATGACAGGGAGATGTGTTGGCGCTGGCTGATACCCGCAAGCGTCACCGGGCCCTGCTCCTGGCGCAGCGCCAGGTCAATCATCGCCGTGACGGCGAAACGGCCTTTCGTGGTGAGTCTCATATGGTGTGGGAACCGCAATTCTCGACAAGTTTTGTCAAGTATAAATACATGAGCGATTTAGTCAAGTATCCCTACCGCGATTTGGGTCATTTGCTTAATTACTGGATAAGCTCGGCGCGCTCTCTCGCCAAACCCTACGCAAGCAATTGGGGACGCAACGCCGCGATCAGGCCACGGCAGGCCGCTTCACATTGATCCAGCACCTGCTCGAAACCTTCCGCGCCGCCGAAATACGGGTCGACGACTTCGCGGGCGCCGCTCCAGCGGGCGTCCGCTTCGGGGACAAACTCCATCAGCAGACGGATCTTGTCGCGTTGCTGCGGCGGGCAGACCTGGCGCAGCGCAGCGACATTTTTGTCGTCCATCGCGATCAGCAGGTCGAAGCGCTCGAAATCCGGTGCGGCAACCTGGCGGCCGCGCAACGCGGCAAGTTCATATCCGCGCCGACTGGCCGCCCGCTGCGCGCGCTCGTCCGGCGGTTCGCCGATGTGCCAGTCACCCGTTCCGGCGGAGTCGATCAGGATGCGCTCCGCGAGCTTCGCCTCGCCGACCAGATGACGCATCACACCTTCCGCGGTCGGAGAACGGCAGATGTTCCCGAGGCAGACAAAGCAGATGGATACGGTTTTCATCAAGGGCTTTTTCTGGCGCCCGAGGCGCGTAGGCGGACTGTTAACAAACGGTGCCGCGATTATACAAAGCTGGCCGGAATCTCGCCGGACGCCCGTGCCTCGCGGCACGGAGGCACGGCGTCCGATGCGGCGACCGATCCGGCCGCGCTCGACCTTGTGCTTACGACGCTTCCGCGATCGGCATCACCGTGGCGGCGCGCATCGGTTTGGCCGGCTGCGTCGTGGCGTCGTCGATCATGCCGTACGAGACGGCGCGCGCGAGTTCTGCCGTAAACTGGTCGGCCGCGAGCGGAGCCTGAGAGGCGCGCGACGCAGCGTCGCCGCAAATATGCAGATAAGCAGCCGCAGCGAGCGGCACAACAATGGCAAGGGGCCAGTACACCGATATTGTCTTTTTCATGATGTTTCTTCCGATTGGGGGCAGATGAGTTCGTTACCCACTATGCCCAGTCGAAATCTTATAGAAATTCACAATCGGGAAAAACCCACTGGCGCGAGATAGAGCGTTGCTCCGAATGGAACAGTGAATTCACGTTTTGCGGCGCACGACGTCGACGCGCGTCATGGCACAAAAAAGAAATCCTTACAAACACATACAAACCTCTTGCGACGGATGACGATAATAGCGGTCTTACAGAAACAAAATCTCGCATCGGTCGATCACATGAAACGCTTTGGTTTTGCACCACTCGCCTGCCTCGCTGTCGCCGCCCTGCTCGGCGGCTGCGCGGTGTATCCGGACGGCACGCCGATGCACAGCAATGGCTACGGCGGCGGTTACAGCGGCTATGACGGTTACGACGGCTACGCCCCGGGCGCGGCGGTCATGCCGCAAACCAATGTCTACATGGGCTACAGCAACTACTCCGGCCCGGGGTACTACGACGGGCCAGGGCGTTATTACGGACCGGGTCCCGGCTATGGCGGCTATCCGGACCGGGGCCGGCCGAACAACGGCAATTATGGAAACAACGGCAACCACGGCGACAACGGCGGTTGGCACGGTCAGCCGAATGGCGGATCGCACGGCGGCCCGCCGCCTCAAGGCGCCGCGGGCGGACCACGTGGACCGAGCGGATCGAATGCGCCTCGGCCGGGGGCTGGCAGCCCACCGCCGCCCCCACCGCCGCCGCAGCAGCAGGCAGGCAGTGGAGGCGGGCGTGGCAACGGGAATAACGCTGCGCCCGTGCGAGGGGTGCCGGGCCGACAGTCGGGCCAGATGACGGACCACTGAGCGGGGCATGCCGCATAGTCCGCGGTAGGCGTGCATACGCATGAGCGCATGCCTACCGCGCTCCGATTTCCGCGACTACCGCCTGGCAGTCACCAGGGAAGCATCCGCCAAACGGCGCGATTGTTGATTAGACGGCGCGATAACGAAATCACCGCCTCGCACCCAACGCCGTCAAACTTGAAAAAATACGACGTCGCGCTTCGCTCAACAACTCCCGTTCAGTTCAGCGGCGCTCAACTCAGCCGATATGGCTGCGCTGCGCCGCGTACAACTCCCTGAACGTCCGACCCACCGGAGCGGGCATATCCCGCGTATTGGTCCAGCCCGCGCCGCCCAATGGCAACTTGGCGATCGACCGGTTCCTTCCGCCCATGCGTTCCAGCACTCGCACGGCCAGCTTGGTGAAAAGCGCGTAGGCATCCGGATGCAGCGCCAGAAATCCCCACACGGCAAGCGCAGTGCGCTCTTTCCAGGGCCGCAGATGCCGCTCCACCTGCTTCTCGCGCAGCTTGCGCAACAGATCGGATAGCGGGATGCCCACCGGGCACACGCTATTGCACTCGCCACACAAGGTCGCGGCCTGCGGCAAATCCAGCGCCTTGTCGATGCCGACATAGCTCGGCGTCAACACCGAACCCATCGGGCCGGGATAGACCCAGCCGTACGCATGGCCGCCCACCTTCTGATATACCGGGCAATGGTTCATGCACGCACCGCAGCGGATGCACCTCAGCATTTCCTGGAAGTCGCCGCCGATCAGCCCCGTGCGCCCGCCGTCGACGAGCACCACATACATATGCTCAGGACCGTCCTGATCGCCCTCGCCGCGCGGCCCGGTCAACACCGAGAAATAGTTCGAGGTGGCCTGCCCGGTCGCCGAGCGCGGCAAGAGACGCATCGCCGTGGCCAGATCCTCGAGCGTGGGCAGCACTTTCTCGATGCCCGTCACCGCCACATGCACGCGCGGCATCACCGTGCACATGCCTTCGTTACCCTCGTTCGTGACCAGCACGACCGAGCCGGTTTCCGCCACCACGAAATTGCCGCCCGTCACGCCCATGTCCGCGGTCATGAAATGCGGACGCAGCATCTCGCGCGCCTCGCGCGTCATGTCGGTAATTTCCGTCAGGCGTGGGCGGTTGTGAATCTTCGCGAACAGGTCGGCGATCTCGTCCTTATCCTTATGGACGACCGGGGCGATGATGTGGCTCGGCGGCTCGTTGTCGTTGATCTGCAGGATGTATTCGCCCAGATCGGTTTCGATGGATTGCACGCCCATTTGCCCGAGCACTTCGTTCAGGCGCATTTCTTCGGTGACCATCGACTTGGTCTTGATGACCTTCGTCACCTCGTGCCGGCGCGCAATGTCGCCGACGAGCCGCGCGGCCTCCTGGGTCGTCTCGGCGAACAGCACCGTCACGCCGCGTCTGGCCGCTTCGCGCTCGAAGGTTTCCAGCCACACGTCGAGATTTTCCAGCGCGCGATTGCGACGCTCCTTCAGCGCGGCGCGCGTGGCCGGAAAATCGATCGCGGTCATGGCCGTGGCGCGGGCCGACACGAACTTGGTCGACAGCTTGGTGAGGTTCTGCTGCAGACGCTGGTCGGCGAGTTTCTGACCAGCGCGTGCCTTGAATTGCATCGATTGGACTTGCATGGCGGCCTTATGCGTATTCGAACAAAGCGGACGAAGCGGGCGAAGCGCGAGTGAAGTACGAGTCAAGCGCGCGTATCCGAAAACGGCGGGAATGCGGCAAGCAGCGTTACACGTCGCCGGCCAGCACCTGCGCGATGTGCAGCACGCGCGTGGTGGCGTCGCCGGTACGCCGCAAACGGCCTTCAATATTGAGCATGCAGCCGAGGTCGCCGAGCACCACCGTGCCGGTGCCGCTCGCGCGAATATTCGCGCACTTTTCGTCGACGATCGCCGTGGAGATGTCGCCGTACTTAACCGCGAAGGTGCCGCCGAAGCCACAGCAATGCTCGCAGTCCTTCATCTCGTTCACCGTCACGCCGACCTGCCCCAGCAAGGCGCGCGGCTGCGCCTTCACGCCGAGCTCACGCAGCCCGGAACAGGAATCGTGGTACGTAACCTGACCCGCGAACTCGCCCGGCTGCAATTGCACCTTGGCCACATTCACGAGGAAATCGGTCAGTTCGAACACCTTGGGACGCAGCCGGCCGAAGCGGTTCATCAGTTCGGGATCGTCGGCGAAGAGGTCGCCGTAATGCGCGCGGATCATGCCGCCGCACGAACCGGACGGCACCACGATGTAATCGAACTGTTCGAACTCGCGCAGGGTCTTTTCGGCCAGATCGCGCGCGATACGCCGTTCTCCGGAGTTGTACGCGGGTTGCCCGCAACAGGTCTGGGCGGGTGGCACCATCACCTCGAATCCGGCGCCTTCGATCAGCTTGACGACCGAAAAACCGATCTCGGGACGCATCAGGTCGATCAGGCAGGTAACGAACAATCCGACTCGCATGAGCCCTCCTTCGGGAAAACGTCCCTGATTATCCGCTGTTTGCCGCACAATACCAACGGCCGGAAGGCATAGGACGAAAGCCACCTAAATTGGAATTGGCGCTCCAACCGCTTTCCTTCTTTTCACAATACGGGATACAATCAATTTCCGCTGTTTGACGCGTCAACCGATTCCTCCCATGAGCGACACGAACCCGGATCCCAAAACTTCGATCCAGGTGATCGAACGCATGATGCGCTTGCTCGACGCACTCGCTGCGCATAGCGACCCGGTCAGCCTGAAAGAACTCGCCATCCGCACGGAGCTGCATCCGTCCACCGCGCACCGCATCCTGAACGACATGGTGATGTGCCGGCTGGTCGACCGGTCGGATCCCGGCACTTACCGTCTCGGCATGCGCCTGCTCGAACTGGGCAATCTGGTGAAGGCGCGCCTGTCGGTGCGCGACGCGGCGCTCACGCCGATGCGCGAACTGCACCGCCAGACGGGCCAAACGGTGAATCTGTCGGTGCGTCAGGGCGACGAGATCGTCTATATCGAGCGCGCTTATTCCGAGCGTTCCGGCATGCAAGTGGTGCGCGCCATCGGCGGACGTGCGCCGTTGCATCTGACTTCGGTGGGCAAGCTGTTCCTCGCCGCCGACGAATCCACTCGCGTGCGGGCCTATGCCACGCGCACCGGTTTGTCGGGCCACACGCAGAACAGCATCACCGACCTGACCAAACTGGAGCGCGAGCTCTCGCACGTGCGCCAGCAGGCCTGCGCGCGTGATAACGAAGAACTGGAACTCGGCGTGCGCTGCATCGCCGCCGGCATTTACGACGACACCGGCAAGCTGGTCGCCGGCCTATCGCTGTCGGCGCCGGCGGATCGCTTGCAAGACTCCTGGATTGGCCAGCTTAGCCAGACCGCGTTGATGATCTCCGCGTCACTCGGCTATCGGCCGCAACCCGCGCAGGACCATTCGCATAGCCATCACGCGTAAGCTCGACGCTGGGCATCCGCTCAAGAAAAAAAGCCTCGCAACTGCGAGGCTTTTTTGTTTTCATGCGGCCGATCCGGAAACCGACCGCTGAACAAACGCTTCAGGTACCCGGGCCACCGGCGTCCGCGCTGGTAATGCGCGCCTCGCCGCCGCCGTTATCCAGCCACGTGCGCAGACGCGTGGCGTCCGCGAACCGCGAGTACTTACCCGACGAGTCGAGCAGCACAATGATCATCGGACGACCATGAATGGTCGCCTGCATCACGAGGCACTCACCCGCTTCGTTGATGAAGCCGGTCTTTTGCAGACCGATGTCCCACGTCGGGTTGCGCACCAGCGCGTTCGTGCTGTTGTACGCCAGCGAGCGCTTGCCGGTGTACACCTCGTAGCTGTGATCGGTCGAGAACCTGCGGATCACCGGATATTGGTACGCCGCATTGACCATCTTCACAAGGTCGCGCGCGCTCGACACATTCTGGCTCGTCAAACCCGTGGGATTTTCAAAGTGCGTGTCGGTCATGCCGAGTTGCTTGGCCTTCGCGTTCATGGCCGCGAGGAACGCCGGACGGCCGCCCGGGAAATAACGCGACAGCGCCGCGGCCGCGCGATTTTCCGACGCCATCAGCGCGATATGCAGCATGTCTTCACGCGAGAGCACCGAGCCCACTGACAGACGCGAGCCGGTGTTCTTTTCGTAATCGCGGTCTTCGTCCGTGACTTCGATCTGGTCGGTCATCGGCTCTTTCGAATCGAGCACCACCATCGCCGTCATCAGCTTGGTGATCGACGCGATCGGCACCACGGCGCGCGAGTTCTTGTCGAACAGCGACTCGCCCGAGTTCTGATCGATCACGTAGGCGACGCTCGAACGCAGCATGAGCGCGTCCGGCGTTTCGTGCAGACCGAAAGCCTGGCCGACGCTCGGCTGGCGCGGTTCGTACGCGATGCGGCGCACCACCGAGTGGTGACGGCCGTTCGACGTGTACGTCACGCGCTTGCGCTTGACGCCCGCGCGCGGGGCGTCGTCGTCAGCGGCTACGGTCTTTGCAGCCGCGCCTTTGGTCGCTTTCGAGGCCTTGCCCGACACCTTTTCAGGCGCGGCAGCCGGCTTCTTGGCCGCTTTGGCGTGTTTGGAGGTTTTTGCAGGTGCAGCAGGCGTGGCGGCAAAAGCGCTCACAGGCGTGGCGAACGCCGCCGCGATGACCATGGAGGCGGCCACCGACAGAGCGGTGCTGCGGGCCGCGCCGTGGATCACTTTTAGCGACGAAAACATGTCGGTTTTCATGGGTGTTCGGTAGGGAGCGGCGAGAGGTTTCCGCAAGTGTAGTAAAACAACGAAAAATTAGCAATTTGAAGCACTTATACGCGCTCCTTAAACCGGCTTGTAAGCTCCGATCGTAAAAACACAAATAAGTGCCGTGCATCGATCGAAAAAAACGATCGCCAGCACGTTACGCCTCGCCGCTGCCGCCATACGCCGGAATCGAGGTGATTCTTTCAGCATAACGGCAATTTCGAGACAACCTTGATCAGGGGAAATACGGTGAGCGCGGGCGGTCAAACTGCCGGCGAAACCGCACGCGGCCGGAGTCGCACAGCGAGGTGTTAAACGCCTGCTGCAGACCGGCAACGCGCATTCGACCAGCATGAAGCATTAACGTTCCGTGACACTTTCCGGTTTACACCGAATCGGTCGCCGGCGACTTTTTTAACAGTTGCCGGATGTTAGCGTCCCCGCTTAACATGCGCTCGTCGGTCAAATTGACCTTACATTTTAGTAATAAATGCGGCATGATTGGGCACCAGCACGGTGCGGCGGTTAAATCGACCTGCGTCACAAGGATGTCATGCCGATCGCATAACACTATGTTTTATCAGTAGTTTCTTAATATTGTGCGACGCACAAAAACCGCTTGACATTCTTTGTAGTCATCCTAAAATGGGAACCATTGCTGCGATGCACAATACATCGCGGTCCGGCGGGACGCACCAATGTGTCTCACCATTCACCCAATGCGGTCCGCACAGACAGACCGCGATCCAGGAGCGTAAACCATGACTCTGCTGACCCCTGAGCAATTCGCCGCAGCCCAGAAAGCCAACTTTGAAACGTTGTTCGGCCTGACGACCAAAGCATTTGAAGGCGTCGAAAAGCTGGTTGAGCTGAACCTGCAAGTCGTGAAATCGACGCTCGCGGAAAGCCAGGAAAATGCTCAACGCGCCCTGTCGGTCAAGGACGCGCAAGAATTGCTGGCACTGCAAGCAAGCCTTGCACAGCCGGTGGCTGAAAAGGCGCTGTCGTACGGCCGCCACGTGTATGAGATCGTTTCGGCAACGCAAGGTGAATTCACCCGCGTCGCAGAAGCGCAATTCGAAGAGCAAAACCGCAAGGTCCAATCGCTCGTCGAAAACGTTGCAAAGAACGCACCGGCTGGTTCGGAAACCGCTGTCGCCGTGATGAAGTCGGCTATCACCGCCGCCAACACCACGTACGAAACGGTTCACAAGGCAACGAAGCAAGCTGTCGAAATCGCTGAAAGCAACTTCAATGCAGCTGCAACGGCCGCATCGAAGGCAGCTTCGCAAGCCGCCGCACAAGCATCGCGCTCGGCCAAGAAGGCAGTCTAAGCTTCAGTCTCAAGCATCACGCCGCAGGCATCACCCAACGCCGGTACAGCTCAAACGCTGTACCGGCGTTACCGCAAGCAATAGCGTCGTGTCGTTGCCGCTCACACGGTGTTAATTGGCCGAACGCTCCGATACGTTGAATGGCGTATCGTTTGCCCGGCGAAAGGCCGGGATTTTTTTACCCGACGCTTTTTCGCCGCCGCCTGAGTCGTTCGGCATGTATTGATGACGCCGTCGTCGCGACGGCAACCGCCCTACTCTGCTGCTCAGAGAAAAAAACGGCGCGCCCTTTGCGGGGCGCGCCGTTTTTATTTGCATCATCGAATCCGCCTGCACGAGTGCAGACGGACCGAATCGCCTTACTTCTTTTTCTGCGGCGGCAGGTCGGTACAGACGCCTTCGTACAACTCGGCGGCCATGCCGATCGACTCGCCGAGCGTCGGATGCGGGTGAATCGTCTTGCCGATATCGGTTGCGTCCGCACCCATTTCGACCGCGAGACAAACTTCGCTGATCAGGTCGCCCGCATTCAGACCGACAATCCCGCCGCCGATCACGCGATGCGTTTCCTCATCGAACAGCAGCTTCGTGAAGCCTTCGTCGCGGCCGTTGGCGATCGCGCGGCCCGAAGCGGCCCACGGGAATACTGCCTTGCCGTACTTGATGCCCTCGGCCTTCAACTGGTCTTCCGTCTTGCCGGCCCACGCCACTTCCGGATCCGTGTAGGCCACCGACGGAATCTGCAGCGCGTCGAAGTACGCCTTTTCTCCGTGTGCGACTTCGGCGGCAACGTGAGCTTCATGCACGGCTTTGTGCGCGAGCATCGGCTGACCGACGATATCGCCGATCGCGAAGATGTGCGGCACGTTGGTGCGCATCTGCTTGTCCACGTCGATGAAGCCGCGATCCGTCACCGCGACGCCTGCCTTGTCCGCGCCGATCCTCTTGCCGTTCGGCGAACGGCCGACGGCAACCAGCACGAGGTCGTAACGTTGCGCTTCGGCCGGGGCCTTCTCCCCTTCGAACGACACATAGATGCCGTCGTCTTTCGCTTCCGCCGCGGTGGTCTTCGTCTTCAGCATGACGTTAGCGAAACGCTTGCTGTTGTACTTCTCCCAGACCTTGACCAGATCGCGGTCCGCGCCGGCCATCAGACCGTCGAGCATTTCGACCACGTCGATCTGCGCGCCGAGCGTGGCGTACACCGTGGCCATTTCCAGCCCGATGATGCCGCCGCCGATCACCAGCATGCGTTGCGGAATCTGCCGCAATTCGAGCGCGCCGGTCGAATCGACCACACGCGGATCTTCCGGAATGAAGGGCAGCTTCACCGCTTCCGAGCCCGCGGCGATGATCGCCTGCTTGAACTTGACGACCTTCTTGCCGCCTTCCGTCTGCACTTCCATGTGATGCGGATCGACGAACGAGCCCGTGCCCGTGACCACTTCGACCTTGCGCATCTTCGCCATGCCGGCGAGACCGCCGGTGAGCTTCTTGACGACGCCCGACTTGAAGTCGCGCAGCTTGTCGAGATCGATTTGCGGCTTGCCGAACGTGATGCCGTGCGAGCCGAGCGCTTCGGCTTCGTCGATCACGAGCGCCGTATGCAACAGCGCCTTCGACGGAATACAGCCGACGTTCAGACACACGCCGCCGAGCGTCGAATAACGTTCGACCAGCACCGTCTTCATACCCAGGTCAGCCGAACGGAACGCCGCCGAATAGCCACCGGGACCCGAACCGAGCACGAGCATGTCGCACTCGATATCCGCGTTACCGGAGAAGCTACCCGCTTGCGGAGCGGGCGCCGCCGCTTTGGCCGGAGCCGCCGCTTGCGGTTTTGCTTCCGCTGCTTTCTCGGGTTCCTTGGCCGGGGCCTTCGGTGCATCTTTTGCGGGAGCCGCGTCTGCCGAGGTTTCGACGAGCGCGATCACCGTGCCTTGCGAGACTTTGTCGCCGGCTTTGACGCGAACTTCCTTGACCGTGCCGGCGGTATCGCTCGGCACTTCGATGGAGGCCTTATCGGACTCGAGCGTCATCAGCGCCTGTTCGTTCTCGATGACGTCGCCCGCTTTGATATTGACTTCGATGACATCGACATCCTTGAAGTCACCGATATCCGGCACTTTTACTTCGACGAGACTCATTAGTGTCCCCTTCTCTTATTGATCGTGATGAGACGAACGCTCTTCACTTCGGCCTGAAGGCTGGCGGCGTCCTGGACAGAATCAGCCTTTGCTGTCCGCCCAAGGACGCGCCTTTCTTTTGCCTACTTTTCTTTGGAAGACAAAGAAAAGTAGGTGCCGCCCCGCACAGGGGCAACACTAATAGACCGACATGAATGCAAATTCAACGAGAGACGCAGATTCCAGACAAAAAACCCGCGCCGCCGGCAACATCACCACATCAAAGAATCACACGCCGGAAATCGGCAAGAAGCGCCCCAAGATACGCATTGAACCGCGCCGCCGCAGCCCCATCAATCACACGATGGTCATACGACAACGAAAGCGGCAGGATCAGACGCGGCACAAACTGCTTACCATCCCAAACCGGCTTCATCGCACCACGCGACAACCCAAGAATGGCCACTTCAGGCGCATTGATAATCGGCGTGAAGTTCGTCCCGCCAATACCACCCAAAGAAGAAATCGAGAAACACCCACCTTGCATCTGATCCGGCTTCAACTTGCCATCACGCGCAGCCTTCGAGAGCTCGGCCATTTCCTTGGCGATATCGATCAAACCCTTCTTATCCGCATCGCGAATGACAGGAACGACCAGACCATTCGGCGTATCGGCCGCAAAGCCGATATGGAAGTACTGCTTGAACACCAGGTTATCGCCGTCGAGGCTGGCATTGAACGTCGGGAACTGCTTCAGGGCGGAAACTACAGCCTTGATCACGAACGCCAGCATGGTGATCTTCACACCGGACTTCTCGTTTTCCTTATTCAACTGCACGCGCAGCGCTTCGAGCTCAGTGATGTCCGCTTCATCGTTATTCGTGACGTGCGGAATCATGACCCAGTTGCGATGCAGATTCGCGCCCGAAATCTTCTTGATGCGCGACAGCGGCTTCGGATCGACCGGACCGAACTTCGTAAAGTCGACCTTCGGCCACGGCAGCAGATTCAACTCACCGCCACCCGCGGCAGCCGGTGCCGCAGCACCAGCCGGCGCAGCACGCTGACCCGTCATGACGCCCTTGATGAAAGCGGTCACGTCGGCTTGCGTGATACGGCCCTTGGGCCCCGTGCCCTGCACTTGCGTCACGTCGACACCGAGCTCACGCGCGAACTTGCGCACGGACGGCGACGCATGACTCGCGTGCCGCGCACCACCTTCACCAGCCGGAATCACCGGTGCCTGAGCGAGCGCCGACGGAGCGGCCGGAGCCGGCGACGGCACAGCCGGCGCATCGGACGGCTTCTCGACCTCTTGCTTGGGAGCCGGAGCCGGCGCAGCCGCGCCGCCTTCCGCTTCCACGACGACGATCACCGAGCCTTCCGACACGGTATCGCCGACCTTGACCTTCAGTTCCTTGACGATGCCGGCAGCCGAGCTCGGCACGTCCATGGTCGCCTTGTCGGATTCGAGCGTCACGAGCGACTGCTCTTTCTCGACGCGATCGCCGACCTTCACCGCGACTTCGATCACGGGAATGTCTTTGTAGTCGCCGATATCCGGCACTTTGACTTCCTGCAGACCGCCGCCGCTCGCAGCCGGCGCGGGTGCCGGAGCAGCCGCGGGCGCGGTCGAAGGTGCCGGAGCCGGTGCAGCGGCAGGCGCCGGAGCCGGTGCAGCCGCACCGCCTTCAGCCCCCTCCAGCACGACGATCAACGAACCTTCCGACACGTTGTCGCCGACCTTGACCTTCACTTCCTTGACGACGCCGGCGGCCGAGCTCGGCACATCCATGGTCGCCTTATCGGATTCCAACGTAACGAGCGATTGCTCTTTTTCGACGGTGTCACCCGCCTTCACCAGCACCTCGATCACAGGAATGTCCTTGTAATCGCCGATGTCCGGCACCTTGACTTCGATCGCTTGACTCATTGTTAGTGTCTCCTGGGCCGCGCACGCGTCCTACCCCTGTCGATCAGGGGCGGGCGCGCACGCCATGGCACACGGGGAATGATGCCTTAGACGGTCATCGGGTTGGGTTTGGCGGGATCAAGGTTGTACTTCTTGAGCGCCTCGGCGACTACCTTGCGTTCGATCGTGCCTTCATCTGCGAGAGCATTCAACGCGGCAACCGTGACCCAGTAGCGGTCGACTTCGAAGAAGTGGCGCAGCTTTTCGCGCGTGTCCGAACGGCCGTAGCCATCCGTGCCCAGCACGACGAACTTCTGCGGCACGAACGCGCGGATCTGTTCGGTCAGCGCGCGCACGTAGTCGGTCGAGGCGATGACCGGACCTTGTGCGTCCTTCAGCAGCTTCTCGACGTGCGAGAGCTTCTTTTCTTCCGTCGGGTGCAGCAGGTTCCAGCGCTGCACTTCGTGGCCTTCGCGCGCGAGTTCGGTGAAGCTCGGCACGCTCCACAGATCGGCGGCGACGCCCCAGTCGTTCTTCAGCAGGTCGGCGGCGGCGATCACTTCGTTGAAGATCGTGCCCGCGCCCATCAGCTGCACGCGCGGCGCCTTCTTATCCGCTTCGGCCTTGCGGAACGAGTACATGCCCTTGATGATGTCGGCCGCGACAGCTTCGCCCTGCGGAATCGCCGGGTGCTCGTAGTTCTCGTTCATCACCGTGACGTAGTAGTACACGTCTTCCTGATCCGCGACCATGCGGCGCAGGCCGTCTTGCATGATGACCGCGAGTTCGTAACCGAAGGTCGGGTCGTAGCTGATGCAGTTCGGCACCGAAGCCGCCCACAGCAGCGAGTGGCCGTCTTCGTGTTGCAGACCTTCGCCGTTCAGCGTCGTGCGGCCGGCCGTGCCACCCAGCAGGAAGCCGCGCGAACGCATATCACCCGCCGCCCATGCCAGGTCGCCAATGCGCTGGAAGCCGAACATCGAGTAGAAGATGTAGAACGGGATCATGATCTCGCCGTGCGTCGAATACGACGTCGCGGCTGCGATCCAGTCGGCCATACCACCGGCTTCGTTGATGCCTTCCTGCAGGATCTGACCGGTTTCCGACTCACGGTAGAACATCAGCTGGTCGGAATCTTCCGGCACGTACTTCTGGCCTTCCTGATTCCAGATACCGATCTGACGGAACAGGCCTTCCATACCGAAGGTACGCGACTCGTCCGGCACGATCGGCACGATGCGCTTGCCGAGCGCCTTGTCCTTCAGCAGGATGTTCAGGATCCGCACGAACGCCATGGTCGTGGAGATCTCGCGGCCTTCGCCCGTGCCCTTCAATAGCGGCTCGAATGCCGACAGTTCCGGCACCGGCAGCGACTCGGCCTTCTGACGACGCGCCGGCAGATAGCCGCCGAGGTCCTGACGGCGAGCACGCATGTACTCGAGTTCCTTCGAGCCTTCCTCGAACTTGAGGTACGGCACGTTGACGAGGTCTTCGTCGGCGATCGGCAGGCGGAACTGGTCGCGGAATTTCTTCAGCTGATCCACGTGCAGCTTCTTCTGCTGGTGGGTGATGTTCATCGCCTGGCCGGCTTCGCCCATGCCGTAGCCCTTGATCGTCTTCGCGAGAATGACGGTCGGCTGGCCCTGCGAATTCGACGCTTCCTGGAACGCTGCGTAGATCTTGTGCGGATCGTGGCCGCCGCGGTTCAGGTTCCAGATTTCCTCGTCGGACCATTCGGCGACCAGCGCCTTCAGTTCCGGCGTGTTGAAGAAGTGCTCGCGCACAAACGCGCCCGACTCCGACTTGTACGTCTGGTACTCGCCGTCGACCACATCCATCATGCGGCGCATCAGCGCGCCTGACTTGTCGCGTTGGAACAGCGCATCCCAGCGGCTGCCCCAGATGACCTTGATGACGTTCCAGCCGGCGCCGCGGAATTCGCTTTCCAGTTCCTGGATGATCTTGCCGTTACCGCGCACCGGACCGTCGAGGCGCTGCAGGTTGCAGTTGATCACGAACACGAGGTTGTCGAGGCGTTCGCGGCCGGCCATGCCGATCGCGCCGAGCGATTCCGGTTCGTCCGTTTCGCCGTCGCCGAGGAAGGCCCAGACCTTGCGGCCATCGGTCTTCGCAATGCCGCGCGCCTGCATGTACTTCATGAAGCGCGCCTGATAGATCGCCATGATCGGGCCGAGGCCCATTGAGACGGTCGGGAATTGCCAGAAGTCCGGCATCAGCCACGGGTGCGGGTACGACGAGATGCCCTCGCCGCCCACTTCCTGACGGAAGTTGTCGAGCTGGTTCTCGGTCAGGCGGCCTAGCAGGAACGCGCGCGAGTAGACGCCCGGCGACGAGTGGCCCTGCACGAACACGAGATCGCCGCCATGTTCAGCGGACGGCGCATGCCAGAAGTGGTTGTAGCCAACGTCGTACAGCGTGGCGGCGGACGCGAACGAGGCGATGTGGCCGCCGACGTTGGTGTCCTTGCCGGCGCGCAACACCATCGCGATGGCGTTCCAGCGCGTGTACGAGCGGATACGGTGTTCGATGTCCTGATCGCCGGGGATCTTCGCCTGACGCGAAACCGGGATCGTGTTGATGTACGGCGTGTTGGCCGAGAACGGCAAATGTTCGCCGTGCACGCGGGCGAATTCGATCTGTTTCTCGATCAGGTAGTGAGCGCGATCTGGGCCCACAGCAGAAATCACGCCATCCAGCGCTTCAAGCCATTCGCCGGTTTCCTGGGGATCGTCGTCTTTTTCAGCAGCGACATATTTCATGACTTCGTCGGGTACAGCGGACATGCTCGTCTCCTGGATGTAGAGGAACGCTCTTTGAACAGACGACGCGGACGAAGCACGGCCGCGGCAGCTTCGGCCGATTGTAATAAGGGTCCCGACGTCCGCGCAACAAAATTTTCGAATTACGAGATCGAATCTCATAATGCGGAAAATTGTTGCGGCGCAACCTGATTTGACTGCCGATCGACGGATACGTTGGCTAGTTTGCGCCGATTAATGGTCCTTTCCGCGCTTTTTTGCGCCATTTGCTAGCTTCACGCTGCGCTACAATGCCACGCATGTTGACCGAACGGCTTTTCGCACGCTCGGCGCGCACCGCCGGTTCGCCCGCGGATTCGACGCCGTCCTCCCGCTGGCACCACGGACCGTGGTGGTCCAACTCCTATTTGCTCACGCCGCTCCTGTCGATCCTGGTGTTCCTGGTCGTCATGAGTCTGATTCTGTGGAGCCTGAACCGGCGCGAACAGCAACAGCAGGAAGACACGCTTTACCGTAACGTCGCGTGGGCGCAGCAGCAGATCCGCCTGTCCATGACCGGCGCGCAGGAGCAGATCCAGGCGCTCGCGCGCGATCTGGTCGCCGGCCGCGCCGATCCGCATTCGTTCCAGGTGTCCACCACGGACATCATGCAGGGGCATCCCGAGATCCTCTACATGAACTGGTACACCAGCGCGCAGCAACCGCGCTGGCCCAATACCGCACTGCCTGTGTTCGGCCAGCGTCTGGCCAAGCCGAACGACGCGCAGATGGACGAAGCCGTCAAAGCCGCCTTCACCGAGGCGCGCAACACGCGCCGCCAGGTGTATTCGCCGCTCATTTACGACGATCTCGGCAACGGCTATATCACGCTGCAAACGCCGGTGTTCCGCGACCGCGACTTCCTCGGCACGATCGCCGCGGTGTTCTCGGTGGAAGGGATCCTCAAGCACGACATTCCGCCTGAGCTGTCCGCCAAATACAAAATCTCGATCATCGACGTGAACAACCGCGAGTTGACCACCACGTCGACCCGCCCGCGCCTGCCGCGCGACATGTTCTACGATCTGCCGCTCGACCCGCCGGGCCAGGGCGTCTCGGTGCGCGTCTACGCGTTCCCGCAGATGACCAACTTCACCAACAACACGCTGGTGTGGCTGGTGGCGGGTCTGTCCTGTTTCGTGCTGTGGAGCCTGTGGAGCTTGTGGAAACACACGCGGCAACGCTTCGAGGCGCAGCAGGCGCTGTACGCCGAAGCGTTCTTCCGCCGCGCGATGGAAAACTCGGTGCTGATCGGCATGCGCGTGCTCGACATGCATGGGCGCATTACCCACGTCAATCCGGCGTTTTGCCGCATGACCGGCTGGGACGAAAGCGATCTGGTCGGCAAGAACGCACCGTTCGCCTACTGGCCGCGCGACGCTTACCCCGAAATGCAGCGCCAGCTCGACATGACGCTGCGCGGCAAGGCACCCTCTTCCGGCTTCGAACTGCGGGTGCGCCGCAAGGACGGTTCGCTGTTCCACGCGCGTCTCTACGTGTCGCCGCTGATAGATAGCTCGGGCCGCCAGACCGGCTGGATGTCGTCGATGACCGACATTACCGAGCCGAAGCGCGCGCGCGAGGAACTCGCCGCCGCGCACGAGCGCTTCACCACGGTGCTCGAAAGTCTCGACGCCGCCGTCTCCGTGCTGGCCGCCGACGAAGCCGAACTCCTGTTCGCCAACCGCTATTACCGGCACCTCTTCGGCATTCGCCCGGACGGCCATCTGGAATTGGCGGGCGGCGGGTTCGATAGCGCACAGGCGTCGTCGGATTCGATCGATATGGTGGATACCTACGCCGGCCTGCCCGCCGCCGCGTTGACCGAAAGCACCGCCGATGCGCAGGAAATCTACGTGCAGAGTATCCAGAAGTGGTTCGAAGTGCGCCGCCAGTACATTCAGTGGGTGGACGGCCACCTCGCGCAGATGCAGATCGCGACCGACATCACGACCCGCAAGCAGGCGCAGGAACTGTCGCGCCAGCAGGACGAGAAGCTGCAGTTCACCAGCCGCCTGATGACGATGGGCGAAATGGCCTCGTCGCTCGCGCACGAACTGAATCAACCGCTCGCCGCGATCAATAACTATTGCTCCGGAACCGTCGCACTGGTTAAATCCGGTCGGACGACGCCTGACAATTTGCTGCCCGTGCTCGAAAAAACCGCCCAGCAGGCGGTGCGCGCGGGCATGATCATCAAGCGCATTCGCGAGTTCGTGAAGCGCAGCGAGCCGAAGCGCCAGGCCACGCGCGTGGCCGATATCGTCGCCGACGCCGTGGGTCTGGCCGAGATCGAGGCGAGGAAGCGCCGCATTCGCATCGTCACGGATCTGCGCTCGCGGCTGCCGGTGATCTACGTCGACCCGGTTCTGATCGAGCAGGTGCTGGTCAACCTGCTGAAGAACGCCGCCGAAGCGATGGCCGAAGCCCGCCCGAATGCGGTCGATCCGGTGATCCGCGTGGTCGTGCGACTGGAGAGCGGGTTTGTCTGCATCAGCGTCGTCGACCAGGGACCGGGCGTCGACGAAGCAACAGCCGAGCGGCTGTTTGAACCGTTTTACAGCACCAAGTCCGATGGTATGGGCATGGGGCTGAATATTTGCCGTTCGATTATCGAATCGCACCGCGGCCGTCTGTGGGTGGTCAACAACGTCGAATCTGACGGCCACATCACAGGCGCCACGTTCCATTGCAGTCTGCCTATTGGAGAGCCTGATGGCCCGAGCAACGGCGGGACACAGGCGCCGACACCACAAACCGTTACGGGAGAGCTATGAACAGCCCAGTCACCACACAGGAAACTGTCTTTGTCGTCGATGACGACGAGGCCGTGCGAGATTCGCTGCGCTGGCTGCTGGAGGCGAACGGCTACCGCGTGCAATGCTTCTCCAGCGCCGAGCAGTTCATCGACGCATGGCAGCCGCATCAGCATCCGGGCCAGATCGCGTGCCTGATTCTGGATGTGCGGATGTCCGGCATGAGCGGGCTCGAGTTGCAGGAACGCCTGATCGCCGACAACGCATCGCTGCCGATCATCTTCGTGACGGGCCACGGCGACGTGCCGATGGCCGTGTCCACGATGAAAAAAGGCGCGATGGACTTCATCGAAAAGCCGTTCGACGAAGCCGAGTTGCGCAAGCTGGTCGAGCGCATGCTCGACAAGGCGCGCAGCGAAAGCACCAGCGTGCAGCAGCAGCGCGCTGCGGCAGAACGTCTCGGCAAGCTGACCGCGCGTGAGCATCAGGTGCTCGAGCGCATCATCGCCGGCCGCCTGAACAAGCAGATCGCCGACGACCTCGGCATCAGCATCAAGACGGTCGAAGCGCACCGCGCGAACATCATGGAAAAGCTCAACGTCAACACGGTCGCCGATCTGCTGCGACTGGCGCTGTCGAACAAGCCGCAACCGGCGCAATAAGCCTCGCGCGGCGGCGTTTGCCCCGAAGGAGGGCCCTTTGGGGGACTCGCCGCCAGGCCAGAAGTGACTGCGCATCAACGGCCGGACTATTGAAGAGTCCGGCCCGTCTCGCCCTCTTTTCCTCATCTTTCCCCTCGTCTTTCTCCTCGCTTTTCCCTCGACTCCATCGCACTGCAATCAAGGCTAACTGCGTGATTTCGACGCAGCCGGCGCGCGCAAAATAATACGCATTACTCAGCAATTACTTACACTAATCCGCAACAGGTTGTTTCCTCAGACAAGATTGACGGATCCGGACGTGCCCCTTAATTTACGCAGAACTCCTTAGCAGACATCGCCGATGCGGCTATCAACGCGGGAGTGACATGCAGCGAAACGCCGCATACGGCAGCGCCTGGTAATGCGAAACAATTGGAGCGGCTCGACCGTTTTTCCGCCGCATCGTGTCGTGTCGATCTAGCCGTCCGGCCACATACCGGGCACCGGCCCGACTCGCCATTTCCTCGCCGTATTCCATCGCGGCGAAGCGCCGCAGCCCGTGCTGCGCACCGACATCTCGTCGTATAAACCCCATCGGGAGGAATTCATCGTGAAACGATCCGGAGCACACAGCTCGCGTGTGTTGCTTGTTTGCGCCGTTCTTGCGGGAGCGCCGCTATTCGTCGGACTGTCCACGCCGGACGTCGTCCATGCACAAGGCACCGCGAAAATGTCGAACCAGCAACTCGATTCGCTGGCCGCCCCCATTGCCCTTTATCCGGATGCCCTGCTCGCCCAGGTGCTGATGGCCGCGACCTTTCCGCAGGACGTGCAGGCCGCGGCCATATGGTCCAGAGTCAACTCGACGCTGCAAGGCGACAGCGCCGTCAAGGCAGTTGCGTCCGAGCCGTGGGACCCGAGCGTGCAGTCGCTTGTCGCCTTCCCGCAGGTGCTCGCCACCATGGCCTCGAAAGCGGATTGGGTCACGCAACTCGGCAGCGCGTTTCTCGCCCAGCCCAACGACGTGATGGACTCCGTGCAGCGTCTGCGCAGGCAAGCACAAGCGGCCGGCAATCTGAAGACGACGCCGCAGCAGACGGTCGTGGTCGAACAAAGCACGATTCAGATCGTGCCCGCCAATCCGCAAGTGGTGTACGTGCCGACCTACAACCCGACCGTGGTCTACGGCGTGTGGCCGTATCCCGCGTACCCGCCGGTGTATGTACCGCCGCCGCCCGGTTATGTCATTGGCACCAGTTTCGTCGCGGGCCTCGCGTTCGGCACCGGCGTCGCGGTGGCGAACGCGCTGTGGGGCGGCTTCGACTGGCATTCGCATGACGTCAATATCAACGTGAACCGGTACAACAATATCAATGTGAACAACCGCATCAACGTGAACGGCAGCACGACGAACTGGAACCGCAATACCAACGTCAATCGCAACGTCGGCGGCGCAAACGTCAATCGCAGCTTGAACAATAACGTCGGCGGCGCACAGCGCGATGCGTATCGCGGCCGCGACGACGCCCGCGCCCGGGCGCAGCAGACGCTGCAAAACCGCACTGGCCAGAATCTGGGCGGCAACGCGAGCCAGCGTGTGCAAGGGATTCATCACGGCGGCACGGCGAACCCGAATTTGCAGAACCGCGCGCAGAACGTGAATCGCGACAACGCGCTGCGCGGCGCCGGCGACGGCAAAGCCGCGCGGCAGGACACGCAGCGCGGCCAGGCAAGCCGCGACGCGCTCGCCAGCCGCGGTGGCCAGCAGCACGCAGGCGGCGCGAATGCCAACGGCCTGCAGCGCACAAGCGAAGGTTTCGGCGCAAATGGCGGCGGCCTGCAACACACGGGCGGAGGTCTCAGCGCGAACAGTGGCGGTGTCCAGCGTAGCGGCGCCACCGTCGGCACGGGCGGCGGCCTGGGCGGTGGCAGTGGCGGCTTAGGTGGCGGCGGCTTGGGCGGTGGTGGCGGTGAACATCACTTCGGCCGCAACCGTTGAACAAAAAAAGAGGAGTCTGATGATGCGTCTATTCTCACGGGGCAAGCTGCGCGCCCATGTCCTGACACTTACCATCGCGCTCGGCACCATCGGCACACTGCTGCTGGCGCCGATCCTGCTGATCAGCGCGATCCCCGCCCATGCCCAGGCGGTCTATCCCAGCGCGGACGATGCCGCCAATGCCTTTGTCGAAGCCGTCGCCCGCAACGACGACGATGCCCTCAAGCGCGTGCTCGGCGGCGATTTTCATCGCTTCATTCCAACCGAAGGCATCGGCGAGGACGACATCTATCAGTTCCTCGGCGAATGGTCGAAAAACCATCAGATCGTCGCGGATCCGGTCGTCGACAAGGGGCGCGCCACCGCGCATCTGACGGTCGGCTACAGCGGCTGGACCCTGCCGATTCCGCTCGTGCAGTCGGGCAACGGCTGGCGTTTCGATCCACCGGCGGGACGCGACGAGATGCTGACACGGCGCATCGGCCGCAACGAACACGCCGCGATTTTGACCTCGCTCGCCTACCTGGATGCGCAATACGACTATCGCAACCTGACCCAGCACTACGCACAGCGCTTCGTCAGCACGCCGGGACAGCACGACGGCCTGTACTGGACGACGCCGCCCGGCGAAGCGGAAAGCCCCCTTGGACCGCTCGCCGCCACCATGCCCGACGGCACGCAGCCTGAAGAGGCGTATCACGGCTATCACTTCCGCATTCTCACGGCACAAGGGACGCACGCGAAGGGCGGAGCCAGGAACTACGTCGATAACGGCGTGTTGAGCAAAGGGTTTGGACTGATCGCATCGCCGGCTGAATATGGCAGGACCGGCGTGATGAGTTTCATCGTCAACCAGGACGGGCAGGTCTATCAGAAGAACCTCGGGCCGCGAACCGCGCGCGCGGCGGCGGCGATCACATCGTTCGATCCGGGTTCGGGTTGGCAGGCGGTCCAGCCATAGCAGTTGCGTTTGACAGCCTTGCCTCCGCCCGCCGCACCAGGCGGTAGGCGGCAGGTGCGGCCCCGAACACGCGTCTGGTGGCGCACCCGCTGCCGCCGCCGTCCGAACCGGGCATCCGTGCCCGCCATATGTGGCACTCACGGCACGCGTTCGCACCGCCGCCACACAGCCTGGAATCCGTATGCGGCCCATCAGGCCGGGCCGGTATAATGTCGCACTTTGCAGCGCCGCTTAACCCCGATTCGCGCCGCGCGCTTTTCACGTGCCGACCCAATACCGTTGAAAAGCGCCATCGCGCGGCACGCACGAGCGTCTGCGCCCTGCCCCGCTTTCCAAACTGCCCATCTCGACCCGACCATGACTGCCAAACTGATCGACGGCCTAGCCCTTTCCAAGACCCTGCGCGCCGACGTCGCCGCGCGCGCCGCCGCCCTCACCGCTCGCGGCCATCAGCCGGGCCTCGCGGTGGTGCTGGTCGGCGACAATCCGGCCAGTGAAGTCTACGTGCGCAACAAAGTGAAGGCGTGCAACGACAACGGCCTCGGCTCGTCGTTCGACCGTTATCCGGCCGACCTGCCGGAAGCGGAGCTGCTCGCGCGCATCGACGAACTGAACCGCGACCCGCGCATTCACGGCATTCTGGTGCAACTGCCGCTGCCGCCGCATATCGACAGCCACAAGGTGATCGAGGCGATCGCGCCGGAAAAGGACGTGGACGGCTTTCACGTCGCCAACGCCGGCGCGCTGATGACCGGCCGGCCGCTGTTCCGTCCGTGCACGCCGTACGGCGTCATGAAAATGCTCGCCGCTTACGAGATTCCGCTGCAAGGCGCGAACGCGGTGGTGATCGGCCGCTCGAACATCGTCGGCAAGCCGATGGCGCTGCTGCTGCTCGAAGCGGGCGCGACCGTCACGATCTGCCACAGCAAGACGCGCGATCTGGCCGCGCACACGCGCAACGCCGACGTGGTGGTCGCCGCCACCGGCTTGCGCAACATTCTCACGGCAGAGATGGTGAAGCCGGGCGCGGCGGTGATCGACGTCGGCATGAACCGCGACGAAGCCGGCAAGCTGTGCGGCGACGTGGATTTCGCGGGCGTCAAGGAAGTGGCCGGCTACATCACGCCGGTGCCGGGCGGCGTCGGCCCGATGACCATCACCATGTTGCTAGTCAACACGATCGAAGCCGCCGAGCGCGAAGCGGCAGCGAACACGTAAGCGGCAGGAGAAAAGCCGGCGAAGCATCTTCGCCGGCTTCGGGACTTTACGGCCTTGGCGTCGTGCCAGGGTATCGACATCCATCGACGCTAACGCGCGCCACACTTCTCAGCGCTCGCATCGGTCGCCCGAATGCCGGCGAAGCACTTTCACCGGCTTCGGGATCTTGCGGCCTTGGCGTCTTGCCAAGGTATCCATATCCATCGGCGCCGAACGCGCGTCTCATACATCAGCGCATCTCAGCGCACGGCTTGATCGCCAGCCGGCATACCCGCGGCTAGCGGCGTCGACGGACGCGCCAAGCGCCCGCGGCACCACTTCAGCACCGGCCGCTCCACGAAGTGCCACGACAGCGCCGCGCACAACAGAATAAACGGCGCGGCGATCAACACCGCCGCCACATGGCTCAACTGCGGCGCGATGTTCGCGACGCATTGCTGCACCATGAAACCGTACAGGTAGATGCCATACGAGTAATCATGACGCGGCACGAAGCGCCGCAAGAGCGGCGTCGTCCCGACCCACAGCACGCCGTACACGAAGGCCAGATAGAACAGCGGCTGCGCGCCGGCCGTGTCGCGGAACACCAGAAACACCATCGTGAACGCCAGCGCCGTCAAACCGTTGATGTCGATCCTTTCACGCCAGCCATACAACAGCATGCCCAGCATGAAAAACGGCTCCGGCCAGAACGAATAGCCGTCGGGTGTTTCGCTGAAATCGCGCAAGCCGATCTGCCAATGCGCGTGATCCACGTGCAGCATGAACGTGGCGCAGCCGAGCGCGGCCGCAAGCATCACGCCGCGCGAGCTGGACAGCAAACCCACCATGCCGGTCACGAGCACGAGCAGATAGCAGCGCACTTCGACCGGCAGCGTCCAGAGCGGTCCACAGATGTCGACGGGATAGCGGTTGTGCTCGAACACGCCGGGCAGCGCCCAGCCGGCCGACCGCACGATAGTCGAGAAGTTGTCGAGGTTGGCCCACGTCATGCCGGAGGCGAAATACTCGCGCAGCGTCAGCGTCGTGAAGAGCGGACCGACGATGAAGACCGTCACCAGCGACCCGGCCGCCACCGCCGGCCACAGGCGCGCGATGCGCAACACGGCGAAGCGCGGCACGGAGCGCTGCCGGCCGAAGCTGGCGGTCACCAGCATGCCGCTCAGCAGGAAGAAGGCGTAGACGCCCAGCGCGCCGAAACCGTCGAAACCCAGCGCGTTCTGGACCCAATCCGTGCTGCCGTCCGGAGCCTGAAGCACATACGAATGGCCATACACGACGGCAATGGCGGCCAGCAGTCGCACGAGATCAAAATTGTTGCCCTTGTGCGAGAGAGCGTCCGAAAGCGGATTCATTGATACCTCTTTTGCAAAAAACGCCGCTGACCGATAGCGACGCTCCACCTTGCCGCATGGCAGCAACCGGGACCGTGCGCTTTCGCACAAAGCGCAGCGGCGCAATATTGCCGCGCGCGTGCCGCCCGGCCCGTCCGGCACGCGCACAGGGCCGCGACATCTGATAATTTGTCTGCCGACGGATTGGAATCGGCGCGCCCTGCCCCAATAATGTCTGTATCGGCCGTTATGGGGCGTCGTCTTTACGCGCGCTCCGAAGAAAGTCCCCTTTGGGGGACGCCCGTCGATGCACCGATTACCCGTTCACCCGCGTCAGACAGGAAGCCTCATGTCCACTACCGCCTCGAATCACGACAATCCGCTCCTCGATTTCTCCGACCTGCCGCGCTTTGGCGAAATCCGCCCCGAACACGTCACGCCTGCCCTCGATGTGCTGCTCGCCGATGCGGCCGCCGCCGTCGAACGCGCCGCCCAGCCGATCACGCCCGCTTCATGGGCCGACGTGGTCGAGCCGGTCGAGCGCGCCACCGAACCGTTGTCGCGCGCCTGGAGCGTGGTCGGCCATCTGAACGCCGTCGCCGACACCCCCGAGCTGCGCGCGGTGTATGGCGAAAATCTGCCGCGCGTCACCGAATTCTGGTCGAGCGTCGGGCAAAATCTTGCGCTGTACGAGAAATACAAGGCGTTGAACGCGAGCAGCGATTTCGCCTCGCTCACCGGCGAGCGCAAGAAGATCCTCGGCAATGCGCTGCGCGATTTCCGCCTGTCCGGCGCGGAATTGCCGGAAGACCAGAAGCCGCATTTCGCCGAATTGCAGGAACGCCAGGCGGCGCTCTCGAAAGCGTTTTCCGACCACGTGCTCGATGCGACCAACGCCTACGCGTATATCGTCGAAGCTGGCGATGAAGCGCAACTGGCCGGCCTGCCCGAAGATGTCGTCGAAGCCGCGAAGGAAGCGGCCGAACGCGAAGGCAAAACCGGCTACAAGTTCACGCTGCACTTCCCGTCGTATTTCCCGGTGATGCAGTACTCGGAAAATCGTCCGATGCGCGAAGCGATGTATCGCGCGTATGTCACGCGCGCGTCGGAGCTCGGCGCGCAATACGGCAACGGCAAGCCCGAGTGGGACAACACCGCCGTGCTCGCCGACCAGTTGAAACTGCGCGCCGAAGAAGCACACATGCTCGGCTTCAACAATTTCGCCGAAGTCTCGCTCGCGCCGAAAATGGCCGAGTCGCCCGCCCAGGTCATGAGCTTTCTCGAAGACCTCGCCACGCGTGCGCGTCCGCATGCCGAGCAGGACTGGAAGGAGTTGCGCGAGTTCGCCGCGAACGAACTCGGCATGACTGAGCTGCAACCGTGGGACATGACGTTCGCCGCGGAGCGTCTGCGTCAGAAGCGCTATTCGTTCTCCGAGAACGAGGTCAAACAGTACTTCCCGGAAGACGCCGTGTTCAAGGGGCTGTTCAAGGTCACTGAAACACTGTTCGGCGTGCGTATCCGTCGCGACGACGCGGCCGTGTGGCATCCGGACGTGCGCTTTTTCCGCGTCGAGAATCAGGACGGCGGCCTCGTCGCGCAGTTCTACCTCGATCTGTATGCGCGCGAAGGCAAACGCGGCGGTGCCTGGATGGACGACGCGCGCGGCCGTCACAAGCACACGCACGGCAGCGTGCAAACGCCGGTCGCGTATCTGACCTGCAACTTCTCGGCGCCGGTCGGCGGCAAGCCCGCCTGCTTCACGCACGACGAAGTCATCACACTGTTCCACGAGTTCGGCCACGGTCTGCATCACATGCTCACGCGCGTCGATGAGCTGGGCGTGTCGGGCATCAACGGCGTCGAGTGGGACGCGGTCGAGCTGCCGTCGCAATTCATGGAGAACTTCTGCTGGGAGTGGGACGTGTTGAGCGACATGACCTCGCACGTCGAAACGGCCAAACCGTTGCCGCGCGATCTGTTCGACAAGATGCTCGCCGCGAAGAACTTCCAGAGCGGTCTCGGCACGCTGCGCCAGATCGTGTTCTCGATGTTCGACATGCAACTGCATACCGGCTTCGACGCTTCGGGCACGAAGAACGCCACCGAACTCGCGAGCGAAATCAACGAGCGCTTCCATGTCGTGCCGCAGGCGCCGTTCTCGCGTTGGCCGAATACGTTCAGCCATATTTTCGCGGGTGGTTATGCGGCGGGCTACTACAGCTACAAGTGGGCTGAAGTGCTTTCCGCCGATGCCTACGCGGCATTCGAAGAAGCGGCGCAAGCGGCGAGCGGCAGCGTGCTCGATCAGGCGACCGGCATGCGCTATCGCAAGGAGATTCTGGAAGTGGGCGGCAGCCGTCCGGCGATGGAATCGTTCAAGGCGTTCCGCGGCCGCGAGCCGAATATCGACGCCTTGCTGCGCCACAACGGCATGTCGCCGGGCGCGGCGCATTGAGCGGTTGATGCAAGCGTCGGCGCTTTGCTTGGCGCCGATAAAAACCGGTGACCTGCGTGAGCAGGCACCGGTTTTTTTTGTTTGGCGCAAGCCGCGCTATAGTCAGCCCCGATGCAGCTTGAAGTCCACCTCCGACGGCCGACCTTCGAGCGACAGCACCGCGCGCGCAGCCGGCGCGCGGCTCACCACCTTGCCGCGGCTCACCACGGCGAGGCGCGCGGCGCGCAAGCGGATCGCATCCACCGGGTCGCGCGCGTCGAGCAGCACCAGATTGGCCGCGCAGCCCGGCGCGATGCCGTAGCCCTCCAGACCGAGAATGCGCGCGGCGTTCACCGTCACCGCGTCGAAACAGGCGCGCATGCCCTCGACGCCCGTCATCTGCGCCACATGCAAGCCCATGTGCGCGACTTCGAGCATGTCACCCGAGCCGAGGCTGTACCACGGATCCATCACGCAATCGTGGCCGAACGCGACGTTGATGCCCGCTGCCATCATTTCCGGTACGCGCGTCATGCCGCGGCGTTTCGGATACGTGTCGCTACGGCCTTGCAGCGTGATGTTGATCAACGGATTCGCGATCGCCGCGACGCCCGACTCGCGCATCAGCGGCAGGAGCTTGCTGACGTAATAGTTGTCCATGGAGTGCATGGACGTCAGATGCGAGCCGGTGACACGCCCGTGCAAACCGAGCCGGTGCGTTTCGGCCGCGAGCGTCTCGATGTGCCGCGACATCGGATCGTCCGATTCATCGCAATGCATGTCGACGCGCAAGCCCTGCTCCGCCGCGTACTCGCACAAGAGGCGCACGGACTGCGCGCCGTCGGCCATGGTGCGCTCGAAATGCGGAATGCCGCCGACCACGTCCACGCCCATCGCGATCGAGCGTTTGAGGTTCTCGAACGCGCCCGGGCTGCGCAATACGCCGTCTTGCGGAAAGGCCACCAGTTGCAGATCGAGATACGGCGCGACCCGGCGTTTCACTTCGACCAGCGCCTCGACCGCGAGCAGGCGCGGATCGCATACATCCACGTGGCTGCGGATGGCCAGCAGCCCGCGCGCGACGGCCCAATCGCAATACTGCAACGCGCGCTCGATCAGTGCCTCCTGCGTCAGGTCCGGCTTCAGTTCGCCCCATAACGCAATGCCCTCGAGCAGCGTGCCCGACGCGTTCACGCGCGGTAACCCGTACGAGAGCGTCGCGTCCATATGGAAATGCGGATCGACGAACGGCGGCGTGACGAGTGAACCCGCGGCATCGATTTCTTCGCGCGCGTTGGCGGCCAGATTCGGCTCCACGGCGACGATGCGGCCCGCTTCGATGCCGATGTCGACCAGCTCTTTGTGTTGCGGCGCGGCGCCCGGCGGCAGCATCGCGCGGCGGATGATCAGATCCATCTATCGCTCCCTTTGACCCCGTCCTGATTGATTACGATTCTATCGGCGTCAGAAAGCGCGTGGCGGCGTTTTTATCTCGTGCCTGTAGCCGGCCGTACCGGCGGGCGGCGGGCGATCCGTATCGGCTGTGCGTCGCCGGCCGCCTATACTCGCCAGACAGACGGTTGATGGCGCGCCGTCACCCACTCACGGAGCAAGCAAATGAAAACGATCGGCGTGATCGGCGGGATGAGCTGGGAATCGTCCACCGAGTATTACAAGCTGCTCAACCGCCACGCCAAGGCGCGTCTGGGCGGCCACCACAATGCCCGCAGCCTGATGCTCACCGTCGACTTCGCGCCGATCGAAGCGAACCAGCGCGCGGGCGACTGGAACGCACTCGGCCAACAGATGGCCGACGCCGCGCGCCAACTCGAACGAGGTGGCGCCGATCTGGTGATGCTGGCGACCAATACGATGCATCGCGTGTATGAATCGATCGAGGCGGCGATCGACGTGCCCTTCCTGCATATCGCCGACCCGACCGGCAACGCGCTGCGCGCGGCTGGCATCGAACGGGTGGGCTTGCTCGGCACGCGCTATACGATGGAGCAAACTTTCTACACGGGCCGTCTGCGCGAGCGGTACGGCCTCGAAACACTCATTCCCGACGAAGCTGAACGCGCGGACGTGCACCGCATCATTTACGACGAGCTGTGCCACGGCAAAGTGAACGACGTTTCGCGCGCGGTGTATCAGCGTGTCATCGAAGCGCTGGCCGCGCGTGGCGCGCAGGCGGTGATTCTCGGCTGCACCGAAATCACCTTGCTGATCAAGCCGGAAGATTCCATGTTGCCCGTGTTCGACACGACCGCCTTGCATGCGCAAGCGGCGGTGGAATGGGCTATCGATTCGGAGTGAAGGTGGCTGCACGCGTGTGCTTCAATGCATGTGCGCGCGGACGCCGGCAGATCGGCATACGGGACGCACCGCCGTCCCGCGCCTAGCCAATACCTTGATTTCCATTGCTTGCTCCTGAGTCAGCATCGGCGGCAAAAGCCGCCATCGCCTCCCAAGTGGTTCAGCTTTACTTCGGCGTCCGCACCCCCACGAGGTCATTTTTGCATCGGCGCCGACATTTTGCGCGAGAAACTCTGACTCGCGCGACGCACCGACGAGGATGACGTCGCTCTCGCGGACCGTTGTTCCGTCTATCGCATGGAAGAGGCGTTGACCGGCTGCTCCGTGAAACAGCCGGCTTGAACCCGTATCCGCGTCTGACGACAGGCAGAAACGGCCTAACAGTCGATGCTCCCCATGGCCACGCGTAACGACTTCGACACGCCATGCCCCGCTACCACCTGGGTGTCGACCGTCATGCCTACGATCACCCGCAGGGATCCCCGGATTCCACCAGACATTCCTTCATCTCATTTCCTGGAGCATCGAACATGCGCGTCTCCGGCGTAGACCAAAGCTACAGCACCAGCGGCAGCAACGACCCCTCGACCGATGAGCCGAACGCCGGCAGCTCCGCGTCCAGTTCAGGCACCGCTCAGGACTGCGCCAGGCAATGGAGCATGCGGGCCGCCAGTCCAAATGCTGCCGGCGGCAACGCGTCAGCGCGCTCCCCGGGCAACGCAGGCGACCACCTGCAGCAATCCGCCAGAGATGCGGGCGGAACTCACGCGGCGCTACCGAACAGTCGAACCGACATCGCTCCTCGAACCCACAACTCGACGAAACACCGCGCGAGTCTCCACGCTGGCCAGCATACGTCTACCGCTCGCTACGTAAGCACGTTGTTCACCGGGGACACTCCGACAGCAGGGGGAGCCAGCGCGACAAACGATTACCACGTCGGCCCGGACACGCCCGTCGCCCTTGAACACACTGAAGAGTCCGACAACGGCGGCCCGCGGGTGAAACGCGGCCCAGTTCTCAGTAAATGCACTACGGATCGTGGTGGCAATGCATTGAGGCAAGACGCCATCGATTCAGAATACTTCAGTCAGGTCGACTATCGTGAGAGCCGCGGGCAAGCGAGTGGCGGCCTATGTGGAGGAATGGTTCGGGAAGCCATGCGGCGGATCGATCGTGCCCTTAGCGATCAGCCGACGACAACCGGATCTCCGGGTCGGCCCGCATTGCCGCTAATGGCAGCCGTGCACAATATGCGCGTGGACACCGGTTCCTCTACCACGCGCCGAGAAATGTTCAGTCGCATCCAGACCTTCCAGACCGGTAGGACTACCCTTGGCTTCAGCCGCTATGCGCTGCGCGTTTCGCACGGATACGGTGGAAACGCGCCGCGCAGTATGCGCATCCTTTTGTTCGCCCGCGAATTGCACCAACGGCTGGAGAACCCCGGCGACTTCGCGCATGTCGAATTGAGCCTGGAGTCGCCAGCGGGTCGAAGGGACTACGGGCACGCCATTCTCGTACAAAGGGGAGGCAACGGTCACTATGCGATCTTCGATCCCAACAATGGCGCCTTCGAGTATGAAGACTGGGCCAATACAGAACGTGCGCTAAGAGCGTACATGGACTCTGCGTTCACAAGCCGCTCCTCTTCCGGAACCGCGAACGGGTATCAAGTCAACCCGTTCAAAATTCAGGTGTACTCGGCGACATCGCAGGTGAATAGAACGCAGCCTACAGTTCCCGTACCGCCGCAAGGACCGGGCGGTTATGGGCCGCCAGCGCCAAACTGTGACGATAAAATCTATCAGGAGCGTTCGGCGTCCTCAAACGGAATATCGCTCGACAGGCTCTTTCCCGGTGGCGCGGAGCAATCCGGCCTCCGCAGTCCGGGCGAGAGCCTGGCAACCTATGTGCTACGGGAAGTCGTCTCTCCGAGAGCGTCAACGCTCACAGGTGCCACGGACAACTTACGCAGCTTGCCGAGAAATCCAGCGCTACGCCAGCGGGTCGTCTCCGATTCGAACAACCTTCACGAGCTTTATCAGTCGGCCTCTACCTTCGATCTGGCGAATCACGTCCGACACCGCGGCAGGCTCGGTATCAGGACTGCGGACGATCTTGTCGGCGATCTGAGCACACAATTTAGCAGACCGTACATCGGCGACAGCGCAACGGTCGGTTTGCACAACGACTTCGCGGTCGTCGATCTGGCGTTGGCCCCCCAGGCCCCGGGATCGTCCGGACGAGAACCTGGTCGTCCGATCATCGTGCAGCGGCTCAATGTCAATACTGACTTCGAGCACGATCAATACGAGCTTTATGATCCCAATTCCGGTGCCTATACGTACGATAGTTTCCACGATCTATCGGCCGCTATACGCGGCATCTACAACACCGGCTATAGTGCCGACGGCGGAATCGACCATGCCACGACCACGTGGTTCGCCAGTGAAAGCGCAAACGAGGGAGCCGCAGGGACACAAGCGTTGTCACCCGTACGAAACTCCACCCTTGACGACGCGGACCGCGCTGGGGGGCTGCCGCCGACTGGTCCGCTCGTTCCACCACGCGCGGACCTGCCAGCCGCACCGGCCGACAACCATTCTCCGCTTCAAAATTATCTGCTGCACTTCGAGCTCAAACGTTCAACGGATTCGCAATCGACCACCGATCCATGGGTACTGTTTCGACCATCGACGGAAACGCCTGACGAAGTAAAAAAAAGAGGTGGGTTCAGTGCCGGACAGACACCGCTGCGGGACGTCAATCTGCAAACTCACAATTCGGACGTCGCGTCCCACGAAGGGGAGACAGACAGTGCCGGCTATCTCGGAACATTCGAAACGCCATCGGCCGCCGTCGACCGCCAGCAGCATCAGTCCCGTGACGGCTATATTTACGTTGTCGCGCCGTCCCCCAACATGGTGGATGTAAATGGCAGCCTTGGCCCACGCACCGTCGCGGCAGACAACCACGAATTTGCCGCCATGGGGCACATCGATAACACCCAGATAATCGGCTGGTGGCGAACGCAGGACCTGCAGAAAGACCAGCAAGACAGGAAGATATCGCGGTTCACGCGCAACCCGGACTTTCGCTGGGACGTGTACAACTACACGCGGACCGCGGGAGCGCAGCCTCAGCTGGCCCGCTTCCCGATGGACAGCCCCGCCTGGGGGTGGGACGCCTACAAGCCGTTCACGTCACAGGTTATGGAAAACGGACAGCAGATCGGTATCGGTCCCAAGCAAGACCCCAACCTGACGCAGGCCAACTTCTATGTCAATGCACGATTGAAAGTGCATCAGGCAGCGGCGCGGCAAGCAGCCCATAAAGACTATCACGGGCCGATGACTCTGACGGCTTACGGCGGAGAAGGACGGCCGTACATACTTTATGCCGACGCAAAGAACAACCTCTATGTCTACTCGGCGTCCTATGCGTCCAGCACGCCCAGAAACACGAGGCAATTCACAATGGGTGACGACGGTCGTTTCCACTTTGCGAACGACTACAGCAAGGTCTTGCGTGTCGGTCACGACGGTTATCTCTACGTAGGTGCGATCCCCACAGATCCAAACAGCCTGAACGGCGTTTTTCGCTCCGACGGCATCAATCCCTTCCATCTCGTTCATGTTGAGGACCTCAAATACCTGACTGTAGGCAAATCTGTGGCTACGCCGTTTGTCACTAACTACGACGCAGGAAACAGGTCAAGCTGGCAACTGACAGACTCGAGCGGCAGTGCGGTCACACCGCCCGTCTCAAACAAAAACTCCCACTGGAGTAGCACGGCCGGCACCCGCGAACAGTTGTACAAGTTCGATCGGGATCCGGATTCCATGTTGCCACGGGGCACGACGCAATTTGTCACGGACCCGCCGGGTGAATTTTTCCACGGTAACTTCATGGACTATATGAAGCAGGTGGAACGAACCGGCGGAGTCAAGACGGTGATTGATTGGCTGACCTCGCATAATGCCGCCTGGATCTTCCGGGACGGCTTCTACGCAGTCCCAACCGGCCCGGGCTGGCTCCAAGTGCGAACGCTTGGTGGTAAGCCTGTCTGGCAGGCGACGGTCGATTTGAGCAACGGTAGGGGTCTTTATCAAAACATGAGTCAGATTTCGGGCGACTTCCCGATCAGCGACGATGTCTGGAAAGATCTTCAGTTCCGGGAGAGCGAACGCCGTGATCTCGAACGCAAGTTGTCAAGGCCGTAACAAAACCCCAGCCACACCTGCGGCATTGCATGGCGCGCATTGCGAAGCGCGGTTGATCAAATATGGCGCGGGGCAGGCCGCAGGGCGGCAATAACGCGGAGATCTATAGACAATGCGAGCGGCACTCTACGCGCGCTTCTCGACTGACAAGCAGAAGAAAGCTGAATGTGCCCTCGCCACGCAACTCGACCAGGGCGATTGCATGAAGCTCACAAGTCGAGCAGGGCAAAAACGCAGGAACTGAAAGAGGCACTAACCGGCGACGCGACCAACGAGGCAAGACAAATCACTGCGACGCTAATGGGACCGATCGGAATAGAACAAAGGGACGACGCCTACTTCGCGTCTTTTGACGACATCTCCGCGCAGCTGCTCGTCTGTGCTGCCGGAAATGTGTCTCTAGGTATGGTTGCGGGGGTAGGATTTGAACCTACGACCTTCGGGTTATGAGCCCGACGAGCTGCCAGACTGCTCCACCCCGCGTCAGAGAAAACGGATTGTATAGAGATGTTCGCAAGACGTCAAACAATCGCGCGAATTTATTTCACACGCGTAAAACGACTCACAAATCCTGGACCGTCGCGCCTTCCACCTTGCCGTCGATGATATCCGCGCCGTACTGGCTCGCGCTGCGTTTGGCCACGCCGAAATCGGAGAACGTGAGCGGCAGCACGAGACGAAATACGCGGCTCGCCTTCGAGCCACTGATCGCTCCTGGCCGGCAGACGCGCACCGCGACGTCGTAGCCTTCGGAGTGACGCTTGTGACCGTCGAACTTGTCGAACGCCCGCGAAAACACCAGCGGATGCACTTCGAAGTCCTTATAAAGAGCTGGGTAAAGTTCGGCCATGGTGCCTCCCCGATGCGCAAAAATGCGAGTGTGAGTGGTCCCACTATACGCCGCGGCATGAGCGGCTCGCGCTTTTATTTTCGATGCCGCGACGGGGCCAATTTCACTGCCTCCTCGTCCGCGCGATAAGATGCGGAACTATCGGAATCACGCAAGAAAAAGAGAATGTCATGAAAATCGCCACCTGGAACGTCAACTCCCTCAAAGTCCGCCAGCAGCATGTGATCGACTGGCTCGAAACCAGCGGCACCGATGTGCTGTGCCTTCAGGAACTGAAGCTGCCGGACGAGAAATTCCCGCGCGCCGAACTCGAAGAGAAAGGCTACCGCAGCTGGTTCGCCGGGCAGAAGACTTATAACGGCGTCGGCATTCTGGTGCGCGGCGGTCTGACGGTCGACGAAGGCAGCATCGTGCGGAATATTCCGGGTTTTGAAGATCCGCAGCAACGCGTGATTGCCGCGACCATCGAAGGCGTGCGCATCATCTCCGCGTATTTCCCCAACGGCCAGGCGCCGGGCACCGACAAGTTCGCGTACAAACTGCGCTGGCTTGCTGCACTGCACGACTGGATCGCGAGCGAGATGGCGTCGCATCCGAAGCTCGCACTGCTCGGCGACTACAACATCGCGCCGGAAGATCGCGATGTGCACGACCCGAAAGCGTGGGAAGGCCAGAACCTGGTGTCGCCCGAAGAACGCGCGGAGTTCGTGCGGCTGATCGAGCTCGGTCTCCTCGACGCATTCCGCCAGTTCGAGCAGCCGGAGAAGATCTATTCGTGGTGGGACTACCGGATGATGGCGTTCCGCCGCAACGCGGGGCTGCGCATCGATCACATTCTGCTGTCGAAGGCGCTGGCTGACCTGTGCTCGTCGTGCGACGTCGACAAGGTGCCGCGCAAATGGGATCAGCCGTCGGACCACGCGCCGGTCGTCGCGCAACTCGGCTGATCTTTCCTCACAACGTCAGACCTGCGTCGACCGGTTCAACGTACGCCACAGGAACTCGAATACCATCGCATCATGCTCGGCCTGCTCCAGTTCATCGGAGCCGCCGTGCCCGCCTTCCCTGTTCTCCCGATACCAGACGTGGTCAGCGCCCAGCGCCTGCATGCGCGCGGCCATCTTGCGCGCGTGGCCGGGATGCACACGGTCGTCGGCCGTCGATGTGGTGAACAGCACAGGTGGATACGCAACGTCTGCCGACACGCGGTGATACGGCGAGTAAGCGGCCAGCATGTCCGCGTCATCGGGTTCGTCGGGATCGCCGTATTCGTCGATCCATGACGCGCCCGCGTGCAGCAGGTGATAGCGGCTCATGTCGAGCAAGGGCACCTCGCACACCACGGCGCCGAACAGCTCGGGGCGCTGCACCATGCACGCCGCCACCAGCAAGCCGCCGTTGCTGCCACCCTGAATGCCGAGTTGCGCGGCGTTCGTCACGCCCGTGTCGATGAGCGCCTCGGCCACCGCGATGAAATCGTCGAACGCGCGCTGGCGATGCTCGCCTTGCGCCGCCGTATGCCAGCGCGTGCCGAACTCGCCGCCGCCGCGAATATGCGCGACCACGTACACGCCGCCGCGCGCCAGCCAGCCGATGCCCTGCCCGGTGAGATAGCTCGGCAGCAACGGAATCGCAAAGCCGCCGTAGCCGTTGAGCAGGCATGGACGCGCGTGTTGTTGCACGGCGCGCGGGCCGATCACCGTGTACGGCACGCGCGTGCCGTCCGCGGAAACTGCGTGACCGCGCGTGACGGCGAACTGCGTCGCGTCGAATTGGGTCGGCCAGCGGTCGAGCAATTCCCATTCGCTCAGATCGTCGCGCGCGAGATCGGCGAGCCAGTACGCAGGCGGTTGCAGATAATCGTCGGTATCGACGAACACTTCGTCGTCGAGCGTCGGCTCGACGGGCGAGACGTCGGCTTGGGCGTCGTCGCGCGTTGGAAAGACACGTTGCTGCCAATGCCACGCCTGGTCGTCGCCTTGCGACGGCGTCAACAGCAAGGTCTTGTTCTGCACATCTTCCAGGTACGACACGATCAGGTGGTTGCGCGTGTGCGTCCACTCGCAGGCCGAGGTTTGCGGCGTCGGCGTGAATAGCGGCAGCACGTCGCGCTCGCCGCGCAGGAACGCATCTTCGCGGATCGCCAGCAACGCGCCGCCCGGATAGTGCACGCCATGGCAGTCCCAATCGAGCCGCGGTTCGAGCAGCAGCCAGTCTTGCCAGCCGCTCACCGCGACGTGCGATGGCACCTCGTAGCGGCGCCATGCGTCGACGGCACCATCGGCACCATCGAGGTAATACGTCTGCGAATCGAAAAAATCGACGCTGCTCACCACCGTGTGCCGCTGCTCGACCGGATCGTAGTGCCCTTCCACGCCGATGTCGCCGAACGCTCCCTTGAACACCACCGGCGCGTCGGCGAGCGCGGTGCCGCGCGCCCAGCGCCGCACTTCGCGCGGATAACCGGAGCGCGTCAACGTCTTGCGGCCGTTATCCCAGCCGACGTAAAGCGTGTCCCGATCGATCCATGTTGCCGTGTGCTTGCCGGCCTTCGCGATCACGAAACCGTCGTCGACAAAACGTTGCGCGTCGATATCGAACTCGCGCACCACGAGCGCGTCCGAGCCACCTGGCGACAGCGTGATCAGCGCGCGGTCGCCATCAGGATAGAGAATGTCTAGCTTCAGGCACACCCAGGGCGTACCTTCGGCGGCACCGAGCGCGTCGAAGTCGAGCAGGTTCTGCCACTCCGGTTTGCCGCCACGCCACGCCGCCCACGTGGTACGCCGCCAGATGCCCTTGGGATTGCGCTCGTCCTGCCACAGGTCATAAGCCCACTCCTTCCAGCGATCGGGAATCACCGGACGCTCGCGCGGCAGATAGGCGTCGGCGAGACGTTGCCTGAGCGACTCGAATTCCTCGCTGTTGCACCACGCGGCGCGCGTGCGCGCGTTCTGCTGTTCGACCCACGCGAGCGCGTCAGGGTCGTCGAGCGCTTCGAGCGACAGGAAGGGATCGGGGGAAAGCGGCCAGGAGAAAGGAGCGGGAGAAGCAGGCATCGTCAGCTGTCGAATGAAAACAGCGTTGATTATGCCCTGTGCGAGCCCGTGACTCGTTTTACAAGCGAATGACCGGAGCGGCGCGCGCGCCGCTCCTCTCTACAACGCGACACTCAGGGCTCGAGATTGAGTTCCTGAATCTTGCGCGTAATCGTATTGCGGCCGATGCCGAGACGCTCCGCCGCTTCGACCTTGCGTCCGCGCGTGAAATCGAGCGCTTCGCGAATCACGGCTGCTTCGAAACGGCGCGCGAGTTCGTCCATGACGTCCGCCGCATTCTCGCGCAGCATGCGTGCGACTTCGGTGCGCAAGCCGCCTTCCCAGGCGCTGACCGTGGTCGCGACCGGCATGCCGCCCGCCGCCGCCGGATGCGTTGCAGCACTCGTGCCGTTGACCGGCACGCCGCCTGCGAGGCCCGCGTCGCCGGTTCCGATCGCACCGCCGCCACCGCCGGCGAGATCGGTCACGCCGGCTTGCGCGGGTCCGAGATCAGGCGGCAGGTCCTTGATCTCGATGGTCTGCGCCGGCGCCATCACCGTGAGCCAGTTGGCGAGGTTCTCCAATTGACGCACATTGCCCGGAAACGGCAGTGACGCGAGATAAGCCAGCGCTTCTTCGGACACGCGCTTCGGCTCGACGCCGAGATCGCGAGCGCTCTTTTGCAGGAAGTGACGCGTGAGCAGCGGAATATCCTCACTGCGCTCGCGCAAAGCCGGCAAGCGCAAGCGGATCACGTTAAGGCGGTGATACAAGTCCTCACGGAACAGCCCTTGCCGCACGCGCGATTCGAGATTCTGATGCGTCGCCGCGATCACACGCACATTGGCGCGCAACGGATTGTGCCCGCCGACGCGATAGAACTGCCCATCCGACAGCACCCGCAACAGACGCGTCTGCAAATCGAACGGCATATCGCCGATTTCGTCGAGAAACAGCGTGCCGTTCTCGGCCTGTTCGAAGCGGCCCTGGCGCATGGCCTGCGCGCCGGTGAAAGCGCCGCGCTCGTGGCCGAACAATTCGGATTCCAACAGATCCTTCGGAATCGCCGCGGTGTTCAGCGCGATGAAGGGACCGTTCGCGCGTGGGCTATGTCGGTGCAACGCACGCGCGACCAGTTCCTTCCCGGTGCCTGATTCGCCGGTAATGAGCACGGTTGCCGCGGAATGGGACAAGCGGCCGATCGCGCGGAACATGTCCTGCATCGCCGGCGCCTGGCCGAGCATTTCCGGTGCTTCGGTGACGCGTTCGTCCCACGTCTGTTCGCCGCGCATGCTTTCGTCCACGGCACGGCGAATCAGTTCGACGGCCTTGTCGACGTCGAACGGCTTGGCGAGGTATTCGAACGCGCCACCCTGGAATGCGGCGACCGCGCTATCCAGATCCGAGAACGCCGTCATGATGATGACGGGCAAGCCCGGCACCTTGTCACGTACGGTTTGCAGCAATTCGAGGCCGGAGCCGCCGGGCATCCTGATGTCGGACACCAGCACCTGTGGGCTGTCGTGGTCGAGCGCGGCCGACGCCTCGCGCACGTTCGCGAAGCTGCGGGTCGCGAAGTTTTCTCGGGCCAGTGCTTTTTCGAGCACCCAGCGAATCGATTGATCGTCGTCTACTATCCAGATCGGCTTCATATGGGTCGGTCAGAAGTCTCAAGAGTGCCCCCAAACCTGTCGCTTCGCGCCAGGCCCCCCGAGGGGGAGTGAGAAAACTTGGGGCGACCCTGCGTTTTCTCACGAGGCATGTGTTAGCAGTCGAGCGGCAGCAGAATCTGAAACTCGGTGTGGCCCGGGCGGCTATCCACTTCGATCAAACCGTCGTGCTGTTGCACGAAGGTCTGCGCGAGCGTCAGTCCGAGACCGCTGCCGTCCTCGCGCCCCGACACGAGCGGATAGAAAATGCGGTCACGGATTTCTTCGGGAATGCCTGGGCCGTTGTCAGTGATATGCAAGTCCAGTGCCAGCTTACATAAGCGTTTCGACACCGTAATCTTGCGCGCAATGCGAGTGCGCAATTCGATCCGCGCGTCGCCTTGCGAAATACGTTCGCGCAACGCTTCAGCCGCGTTGCGCACAATGTTCAGGAGCGCCTGAATCAACTGCTCCTTGTCGCCGCGCAAGTCCGGCACGCTCACGTCGTAATCGCGCTCGATGGTGAGGCCGCGCGGAAACTCCGCGAGAATCACCTGGCGCACGCGCTCGCACACCTCGTGGATATTCACGTCACCGACGATATGCGGATGACGGTGCGGCTCCAGCAGACGGTCGACCAGCGTTTGCAGCCGGTCCGATTCCTTGATGATGACTTGCGTGTACTCGCGCAACTCATCGCGCTGACGCTCGCCGAGTTCGAACTCGAGCAGTTGCGCCGCGCCGCGAATCCCGCCGAGCGGATTCTTGATCTCGTGCGCGAGATTGCGGATCAGTTGCTTGTTGACCGCCGTGAGGTCGTTGATGCGCTCCTCGCGATCGGTACGTAAATGCCGCTCGTTCTCGAACAGTTCGAGCAGCACGTAGTCTTGCGCGCCTTCCAGGAAACCGACGATCGCATGCACATGCAGCGGCTCGTGGCCCGGACGTTCGAGCACGGCGTCCAGATGGGTCGCGTGAAAACGGTGGGCGGCGATCGCGGAAATGGTCGCGACCAGTTCGTCGGCATTCGAAAAGATGTCCGGCCACGCCATCTGCGTCAGTTGCCGGCGCGAGAGGTCCAGCATCGACTCCGCCGACGGGTTCGCAAACGCGACGCGCAGCGTGCGCTTTTCGAGCACCAGCACGACCGTCGGCAACGCCTCGAAGCCCGGCAGCAAACCGGAGCTGACGAGTTGAGCGTCGTCCGAGAGCGCCTGCTCGTGCCCTTTCCTTGCCTTGATCAGATTCTTAAGAACCATCTTGCAGTCTGGCCGATAGGAGATGGTGATAAATCAGGTAGTCCGCTTGCTGTCTTGCTTAATACCCACACGCCGCAAACGTTATGCACGGCCAACGAAAAAGGGACGGCGCCGCCGTCCCTTCGTGACCGATCGCGAGCGTCGGGCATAGCACTTCGCCGTGTGAAGGGCGAAGCGCCATTGCCGCTTACAGCGAGTAGTACATTTCGAATTCGATCGGGTGCACCGACTGACGATAGCGTTGCAGCTCGCCCGTCTTCAGTTCGATGTACGCGTCGAGCATCGAATCCGTGAACACGCCACCGCGCGTCAGGAATTCGCGGTCCGCGTCCAGCGCGTCCAGAGCCTGGTCGAGGCCGGCGCACACGGTCGGGATCTTTGCATCCTCTTCCGGCGGCAGGTCGTACAGGTTCTTGTCAGCAGCTTCGCCCGGGTGAATCTTGTTCTGCACGCCGTCCAGACCCGCCATCATCAGCGCGGAGAAGCACAGGTACGGATTCGCCATCGGATCCGGGAAGCGCGTTTCGATACGGCGGCCCTTCGGGTTCGACACGTGCGGAATGCGGATCGACGCCGAACGGTTGCGTGCCGAGTAGGCCAGCTTGACCGGTGCTTCGAAGTGCGGCACGAGACGCTTGTACGAGTTCGTCGACGGGTTCGTGATCGCGTTCAGCGCGCGAGCATGCTTGATGATGCCGCCGATGTAGAACAGCGCGAATTCCGACAGACCTGCGTAACCGTTGCCTGCGAACAGGTTCGTGCCGTCTTTCCAGATCGACTGGTGAACGTGCATGCCCGAACCGTTATCGCCGACCACCGGCTTCGGCATGAACGTTGCCGTCTTGCCGTAAGTGTGCGCGACGTTGTGGATGATGTACTTCATTTGCTGCAGCCAGTCGGCGCGTTGCACCAGCGTCGAGAACTTGGTGCCGATTTCGTTCTGGCCTTGGCCCGCGACTTCGTGGTGGTGCACTTCGACCGGAATGCCGATCTGTTCGAGCAACAGACACATTTCCGAACGGATGTCCTGGAACGTGTCGACCGGCGCGACCGGGAAATAGCCGCCCTTCGTGCCCGGACGGTGGCCGGTGTTGCCGCCTTCGAATTCCTTCGCCGACGACCACGGTGCTTCTTCCGAACCGATCTTGATGAAGCAGCCCGATTGATCCGTGTTCCACTGGACCGAATCAAAAATGAAGAATTCCGGTTCCGGACCGAAGAATGCCGTGTCGCCGAGGCCCGTGCTCTTCAGGTAGGCTTCAGCGCGCTTTGCCAGCGAACGCGGGTCGCGCTCGTAGCCCTTGCCGTCCGCCGGTTCGACGACGTCGCAGGTCAGCACGAGGGTGGATTCTTCGTAGAACGGGTCGATGAAAGCCGTGTTCGCATCCGGGACCAGCAACATGTCCGAGGCTTCGATGCCCTTCCAGCCGGCAATCGAAGAACCGTCAAACGCATGGCCGCTTTCGAACTTGTCTTCATCGAATGCCGACACCGGCACCGAAACGTGTTGCTCTTTGCCGCGCGTGTCGGTGAAACGGAAGTCGACAAACTTGACGTCTTCGTCTTTGACGAGTTGAATGACGTCGGCCACGGATTTACTCATAACCTATCTCCTGATTAACGAATTCGGCGGATTCAGCCGCCGCCCAATCTAGCTGACCCGTCCCGGCGCGTCCACCCTCAATCGTTGAGGAGGAACATAAAAGTCTGCCTGGACAAATCGATCGGCACCAATAAAGCAGCTTCTGTGCCATGTATGCGCCAACCCGGCGCAAAACCACACTGCGCGCGCGTTTGCGGGGAATGGGCGCACCGAACGGCATGCAGCCCCGAAATCTTCTGCTCCAACATCGCACCAAATTCGTGCATTCGCCAGATTGGCAACGGCCGACATCTTTATTGTGGTGCATTCCACGAAATTTGCACCATGTTTGCGCATTCATGCGAGCGTCGCGCACGCCCGTTTGCCGTCGCTCGCGCCACGCATGCACGCGTCACGCCGCGCGCTAGAATGGTCATTTGGTCCGAAGGAGATTTGCGCTCATGAGCACGCTCGAACAGTTGTACGCCAGCGCGGACAAGCGCCGCACCGAGAATCAGTTGCCGTACGCGGGCGCGATATCGCCCGCCGAAGCGTTCGAACTGCTGCAACTCGATCCGCGCACGCGTCTCGTTGATGTGCGCACCCGCGCCGAACTCGATTGGGTCGGCCGGCCGGTGATCGGCGATGGACAATACGCGCACGTGGAATGGACGCGCTATCCGGGCGCGGTGCCGAATCAGGAATTTCTCGCGCAATTGAAGCAGGTCGCCACGCCCGACACGCCCGTGCTGTTCCTGTGCCGCAGCGCCGCGCGCTCGAAGCTCGCCGCGATCGCCGCTACTCAGGCCGGCTTCACCAAGGCGTACGACCTGCTGGAAGGCTTCGAAGGCGACAAGGACGGCCAGGGGCATCGGAAGACGGTTTCGGGCTGGTGCTTTCGCGGGTTGCCGTGGATCGGCGCGTGAGTCAGGCGGTTGCGTGACTGCTGCGTAGCGGCCGTGTGGCGCTTTCAGGCGTTTGCTTGAGCGCTACCCGTTCGCGGCGCCTGTTTGCTGACTGCTCGCTAGCAGTCATGGAGACTTCTCGAGACCGGTTCAACGCCACCTTTTTGTGGCCCGCACGTGAGGACAGGCACATCGTCGGCGCTGAATGTGACAGGCCGATGATCCGCCGATGCCGCGCTCAGAATCGACGACGAGCGCGGTGAAAAAACGGGCGCCGCAGCGCCCGAACCAGCATAAACGTATGCCGCGCGAGTCAGGCGCGCGGCTTCGCCGCCGCAGCCGCCGCCTCGGGTTCGACGATATCGCCGCCCAGCAAGTGCACGCCTTCCCGCAGCTTGACGAATGCCGCCGCCACCGCTTCCGGCTCGCCCTTCACACCCAGGTCGATGTGATGACGCGCGTACACGCCGCCGCGTTCCGCATCGCCCACGCTCGGCAGACTGAAGACCCGCACGCCCGGAAAATCGCGTTCGATTTTTTCCATCAGCGGCGTGAGGCGCGACTCCGGCAACTCGAACACCAGCAGCGACTTCTCCGCGTGCGGCATGGCGTGATGCAGATGCGCATACTGCGTATCCAGCACCCACTCGATCATCGGCCACGCCATCACCGGGAAACCCGGCACGAAGTGATGCTGCCTGATCGAAAAGCCCGGAATCTTGTTGTAGCCGTTCGGAATGATCGACGCGCCCTGCGGATACGTGCCCATATTCAGGCGATGCCGATTCTCCGGCGACTCCAGATCGAGCGGCGTGGCCGCGTTCGCCGGATGCATGTCGCGGATGCGCTCCTGAATCAGCTTCGCGGCCTCCGGATGCAGTTCGAGCGGCACGCCGAGCGCGGCCGCCGCGCATTGGCGCGTGTGGTCGTCCGGCGTGGCGCCGATGCCGCCCGTGGAAAACACGATGTCGCCCGAGGCGAAGGTGCGCCGCAGCGTCGCGGTGATGCGCTCCGGGTCGTCGCCGATGTACTCCGCCCAGCCGAGCGACAGTCCGCGCGCGCCCAGCAATTCGATAACCTTCGGCAGATGCTTGTCGATACGCCTGCCCGACAAAATTTCATCGCCGATGATGATGACGCCAAATGCCATTGCCGCCTCTTTGGTTTAATCAGTAAGGAACCGGCGCCGCGTGCCGCACGCCGCCGTGCTCATCCGCGCGCATGCGCTGCAGCGCGCGCAAACAGTAGTAGCCGAACCACAGCGCCGAGAACACAAGGATGAACGCATAGATCCAGATCGTCACGGCCGTGACCACCGGGAACAGCACGATCAGCCAGACCGACGACGCCCACAACAACGTCGGCAGCGAACCCAGCAAGCCGCTCGCGATGCCGATCAACAGCAGCGGCAAGCGGAAACGCCGCACCAGCGCACGCCGCTCGTCACGCGTGGCATGCAGCGCGAGCGCGTCGTAGCTCATCACACGATACGTCAGCCAGCCCCACAGGAGCGGCGGAATCAGCGCGAAGAACGGCGGCACGAGCCAGAGCGGCAGCGTGACGATCAGCAGCACGAGACATACCAGCGTGGTCCACAACGCCTGGCCGAGACTACCGTACCACGTTCCGCCGCGGCGCATTTCCAGGCTAGGGAATTGACGCGCCGACAGGAAGCGGATGACCGCGGGCATCGACAGCGTGGCGATCAGCAGCAACACCGTGACGACGATCAGCGGAATCGTCATCGCGATCACGATAAACGGCGCGATCGCCGCATGCAGCGCCGAAAAACCGAGCCAGTCGAACAGATGATAAAGCGTGATCGTAAACGACCAGCCTTCGAGCCAGGTGCGGGTCGCACCGATCAGCGTCTGCCAGGAAAACCACAGGATCACGCCCCACCCGACCGTTGCCGCGAGAAACGGCAGGAAGGTCAGCCAGAGCATGCGCGGGTGGAGCGCGCTGGTGAGCGCGCGCCCGAACGAGCGCAACAGATCATTCATGCGAGCCAGTGCCGGTGAAGGAAACGATGGAATGGAGCGAACCGTGCGACGAACCCGCCGGGTAGCCCGGCGCCTGGTCGCAAACGTGAACAGGATAAACCACGTGACGCGCCGCCGGGGAAACCGGCGGCGTGGGAGGAAGCGCGCTCAAACGGCGGCGGCGTCGTTGCTTTCGGTGCGGCGTTTCGGTGAAAGACGTCCGGCGATGCGCACGAAGGCGAGCCAGTGCTGCGCCCAGAAACCGTCGCCGTAACGGCGGCCCTCGAGTTGATCGCGGATGCCGGTCGGCTCCATCTCGCGGCTCCAGGAGACGCTGCGGAACAGCATGTCCCACCATGGAAACAGCACGCCGAAGTTGCAACCGTATTTCAGCCCTTCGTGACCGTAACCAATGGCGTGGTGACGGCGATGGAAGGTCGGGCTGACCAGCAGGCGCTCGCCCAGCCAGCCGAAGTACATGCGAATGTTCGCGTGCTGGACGCTCTGCGCGAGATTCGTGATGGCGACCAGCACGACGAACTGCGACGGCGGCACGCCGATCACCAGCGCGATCACGGCGAAGAACGACGCTTGCAGCACATCGTCGAGCAGATGGTTGCGGTCGTCGGACCACAGCGACATCTGCTGCTGGCTGTGATGCACCGCGTGCAGTTCCCACCACACGCCGATCCGATGTTCCCAGCGGTGATACCAGTAACCGGCGAAATCGAGCACCAGCAGATACATCACGAACGTGACGAGTGGCTGCGTGGTCACGCCCGGCCACAGATTGTCGAACTCGATATTCGAAATATTGTGCAGCCGCAGCCACGCCTGCACGGTGTCGAAGAACGGCTGCAGCGCGAAGAAAAAGAACAGATTGAGAATGCCGAGCTTGGCGATCCACGTATAGATCACGTCGACGCGCACCGCCTTGCGACTCTGCCACTTCTCCACCGGACGCAGCGCTTCGAGCGGGCGCAGAACCGCGTACATGGCCAGCACTTCGACGACGCCCACGATCACCCAATACAGGCTGTCGTAGGTGTCTTCGTCGTAATCCATCAGATCGAAGCGGAACAGCAGGGGCTGCACCACGTCGACGTACAACAACGTCTGCACGGCGGAGACGAAGTTGTCGAGGGAAGAAAAAATCAGATGGAACATGGCGCTGGTCTGGTTACTTCATCCGTGACGGTTCGCGTGGTGCGGCATGGGCCCCTGCATCAAGCGCCGTTCGGCGCCGTGACCGGCGCGCGATTGAAGAAATAGATGCCGTGCGGCGAACGGCCGACAGCAATCGTCTGGATCAGCTTACGCGTTGTCAGGTCGATGATGCCGACGTGCTTCGCGAAGCGGAACGTAACCCACAGATAGCGTTTGTCGGCGGAAAGTTCCATGTCATCCGGTCCCGGCATCAAACCGGTGATGTCGCCGACGTTGGTGAGCGTGTCCTCGTCGATGATGCTGATCGTGCTCGCCACGCGGTTGGACACCGCGACGTGCTTGCCGTCGGCCAGCGAGCGGAAGTTGTGGGCGCCGTTGCCGGTGTGGATCGTCTTGACGATCTTCTGGTTGCGCCAGTCGACCACCGCGACATAATCCGCGCCGGTCATGCCGACCAGCAGGTATTTCTCGCCCGGCGTCATCCACAGCCCGGCCGGCACCTTGCCGACCTTCATCTTCCACTTGACGGTTTGCGTGGCCAGGTCGATCGCGGCGAGTTCGCCCGACACCTGCAGCGTGACGAATACCGTCTTGCTGTCGTTCGTGAACGCCATGTGACTCGGCATGACCGCGAGCGGCAGGCGCGAGGCCAGCGTCATCTGATTCTTCTGGCCGTCGTAGTGATAGATGTCCAGACGGTCCAGACGCAGGCCGGTGGTGACCAGCCATTTGCGGTCAGGCGAAAAACCGATCTGGTACGGATCCTCGATGTTCTCGACCCAGCGCTGCACCTGCCCCGATTTCGGATCCACGAACATCAGATTGTTCGACACCGAATTCGCGACGATCAACGACGAATTGTCCGGCGTGGCCATCAGGTGGTGCGGTTCCTTGCCCGTGGGCACCGTGCCGACGACCTGGCGGGTCGCCTCGTCGATCAGGCTCAGCGTGGCTTCGCCGGAATTGAGCACGATCACGTTGTTGGCGTGGGCCGCCGGAGAAAAAAAGCCTGTGGCGGCGACCAGCGCCGCGCCCGCCGCGACCGTGGCAGTCAAGCCGGGAAGAAAAAATTTACGCATGAAAACTCACTTCGGAGAACAACCATCATTGTAGAACGTTTGCCGGGGCCAGCGGTTGACGCAGGTCGCTGTGCGGAGCGAGAGAAATCAGGGGCAGGATGGATTGTGGCGCTCGGGTGACGACCGGCTCGGCGCGACGGTTGGGCACGTATTTCTGCAGCGCCAGCAATGAAGTTCACGCTCGGCATATTGCGTCTCATTGAGAACATACAGAAACAAGAACCCACTCAAATTAAATAAATCACTGCCAGAACAAATTCCGAATAATCTTTATTTAGTTTAATTTGCATATCAGCCAATCGAGATACGCCCACAAAAAAGGATTTTTCCGCAGTTACTTCAGATTTAACTGATACCCCCTCCCCGCCGTGAAATTGGACAATTCTGCCGCCTCATCGCCCACCCATTAATCCTGTGGATGGACGGGCGTGACGCGGGTTTTTTGCACACGCGAAAAAATAACGCAAAAGCGCTAAATCAACAAGGCAAAGTCTGCCGCCGATTTATTTTTTCGAGATTATCAGGGCGATGAATTGTTATCGACTCACCCGCGCTCACGCTGTCCGTTCACGCACTACCGCGGAGTTTCTAAAACAATGAAAAGCTATAACCCATTGGTTTTGTGTGAAACGACGAAAACCTGGCTGGCGGCGCCGGCGACGGCAAGATCAACGGCAAAGCGCACGACGGCTCGCAAGAAAGCCATCGCCCAGGCGGTACTGGTTCTCGCGGCATTGGCGGGCGGTGCGTCGGCGGCGCATGCCACGATCTTTTTTGCGGCAAACCCGGTCAATCCAGGCCTGGATGCGGATGCCCTCGCTACAGGCGTCGGCTCGATTGCCGAGGGCATTGGGGCACACGCGGGCGGCCTCTATTCAATTGCGCTCGGCATGGAAACAAACGCGGCGGACCTGTACGCCATGGCGCTGGGTAAGCAAGCGAGCGCGCTGAGCGAGGGCGCGATTGCGACGGGCTTTCAGGCGACGGCGTCAGGCAGGTTTTCGATCGCGACAGGCTTGCAATCGATCGCGCAAAACTACAGCTCGATTGCGACCGGTGTGCAAGCGAGGGCACTCGGCAATAGCTCGACTGCGATTGGCGCTAATTCCTATGCGAAGGAGGACAACGCAATGGCCGTTGGCGCACAAGCAAAAGCGTTCGGCACGGATGCCGCCGCGCTCGGCTATCGGGCTGCGGCGGCAGGCTCGGGTTCCTTCGCGGGCGGCAATTCAGCGCTGGCGGCGGCCGACAACGCCACCGCGCTCGGTGGCTCCGCCCAAGCCGCCGCCCTCAACTCCGTCGCCCTCGGTTACGCCGCAGCCGCCACAGCCGATAACAGCGTCGCGCTCGGCGCCCATTCCACGACCCACGCCGATCTGGCCGCCCGAGGCTATGCACCCACCGGGACCAGCGCGACGTCCATCGCCGCCCCGATCGCGAACGGCGAAGCCTCGGTCGGCTCCGCCGGCAACGAGCGTCGCGTGACGAACGTCGCGGCCGGCGCGGCGGCGACCGATGCCGTCAACGTCAGCCAGTTGAGCGCGCTCGACGGCAAGGTCGACGCCATTGCGCAAAGCGGGACCCAGCACTACTTCAAGGCCGACGGCGCCGCCGACGGCACGGACGACGCCATCGCCAGCGGTACGCACGCTGTTGCAACAGGGGCGCTCGCGAGCGCATCGGGCGACAACGCCACGGCCCTCGGCGCCAATTCCGCCGCCGCGGGAACTGGCGCCGCCGCGTTCGGCGCGTATGCCTTTGCAGCGTCGGCCGGCAGCATCGCGATTGGGTACGCCGCCGTAGCCAAAGCTACCGGCTCGATCGCGATTGGCGGTGACGCGGAGGCCTCGGCTGACGGTTCGGTCGCGTTGGGCCAAGGTTCAGTGGCCAAACGCGCCGGCACCGTCTCGGTCGGCTCGACGGGCAAGGAACGCCAGATCACCAACGTCGCGGCCGGCACCGCCGACACCGACGCGGTGAACGTCGCCCAGCTCAAAGCCGTAAGCGACCAGGGCGCCGCCAATGCCGCGAAGCTCGATGCAGCGCTGACGTACGACCAGAACGCCGACGGCAGCGTCGACAGAAACAGCGTCACACTCGGCGGCGACACGGCGAATGGCGGCGCGGTCATCCACAACGTCGCGGCAGGCGTGAACGTGACCGACGCGGTCAACGTCGCTCAACTGAACGCCGCCATCGACGGCGCAGTCAGCAACGCCGTGGTGAATACGGCCAATCCGTTCTTCAGCGCCGAAGGCAACCGCGATACCGAAGGCGCCGTGTCCTCGGGCATCCACTCCGTCGCCGCGGGCGCCAACGCGCAGGCCACCGGCACCAACGCGGTCGCGATCGGCGCGAATTCGCTTGCCAGCGGCGAGAACGCCATGTCACTCGGCGCCAACTCGGTCGCCAGCGGCACCCATGCCACGTCACTCGGCGCCGACTCCGTCGCCAGCGGCGCCAACGCCACCGCGCTCGGCGCAGCAGCAAACGCCGGCGCTGACAACTCCGTCGCGTTGGGCCAAGGCTCGGTCGCGGACAGGGCGAACAGCGTATCGCTCGGTGCAGCAGGCCAGGAACGCCAGATCACCAACGTCGCAGCCGGCGTGCAAGGCACCGATGCCGTCAACGTCAATCAGTTGCAGCAAAGCGTCAGCGGAGCAGTGAGCCAGGCGAACAGCTACACCGACGACCAGATCCGCTCCGCCCGCCGCGACAGCTACGGCGGCACGGCGTCCGCGATGGCAATGGCCGGTTTGCCGCAGGCAATCCTGCCGGGTCACGGCATGGTCGCAATGGCTGGTGGCACGTACGCCGGCCAGTCGGCGTTGGCCATCGGCGTATCGCAGATCTCGGAAACGGGTAAGTGGGTCTACAAGCTGCAAGGCACCACGGATTCGCGCGGCCAGTTCGGCGCGTCGGTCGGCGCCGGCATGCACTTTTAGGCGGATTTAGGCGGAACTGGACAGGCCGGGCCAAGGCGAGCCACGAGCAATGGCCCGGCCTTCGACGTTGTAGGTGCGACGAGTGCGGGACCGACAAAAGCCCCGCGCCGTTTTGCGCGCGCCATCGTTCCCACAAGGCATGGCGTTGCGCGCGTTTTTATCCGCACCGCGAAAGGCAGCCGGTCTATAACCGAGGCCACCCGCATGAGGCGGCAACACACGGCGCGCCCTCGCCCCTCAAGTCGATCACCGCTGCATCGACTCCCACACCTTGTAAAGCCGCTTCACCGAAACCGGCATCGGCGTGCGCAACTCCTGCGCAAACAGCGAGATCCGCAACTCCTCCAGCAGCCAGCGAAACTCCGACAAGCGTGGATCCAGCACGCCGCCGCGTTGCGCGACCGCGCGCTGATAGTTCTGCAACAGCGGCTGGAATTCGGCGAACTGCCGGGCGTCGCGCGCGGAGTCCGCCTTCAGCTTGTCGATCCGCAGCGCGATCCCTTTCAGATAACGCGGGAAATGCGCCAGTTGCGCGTACGGCGTGTCGACCACGAAGCGCTTGCCAATCAGTCCGTCGAGCTGGTTCTGCAGATCGGCGTGCGCGGCCGTGAACGACTTCGCCTGCACCAGCTTCTTCGCCACCGTCGCGTATTCGCTCAGAATCTGCCCGACCAGCCGCGCAATTTCCTGAGCCAGCAAGGTCAGGCGGCTGCGACCTTCGTCGCGGCGCGTGTGGAAGCTGACGTCGTCGTCGGGCAACGGGTCTTGCAGGCAGGCGCGATCGAGCGCGGTGTCGATCAGTTGATCCCGCAACTCTTCCTGCGTGCCGCGCGGCATGAACTGCATCGCCATTTCGCGCAAACCGGGCAGATTCTTTTCCAGATACTTGATCGGCTCCTTCAACTGCAACGCGAACAGCCGGCGCAGTCCCGCGCGATGAATCCGCGCGGCCTCGTCCGGTGAATCGAACACTTCGACGTCGCAATGCGTGCCGCGATCCACCAGCGCCGGATAGCCGAACAGCGTCTGCCCGCCACGACGGATTTCGAGCAACTCGGGCAGCTTGCCGAAATTCCACGTCATCAGCTTTTCATACAGCGCCGTGCCCTGCGCGCCGGCTTGCGGCGCGGTCTGCGGACCTGGCGCGGCAGCGCCCTTGCCTCGCTGCGCCGCTCCGCCTGCCGCACCTGACGCTTGCGACGGCGTCGCGACACCGCCGCCGCCCGCGTCCGCCAACGCCGCCCCGGCCGCACTCGACGCGATCTTCTGGAAATGCTGCTGCGCCTGGCCGCCGAGTTCGGCGCGCAGTTGCGACAGGTTGCGGCCCATCGCGAGCTGACGCCCATGCTCGTCGACGACCTTGAAGTTCATGAACAGATGCGGCGGCAAGGTCTCGAGCTTGAAGTCCGACTGCTTCATCGCGACCTGGGTCTGCTCGCGAATATCGGCGATCAGCGACTCGAGCAAACCACCCGCGCCGAAGCGCGGACCGCTGTGCCGGTCGACGAAACCCGCCGCGTACTCGGGCAGCGGCACGCAATGACGGCGCAGCTTCTGCGGCAACGACTTCAGCAGCAGTTGCGTCTTCTCTTTCAGCATGCCGGGCACGAGCCATTCGCAGCGCCGCGCATCGACCTGATTCAACGCATACAGCGGCACGGCGAGCGTCACGCCGTCGCGCGGCGAACCCGGCTCGAAGTGATAGGTGAGCGCCATCTCGACGCCCGCCATCGTCATCCGCTTCGGGAATAGGTCGGTGGTCACGCCGGCGGCTTCGTGCCGCATCAGATCGTCGCGCGACAAATACAGCAGGCGTAGCTTGTCTTCCGGCTGGCCGCTCTCTTTCACCTCGTCGCGATACCAGCGCTCGAACGACGCGCCGGTGTAAATGCCCTTCGGCAGCGCCTGATCGTAGTAGGCAAAAATCAGTTCGTCGTCGACCAGCACGTCCTGGCGGCGCGACTTGTGTTCGAGCTGCTCGATATCGGCGAGCAGCTTGCGGTTGTGCGCGAAGAACGCGAGCTTCGTATCGAACTCGCCTTCCACCAGCGCGCCGCGAATGAACAGCTCGCGGGCGCGCGCCGGCTCCTGTTTGCCGAAGCTCACGCGCCGCCGGTGATAGATCGGCAAGCCGTACAGCACCGCACGCTCGAACGCCGAAACCTGCGCCGCGCGCTTCTCCCAATGCGGTTCGGAGAGCGACTTCTTCAACAGATGCGCGCCGATCTTCTCGATCCACTCCGGCTCGATCTTCGCGATGCAACGCGCATACAGGCGGCTCGTCTCGACCAGTTCGGCGGCCATCACCCACTTGCCGGCTTTCTTCACTAGCGCCGAGCCCGGCCACAAATAGAACTTGATGCCGCGCGCGCCGAGGTAGTACGGCTCGTCGTCGGCCTTGAGGCCGATGTTGCCGAGCAAGCCCGTCAGCAGCGCGAGATGGATCTGCTCGAAGGTCGCTTCCGCTTCATTCAGACGCCAGCCGTGCTCGCGCACCACCGTCAGCAGTTGCGAGTGCACGTCGCGCCATTCGCGCAGGCGTAGTTGCGAGAGGAAGTTCTTACGGCACTCCTCGTGCAATTGCTTGTTCGACTTCTTGTGCGCGATCGCTTCCTCGAACCAGTTCCAGATTTTGAGCCACTGCAGGAATTCGGAGCGCTCGTCGGCGAAACGACGATGCGCCTGATCGGCTTGCTCCTGCGCTTCGATCGGCCGGTCGCGCGGATCCTGCACGGACAACGCGCTCGCGATGATCAGTACTTCCTTTAACGCCTGCTGGTCGCGCGCGGCCAGAATCATCCGGCCGACGCGCGGGTCGAGCGGCAGGCGCGCGAGTTCGCGGCCGAGCGGCGTGAGCTGGTTGTCGTCGTCGACGGCGCCGAGTTCGTTGAGCAGCTGATAGCCGTCGGCGATCGCACGGCCCGGCGGCGGCTCGATGAACGGGAACGTTTCGATCGCCGTCAGATGCAGCGACTTCATGCGCAGAATCACCGACGCCAGCGACGAGCGCAGAATCTCCGGATCGGTGAAGCGCACGCGGCCCTGAAAGTCGCTTTCCTCGTAAAGGCGAATGCAGATGCCGTCGGCGACGCGGCCGCAACGACCCGCCCGCTGATTCGCGGCGGCCTGCGAAATCGATTCCACCTGCAACTGCTCGACCTTGTTGCGGTACGAGTAGCGCTTCACGCGCGCGAGGCCGGTGTCGACCACATAGCGGATGCCCGGCACCGTCAGCGAGGTTTCGGCGACGTTGGTGGCCAGCACGATGCGGCGCGCGTTCGAAGTGCGGAACACGCGCTCCTGTTCGGCCGCGGAAAGACGCGCGAACAGCGGCAGGATCTCCGTATGCGGCGGATGATGCTTGCGCAGCGCCTCGGCGGCGTCGCGGATTTCGCGCTCGCCGGGCAGGAACACGAGCACGTCGCCGGGACCTTCGCGGCAGAGTTCGTCGACGGCGTCGACGATGGCGTCCATCAGATCGCGATCGGTTTCGCGCTGAGTTTTCGGCCGGTCGCCACGCTGCGTGGACGGCGCGTTGCCTTCCGCGGACTTCACGGCGGGACTGTCTTCCGCGACCGGACGGTAGCGCACCTCGACCGGATAAAGCCGCCCGCTCACCTCGATCACCGGCGCGGGCTTTTCTTCGCTGCCGAAGTGGCGCGCGAAGCGGTCCGCGTCGATCGTCGCCGAGGTCACGATCAGTTTCAGATCGGGACGCTTGACGAGGATTTCCTTCAGATAGCCGAGCAGAAAGTCGATGTTCAGGCTGCGCTCGTGCGCCTCGTCGATGATCAGCGTGTCGTACGCTTTCAGCAGCGGATCGGTCTGCGTTTCGGCGAGCAGAATACCGTCGGTCATCAGCTTGACGGAGGCGCCCGGCGACAGATTGTCGGTGAAGCGCACCTTGTAGCCGACCACTTCGCCGAACGGCGTGCCGAGTTCCTCGGCGATGCGGCGGCCCGTCGCCGACGCGGCGATCCGGCGCGGCTGCGTGTGGCCGATCAGGCCGGAGCCGCCCGCGCCGAGACCGCGCCCGAGTTCTAGGCAGATTTTCGGCAACTGGGTGGTTTTACCGGAGCCGGTCTCGCCGCAGACGATCACGACCTGATTCTGGGCGATGGCTTTGGCGATTTCCTCGCGCCGGCCCGACACGGGCAGCGCTTCGGGGTAGGTAATCGGTGGAATCGGATTGGGTTCGACCACACGCGGCGCGCGCGGTGCACGGGGCTCACGTGGCTGCTGCGGTTCGCGGCGGTTCGCGCTGCGCTCGGTGTCGCTGGCTGCCTGCGATTTTTGCGCGGGCGCACCGCCGGATTCGCGGCGCGACGCCCCGCCTTGCTCGAGCGTGCGACGCGATTGTGCTCCGGCCTGCGCAGTCACGCGACTCGGCTGCTCTCCGCCTCGAGGGGGCGCGAGACTTGGCTGATCACCACGGCCGCCACCTTTCTGCTGATTACCGCCCGGTAGATTCGTAGGCCGAGCGCGCCGCTCGCCACTTTGCCGCGGTTGCTGGTGGCCCTGTGAGGCGTTCTGCTTCTGCGAACGGCCCGTGTTTTGGCCTGCGCCCCGACCTTCCTCACTACGCGGCGATTGCGACTCGCCACCTCCGGCGTGTTTCGCGGCCACAGCGCCCCCCTGGCGATGGGCCTTGTGGGAGGAATCATTTTCCTGCGCCGACGCCTGAGCATTTTCGGTCGCGCGCCGCGGCCCACGCGCCGTGTGTGGCGTGTTGCGTTCGGCGTCCTGCGCATTGCGGCGCTCTGCGTCGCCGGCCTTCGGTTGATCGGCGGCCGGCGCCGGATTCTCGTTCGCCGCAGCGGGACTTTTGGGTACATTCGACATGGGGGCGCATTATAATCCCCGGCATGAATTCCCAAACCGACCTCGTCCCCGCGCCCGCGAGCGCTCCGGCCCCCGCCGGAGCAACGGAAGATCTCGCCCAGCACGCGCAATTCGTCGACTGGATGCGCTCAGTCGCCCCTTACATCCATGCGTTCCGCAACAAGACGTTCGTCGTCGGCTTTGGCGGCGAGGTGGTGCATCAGGGGCTCCTGAACGCGCTCGTGTCCGACATCGCGCTCTTGCAGGCCATGGGCATCCAGATCGTGCTGGTGCACGGCTCACGCCCGCAGGTCGAGGAGCAGATGAGCCTGCACGGCGTGGAGTCCGAGTTTTCGCACGGCATGCGCATCACCGACGCGCGCGCGCTCGAGTCCGCGAAAGAAGCGGCCGGCGAAGTGCGTCTGGATATCGAGGCCGCCATCAGCCAGGGCTTGCCGAATACGCCGATGGCGCACGCGCACATCAGCGTGGTGTCGGGCAACTTCGTGACGGCGCGGCCGGTGGGCATTCTCGACGGTGTCGATTTCGCCCACACCGGCGTGGTGCGCAAGATCGACGCCGATTCGATCCGTCATTCGCTCGCGAGCCGCAAGCTGGTGCTGCTCTCGCCGCTCGGCTTCTCGCCCACCGGCGAGGCCTTCAATCTGGCCATGGAAGACGTGGCGTCCGCCGCGGCGATCGCGCTGCGCGCCGACAAGATCGTGTTCCTGACCGAAACGCCGGGCCTGATGGAAGCCGGCGAAAACGGCCCCGAACTGGTGCGCGAACTGTCGCTCGACGACGCCTACAAGCTGCACGAAAGCGGCGAGGTCACCGGCGACGCGGGCTTCTATCTGAAGCACTCGATCCGCGCCTGCCGCGGCGGCGTGGCGCGGGCGCACATCATCCCTTACGCGCTCGACGGCAGCCTGCTGCTCGAACTGTTTCTGCACGACGGCGTGGGCACGATGATCTCGTACGAGAACCTCGAAAGCCTGCGCGAAGCCACGCCGGACGACGTCGGCGGCATTCTCGCGCTGATCGAGCCGCTCGAATCGGACGGCACGCTGGTGCGGCGCGGGCGTCACCAGATTGAACGCGACATCGACCATTTCTCGGTGATCGAGCACGATGGCGTGCTGTTCGGCTGCGCGGCGCTGTATCCGTATACGCAGGAGCGCATCGGCGAAATGGCGTGCCTGACGGTCGCCCCCGAAGCGCAAGGCACCGGCGACGGCGAGCGGCTGTTGAAGCGCATCGAGCAACGCGCGCGGGCGCGCGGCCTGACGCGCATTTTCGTGCTCACCACGCGTACCGAACACTGGTTCCTCAAGCGCGGCTTCGTCAAAGTCACGGTCGACGACCTGCCGGAAGACCGCCGCAGACTCTATAACTGGCAGCGCAAGTCGCTCGTGCTGATGAAACAGCTTTGAGCGGCCTCATATAAAGCGACTGCCGCCCCCACATCGATTAGGAGAAGCACAGCATGACTCGTATGGTTCAATGCGCGAAGCTCGGCAAGGAAGCCGAAGGCCTCGATTTCCCGCCGCTGCCGGGCGAACTCGGCAAGCGGATCTACGAAAGCATTTCGAAGGAAGCATGGCAGGCCTGGTTGAAGCAGCAAACCATGCTGATCAACGAAAACCGCCTGAACATGGCGGATCCGCGCGCACGCCAATACCTGATGAAGCAGACCGAAAAGTTCTTCTTCGGCGAAGGCGCGGATACGGCACAGGGTTATGTGCCGCCGTCAGCTGAGTGAACGCTTTCGCGCTTTTAACTGCGTGACCGAAATCCGCGCCGTGTGCGCGGATTTTTTTCGCCTGCACGCGCCGCCGGATTCACCGAATCGAGGCTGCCAAATCGCTGTTCCAACAGCGCCGGGGAAATTCTCCAAACGGTACATTTCCGCGCCGTTTTAAGCCCCTTTTCCAGACCGCGAGGATCCGCCCAATCCCCCGCCCCACAAGGGATTGAGCGCCTCCGCCAAGGCCCCCGCCGGACGCCGGGTTTGCACGATCCTCTGTTATCGTGCTATCATGTGCCTCGTTCCAACAGCATTTCACCTTCATTCACGTTCTCTTCAGATTGGCGCGCAGTGCGTGTGCCATGCCGAATTGAACAGTTTTTATACAAGAAGGCTCGTCGGTCGCTTCCCCGTTTCATGCGCCCCTTCATGGCCCCCATGAGCGGCGAATAAAGCACCGGCCTTTTTCGTTTCAAGCCTTCCAGCGGCGCATGGGCCAGCTTTCAGCCACCCCAGCGTCCTCATGCATCTGCCCCCCTTCCACGGCCACGCAGATGCAACAGTCAGCACAATCTAGACGAGTGTTTTTTCGCGACATGTCTCGCGAGGCACGGGCGTTCTGTTTTCCATCGCGCCCAGTTCCATCGCCCTCAGCGGCGACGGAGACGCTTTTCGCATGGCTCGCGAAACTGCACTTCCCAGCAACCGTGGCGGAACGTTCATGCGCATCATGAGTTTCGTCGCAGTCATTGGAGTTTTCACCTTGACCGCTTCCAGCAACGGCTTCTGGCGACACCACAAAGAAGAACAACGCCTCTCTCTCGACGACATCACCGTGGTCGACAAATCTCTCCTCAAGCGGGCCGTCGGCGCCATGGCGCTCGGCAACGCGATGGAATGGTTCGATTTCGGCGTGTACAGCTACATCGCTGTCACGCTCGGCAAAGTGTTCTTCCCGTCGGCCAGCCCCGCCGCGCAGTTGATCGCCACGTTCGGCACGTTCGCCGCGGCGTTCCTCGTGCGGCCGGTCGGCGGCATGGTGTTCGGGCCGCTGGGCGACCGCATCGGCCGACAGCGCGTGCTCGCCATGACCATGATCATGATGGCGCTCGGCACTTTCGCGATCGGGCTGATTCCGAGCTACACGACGATCGGCATTTTCGCGCCGGTGCTGCTGCTGGTCGCGCGTCTGGTGCAAGGCTTCTCGACTGGCGGCGAGTACGGCGGCGCGGCCACCTTCATCGCCGAATTCTCGACCGACAAGCGCCGCGGCTTCATGGGCAGCTTTCTCGAGTTCGGCACGCTGATCGGCTACGTGCTCGGCGCGGGTACGGTGGCCGTGCTGACCGCGACGCTCTCGAACGACGCGCTGCTCTCGTGGGGCTGGCGTGTGCCGTTCCTGATCGCCGGCCCGCTAGGTCTGGTGGGTCTGTACATCCGGATGAAGCTCGAAGAAACGCCCGCGTTCAAGAAGCAGGCCGAACAACGCGAAGCCGAAGACAAGGCCGTGCCGAAGCAGTCGTTCCGCGAGTTGCTCATGCAGCAATGGAAGCCGCTCTTGCTGTGCGTCGGCCTCGTGCTGATCTTCAACGTCACCGACTACATGGCGCTCTCGTATCTGCCGAGCTATCTGTCGGCCACGCTGCACTTCAACGAAACGCACGGTCTCTTTCTCGTGCTGCTCGTGATGGTGCTGATGATGCCGATGACGCTCGCCGCCGGCCGCCTGTCCGACACGATTGGCCGCAAACCGGTGATGCTGTTCGGTTGCGTGGGCCTGTTCGTGCTGTCGATTCCCGCCCTGCTGCTGATCCGCATGGGCACGGTGCTGCCGGTGTTCGGCGGCCTGATGATCCTCGGCGTGCTGCTGTCGTGCTTTACCGGCGTGATGCCGTCGGCGCTGCCGGCGCTGTTCCCGACCCGGATTCGCTACGGCGCGCTCGCGATCGGCTTCAATATTTCGGTGTCGCTGTTCGGCGGTACGACGCCGCTCGTGACGGCGTGGCTGGTCGACCGTACCGGCAATCTGATGATGCCCGCGTACTACCTGATGGGCGCGTCGCTGATCGGTATCGTCTCGGTGATGGCGCTGCGCGAAACCGCCCGCAAGCCGCTGCTCGGCTCGGGCCCGTGCGTGGCGACGCGCGCGGAAGCGCATGCCGTGCTGCGCGGCGAGCGTGAAGCCGAGGAGATGGACGAAGGCTATGCGGCGACGGCTACGGCGCGTGCCTGAGCGCTGGGTGTTTCAATGTTAGCGCGGCTTGTCCGCGAGTAGTCTGAGAGCGGGTCGGCAAATTTGCCGGCCCGTTTTTTTATGGCACCAGCGAATCGAAGCTCGCGCTTGCGTGCGCACCTTCGACGATCAGCATTCCGGCTGAAATCGGCAGTTTGAAACGCCGTGGCCCCGCGCTGCCCGGATTGACGAATAGCACGCCGTCGCGCTCGCTGATCGATGGCTTGTGCGAATGACCCGTCACCACCACGTTGACGCCCTGGCTGCGTGGATCGGCGCCCACGTCGGCGATGTCGTGCACGACGAGAATCGTCACTTGCTGCGCGGTCAGCGTGGTGTGCGTCGGCAGCGACGCGGCCCAATCGCCGGTGTCGTTGTTGCCGCGCACTGCCGTGACCGGCGCAATCCGCCTGAGTGCTTCGAGCACCGCCTCGTTGCAGATATCGCCCGCGTGAATGATCGCGTCGCAACCGGCGAGGTACTGCAGAGCCTCGGGGCGCACGAGATTGTGCGTGTCGGAGATCAGGCCGATTCGTATGCGTCGGGATTGTCGAGTGCGCAAAGTCATGTTGGAAGTATCGGGCAAATGCGCGGAACGTGTGCGCGGCCGTTTCGCATGAGCGGGCGTTGCGCGTGCTTTTGAGCCGCTTTTAACCGCAATGAACCACTACGTACCGATTTGAGGCGCTTGCGAGAGGCTTCTTGCCGCTACCGACCACTCGACGCGCTTTGAGCCGCTTCGTGCCACTACCAACCGCTTCGACCTGCGATGAACCGCAAAAGCCGCGATAAGCCGCAGCGAACCCTCACGCTCAATCCGCCGACTGCTGCTCCACAAGCTCACGCGACACAGCCTGCGCCGGCCGCTTCGCGCCGAGCATCCGCCGCGTCGCACCGTGCACGACGATCGAGACCAGCGCCGCGCACGCAAAGCTCAGCCACACGCCGTACCGCGGCAGCAGCGTCGCGGTCACGGCGAAGAACGCCGCGAACGAGGCGCGGCCGATCACCATGCCGCGCATCAGCAAAGCGACGAAGTCCGCGCCGTGCGCGCGCTGCGCCGACACCGCGAGCACGATGCCGAGCAAGGGAAAAACCGAGAGCAGTCCACTCCAGGTCGCGCCCATCGACGCGGATAGCGTGGTCACCGCGACCGTCAGTAACGCGCCGGCGAGCATGCGCACAGCGAGGTCACCGAGTCCGAGGCGCGCCGCCGGCACGTGACCGGCTACGCGCGGCAAACCGTTTTGCGAAATCGCCACAGCGACGCAGGCTGCTGCCGCCGCCCATGCGAGTCCAGCGGGAAGTTGCGTGAGCAGAATGGCCACGCCGACCCAGCCCACCATGCCGACGACCAGCGCGAGCGGCCACGCGACACGCCGGCAAGTCCACGCATACGCGAAATTAAACGCTTCCGACGCGGCGATCGCCGCGATCGAGGCCGCCGACGCCTGCGCCGCGAACGACGGACCGCGCTCCAACGCGAGCAGCAACACAATCGGCCCGGCGACTACCGGCAGCCCCGCGAGCCACCCCGCCACCGACGGCCCCCACACACGACCGGCGACGGTCAGCGCGGCGAGAAACGCCGGCACCAGCACGAGCTTGAGCGCGAGCAGCACGCTTACGATTCCAGCACGTGTTCGATGCGCCGGTCCGGCACCAACCACCACGCGGCAGCGAGCGTATAAAGCGCGGCCGAAACCCACGGCACGACAAACGCCAGCGCGATGCCCGCCAGATAGATCACGACCGAGACCTTGCCCTTGAAATCGCTGCCGACCGCTTTGGCGAGGGTCGAGTCCTTGCCGTGCTCGCGGATCAGCACGCCCATCAGAATGAAATACGCGATCGACGACATGAACAGCACCACGCCGTACATCGCGGTCGGCCAGGAGGCCAGATGGTTTTCGCCGACCCAATGCGTGACGGCCGGCAGCAGCGACAGCCAGAACAGCAGATGGAGGTTCGCCCACAGCACCGCGCCGTTGACCTTCTGCACGGCATGGAACATGTGATGATGATTGTTCCAGTAGATGCCGACGTAGATGAAGCTCAGCACGTACGCGCAAAACACGGGAAGCACCGGACGCAGCGCGGCGAGATCGAAGCCTTCCGGCACCTTCAACTCGAGCACCATGATCGTGATGATGATGGCGATCACGCCATCGCTGAAGGCTTCGACACGTCCCTTGCCCATCGGTTGGATTCCTGATGATGAATGCGGTTGCGCGCACCGTTCGCCCGCATTCCGCAGACGACCCGCGCCGTTGCCGATTATCCGCGATGGCCCAACGCTTTGTCGACGTGCCTGATCGATCGGCAGCGTGCCGCGTTCAAGCTGAGGCGCCGTCCGGGTAGTAGACGGCGAGCCACACGCTGGGCTCCTGAGCGCTCGTCCATGCCACCCGGTGCCGGCAATGCGCGTCGATCAGCACATGATCGCCGGCCTTCATCGGATGCGGCTCGGCCTCGCCTTCGAATTCGAGCGCCGCCGCGCCGCTCAGCAGCACGACCCACTCGGCGCGCGGACTGTCGTACCAGAAGCCCGGCGAGCTGGCGTGCCCCATCGAGACGATCCGCTCGATGCTCACGCCGTCCTGCTCCACGAACGTGTCGACCTGCTCGTCCGCGCCCGCTGGTGCGCGGTCGTCGAACAGATTGCCGCTTCTGATTGCGCGCTTCATCGTCGATGCTCCGCTTGTGCGCGCCGCTCACTTCATGGGCTTGAGTCCATCGAGCAAGGTCGGCACCAGTTCGCTGATGGTCGGGTGAATATGCATCGCATATTCCAGAGTCGGATACGGCGCGCCCGCCGTCATGATGTCGATGAACGTGTGAAGCGCCTCATCGCCTTCGATGCCGTGAATCGCCGCCCCGAGAATCCGCTTGCTCTCCTTGTCGACCATCACCTTCATGAAGCCGTCGGTTTCGCCGCGTTCGCGCGCACGGCCCACTCGCGTCATCGGCATGGAGGCGATCAGCGCGTCGCGGCCGGACTTGCGCACCTCGGCCTCCGAGGCGCCGACACGCGCGAGCGGCGGGTCGACGAACACCGCATACGCCATGATCCGCGTATCGACGCTGCGTGAACCGCCGTCGAGCAGATTGGCCGCGACGATCTGATAGTCGTCGTAGGAGGTATGGGTGAAGGCGCCGCGCCCGTTGACATCGCCGATCGCCCAGACGCCCGGCACGTTGGTGCGCAACTGGCCGTCGACCGGAATCGTGCCGTGTTTGTCCGTCGTGATGCCGGCGGCCGCGAGGCCGAGGTCGTCGGTATTCGGCTCGCGGCCGGTCGCGAACAGCAGGTGCGACGCTTCGAGCGCGGGAATGTTCTGCTCGAAGCCGATGCACACTTCGTTCTCGCGATGCGGATGCGGCTCGACCCGCGAAGGCTGCACGCCGAAGCGGAACTCCACGCCCTCGCGGGCCAGCACCTTGTGAACGGAATCGGCGAAATCGGCGTCCTCGCGCGTGAGCAAGCGTTCGCCGCGCACCAGCACGGTCACCTGACTGCCGAAGCGGCGAAAGATCTGCGCGAATTCGAGCGCGATATAACTCGCGCCGACGATCACCAGATGACTCGGCAATTCCGTCAGGTCGAGCAGGTTGGAGTTGGTGTAGTAGCGAATCCGCTCGAGCCCGTCGAGCGGCGGCACGATGGCGCGCGTGCCTGTATTGATGAAGATTTCGTCGGCGCTGATCTCGTCGAGCAGATTGCCGTCCGGCCCGCTAATAGCAAGCGTATGTGGTCCGGTGAAGCGCGCGTGGCCGTTGAACACGCTCACGTTCTTCGTGCCGCGCAGCCACTTTTCGACGCCGTCGCGCGACTGCCCGATGATCTCGTCCTTGCGCGCCTTCACCGCGGCCAGATCGACGCTGATCGCGCCGCCCACCTGCACGCCGAGTTCCGCGCAATGACGCGCGACATGCGCCGCGCGGGCGCTGGCCACATAGGATTTGGTCGGCGTGCAGCCGACGTTCACACAGGTGCCGCCAAAGGCAGCCCGCTCAATGACCGCCGTTTTGCGGCCGCTTTGACCGAGACGCACGGCGAGCGGTGAGCCGCCTTGTCCCGTACCGATCACAACTGCGTCGAAGTGCTGTGGCATGGCAACTCTCCCGAGGCTGGGGTGCTGGTCGTAGCATCTTACCCTTCGCCCCTCGAATCACCATGTTGTGCCGCTCACTACTGCCGCGGATTGTTGCGGCTGACTGCTGTTTTCCGTCCGTTTTGCTCAGGCGTGGCAATGCACCGCGCAGATCAATTCGCGCGAACGTTGCAGCGCGGCCTGCGCGCCGCGGGACGCCATCACCCAGCCGACCTGGCCGAGATTGAAATCCTGCGACACCATCACCTGCATGAGGGCGACCATCGGTAAGACCACCGACGGCCGGTAAAGCTGGTCTCTGATTAAAGCTGGCATGACGACTCCCATCGCACGGCGCCGCTTCGGCATCGCGCTCAATTTACCTTTCGATGGGAGGATTTTAGGGAGACCGGCCCCGCGGATAAATACCGGGAACGCGAAGTCACTTGTTTGTCAAACCGAACAATCGAATCCGGGTGCCGGCGGCCGCAACCGGCGAAAGCCCGCATTCGCAGGCCCGGCAAGGCGTCCGGGCCTGCGTGCGGGCCGCCGTGTGCTCAGGAGGCGTCGGCCACGTTAAGCTGCGCGTCCCACAAACTGCGGGCATACGCGCTTGCCCCGACCGGGCGGCTGTACAGATAGCCCTGCTGCTTGTCGCAATCGATCGCGCGCAGGAACGCCGCCTGTTCGGCGGTTTCCACCCCTTCGGCGGTGACGTTCATGCCGAGCGAGTGCGCCATCGCCACCACCGCCTGGGTAATCGCAATCGAATCGCGATGATCCGGCAAACCCGCGACGAACGAGCGATCGATTTTCAGGTTATGCAGCGGGAAGCGCTTCAGATACGACAACGATGAATAACCGGTGCCGAAATCGTCGACGGAAATGCGCACGCCCATGGCGTTCAGCGCGCTCAGCATCGGCAGGACGGTTTCGCTGTCGCTCATCAGCAGCCGTTCGGTGATCTCCAGCTCCAGCGCCGTCGGCTCGAGCCCGGACTGCGCGAGACAGCGTTCGATCCGCTCCACCAGGCCGTCGTTGAACTGCCGCGGCGACAGGTTCACCGCGACGATCAGTTCCGGCGCCAGCGTGCGCCGCCATTGCGCCACCTGCTCGCAGGCCCGCGCCAGCACGAAGTCGCCGATCTCGACGATTAGCCCCGCATCTTCGGCGACGGGGATGAATTCCCCCGGCGACACGTTGCCCAGTTCGCTGTTGTACCAGCGCAGGAGCGCCTCCGCGCCGATCGTGCGGCCATCGTGGCTATCGACGATCGGCTGGTACACGAGGCTCAGTTCGTTGGCGGCGAGCGCGCGCCGCAGCGATTGCTCGATCGTGAAGCGGCGTTGCAGATGCTGATTCAGTTCGGCGGTAAAGAACTGGAAGTTGTTGCGGCCGCGCTGCTTGGCGTGATACATCGCCGAATCGGCGTTGCGCATGAGCGTGGCGACGTCCTGGCCGTCTTCGGGAAAGCGGCTGATGCCGATCGACGCGCCCAGGTAATACTCGTTGTCCGCCACCGCGAACGGTACCGCGATCATGTCGAGGATGCGGCGCGCGAGGCCGATCAGATGACCGGTGTTTTCATACGCGCTGACCACGATCACGAACTCGTCGCCGCCCACGCGCGCGAGCGTGTCCTCGGGCGAGATGCATGCCGAGAGACGCTCCGCCACGCTGCAGAGCAGGGAATCGCCGGCCTCGTGGCCCGCCGTGTCGTTGACCTTCTTGAAGCCGTCCAGGTCGACGAACAGCACGGCGACGCTCGCCAGCTCGCCCATGCCGGACGACATGTCCGGCGTGAACAGATCACGCATCCGCTCCGTGAGATAGGCGCGGTTATAGAGGCCGGTGAGCGAATCGCGGGTGGCGAGGAACTTGAGCTGCCGCTGCGCCTCGCGCACGGGTCCGATGTCGGTGAACGAAATCAGCACCGAACTCGGTTCGCTCTCGCCCGGCTTGATGATCGGCACGACGTTCTCGGTGATCCAGACGATGTCGCCGCCGATCAGTTCCACGCCGATCGTGACGCCGAGCACGGGTTTGCCGGTTGTCAGCACCTGGGCGGTCGGGCGGGCCGTGTCGGCGACGAGCGAGCCGTCCTCGTGATACGCGCGCACCATCACCGTATGAATACTGCGGCCGACGATCTGCGGGGTCGCGCGCAAAATGCGCTGCGCGCTCGGATTGCAGGCGAGCACGATGCCGTCACGCGACTGCACGACGATCCCTTCGATCAGATGATCGACCACCAGCCGGTGATGCTCCTCGCTGTGCGCGAGGCGCTGAACCATGGTGTCCTGATGCACGGCGAGACCGACGCTGCGGCCGATGTCGCGCAGCATCGCTTCTTCCTCGGCGCTCGGACGGCGCGGCACGCGGTAGTACACCGCGAAGGCGCCGAGCACCACGCCGGAATCGTTTTCAAAGGGCACCGACCAGCAGGCCCGCAGGCCGAGCGGCAGCGCGAGGTGCCGGAAGTCGGCCCACAGCGGATCGGTTTCGATATCCTCGACGACGACGAGGCGCCGCTCGTACATCGCGGTGCCACACGAGCCGACCCGTGGACCGATCGCGGCGCCGTCGATCGCCTCGCTGTAGTGCGCCGGCAGCGACGGCGCGCCGCCCACTCTGGTGTGAACGCCGTCGGGATCGAGCAACAGGATTGAACAGGACGCGCCTGCCCCCAGCAGCGCTTCCGCGCGGCGGCATACTTCGTCAAGCAATTCCGGCAGCGGCGTGTTGCGGGTGATCAACCGCAACACCGTGCGCTCCGACGCCAGCACCCCTTCGGCGAGATTCGATCCATAGCGGCCTTCAGGCGCTGCTCCCAGCGTGTTTTCTGATGTCGCTTCGCAAGTCATATGTGCGCCCCCTAACCCGACATCGGCAAGTTAGTGTACGCGGCACACGGGGGTTTACGCGAGGCCGGCGAATTTAATTCGTCGCGCGTGGGAGGCGGGTTGGCTAATTGGGCCGGTTGATTGCTGAGGCTAACGGCGCAATCACTGTGCTGGAGCGGGTGATGGCGCCGTGAGCGGGCGCCGCGCGGGCAGGATTTCGGGCTCCGCTACCGCCTGTTGCGGAGGCGGAACCCGAATCACGCCGGGACACGCTGCGGCGACCTGGGAATGAGCGCGATCAGCCGTGCTGATCCGGTGGACGGCCGCCGCCACCGCCTCCGCCTCCGCCACCGCCGCCTCCGCCGTGTCCTCCGCCGCCGTTGCCACCGTTGCCTCCGCCCGGCGGCCTGCCTCCGCCGCCTTGCGGAGGACCACCTTGAGGCCGGCCACCGGCATTGCCCTGCGGTTGACCGCCCGGAGGACGGCCGCCTGCATTACCCGGCGGCTGACCACCCGGTGGCCTTCCTCCGACATTCCCCGGCGGCGGCCCGCTCGGTGGCCTTCCATTCCCGTGCCCCGGCGGCGGACCACCCGGCGGCCTTCCATTCCCGTGCCCCGGCGGCGGACCGCCCGGCGGCCTTCCATTGCCGTGCCCCGGGGGAGGCCCACCCGGCGGCCTTCCGCCCGGTGGCCTTCCCGCGCCGGGACGCGGCGGGGGCGGCGGCGGATGATGCGCCCAGCGCGATTGCTGGCCGTACCAAGGCCGACCGCGATAATAGTTGCCCCAATATGTGCCGATCGAGAACGTCACGATCGGCAGCCCGATCACCGTGCCGTAGTTCATCACCGGCACGTTGGCGCCCTGATAGGGATAACTGAGCGAGCCTGCGTAAACCCAGCCGCGCAGGTTTGGCGCGGCGACATCGCACCATTGATAGTTGCTGATGCACCCCATGACGCTCAGCGGAACACCGCCCGGCAATTGCGTCACGATCGGGTAATCCGGCGCCGGCCCCGCGCGCACGTTGGCGGTGGTGTTGGTGTAAGCCTGCGACTGCGCGCAAGCCACGGCGGGCAAGGCCAGCACGCCGGCCGCCGCATAAAGACATCGAACGAGGTGTTGTTTCATTCTTTCTCCCGTTTCAAGGGCCGCGTTTCTCTTGCCGGCCTGTCCTGCTGATGTAGTGAGTACTTGTGGTCCCTGCACGGCACGCCGCATTGCCATGCATTGCCCTGCATTTCCGCGCGATGTGTCCGCTCACCGACAGGTTGCACGGCACATGCCTGAAAGCGTTCAGTCAACCTCTCGCATCGATTCCTGCCGTCCTCGTGAGGCAAGATTTGGTAACCACCCACGTGAAGTCAGGCGTTTTTCGGACGTCCGTGTTTTGGCGACTCGGCCGATCATCCCTTGCATGAAAAAGCCATGCACTGCCGGGACCGCAATGACAATAATCCGCCCCCTTCTGATCGCCGCGCTGATGCTCGCGCATCCAGTTGCCCATGCCACCAGCTTCGATTGCAACAGGGGGCGCTCGCTAACCGAGAAGATGATTTGCAACGACCCCGCGCTCTCGAAGCTCGACGACACGCTGGGGCAACTGTACTGGAAAGCGCGTCGGCGGGTCACCAACCGGCGGGCTTTTCTCACCGACAGCGACAGCAAGTGGGCATGGCGTGAAGCGAACTGCCGCGATGCGGCGTGTCTGGGGACGTGGTACGCGACGCGTATCGAGGAACTGCAGAAGCTGATCGAAAGCATGCAAGCGGGAACGCAACAGCCGTCGGCAACGCCGGTTGAACCGGACACGCGACGAAGGCCACTCATGGCGCCCGCGCAACCCACCGAGGTGGCGATACGTCAGTGCACGGCGGCGAATCCGGGGATCGTGGTGAACGAACAGTGTTCCACCGTGATCAAGGAGACCAGCGGTCAGTGGAAACATCAACCGCGTGGCGGCGACTGGTTCTGCGGCATTGCAATGCTGGCGCCGGCGGAGATGCAGGCCGACGCCGCGCAATGAGAGGTGTTGCGCATGTTGGCGCGGCGCGGCCGCGCCAACATGCATGCAAGGTCACGGCTCACTCGCGAAGGCGAGTAAAGCACGGCTACCGGCTGCTCCAGAATCTGCGCTGAACCTCCATCACCTCGGCTTCCACCTCGGGCACGGGCCCGATCACCTCGACCGGTTTCTGGCAATGATCGAAGACATACCGGCAGTCCACGCTCATGGTCGGATTCTCGGCGTGATCGCCGGTTGCTTCCAGCAAGCGCTTCTCGGTCATGCCGAACACGACCCGGCCGATGTTGGCCCAATACATCGTGCCGGCACACATGCAGCAAGGTTCGACCGATGTGTACAACGTGCAACTCCACAAATACTCCGGCGTGAAGTTCAACGCCGCCACGCGCGCCAGCACCGACTCGGCGTGATTCACCGTGTCGACGTTGCCCTGCTCCATCAGCACGGTCTCCTGGTCCGGCCCGACCAGCACCGCGCCGAACGGATGATGTCCTAGCAGCGTCGCCCGTTCGGCCACCCGGCTCGAATGCCGCAGATGCCGCGCGATCTGTTCGTGCGTGGGCGTCAAACCCTGCGGCGGATAGTTGGCGGCCGCTGCGGCGGCCCCCGTCGAAACGGTCAGACTCACGGACGGTCTCCTTGAATAATAGTTAGATTAGCGAACCAAATTTTCACTTGGGCAGCGAGCCATCCACGCCTTGCACGAACCAGTTCAAACGCAGCAGTTCCGGATCGCTCAGCGACTTGCCGGCGGCGACCTTCACCGCGCCGGACTGATCCATGATCGGACCGGCGAACGGATTGAACTTGCCGGAAATGATGTCGTCGCGCTTCTGGCTCAAGGCCTTTTGCGCGAGCGGCGAAACGGCGTCGGTGTTGATGTCGGCAAGATCGATCGCTTTCTCTTTCAAGCCCCACCACACCGGCGAGTTGTTCCATGTGCCCGCCATCACCTGATCCACCAGATGCGTGTAATACACGCCCCAGTTGCTCACGCATGCGCCGAGTTGCGCATTCGGTCCGAACTTCTTCATATCCGAGTCCCAGCCGAACGCATGCACCTTCTTCTGCTCGGCAGTCTGCATCGTCGCAGTCGAATCGGTGTTCTGGATCAGCACGTCGGCGCCCTGGCCGATCAGCGTTTCGGCAGCCTGCTTTTCGCGGCCCGGATCGAACCAGCTATTGATCCACACCACCTTCACGCGCGCATTCGGATTGACCGAGCGGGCACCCATCGTGAACGCGTTGATGTTGCGCACGACTTCGGGCACCGGCACGGAGCCGACGAAGCCGAGCGTGTTCGACTTGGTCGTATAGCCCGCGACGAGACCCGCCAGGTAGGCGCTCTGGTAGGTGCGCACGTCATAGGTGGCGAAGTTGGCGGCCTTCTTGTAGCCGGTGGCATGTTCGAACACGGCGTCCGGGAAATCCTTCGCGACCTTCAACTCGAAATCCTGAAAGCCGAAGCTCGAACCCACCACGATCTTGTTGCCCTTGGACGCCAGATCGCGGAACACGCGCTCCGAATCCGCCGACTCCGGCACGTTCTCGACACGCGTCACCTTGACCTTGTCGCCGAACTTCGCCTCGAGCGCCTTCACGCCCTGTTCGTGCGCGTAGGTCCAGCCGGCGTCGCCCGGATTGCCAAGATAGACGAAGGCAATGCCGATCGGCTGCGTGGTGACGGCTGACGCCCCCGCGGCACTGAATGCCAAGGTCGCGCCAAGCGTCGCTGAAATGAGCGTGCGGACGGTTCGGACGGTTTTGATGCGCAGTGAGTGATGCAGCGCTCGCGCCAGCGTTGTTTTCATGGATTCTCCGAAAATGGTTGAAGGTGCCTGCCCCAGCGCTCGGGATAACCCGGGCAAGGCTCCAGCATAGGGGGCCATATTCGAAGATCAATTTCAGCGGAAAAATTATTGTTCGTTATCTCATCTATAACGAATCCAGTATTGTGGGTGGCCAGGAAACATGTTCGATGTCTTCGAACGAGTGCATCGGAGAAGTGGTACGGCAAGCGCCTCACATAGGCGCAATATCACTCTCACCAACCCACAACACTCTTTCGGAGATTCAAAATGACTCGCTTCCAAGGTAAGTCGGTTCTCGTCACCGGCGGCAGCAGCGGCATCGGCTTCGCAGCCGCCAAGGCATTCGCCGACGAAGGCGCCCGTGTCGTCATCACCGGCCGCGACGCCGACGCGCTCGAAACGGCAAGAAAGGCGCTCGGCGGCGACGCCGTCGCGGTGCGCAACGACGCCGGCTCGGTGGCGTCGGCGCGTGAACTGGCCGCCGCGATCAGCGCCGCCGGCATCCGGCTCGACGCGGTGTTCGTCAACGCCGGCACCGCGAAATTCGCGCCGTTCCCGGACGTCGACGAAGCCTTCTGGGACGCGATGTTCAACACCAACGTCAAGGGCGCCTACTTCCAGATTCAGGCACTGTTGCCGTTGCTCAATCGCGGCGCGTCGATCGTGATCAACGGGTCGATCAACGCGCATATCGGCATGCCGGCGTCGTCCGTCTATGCGGCGAGCAAGGCCGCGGTGATTTCGCTGGCGAAGACGCTGTCGTCGGAATTGCTGCCGCAAGGCGTGCGCGTCAATGTCGTGAGCCCCGGCCCGGTGCAAACGCCGCTGTACGGCAAGCTTGGCCTCGACGCCGCCGCGCTCGAAGCCACCGCCGCGCAGATTCTCAGCCAGGTGCCGGTCGGCCGCTTCGGGACGCCGGAAGAAATCGCCTCGACCGTGCTGCATCTTTCGGCGCCGGAATCGGCGTTTATCGTCGGCACGGAAATCATCGCCGATGGCGGTATGAGCCAGCTTTGAGGTCGCGCTCAGGCGAGTCGCACACACGGCTCGCCGACCTGCGTCACCGGCGGCGCCCGCTAACGCGATTCAGTGAAGCTTCGGCGACGGGTCCGCCTGATCCTCATCAGGCAACTCGCCGTCGCCGAACAACTCACCGCACAGACTTTCGCCGAGCTCACTCAGCCGCGCCGTGCCCGTGCCTTCCTCGTTGAAGGTGGTGTCCACCAGACCGCCGTCGACAAGCGCCGTCAAGTGCCGCCGCAAGCCGCTCATCGGCACGCCCGCCTGCTTCGACAGTTTGGCGAGCGACCACGCGCCGCCCGGCGTTTCCCGATGCGCGCGCCACAATTGCGTTAGCACGGCGACCAGCACCGGATCGAGTTCGTCGTCTTCCATGGTCAGTCTCTCCTCTTTTTTTACGCCATCTGCGCGACCAGTTCACCGAGCGTCTTCAAAGCCGCTTCGGTCTGCGCCGTCCACGGATAGCTGTAGTTGAGCCGGATGAAGTGGCGAAAATCATTGCGGGTCGAAAACATCATGCCTGGCCCGACGGTGATGCTGCGCGCGAGCGCCGCCTGATAGAGCCGCATCGAATCGACACGCTCGGGCAGTTCCACCCAGAGCACGTAGCCACCTTGCGGCGTCGACATACGCGTGCCTAACGGAAAAAACCGCTGCACCATCGCCATCATGATGCTCGCCTGCTGCCGGTAGACTTTGCGCACGTGCCGCAGATGCCGGTCGTAGCCGTCCTGCCGCAAATAATCGGCGACCGCGACTTGCGGCACCGACGGCGTGGTCAGCGTATTGAGAAACTTCAGCTTCTCGACCTGTGCGCGATAGCGTCCCGGCAGCGCCCAGCCGATCCGGTACGACGCGGTCAGGCTCTTCGAAAACGACGCGCAATGCAGCACCAGCCCTTTTTTGTCGAAGTTCTTCAAGGTCGACGGCCGCGTCTCGCCGAAGTACAGCTCCTGATAGACGTCGTTCTCGATCACGGGAATCTCGTGCGCGGCGAGCAGTTCGACCAGTTGCCGCTTGCGCGCGTCGGGCATCTGGAAACCGAGCGGATTCTGGAAGTTCGGCATCACCATGCAGGCCGCGATCTTCTGTTCGCCAATCACCTGTGCAAGCGCCTCGATATCGATGCCGTGGACCGGATGCGTCGCCACCTCGATCGCGCGCATGCCCAAACGTTCGATGGCATGCAGCATCGCGTAATAGGTCGGCGATTCGACGGCCACCGTGTCGCCGGGTTTGGCGACCGCCTGCAAGCTCAGGTTGATCGCTTCGGTCGCGCCGAGCGTAATGACGATTTCGTCGGGATCGACCGGCACGCCGTTCTCGGCGTAGCGCCGGGCGATCTGCCGGATCAGTTCGGGGTTGCCGGGCGGCAGGTCGTCGATCAGGTTCCAGCTCGCGTGGCGTCGCGCGATCGCGTTCGCGTACTGGTTGATGCGCCGCCACGGGAACAGCGACGGATCCGGATACGGCGAGCCGAACGGCACGGCGTCGTGCGCGCGGATGCTCCGCAACGTCGACAGCACGAGGCGACTCACGTCCACTGCTGCGGCCACGGGCGGCGTCTGCGGCGCGGACGGGCGGCCGGGCCGCGGCTCGTCGAGCGCCACTGCGCGCGCCGCCGCGTCGCGCACGAAATAGCCCGACTGCGGACGGGTCTCGACAATCCCACGGCTTTCCAGCAACGCGTACGCGTGCAACACCGTCTTGATACTGACGCCGTGCTGCTGGCTCGCCTGCCGCACCGACGGAATCCGCTCGCCCGCCGCGAACACCCCGCGGCGCACGGCTTCGGTCATTTCATCGGCGAGTTTTTCGTACAGTTTCAAGGACTTGAGTCGAACAGAAGCGTGGTCTGAAGCGCCAGTCTAAGACAAAAACCGGCCAACTGTATCCCTTCCCTTTCCAATTTTCTGTATGCTGCGCCCTTTTTGGAACACAGTAGGCTTGCACCTATCGGCTCAACAGCCTCGTTCAAGCCCGATCCGGCGGCAACATCATGAAGAAACCCGAAGCTCGCATCGAACCCTATACGCACCCCGCCGCAGGCTGGGGCGCGCTCAAGTACGTCGCCATCAACCTGATCAAGGAAAAGGTGACGGGCGGCGACTACCGCATGCTGTTCAAGCAGAATCAGCCGGATGGCTTCGACTGCCCCGGCTGCGCGTGGCCGGATCGCGAGCATGCGTCCACCTTCGAGTTCTGCGAAAACGGCGTGAAGGCCGTGGCCGCCGAAGCGACCAGCAAGCGCGTGACGCCGGCGTTCTTCGAGCAACACACCATCGCCGAACTGATGACGCAATCGGACTTCGAGCTCGAACAGCACGGGCGCCTGACCGACCCGCTCGTCTACGACGCCGTGCGCGACCGCTACGTACCGATCGGCTGGGACGAGGCGTTCGACCTGATCGCCGATCACCTGAAGCGCCTCGACGATCCGGACCGCGCCGCCTTCTACACCTCGGGCCGCGCGAGCAACGAAGCCGCGTTCCTGTACCAGTTGTTCGTGCGCATGTACGGCACCAACAACTTCCCCGACTGCTCGAACATGTGCCACGAGGCGACCAGCCGCGGCTTGCCGCATACGGTCGGCATCGGCAAAGGCACGGTGACGCTCGACGACTTCGAACACGCCGACACGCTGCTGATCTTCGGCCAGAATCCGGCCACCAACCATCCGCGCATGCTCGGCGAACTGCGCGAGTGCGCCAAGCGCGGCGCGACCATCGTGTCGATCAATCCGCTGAAGGAGCGCGGCCTCGAGCGCTTTGCGAGCCCGCAGCATCCGGTGGAAATGCTGACGATGGGCAGCACGAAGATCAGCTCCGTGTTCATTCGCCCGAAAGTCGGCGGCGATTTCGCGCTGATCAAGGGCGTCGCCAAGCGCGTGATCGAGCTCGACGATGAGGCTGTGGCTTCGGCTCTTGAGCGCGTGCTCGACGTCGAGTTCCTCGCCGAACATACCGTGGGCTTCGAGGCGTTCGCCGATGATCTGCGCGCCGAGAACTGGGACACGATCGTCGCCGAAGCGGGCGTGCCGTTCGAAGACGTGCTGAAGCTCGCCGACATCTACGTGAAGGGGCGCGCCGTGATTTCGACGTGGGGCATGGGCCTCACGCAGCACAAGAATTCAGTGCCGACGGTGCAGATCCTGTCGAACCTGATGATGATGCGCGGCAATATCGGCCGACGCGGTGCGGGCCTGTGCCCGGTGCGCGGACACTCGAACGTGCAAGGCGACCGCACGGTCGGCATCGAAGAGCGGCCGACTGAGGCGTTTCTCGACCGGCTCGGCGAAGTCTACGATTTCGAGCCGCCGCGCGAGCACGGACTCGACGTCGTCAATACGATTCAGGCGATGCTCGACGGCAAGGTGAAGGTGTTCATCGGGCTCGGCGGCAATTTCTCGATCGCGACGCCCGACACGCCGCGCACGTGGGAAGCGATGCGTTCATGCGATCTCACCGTGCACATCACGACCAAGCTGAACCGCAGCCACCTCGTGCATGGACGCGATGCGCTGATTCTGCCGACGCTCGGGCGCACCGAGATCGACTTGCAGAACGGCGTGGCGCAAGGCGTGAGCGTCGAGGATTCGATGAGCATGGTGCACATCTCGTACGGTATGAACAAACCGGCGTCGGAGAATCTGCTCTCGGAAATCGCGATCGTCGCGCGCATGGCGCATGCGACACTCGGCGGCGAGAAAGTGGATTGGCTCGCGCAGGCCGCGGACTACTCGCTGATCCGCGACGGCATCGCGCAAGTGATCGAGGGATTCACGGACTACAACGAGCGCTTGAAGAATCCTGGCGGCTTCCACCTCGGCGTGGCGTCGCGCGACCGGATCTGGAAAACGCCGAGCGGCAAGGCGCAGTTCCTGGTGCATGCGATCGATATGGCGACGCCGATTCATCAAGCGCGCAAGGAACACGGCGAACGGCTGATGACGTTGATGACGACGCGCTCGCACGATCAGTACAACACGACGATTTATGGTCTCGACGACCGCTATCGTGGCGTGTACGGGCAGCGTCGCGTGTTGTTCGCCAACAAGGACGACCTCGCGATGCTCGGTTTCGTGGCGGGACAGCGCGTGGATATCACGAGCGTGTGGGCCGACGGCATCGAGCGTCACGCGGACGGTTTTCTGCTCGTGGAGTACGACATTCCGCGCGGCTGCCTCGGCGCTTATTATCCGGAGACCAATCCGCTGGTGCCGCTGTCGTCGGTTGCCGATGGCGCGGGCACGCCGACGTCGAAATCGATTCCGGTTTTGTTGACGGCTTCTTCGGCGATCGAGGCGGTGGCTGCTTGATGCCTGGTCGTCAGGTCTGGTTCTTTGCCAGCTCGCGCTGCGTCAGGTAAAGACGCAAGTCGAACTCGATCTGGTGGTAACCCGGTTGCATGAACTCGCAGAGGCGGTAAAAGGCCTTGTTGTGGTCGCTTTCTTTCAGATGAGCGAGTTCGTGCACCACGATCATTTTCAGAAATTCCGGCGCCGCCGATTTGAACAGCGAGGCGATGCGAATTTCTTTCTTCGCCTTGAGCTTGCCGCCTTGCACGCGCGAAATGCTCGTATGCAGACCTAGGGCGTGGCGTACGACGTCGAGTTTGCTGTCGTAGGTAACCTTGTCGATCTGATCCGCGCTGCGCAGGTGCTCGCGTTTCAGGTCGGCACAGTAGGCGTACAGCGCTCTGTCCGTTTGCACGTCGTGCGTGTTTGGATAGCGCGCGCAGAGGTATGAGCCGAGTTGGTCTTCGACGATCAGCTTCTTGACCTTCTCTTGAAGCGCGGGCGGGTAGCCGGTCAGGTATTTCAGGTGGGACATGGGTCTGGTCGGCACTTACTCAAACGCCGCGGCGATTGTCTTCACAGTCTTCCCAATACCGCAGCGGATCGCGATGATCGGGATATTCCTTGTCTAGCCAGTCCGACAGGATCTTCCACTGAGGATGATTCGGGCCACTCCGCGTGTCCCAGAACGAATCCTTCAGGACGCTGTTGTTACGGCCGCGATCCCGCACGACGATCCGGCAGTGGTCGTTCGCGTCGTGGAATTCCGCCTTCAGGTAGTAGCGCGGAAGAATCTGCAATGCAGCGCCCTCCACGATACGGCCCTGCGCACGAACGACGCCCGCAGATTCGATTCGCAGAACACCGTCCACCGACTTGTCGGCGCGCCAACCCACTGGCAGCCTGACCACGCATTCGTCTTTTCCGACCTTGATCCAGTCCATGCGCCAGATGCGCGCGAGCGCATCGCGCATGGCCGCCGCGTCTTCATAGCCGGGTGGAAGTTCGAATTGGGCCGGCAGCACGACGAGTTCGTCCCCTGTCGGCGAAACGCTGGCGGGACTGTCGAATGGATCGTTGCCGAAGGGATTCGAAGGCCGGCTGGCCGTGGTGTTCCTGGTGGTCGGCATATCCCCGAAGAGGCTTTCGGCGGCACGGCGTGCACGCTTCGATTTTTCACTGCCCATCATTTTTCTCCGATGGAATTGGGTTGGTCTGGGGGGAAACGTAGGTTGGTTTGCGTCGTAGCATCGCACGTTGTCGGATGCGTACGCGAATGGCTGCATATTTTGAATACTGTAACGGGCGCGACGGTTCCCCACTCGATGCGGATGCCCGAGTCCAATGCGGTATTCATGCGTTCAACCAGCCACGACACCTGCACGACACCTGCACGACATAGGTGACCGCTTCAACGTCACCGAAATCGGACAGTGGGACTCGCATCAGCGCCTCGCCGAAACGACGGGCGATTGCGGAAAAGCGCTCCTGCGATGCGCGCGATGATCGTCGACGGCCTTAAGCTATGCGGTCAAACGTGCGGCAAATCGTCGATGCATTTTTCGACATGATCGCCAGGAACGTCTGTGTCAATCCCGTCGCGGCCGTCGGTGTGAGAGACAGACACAATTTTCGGCCCCAGAAACCGGGTGCCGCCGAGCGTAAAAAGGGACCAAACAGCGTCTCCCCGACGGATCGCGGCGACGACTTCGGGCACCTCGACTATCGACGTGGGGGACAACCAGTCACGCGTCGACGGGTCGACGGGAGCCCAGCGCACGTGGGTGATCCTGTCGCTCGCCGGGTTGATGCGAATGGCATCTATAGCAAAAGTAGTCACATCTGCCTCCATCATCCTGACAAAGGGATTTCGACATTATGCGCCGCATCTTTTGCGGCGGATCAGGAGGTGGAATCGTGAACGCCGTTATCAGCTCGTGCGGCGCCTATCGTTATCGGCTGACGCGTGCTGCCGAATCGTTGTCGCCCGGGAAATCGACAGCGCTGTTCGTGATGCTCAATCCGAGCACCGCCGATGCGCAGCTCGACGATCCGACCATTCGCCGATGCCGCGGCTTCGCGAAACTCTGGGATTGCAATGGCTTGGCAGTCGCCAACCTGTACGCGCTGCGTTCGACGGACCCGGCCGCTCTCTGGTCCCATCCGGACCCGGTCGGCCCCGACAACGACGACTACCTGTGGAACTTCGCCCACGAGTGCGGCGACGTCGTTTGCGCATGGGGCTCGAATGCCAGGCCCGAACGGGCCGCTCGCGTCGTCAGCATCATGCGTGGCGCCGGCGCGCGCCTGTGGTGTCTTGGCATGACGAGGGACGGCTCGCCGCGCCACCCGCTTTACGTGCGTGCCGATCAGCCGCTGACCGAATGGAGTCAGAAGCCATGACCGCGCCCACTAACAAGCTCGACGCAGAAGCGAATATGACAGATGAACAGATCATTGAACTCGCACGCGAATTCAGCATATCGGGGCGCAGCAGCGGCACGAGGAGTGAAGTGCTGCACGGGTTTAGTCGGGGTTTCCAGCAGCTACTTGGGCGCCGACATTTTGCACATTCTCGAAAATCATCGACGGACGACTAAGCCATATTGTTTGCTGATGATTCCACCAGTCAAGCTGCGGCTGTCCCTGAGGCTTTCCAAAATAGTCCTTGATGTCTTCCAGGTGGGCTCGCATCGAATAAAGGACCGTGCGTCTCCTTTCGCTGAATTCACTCTTTTCTGCTTCCCAGACACGATTGAGCGTTTCGTCAAGGTGGCTGACATCAAGTTGCGCAGGGTTTCTCGGATCAAATCTACCGATCAAACGTGGCGTGTCGCGCAATATTTTGTACGCGATGCCTTCAAGTTCATACATCTGCTGTTTTGCGCGTTCAAGACGCTGATCGGCCGTCTCTCGATCGTGTCTTTGCCTTTCTCTCATCGGAAAATAGATAGCGACGGCTAATCCAACGGTCGCCCCGACGGCTTGGGCCCAAGATGCCCACTCTCCGCTGTTCGAGGGTATATGAAGCAGAAACGCGGTTCCGAAAACACCAAGGATAAAGCCCGTCCCGAAGACCAATGCTGCGTTGAGGTACCGCATGCGTGAACTCCCGATTCCCTTTCTGGCGAGCCTATGGTTGGGATGCAAACCCATGATTTTGGGTCGTCGGATTTAGGAGCTGCCTTGAAAAATTGCCGGCTACTTGAGATTGAAAACGGCAACCAGCGTTCCGGCGGCGAAACAAGCGACGCTCACCACATTCAACGCCATTGCGAAAAGTGCGGGCTTCAGATGCGCGCCCTTCTTCTCGCGCTCCATCGCTTCATTGAAAAGAATGTATTGTGTCAGGTAGGAGCAAATCGGCACGCATCCAGCGCTAATGATTCCCGCCACGAAAAGGAAAATCGACAGCTTGAGGGATCCATGTTCGACCGCGTCTTGTACCGCTTTGTACGAGGCAATGATGCCGGCCGCCGCGCCGCCGTTCAGCAGCACGAGCAGTTTGAATCCTTCGATCGAAATCGAGATCATCGACTTGTACGTCTCTATCTTGTGGTCGTCAGAAAACTTTGCCGTCATGGCTTCCTCGTTTTTGGCGAATCCTAGCATGACCGCGGCAGCACAACGAATGATTGAAACCATGCGCAAACACCAAGGTGCGGCATGGACATCATCTCCGAAGCTGCGCCGCACCGCAGCATTGACCTGTTCGCGGTAGGTGGCGTCCTGGGGCACAAGTCAGTGGCGTCGACGAAACGCTATTCACACTTGTTGACAGGCAGGTTGGCTGCCGCGGTAGGCCGGATCGATCAGGAGAGGTAGGGCCACGGAATCCGGTCTAGGGCACAAAAACTCACACCCTAAGGATTCGTAGCCAAGTCACGAACCGAGCAAACCCTTGCTGGGACTGCTGGTGCCGGGGACCGGACTTGAACCGGCAAGCCGTGAGGCGGCGGATTTTAAGTCCGCTATGTTTACCAATTTCATCACCCCGGCAGGGGTCGAACCGCGTGTGGACGCGAATTCTACCATTGCCCGACGGGCGTACCAAACCGGCGCAAAACCGTCCCACCGACGCCCCGCCCGCCTCCAGTTCCACAAGCCGCATCGGCAAATATCGACGTCATCCGCAAGTCACAAACCTTCCCGATAATCCGCTCACGAAAACGTTTACAAACCGAGCGCAAACCCATGATCCCGACGATCAAAGATGTCGCCGCCCACGCCGGCTTCTCCATCGCCACGGTGTCGCGCGCGATCAACGCGCCGCACACCGTCAACCCGGTCACGCTCGACAAGGTGCGTCAGTCCATCGACGCCCTGAACTTCCGCCCCAGCCCGCTCGGGCGGCAATTGCGCGGCGAACGCACGCGCCTGATCGGCGTGATCCTGCCGACGCTCGCCAACCCCGTGTTCGCCGAGTGCCTGCAAGGCATCGACGAACTCGCCTCGGCGCAAGGCTACCGGCTCATGCTGATGACCACGCAGTACGACGCGGACCGCGAACGCCACGCTATTGAAACGCTGCGCGAACATCGCGTCGAAGGCCTGATCCTGACGGTCGCCGATGCCGACACGCACCCGCTGCTCGACGAACTCGACCGCGCGGGCCTGCTCTATGTGCTGATGCATAACGACACCGTGCGTCGTCCGTCGGTCTCGGTCGACAACCGGCTCGCCGCGTACGACGGCGTGCGCATGCTGATCGCCCACGGCCATCGCCGCATCCTCATGCTCGCCGGCACGCTGGCCGCGTCCGATCGCGCCCGTCAGCGGCATCTCGGCTATCGCCAAGCGATGCAGCAGGCCGGCCTCACGTCGGCGCCGGCGCTCGAGGTCGATTTCAATGCCGACGAATTGTCGCCCTCGGTGCTCGCTCATCTGACGAGCGGCCCGAACCGCCCCAGCGCCCTCTTCTGCAGTAACGATCTGCTGGCGATGGTGGTCATGCGCGGCCTGCGCCGCGCGCGTCTGCAGATTCCCCACGACATGTCGATTCTCGGCTTCGACGGCCTCGCAATGGGCGAGCTGCTGTCGCCCGCGCTCGCCAGCATCTGCGCGCCGAATCGCGAAATCGGCTGCGCGGCCTGGCAGCGTTTGCTGGCGCGCGTCACCGGCACTTACGAAGACTTGAATGAAACGTCGCTCACGCTGACCTTGCCGCACAGCTTGCGCCAGGGCGCCACGATCGCGGCGATTTCGAACCGCGACGACGCAACGTCTGCGCGTGCATCAACGTCCGCCGAGCGGCCGTTCGCCTGAAGCGTCACGCAAGCGCCATTGGCTAACGCGCGTGATATGCACGAACACGTGCCGACATGAAAACGTTTAACACGCTGCGCTGCAACACGACTTTGAGTCACCCACCCCAAAACCCGAACCACCCGCTCGCTTCCCCTCCTGGAGACCCGCAGTGATCCGCTCTTCCAAACATTTCGCTTCGCCAATCAAACCGCTCCGACCGCTCTGGCGCCGCCTCGCGCGCTCCACGGCTGCCGCACTGTCGGCCGGCATGGTGGTCGCCGCCGCGCTCGCCGCAATCGCACCGCAAGCCGCCCGTGCCGACGAATCCGCTATCTGCTACAACTGCCCGCCCGAATGGGCCGACTGGGCGAGCCAGATCAAGGCGATCCAGCAAAAGACCGGCATTCGCGTGCCGTTCGACAACAAGAACTCCGGCCAGTCGATCGCGCAACTCATGGCCGAGCAGAAGAGCCCGGTTGCCGACGTCGTGTATCTCGGCGTCTCGTCGGCCTTCCAGGCGAAGGACAAAGGCGTGATCCAGCCGTACAAGCCCGCGCATTGGGACGATATTCCCGCCAACCTGAAAGACCCGCAAGGCTACTGGTTCTCGATTCACTCGGGCACGCTGGGCTTTTTCGTCAACAAGGACGCGCTCGAAGGCAAGCCCGTGCCGCGCTCGTGGGCCGACCTGCTCAAGCCTGAGTACAAAGGCATGATCGGCTACCTCGATCCGTCGAGCGCGTTCGTCGGCTACGCGGGCGCGGTCGCGGTGAATCAGGCGCTCGGCGGCACGCTCGATAACTTCGAGCCGGGCCTCGACTGGTTTCGCAAGCTGAAGGCCAATGCGCCGATCGTGCCGAAGCAGACCGCCTATGCGCGCGTGATGTCCGGCGAAATTCCGATCCTGCTCGACTACGATTTCGACGCCTATCGCGCGAAGTACAAGGATCACGCGAACGTCGAATTCGTGATTCCGAAGGAAGGCACGATTTCGGTGCCGTACGTGATGAGCCTCGTAAAGGGCGCGCCGCACGAAGCGAACGGCAAGAAGGTGCTCGACTTCGTTCTCTCCGACGAAGGCCAGAAACTGTGGGCCGAAGCCTATCTGCGTCCGGTACGCGCGAATGCGATGAGCCCGGAAACCGCCGCGAAATTCCTGCCGGCCAGCGACTATGCACGCGCCAAGCCGGTGGACTTCGGCAAGATGGCGGAGAAGCAGTCGAGCTTCGGCGAGCGTTATCTACAGGTGATGCATTGAACGACATCACGTTCCCGCTGCGCTGGCGCATCGCGTTGATCGCGCCGGCGCTGGCGGTGTTCATCGCCTTCTGGCTGCTGCCGATGGGCGCGCTCGCGCAGCTGAGCGGCGACGGCCACGCGTTCGCCACCTATCGCGCGATGCTGACGAATCCGCGCTACATGTCGAGCCTCGGCGCGACCGTGCTGTTGTCCGCGGCGGTCACGGCGGCGACGCTGGTGCTGTCGGTGATCGCGGGTCTGTTGCTGACGCGGCGAGAGTTTCCTTTGAAACGCACGCTGCTTGCCTTGCTCACGTTTCCGCTGGCATTTCCCGGCGTGGTGGTCGGCTTCATGGTCATCATGCTGGCCGGACGCCAGGGGCTGATCGGCGCGCTCTCGCTAAAACTCACGGGCGACCGCTGGGTGTTCGCGTATTCGATGAGCGGGCTCTTTCTCGGCTACCTGTACTTCTCGATTCCACGCGTGATCGTCACCGTGATGGCGTCGGCGACCAAGCTCGATGCGTCGCTCGAAGAAGCCGCGCGTTCGCTCGGCGCGTCGCCATGGCGCATCACGCGCGACATCGTGTTGCCGGCGCTGTCGCCTGGGCTGATCGCGGCGGGCGCGGTGTGCTTCGCGACCGCGATGGGCGCGTTCGGCACCGCCTTCACGCTCGCCACCGACATCGACGTGCTGCCGATGACCATCTACACCGAGTTCACCCTCAACGCGAACATGGTGACGGCCGCGGGGCTTTCGATCGTGCTCGGCATCGTGACATGGGCCGTGCTGGCGTTGGCGCGCAGCGTGAGCGGTTCGGCCGTGGCGGCAAGTGCATGAGCGCCGTTTCAAAACCCGCCGCTTCCAAAGCGGAGGACAGGACTTCAATGAGTTCCATCACAACCTCTCTACAACCGCCCGCAAAGCCGCGCTCGCGGCTCCGCTTGCCGGACGCCAGGACGTGGCTCGCAGCCGGCCAATGGCTCGTCACGCTGCTGCTGTGCGCGTTCCTGATCGTGCCGGTCGTCATGTCGATCATGGCGGGCCTGACGGTCAACTACTTCAAGGGCGTGTCGAGCGGACTCACGCTGCGCTGGCTCGGCGAAGTGTGGACGCAGTATCACAGTTCCGTGTTTCTCTCGCTCGAAGTGGCTGCGGCAACCTTGCTCATCACGCTGCTGACCGGCGTGCCGGCGGGTTATGTGCTCGCGCGCAGCAAGACCCGGCTCTCGCGCATCATCGAAGAGTTTCTGGTGCTGCCGATCGCGCTGCCCGGTCTCGCGTCCGCCCTCGCGCTGCTGGTGGTCTACGGCGGCTTCACGATGTTCCGCATGAGCGTGGCATTCATCGTCGTCGGGCATGTGGTGTTCACGCTGCCGTTCATGGTGCGCGCGGTCGCCGCGGTGTGCGCGAGCAGCGATCTGCGCACACTCGAGGAAGGCGCGGCGAGTCTCGGCGCAAGTTTCTTGCAGCGCTTCATGACGATCGTGCTGCCAAACGCGCGGCCCGGCATCGTGGCCGGTGCGCTGGCGGTGCTGACGCTCTCGATCGGCGAATTCAACCTCACGTGGATGCTGCACACGCCCGATACCAAGACGCTGCCGGTGGGTCTCGCCGACACCTACGCGTCGTTGCGCATCGAGATCGGCAGCGCCTACACGATTCTGTTTTTCATCATGACGATGCCTCTGCTCGTCGCCATGCAATGGCTCGGCGTCGATGCGACCGGCCAGCGCAGCGCGGCGAAAAAACGCGTCGCTGCATCTCCTTCGAAGTCCATCCAGCCATGAAACTCGCTTCCGTTCCCATTACGCTGACGCAATGCGCGAAAACGTTTCGCGGCACGCGCGTGCTCGAACCGCTCGACTTGCATATCGACGCCGGCGAAACGCTCGTGCTGCTCGGGCCGTCCGGCTGCGGCAAGACCACGACGCTGCGCATGATCGCGGGGCTCGAGACACCGGATGCCGGCGGCCGCATCGCGTTCGGCGACGACGACGTTACCGCCCTGCCGATCGAAAAGCGCCAGGTCGGCATGGTGTTTCAGAGCTACGCGCTGTTTCCGAACCTGACGGTGCGCGGCAACATTGGCTACGGTTTGAAAATCAAACGCGTTCCCGCTGAGACGGCGCGGCAACGCGTCGACGAATTGCTCGGCATGATGCGTCTCACCGCGCACGCCGACAAACCGATCGATCAGCTCTCCGGCGGCCAGCGTCAGCGTGTGGCGCTCGCTCGCGCGCTCGCGGTGCAGCCGCGCGTGCTGCTGCTCGACGAACCTTTGACCGCGCTCGACGCCCGATTGCGCGACGCCTTGCGCAGCGAGATGAATACGCTGCTGCGCGAGCTGGGCATCACGACCGTCTACGTCACGCACGATCAGGCCGAAGCGATGGAACTGGGCGACCGCATCGTCGTGATGAGCGCGGGGTGCATCGAGCAGATCGGCTCGCCGCGTGAGATCTACTACCGCCCCGCCAACCGAACGGTCGCGCAGTTCGTCGGCACGATCAACCGGCTCGCGGGCGAGCGGCGCGACGGCATGCTGACGACCACCGGCGGTGCCGTGCCGCTGCCCGCGGGCCCGGCGCACGCGAACTCGGCGCACGAGATTTTCTTCCGCCCGGAAGACGCTTATCTTGCCGATCCGGCTCATGCGCAATTGCGCGGCCACATCGAAAGCACCGCCTTTCTCGGCGAACGCACGCGTCTGACGATCGGCGGCGCCGCGCCGGATGCGTTGCTGATCGACGTGGCCGGTCGCGTGGAATTGGCGCGCGGCACGCCAGTCGGCATTTCCATCGCGCAGGACGCACTGATTGCGCTATCGTAATGAAGCCGCGCTGTTTTAATAGCGCGCTATAACAAGGACATCCCCATGCTGCTGGCTCAAATTAGCGACCTGCATATCAAACGGCCCGGCGCGCTCGCTTACCGCCGCGTCGATACCGGCGTCTATCTCGCACGCTGCGTCGCCGCCCTCAATGCGCTCGAACCGCGTCCCGACGCGGTGATCATGACCGGCGACCTCGTGGATCAAGGTGATCCCGAACAGTACGAGCACCTCAAAACACTGCTCGCGCCGCTCGAAATTCCCTACTTCATGCTGGTCGGCAATCACGATGAACGCGCTGCGTTGCGCGCCGCGTTTCCCGATCGCAAGGAATTGGCGAGCGGCGGCGAGTTCGTGCAATACGCGGTCGATGTCGGCGCGCTGCGGATCATCGCGCTCGATTCGATGGTGCCGGGCCAAAGCGCCGGCACTCTGTGCGACGCACGGCTCGCGTGGCTCGCCACGCAACTCGATGCGGCCCAAGGCAAACCGACGGTGGTCGCGTTGCATCATCCGCCGTTCGTGTGCGGCATTGGGCATATGGACGAACTGCGGCTCGATCCCGCCGCCGCCGACAAACTCGCGGCGTTGATCGCGCGTTATCCGAACGTGGAGCGGGTGATCTGCGGGCATGTGCACCGGCCGATGTTCGTGCGCTTCGGCGGCACGATCGCCTCAGCGGTGCCGGCGCCCGCGCATCAAGTCGCGCTCGATCTGCGCGACGATGCGCCGTCCGCGTTCATGATGGAACCGCCCGCGTATGCGCTGCATCGCTACGATCCGGCGACCGGCATCGTCACGCACCACGCGTATGTGGAAAAAGCCGATGGCCCGTATCCGTTCTACGAGCCCGAAGGCGATCTGATCGATTGACGCGCGCGGGGTTATGCGTCGATGAAAGTCTCATGCACGCGCCGGGACGACCTGAAATACGGAATCCCGAGCGCGGCCGCCACGACAGCCTGCATGAAGCCGTCAAATGGAATGGCGATGTCGATACCGACGGCGCGTGTCATGTAATCGCCGAGCAGATATGCGCCGGTGCGCATCACGACAATCGCCAGCAGCCACGCCTGGATATGCACGGTGAAACGCGCCGACTTGCGCCAGACAAGCAACGCCAGCCAGCCCGTGCCCGCGACGATGAACACGCTCGTGAGCACGTCGCAGCCCACCATCACGATCACGGTGCGATACCAGCCGTGCGTGTCGGGCCGCGCGAACACGGCCAGCACTTCCCATTCGAGCATGAGTTTGAGCGGATCGCGCATCGCGATCGCGGTATGGAGCGCCCACGCCGTGAGGCACAACAAGGCGATGAGCAGCCAGCCGCCGATGCGTCGAGGCTCGTGTTTCGTGATCGAGTTCATGGAGTCGTTCTTGTAGTCGTCGGTCGGATAAGGCGCGCCGATTCTACGAACGAAAGCCAAACGACCATCTCATTTTGTCGGCAAGGCATTGCCAGGCGATCGGTGGCCAGCCCTGCCACGCGCTCGCCGCCGTCAGCACGATCCGCCGTGCTCCGGTATGATCGGCACGCTTGAGGACCGCGCATGGGCCGGTCCGTCGACTGTCCCCTCTCATGTCCACTTCCAACGCGTCCACTCCCGCTTCCGCCGACCGGTCGTTGCGCGGTCTGCTGTTTCTGCTCGCCACCATTGCCGGTGTCTCGGTTGCGAACATCTATTACAACCAGCCGCTGCTCGACGACTTCCGGCAGTCGTTTCCGCGCAGTGCGTCGTGGGTCGGCGCGGTGCCGGCCGTCACGCAACTCGGCTACGCGGCCGGCATGCTGCTGCTTGCGCCGCTCGGCGACCGTTTCGACCGGCGTCGTCTGATCCTGTTGCAGATCGCCGCCATTTGCGTCGCACTGGTCGTGGCGGCCGCGGCGCCGACGCTGACCGTGCTGATCGTCGCGAGTCTGGCGATCGGCGTGCTCGCCACCATCGCGCAACAAGCGGTGCCGTTCGCGGCGGAACTCGCACCGCCGTCCGAACGCGGCCACGCGGTCGGCACAGTGATGAGCGGATTGCTGCTGGGGATTTTGCTGGCGCGAACGGCGTCGGGCTTGATCGCTGAATATTTCGGCTGGCGCGCGGTCTTCGGCGCGTCGGTGGTCGCGTTGCTGGTGCTGGCGGCGGTCATCATTCTGCGTCTGCCCAAGAGCCAGCCGACGTCGACGCTGCCATACGGCAAGCTGCTGGTCTCGATGTGGCATCTGATCGTCGAGCATCGCGACCTGCGCGAAGCGTCGCTCACCGGCGCGGCCATGTTCGCGGCGTTCAGCATTTTCTGGTCGGTGCTGGCCTTGCTGCTGGCCGGCGCGCCGTTTCATCTCGGGCCACAGGCGGCCGGGCTATTCGGTATCGTCGGCGCGGCAGGCGCGATGGCCGCGCCGCTCGCCGGCAAGTTTTCCGATCGACGCGGACCGCGTGCGATCATCACCTTGTCGATCGTGCTGGTGGCGATTTCGTTCGTCGTATTCGGCGTATCGGGGACGAGCATCGCCGGCCTCGTGGTCGGCGTGATCATTCTCGATATCGGCGTGCAGGCCGCGCAGATTTCCAATCAGTCGCGCATCTACGCACTCAAGCCGGATGCGCGCAGCCGCGTGAATACGGTGTACATGGTGGCGTATTTCATTGGCGGAGCACTCGGCTCCGGTGTCGGCGCAGTGGTCTGGCCGGCGTTTGGGTGGATTGGTGTGAGTGTGGCCGGGATCGTATTCGCGGGGCTGGCGGCGTGGAATCATCTGGCGCTCCCGACACGCGCTAAAGGCTAGCGCGTTATCCGCGCTGCGCGGAGCGCCTATTTGCTGCTTCGCGCATACGCATATTCGTGCAGCGCGTCGATCACCCGGTCGAATTCAAACGACTTGTCGTAGAAGTGACGCACGCCATATTGCTCGCAGCGCTCCCGATACGCGGGCAAGGCATGATTGGTCAGCACCGCGGCGAACACCCTGTCGATCAATCCTTCACGCTGCAAGTAAGCGAGGACCGGAACGCCCGAGCCCTGCTTCAATTGCAGGTCGACGATCACCGCATCGAAGGACTCGTCGCTTAAGAGCGCAATAGCCTGATCCGCGGAATCCGCGTATGCGGCGACCTTCAGCAGACCGGAGGCGTCGATCGTTTCCACGAGGCTTCTGCGGATCAGCGGCGAATCCTCGATCAGCAACACACGCAACGGCGTGTGTTGGGCTGACTCGGCAACAGGGTTCGATTCGCTGTTCATCGGAATATCTCGATCGTCCACTATTCGATCAAGCCGTTCTTGATCGCGTAATAAGTCAGATCGGCATTGTTCGCCAACCGCATCTTCTCCAGCACGCGAGCCCGGTAAGTGCTCACCGTCTTCACGGACAAATGCAATTCCTCCGCGATCTCGGTGGGAATCTGCCCCGCCGCGAGCTTGCAGAAAATCTGGAACTCGCGCTCGGAGAGCGCTTCGTGCGGACGCCCCGCCGGCTTGTCGAGATTGTCGGCGAGCGTGTCCGCGACCGCCTCGGAGAGGTAACGATGCCCGCGCGCCACCGCGCGAATCGCCCGCACGATCTCCTCGGGCTCGCAGTCCTTGTTCAGATAACCGTTCGCGCCCGCGCGCAGCAGATTGATCGCGTACTGACTCTCCGGATAGCCCGACAGAATCAGCACGCCCTGTTCAGGACGCACCTGCTTGATCACGCGCAAGGTGTCGATGCCGTTCTTGTCCGGCATCGCGATGTCGAGCAGCACCACGTCGAAAGCCTGCTCGCGCACGAGGCGGATGGTTTCGTCGCCGGTGGCCGCTTCGGCAGCGACGCACATATCCGGCTCGTCAGCGACGAACTGTTTGAAGCCACCTCGGACGATCGCATGATCGTCAGCTATCAACACTCGAATCATCGGTTTGGGTGTCCGTGCAATGGAATCGCTCCAAAGCAGACATTGTAATGATCTCCGGCATGATTTCTGCCGGATTCGGAAAACCGGGCGGCGCATGCCGGCGCGGGAACCGTTCCAGACCCACCCGCGCCCGCTGCGTCGTCCGCCACGCTGCCTTGAACCGGCTGCAGCAGCGGTGAGGCACCGCTGCCGTTTGCCGTCGTGCTACGTTCCTTCCATGCGTCCTTCGCTTCTACGTTCTACGTTTTTTTGCGCCGCCGCTTACTCACGGCCTGCGAGCAAATCCGCCATATCGTCGGCATGCTCTTCTTCGACGGCAAGAATCTCTTCGAACATACGGCGCGTCGTCACGTCCTTATCACCGAGGTAGCGAATGATCTCGCGGTACGTGTCGATCGCAATCCGCTCGGCGATCAGGTTCTCCTTGATCATGTCCGTGAGGTTCTCGCCTTCCTTGTATTCCGAATGCGAGCGCGTCTTCAAACCGTCCGGCGCGAAATCCGGCTCGCCGCCGAGTTGCACGATCCGCTCGGCGATGCTGTCGGCGTGTTGCTGCTCCTCCGCGGCATGTTGAGCGAACTCCGCCGCCACGGCCTCGGAGTTGATGCCCTTCGCCATGAAGTGATGCCGCTTGTAGCGCAGCACGCAGACGATTTCGGTGGCCAGAGCGTCGTTGCACAGCTTCAGCACCGTCTCGCGATCCGCGCCATAGGTCTGCGTGACCGGACCGTCGGACATGTGCTTGCGTGCGTCTTCGCGGATCTTTTTAAGGTCCATCACGAACGGATCGCGAGATTGAGATGCCGCGCTCTGGGCGCCAGGTGATTTCGACATTGAATTTCTCCTTTATCCGGTATTGGGGGGAACTGCGCATCTCGCACGAATCGCGCCTGATGCGCCGGCACAAGGAATGATTGCTGCGAATGACCACCCGTCTACGTTCGGAATACGCCGAGCAGCAGCGTGACCACGAATACGACGAGGAAAATGTAGAACAGGATCTTTGCAATTTCGGCCGCACCCGCCGCAATGCCGGTAAAGCCGAACACGGCGGCGATGATCGCAATCACGAAAAAGACGATGGCATAGTGAAGCATGGCGACTCTCCTTCTTGTTGTATCCGCGTGGCACTGGCGCACGACATTGACTGGCGAACCGTTCTTCCACCTTCGAAGACGCGGCTCGCGACTTCCTCATTGAGCAGCGCTAATCGACGATCTTTTTCGTCACCACGAAGCCCAGCACGAGGAACACCACGCACAGAATCACAAACACGATGAACAGGAACTTCGCGATCGCCGCCGCGCCCGCCGCGACACCGGTAAAGCCGAGAAGACCGGCGATCACCGCGATGACGGCGAAGAACAACGCCCATTTCAGCATGATGGCTTCCTCCCGAAACATGATTGAACGATCAGGTCCATCCTATCGATCAGCGACGCGAGGCGCATTCCGACGCACGCCGGTTTTCGTGTGAGAATCCGCTTACATTGGATTACGGCAGCGTTACGGTGAGCGTGTTCGCCACACCCCGCCTGCGTGCCGCACCGCGACGGCCGCGCGACAAGCGGCACCGTCGCCGAACGCGGCGGACGTTACACTGATGCCCCATCAGAGGAGCCGAATGTGCCAAATGTGCAGAACGAGCCGGACGCGGGCAATCCTGGGGCCGCCGCCCGGCTGAGCGACTGGATGCGCAATCGCAGTTGGGCGATCGCCATGACGGTGGCGATCGTCATTACCGTGGGCGGCCTCGTGATTCTCGAGACCGCCCGTCAGCGCATTGCCGCCGAATACGAGACCGCGCTCGAGGCGCGCGACGTCACCGTGCAACTGAGCACGCTCGCGAGCCAGTTATCGCGCCTGAGCGCCCACCAAAGCGATTTTCTTCTGACGAAGCGGGACGCCACCGCGCACGAGTTCTGCGCGACCGCGGTGAGCATCCGCCAGAGCGAACAGCAGTTGAACGGCTTCTACCGCAGCGGCAAAGCGGACAGCGCCGAGCTGGCCAGTTTCACGCAGATTCTCGCGCTGATCGAGGCGCGGATCGGCGCGGGCGCGTCCGCGCTGCAGCGTGCGGCGCCGCATCCGCTCGATCTGTCCGCCTGCGGCAGCGCGAGCGAGGCGAATCCGGCCGACGCGTCGCTGGTGGATAGCACGCTTTCGCTGCTGCGCGACAACGAGGAGCGCCGGGCGCAACACGCGCTGGCCGCGAGCCGTGGCGATCAGCGCATCTCCACGCTGTGCGCGGCGGGTCTGTCGGCGCTGAACATCGTGCTGTTCATTCTGCTGTTTCGCAATCTCGGCATTCAGATCGATCGTCAGGCGCGGGTGCAGCGTCAATTGATCACACAACAGGAAGGCCTCGACCAGCTCGTCAACGAACGCACCCGGCAGCTCGAGGCGCTCGGCTGGCACTTGCAGGCGGTCAGCGAAAACGAGAAGACCCAGCTCGCGCGCGAGCTGCACGACGAACTCGGCGCGATTCTGACCGCCAGCAAAATGGATGTGGCGTGGGCCAACCGCAAGCTGAAGGACAGCGAGCCGGACATCTCCGAGAAACTCAAACGGGCGCTCGCCAATCTCGACCAGGGCATCGCGCTCAAGCGGCGCATCATCGAAGACATGCGGCCCACGGTGCTGGCGAACTTCGGGCTCGTCACCGCATTGCGCACGCTCGCCGACGAAGCCGCGCAGCGCAACAACTGGACGCTCGAACTGCACCTGCCCGCCGACGACATCAAGCTCGACGAGCAGACGGAAATCGCGCTGTTCCGCGTCGCGCAGGAGTCGCTCACCAATGCCGCCAAGTACGCGCGAGCTTCGAAGGTATCGATCGCCTTGCAGGTCGGCGACGGCCAGGTGGCGCTGCATATCGCTGACAACGGCGTCGGCATCATGCCGGCCGATCTGAAGCGCACGCACACCCACGGGCTGCTCGGCATGCGCCAGCGCGTCGCCGCGCACGGCGGGCGCTTCGACATCCGGCGCGGCGTGCCGAACGGCACCGACATCCATGTGGAGATGCCGAGCGTCAGCACCGCGACGCCGTCGGTCGATCTGCCGCCGGCGACGCCTTCGCGAACGTCCGTCTAGCAAGGCCTCGCAGAAGCTTGTAGGAGTGCGCCGACGCAAACACCGGAGCGCGCCTACAATAAAATCGCAACCCAGCCGACAGCGCCGCCCCCGCCCTTTTTTTACCATGCAATCAGACCGGATCGACTGGCGTAAGCCCCGGTCGGACGACAGCTAGCTCAGCTGGCGCGTGCCGTACAACATGGGCACGTCAACCAATGCATTCTCGACAAGGAGAACTTTCATGAATCGACTGATCGCTTTGCTTCTCATTGCAGGGACAGCTGCGCTCGCCGGTTGCAACACGATGGCGGGGGCTGGGCAGGATATTTCGAAGGGTGGCGGCGCCATCACGAACTCGGCTGAAAAGGCCAAGTAAGCAGCTTAAAACAAGGCAGACGCCCGGCGCTTTGCAGCGCCTGGATTGCAGGATAGTGAGAGCCCGTCGCGGGAAACCGTGGCGGGTTTTTTTGTGCGCTCGCTTTCGGGCTTCCTCGCGGGCGGGCGCTGAATCCGTGGGTCTTTGTCCGAGCCGCAGTTGTTTGCCGACCCCGCAAACAAAACGGCGACCCACTCGCGTGGATCGCCGCCCCGTCCTCCCCAGGACTTGCCGCCTATCGCATGCGCTTAGCGAGCCGCCTTTGTTGGCGCTTATTGCCCGTTCAGCGTATTCGTCAACTCGACGCTCGGCGTTTGCGTGTTGCCGTTCTGCGCGACCAGCAGATGGATCTGGCCCGGCACGAGCTGGCTCAGCGCACCGGCGATCGGCACCGACGTCACCAGCCAGTCGGCATTGTTCGACAGCGTGAAGGCCGTCGACTGGAAGATCGGCGTCTTGCTGCCGGCCGCGGTCGCGATCAGCACGTAGGTGCCGCCGGACACATAGATCGAATCCTGGCCGCTCGCCGGCACCGCGTTCTTGAAGGCCACACCGGCCATCGTCGGCGAGACGTTGGTGATGTCGGTGGAAGTGGACTGGACCAGATACAGGTCGAGGTTGGTCGCGTTCGCCGACGCGTTGAAGCCGCGCAGACGCGCGCTATTCGAGAGCAGGCCCTTGTCGAACGGATCGTCGATCAGGCCGATGTCCGGCGCGGCCAGACCCGGCAAAGCGAGCACAGTGTATTCGTGGCCCTTCGCGACATCCGGAAAGCTGCCGCTCGCGAGCGCCGTCTTCGTGCCGGTTGCCGAGTAAGCGACCGTGGTCGCGCCCGTGTTGATATTGGTGAGGTTCGTCACACCCTTATAGCTGATGTTCGTCTGTCCCGAGGGCGCGGTGCCGTTCACGAGAAAGTCGACTGCCGGGCCGCTGGGAATCGCATGGATGAAATGGATCTCCGGATTGGTCAGCCCGAGCTCCTTACCCACGTCATCGGAACCACCACCGCAAGCGCTCAGAACGGATGCAACGGCAGTCATCGCCACCATGGTTCGGATCAGTTTCATTATGTTCGCCTATATCGATTTGTCGGGCTCGCGGCCCATTGATTTTGTGGACGTCCCGCTTCGCACAACACGCTGTCTGGCGCCTTGTTCGTTGGTCATACGAACGGTTCAAGCCAGCTCTGCGAAACGGAGCACCCCCTCCCATCCCTGCTGCACATCGCGCCTCCTGTCCCAACGGCGCGGTCCGTGTCGATGGACGCTCGGTTCGAGCAATGCGTGTGCCGCAGGCTTCGATATGGCTTGTGGCGGCTGAAGAATGTCTTACGGAGCAATGCGTTGCGAGGATTAGAATTTTTCCTCGGAGGGATGGCACGGCGGCCGGTGTATTGTTCGTGCGCGTCCAATACTTACACGGCCCTCCGCATGTCTTACCAACACTTACTCGCCGAACTCGACCTCGGCTTCACTCGCTTGCGCAACCGCGTGGTGATGGGTTCGATGCACACCGGCATGGAGGACCGCTTCTGGAACTACCCGAAGCTGGCCGCGTATTTCCGCGAGCGCGCGAAGGGTGGCGTCGGCCTGATCGTCACGGGCGGGATCTCGCCAAATCGCGAGGGTTGGCTGTTGCCATTCGGCGGCACGCTGAATTCCGTGTTCGATTTGCGCAATCATCGGAAGTTGACCGAGGCCGTGCATGCCGAAGGCGGCAAGATCGCGCTGCAGATCCTCCATGCGGGCCGCTATGGCTATCAACCGTTCGTCGTCTCCGCGTCGGCGATCAAATCGCCGATCTCGAAGTTCAAGCCGCGCGCGCTGAGCATCGCCGGCATTGCGAAGACCGTGCGCGACTACGCGCGCTGCGCGCGCCTCGCTCAGCGCGCGGGCTATGACGGCATCGAGATCATGGGCAGCGAAGGCTATCTGCTCAACCAGTTCCTCTGCCCACGCACCAATCGACGCACCGACGCGTACGGCGGCAGCATCGAAAACCGGCTGCGGCTCGCGCGCGAGATCGTCGAGCGGGTGCGCGCGGTGTGCGGCGAACGCTTTATCGTCGTGTACCGGATCTCGTTGATCGATCTGGTGGAAGGCGGCAATACGTGGGACGAAACCGTGCAGGTCGCCCGGGCGCTTGAAGCCGCCGGCGTGACAATGTTCAACACCGGCATCGGCTGGCACGAAGCGCGAGTACCGACCATCGTGACCTCGGTGCCGCGCGCCGCTTTCTCCGCGCTGAGCGCGCGATTGAAGGCCGCCGTCAACGTGCCGGTGATCGTGTCGAACCGCATCAATACGCCCGACGTCGCCGAGGCACTGCTCGCACAAGGCGCCGGCGATCTGGTGTCGATGGCGCGGCCGCTGCTGGCTGATCCCGAGTTCGTCGTGAAGACCGCCGAGGGACGCACGCAGGAGATCAACACCTGTATCGCCTGCAATCAGGCCTGTCTCGATCACACGTTCAAGAACCAGCGCGCCACGTGCCTCGTCAATCCACGCGCGGGACGCGAAACCGAACTGGTCTACCGCCCGGTCGCCGGAGCGCAGGCCGCGCGTTCAGTCGCGGTCGTCGGCGCGGGTCCGGCGGGATTGTCGGCGGCGACCGTGGCGGCCGCGCGTGGGCATCGCGTGACACTGTTCGATGCGAGTGCAACGATCGGCGGTCAGTTCAAGCTGGCGATGTGCGTGCCGGGCAAGGAAGAGTTCAGCGAGACGATCCGCTATTTTCAGAGCCAGTTGCAGCGCCACCGCGTCGACGTGCGCCTCGACACGCGCGTCGATCCCGCGCTGCTCGCCGCCGGCGCTTACGACGACGTGATCATCGCCACCGGCATCGTGCCACGGCGGCCAGCGATTGCCGGCATCGACGGGCCGAACGTGCTGTCCTATGTCGACGTGCTGCGCGGCGCGCCGGTCGGGCAGCGCGTCGCCGTGATCGGCGCGGGCGGCATCGGCTTCGACGTCAGCGAGTTTCTGCTGCATCGCGCGGGCGAGCCGCTGCCGATGCCCCGCGATGCGTGGCTCGACGAATGGGGTGTCGATCTTGCCGTGCGGGAACGCGGCGGCCTGAAACCGCCCGCGCCGGCGCAGCCGCCACGGCAGATCTGGTTGTTGCAGCGCAAGGCCGGCAAACTCGGTATGGGACTCGGCAAGACTTCCGGCTGGGTGCATCGCGCGACGTTGGCGAGAAACGGTGTGAAGATGCTCGACGGTGTGTCGTATCGGGAGATCAGCGCAGGCGGCTTGAAGATCGAGCGCGGCGGCGTCGACGAGTGGCTGGAAGTGGACACGATCGTCGTGTGCGCGGGGCAGGAATCGCTGCGCGATCTGCATCCGCAGACGGCGGCAGACGCGAAGACGAGCAAGTCGGATCAGAGTAACGGTCCGCGTTATCACGTGATCGGCGGTGCGAAGGTCGCGACCGAACTGGACGCAAAGCGCGCGATTCGCGAAGGCGCTGAAGTGGCGGCGGCGCTGTAACCGGCCGTCGCCCGCTTCAGGCACAACTCAGGCGCGCCCCTTCTTCCGGTAATCGAACCAGAAAGACAGCCCGACGCTCGCCAGAATCACGATCGTCGCGATCACCGTGGCGTGAGTCACCGGCTCGCCGAGCAGCAGCGCGCCAAGCGCCACGGCCACCACCGGATTCACATACATGCAACTGCTGGCGATGATCGGGCTGGTGTGCCGGATCAGAAAACCGTACGCGACATAGGCGGCCATCGTCCCGATCAGCATCAGGTAGATGAACGCCAGCATCGGCAGAAAATGCACCTCGAGCATCCGCTCGCCCGAGACCCACGCGACCAGCGTCGACATCGCGCCGCCCAGGCCGATTTGCAGCGACGTCGACAGAAACAGGTCCGAAGGCAGCTTCAGACGACCGGCCAGATGCGCGCCGCCCGCCCAGAAAAGCGCGCCGCACAGAATCGCCAGGCTGCCGCCCGCCGAGCCGGGCGCGCTGTCGCCGTGGCTGAGAATCGCAATGCCGACCAGACCGAGGCCGACCGCGAACCACTCGCCCCGGCCGATCTTGCGCCCCGCCACCGCCGCGATCACTGTCGCGAACAGCGGCACGGTCGCGACCATCACCGCCGCGGTGCCGGTGCCGACGGTGCGCATCCCATAGGCGAGCATGCCGCTCGACAAACCGACCAGCATGGTGCCGACGAGGCCCGCATTGCGGATCTCGGCGGCGCTCGGCCAGACCGGATTGCGGCGCGCCGCGAACACGAACAGCCCTATGCCGGCGAACAGATTACGCAGCCCCGAGAGCAGCAGCGGCGGGAACGAACCCAGCGCGACGTGCACGGCGAGATACGTCGAACCCCACACGAGATAGACGACGGCGAGCGCGAGCGCGATCTGCCCGTTGCGCGACTGCGGCAGACGGATCGGGAAACCACGCGGAAAACGGCTTGGGAGTTGCAGCGACATGCGTTCAACCCGCCCATGCCGCTCGAGGTGCTGCGCCCCCGCTAAAGACCCTGTGGCGGGATGGCGGACACCGCATCGGCGATGCGGTCTGACGGGCGAGGCTGGCGGACATGTCGGTGGAACGGAAGGACGATAGATGGCCAATGGGGCCACAACGCCGCGGCGATCGAGAGCAATCGAGCCACGGCGAACACGCGCCGAATGTTTGGCGCGCATCGCATTATGCAGTAAGCGCCCACCGCGTCGCTTGAAAGAATCGTAACTTTTTGGCGTACTTGCAACAGAAAGCCGGGGACGTGCCCCGGCTTTTCTGTTGCGCCGACCAACGGCGCGTTCGAGCTATGCAGCTTGCATCGTCAGGGCGGCTCAGTTGGCCATGGCGCCCGACGCTTCGTGCTTCATGCCCATCGCGTCGCCCTTTTTCATCTTGTCGTGCTTCATCGTGTCCTTCTTCATGCCGTCCTTCGACATGCTGTCTTTGGACATGGAATCCTTCGACATGGTGTCCTTCGACATCGCATCGTTGGACATGGCGCCGCTTGCCTGGGCGAACGCAGCGCCGCCGCTGGTGAGGAGAGCGACGGCGAGTGCTGCGATTGCGAACTTTTTCATGAGATGACTCCGTGAGTTGTGGATGAATCAGAACCGGCCATTCCGATAGCCGGCGTGTTTCCGAAGCCTCTGCCGCCCGGGGTCGCGCAGCCGTTTCAGCGGCGCCGACCCGCGCGCGTCAGGAGCCTCCGAACCAGTTGTAGCCCTGGTCGACCCAATAGCCGCCGGGGTACGTGTTGGTGACGAACATCTCGACGATGTGCTTCGGATTCTTGTAGCCGAGCTTGGTCGGCATGCGCAGCTTCATCGGGAAGCCGTATTTCGCGGGCAGACGCTCGCCGTCGTACGAAAAGGTGAGCAGCGTTTGCGGATGCAGCGCGGTCGGCATGTCGATGCTTTCGTAGTAGTCGTCGGCGCATTTGAAGCCGACGTATTTGGCACTCGTGTCCGCGCCGATGCGCCGCAGAAAGTCGCTGAACGGCGTGCCGCCCCAGCGGCCGATCGCGCTCCACCCTTCCACGCAGATATGCCGCGTGATCTGCTCGGCGTGCGGCAGCGCGTATAGCTCGGGCAAGGACCAGACGCGCTGGCCGGTCACGAGTCCGCTGATCTTCAGCCGGTAGTCGGCGCCGTTCACCTCGGGCACGTCGTCGATACCGTAGAACGCGTTGAACGGAAACGGCCGCGTGATCTGCGCTTCGGTGTAGGTCGGCGCAAGTTGCTTCGGATCGAACAGCGCGGCTTGCGCGCGGTCGTTCAGGCGCGAGACGGCGGTGAGAAACGTGTTGACCGAGTCGTCATCGGTGAGCGAGCAGCTGGTCAGCATCGACAGGCCGCCGAGTGTCAAAAGCCGTTTGCCGAACAGGCGCCGCGACGGCATCGCGAGTTCGCGGCGGGCGTCGATCAGGATTGATTCGCGGTCGAGCTTCTGGCCAACAGAGTGAGTTGAGTTTCGAGCGGGTTTGTTCATGATTCGATATCCGTAACGTTCGCTTCAGCGGATAAATGGCTCAGCGTCCGCGCAACATGGCGAGCAGCGAGCGCGGCACGAGCGCTACCATCACCAGATGCACGGCGATGAACGCAGCCATCAGCGACATCGCGCAGAAGTGGACGATGCGCGCGTTGTCGTAGCCGCCCATCAGTTCGCGCAGCAGCGGAAACTGCACCGACTTCCAGATCGCGAGACCCGAGAGCACCAGCACGATCAGATCGCAAACCACGAACAGGTAGGCGAATTTCTGCACCGCGTTGTAGACGCGCAAGTCGGCGTGCGAGAGCTTGCCGCTCAACGCGGCGATGAAATCGTGCAGCACGGCACGCGGCGACACCGGCAGGAACTTGCGCACGAAACGCCCGCTCGCGAGGTTCAACGCGAGATACAGCAAGCCGTTGAAGACCAGCAGCCACATCGCCGCGAAATGCCACTGCAGCGCGCCGCCGAGCCAGCCGCCGAGCGTGATGCCGGTCGGAAAACGGAACGCGGGGAAGATCGGCGAGGCGTCGTAGATGCGCCAGCCCGAGAGCATCATCAGGATGGCCGCGAGCGCGTTGAGCCAATGCGTGAGACGCACCCACAGCGGATGGATCGCACCGCTTTTTTTCGGCTTGGCCGACGGCACAGTGTCGCGAAGTGCATGATGGGTTGCCATGAAACTCTCCTGTGAAGCAAGACGCCACGATCAATGGCACGCGGCCAGTTCGGCCACCTGCAGGACATCGCCGGTCGCCGCGTTTTCGACGAAGGCGACCACGCCGAAGCGGTCGGCGGGCGCGTTGACGTTGGCATCCGCGGCGCCGTCCTGGATGCGGATATCGCGGCGGATCTGCGCGTTGCCCGCGACCAGCGGCACCGGACCGATCCATTGCCGCACGACTCGTTCGTGATGTAAGGTGACGCCGCTGTTTTCGCCGGCGCCGACTTGCGAGCTCAGCGAGTTTTCATAAACGGCGAGGTAGGCGTCCAGTTGGCCTGCCGTGTCCGCTGCCTTGCTGGTGAATTGCGCCGCGACATTGAATGCGCCCGGCGTCTGCTGCGCTTTGAGCTCCAGCGCGACATTCGCTTGCGCAGGCTCGGCGACGACCTTGCCGATGCGGCTCTGGAAACTGTCGGGTTGCGACCAGCTACGCAGTTCGCGTCCGGAGACAAAGATTTCCGGCGTGTAGATGGTGTGCCCACCGGCAAGATCGGTGAGCGCTTGCTGACGTTCGGTGAAGCGACGTTGCGAGAAGCGGTCAGTCCAGCCGAGGCTGTTCCAATAGTCCACGTGGAGCGCCAACGGCACGATGCTTTCGGTCGCGCCGCTGTTTTTCCATTGGCTCAGCCAGTTATCGGCGGGCGGGCAGCTGTTGCAGCCTTCGCTGCTGTACAACTCGACCAGCGCCACGCGATGCGCCGGGCTGTGCGCGCTGCAGACGGCGCTGGCCGCGGTCGCGAGGCCGCTGGCCGCGAGCGTGGTCAGCGCAAGAGCGAGCGCGACGATTCGGGTGAAGAGCCGATAGTCTCGGCGGGGTCCGGCGGTTTGCATGACGTGCTCCGATCAGGATCTGCACGTTTGTCGAACCGCACGGCCGGTTATGACAGTCCGTTTGCAACTTTTTTCTTCAAACTGGAACGCGTCGAGAGACGCACGACCCCGTGCTAACATTGAGCTTTCGATCGCGCCCATTCAGATTGATGGCGGCGCCCTCTCCACTCTCTTTCGCTACCTGCCGGCTACCTCGATGCGCTTTCCGAATTCCCGTGCCTTCTCCCGCTTGCGCCCCCGTCGCGCAACCGGTTGCGCGCGCGCGGAACTCACGCCGTGTCGCGCCGGCGAGCCGTCCCGAACGCTCCCGCTCCACGCCGCCCGGCGCCCGATTTAACGCTGCTCGCTCCATTGCCTGAGCCGCGTTGTCGGGCTCCGGGCCGATCTCATCCGCACGCTGTTCCCTCAAAATGCAGATCGAATTGGAGTACCCCTCGTGAAAAAGACGAAAACCTGTTACCTCACCGAACTCGACGTCGCCCGTCTCGAGAAACATGCGGCCGCGCCCGGCGCCGACACGCGTTTGCAGGACATGCTCGACGACGTGCTGGAACGCGCCGTGATCGTCGAGTCACGCGAGATTCCGGCCAACGTCGTCACGATGAACTCGCAAGCCACGCTGGTCGACGAAACCAGCGGCGAGCACATGACCTGGACGGTGGTCTATCCGCCCAATGCGGACTTCGCGCACGGCCGCCTGAATGTGTTCTCGCCCGCAGGCCTCGCCCTGCTCGGCGCCAAACGCGGTGAGCGCATCCGCTTCACGCCGCCGAGCGGCACGGAGAAAGTGCTGAAGCTGGAAAAGATCCTGTTTCAACCCGAAGCCGCCGACGATTTCACGCTGTAAGCAACGCTCGCGCGCAACGCAAAACTTTTGCCGCGTCATCTCCGGCTGCCCCGTCCGTACAAGAAAAGTACGTGGCGGCCCGCTATTATTTCCGTCATCCGACTTTTCAAGATGGGTTGCCAAGCAGCGGGCGACCGGTGTATCGTGTGCGCTGCTAACGCGGGGGTCCTGCGTCGCACGGAGGTTGGAGGTCCGTGCTGCGTGGGTGAGAAATACCCTTTGAACCTGATCTGGATAATGCCAGCGCAGGGAAGCGTACGGATCTCGCACCCCAGCTTTAACGCCTCACCTCTCGCGATTTCCGACAACTTCCGTCTCGTCTCCTGCTTAGCCGCCCCCATAACGCCGTGCTGTGCATGGGACCGGAGTAAGCGCTAAAGCGCCAACTCCGGTCGACACAGGAGATATAGATGAACGCCAATCCGAAGTTCCTTTCCGCCGACGCTCACGTCGACGAAGCCGCTGTCGCGCCGCTGCCGAATTCCCGCAAGGTCTACGTGACCGGCTCGCGTCCCGATATCCGCGTGCCGATGCGCGAAATCTCGCAGGCCGACACGCCCGACAGCTTCGGCGGAGAGAAGAACCCGCCGGTCTATGTCTACGATACGTCGGGCCCCTACTCGGATCCGGAAGCGAAAATCGACATCCGCGCCGGTCTGCCCGCACTGCGCCAGGCCTGGATCGAAGAACGCGGCGACACGGAAGCGCTGACCGGCCTGTCGAGCGACTTCAGCCGCGAACGCGCCGCCGACACGGCCACCGCGGATCTGCGCTTCAAGGGCCTGCATCGCACGCCGCGCCGCGCGATCGCCGGCAAGAACGTCTCGCAGATGCATTACGCGCGTCAAGGCATCATCACGCCGGAAATGGAATACATCGCGATCCGCGAGAACCAGCGCCGCGCCGAGTATCTGGAGAGCCTGAAGACGAGCGGCCCGAACGGCGAAAAGCTCGCAGCGATGATGGGCCGCCAGCATCCGGGCCAGGCGTTCGGTGCGAGCGCGTTCGGTCCGAACGGCCTCACGGCGATCACGCCGGAGTTCGTGCGCGAGGAAGTGGCGCGCGGCCGCGCGATCATCCCGAACAACATCAACCACCCGGAAAGCGAGCCGATGATCATCGGCCGCAACTTCCTCGTGAAGGTGAATGCGAACATCGGCAACTCGGCGGTGACGTCCTCCATCGGCGAGGAAGTCGACAAGATGACGTGGGCGATCCGCTGGGGCGGCGATACGGTGATGGATCTCTCCACCGGCAAGCACATCCACGAAACGCGCGAGTGGATCATCCGCAATTCGCCGGTGCCGATCGGCACGGTGCCGATCTATCAGGCGCTCGAAAAGGTCAACGGCAAGGCCGAAGACCTGACGTGGGAAATCTTCCGCGACACGCTGATCGAACAGGCCGAGCAAGGCGTCGACTACTTCACGATTCACGCGGGCGTGCGTCTGCAATACGTGCCGCTGACGGCCAAGCGCATGACCGGCATCGTCTCGCGCGGCGGCTCGATCATGGCGAAGTGGTGCCTGGCTCACCACAAGGAAAGCTTCCTGTACGAGCACTTCGAAGACATCTGCGAAATCATGAAGGCGTATGACGTGGCCTTCTCGCTCGGCGACGGCCTGCGTCCCGGCTCGATCTACGACGCCAACGACGAAGCGCAGCTCGGCGAACTGAAGACGCTCGGCGAACTCACGCAGATCGCGTGGAAGCACGACGTGCAGACCATGATCGAAGGCCCCGGCCACGTGCCGATGCAGCTCATCAAGGAGAACATGGACCTGCAACTGGAATGGTGTGACGAAGCGCCGTTCTACACGCTCGGACCGTTGACCACCGACATCGCGCCGGGCTACGACCACATCACGTCGGGCATTGGCGCCGCGATGATCGGCTGGTTCGGCACGGCCATGCTCTGCTATGTCACCCCGAAGGAACACCTTGGGCTGCCGAACAAGGATGACGTCAAGACCGGCATCATCACCTACAAGCTCGCCGCGCACGCCGCCGATCTGGCGAAGGGCCATCCGGGTGCGCAGGTGCGTGATAACGCGCTCTCCAAGGCGCGTTTCGAATTCCGTTGGGAAGACCAGTTCAACCTCGGTCTCGATCCGGACAAGGCGCGCGAATTCCACGACGAAACGCTGCCGAAGGACTCGGCCAAGGTCGCGCACTTCTGCTCGATGTGTGGCCCGCACTTCTGCTCGATGAAGATCACTCAGGACGTGCGCGAGTTCGCCGCGCAACAAGGCGTCACCGACGACGAAGCGCTGAAGAAAGGCATGGAAGTGAAGTCGATCGAGTTCATGAAGAAAGGCGCTGAGATTTATCAGCGGCAGTAAGGTTCGGGTCGCGGATCGAGCGTCATTGTTACGCCACTCGATCCGCCAGACCACTGCATTGCAGCATCGAAGCCCGCCACTGGCGGGCTTTTGCGTTTATCGAGTCCGGGCACGCAGCATGCTGGGTGAAGGGAAACATTTGATTACGAAACCGTCGGTTCGCTGACAGGCGCAACCATCCGGATACGGGATGCGGCGATAACATCAAATGCAAGGGGTGGGAGTACTTCCAACCATAACTACTGGAGTCGACATCATGAAATCGATACGTCAAATCGGTACGTTCGCGGCCATCGTGGCCGTCGTGGTGAGTCTTTCCGCATGTGAAGGCATGAGCCGTCAGGGACGCGATACGGCAATCGGCGCGGGCTTGGGTGGCGCGGCGGGCGCGGCCGTTGGAGGCAACGCGCTGTCGACGCTCGGCGGCGCGGCGGCGGGCGGCGTCATCGGGCATGAGGTCGGCAAGTAAAGCGCACGACATGCGTCAGATGTGATGCGAGCGTGGGTTGAGCGATGCTCCGCCCACGCCACATTTAACCGGCCGCGCGTCTCATGCAGGCGCGCACTACGCAGTTCCGCAGTTCGATCGCGCAATTCAATCGTTTCGTTCGATGCGCTGCAATGAGGTGAAATAAGCCGTTACGGTTTTGCAATCCTGTTGGCGCCACGCCGGCGTAAGCTGGTGCCGTGACGCCCCAATGGCGGCGTTCGATTCAACCAGGAGCGCGTCATGAAGTCCCGCCTCATCAACACGGTGTGTGCGATCGGCCAGCGGTTGCCGCTGCGCTTTTCCCAGTCTCTTCCTCGTCTTTCGCAAACAGGCATGGCGCTCGGTGGCGCGGTCTGTGTTCTGACATTGTCCGGGTGCTATTACCCGTATGGTTACTATCCGGCGGGCTACTCGCCGTATTACGCGACGGTCCCCGCTGCGGGAACCCAGCAGGCAGTACCGGTCGGGCAAGACGATTACTCCGCGGCGCAACAGCAGCAGCAAGCGCAGCAGCTGCAACAGGCGCAGACGGGTCAGCAAGGCCCGCCGCCGACTTACGCGGTCGCCGCCCCGCCCGTTTATGTGGCACCGGCTCCCGTCTACTATCCGCCGCCGGTCTACCCAGCTTACTACGGCTATCCGGGTTGGTACGGACCGTCGGTCTCGATCGGCGTCGGTTTTGGTGGTTACTGGGGCGGTCACGGTGGTGGTGGATGGGGTGGCCACGGCCATTGGCACTAACGCCCGCCTGCACGATTCAACCTGACTGGACTTTCACGACGCGCTCGCGCGGCAAATTCCCGCCGTGCGGTGCCTCCACGACATCGCGCGCGGCCCAGCCCGCGCAAGACGCGCTCCCAGCGCCCGTCTGCTTCGCCCGTAGTTTCCCTTCTTGACGCAGCCCGACTGGGTTCTATGCTTGGTAAGCCACACTCAGTACCCGTTTAAATAAGCGATCCCGGCCGCTCCCATGTGCCGCGGACGCCCATCCGTCCTGCCATAGCGACGCGCTCCGTAGTGCGTGGTGCCGCGTCGAGTCCTAACAACAACGAAGGAGACGTGATGTTTCACCAACTACTCACTCCGGTCGGCAATTCGCTATTGCCCTCGTTCCTCGTCGCGGCATTGCCGATCATCGTCGTGTTGCTTCTGCTTGGCTGGGCGCGCCGGCCGGCATGGCAGGCCTCGCTCGCGGGGTTGATCGTCGGCTTGATCGTGGCGGTCCTTGTCTGGCAGTTTCCGGTAGGACTCGCGGTCGATTCGGTGGTCGCCGGCGCGGTGTTCGCCTGCTGGCCGGTCATGTGGATCGTGTTCACGGCGATCCTGCTTTACAACATCTCGCAGCGCTCAGGCCGCTTCGCGGCCTTTCGCATGTGGATGATCGACAACCTGCCGAACGACCGGCGCGTGGTGCTGGTGGTCATCGGGTTTTCGTTCGGCGCGCTGCTCGAAGGGATTTCCGGCTTCGGCACGCCGGTTGCCATCACCAGTTCGCTGCTGATTCTGCTCGGCTTTCCCACGCTCGAAGCACTCACCTTCACGCTGATCTTCAATACCGCGCCGGTCGCCTTCGGCGCGCTCGGCGTTCCGATCACCGTGCTCGGCGCGGTCACGCACCTGCCGGCCGATTCGCTCGCCAAGATGGTCGGCCGCCAGTTGCCGTTCTTCGCTTTCCTGTTGCCCTTCTACGTGATCGGCGTCTATGCGGGCTTTCGCAACATGCTGCGGGTGTGGCCGGTGCTGCTGGTGTCGGGCGCGAGCTTCGCTCTGACGCAGTTCGTCGCCTCGAACTACGTGAACTACAGCCTGACCGACGTGTTGTCGTCGATGGTCTCGCTCATTCTGACGATCGCCTTCCTGCGCGTCTGGAAGCCCGCGGCGGATCCGAAGTTCGCGGTCAACATCGACCGTGTGGGCGAAGTGCGCGGCAAGATCGGCGGCGGCCAGGGCTGGTATCCGTGGATCATCGTGTCGGTGGTCGTGATCGTCTGGACCGTGGCGAAAATCTTCCTGATCGGCGACGTCAAGGTGCCGTGGCCCGGGCTCGACAAGGCCGTGTTCATCACGCTGTACAACACGCCGTACGGCGCGGTGTGGGACTTCCAGCCGCTCGCCACCGGCACGGCGATACTCGTCGCCGCGCTGATCACCGCGTTCGTGGTCAAACTGAGCCCGCGCGAGTTCGGCGCGGCCATCGCCGACACGTGGGTGCAGACGCGCATAGCCATCCTGACGGTGGCGACCATCGTCGGGCTCGCGTATCTGATGAACTACTCGGGGCTCACGTACACGCTCGGGCTGGGCGTCGCGTCGGTCGGGCCGTTCTTTCCGCTGGTGTCGGCGTTCCTCGGCTGGGTCGCGGTGTTCCTGTCCGGCAGCGACACGTCGGGCAACGCGCTGTTCGGCAACCTGCAGGTGGTGGCGGCCAATCAGCTGAACCTCAACCCGATTCTGATGGCGGCGACGAATTCGTCGGGCGGCGTGATGGGCAAGATGATCTCGCCGCAGAACATCTCGACCGGGGTGGCGACCACCGAACTCAAAGGCAAGGAAGGCGTGGTGTTCGCCAAAACCTTCAAGCATTCGATTCTGTTGACGGTGCTGCTTGGTGTGCTGGTGTGGCTGCAGCAGAATTACCTGCAGTGGATGATTCCGCATTGAGGCGCGTTGGGCGGGTTGCCCGGCTTCCACAACCCGCCTGATTGACCCACTGTCGCTAACCGGCGGCCGCGCGCTCTCCAGCGCGTGCCGCTTCGGCGATGCGAGGATGAACGCACCTGCCATTCGCGACTGATGCGCTGCCGCAAAATAATTCACGATTTTCGCTCAGGCTCCTCGCCTGCCCAAGCGTTTCAGCCCCGTCCCACCGCCTTGATCGTACTATTTCTCACATCAGCGTGAGAATTGCTCGTTTTGCGCAAGCCGTCGCTGCGCTTACGATGGACAATTACAGACGCCTTTCCTCTCCCAGATCTTGCCGTTTCATTCCAGCGTGAAACGTTTCGCACGATTGCGCTGCTACGATGCGCAGGCGTCTCGACTCAACCGCGCGCGGCGCCACCACGATGAATGCTAAAAACCTGCTGCAGTTGCTGATCCTCGCCGCCCTGTGGGGCGCCTCGTTCCTGTTTATCCGCGTCGGCGTCACCGACTTCGGCGTGGCGCCGTTGATGGCGCTGCGCGTCGGCATCGGCGCGGCCTTTCTCGCGATCGTGCTGCTCGCGCGACGCCCGCTGCGCCAATCCGCGACGATCCTGCGCACCCGGGCCTTCCCGCTGCTGGTCGTCGGCATTCTGAATTCGGCGGCGCCCTTCTGCCTGTTCGCCTATGCGGAGTTGACGCTGTCGGCGGGCGTCACGTCCGTGATCAATGCGAGCACGCCGCTGTGGGGCGCGCTGGTCGGCTTTCTGTGGCTGCGCGACAGACTGAGCGCGCTGCGCACGCTCGGTCTGGTGATCGGCTTTCTCGGCGTGTTGATGCTGGTGTGGGATCAGATCGCCGCGCCGAACGGCACGCCGGCCACCCCGCTCACCACCGCGCTCGCGGCCGGCGCCGCGCTCGGCGCCACGCTGCTGTATGGCATCGCCGCCAACTACACCAAGCGCCACCTGACTGGCGTCGACGCGCTCACCGTCGCCACCGGCACGATGACCGGCGCCACCATCGTGTTGCTGCCGCTCGCCGTGATCTACTGGCCGGCGGCGCCGATCTCGCTGCACGCATGGGGCGCGGTGATCGCGCTCGGCGTCGCCTGTACCGGCGTCGCGTATATGCTGTTCTTCCATCTGATCGCGGTGGTCGGACCGGCGCGCGCGATTACGGTGACCTTCGTCATTCCGATCTTCGGCATTCTGTGGGGCGCGCTGTTTCTCGGCGAAAGCGTCTCGCCCGGCATGCTGGAAGGTTGCGGCGTGATTCTGGTCGGCACTGCGCTCGCCACCGGCGTGATCAAGCGTCTGCCGTGGATCGGCACGCGCCGCGCCGATACCTGAAACCCGCTTCAGCTTCATTTCGCGCGACGCTTGCCCGGCGTCGCCGACTCTTATCCCTTTGGCTATCCCGCCGGCGCCGCAACGAATCCCACGGACAAAAAAATAGCCCGCACTCCATCGGGCGTGCGGGCGAAACCGTCGCCCCACGAGGATAGGCGACCGGGCCACCGAGGCCGCGCGCCACGCGCGCAGGCCGTCATCGGGCGAAGCATCGGTTCGTCGGCCGATGCTGGAATGGCTTGGGATCGTCGATCGAGATTCGCTGCGAACTCACGTCGGATCACTCAATCCGGCCCCATGAGGCTATAAGAGCAGCTTGAGTGCCAGTTTTGTTAAACCGCTACCAACCAACGTCAACCGCTTGATTTTTATAGACTTTTCAGCGGAGGGAGGCTTGGAAAGTTACGTCACCGGGGTAACGTCACGTTACATGCGGCCGCACGAGGCGGCCGCATCGGTGAGACGGTTTCAAGGCATCGGCCATTTCGTGCGCTGCGTCGCGCCATGCCGAACCCGCAAGCCGGCCGGCGGCCGCGATTCACGCGGGCTCAAAGCCGCGCCGCATACAAGCGCCAGGACGAGCAAGCTCGCCGCCCACATCCAGTAAGGAATCACGTCGAACATGGCCATCTCCCGTCGAATTCCGGTTCGGACCGGTATTCAGGAATTCAAGCAAAAGACGTGCGCGCGCATTGGACGATGTCTTGCCGGCCACGCACCGCCTGAAAACTAGAGCGTAAAAAAACCCGCCCGGCGTGATCCCCGGGCGGGTTTTCAGACAGCGTCCAGCCTGCTGCAGCCTTAGTGCAACTGGTCGGCCATCAGACTCATGATCTGCTTGGCCTGCGGGCTCTGGTCGATCGTGCCCTTGTCGTCGACCACGGCCACGCGCGTCTGGTTAGGCGTCACCGCGCGCACGTTCACCAGATACTGCTTGGCAACTTTTTCCTTCTTGCCGTGGAAAACCTGGCTCCAGAAGCCTTGTTCGGCCGATGTCATATCCTTCGGATCGACGTAGCGCACGAAGTACAGGCCGCGGGTCAGGTCGCGATCGTCGACAGTGAAGTTGCTGCGGTCGAGCGCGAGGCCCACGCGCAACCATGCGCGGTCGTACGGCTCGCCGAGCGTGAGCTCCGTCGACGAGAGCTGCGCGTCGGTGTTGTTCGCCGAGTCCGCATCCGGCATGGGTTGCTGGGCGGACAACGCGACGTTTTGCGCCGCCGTGGCCGCAGCGGCCGACTTGGCGCCCGCCGTGGCCGCGTTCGGCGCCGTTTGCGCGCCGGCCGACAGGTCGGCGTTTTGCGCGTCAGCCGGTTTCGTGCGCGAATCGGCCAGCGCCAACGCTGCCATCAACCGCTTCAGATATTCCTGTTCGAGGCCCGGATCGTTCGGCTTCGCCACCCACGTGCTCGAATCGTTGTTCGTGCCGGTCAGCGCCTCACGCATGCCCTTCTGGCTGATGAACACGTACGTGCCGCCGTTCGGCGCCGTTTCCAGACGCGTGCGGTACTTGTTGCGCTCCGAGGTCACGTAGCTGTTGCCCATGGCCTTGGACAGCGTGTTGCGGATCAGGCCTTCGTTGATCTGCGCGTGGGTTTCGTTCCAGTCGGTTTCCATCACGCCCTTGTCGCGCTGGTCGACCACCAGCAGGAAGCCCTGTTCCTGCCAGAAGCGGCGGATCTGCGCCCATGCCTGGTCGGGCGCCTTGTTGTCGATGACGAGCCAGCTTTCCGTGCCGTCGCGCTGGATATGCATGCCGTTGACCGCCGGCGCCACCACCACGGAATTGGCCGACGGGGCTTGCGCCTGAACCTGCTTGAGCGTGGACAACGAGGTTTCGCCGCCCTGCGGGGGCAACGAACGCTGATCGGCCGTCTCATCGATCATGTTCGGCGGTACGGCAAGTGACACTTGCTTCGATTTCGAGTCGCTCTTGTAGTCGACTTTGGTCGGCGACGAGGTGCCGCAGCCGGCGACCAGACCGCCTGCCATCAGCATTACTGCAAACCGCTTGGTAAGACGAAGATCAGTCATGTTCGGGGAATCCTTCCGCTACGCCACGGCAAGTTTCCGTGGATCAACCCAACATTTTACCGATCCCGGCGAGTCATGTGCAAAAACCCGGGTTTGCCCGTGAATTGAGCACCGTGAGACGTGCGCAAACGACGCGGGATTGACGCGTGCGAAGGATACCGAAGCGCCTCTTCCGTCAACGTTTCCGTGAGTCGCAACAGCCTAGTTTTCGCGCCTGAAAATGGCCCAGCGCGCGGCAAATTTAACAATTGCCCACACTTCCCAATGGGCTGTCAGATGCGCCCTACGTGATCGTCAGATCATTGATTCGACAGCACTTTCCGCGGCCTTCGCCGAGTCAATTTTGATATATCGAAATTGACTGAATGCCGCTTCAGATAACGGTCTGAAAACCCGAGTGATATCTTGAAATGGACAACTCAAGAAGCCTTTGAGCCCTCCATCCACGGGACCGACCGACATGCCCTTGCCTACCCTTACCCCGAATCTCGCTGCCTCGGCGATCGCGGTTGCCGCGTTATGCGCGAGCCTCGACGCGCGCGCCGAATTGGGCGGCGCCATGCCGGCTCAGGCGGATGCGAGCGCGAGCGCGCCGCGCGCCATGTTGAACGGGGCGCTGCGCATGCGCACGCTGACCGACGCGGGCAACACGACCATCAACGAGTACGCGACGAACACCGGCCAGATCATCGCCTACGCGTGGCAAGGCCCAACCATGCCAGACCTGCGCGCGCTGCTCGGAAAGTACGCCGCCTCGTATCGCATCGGCGCCGCCACGGCGACGGCGGACGGCAATCTGCATGTGTCGCGCGTGGCGCGGCCGGACGTGATCGTGGAATCCGGCGGCCCGATGCGCGGCTACGTGGGCCGCGCATGGCTGCCCGCGGCGCTGCCGCCCGGCGTCACGACTGACGATTTTCAGTGATGCGCAAGCACAAGCACTCAGCACCAGCATCGCCACCACGCCTCGACGAGCACTGACCACGCCATGAAATCCGCCCTTCCCCTTTATGCCCTTCTGCTGGCTTGCGCCGCCTTCGCGGGATGCGGCGGTGGCGGAGGTTCGCCGGCCGCAACATCCCAGACTGGCGCGGCCGCCCCGGCCAGCAGCCCGGGCGCTGGCAGCGCGCCGGTAGCCGCCGCGCCGCCTGCCGCCTCGAGCGCGAGCCCGACCGCCTCCGTGCCGCAGTCGAATACACCGAACGTCCAGCCGATCGCCGTCACCGCCGCACCGGGTCTGACGCGCAACATGCTGACGACGAGCATCACCGTCTGCCAGCCCGCCACCAGCAATTGCGCGACGATCGACAACATCCAGGTCGACACCGGTTCGCACGGCCTGCGGATTCTCGCGTCCGCACTGCCGGCAGCCCTGCCGCTCGAGGCAGTCGCGTCGGGCAGCGGAGTCGCTGGCGAATGCGCGGTGTTCGGCGGCGGCTACACCTGGGGCGCGGTGCGCAGCGCGGACGTGCGCATGGCCGGCCAGTTGGCCGCGTCGATCCCGATCCAGACGATCGCCGACCCGGCGGTGCCCACCGTGCCCGCCGACTGCGCGGGCTCCGGCCGCGCCATGCAGACGGTGGCCGGCTTGCGCTCGAACGGCATTCTCGGCGTGGGCCTGTTCGCGGCCGACTGCGGCGGCGGCTGCGTCAACGCCGCGCTGCCGCGCTGGTACTACAGTTGCGACGCCGGTGGCGCCTGCCTCGCCAGCACGCAAGCGCTGGCGCAGCAGGTGACCAACCCGGTCAGCCGCTTTGCGCTCGACAACAACGGCGTGGTGATCGACCTGCCGGCCATCGCCGATGCCGGCGCGGCCAGCGTATCGGGTTCGATGATCTTCGGCATCGGCACCCAGGCCAACAACACGCTGAACGGCGCCAGCGTCCTCAAGGCGAATTCGGTGACGGGCTACATCGTCACCACGAGCGGTGGACAGACTTATTCGCAGAGCTATGTCGACAGCGGCTCGAACGGGCTGTTCTTCCAGACTAGCCAGTTTCCGCGGTGCGGCTTCTGGTACTGCCCGGCTTCGATTCAAGCCGCGAACGCCGCGATCACCGGTACGGACGGCGCGTCGAACACGGTGTCGTTCGCGATCGGCAATTCGAGCGCGCTGTTCGCGTCGTCGAATAACGCTTTCAACAATCTGGCCGGCGTGGCCAGCAGCGGTTTCGGCTGGGGCTTGCCATTCTTCTTCGGACGACGCGTCTATACGGCGATCGCCTCGCGCGAGACGTCGGCGGGCCCGGGGCCTTACTACGCGTTCTGAACGGACGGCTTCTTTCGACGCCGAAATTTCTCAAAACCACCTGGCGGACAGATTTGGTACGCATCGGCTGAGATAATTTCACCTTCCGGCTAACTCCATCCCAATTAGTTAGTCATGCAAATCCTGGAATTGTCGGCAGATGGAAGAACCCACTTTTTCGCTCGATCATTTCGAGCAGCTCGTCTACACGCGGCAGCATGTCAAAGCCGTGATCCAGTTCATTGCCGCGCTGGCGCTCCTTCAGCAGAAGCGCGGCGAACTGGACGGCAGCTTTCTTGCCTCGGGCATCGCCGAGCTGCCGCCTGACGAGCAACGCAAGCGCTTCTGCACACGGCTCGCGAGCGCGGCGTCGACGCTGTTCGCCGACCCGACGTTCCAGTTGCCGCCCGAGTGTTTCAGATTGCTTCTGACACTGCACGAATGGGTCGGACTCGTGTTCGCCTGCACGCCGTTCGGCAATGCGGACCATGTGGCCCGTTACCTGAATCCGCGTGGCGCGGACAACGCCGAGTTTCTGTCCGGCGACAGCTTCATCGAAAAGCTCTGCACGCTCTACTCGACCGAGTCCGAACTGGAACTCGACTTCGCCGCGCTGTGGGCGTACGACAAATCGCTCGCCGCCTGTCTTGCCCTCGTTTTGCTGGCGCCGGTCTTCAAGGGTTCGGCGAACGCGCATATCAAGCGCGAAGCGCTGATGGAATGGCTACCCGGCAAACTGCGGCAGATCGACGACCTCGACGATCTGCCGACCGCCCTGCTGCACAACGCCTATATGTTCTGCAGCTACGCGGACACGCCGCGTCGGCACGAGATCAAGCGGGACATCAACGCGCTGGTGCGGCGCAAGCTGGATCAATTAGGGCTGACCGACATTTCCGCGGCGAACCCAGCCCGCGCGAAAAGCCGCAAGCAGCATGGCAAAAAACCGCTGATGGTGGTTGTGCTCGAGTGGTTCGGCGGCGCCCATTCGATCTACCGCACGCACTCGCGCACGCTCGAAGCCGCGCGCGAGCATTTCGAAGTGGTGGCCTTCGGCTTCGGTTACGCCATCGACGATATTGGACGCGCGGTGTTCGACCGTTTCATCGAACTGGAGGAGCCGGAATATATCGGCGAATGTCTGAAAACGATTCGCGACTTTGCCGAGGCGGAACAGCCTGACGTGCTCTATATGCCGAGCGTCGGCATGTTCGCGCTCACGGTGTTCATGTCGAATCTGCGTATTGCGCCGCTGCAGATCGCCGGCCTCGGCCACCCGGCCACGACTCACTCCGACAAGATCGACTACGTCAGCGTCGAGGAAGACTATGTCGGCGATCCCGCCTGCTTCAGCGAACGTTTGATGAAGCTGCCGAAAGACGGCCAACCGTACCGGCCGTCGGTGGCGCTGCCGAACATCGTCGCCGAGATTCCGCCGTCACGCGAAACGTTGGAGATCGTCATCACGGCCAGCGCGATGAAGCTCAACCCCGGCTTTCTCGGAGCATGCCGTGAGATCGGCGCGCGCACGGCGACGCCGGTCCAGTTTCACTTCATGAGCGGCGTGCCCTTCGGTTTGCCGCTCGAGCGCATGCGCGAGGTGATCCGCCAGACACTGCCGCGCGCCGTCGTGCACGGCTTTCGCGAATACGCGGGCTATCTGGCGCGCGTCAATCGCTCCGATCTGTTTCTCAGCCCGTTTCCGTTCGGCAATACCAACGGCATCGTCGACGCGCTCACGCTGGGCTTGCCCGGCATCTGCAAGCGCGGGCCGGAAGTGTTCGAGCGGATCGACGGCGCGCTGTTCGAACGTGTGGGCATGCCGTCGTGGGCCACGGCGGAGAGCGTCGAGGATTACATCGCCGCCGCCGTGCGGATGATCGACGCGCATGGCGAGCGCACAGCCTTGCGGCAGCGTTTAATCGATACGCGGGCAGTGGAACGTTGCTTTGAAGGGCGGCCGCAGGCGTTCGGTGAATGTGTGCTGGAACGGGTGCGGGGAAAGCAACGCCGGCGCAAGGAAGAAGAGAGGGTTTGAGGTTCGGCGCCGCTCAGTGCGCTACCCCGTCGCACGATGGCCGGCGTCACGAGATTATCCGGTGCCGGGCCGCCGTACGCGTCCGCCGATACGCTACTCGGTCGCGTTGGGGCTCGCCGTTACAAGATCAGCCGGCGCCAGCCAGTTGAACACGTCCAGCGTCGGCCCGTGGAAAGTGCACTCCGCGGCCGCTGGCGTGACGGTCTTCTGAGGTTTGGCAGACTTAAGCGAAAGCGCTGTTGCCGATGCATCTGATGCACCTGCTCCCCCAGCAGTCACAGCAGTCACAACGGAAGCCGCCGGCGCACCCGAAGCCGCAAGCGGCGCACTGGCTGCACCCGCCGCGGACGCGGGGACTCCCACATGCTCGATCGATCCTTCAACCACCACTCGCGAGCCATAGATACCCGCGCCCGCATGAGTGATCTTCAGCGGATCCGACGACGTTTCGGCCAGCTTGCTTCGCATCAACTGCTCGCACGCGTCCGTGTTCTTATAGACGGTCGTGCAGGCCGCCAGCAGCGCAGAAGCGGTCATGACGCAGGCGATAGAGAGAATCCGAATCTTCATTGGTGTTCCGTTTTTCAAGCCGTCGGCAATTGTAGCTTACGGCCTGCTTGAGCGGCACCGACCTCGAGCGCCGGCAGCGCGCGGGCCGCGTATGGCGATCGACACTTTCACCGCGCATCCGGCGCGCCCGAAACCCAGTGACCGCTTGACCGCGGCGGCCCACATCGGCATCGTGTTGACCGGCCGCCATCCGATCGGCGCGCTGCCGACTTTGCGACGGGGCTTCGCGACGCACATCGCTTCGCCTTGTCACGCTTTCTCACTGTGTGCCGACCGGCTTTCCCGCATGTTCAGCCTTGCCCTGCTCGCCATCGCGGGTTACACCGCCACCAACATCGACAACCTGTTCGTGCTGCTCGCCTTCCTGGCGGAAGCCGGCGACGAGCGGCGTCGAGTGATCGCCGGGCAGTATGCCGGCTCGCTGGCCTTGATCGTGGGATCGATGCTGCTCGCCGCATTGCTCAAGCACTTGCCGGCTGGTTATGTCGGTTTGCTCGGCATTTTGCCGATCGGCGTGGGGCTCGGCAAAGCGTGGGAGCGCTTTGGTCCCGTCAACGCACAGCAGGAAGAAACGGCGCGAACCGGAACGGGGCCACGCGCATCGTCCGGGCCGGCCAGCTCGGGGCATTCGGCTAGTGCACCTGACGCGGCCAAGGCAGCGAATCAGGCGAGCCAGCCCGCTCCCACCACCCCACCGCCCGCACGCCGCACCTCATCCTGGTGGACTATCGCCTGCGTGGCCGTCGCCAACGGTTCCGACAATCTCGCCGTCTATGTGCCCTTGTACGCCAGCCATTCGCACAGCGAGGGCGCGTTCATCTCGCTCGTCTTCATCGTGATGATCGGGCTCTGGTGCGCCGGCGCGGTGTGGCTCGTGGAGCATCCGTTGCTGGGCGCGCCGATCCGGCGCCATGGCACCGCGCTGCTACCGCTGATCCTGGTGATCATCGGCGTCGCGGTGATCGCGCAGAACGATACGCTGCGGATCGTGTTCGGACTCTGACGCGTGCCCGTATGTGGGCCACACGCGGCCATCATCCGAAAAAATCTCAATTGAAGAACACGGTCTGTGCAGGGATGCGCTGCAGTCCAACGCGCGATGCGGCACGACCGTCGTCCGCGCGAGCGATCAATTCGACGGCATTTGCGGTTGCACGTAGGTGCGCACGCCGGCGAGCGGTGAACCATAACCGCCGGAATTGGTGTGATTCGGCAAACCGTTGACCAGTTGCGCGCGCGGGTCGGTCGGATTCAGGTTCATTTCGCCTGCCTGCTGGTTGCCGTGCGTCGGATATTCGCTGCCGCGCGCCGCATTCGGCATCAAACGCGTGCTGTTTTGCGGCGCGTTCATATCGTCCTGCGGACTCAGACCCTGCGCCCCCGCCTGCGCCGCAATCGCGCACGCGGCCGCGCACAGTAAAACCCGCCCTACCCGCGACATCGTCGATGTTCGTTTCATACCTGCCTCCAGCAAAATGAAATGAAGGGGATCAAGTCGCGCCCGACACACAACAAGCCCGCGCGACAGCCAACGCTGATCACACCATTTATACGCGCCACGCCGCGCTTCGGATTCGGCGACCTAAGCGCAAGTCGCGGTAAACAGCGAAACTGGCGGGCACGGTCTTTTATTCCGGGCCGCGGCGGCAGCCACGCAAATCCAGCGAGCACCTATCCTTATGCCGATTACCGATTTCCTTCCCGCGCGATCGCGCCCGATAATGGACGTCATGAACCTTCGACCCAATCTTCAAGCTCGCGCGCCGCGCACCACGCTCGCGGCACTGACCGCAACGCTGCTGCTGGCGGCCTGCGCCGGCCCATCGGCCTCGACTTCCGCGTCAGCGTCTGCCTCTGCTTCGGCCAGTCCGGCACAGCTCGATGCCGCAATCTCCGGACCACAGCGCGGCGACAAGGCCCGCGCCCGCGACGTCTACCGCCATCCGAAGGAAACGCTGCAATTCTTCGAACTCGCGCCGTCGCAAAGCGTGCTGGAGATTGCGCCGGGCGGCGGCTGGTACACGGAGATCCTGGCGCCGTATCTGCACGACCACGGCAAGCTCTACGAGGCGCAGTACGACGGCCCGCAGGGTGCGCCGTCGGCGGAGGCACAGGCCAATCGGGCCGCGTTCGCGCGCAAACTGGCGGCCACGCCCGCCGTCTACGGCAACGTCGTGGTCGGCACGCTGCACGCCGGCCAGTTCAGCGGTTTTCCGGCCAATGCCAGCGTCGACGAGGTGCTGACCTTCCGCAATATCCATAACTGGATCAAGGACGGTCAGATCGACGCGAACCTGCGCGCCTTCTATGCGGCGCTCAAACCGGGCGGCGTGCTCGGCGTCGAGGAACACCGTGCAGCGCCGGGTACCTCGCTGCAACAGACCATCGACACCGGCTACGTGACGGAAGACTACGTGATCGAGCACGCGCGGGCGGCCGGCTTCGAACTGGCCGGCAGGAGCGAAGTCAACGCCAACCCGCGCGACACCAAAAACTACCCCAACGGCGTCTGGTCATTGCCGCCGACCTTCGAGGGCGGCGACGTCGATCGGGCCAAATATGCGGCCATCGGTGAATCGGACCGCATGACCTTGCGCTTCGTGAAACCGGCGCACTGATCTCGCTCCGCATGGGGACGGCGCTTGACGCCGTCCCAATAATATGTTCCTATTGCGCACCATGTACCGCGCCCAGACCATCCTATCGCTACTACTAGCCCCCTCTACCGGGCTAGGTCTGCTGCTGCGCGCTTCCATCTGAACCACCCGAAGCACCGCTCAATTCCCCAGTAACTGACCCAGCCCCGGTTTCCGACCGGCGGCCCAGTTATGTCTTTTCGTCGTCCGGTCGACTCCCAGCTATCTGGTCTCACCCACGGATGATGAAAATGTTGAAGAACCCTGCAACCAAATACCGCTCGTTCAAGCCCATCAACTTGACGGATCGCCAGTGGCCGTCGCGCACCATCACGCACCCGCCGATCTGGATGAGCACCGACCTGCGCGACGGCAATCAGTCGCTCTTCGAGCCGATGGACGCGCAGCGCAAGACGCGCATGTTCAAGACGCTGGTGCAGATCGGCTTCAAGGAAATCGAAGTCGCGTTTCCGTCCGCTTCGCAGACCGACTTCAATTTCGTGCGTGAGTTGATCGAAGGCGGCCATATCCCCGACGACGTCACGATCGAAGTCTTGACGCAAGCGCGCGACGACCTGATCGAGCGCACCTTCGAATCCTTGCGTGGCGTGCCGCGCGCCATCGTCCATCTGTACAACGCGACCGCGCCGGAATTCCGCAAGATCGTCTTCAATCTGGAAAAGAGCGGCGTGAAGGAACTGGCGCAAAACGCTGCCCGCACGATGAAGCGCATCGCCGATGCCACGCCGGAAACGCGCTTCACGTTCCAGTACAGCCCGGAAGTGTTCAGCGGCACCGAAATCGAATTCGCCAAGGAAGTCTGCGACGCCGTGTTCGACATCTGGCAACCGACGCCGGAACACAAGGCCATCGTCAACCTGCCGGCCACCGTCGAAATGTCCACGCCGAATATCTACGCGGACCAGATCGAGTGGATGCACCGCAATCTCAAGCGCCGCGATTCGCTGTTCATCTCCGTGCATCCGCATAACGATCGTGGCACCGCAGTGGCGGCTGCTGAACTCGCTGTCATGGCCGGCGCGGATCGCATCGAGGGCTGCCTGTTCGGCAACGGCGAGCGCACGGGCAACGTGGACCTCGTCACGCTCGCGTTGAACCTGTACACGCAGGGCGTCGATCCGGGCCTCGACTTCTCGAACATCAACGAAGTCGCCCGTACCGCGGAAGAATGCACGCAGTTGCCGATCCATCCGCGTCATCCGTATGTCGGCGATCTGGTGTTCACGGCCTTCTCGGGCTCGCATCAGGACGCAATCAAGAAGGGCTTCGCGGTGCAGAAACCGGACGCGGTCTGGGAAGTGCCCTATATGCCGATCGATCCGGCCGATCTCGGCCGCACGTACGATTCGGTGATTCGCGTGAACAGTCAGTCGGGCAAAGGCGGCATTGCCTATTTGCTCGAGCAGGGTTATGGCGTCGTGCTGCCGCGCCGCCTGCAGGTGGACTTCAGCTCGGCCGTGCAGCGCTTCACCGACGACAGCGGCCAGGAAGTCACGTCCGCGCAGATCTGGGAATTGTTCCAGCAGGAATATGTGCAGAACACGGCGCCGATCCACTACGTCGGCCACAGCCTGTCCGAACGCGAAGGGCGTGAGCACATCAAACTCACGGTCGACATCAACGGCACGCGGCGCGTGTTGACCGGCGAAGGCAATGGCCCGCTCGACGCGTTGATGCACGCGATCGGCGTGCCGGTGCGGATTCAGCATTATGAAGAGCGCGCGTTGACGCAGGGTGCGGATGCCCGCGCGGTGGCGGTCGCCGAAATGGCCGGTGCCGATGTGACCGGCAGCGCGTTCGGCGTCGGCATCGATGCCAATCTGGTGACGGCGTCGATTCGCGCGGTGATCAGCGGCGTGAATCGCGCTTATGCGCGTGTCAATACGCAGGCGAAGGAAAGCTTCTTTGACGCCGCGATGAACGATGCCACGGAGAGCGTGGGCGTCTAAGGTTCTCTGCGGCCGGTGACAGATTTGTAGCGGTTATGTGCGAAGGGGGCGTTTTGACGACGCCCCCTTTTTTATCCCGCCGCATTGCGGCAATCCCGCGTTATTGCATTTCAGATCCGCCTCATTGAGTCCATTCATCCGGCAGACTGTGCGTCAACGTCGACACGAACCGCTCGGTTTCCGGCGCACGCGGCTGCATGAAGATCTCGCGCGACGGCCCGGCCTCCACCACCACGCCGTTATTCAGAAACACCACGTCACGCGCGATCGTCGCGGCGAGCCGCAAATCGTGCGTGGCCATCAGCATGGTCATGCCTTCGGTGGCGAGCTGCTTGAGCACCTCCACCACTTCCGCGGCGAGGCCAGGGTCGAGCGCCGAGGTCGGCTCATCGCACAACAGCACTTCCGGCGATGGCGCCAACGCCCGCGCAATCGCCACACGCTGTTGTTGACCACCGGACAGCGTCGAAGGCCATGCGTCTGCCTTCTGCGCGATGCCGACCTTCTCCAGCAACTCATCCGCGCGAGCCCGCGCCTTGTCCTTGTCCCACTTCAACACGGTCACCAGGCCTTCCATCACGTTCTGCCGCACCGTCAGATGCGGGAAGAGCTGGAAATTCTGAAACACCATGCCCGTGCGGCGACGAATCGTCAGCACCGTTTCGCGCGAGGGCCGGTGGTCGCGGCTGAATTCCAGCCGCTGATCGCCGAGTTCGAGCGAACCGGACTCGGGAATCTCGAGCAGATTCACGCAACGCAAGAGTGTGCTCTTGCCGCTGCCCGACGGACCGATCAACGCGGTGACATTGCCCGAGGCGAGTTGAAGATCGACCGAGTTGAGTACCTGCTGGCCGCCGAAGTACTTGTCGATTTTTTCCAGTCGGATCATCAGTTGCCTGCCTGGAAAAGTGCGTGGCGGCCGAACTTGCGCTCGAGCCTCACTTGCGCCGACGACAACACCGAACTGAACACCAGATAAACCAGTGCAGCTTCCGTGTACAGAATCAGCGGCTCGTAAGTCACCGACGCGATCCGCTGCGCCGCCTGAAACACCTCAGGCACGGTCAGCACCGCGGCCAACGAGGTGTCCTTCACCAGCGCGATAAACGAATTGGACAACGGCGGTAACGCGACGCGCGCCGCTTGCGGCAGGATCGCGCGACGCAACGCCTGCTCGCGCGTCATCCCCATTGAATACGCCGCCTCCCACTGCCCTTTCGGAATCGACTCGATCACGCCGCGTATCACTTCGGAGTTATACGCGCCGACATTCAGCGAGAAGCCGATGATCGCCGCCGTCAACGGATCGAGCACGATGCCCACGTTCGGCAAGCCGTAGAAGATCACGAACAGTTGCACGAGCAATGGCGAGCCGCGAAACAGCCACACGTAGAAGCGCACGATCGCCACGGCCCACTTCGGCCCGAACAGGCGCACCAGCGCGACGAGGAACGCCAACGCGAGTCCGATCGCGAACGATATCAGCGTGAGCGGCACGGTAAACACGAGCCCCGCATACAGCAGGGGCCACAGCGACTGCGCCATCAGATGCAACCATGCCGGCATGATTCAGACTCGCGGAAGGCGTTTACTGGGAGACGTCTTTGCCGAAATACTTCTGCGAGATCTTCGCGTAGGTGCCGTCTTTCTTGATGTCGGCGAGCGCCTTGTTGATCGCGGCCTGCAATTCCGGGCTGCCCTTGCGAATCAGCACGGCGGACTTGTCGCTGCTGTCGCTCGACGTATCGAGCGCGGCGATCTTCACCTTCGCGTCCGGCTTGTGCTTTTTGAAGTCGAGGAACGACAGCGAGTCGTTGACCGTGGCATCGACGCGGCCCGAGGTCAGCAGATCGATCGACTCATTGAAGCCCTGCACGGGGATGACTTCCGCGCCGTGCGCGGCCGCGATCTTGCCGAAGTTGCTGGTCAGCGTGTTGGCCGACTTCTTGCCCTTCAGGTCGTCGAAGTTCTTGATCGTGGTGTTGTTCGACTGCACGATCAGCGCCGCGTGCGAAGTGATGTACGGGTCGGAGAAATCGTATTTGGCCTTGCGCGCGTCGGTCACGGCCACTTCGTTGATCACCGCGTCGTAACGGTTCACGTCGAGACCGGCGATCAGACCGTCCCACTTGCCTTCGACGAATTGCGGCTTGACGCCAAGACGTTGCGCGATCGCCGTGCCGATTTCGACGTCGAAGCCGGTCAGCTTGCCCGATTCATCGTGGTACGTGAACGGCGCATAGGTGCCTTCGGTGCCGATCCGGAATACGCCGGCGGATTTGATCTGCGCAAGTTCATCGGCGGCGAATGCGGAGCTCACGGCCACGGCCTGGAACAACGCGATCAGCAGAATGGAACGAATCGATTTCATCAGGCGGCTCCGTCAAATGTGCCACGTCCGTGGCTGAGTCTTGTGTTGGACAGTCCCCGCCGGCGCTTGCGCCCGCAGAGTGGGCGGACTGTAGCAAACGGCCTGCGTTTTTACAAAGGATCAGGTTTCCGATCGATATGCGCTTGCGTGCTAAGCGAACAGCCAAGGCCTCTGGTGTGACGTGGATTTCAACTCTACAGCAGATAGGACAGACGCGGGATGCATCGCAACACGGAACCTATGCCGCGCGCCATCGGGGAAAACGCGAGAGGGGTGCTGCCGCGGCGAACGCGCGGCATTGAAAAACGGCCGGCGCCGCGTTGGAAAACGGCGCCGCCCGTTGGATTGCGAATCGCTTACCGCTCCACCGGATGCGGCTCCTTGCGCTTGTTGGCTACGCGAATCGCGTCGAAGTAGGCGCCGTTCGGCGGGCGCTTCAGGTAACGGCCGGCGCCGCGCACGGCCCGCAGTTCGCCGTCGGTCCAGGCGAGCGCGCCGCGCGTGAGCGTGTGCATCGCCACGCCTTGCACCGTCATGCCTTCGAACACGTTGAAGTCGACCTTCTGATGATGCGTCTTCACCGAAATCGTTTTGCTCGCGTTCGGGTCCCACACCACGAGGTCGGCATCCGCGCCGACCCGCACCGCGCCCTTGCGTGGATACAGGTTGAAGATCTGCGCGGCATTCGTCGACGTAATGCGCACGAACTCGTTCGGCGTGAGACGCCCCGAGTTCACGCCGTGATGCCAGAGCACCGCCATGCGGTCTTCCACGCCGCCGCAGCCGTTCGGGATCTTCGTGAAGTCCTCGCGGCCCATGGCCTTCTGCGACGCGCAGAACACGCAGTGGTCAGTCGCCGTGGTGTGCAACTGCCCGGCTTGCAAACCGCGCCACAGCGCCTCACGATGCTCGGCCGAGCGGAACGGCGGGCTCATCACGTGGGCCGCCGCGCGGGTCCAGTCGGGATCGCGATACACCGCTTCGTCGATCACCAGATGGCCCGGCAACACTTCGCCGAACACGCGCAGACCTTCGCTGCGCGCGCGGGCAATCGCGTCGACTGCGTCCTTTGAGGACACGTGCACGATATACACCGGCACGCCCAGCACCTGCGCGATCCGGATCGCGCGATTGGCCGCTTCGCCCTCCACTTCCGGCGGCCGCGACAACGGATGCGCCTCCGGGCCCGTAAAGCCTTTCGCCAGCAACTGACGCTGCAACTGGAACACCAGCTCTCCGTTTTCCGCATGCACCGTAGGCAGCGCGCCGAGTTCGAGCGAGCGCGAGAAGCTGTTCACCAGCACTTCGTCGTCGGCCATGATCGCGTTCTTGTAGGCCATGAAGTGCTTGAAGCTCGACACGCCGTGTTCGTGCACCAGCGTGCCCATGTCGCGATAGACCGAATCGTCCCACCACGTCACCGCGACGTGAAAGCCGTAGTCCGCCGATGCTTTCTCGGCCCAGCCGCGCCATTCCTTGAAGGCGTCCATCAGCGGTTGCTTCGGGCTCGGAATCACGAAGTCGATGATGCTCGTGGTGCCACCCGATAAACCCGCCGCCGTGCCCGTGTAGAAATCGTCGCTCGCCGTGGTGCCCATGAACGGCAATTCCATATGCGTGTGCGGATCGATGCCGCCGGGCATCACATACTGCCCGCCCGCATCGACGATCGTGGCGCCGGCCGGCGCCTCCAGGTCCGCTCCGATCTGCAGGATCGTGCCGCCGTCCTGCGGGTCCGCACACAACACGTCCGCACGATACGTGTTCTCCGCGTCGATAATCGTGCCGCCGCGAATCAGGGTCGTCATGTTGCCGCCTCCTTATGAACTGCTGGTTTCGGTGCTACGTACTTCGTTTCGTTGATGCTCATGCGCCCATCTCATGCACTCGCCACGCGCGCACTCGGTCCCTTGCTGAGCTTCATCCACGCGCTGTATACGATCGACGCCAAAGCGAGTCCAACAAACCAGGCATACGTATAGAGCGTGTTGAAGATCGCCGGCACATTCGGGAACGACGCCGGAAATGCGGTGTGCAAAAAGCCCGGCAGATTCGGCAGCACGCCGATCACCAGCGCGACCACCGCGCCGATATTCCAGCCGCCGGTGTAGCTGTATTCGCCGTGTTCGTCGAACAGTTCACGCGTGTCGAGCCGGGTGCCGCGAATCAGGAAATAGTCGACCATCAGAATGCCCGCGACCGGACCCAGCAAGGCCGAGTAGCCGACCAGCCACGTGAAGATATAGCCCTGCGTGGTGGCGAGAATCTTCCACGGCATCATCACGATCGCGATGGTCGCGGTAATCATGCCGCCCACGCGATACGAAATGCCCTTGGGCCACAGGCTCGAAAAATCGTAAGCCGGGCCGACGAGATTTGCCGCGAGATTGCAGCACATGGTGTCGAGCGTCAGGATGATCAGCGCGACGCCCACGCCGATGCCGGTCATGCGGCTCGTCAGGTCGATCGGATCCCAGATCGCCTTGCCGTAGATCACCACCGTCGCCGACGTGACGACCACCGAGATCACTGAAAGCAACGCCATCGGCACCGGCAAGCCGACCGACTGGCCGATGATCTGATCGCGCTGCGTTCTGGCAAAGCGTGTGAAGTCGGGGATATTCAGCGCGAGCGTGGCCCAGAAGCCGACCATGGCCGTGAGGCCGGGCCAGAACGTGACCCAGAACAGGCCTTCTTTCTTGCCGCCCGGCACGAATTGCGACGGCGCCGACAGCATCGAGCCCAGACCGCCCGCTTTCGACGTCGCCCACCACACCAGCGCAATGCACATCACGATCTTGATCGGCGCGGACCAGCTTTCGAGCCAGCGAATCGAATCGGTGCCGTGCACGATGAAGTAGATCTGCAGCGCCCAGAACACTAGAAAGCACGCGAGCTGCGCGAGCGAAATGTCGAGAAACGGCAAGGCCGCGCCGTGCAGCGCGTTGCCGGTGAGAATGTTGAGCAGCGTGTAGATCGCGCTGCCGCCGAGCCACGTCTGGATTCCATACCAGCCGCAGGCGACGATGGCGCGCAGCATCGCCGGCAGTTTGGCGCCCTGCGTGCCGAAAGACGAGCGCACCAGCACCGCGTACGGAATGCCGTGCTTCGCGCCCGCGTGGCCGATCAGCAGCATCGGCACCAGCACGATCAGATTGCCGAGCAGCACGGTGATCACGGCCTGCCACGGCGACATGCCCTCTTCCGTCAAACCGGCGGCGAGCATGTACGACGCGATGTTCATCACCATGCCGACCCACAGCGCGGCGAAGTGATACCACTTCCAGGTGCGCTGCGCGACGCCGGTGGGTGCCAGGTCGTCGTTGTAAAGACTGCTGCTCTGCGCGCCGGCCGCGAACTGCGGGTCGGCGGGTTGCGCTGTCTGCTTCATCTAAAGATCTCCACTCGATCGTTGAGGCCCGCGCGGTTTCTGGTGGCGCGTCGGGCCTTTGGGGGAATGACAGGTTCAGTACTAGCGCTGCGTTTGTTTCAGTTTGCTTCAACCACGTCCTGTTTCAGGCGGCTTTTGCCGCATGCGCATGAGCGTGCTCCGCGGTTTCGGCCGTGTCCGCCGTTGCGCTCTGCTCCGCGCCCACGCGTGCCGGGTTGTTCGGATGCGTGGTCCAGTTCGCGTATTCGCCGTTGTCCACACGCTCCATCGTGATGCACTGTTCGACCGGACACACGTGCATGCACAGATTGCAGCCGACACATTCGGAGTCCATCACTTCAAAATGCCGGACGCCATCTTTTTCTTTCATGATCGCCTGGTGAGCCGTGTCCTCGCAGGCGATATGGCACAGGCCGCACTGGATGCACTTGTCCTGATCGATGCGCGCCTTGATGTCATATTTGAGGTTCAGGTACTTCCAGTCGGTGACGTTGGGCACGGCGCGGCCGCGAATATCGTCGAGCGTCGCGTAGCCTTTTTCGTCCATCCAGTTGGAGAGGCCGTCGGCGAGGTCGGAAACGATACGGAATCCGTAGTGCATCGCCGCCGTGCAAACCTGCACGCTGCCCGCGCCCAGCACCATGAATTCGGCGGCGTCGCGCCATGAAGAGATCCCGCCGATGCCGGAGATCGGCAGATTCGGCGTTTCCACGTCGCGTGCGATTTCCGCGACCATGTTCAGCGCGATCGGCTTCACGGCCGGGCCGCAGTAGCCGCCGTGCGTGCCTTTGCCATCGACCATCGGCAACGGCGACATCGCATCCAGATCGACGGCGACGATCGAGTTGATCGTGTTGATCAGCGACACGCCATCCGCGCCGCCCTTGTACGCCGCACGCGAGCCGAGGCGAATGTCGCTGATATTCGGCGTCAGTTTGACGAGGCATGGCAGCCTGGTGCCTTCCTTCACCCAGCGCGTGACCATCTCGACATACTCGGGCACCTGGCCAACGGCCGCGCCCATGCCACGCTCGCTCATGCCGTGCGGACAGCCGAAATTCAGTTCGACCGCATCCGCGCCGGTGTCTTCGACGAGCGGCAGAATCCACTTCCAGTCGCGTTCGTTGCACGGCACCATCAGCGAGACGATCATCGCGCGGTCCGGCCAATCGCGTTTGACTTGCGCGATTTCCTTCAGATTCACGTCGAGCGGACGGTCGGTGATCAGTTCGATGTTGTTCAGGCCCGCGATACGCTGACCGTTCCATTGCACCGCGCCGTAGCGCGAACTGACGTTCACCACATGCGGGTCGAGACCGAGCGTCTTCCACACCACGCCGCCCCAGCCCGCTTCAAACGCACGGTTCACGTTATAGGCTTTGTCGGTCGGCGGCGCGGAGGCGAGCCAGAAGGGATTCGGCGAAGTGATGCCGGCAATCGTACAGCGCAGATCGGCCATGTTCGGCTCCTTGGGGACTGCTGTTTTTTGTCTGTTTCGATACGTGACTTGGCTTGATTCGCTTCAAGCGGCTTTCGCCGCTGTGCGAGCGAATTGCGCGTCGATAGCGGCAGCGGCAACCTTGCCGTCCTGCACCGCTTGCACCGTGAGGTCGATGCCGCCAGTGGCCGCGCAATCGCCACCAGCCCATACGCCTGCCAGCGAAGTCTGGCCATTCGCGTCGACCGCGATACGGCTGTCGTCCAGCGTCAGCAATTCACGCTCGATGCCGACCGGCACCAGCGTTTGACCGATCGCCTTGAGCACCATGTCGGCTTCGACCATGAAGCGCTCCTCTCCACCTTCACGCGATGTGCGCGCGAATTCGACGCCCGTGACCACGCCGCCGTCGCCGATCAAACGCATCGGCGTGGCGTGCGTGACGAGCGTGACGCCGCTGGTCTGCGCGAAGTCGCGCTCGGCCCACGTGGCGCTCATTGCTTCGACGCCGCGCCGGTACACCATCGTCACCGACGTCGCGCCGAGCTTGTGGCTTTGCACGGCCGCGTCCACTGCCGTATTGCCGCCGCCGATCACGACCACGCGGCGGCCGACCGGAACGGTGCCGAGGTCGCTCGCGCTGCGTACCTGTTCGATGAATTCCACCGCGTTCATCACGCCGCCGAGGTCTTCGCCTTCCATCGCAAGCGCCCGCACGCCTGTGAGGCCGATCGCGAGGAACACCGCGTCGTGTTGCTTGCGCAGCGTGTCCAGGTCGACATCGCGTCCAAGCGCGACGCCGTGTTTGATGTCGATACCGCCGACCGAGCACAACCATTCCACTTCACGCTGCGCAAAATCGTCGACCGTTTTATAGGCGGCAATGCCGTATTCATTCAAACCGCCGGCCTTTTCATGTGCGTCGTAGATCGTCACGTTGTGCCCGTCCAGCGCAAGCCGGTGCGCGCACGCAAGTCCCGCCGGACCCGCGCCGACCACCGCGACGTGTCGTCCGGTTTCAGCCGCGCGCTTGAAAAGCACTTCGCCGCGTGCCATCGCCCAATCGGTGGCGTGACGTTGCAGCGCGCCGATCGCTACCGGCTTCGCATCCTGATGGTTACGCACGCACGCGCCTTCGCAAAGAATCTCCGTCGGGCAGACGCGCGAGCACATGCCGCCCAGCGGGTTGGCTGACAGAATGTCCACGGCCGCGCCCTTCAGATTGCCGTTACTGATCTTGCGGATGAAGCTGGGAATGTCGATCTGCGTCGGGCAGGCGTTCACGCACGGCGCGTCGTAACAGTAGTGGCAGCGGCTCGCCGCCGCGGCCGCGGCGCTTGCGTCGAGCAAGGGCGCGATGTCGGAGAACTCGCACGAAAGCTGCTCGGGCGATAGCCGCTGAGCGGCAATGTCGCCGGTTTGCTTGATGGCCATACTCGTTCCTTCTTCGATGTGAGGACGTAGCCGCTCCTGCCGGCCGCGCCAAAGCGGAGCCGGGACGGCATGTTTTATGGGCACTACGGTGAAGCGGGTGAAACGACCGCAACCGCTAAAGCGTTATGAAACCGGCTCGCACGCACGTTCCAGCATGGCGTGCAGCAACACGTTGGCGCCGGCTTCGATCCATTCGAAGGTGGCGTCCTCGATCTCGTTGTGACTAATGCCGTCCACGCACGGCACGAACACCATCGAGGTCGGCGCGACTTGCGACAGATAACAGGCATCGTGTCCCGCACCGGACACCATGTTGCGATGCGGATAACCGAAGCGTTCGGCCGCCGCGCGCACCGACTTCACGCAGGCTTCGTCGAATGCGACTGGCGCGTAATAAAAGATCTGCTCGAGTTCGGTTTCCAGACCGATGCCGTTCGCGATATCGGCCACGCCTTTGCGCAACGCGGCATCCATCTTTGCGAGCACCGCATCGTCCGGATGACGGAAATCGACGGTGAAGAACACGCGGCCCGGAATCACGTTGCGCGAGTTCGGATAGACCTGCATCATGCCGACCGTCGCGCAACCGAACGGCGCGTTGTCGAGACCAATGCGATTGACCAGATCGACCACGCGCGCGGCGCCGAGCAACGCGTCGCGACGGCGCGGCATGGGCGTCGGACCCGCGTGAGCCTCCTGCCCTGTCAGCGTGATTTCGTACCAGCGCTGACCTTGCGCGTCGGTCACCACGCCAATGGTTTTCTGTTCGGCTTCGAGAATCGGGCCCTGTTCGATATGCAACTCGAACGCCGCGTGCAGCGGCCGTCCGCCGCACGGAACATCGCCCGCATAGCCGATGCGTTTGAGTTCCTCGCCGATGGTCTTGCCGTCCACGTCCTTGCGCGACAGGCCGTAGTCGAGCGTGAACACGCCGGCGAACACGCCCGACGCCACCATCGCGGGCGCGAAGCGCGAGCCTTCCTCGTTGGTCCAGATCACCACTTCGACCGGATGCTCCGTCTCGATGCCATGGTCGTTCAGACTCCGAATCACTTCGAGCCCGCCCAGCACGCCGTAGATGCCGTCGAAGCGGCCGCCGGTCGGCTGCGAGTCGGCGTGCGAACCGGTCATGACCGGCAGCGCATCGGGATTGCGCCCGGCGCGGCGCATGAACACATTGCCCATCTGGTCGACACTGACCGTGCAGCCGGCGTCCTTCGCCCAACTGACGATCAAGTCGCGTCCTTCCTTGTCGAGGTCGGTGAGCGCCAGGCGGCAGACGCCGCCTTTGGGCGTTGCGCCGATCTTCGCCATCGTCATCAGGCTGTCCCACAAACGCTTGCCGTCGACCTTGATCGACGTGGTGGGTTCTGCGTTCTTCAGCGCTTCGGATACCGCATTCATTCGTCTCGCTCCTTTCGGTGAACCGACATGAAACTGGTGCATCGGCGGCGTGTTTTGGGGCGTGTCCGCACGGGGGCGGTGCACGCTCGACACCTTCGATCGCCTCTTATACAGAGGGCAAACCCTGGGGCATCGGCCGCTCTTCCAATCCTGTCCAGTTGGACAGGTTGTAGACGATTAAGCTCACCAAATCAATACCTTTCGTGCGGTGGGAAACATAGCGAGAAGCGTGCCATTGCATTGCAGCATGCGGTTGCCACGTGTAGCGAATGCCCGTGTGGGCAGCGCGCCAAACGACTAGAATGAAGCGCGACGCGGCACCCATGCCGCCGAAGGCGAACATGAGAGACGACGACGTGGCGGCCGACATCACGGAAAACGAGGAAACACGCGCACCTTTGCGGCGGCGCAAGGCGCACATTCGCGAGTCGAATGAAGCCCATCTTCTGGCGTGCGCCGAGGCGGTTTTTGCCGAGCGCGGACTCGACGGCACCAGCACCGCGATGATCGCGGAGCGTGCGGGCTTACCGAAAGCTAACGTGCATTACTACTTCCCAACAAAGCTCGCGCTATACCGGCGCGTGCTGGAAGACCTGTTCGAAGACTGGCATCGCGCGGCGGATACGTTCGAATGCAGCGACGATCCGGTCGAAGCGATCGGCGGGTACGTGCGCGCGAAAATGGAATTGTCGCGTCGCCGTCCGCTCGGTTCGAAGGTGTGGGCGAGCGAGATCATTCACGGCGCTGAGCACATGGAGGACATTCTCACGGAGCGCGTGAAGCCGTGGCTCGATAGCCGCGTGAAGGTGATCGATGACTGGATCGCGCGTGGGCTGCTCGCGCCGGTGAATGCGCAAACGCTGATGTATATGATCTGGGCGACGACTCAGCACTATGCCGACTTTGATGCTCAGATTCGCGCGCTTAAAGGTAAGCGTGCGTTGACGCAGAAGGCGTTTGATGCGACGACGGAGGAAGTGGTGCAGTTGGTGATTCGGGCGTGTGGGGCGGTGTCGCCGGGGAAAGTGGATTCGGCAGAGTCCCGCGCATAAATAGATGCGTCTATATCGACCGCTATAGATATTTCTATTTCCATCTTATAATTATGACTATAGACATCTGACTATAGGCACAATCATGCCGGGAAATCTGGTATCGAAATCGGAATTCAAAGCCAAAGCGCTCGAATATTTCAGGCAAGTGGAATCTACGGGGGAAAGCATGATTGTTACGGACCATGGCAAACCAGCGATAGAAGTACGCCCTTACCGCGGCGTCGAACGCAGCCCGCTTGACGTCTTGCACGGCACAGTTTTGCATTACGACGACCCCACCAAGCCGGTGGGAGAAGACGACTGGGAGGCCGCGGAGTGATCGTTCTGGACACCCACACTCTGGTTTGGTGGGCCACAGGCGATCCGACTTTGAGCAAGAAAGCAAAAACGGCTATCGCGCAAGAATTGACCGACGGCGAGATCGCCGTTTCGGCCATCTCCGCGTGGGAGATCGCCATGCTCGTAGAACGAGAAAGGCTCGCGCTGTCAATGGATGTCAGCAGTTGGCTTGCCAAAGTTTCCGAGATCGAATCGGTACGCTTTGTGCCGGTCGATGTTGAAATCGCGACGAAGTCGGTCGAACTTCCAGGCGAGTTCCATAAAGATCCCGCCGACCGAATGATCGTCGCGACGGCTCGCAAGTTTGCAGTCCCGCTCATCACGAAGGACGAAAAGATCCGCGCCTATCCGCACGTCAAGACCATCTGGTGAAACATCGCACGGGCAATCAATGGCCATGCCGATTCGCGACCGGACCCCGTCCGGTCAATACGTCTCCAGATGCAGCCTCCCCTCCTTCTTCAACTTCACCCACAGCACCTCCCAATCCAGCTGATGCTGCTCACCAATCTCCTTGAGCGCCTGCAGCACGCCATCTTCCATGCCCTTCAATCCGCACACGTAGATATGCGTGTTGTCGTCCTTGAGCATATGCGCCACATCGACTGCACGCTCGCGCATGGCGTCCTGAACGTATCGCTTCGGCTGACCCGGCGTACGCGAAAACGCCAGATTGGTATCAATGAAATCCTTCGGCAAATTCGTGAGCGGCCCGAAGTACGGCAACTCCTCTTTGGTCCGCGCGCCGAAGAACAGCATCAGCTTACCGGTCGCGCCCTTCAGGCGACGCCGGCGGCGGTACTCGGTCATCGCGCGCATCGGCGCTGAACCCGTGCCCGTGCAGATCATCAGCAGATGCGAGTTCGGATGATTCGGCATCAGGAACGTACCGCCGAACGGGCCGATCACGCTGACCACGTCGCCCTTCTTCAGATCGCACAGGTAGTTCGAACACACGCCGTCGGTCGCGTCGCCATGCTGCTGTGCTACGCGTTTGACCGTCAGCGAGACGTTGTTATAACCGGGCCGTTCACCATCGCGCGGGCTCGCAATCGAATACTGACGCGCGTGATGCGTACGGCCGTCGACGGTCGCGCCGGGCGGCAGAATGCCGATCGACTGGCCCTCCAACACCGGAAACGGCATCGAACCGAAATCGAGCACGATATGATGAATGTCGCTTTCGGTCGAGCCATCGGTGAGCCGGTAGTTGCCGACCACCGTCGCGCTAGTCGGCTCCTTGTGCGTGTAGAGATTCACGTACGGCTTCGCGGCCGACCACGGCGGCACGACCGAGCCGCGCACGGTATCCACTTCGATGCCGCTCGCCTCTGCCGGCGTATCGCCGGCCGCGCCCGCGCCCGACGATTCGTCCGCGGCGGGCACCGCCATCGTGTTCTGTTCAGGCAGGACGTCCCACGTGAACTGCTCTTCGATCGGATACGCGTCGGCCTTCAGCACCGTGCGCCAGTTGTCGATCGCGCCGGTCGGACACGGCGGCACGCACGCCATGCAGCCGTTGCAGATATCCGCCTTGACCACATAGTTGTTATCGTCGTGCGTGATCGCATCGACCGGGCAAGTCTCTTCGCACGTATTGCAGCGAATGCAGATTTCCGGATCGATCAGATGCTGCCTGAGGACTTCGATCGATACTGGGCCGTTCATGACTTCCTCCACCTTGAGATACGGCGCAAATGTGCCGCTCGCCGCTCGCGCACTCAGTTAAAGCGCACGTATTCGAAATCGACCGGCTGACGGTTCACGCCCATCGCGGGCGGCGCAATCCAGTTGGCGAATTTGCCCGCTTCCGTGACGCGGCCCATCAACGACGCGACGTAAGCGCGATCTTCCGGCGTGGCGAGCCATTTCGCTTCGTTGGCGGCCCATTCGGTTTCGCTGACCACGCGGCCGTCGGGCGACACACGCGTACCCGCGAACGTGCCGATCTGCCGATTGAACGCTTTATGCGGCACCGTCATGCGGAAATCGATGCCGGCCTTTTCGAGCACCTTGTTCCAGCGCCCCACGCCCGCCACCGAATCCTTGATGTAGTCGTCGCGCAGCACTTCATTCATGGCGTTGAGCATCGGCACTTCGCGCTCGACCAGCTTGCCGTCCTGCACGTCGAGCAGCTTGTAGCTCTGGCCGTTCAGTTGATGATCGTCGTCGCGCTTGTTTTCTTCGTATCGCCCCTTCAGGCCCGAGCTATAGAACGTGGCCGCGTTGGACGAATGATCCGCGCCGAACAGATCGATCGTGACCGAGTAATGGAAGTTCAGATAGCGCTGAATGGTCGGCAGATCGATCACGCCGGCCGCGCGAATCTTGGCGACGTCATCCGTGCCGAGTTCATTCATCACCTGGGCGGTGCGTTGGATCACCCGTGAAACACCCGATTCGCCGACGAACATATGATGCGCTTCTTCGGTCAGCATGAACTTGGTGGTGCGCGCGAGCGGATCGAAGCCCGACTCGGCAAGCGCCGACAACTGGAATTTGCCGTCGCGATCGGTGAAGTACGTGAACATGAAAAACGCGAGCCAGTCCGGCGTTTTCTCGTTGAACGCGCCGAGAATACGAGGGTTGTCTTCATCGCCCGAACGGCGGCCGAGCAATGCTTCAGCTTCCTCACGGCCGTCGCGGCCGAAGTAGCGATGCAGCAGATACACCATCGCCCACAGATGGCGGCCTTCTTCCACGTTGACCTGGAACAGGTTGCGCAAGTCGTACATGGAAGGCGCCGTCAAACCGAGGTGACGCTGCTGTTCGACCGACGCCGGTTCGGTGTCGCCCTGCGTCACGATGATACGGCGCAGATTCGCGCGATGCTCGCCAGGCACGTCCTGCCAGGCCGCTTCGCCCTTGTGTTCGCCGAAGTGAATCTTGCGGTCCTGCTCGCCGGGCGTCAGGAAAATGCCCCAGCGGTAGTCCGGCATCTTCACGTGATCGAAATGCGCCCAGCCGCCCGCATCGACGCTCACCGCGGTGCGCAGATACACGTCGTAGCCATGCGAGCCTTCCGGGCCCATATCGCCCCACCACGCCAGGAAATTCGGCTGCCATTGTTCGAGCGCGCGCTGCAGCGCCCGGTCGTCGGCGAGGTTGACGTTGTTCGGAATCTTTTCGCTGTAGTTGATCGTTGACATGGTCGGTTCCTGGTTCAGAAACTGCAGTGACGGTGAGAGGCGCGGTTCGGGCGGGTTGGCGGCCTGTTTCGCTCTCGTTGCGTTGATGGCGTTCAGACGCCCATCAAGCGCGCATCAAATGCGCATCAAACACGCGAGACGTCGAATTGCGCCTTGCTGCCCTTGCCGTACACCTTGAGCGCGCCCTTCTCGCCCACTGCGTTCGGCCGGTTGAAGATCCAGTTCTGCCACGCGGTGAGACGGCCGAAGATGCGCGTCTCCATCGTTTCCGGACCGTTGAAGCGCAAATTCGCTTCGAGTCCGGTCAGCGCATCGGGCGACATCGCGGCACGCTCTTCGAGTGCGATACGGATTTCGTCGGCCCAATCGATGTCATCGGGCGACGCGGTCACGAGGCCGAGGCGTTCGGCTTCGACCGGCTTGATCGGCTGACCGATCAGAGAACGCACGGCGTCGAGCGGCTCGGTTTCTTCATAGAAACGCCGGCCGAGACGCGACTGATGCGTGACCATCGGATAGAGACCGAAGTTGACTTCCGAAAGCGTGATGGCCGGCTCTTCGTCTTCATTGCTCGGGAGCGCCGCCATGTAAGTACGATCGGCGGCGAACGCGAGTTCCGCGAAGGTGCCGGCAAAGCACGAGCCCGGCTCGATCAGCGCGAACAGCGAACGCGACGAGACGTCGATGCGCGCCAGCGTGCGGCGCAGCAGGCCGATGGTCTCGCGCACGAACCAGTGGTCCTTGTGTTGCATGAGAGAGGCGTCCGCGGCGAGCAGATTACGGGCGTCGCCTTCGGTCTTGAAGACCCACGTGCCGACCGCGAGCTCGTTGGTGCGCATGCACAGGATCGCGTCGTCGAGTTCGCGGGCGAATTGCAGCGGCCACCAGTTCACGCCGGCAGCGACGATCTCCGCGATACCTGCGGGCTGTTCGCTTTGCGGCGCCTTGGCGGTGAATGTGGCGATACGCTTCGCACGATCGATCGTGACGTCGAGCGTTTTATACGTGAGGCCGTCTTCGCGATCCGTGCGTTCGATACGCGTGAGCACGACGCCTTGCGCATCCGAGGGACGGTCGCTCTGCTCGGCGAGTTCGAGCGCGCGCGCCTGGATCGCCTGATCGAACTGGTTCGGCTTCACGACTTCATCCACCAGACGCCACGCTTTCGCGCGTTCGCCGCGCACGCCTTCGACCACTGTGCAGAAGATGTCGGCGCGATCGTGACGCACCTTGCGTTTGTCCGTGACGCGCGTCAGGCCGCCGGTGCCGGGCAGCACGCCGAGCAGCGGCACTTCCGGCAGCGATACCGACGACGAACGGTCATCCACGAGATAGATCTCGTCGCAAGCGAGAGCGAGTTCGTAGCCGCCGCCGGCGCACGCACCGTTCACGGCAGCAAGAAACTTCAGACCCGAATTGCGCGAAGAATCTTCCAGGCCGTTGCGTGTTTCGTTGGTGAACTTGCAGAAGTTGACCTTCCACGCATGCGTGGAAAGACCCAGCATGAAAATGTTGGCGCCCGAGCAGAACACGCGGTCCTTCAGGCTCGTCAGCACCACGGTTTTCACTTCAGGATGCTCGAAGCGGATGCGCTGTATTGCGTCATGCAATTCGATGTCGACGCCAAGGTCGTACGAATTCAGCTTCAGCTTGTAGCCGTCACGGATGCCGCCGTCCTCGGCGATATCGATGCCGAGCGTCGCAACCGGACCGTTGAAGCTCAGCTTCCAATGCTTGTACTGCGAGGGATCGGTGCGGTAGTCGACCGGCGCGACGGCGGTTTCTGCTGTGGACATGGGGCGTCTCCTAACTGGACGATGCAAACTCTGTTTTTTGAACAATAGTGCATCGTCAAACCCATGTAAAGCACTTTAGTGCATGTTTGCTAGTAAACCCTGATGCCGAAATACATGTCAGTTCGCGCGCGCCTCATCCGGCGATTCCGCGGCGAGCCTTGCAGCGAGGCGGTCGCGCAGTTGCAGGTAGGCGTCGGCCAAAGTTTTTTCGCTGGTGTCGAAGGTCATGTCAGCGCGGCCGTATAGCTCGCCGCGCCCCGCCAGGATGCGCTTCAGGTCGTCCATCGCCTCCTTGTTGCCCGACATCGGCCGCAGATCGCCTTGCGCGACGACGCGGCGCATATGCTCTTCCGGCGCGGCCTGCAGCCACACCGTATAGCAGTGCGACAGCAACGTATTGAAGGTGCCCGACTCCGACACCAGCCCGCCCGGCGACGCGATCACCGCGCGCTCGTGCTCCTGAATCACTGCTTCGAGCGCTCGGTGTTCATAACGCCGGTAAGCGGCCGCGCCATAAAGCGAATGAATCTCCGACGGCGGGCAGCCAGCCAGTTGCTCGATCACACGCGTGAGCTCGACGAACGGCACCTTGCGCTCCTGCGCCAGCATCCGCCCGAGCGTCGATTTACCGGCGCCGCGCAGGCCGATCAACGCAATCCGGTCCTTGCGATGCGGGTCGCGCGGCGCCTGCGCGAACATCTCGGCGAGCGCCACACGGGCGCGCTGCAAGGCCGCCTGATCGCGTCCCTGCAGCAGTTCGCGGATCAGCAGCCATTCGGCGGAAGCGGTGGTTTCGTCGCCGATCACCTCGGCCAGCGAACAGTTCAAAGTGCCCGCGATCTGCCGCAGCACCAGTACCGACGCATTGCCCACGCCCGATTCCAGATTCGCCAGGTGGCGCTCCGACAAGCCGGTTTCCGTTGCCAGTGTCTTGCGCGTCATGCCGCGGCGCGCGCGCAGGAGGCGCACGCGTTCGCCCATCGCCGTCAGAAAGGGATCGCGCTCCTCGCGCTCGCCGCCGCGCTCCGCCGCCCGTTCAGTGCGGCCCGCGTCCTCGTCGGCGGAATCGTCCAGCGGCGCAGGAGAGTAATTCTGGTTCATGTTTTGCTGCCTCCTAACGGCGATACATGTACTATAGTGCTTGACAGGCACTGAGTGAACGGTTAATTTTCGCCAAATATTGATCCAATAACAAACGCTGTCGAGATTTTTCGGCGGCGTCACGGAGATGGCGCAACGACTCGCATGCATTAACGTGCGTGTGACGGTCGAAGCGCTGATCTGGAGGCTCGCATGTCCCCACATGAATTCCAGCGCCTGATCGCGGGCGTCACGCAGCAACTCGCCGGCCGGCCGCTCGACGGCAAGCTGGCCGACTGGCTGAACGACGCCTATCCCGCGGACGGCGACACGTTCCGCGAGCTTGCCGAAGCTTGCCGAACCGGCGTCGCCGAAGGCTGGCTGTGCAATCGCGAAGGCGCCGGCATTCGCTACGGCCGTATCTTCAAGGCGTTGCCCAAGACCCACGGCTTTTCCGTCGACGTCGTCGATATGAAGGATATTGCCGGTCCGCATCATGTTCATCCGAACGGCGAGATCGATCTGATCATGCCGCTCACCGAAGGCGCCACCTTCGACGGCCACCCGGCCGGCTGGTGCGTGTACGGGCCCGGCTCCGCGCATCGTCCGACGGTGGCGAACGGCCAGGCGCTGGTGCTGTATCTCCTGCCGCAAGGCGCCATCGAATTCACTCCCGCCTGAGCACCGCCATGACCGAACTCCTGAAGAACCATGTAGCCGGCCAGTGGATCGCCGGCGGCGGCGCGGGTGTCACGCTCACCGATCCGGTGACGGGCGAAGCGCTCGTGCGCGTATCGAGCGAGGGCCTCGATCTCGCACGCGCGTTCGGCTTCGCGCGCGAAGACGGCGGCGCCGCGTTGCGCTCACTGACCTACGCGCAACGCGGCGGCCGCCTCGCCGATATCGTCAAGCTGCTGCAAGCGAAGCGCGACGACTACTACGCGATCGCCACCGCGAACTCGGGCACCACGCGCAACGATTCGGCGGTCGATATCGACGGCGGCATTTTCACGCTGTCGTATTACGCGAAACTCGGCGGGTCGCTCGGCGAGGTGCATGCGCTGCGCGACGGCAACGGCGTCTCGCTGAGCAAGGATCAATCGTTCAGCGTGCAGCACGTGCTCACGCCGACACGCGGCGTCGCGCTCTTTATCAACGCATTCAATTTTCCGTCGTGGGGCTTGTGGGAAAAAGCCGCGCCGGCCTTGCTTTCCGGCGTGCCCGTCATCGTCAAGCCGGCCACGGCGACGGCGTGGCTCACGCAACGCATGGTCGCCGATGTGGTCGACGCAGGCATTCTGCCGCCCGGCGCGCTCTCGGTGATTTGCGGCAGCTCGGCGGGCCTGCTCGATCAGATTCAATCCTTCGACGTGGTGTCGTTCACGGGTTCCGCGGAAACCGCCGCCACGTTGCGCGCGCATCCGGCATTCGTGCAGCGCGGCGCGCGCCTGAACGTCGAAGCCGACAGTCTGAACAGCGCGATTCTGTGCGCCGACGCCACGCCCGACACGCCCGCCTTCGACCTGTTCATCAAGGAAGTGGTGCGGGAAATGACCGTGAAATCCGGACAGAAATGCACGGCGATCCGTCGCGCGTTCGTCCCCGAGGCCACACTTGAAGCCGTGCTCGAAGCGCTCAAGGCGAAGCTCGCGAAAATCACCGTCGGCAATCCGCGCAACGACGCTGTGCGCATGGGCTCGCTCGTGAGCCGCGAGCAATACGAGAACGTACTGGCCGGCATCGCGGCGCTGCGCGAAGAAGCAGTGCTCGCCTACGACGGCTCGGCGGTGCCGCTCATCGATGCGGACGCAAATATCGCCGCGTGCGTCGCGCCGCATCTGTTCGTCGTCAACGATCCGGATAGCGCGACGCTGCTGCACGACGTCGAAGTGTTCGGACCGGTGGCGAGCGTGGCGCCCTATCGCGTCGCCATCGACGCAAACGCTCTGCCCGAAGCGCACGCGGTCGCTCTCGCGCGACGCGGCCAGGGATCGCTCGTCGCCTCGATTTATTCGAACGACGAAGCACATCTCGGCCGCCTCGCGCTGGAACTCGCGGATTCGCACGGCCGCGTGCATGCCATTTCGCCCTCGGTCCAGCAGAGTCAAACCGGTCATGGCAACGTGATGCCAATGTCCCTGCATGGCGGCCCGGGCCGCGCGGGCGGCGGCGAGGAACTCGGCGGTTTGCGCGCGCTGGGTTTCTATCACCGGTGCTCGGCCATCCAGGCGGCGAGCGCGGCAATCGACGCGCTGACGCAAGCGACTCATTTGCCCGCGGTCTGACAGCGCACGAGTGTAGCGATAAGGACCGAGCACGCGTATTAGCCTGAAAGCATCGAGCGGATCATGAGCACAGAACAGCCGGACCGCGCCCACCCGATGGAGGAGATACATGGAAGCCCTGTTGGACAAGGCGGCGAACCAGCCCGCCGCGACGGTCGAGCCGCCGCCCGCGCTATTCAATTTCGCGGCCTACCTGTTTCGACTGAACGAAACGCGCGCCGCCAAGACCGCCTATATCGACGACACCGGCAGCACTACCTACGGTGAACTCGAAGAACGCGCGCGGCGCTTTGCGAGCGCGCTGCGCACGCTCGGCGTGCATCCCGAAGAGCGCGTGTTGCTCGTGATGCTCGATACCATCGCTCTGCCGGTCGCCTTTCTCGGCGCGCTCTACGCGGGTGTCGTGCCGGTGGTCGCGAACACGCTGCTCACGCCCGCCGACTATGTGTACATGCTCACGCATAGCCACGCGCGCGCCGTGATCGCCTCAGGTGCGCTGTTGCAGAACGTGACGCAAGCGTTGGAGTCCGCCGAACATGACGGTTGTCAGTTGATCGTCTCGCAGCCGTGTCAAGGCGAACCGCTTCTTGCGCCTCTGCTCGAAGAACTGATCGAGGCCGCCGCGCCCGCCGCCAAAGCCGCAGCGACCGGTTGCGACGACATCGCCTTCTGGCTGTATTCGTCGGGTTCGACCGGCAAACCGAAGGGCACCGTCCACACGCACGCAAATCTGTACTGGACCGCCGAGCTGTATGCGAAGCCGATCCTCGGCATCGCCGAGAGCGACGTGGTGTTCTCCGCGGCCAAGCTGTTCTTCGCGTACGGTCTCGGCAATGGATTGACGTTCCCGCTGTCGGTCGGCGCCACGGCGATCCTGATGGCGGAGCGCCCGACCGCCGACGCGATTTTCACGCGCCTCGTCAAACATCGACCAACGGTGTTCTACGGCGTGCCAACGCTCTACGCGAACATGCTGGTGTCGCCCAACCTGCCCGCACGCGCCGACGTCGCGATACGTATCTGCACCTCGGCGGGCGAAGCGTTGCCGCGTGAAATCGGCGAGCGCTTTACCGCGCACTTCGGCTGCGAGATTCTCGACGGCATCGGCTCGACCGAAATGCTGCATATCTTCCTGTCCAATCGCGCGGGCGCGGTCGAATACGGCACGACGGGCCGTCCGGTGCCGGGATACGAAGTCGAGTTGCGCGACGATGCAGGTCATGCCGTGGCCGATGGCGAAGTCGGCGATCTGTATATCAAGGGGCCGAGCGCCGCGGTGATGTACTGGAACAACCGCGAGAAGACGCGCGCGACCTTCCTCGGTGAATGGATCCGCAGCGGCGACAAGTACTGCCGGCTGGCGAACGGCTGCTATGTCTACGCGGGCCGCAGCGACGACATGCTCAAAGTGAGCGGCCAGTACGTGTCGCCGGTCGAAGTGGAAATGGTGCTGGTGCAGCACGACGCGGTGCTCGAAGCGGCGGTGGTCGGCGTCGATCATGGCGGCCTCGTCAAGACTCGCGCGTTCGTGGTGTTGAAGCGTGAATTCGCGGCGTCTGAGATACTTGCGGATGAGTTGAAGGCCTTCGTGAAGGACCGTCTCGCGCCGCATAAATATCCGCGCGATATCGTGTTCGTCGACGATCTGCCGAAGACGGCCACCGGAAAAATTCAACGCTTCAAACTGCGCGAGCAGTCATAAGGTGATTTATGCAGAACCCCGCCATTGGCAACGTTGCAGCAACGACCGCTAGCGATTTCGCCGACTTGCCTGCTACCGGGTCGCATGGGGCGTTGCGCATCGAGTATCGCTGGGTGAATGAAGCGGCGGGCGACGCGCCGATCGCCGTCTTCCTGCATGAAGGCCTCGGTTCGATCGCGATGTGGCGCGACTGGCCGCAAGCGCTGTGCGAGCGGCTCGGCATGCGCGGGCTCGTTTATTCGCGGCCCGGTTACGGACTCTCCACGCCGCGTCCGCATGAGGTGAAGTGGCCCGTCGATTTCATGACGGCGCAGGCGCGCGACATCCTGCCCGCGTTGCTCGACGCACTCGATATCGATATGCGCGAACGCCGGCGCATGTGGGTGATCGGCCATAGCGACGGCGGCTCGATCACGCTGCTGTACGCGGCGCTCCATCCCGACGAATTGGCCGGCGCGGTGGCGATTGCGCCGCATGTCTTCGTCGAAGATATTTCGGTGGAGAGCATCGCGCAGACCAAACAACTTTACGAAACCACCGACCTGCGCAGCAAGCTCAGCCGCTATCACGCGGACGTCGATTCCGCGTTTTATGGCTGGAACGACATCTGGTTGAATCCGGCTTTCAGGCAATGGTCGATTGCCGGGGAACTGGCGTTTATCCGCAGGCCGTTGCTCGCCGTGCAAGGCCATGACGACAACTACGGCACGATGGCCCAGATCGATACGATCGCCGTACACGTACCGCATGCGCAACTGGTCAAGCTCGACGCTTGCGGGCACTCGCCGCATCGCGACGCGCCGCAGGCGTTGAATGAGGCCATTGCGGCATTCGTTTCTGGAACGGCGGTTCTTTAACGTTAGAACGGCGCAGCGCAACGCGTCTTCACGACGCGCCGCGCTTCGGCCCTGCAACCGCTCAGATCACCGTCGACAAACCCAGCGTCAGCAACAACGCCGTCACCGAAATGATCGTTTCGCAAACGGTCCATGTCTTGAAGGTTTGCGGCACCGTCATGCCGAAGTACTCCTTCACCAGCCAGAAGCCACCGTCGTTCACGTGCGAGAGGATCAGCGAACCCGCGCCGGTCGCCAGCACCAGCAACTCGGGGCGCACACCGCCCACCGTGCCGACGGCCGCGGCGGCGATCGGCGCGATGATGCCAGCCGCAGTCGCCATGGCCACCGTCGCCGAACCCGTCGCCACGCGAATCAGCGCCGCCACCAGCCACGCGAGAATCAGCAGCGGCACGTGCGCGCCGGTCGCGACATCGACGATCGCTTTCGACGCGCCACTGTCGATCAGAATACGCCCGAAGCCCGCACCCGCCCCCACCACCAGCGTGATGCTCGCAGTCGGCGCGAGACACTCGTTGGTGAACTTGAGGATCTGTTCGCGATTGAACCCGCGCGCCTTGCCGAAGGTGATGAAGCTCAACAGCACCGCCAGCAGCAACGCCATATCCGGGTGGCCGATCAAGCGCAGCACATTATTCGCCGTCGACTTGGCGGGCACGATCGCATCGGCCCAACTGCCGACCAGCATCAGCAGGACCGGCAGCAACACCGTCAACAGCGTGATGCCGAAGCCCGGCAATTCCTGGTGCAAGCGCTTCGCGTCCTGTTCGATGAACTGCTGCGCCATCGGATTGATGCCGTCGAGCACGACGAAGCGCGCGATCAGCTTCGAGAACAACGGACCGGCAATCGCCGCGGTCGGAATGCCGACGATCAGCGCGTAGAAAATCGTGTGGCCGATATCCGCGTTGTACGCGGTCACCGCGAGCAACGCGGCCGGATGCGGCGGAATCAGCCCGTGCACGACCGAGAGACCCGCCACCATCGGAATGCCGACGCGAATCATCGACGTGCCGGTACGCTGGGCCACGTTGAACGCGATCGGAATCAGCAGCACGAAGCCGACTTCGAAAAACACCGGCAAGCCGACGAGGAACGCGATGCACATCATCGCCCAATGCACATTGTTCGGTCCGAACAGGCCGATCAACGTGCGCGCGATGCGCTCCGCGCCGCCCGACTCGGCCATCATCTTGCCGAGCATGGTGCCCAGACCCACGACAATTGCAATGTGGCCGAGCGTGCCGCCCACGCCGGTTTCGAACGACTTGAGAATCGACGTCGCCGGCATGCCGACGGCCAGCGCCAACGCCACCGACACCACCATCAACGTGATGAACGGGTTCATCTTGAAGCGCGCGATCAGCACGACGAGCGCGATGATGGCGATCAATGCATAGACGAGTAACAGACTTCCTTGAACGGTCGCCATAGGTGCTCCTGAAGGGAAAGAGCCGCGCCGCCGTCTTCTGTCGCTTCACGCCGCTGATGTCACGCGACATGCTGCGGATGCGGCGGCGCGGGCGGCGTGCTTAGAACTTGTGGCGAATGCCGGCGACGGTCACGAACTGGCCGTTGTTGCTCGACGGATTCGAAATGCCTTCGACCCACGCTTTCGAACCGGATGAGCGCTGGTAGATGCCGTTCAGATACAGGTCGGTCGTCTTCGACAGGAAGTACTCGCCGCCCACGCTCAACTGGTTGTAGTGCGCGTTGGTCGCCGTGGTGCCGCTGGTGTTCTGCGTCGTGTAGATGTAGCCGAGCGCGAGCAGCGTGGCCGGCGTGAGTTGATACTTCAACATCGCTTCGTAGTTGGCAAAGCGCAAGCTGCCGCCCGTGAGCAACTGGAATTGCGAGTTCGTGTAGAGCAACGCGACGGTGGCCGGGCCGAACACGTACGCACCGCCCGCGCCCCACACCTGGTTGCGCTTCACGCCGCTGATGATCGACGAGCCGGTGTTGTAGTAGTTATCCGACGGCGCCGCGCCCGCAGTGCTGGTGGCCGGCTGATTGACCAGCGAGTACGCCGCGTCCAGACGCAGCGGGCCGTTCACGTAGTCGGCGCCGACGCTCCATGCTCGGTTGTTGGCGAAGTCGCCGGCGGCGTTCGAGAACGCGTACATGGCGTTGGCGGTGAAGCCGGCATATGTCGGCGTGGTGTACTTGACCGCGTTGTTCGTGCGGTACGTGTTGTTGATATCGTCGTTGTCGTAGATCGCGTTGCCGTACTGGCTCATGGCGCCGACGCCGTTGATCTGCAGATTCGACAGATAGTCCTGCACGCTGTTGTACTGACGGCCCAGCGTGATCGTGCCGGCCGTGTTGTTGGACAGCGCGACCCATGCGCTACGGCCGAAGATGCGGCCGCCCTGGCCCGACGCGCCGGTTTCCAGGCTGAAGCCGTTTTCGAGCTTGAACATCACCTTGTTGCCGCCGCCCAGATCTTCCGTGCCGAGCAGGCCCCAGCGCGAGCCCTGCACGTTGCCCTGCGTCGCCTGATAGGCCTTCTCGCCCTTCTGATTGTTCGTGAAGGTGAAGCCCGCGTCGACGATACCGTAGAGCGTCACGCTGCTTTGCGCGTGAGCCGCTTGCGCGGCAAGTCCGGCCACTGCGAAGGCGATGGCCGTACGGAGAATCTGCTTGTGCGTCATGGTTTCCTCAAGTCGAAAGAAAAACGAACGCCGGTCGCACCGAGTGTGTTCCGGCGATATAAGTAGTACTAAGCGGGCAAGTCAAAGCCGCACCGGAACGGCGTCCGGTGCTGCGGTCAAACAGGGGGCATCGGTAAAGCGATATCAGTCAGGCCAGTTGCGGCGCGCGGCAATGCGGCGGGCGTCGCGCTGGTAAAACGGTGTGACAATGGGTTCGGGCGACAGACGCGCCCGCTCGAGTTCGGCCGCGAGCCTAGCCAGCACGATCTGCTCTTCGCCCGGATGCAGATTGCACGGGTCGAGAAAGAAGAAATGCAATTCGGCTTCGTGATCGCGCACGATCACAGGCGCTTCGCCCGCAGGCGGACGCGCGAGTGCGTCGGCGAGATCCCATGCGGTGATGCGGGCCTGCTTCGGGTCGATATGCAGTTTCAGACGGTCGAGCGGATTGCCGGTCGGATCGGCGTCGATCTCGGCCCACACACCGTCGCAACGGTTCAGGGTTTCGCGCCACAGCGTCAGGTAGCCTCGCTCGCGGGCGCGGATCGCGACATGGTCGCGTTGCTGCCACTGCTCGAGCGCGGCAATCGCACCGACGATCCCTTCCTTGCCGACTTTCATACCGCGGCCGATGCCGCCATTCTGGAAATAAGCGGCACGTACCAGCGCTTTCTTGCCCGCGACGATGCCGGCCGTCAAGCCGCCGAGAAACTTATGCGCCGAATACAACGCGAGATCCGCGCCGGCGGCAATGAAACGCTTGAGGTCGTACTCGGAAGCCGCGTCGACGATCACCGGCACGCCCTTCGCACGCGCAACGGCGATGAATTCTTCGAGCGGGATCATGCCGAATTGCACGGTGTGATGCGAAACCACGTAAAGTGCCGCAGCCGTGCGTTCGGTGATGGCGGTGTTCAGTTGATAGCCGTGCGCTTCGGTGGCCGCGCCGACCGGCACGACACGCGCGCCCGACAAACGGATCGCCTGATCCACCGGTGCGCCATAATTGACGAGATGGCCGGTCTGGATCACGACTTCATTGCGCAGGCCAGGCACGCCGCCGGTATCCGGCAGGCGTTCGATCAAGCCGTGGTCGTCGCCTGTCATGGTGGCGGCGATCGCGAGCGTGATGGCCGCCGAACACGATGCGGTGACATACCCGGCTTCGCTGCCGCACGCTTCGCTGATCACCGCCGAAGCCCTGCGCTGCAGATCGTCGATCTCGACGAATTGCGGCAGCATCTGCGCCACCGCGTCGATCACCGGTGCGCTGACGCTGGACGCGCCCAGGCTTGTCATCGTGCCGGAAGCATTGATGACAGGGCGTAAGCCAAAACGAGAGCGAATGTCCATGAAGCGCCTCCGACCGGGTATTTCTTAATTATGGAATATATGTTGTAATTGCGGATCAGTCTAGCATACAATCACCCTGCGTCAACTGGCCAAAAACATAGCGACAGAGGAGCACGATGGCTCGTACGTCCCGACCTTCCGCGTCCGCCGGCGAATCCGCAGCGGCTGCGGCACAACCGTCCGCCGGGCAAACGCAAGCTGAGACCGCGGTCCCGCGCACGCGCACCAGCGCGCTCGACCGGGCCGTGCAGATTCTCGACGCCCTCCAGCAGGCGAACCGCCCCGCCACCGCGTATGAAGTCGCGCGCATGGTGGGCGCGCCGTTGTCCACCGTGTATTCGATCATCAACGACATGGTCGAGAAGAACCTGCTGGCGCGGCGTGTCGACGGCACGATCTGGCTCGGCTCGCGCCTGTACGGTTACGGCCTGACCTACGCGAGTTCGCTCGACTATCTCGCGGTCGCGCATGAGGAAATGCAGCGGCTCTCGGCCGAGGTCGAAGAGACCGTGCAGGTCTGCGGGCTCGAAGACGGCATGATGGTGGTTCAGCAAATGGCCGAAGGTCCCGGGCATTTTCGCGTGACGTCGCGAGTCGGCAGCCGTGTGCCGCTCAACTGGACGGCTTCGGGCCGACTGCTCGTCGGCCACTTGCCGGACGCCGAACGGGTCGCGTTTTTTGCCCAGCACGCGCAAAGCTCGCCCACCGGACGCGCGGAAACGCGGCCGGAAGTGCTCGCGCAGATCGCGCGCGAAGCGCTGGAGGCGCGGCTGTCGATTCAGATCGGCGAGTCGGACGCGTCGGTGGCGTGCCTCGCGGCGCCCGTGCTCGATAACAGCGGCGCGTGCGTCTTCACCATTTCGATCGTGATGCCCGAGGCGAAGGCCGCGCTCGGCACCGAACGTTTCGCGCAAGCCGTGCAGTCGGTGGCGGCCCGTATCGAAGCGCGCCTCGGCTGGCGGCACCGCGAGCAGGAGCCGGCCGCGTAAGCGCCGCCGCCCCGCTCAATCCTCAACGACCGCTCACCCTCACGTCCCTCTCGATGAACTGCTACGACCGGCTGCACACGCGCGGCCTCAAGCTCCCGCAAGTGCCGACGCCGATCGGCAATTTCACGCACTGCACTCGCGAGGGCAATCTGCTGTTTTTGTCCGGCCAGGGTCCGCTCGACGAAACCGGCTCGCTGATGACCGGCAAGGTCGGCGCCACCGTCAGTGCGGACGAGGCCTACCGGCATGCGCAGATGGTCGGCCTCAATCTGCTGGCGGTGCTGCATAACGAACTGGGCGATTTGCGGCGCGTGAAGCGCGTCGTCAAGCTGCTCGGCATGGTCAACGCGGCGCCGGACTTCACCGAGCATCCGCGCGTGATCAACGGCTGCTCGGATCTCTTCGTCGATGTATTCGGCGATGCCGGTCGTCACTCGCGCTCCGCGGTCGGCGTGGGTTCGCTGCCGGGCAATATTACTGTCGAGATCGAAGCCATCGTCGCGATCCAGGATTGACGACTTCCTCAATTCTCAACAACTCCACAAATTTCCACGTCTTCACAAAAGTTACACAGGTAAGCGACTATTCTTTCGCATCGCTGACCTGGGCACACCGATGCCCTGGCGCATCTTCCCCGTGCCGGAGACATTGCCATGTCTGTTGCGTCGAACCCGTCAATTGCCTTGCATCGCAAACGTTTGGCGGGCGCATTGGCCGCCGTGTCGCTGTGCATGCTGCTCGGCGCATGCGGCAACGACGATGACAAAGGTCCGGACACGCGCGCGGTTAGTTCTACCGAAAGTCCCGCCGGAAACAGCGACGCCGCTGCAGTACTGTCGGCCAATCCGTCCTCCGCTTCACCCGCGCCCGCCGCATTGACGATTCAAACCCCTGCCTTACCTGCATCAAGCGCCGACCCGGCATTGTCCGCCGCCGCGTCGACGCCGCTCGCCGCACCTGTTATCCACACCGTCGACTGAGTTTCGCGTGTCACGCAACGCGCGGGCGAGGCTCGCGCGTCACGTGCCTCGTTCCTCCACTGAAGATCGAAAGCCAATACCATGACCTCAAAAAATCGCCGTGATTTTCTGCGCTCCGCCGCGCATGCAGCCGGTTCCGCCACCGCGTTGAGCATGCTGCCGCTGGGCATTCGCAACGCGCTCGCCATTCCCGCCAACAACAAGACCGGCACGATCCGCGACGTCGAGCACATCGTCGTGCTGATGCAGGAAAACCGCTCGTTCGACCACTACTTCGGCACGCTCAAGGGCGTGCGCGGTTTTGGCGACACGCGCGCGATCAATCTGCCGAACGGCAAGCCCGTGTGGTATCAACCGCTCGCGGCGGATGCCGGCTACGTGCTGCCGTTCCGCCCCACCGCGCCCAATCTGGGTCTGCAATTCCTGCAGGATCTCGCGCACGACTGGACGACCACGCACGCGGCGTGGAACGGCGGCCGCTACGATCAATGGGTGCCCGCCAAGAGCGCCACGACGATGGCCTATTTCACGCGCGAGGACATTCCGTTTCACTATCAGCTCGCCGACGCCTTCACGATCTGCGACGCGTACCACTGCTCGCTGATGGGACCGACGGACCCGAACCGCTACTACATGTGGAGCGGCTGGGTCGGCAACGACGGCAGCGGCGGCGGTCCGGTGATCGACAACTCCGAGCTCGGCTACGGCTGGTCGACGTATCCCGAAGTGCTGCAAAACGCGGGCATCTCGTGGAAGATCTATCAGGACATCGGTACCGGCCTCGACGCGAACGGCTCGTGGGGCTGGACGCAGAACCCGTACATCGGCAACTTCGGCGACAACTCGCTGCTCTACTTCAATCAGTACCGCAACGCGCAGCCCGGCAATCCGCTCTACGACAACGCACGCACCGGCACGAACGCCGCGAAGGGCGACGGCTACTTCGATATTCTCAAGCGCGACGTGCAGAACAACGCATTGCCGCAAGTGTCGTGGATCGTCGCGCCCGAAGCCTATTCCGAGCATCCGAACTGGCCGACGAATTACGGCGCGTGGTACATCGATCAGGTCTTGCAGATTCTCACGTCCAATCCCGAGGTGTGGAGCAAGACGGTTCTGCTGATCAACTACGACGAGAACGACGGCTTCTTCGATCACATGTCGCCGCCGTTCGCACCGTCGTCGAGCGCGAACGGGTTGTCCACCGTCGACACCAGCAACGAAATCTATCCGGGCGATGCGAAGATTCCCGCCGCCCCGTACGGCCTCGGACCGCGCGTGCCGATGCTGGTGGTGTCGCCGTGGTCGAAAGGCGGCTACGTGTGCTCGGAGCTGTTCGACCACACGTCGGTGATCCGTTTCATCGAAAAGCGTTTCGGCCACGAGCGCAATCTCGGCGAATCGAACATCACGCCGTGGCGCCGCGCGGTGTGCGGCGATCTGATGTCCGCATTCAACTTCAGCAATCCGAACGACGCCTTCCCGACGCTGCCGGGCACGAGCGGCTACGTGCCGCCGGATCAGAATCGCCATCCGGATTACGTGCCGCTGCCGCCGGCAATCCAGGCGGTGCCGAAACAGGAACCCGGCGTGCGCCCCGCTCGCGCGCTGCCGTACGAGTTGTTCGTGCGCGTGCATGGCGAAGGCGCAACGAACCAGCTCACGATGCGTTTCGTCAACACGGGCCGCGCCGGCGCGGTGTTTCTCGTCTACGCCGCTCACAGTCTCGACGCGCCGCGCACCTATACGGTCGAAGCCGGCAAGCGGCTGCAGGATCAGTTGCCGTTGAACGCCGACGGCAGCTATGACTTCACCGTGTACGGCCCGAATGGCTTCCTGCGCCGCTTCGCGGGCAAGCCGGTCTCGCGCAGCTGGTGGAACGGCTCCGACATTGCGCGGCCCGAAGTCGAGGAAGGTTATGACGTCTCGAACGGCAATCTGCAATTGCGCCTGGAAAACGTGGGCAGCGCGCCTTCCCAGTTCAAGATCATCAACGCGTACGACCCGAACAACGTGATCAGGCATACGGTGCGCGGCGGGGATACTGACCAGCTCTACCTCGATCTGCGCAACGCGCACGGCTGGTACGACCTGGCCATTACGGTCAACACGGATCCGCTGTTCGCGCGGCGTTTTGCCGGACACGTCGAGACCGGCAAGAGCAGCATGAGCGATCCGGCGCTGGGCAATTAAGCCTTAGCCGAACGTTTCGGTGAAATACGACGGCCGCTGCGATGAAGAACGCAGCGGCCGTTTTTTCTTGCTCCATCCTCAGCACTTGCGCCGAGCAACGTCACGCGGCGACGGCGGCCGATAAGGACGCGCGCCCGCGCGCCTTCTCGCGAATCGCGTGCACGATGAACTCCGCGTCACGCGCGACGCCGGAGAAACGCCCCGATCCCCACGTATGCAGCCAGGGCAAGCCGACGAAATACAAACCGTCGATCGGCGTAATGCCCCGCGTGTGCGCCGGATAACCACGACCGTTGAACACGGGTGCATCGAGCCAACTGAAGTCCGGCGTAAAGCCGATACACCAGATGATCGCGGCAATGCCGCTCGCTTCCACATCGAGCGTGGTGCGCTCTTGCGCCGGACGCCACACCGGTTCGTACGCGCCACCCGCCGGCGCATCGATACCGTGCTTCTCGATGAAGCCGTCGATGCTCACGTTGATCCGGTTATACGTATCGTCCGCCGCATCGAGATTGGCCGCGAGCGTGGGCGAGAACTGGAATTGGCCGTCGCGCAGATCGTCGAGGCGGCCGTACAACTCCATGCCCTCGGCGGCGAACTTGCGCAGGTCGATATCGCGGCCACCGTCGCGGCCCGTCACGTAGTGATTGGTGTTGTCGCGCACGCCTTCGCGCAACGGATGCTTTTCGACCGGCATGTCGTAGTACTGCATGTCGGCGAGCCAGTCGACCACGTCGCGCCCCCGATAGAAGCGCGCGCAACGCGGCGCATCACCGACGGCCAGCACCACCTTGCGGCCGGCTAGATGCAAGTCTTCAGCGATCTGCGCGCCGGACTGCCCGGTGCCGACCACCATCACCGCGCCATCAGGCAGAGCTTGCGGATTGCGATACGCCGACGACTGCAGTTGCACGATCCGCGCGGGCAAGCGCTCGGCAAGGCGCGGCACGATCGGCGTGTGATAGCCGCCCGACGCTACTACCACCTGATCCGCGGTGAAATCGCCCTGCGTCGTCGTGATGGCGTAGACGCCGTCGTCGCGCTGCTTGACGCGTTTGACTTCAGTGCGCTCCGTCAGCGGCGCAGCGACGTGTTCAATGAAGCCGTCGAGGTACGCAACGATCTCGTCCTTCTTCATGAAGCCGTGCGGATCGTCGCCACGATACGGATAACCGGGCAGCGCGCATTGCCAGTTCGGCGTGACGAGACAGAACGCGTCCCAGCGCTGCTCGCGCCACGTGTGCGTCACGGTGTTCTTCTCCACGACCAGATGGTCGATGCCGGCCTGCTTGAGGTAATAGCTGACCGACAGACCCGCCTGCCCGCCGCCGATGACGAGCACGCTGTAATGGCCGGCGGCGCGCGCGTGATGTGCTGGATTCGACATGATGCGTCCTCTGAAAAAATAAGCGCCTAGCTGAATTCGATGACCTTGACGGTCGCCTCCGGCCGATCGCGAAAACGCGCCGCGTCGCGCTCGATCTGCGCAAGCTGGTCCATCGCCGCCGAGCAGGCAAAGCCGTATTTCTCGCGCACCCGCTCGGACGCGATGCCCAGCGCCTGCCGCGATCGTGCGACGAAATCTTCCAGCGCATAGGCCTCGCCCGGTGTGAAAAAGTCGCCGATCACGAGCGAAGGCGAATAACAGTTCGCTTCGTCGCCATCGGGCCATTGAATGCGAAAGTGCATGACAGGCATCGCTAGTCCTCGAATCAATGAGTAAGCAAGGCGCGTTTCGCAAGGAAACGGCGGTAGGCGTCTAAGTGATGCTGCGCGCTCGCGGCCCAGCTAAAGCGCGCCAGCAATGCAGGCACGGCACGGTCGAAGTCGATTCCACGGCCGCTCAATGCACGCTTCAGTGCCGCGACGATCGAATCGACGTCGAGTGGATCGGCCCAGTAGCAGGTGGTTTCGTCGAGATACTCGGTGAATGGCGCAATCGACGAGGCCACCACCGGCGTGCCGCTCGCGAGCGCCTCCAGGACGACCAGACCGAAACCTTCCCGCAACGACACCATTGAGAGGACATCGGCGCATCGAAACAACGCGGGCATGACTGCGTCTTCGAGCGGGCCGGTCACCACGACGCTTTCATGCTGACCGATGGACAGGCCCAGCTCGTGCCCGCGTTGCAGCAGGCGGCGGGTATAGGCGTCATGGTCGAGCAGGCTCGCACCGCCCGCGATGACGAGTTGCGCTTGCGGCACAATCCGGCGCATGGATGCGAACGCTTCGAGCAGCGCCAGCGTGTTCTTGCGCGCCTCGATGCCGCCCACTGCAAGCACGACAGGTCCACCGTCGATGCCGAAACGCTGCCTGAGTTGTGCGTCGTGTTGATCCTGCTGGCAAGAAAAACGCTGCAAGTCCACGCCGTTCGGCACGGTGATGGCGCTGATGCCATGGACAGATTGCATTTCACGCGTCCATGTATCACTCACGCACAACACCTGATCCGCATCCTGATACGCGCGCCGTTGCCAGGCCGCCAACTTGAGATCGTCGAAATGATCCAGGTGGTGCACGGTACGCATGAAGCCGTGAATGAAGCCCTCCGCTTTCAACTCGGCGAGTGCATTGCCGCTGATGCTGTCCTGCGCGTGCAGCACGTCGAACGCGGTTGCGTCGTGTTCGACGAGCGCTCGCCGGAACGCATCGATCCGTGCTTCGACCGTCGCAACGGTATCGGCTTGAGCCAAAAAGATAGGCGCATACACCACGCGGCACGTCGGCAGACGAAACAGCATCTCGCCAGGCGCGGCCGGCACGAACACCGTCACGTCGTGCCCAAGCATCGTCAACGCCGTCGCCAGTTCCAGCGTATGCACGACGCCACCGCGCGGATTGACCGAGTGCGTCAGCAAGGCGATACGCAACGCGCTCATTTCACGTCACCCTTTCCGACGATGAACGGCTCGCGCTGAAAATCCCATAACGTTGCAACATCGTCACGCTGATGCAGAACAACCTGGCTCGTTGCATCGACTGAACCGATCACTGCGCACGCGAAAGCGCGCGCGTCGAACTGCGCCTGCACGGAATCGACGTGCTCCGGCCGCACGGATAGCAGATAGCCAAAACTTGGGAACGCAGTTACCCAGCGCTCCAGCGCCACACCCTCAGGTTTGGGAATTCGAGCGAGATCGATCCGCGCTCCCACCTGCGAACATTCGAGCAACATCAGCGCCGTGCCGAGCGTCCCCGCCATGCTGATATCTTTCGCAGCGTCGCACAGACCGCTTTCTGCCAAACCAGGCAGCAGTTCGAGATCGGCACGCAAACGCTCGGCCGGCGCATCCACCGAAGCATTCCAGAACGGATACGGTTCTTCGAAACGGCCGCGTAGATCGACTGCCATCATCAGACTGTCGCCCGGTTTCGCGTTGAAACTCGACAGCAACGCCTTGGCGCGGCCGATAATCGACACCGCCAGTTGCGCCGCGTCGCTGCGCGTATTCGTGTGGCCGCCGACAATCGGCACGCCATACGCGACGGAGGCCGCCGCCATGCCCGCCAACACGTCCTCGGCCGCGCCGATGCCCGGACTCCACAGCGCATCCACTACCGCCAGCGGCCGGCCGCCCATTGCATAGATATCGCTGACGTTGACCATCACGCTGCTGTAGCCGGCGAACCAGGGCATGGCGCTCACGAAATCGCTGACCATTCCTTCGATGGCGAAGAGCAGATAGCCGTCGCCATCGGCGAGCGCGGCGCAGTCGTCGCCGAGCGCCACGGCTTGCGCGATATCGTGCGTGCCGCGAGGCAAACGCCTCGCCAGTGCGCCGACCACGTCGACGATATCGGTCTTGTGCCGGAACCCGCGGCTTTCGCGCAAGCTGGCAACGAGATCGGCGACCTTCATGCAACGCTCCGCGCGGGCTCGAGACGACGCGAATGCGCTTGCGCTTGTGTCCGCGTGACAAAGCCGCCATAAGGCGTCACGCACGGCGGATAGCGGTCCAATTGCGCCTGCATCAAATGATGCGGCCTGCCCAGCAAGGTTTCCTCCGCCAGCACGTCCCAATGCATCGCGCGAAAGAGCGGCACATTCTGGCTCTGCACGTGTGCGAGGAACGTCTCGCAGCCCAGCGCATGCGCGCTGCTCACCGCGAGACGAATCAGCGTCGCGCCGATCTTTCCATGCCGGCGAAACGCCGCATGCACGGCGAGGCGCGAACCGAACCACACGTTATCGTGATCGCGATGAATGCGTACGGTGCCGACCACCTGCTCCGGCATGCCGCCGAGACAACTGACGGCTACCAGTTGCTGCGCGTGCTGATCGATATCGTCGTGATCATCCCCAACGAAAATGCCCTGCTCGACGCAGAACACCGCCCGCCGCAATTTGAACGCCTCTTCGGCTTCCCAATTCAACGTGGTCCACTTGATGCGGAATTCGCCCGGCGCATACGGCGCGAAAACGACGTCACCGTCCAGCGCCTCGCCTGCAATCGCTTCACCGAACATGATCACTCCTCGTACGATGACAGCGACGAACACGCGCCGCATTTGCCGCAGCCCGCCTTGATATCGCTCGAACGCATGGCCGCGGCATTGAGCATGCCGCCGAGCGGCTGCAACACCGACTTCATGAATTCGGGCGTAGGCGCCGGATGATCTTCGAGCGGCGTGCCGCTGATCGGGACGAACGGCACGACGAACGGATAGACGCCGAGATCGATCAGTTCGCGCGACATCGCCAGAATGGCTTCCGCGCTATCGCCAAGTCCCGCGAGAATATATGTGCTGACCTGTCCGCGTCCGAATACGGCCACTGCGGACTTGAACGCTTCCATATAGCGCGAGAGCGGCACGCTCGCCTTGCCCGGCATGATGCGTTCGCGCAAGGCGGGCGTCACGACTTCGAGATGCATGCCGAGCGTGTCGATGCCGCTCGCTTTCATCCGCGCGAACCAGCGGTCGTCGTCGGGTGGCTCGCATTGCGCCTGAATCGGCAGATCGACCGCGGCCTTGATCGCGAACGCGCTCTCACACAGAATCTGCGCGCCGCGATCCGGCGTGGGCGGTGTGCCGGTGGTCAGCACCATATGCTTCACGCCGTCGAGCAACACGGCTGCGCGCGCCACTTCCGCGAGTTGTTCTGGCGTCTTGCGCGCAATCGTGCGGCCCGCCGCGAGCGACTGCCCGATCGCGCAGAACTTGCAGCTCTTGCGTCGGCTCTCGTAGCGAATGCAGGTTTGCAACACGGTGGTGGCGAGCACGTCGGCACTATGCAATGCGGCGATATGCGAGTACGGCACGCCGTCGAGCGTCTGCATGGCGTAAAAACGCGGTGCCTTCGGAAAGCTGATATTGGCAATCGGAATCGTACCGCGCAGCAGCGCGCTCGATCCGCTCGCATCCGGCGTCTGTGCGACGAACGGCGAGTGCCACGCGGTACTCGTATGCACGGGCACCATGATCGTCACGCCGTCCACCGTCACCGCCTTGTGGTCGGATGGTCCCGCGCCGCCGCGCCGGCTCGCCGCGCCCGCATCCGGCGACACGAGCCGCAAACCGGCCGACTGCAATTCAGTCATCAATTGCCGGCTCTGCGCCGACAGCGACTCGCTGGCGTTCATCGCATCCTCCTTCGGTTGAATTGAAATCGGCGCTCGAGGCAGCCGGCCACGCCGGCATCGCCGCGACCATTTCCGCGGGCCGCCGGTTGATCGCGAGACTCAGCAACTCGGGGCGCGCGTAGTGGCCGACCGAATCCATCATGCGTTTGCGCTTGGTGATTAGCGCCATGTCGAGATCGGCGATCACCATGCCTTCGCCCTCGCGCAGCGGCTCGGCCAGATGCTGGCCTTCCGGCGACACGATCGCGGTATTGCAGCCGCCGCGCAGCGCCTTCTGCAAGTTCGTGTCCGGCGTCACGGACACAATCTGCGCTTCGGTAAGCCACCCCGTTGCATTCACGACAAAGCAACCCGACTCCAACGCGTGATGGCGGATCGTCACCTCGATCTGCTCGGCGAAGATCGGCCCCACCAGCGAACCGGGAAACTGACTGCAATGAATCTCTTCGTGCTGCGTCATCAACGCATAGCGCGCGAGCGGGTTGTAATGCTCCCAGCAGGCCAGCGCGCCGACACGCCCCACCGCCGTATTCGCTACCGTCAAACCTGCCGCATCGCCCTGCCCCCAGATCATCCGTTCATGAAACGTCGGTGTGATCTTGCGGCGCTTGAGGACGATCCGGCCATCCACGTCGAAGATCAACTGCGTGTTGTAAAGGCTGCCGTGATCGCGCTCGTTGACGCCGAGCACCACCACCATCCGATGCAAACGCGCGAGCTCGGCGACCGCCCGCGTCACCGGGCCCGGCACGATCACGGCCTCTTCATAGAGCTTCATGTGATCGGCGCCGGAGGCGACGGGCGGCCGCACGAAAGAGAAGTACGGGTAGTACGGCACGAAGGTTTCGGGAAACACGATCAGTTGCACGCCTTCGCGCGCCGCTTTTTCGATTGCCTCGCAGACCTTCTCGAGCGTGCCGCCGCTGCGCTCGAAGTCGGGTGCGATCTGAACCGCTGCGGCGCGCACGATGCGCTTGCCCGTCGATTTTTCGGACATGGTGGTCACTCGCCTCTCGTCAAACCGTCCACGTATGGATGATCAACGCGTTGTCCTTGCGGTGAAGCAACTGGATGTCGAGCACGTCGAGCGGACTGATCGGCCGAATGCCTTCGATCAGCGAGGCCTCGCCGTGTCCATACAGCGCCTGCAGGGCGAAACGGCACGCATACACCTTGCCGCCCTCCTCCATGAACTTCATCAACTGCTTGTTGAAGTTCAGATGACCGGGGAACGCTTCGTCGCCGAGCGTCGGAAAACCGCGTTGCAAGCCGAGCGTGACGCCCGGTCCATACAGCAGCACCGAGGTTTCGAAGCCCTTGCGTTGCAGGCGCGTGGCCTGCAGCAGATTGACGAAACCGATCGAGCCTTCGAACGCGACCGTATGAAACGTGACGAGCGCCTTCTCGCCCGGCTCGGCTTTCACGTCTTCGAAGACCTTCTCTTCGTAGTCGACAAGGTAATCGCCTTTCTGATGCAGCGGTTTGTTGACGGCTGGCATGACACTCTCCGATCAGGTTTGCTAAGTAAAAGAGGGCGCGCGTTCAAGCTGTGCGCGCTTCTTCCAATGCAACGGCCGTGCCATTGATCGGCCACGCGAATGCGATCAATCAGCAATCAATTCCGTCTCGATTCGAAGTGCGACTCGAAAAAATTTTTGGCGCGAAGGTTGCATACGGCTCTGACATCCCGCGCTAACGCCTTTGGCGCGGCTTTACCGCACCAGCCATGTGCGATTCGCGCATAACGACGTGTCGGCGTGGTGCAGTCATTCACCACGGTCGATCAATCCGATCATTGATCGCATGCGAATGCGATCAACTTCTTTCAACGTGAATAGAGACCCGCAGGCAATGAGCAGCCCGACACATCACTGGATCAAACGTCTCGCCGACATTCGCAAGCCGGCCTATCTCGCGATTCCCGATCTGATCGAAGAAGATCTCGCCACCGGACGGCTGCGTCCGCGCGACCGCTTGCCGGGATTGCGCGATCTCGCCGAGGAACTCGCGCTGAACTACACGACGGTGGCGCGCGCCTACGCCGAAGCGCGCAAACGTGGCCTGCTCGATTCGCGCGCCGGCAGCGGCACGTTCGTGCGCGGCCGCACGGCCACCTTGCCGCTCGCGGGCGGCAGCAGCATCGAGATGTCGATGAACACGCCGCCCGAGCCGCCCGATTACGCGCTGCGGTTGCGCGAATCCGCCGCGCGGCAGATGGCCGATAGCGATCCTTATCAGTTGCTCCGTTATCAGGACTTCGGCGGCTCGGCGGCCGACAAGGACGCGGGCGCCGAATGGCTGCGGCGCCGCGTGCCGCATTGCGACGCGCAGAACGTGCTGGTGTGCCCCGGCATCCATAGCGCGCTGGTGGCGCTCGTCTCGCAGCTCGCGCGGCCGGGCGGCACGATCTGCCTCGATTCACTCGCGTACCCCGGCATCAAGGCGATCGCCGCGCAACTCGGCGTGCGTCTGCAAGCGCTGCCGCGCGACGACGAAGGGCCGCTGGCTCACGCCTTCGAAGCGCTTTGCAAGACCGACAAGCCGAGCGCGTTCTATTGCAATCCGACGCTGCAGAATCCGAGCACGCTAACGCTCACGCACAAACGACGCGAGGCGCTCGCCGACGTGGCGCTGCGCTACAGCGTGCCGATCATCGAAGACGATGCGTACGCGATGCTGCCGCAGAGCGCGCCCGATGCGCTCGCGAGTTTCGCGCCCGAACTGACCTATTACGTGACCGGTTTGTCGAAGAGCTTCGGCGCCGGCTTACGCGTCGCGCATCTGCATGCGCCGACGCCGCGGCAAACGCAACGGCTAGCCGGCGCATTGCGCGCCACCACCGTGATGGCGAGTCCGTTCACGGTCACGCTCGCGACGCAGTGGATCGCGGACGGCACCGCCGCGGACATGCTCAACGCGATCCGCAGCGAGTCGCGCGCGCGCCAGGCGATTGCCTCGCGCATGCTCGAAGCGTGGCCTTACGAAGCGCATCAGGATGGTTTTCATTTGTGGTTGCCGGTGCCGGTGGAAAGCGGCTGGAGCGCGTCCGAACTCGCGTTGCAGTTGCGCAATCAGGGCATCGCCGCCGTGGCGGGCGCCGCGTTTTCCACCGACGGCAATCCGCCCAACGCCATGCGCGTCTGTCTCGGCGGATCGAAAACGCGCGACGAATGCGAGGAAGCGCTGCGCATCGTGGCGGAGACACTCGACCATCCGCATCATTTGCATTCTCCGGTGATGTGAAGCGATCGGCGTTATTGTCATATGAATACAGCGCGTCGCGTACCGCTTATCAGCGTGCAACGAAGCGCTGTTTCCGCACGCATTGAAAAAGCCGACTCGCAAGAAATATTTCGCGGGCAGTCGACACGCCGCCCCGCCCGGTTCTCCCGCCGTTGGTGAGCAATTGAAAGCATTCGCCGCTCAAGTCCCACTTGTTGAAGCCGTATACAGCGTGTGAGGCCCCCGCCTCACCGACTCCGGTTCACCGTTCACTCCGAAAGACTCCCGACATGTTCACCTCCATTCGTGCGCGCATCGTCGCCCTGTGCGTCGCTATCGTTGTGGTCGCGCTCGCTGCCAACGCGGTTCTCAACTATGTCGTCGCGAACTCGTATAACGCCGACGCCATCGACAGCAGCCTGACCGCGGTCGAAAGCGGTCACGCGGACGGCATCAGCGACTGGGTCGCCGCCAACAGCCAGATGATCAACTCGCTGCAGGACGCAGTGCTGGAACCCGATCCGTCCGCCGCGCTGAAGCAGATCGCCGCGGCCGGCAAGTTCACGAACGTGTACGTCGGTTATGCGGACAAGACGGCGAAGTTCTCCGACCCGACCGGCATCCCGCCCGACTACGATCCGACCGGCCGTCCCTGGTACAAGCAGGCCGCCGCGTCGGGCAAGCCGGTGGTCACGCCACCGTACGTGGACGTAGGCACGGGTAAGCTGGTGGTCGCGTTCGCCGCGCCGGTGGTGCGCGACGGCGCGGTGAAAGGCGTGGTCTCCGGCGACGTCGCGATGGACAGCGTGATCGCCAACGTCAAGTCGATTCATCCGACGCCGGCGAGCTTCGGCATGTTGATCGATGCGAGCGGCCATATCGTCGCGCATCCCGATCCGAAACTGACCTTGAAGCCGGTCTCCGACGTGGCGCCGGGCCTGACCAGCGACAAGCTCGCCGCCCTCTTCAGCGCCGACCGTCCGCTCGAAATGAACGTGAACGGCAGCACGAAGCTGCTGCGCGCGCAAGCGATTCCCGGTACCGACTGGTACGCGGTCGTCGCGCTCGATAAAGCCGAGGCGACGGCCGGTATGCGTTCGCTGCTGACCGCTTCCGTCATCGCGCTGATCGTGATCGCCGGCATCGCCGCCGCGGTCGTGGCGGCGGTCACGGCTGTTTCGTTCCAGCGTCTGTCGAAAGTGCGCGACGCCATGGACGCCATCGGCTCCGGTGAAGGCGACCTCACGCAACGCCTGCCGGCCATCGGCAACGACGAAGTCGCGCAGATCGCGCGTTCGTTCAACACCTTCATCGACAAACTCAGCCACGTGATGCGCCAGATTCGCGACGCCAGCGAATCCGTGCGCGTGGCCGCGAACGAAATCGCCGCGGGCAACGTCGATCTGTCGGGCCGCACGGAATCCGCCGCTGCGAGTTTGCAGCAAACCGCCGCGTCGATGGAGGAAATCACCTCGACCGTCACGCAATCGGCCAGCGCCGCGAAGCAAGCCGACGATACCGCCGTATCCGCCTCGCAGGTCGCCTCGCGCGGCGGCGTGGTGATCTCCGAAGTGATTGCGACGATGGGCGAGATCCAGCATGCGTCGGTGAAGATCTCCGACATCATCGGCGTGATCGACGGGATTGCGTTCCAGACCAACATCCTCGCGTTGAACGCCGCGGTGGAAGCCGCGCGCGCGGGCGAACAGGGCCGCGGTTTCGCGGTCGTGGCCGGCGAAGTGCGCAGCCTCGCGCAACGCAGCGCGCAGGCGGCGAAGGAAATCAAGGCGCTGATCGAATCGACCGTGGCCAGCGTCACGTCGGGTTCGGGTCAGGTGCGCCAGGCCGGCGAGACGATGACGGAGATCGTCAGCAACGTCGCCAACGTGACGACCATCATTTCCGAAATCACCCAGGCCGCCAACGAGCAGACGCGCGGCATTCAGGAAGTGAACCGCGCGGTCAGCCAGCTCGACGAGATGGTTCAGCAGAACGCCGCGCTGGTCGAGGAATCCACGGCGGCGGCCGCAGCGCTGCAAAGCCAGGCGGTGAGCCTCGCCAGCGCGGTGACGCAATTCAAACTCGATTAAACGCTACGCCTGGGACATCGCAGTGACGTTCTATAGAAATCTGAAGATCGCCATCAAATTGGCGTTGCTCGGCGCGGTGTTGCTAGCCGCGACGATGATCGTGGGTCTGGAAGGCTGGCACGCGTTGTCGAAAACGCATGCGCTGCAAATCCAGTCGGCGCAATCGCTCAGTCAATATGCGCAAGCCGCCGACACGGCGCGCGTCGCGCAGGTCGAGTTCAAGAAGCAGGTGCAGGAATGGAAGGACCTGTTGCTGCGCGGCGCCGATCCGGCCGCGTTCACCAAGTACCGTGATGCCTTCGGCAAGGAAAGCGGCACCACGCACGCCGCCCTGCTGCGCCTGAAGGATCAGTTGAGCGCGTTGGGTGCGAACGTGGACGGTGTCGACAAGGCGCTCGCCACGCACGCTTCGTTGCAGGACAGCTACCTCGATGCGCTCAAGCACTACGACGCCGCCGATCCGAACACCGCGCACGTGGTCGACGGTCTCGTGAAGGGCATCGACCGCGCGCCGACCGCCGCGATCGACGACATCGTCGCTAGTGTGATGCAACAGGCGCAAGATTCCAGCGTGCGCACCAGCGAAGCGGCGGAACGCTCTTATACGATCGCCACGGTGCTGTTGCTGTCGGTCGTGATCGGTTCGCTCGGCGTCGGCGCGTTCGCGGTCTGGTTTCTCAGCCGCAGCATCACGCTGCCCGTCAAGCAGGCCGTGGGCGTCGCGCAAGCGGTCGCGGCAGGCGATCTGCGCGCGGATGTGGCGGTGGTGAGCCGCGACGAAACCGGCCAGTTGCTCATCGCGCTCAACGACATGAACCAGCGCCTGCGGCATATCGTCAGCGAGATTCGTGAAGGCGCGACTACGATTTCTTCAGCCACGCAGGAGATCGCCGCGGGCAACCTCGACCTGTCCGCCCGCACCGAACAGCAGGCGGCTTCGCTCGAGGAAACCGCTGCGTCGATGCAGCACTTCACGCACTCGGTTCAGCGCAACGCCGCCAACGCACGCGAGGCCACGACGCTCGCGCAAACCGCCGCGCAAGCCGCGCGCGAAGGCGGCGCCGTCATGAGCGACGCGGTGCGCACGATGGGCCAGATCGACGCGGCGTCCAAGCGCATCGTCGACATCATCGCGGTGGTGGAAGCGATCGCGGCGCAGACCAATATCCTCGCGCTCAACGCCGCGGTCGAAGCGGCGCGTGCCGGCACGCAAGGGCGCGGCTTCGCGGTGGTGGCGAGCGAAGTGCGCAGTCTCGCGCAACGTTCCGCCGATGCCGCGCACGAGATCAAGGCATTGATTCGCGAGTCGGTCGCCACGATCGACGCCGGCACGCAACTGATCAATCACGCGAGCAATACGATGGACGGCGTGGTGGAAAGCGCCGGCAGCGTGACGCGTATCGTCGAATCGATCGCGACGGCGAGCGTCGATCAGGCAGCGGGTATCGCGGAAGTGAACGATGCCGTCACGCAGATGGATCAGGTGACGCAAAGTAACGCGGCGCTTGTCGAGCAGGCGGCCGCCGCGGCCGATGCGGTGCAAAGCAAGGCATCGGGGCTCGTGCAAAGCGTGAGTTTCTTCAGGCTGGGCGCCGCGGCTTGAGGGATCGGTACCGCGCGGCGCCTGTTGTTGTGTATGGGTGAAGCGGCGCGCAATGCGCCGCTTACGACTCGAAGTCGAGTCCGCCGATCAACACCAGAGGATCGGCCTGCGTATGCGAGAGAAAATCCAGTTCGCGCGCATGATTCCAGGCTGCGAGCTTGCGCGGCAACGCGGCCAGATAGCCGGCGAAACGCAACGGCCCTTCCGCACCCATCAGTCGCTCGATTTCGTCACTGTCCCAGGTCAGATACAGATTCAGCGGGTACGGGTACTGCCCCATGTCTTCGATGGGCGCTGCGTGAATCCGCACGCGAGTGGGATGCCCATGGCCGCCGTACGGCAGCACTTTGGTCTGCACGGTAGTCGCGAAACAGGCGGCAATAGCCTCGGCGATGCGAGGCGCGAACTCTTCATCGAAACGGGCGGCACTCTCCGGACGCATCCAAGTCTCCAGCTTTATGCGTGATGAACTGGATATCCTAGCACGCGCGCAGGCACACGCCTGTTGCGTCGCGGCATGTCTGCCTGGTGGTAATGCGGAACCGCAGCAGCGGCTTCGCGTTGCCCTCCCGCATCAAACCGTCTTCAGGATCCGCGGCCTCGTTTCATTCACCACAGTTGCCGGCTCGGGCACCGCATCGGGTGCACTGGCGCCCTTCTCGGTGCGCATCGACAGATAGCGCAAACAGCACACCCGCAAAAACGACGCGAAGTTGGTCGGCATCTCGCCGCGCAGCGCGATCAATTCGTCGTAGAGCTTCACGGCGAACTGGCTGGTCGTCATGCTCTCGCGCGCGGCGATTTCGTGCAGCACGTCCCAGAACAGATTCTCCAGACGGACCGTGGTGATCACGCCGTGAATGCGCAACGAGCGCGTGCGCGATTCATACAGGATCGGATCGGCGTTGATGTATATCCCACACATAACGTTAACTCCCTGTTTCCCGGCGCACGTGCCGTGGCGCTTTTCATGCAGCCACGGCGCGCCGCCCGCCTTCGTCAACATATGCCGGCCTCCGCCGCCCGACAATCGCATCGAACCCGAACGCCGCTCCTGCCCCGTCGAACTGCTTTACACCGCGCGTTTGTTCATCTGCCCCGCGATGTGATCGGCCTGGCGGATCGCCAGCGTGACGATCGTCAAGGTCGGATTTTCCGCCGCGCCGGTGGTGAACTGGCTGCCATCCGAAATGAACAGGTTCGACACCTCATGCGTCTGGCCGAAGCTGTTGCATACGCCGTCTTCGGCGCGCGCACTCATGCGGGCGGTGCCGAGGTTGTGCGTGGACGGATACGGCGGCACGCGATACACCGTCTTCGCGCCCGCCGCTTCGTACACCGCCGTACCCTGTTTGTACGCGTGTTCGCGCATCGCCTCGTCGTTCGGATGATCGTCGAAATGCACGTTGGCGACCGGTTGGCCGTATTGATCCTTCACGTCGGTATTCAAGGTCACACGATTGCTCTCGCGCGGCATATCCTCACCGACGATCCACATGCCCGCCGTGTACGCGTACTGGTCCATCGCCTGGGCAAATGTCGGACCCCACGCGCCCGGATCGAGAAAGGCCGCGTAAAACGGCAGGCCGAGAGAAACGGTCTCCATGTGATAGCCGCCCGCGAAGCCGCGCTGCGGATTGAACACCGCTTCGTCCTCGATGATGCCGGCCATCGTGGTGCCCTTGAACATATCCACCTTGTCGTTGAACACCGCATACACCGAGCCCGTGGTGTGGCGCATGTAGTTGCGGCCCACCTGCCCCGAGCCGTTCGCGAGCCCCTGCGGGAATTTGCTCGAATGCGAGTTCAACAGAAGCCGCGGGGTCTCGATCGAATTGCCCGCCACCGCGACGATGCGCGCTTTTTGCCGCTGCAATTTGCCTTTGCCGTCGTAGTAGAGCACTTCCTTCGCCTTGCCGCGCGCATCGGTTTCAATGCGCACCACGTGGGCCTGCGTGCGCAACTCCATATGGCCGGTCGCCTGGGCGCGCGGCAATTCCGTGTAGAGCGTCGACCACTTGGCGCCCGTGCGGCAGCCCTGAAAACAGAAGCCGCGCTGGAAGCAATGCGCGCGGTCGTCGCGTACCACGCTATTGATCGCCATGTGGCCGGTATTGCATTCCTTGTAGCCGACCTTCATCGCGCCGGCCGACATCACCTTGAAGTTGTTGTTGCCCGGCAAGCCCGGCAAACCGTTCGTGCGCGTCACGCCCATTTTCTGCGACGCGCGGTCGTAGTACGGTTCGAGATCGTCACGCGTGAGCGGCCAGTCGAGCAGATTGGCGTCCTTGATATCGCCGTAGGTCGTCTTCGCCTTGAACTCGTACGGCTGGATGCGCAGACTCGCGCCGGCCCAGTGCGTGGTCGTGCCGCCCACCGTCTTGCAGATCCACGCGGGCAGATTCGGAAAATCCTTGGCGATGCGCCAGGTGCCCGACGTGGTGCGTTTGTCGAGCCATGACAGCATCTGGAACGAGCCCCATTCGTCAGTCGTGAAATCGGCCTGCGTATGCAGCTTGCCCGCTTCCAGCACGACGACGTTGATGCCCTTCTGCGCCAGTTCGTTGGCGAGCGTGCCGCCGCCCGCGCCCGAACCGATGATCACGACGACCTTGTCGTCGTTGTGCGAAAAACGCACCTTGTTGTTGTCCTGAGTCATGTCTTGTCTCCGCTGGCTGTCGTGGCGATTAGCTATCCGTCGGGATCGGGCCGCTGGCGGCGGCCGGTGGATTGGGCAGCCACGAGAGACTGTTGAAGCCCTTGGTCAGATAGCCGCCGTCGCCTTCCGAAGCGCCGTAGCCGAAGTGCGCATACGCCATGGTGTTGGCGTACAGCGAGACCACCGCGGTGCTGCGTATCGTGTTGAAGAAGGGCGTGCCCGCGAGCGACGCGACGTCTTTCGCCTGGTCGGAAGGTGTGCGCTTGAGCCAGTCGGAGCCGGCTTGCGCGTCGAGTTGCTTGACGCCGTCCGCGAGTTGCCGACGCACCGCCGGGTCGGCTTTCGCTTTCGCGTCGAGGTCCTTGACCACCAGCGCATAGACCGCGTTGTCGAGCGTGGCGTGCGGATAGAGCTGCCGCGTGAAGGCCAGAATCACCTCGCCCTGATGCGTGTCCAGCCCTTGCAGTTCGAGCGCCCAGGCGCGGCTCGGCGCGAGCGTCGACAACACCGACGAGAACGCCAGCGTGCCCATCAGCACACCCGTGCCTCGCAATAGTTCACGCCGCGTGAGCGGAATCCGCATGGCGGCCGCGGCCGCCTTCGCCGCGCGATGTTCGCCGCCGTGTTCGTGCGCGTGTTCGTGGGGATGCGCATGCTCATGATCATGACGTGCGTGATCGGACGCGACGATCGGGATGACCGTTGTCTTCATGTCTGTCTCCTTGGTCGGCCGGAGTTGGCGCTCGAGCGCTTACTCCGGTCGCATGCATCGTTGCTGTGGGGTAATGCAACTACGCGCGGCGGCCGCCTGGATTGTTTTTACTATTGATAGTGGCCGTAGCGTTCCAACACTTCGATCTTGTAGCCGTCAGGGTCCTGAATAAAAAAGTAGCGCGCCAGCAACTCGCCGTCGTCGTTGTGAAACTCGCGCAGATCGTTGGGCGCCATACCGAGATCGAGCAGACGCTGCCGTTCGCTCTTCGCATCGTCGACAACAAACGCGACGTGACCGTAGCCGTCGCCATGCGAATACGGATCCGCCCGGTCCTTGTTCCACGTGAGTTCTATTTCGGCGTCGGCTTTCGCATTGCGCAAATAGACGAGCGAGAAATCCGGAAAGTCGAGCCGGTGCGATACGTCGAAATTGAAAGCCTTTTGATAGAACTGCAGCGAGCGCGGCAGATCGTGCACACGGATCATCGTGTGAATGAGTTTGGCCATCGTGTCTCCTCCTGTTTGAATCAAGTTTAGGAGGCCGCCCACGCGAGTGGTAATGCACGGCTAAATCGCGCCAGGGACTTGCCCTATGCTGCGGGAGCGTCGATTGCGGGGTTTTCGTTCGCGCGTCGACGGCGCAAACAGCGATGGACATGGCGCCGCGTCAGGTTGCATTGCAGCACGCGCAGCGGTTCAAGCGAGGATGCGCCGAATGGCATTAGGCAAAACCCAACGTCGACGTTGTGCTAACGCGTATCCGGTGAAGCCCATTCGTTTTTGCCTCGTGCCCATGCACACGCGCCTCGAGTTTCCATAAGATTAGGGTTGTGGTGCCATCCTGAATGTTGTGGAGCGCAGTGCGTTATGGAATTCGATACGAAAGTCGCGATCATCGTGCTGGACGATCTCGCTGTCTGGCAAAAACTCAATGTGACCGCATTTCTCGCGACGGGGATCGCCGGCGCCGCACCGGAGGCGATGGGCGAGCCGTACGAGGACGCGGCGGGCCGCCGGCACGCGCCTCTGCTCGGCCAGCCGATGATGGTGTATCAGTCGGACAACGCGGGTTTGCTGCGCGCGTTTCGCCAGGGCATCGAACGCGAATTGACGCGCGCCGTGTATGTGCGCGCGATGTTTGCGACCGGCCACGATCAGGCGAACCGCGAGGTATTCCGCGCCGAACCCGCCGATGCGCCCGACCTCGTCGGCATTGCCGTGCGCGGGCCGAAGAAGGCGGTCGATAAAGCCGTAAAAGGTCTCTCACTGCATGCGTGACACGCAGCGCCTCGCTCAGGCTCAAAGCTCAGAGTTCAGGACTCGGGCCGCGCTCCAGATAAGTATTCAGCGCGATATAACTGCGGGTGCCGGTAAAGCCCTCGATCGCATGAATGCGCGCGAGCAGTTGTTCGAGCGATTGCGTGTCGCGCGTGCGGACTTTGAGCAGCATTGCGCTCTCGCCTGTCACGGTGTGAATCTCCTCGACGTCCGATAGCTCCTGCAGCGCCAGCAGTTGCCGCGTCACTGCCCAACTCGTCGTATCGACATGCACGAACGCGAGCAATGGGCGGTTGAGCCTCGCGGCGTCGAGCGCGGCGACGGTGGCCTTGATCACGCCTTCCTTCTTCAAACGCCGGGCGCGTTCGTGGACCGCGGGCGCCGACAGAAACAGCAGTTTGCCAAGTTCGGCGTAAGTCCGCGTGGCGTCTTCGGCGAGCAGCGCCAGCAGCTTGCGGTCGGTGTCGTCGAGCGAGGCCGCGCCCGCTTGGGCGCCCGGCGTCCGGAGCGCCCTGCCGCTGCGAGTCGAGGGTGGACGTGGGCGGGTGCTCATCGCTTTGCTGTGGGATTATCCCCGTCTTCTCCGAGCCCCTCGCGCAAGGCTTTGCGGATCACCTTGCCGGTCGCCGTCAACGGCAGGCTGTCGACAAAGCGGATCTCGCGTGGATATTCGTGCGCGGCGAGGCGCGTCTTGACGTGTTGCTGGATCTCGCGCACGAGCGCCTCGTCGCCGACAAAGCCGGCGTTCAGCACCACGAACGCCATCACGATCTCCGTGCGCTCGCGATCCGGCGCGCCGATCACGGCCGCCATCGAAACAGCCGGATGACGCAGCAATGAATCTTCGATCGAAGCCGGCCCGATTCGATAACCGGCGCTCGTGATCACGTCGTCGCCACGGCCGACGAAGCGGATGAAGCCGTCCACGTCGCGCGTGCCGAGGTCGCCGGTCAGCAGAAACTTGCCGCGGAATTTTTCGCGGGTCGCCGCCTCGTTGCCCCAGTAGCCGAGGAACATGACCGGATCGGGCGCGGCCACCGCGATGTCGCCGATCGCGCCCGGCGGCAGTTCGTTGCCGTGCATATCGACGATGGCGACATGATGCCCCGGCACCGCGCGGCCGATCGCGCCGACGCATGGCTCGAACAGCGCCGCGCACGACGACACCACGACATTGCATTCCGTCTGCCCATAGAACTCGTTGATCGTCACGCCCAGCGCCGTGCGGCCCCAGCCGATCAATTCCTCGCCGAGCGATTCGCCGCCGCTTGCCACCGAGCGCAACGCGAGGCTCCAGCGTTCGGGATGGTCGACGCCGCGCATCATCTTCAGCGCGGTCGGCGGCAAGAACGTGTGCGAGACCGCGTGACGCGCCATCAGATCGAACGCGGCCTGGCCGTCGAATTTCGCAAAGCGGCGCGCCAACACCGCGACGCCGTGATGCCATGAAGGCAGCAGCACGTCGAACAGGCCGCCGATCCACGCCCAGTCCGCGGGCGTCCACATCAGCGTGGCATGCGCGGGAAAGCCCTGCTGCGACATCTCGACACCCGGCAGATGACCGAGCAACACGCGATGCCCGTGCAACGCGCCCTTCGGTTTGCCGGTCGTGCCCGATGTATAGATGATGACCGCGGGATCGTCGGCGCCGGTGTCGGCGGGCGTGAAGCTGGCCGATGCGCTGTTCAGCGCCTGCCAGAAGGAACGCACGGGTACTTGCGGATCGCCGTTGTCCTGATCGATATCCACGCTGAAGACGCTGCGCAATGCCGGCAACGCCGCGCGGATTTCGTCGACCTTCTGCACGCCGCCGCGATCGGTAATCAACGCCACGGCGCCGCTATCGCCGAGCCGATGCTCGATCGCGTCGACGCCGAATAGCGCGAAAAGCGGCACGGCCACCATGCCGGCCTTGTAGGCGGCGAGATGCGCGATCGCCGTTTCGATCGATTGCGAGAGGAAGATGCCGATGCGGTCGCCGCGTTGCGCGCCCGCTGCGAGCAACGCATTGGCGAAGCGGTCGGACAGCGCCTTCAACTGGTCGAACGTATAGCGTGTGGCGTTGCCCCCGGCGTCTTCGTAGATCAGCGCGAGGCGGCCCGAACCGTCGGCCCATTTGTCGCATACGTCGACGCCGATGTTGTAGCGTGCCGGGATGTGCCACGCGAAGTTTGCCGCGAGTGATTCATAGGTCTGGCCGTCGAGATTCATCGTGTCTGCTCCTGCAAGCCCGTCGGAGGTTGATAGCGCGGGAAACCGTTATATTCGATCGTACGCTGCGCTTCCGCGAGCGGCCATGAATGGCGCGCGTTCGGCACGCCGCCGTCGACGCGGATCACCGTGCCATTGATGAACGCCGACGCCTCCGACAATAGAAAGACCGCCGCGCTGGCGAGTTCGGATTCGGTGCCAAAGCGCTGCAATGGAACCTTGTGCTTCAGCGTGCGCAGCAGCGCCTGGTACTCTTCGTTGTAGCTGTCCATGCCCGCGGACGCAATCCAGCCGGGCGCGACCGCGTTGACTCTGACGCCCGCGTGGCCCCATTCGCAGGCGGCCGTTTCGGTGAAGTTCCATACGCCGGCGCGCGCCGCGCCCGAGTGACCCATACCGGGCATGCCGCCCCAGATATCGGCCAGCATGTTGACGATCGCGCCGCCGTGGGTTTGCATCCATTGGGTATAGCACTCGCGGGACATCAAGAACGTGCCGTGCAGATTGTTGCGCACGACCGCGTCCCAGCCGTTCAACGATATGTTTTCGAGTCTGGCGGGGAATTGGCCGCCTGCGCAATTGAAGAGACCGTCCACGCGGCCCAGATCCGTGATGATCGAGGCGATCGTTTCGCGGACCTGTTGCTCGTTGCGGATGTCGCAGGAGTAAAGCTTGTGGCCGTCGGCTGAGTGCGGATGATCCTCGGCCAGTTCGGCTTGCACCGCTTTCAGCTTGTCCTCGCTTCGGCCGACCAGCGCCAGGGTCGCCCCTAAGGATGCGAGTTCGTGAGCCGTGCATCGGCCAAGCCCGCTTCCCGCGCCGGTGACGATGACCACCTTGCCGGCGAAAAGACCTGCGCGGAAAACTGAACGATAGCCGTTGGACGGCGGTGACGTACTCGACGAAGCTGCGGGCATTCGGGTGTCTCCTTCATGTGCTGCGCTTTCGATGTTTTCTGAGTTTAGCTCAAGTTTTGCCCGCGTGTTGTGTACGGTCACATTTTTTTCTTCTGCCACTAAGTCATTGGCATGGAGCCAATCTTTTGAGCCAGACTCAATTCTCACTCACTCGACTTCCCGCGCGGCCCCCACCAGCGCGCCTTCATCACCCGCACCCGCCGGCACGCCCGCAACCGGCCGCGCCAGCGCCGCTCTCAGCTTGTCCCGATCCAGCTCCTTCTCCCACGCCGCAATCACAATCGACGCCACGCCATTACCCATCGTATTGGTCAGCGCCCGGCACTCCGACATGAAACGGTCGATGCCGAGAATCAGCACCATCGCCGTCACCGGCACGGTCGGCACCACGGAAAGACTCGCGGCCAGCGTGATGAAGCCCGCCCCCGTGACGCCCGTCGAACCCTTGGACGTCAGCATCGTCACCGCCAGCAGCGTGATTTCCTGAGCGATCGTCAGATGCGTGTTGGTAGCCTGCGCCAGAAACAGCACGGCCAGCGTCATGTAGATATTGGTGCCGTCGAGATTGAACGAGTAGCCGGTCGGCACCACGAGTCCGACAATGCCGCGCGAGCAGCCCAGCCGTTCGAGTTTCTCCATCAGTTGCGGCAACGCGGCTTCGGACGTCGAGGTTCCGAGCACGATCAGCAACTCATCCTTGATGTACACGACGAAGCGCCACAAGCTGAAGCCGCATGCCCTCGCTATCAAGCCAAGACCGCAGGTGACGAACAGAAACGCGGTCAGATAGAACGTGCCGATCAGTTTCATCATCGGCAGCAAGGAGACGATGCCGTATTTGCCGATCGTGAACGCAATCGCGCCGAATGCGCCGATCGGGGCGAGGCTGGTGATCATCCGCACGATGCGGAAGAACGTTTTCGACAGCAGTTCAATCAGGCCGATCAACGGTTTGGCGGGTTCGCCCATCACCGCGAGCGCGGTGCCGAACAACATCGCGATCAACAACACCGGCAGGATATCGCCCTGCGTGAAAGCGCCGGCGAACGTGTCGGGAATGATGTGCATGAAAAAGCCCGCGAGCCCTTCGCCGTGCGCGGCTTGTGCGGCATAACCCGCGATCGCGCCGGCATCGAGCGAGGCGGGATCGACGTTAAAGCCGATGCCCGGTTTCAGCACATGCGCGGCGAGCAGGCCGATCGCCAGCGCAAGCGTCGACACCACTTCGAAATACAGCAAGGCCTTGCCGCCGACGCGCCCGACCTTGCGCATGTCGTGCATGCTGGCAATGCCGGTGACGACCGTGCAGAAAATCACCGGGCTGATGATCATGCGCACGAGTTTGATGAAGGCGTCGCCGAGCGGTTTCATGGCCACGGCGTCCGCGGGCAGAAAATGCCCCAACGCCACGCCGATGACGATCGCCACGATCACCTGCACGTACAGCACCTTGTAGAGCGGCTTGAGTTTCATGTCTCCTCCGTTTTCTGGGGCAAAGCGCGTCCCTTCCCTTCTTGCGGGGAATCTGTCACGCGCAGTTCGGTTGAATGACGGCGCGACGGCCGCCGGGTGTTACAACACGGCGGCCCAGTTATGCCGCGCGAAATGGTCCCGCTCGAATGCCTCGATGTCGTGCAATGAAGCGAGCGTGAGATCGATAGTGTCCATGCCTTCGATCACCATCTGTTTATGGCGGGCGCCTAAAGGAAAAGTGAACACGCGTCCCGCGCCGGACGTCACGGTTTGCTGTTCGATATCGATATGTAGCGATGCTGCGGGTTGCGTTGCCGCGTCGTGCAACAGGACGTCGATCGCGTCACGTTCCAGTTGAACCAACAGCAGGCGGTTGTTCATCGCGTTCGAATAGAAGATCTCCGCGAAGCTCGGCGCGATGACCGCCTCGAAGCCGGATTGCTGAAGTCCCCACACCGCGTGCTCGCGGCTCGACCCACAGCCGAAGTTCGAGCCGCCGATCAGAATGCGCGCGTCGCGATACTCAGGCTGATTCAACACGCAATCGTCGCGCGGTTCGCCTTGCGCGTCGAAACGCAAATCGTAGAGCAAGCCTTCCTTGAGCCCGGCCTTGTCGATGATGCGCAGAAATTGCTTCGGCATGATCTGATCGGTATCGAGGTTCTCGATCGGCAAAGGCGCGGCAGTGCCACGGAGTTCAGTGAGTCTCATGGCTGTGTCTCCAGCGTGCGGACGTCGGTGATGCGTCCGGTCAGTGCGGCCGCCGCGGCCATCGCGGGGCTCATCAAATGTGTGCGGCCGCCTCGGCCCTGGCGTCCCTCGAAATTGCGGTTGGTGGTGGACGCGCAGCGTTCGCCGAGCGCCAGAAAATCGTCGTTCATCGCGAGACACATCGAGCAGCCCGGCTCGCGCCATTCGAAGCCGGCCTCGCGCAATGTCGTCGCGATGCCTTCGGCTTCCGCCTGGCGGCGCACGCTGCCCGAACCCGGCACGACCATCGCGCGCACGCCCTGCGCGACGTGGCGTCCCGCGACGATCGACGCGACGATGCGCAGATCTTCGATGCGTCCATTGGTGCAGGAGCCGATGAACACGCGATCGATCGGCGTGCCGGCAATCGGCTGATCCGCGTCGAGACCGATATAGTCGAGCGCGCGGCGCAACGCGGCGGCGGCTTCCGGGGTCTTTTGCGCGGCCGCGGCGGGAATCCGTTCGTCGACGGCAATCGCCTGGTCGGGACTCGTGCCCCACGTGACGAACGGCGCGATATCGCGCGCATCGAAACGATGCTCGCTGTCGAAGCGCGCGCCGGGGTCCGATTTCAGTTCGCGCCAGTCGTTCATCGCGGCGTGCCACGCGGCTTCATCGAGCGACGTTGCGTGCGCGCGGACGTAGTCGAACGTGGTGGCATCGGGCGCGATCAGCGCGGCACGCGCACCCGCTTCGACGGTCATATTGCACAACGTCATGCGCGCTTCCGCCGACAGCGACGCGATGGTCGATCCGGCAAATTCCACCGCAAAGCCGCGCGCGCCCTGCGCGCCGATGCGGCTGATGATCCACAGAATCAGATCCTTCGACGACGTGCCGTACGGCAACGCGCCCTCGATCGTGATGCGCATGGTCTGCGCGATGCGATACACCAGCGTCTGCGTGGCGAGCACATGTTCGACCTCGGACGTGCCGATGCCGAAACCCAGCGCGCCGAGCGCGCCGTACGTGGTGGTGTGGCTGTCGCCGCACAGCACGACCATGCCCGGCCGCACCAGCCCGCGTTCGGGTGCGACGATATGTTCGATACCTTGCAGCGGATCGTTCGCCGCATGCAGCGCGATGCCGGCCTCGGCACAATTGAGCGCGAGGTTGTTCGCCAGCAGCAACGACGAGGCATCGCGAATCACGCGCGGCGATTCGGCGTGCGTCGGAATGATGTGGCTGACCACCGCAAGCTGCTGCTTCGGCCGGCGCACGCGCCGCGCTTTCGCCGCCAGCGCACTGAAGGCCTGCGGGCTGGTGTATTCGTTCATCAGATGCAGATCGACGTAGAGCAGCACGTTCTGTTCATCGACACGCGTCACAAGGTGTGAATCGACCAGCTTCTGGTAAAGGGTTCGGGTTGACATGATGAAGGCTCGAGCGGCTAGGACTGCAGAAACGGAAGGACGCGTTCGAGCAGCAACTCGGGCGCTTCCTCGGGAATGTAGTGACCGCACGGCAGCGCCGCGCCGCTCACGTGCTGCGCCCATTGCCGCCATTCGGCGAGCGGCTCGAAGCATTGCTCGATCACGCCTTGCGCGCCCCACAACGCCAGGAAATCGCATTCGATCTTCTGCCCTTCGGCGAGCGACGCGCGATCATGATCGAGGTCGATGGTGATGCTCGCGCGGTAGTCCTCGCAGATGCCATGCGCGGTGCCGGGGTCGCTCAGGCAGCGCAGATACTCGGCGTAGGCCGCGTCGGTGAACGGTGCGAGGCCGGCGCTGCGCGCGCCGATGGTCTGCTTCAGATAGAGATCGGGGTCCGCGCGAATCAGCGTCTCGGGAAACGGCGCGGGGCGCACGAGAAAGAACCAGTGCCAGTAAGCGCGCGCGAAGTCGAACGAGGTTTGTTCGTACATCGCGAGTGTCGGCGCGACGTCGAGCGTCACGAGCCGCGTCACGGTTTGCGGATGATCGAGCGCCATGCGGGCCGCCACGCGCCCGCCGCGGTCGTGGCCGATCACGGCGAAGCGGTCGAATCCTTGCGCGCGCATCAGGGCGACCTGATCGGCGGCCATGCGGCGCTTCGAATAATTGCCGTGGTCGTAGGTGCCCTGCGGTTTGCCGCTGTCGCCATAGCCGCGCAAATCCGCGGCGATCAACGTGAAGTGTTGGGCCAGGGTCGGCGCGACCTTGTGCCAGATCGCGTGCGTCTGCGGATGGCCGTGCAACAGCAGCAAAGCCGGTCCGGTGCCGCCACGAATCGCGTTGATGCGGATGCCGTCGACCTCGGCCGACGCGTCTGTGAAACCTGCAAACATCATTGCCTCCCATGTTTGAATGAAGTCTAATTGATGCCTGCAACGATATGGTTTCTCCTAAGGCAATCCGGAATTAACTTTTTGGAACGAATCGATGGACGGCTTTTCCGACCTGAATCTGTTCGCGCTGGTGGCGCGCCACCGCAATCTCGCCGCGGCCGCGCGCGAACTGGGCGTCACGCCGCCGTCCATCAGCAAGCGGCTCGCGCAACTCGAACAGCGCCTCGGCGTGCGCCTCGTGAACCGCACCACGCGGCGCGTCAGCCTGACCGCGGAGGGCGAGATCTATCTGGCGAACGGCTCGCGCATCCTCGACGACCTTGCCGAACTCGAACAACTGGTCACGCAGAGCCGCGCCGAACCGGCCGGTCTGTTACGAGTGAACGCGTCGTTCGGCTTCGGACGCGCGCACATCGCCCCGGCGATTTCGCGTTTCAGCGAGCGTTTCCCGTCGATGAAGATTCAATTGCATCTGACGGACCGGCCGGTCAGCTTGCAGGAAGAAGGCTTCGATCTCGGGATTCGTTTCGGCGAAGTGCCGGATGCGCGCATCAACGCACGTTTGCTGCTGAAGAATCAGCGTGTCGTGTGCGCGTCGCCAGCATATGTGAAGCGGCACGGCGCTCCGCCGATGCCGCACGACCTCACGCGCCATGCCTGCCTCGTCTTACGCGAAAACGAATCGGCGTACGGGACGTGGCATTTCTCGCGCGGCAAGAAATCGGAGACGGTGAAGGTGGACGGTCCGTTGAGCAGCAACGACGGCAGCGCCGTGCTGAAGTGGGCGCTCGACGGCCGCGGCGTCGCCGTGCGTTCGGCGTGGGAAATCGCCGGACATCTACGGCGCGGCGAACTGGTGCCCCTCTTGACCGAGTGGACACTGCCGAACGCGGATATTCACGCCATCTATCTGGAGCGGCATCGTCTGTCGGCCAAACTGAGAACGTTTATCGACTTTCTCGGTGACGAGTTGCGCGAGACTGTTCCGCGGAGCTAGCGAGATGTGGACCGAAGCGGGCGCGATGCGCTTACCCTGCCCGCTTGTTTCGCTGTTCTGTCCGGCTCGCGCGCCAGCGCAACAGAAACCCGATGAGCGCGGCAAAAGCGGCAGTCGCCGCATAACCGGCAAGGCGAATCGCGTCTTCGCCCGGCAAGCGCGAGATCAACAGAACGACTATGGCGAGGGCCAGCACGGCTAGAAGTCCGATGATCCATTTCATCTCATGTCTCCGCGACCACGGTTGTGAAGTGAAGCGCCGCTGTTTTGTCTAGCATACCTGCGCGAGACGCGAGATGAACGTCGTCGTTTACGTGGGCAAACCTCTGCCCGTGCCATGCGCCTGCTGCAAAATGAAATCGATGAACGTCGACGCCGCACGCGTGTGATGCCGGTTCGGCATATACAGCATGTACATGTGCGTCCCGAAGATGCTCAAACGCCACTCATCGAGCGCGGTCACCACGTCGCCACGGCGCAGATCGTCCTGCACCACATAATCCGGCACGAGCCCCACTCCCAGCCCGGCAAGCACCGCCTGGCGCAAGAACAGAAAGTTCTCGGAGATGATGCTCGGCTCCAGCAGCACTTCGTGCCGTTCGTCGCGCAAGTAAGCGGCCACGCGCAGTTGCCTGCCGACCACCGCCGCCGTAATCAGCGGCGCCGTGCGGAGGTCGCCGAGTTGCTGCGGCATGCCGTGCCGTTCCGCAAAGTCCGGCGACGCGCACGCCACATACCGCACCGGCCCCATGTCGCGCGCGACAAGGTTTTGCGGCGGCTCGGACATCACGCGCACGGCGATATCGACTTCATCGCGCATCAGGTCCTCGACACGGTTCTCGAACATCACATCCAGCACGATGCCCGGATAAAGACGCTTGAACGCGATCAGCCAGTCCGACATGACGAGTTGCCCATAACCGCTCGGCACGCTCAGCCGCACCCGCCCTTGCAGGCTTTGCCCGAGCGTGGTGACGGACTCGCGCGCGGCGAGCAGCGCGTTCTGGATCGTGCGGCCATGTTCGTAAAGCTGCAGGCCGATCTCGGTCGGCTCGACGCGGCGCGTGGTGCGCCTCACCAGTTGCAGCCCGATGGAGCGCTCCAACTGGTTCAGGTGGTAGCTCACGTTCGCGCGGCTCATTTTCAACCGGCGCGCGGCTTCGCTGAGATTGCCCGCGTCGAGAATGTCCACCAGCAAGGTCAGGGAATTGACGTCCACGGCGGCACCTTTGTCAAAGAAACTTTGACAGTCTGTCAACCGTCCATGTAATTGTCAATAAACCTTGACCGACCCACAATCGGAGAACTCGCCAGACCCGGCATGCTTCCGAATGCAACCGATCACAATCAGGAGACGACACATGACCCCCAACCCTTCGGCCGATGTTGTGACACGCGAATTGCGCGGCAAGGTGCTGCTCGTGACGATTGACCACGCGCCGGTGAACGCGCTTTCCGCCGACGTGCGGCGCGGCCTGCTCGCCGCCGTCGAAGCCGCGGATGCCGACCAGGCCGTGGAAGCCGTATTGATCGTCGGCGCGGGGCGCAATTTCATCGCCGGCGCGGACATTCGCGAGTTCGGCAAGCCGCCGGTGCCGCCGTCGCTCCCGGACGTGTGCAACCGCATCGAAGCGTGCACGAAGCCGGTAGTCGCCGCGATTCACGGCGCGGCGCTCGGCGGCGGTCTGGAAGTGGCGCTCGCGGCGCATTACCGGATTGCCGTCGACGGCGCGAAGCTCGGCTTGCCCGAAGTGCAACTCGGCCTGTTGCCGGGCGCGGGCGGCACGCAGCGCACGCCGCGCCTGATCGGCGCGCAGGCCGCGCTCGATCTGATCCTGAGCGGCCGCCACGCTAGCGCCAAGGAAGCGCTGGCGCTCGGTCTGATCGACCGCCTCGGCAGCAGCGACGACATCCTCGCCGAAGGGCTCGCCTACGTGCACGAGTTGCTGGCCGCCCACGCGCCGGTGCGTCGCACACGCGATGCCGCTGCACTCGGCGACCGCGCCACGAGCCTCGCCGCCGTCGCCACGGCGCGCGCGGAAACCGCGAAGAAATCGCGCGGCCTGTTCTCGCCGCTGAAAATCGTCGACGCCGTCGAGGCCGCCATCGAACAGCCTTTCGACGACGGTCTGCGGCTCGAACGCAAGCTGTTCCTCGAATGCATCGACAGCCCGCAGCGCGCCGGCCTGATTCACGCGTTCTTTGCCGAGCGCGAAGTACTCAAGGCGCCGGAAACGCGCGACGCCAAACCGCGCGTGCTGAACACGATCGGCGTGGTGGGCGGCGGCACGATGGGCGCGGGCATCGCCGTGGCGGTGCTCGACGCGGGCTTGCCGGTGACGATGATCGAACGTGACGACGCATCGCTCGCACGCGGCCGCGCGCACATCGAGAAGGTCTACGACGGCCTGATCGCCAAAGGCCGCATGAGCGCGGAGAAGAAGGCCGCGCTCATGGCGCGCTGGAGCGGCAGCACGTCGTATGATGCGCTCGCCGACGCCGATCTCGTGATCGAAGCCGTATTCGAAGACCTCGCGGTCAAACAGGCCGTGTTCGCCGAACTCGATCGCGTCTGCAAAGCGGGCGCCGTGCTCGCGACGAACACGTCGTATCTCGACATCGACGCGATCGCGGCGAGCATTTCGCGCCCCGCCGACGTGATCGGCCTGCACTTCTTCTCGCCCGCCAACATCATGAAGCTGCTGGAAGTGGTGGTGCCGAAACAGGTCAGCGCCGACGTGGTCGCCACCGCGTTCGAGCTCGCGAAAAAATTGCGCAAGACGCCGGTGCGCGCCGGCGTGTGCGACGGTTTCATCGGCAACCGTGTGCTGGCCGTGTATCGCAGCGCCGCGGATGCCATGATGGAAGACGGCGCCTCGCCCTATCAGATCGACGCGGCCGTGCGCGCGTTCGGCTTTCCGATGGGACCGTTCCAGGTGGTGGATCTGGCGGGCGGCGACATCGGCTGGGCGACACGCAAGCGGCGCGCGGCCACGCGCAATCCCGCGGCACGTTATGTGCAGATCTCCGATCGTTTGTGCGAGCGAAGCTGGTTCGGCCAGAAGACCGGACGCGGCTTCTATCTGTATCCCGAAGGATCGCGCAACGGCACGCCCGATCCGGAAGTCGAGGCGATCATCGACGCCGAGCGCGCACGCGCCGGCATCACGCCGCGCAGCTTCACTGACGAAGAGATCATCCGCCGCTACATGGCCGCGATGATCAACGAAGGCGCTAATGTCGTGCATGAACGTATCGCGCTGCGGCCGTTGGACGTCGACGTGACCTTCCTGTACGGCTACGGCTTTCCGCGTTATCGCGGCGGTCCGATGAAATACGCCGACATGGTCGGCCTGCCGAAGATCCTTGCCGACATCCGCGAGTTCGCCAAGGAAGATCCGCTCTTCTGGAAGCCCTCGCCGCTGCTGGTCGAACTGGTGGAACGCGGCGCCGATTTCGCGAGCCTGAACCAGAGCGTCTGAAACGGCGCATCATCGACGTGCATCATGATGACCGGCCGCGCCCTGCGCGCGCCGGTCGCTCAATCCTATCCGGAAGAACCCGCCATGGATCTGAATTTCACTCCCGAGGAAGAAGCCTTCCGCGCCGACGTGCAGGCCTTTCTGCGCGACAAGCTCCCGCAGCGTCTCGCCGACAAGGTGCACGGCGGCCGACGTCTCACGCGCGACGACATGGCCGAATGGCACGCGATTCTCAACGCGCAAGGCTGGCTCGCCAATCACTGGCCGAAAGAGTACGGCGGCCCCGGTTGGAACGCGGTGCAGAAATTCATCTTCGAAAACGAATGCTCGCTGGCCGGCGCGCCGCGCGTGGTGCCGTTCGGCGTCAACATGCTCGGCCCGGTGCTGATCAAATACGCCAGCGAAGCGCAAAAGCGTCATTGGCTGCCGCGTATTCTCGACGGCTCGGACTGGTGGTGCCAGGGCTATTCGGAACCGGGCGCCGGCTCCGATCTCGCCTCGGTCAAAACCACCGCCGTGCGTGGCATCGATGCGCAGGGCGAGCACTACATCGTCAACGGCCAGAAGACGTGGACCACGCTCGGCCACTTCGCGAACATGATCTTCTGCCTCGTGCGCAGCGCCACTGACGTCCGCAAGCAGGAAGGCATCAGCTTCCTGCTGATCGACATGAAGACGCCGGGCGTCGAAGTGCGCCCGATCATCACGCTCGACGGCGAGCACGAAGTCAACGAAGTGTTCTTCACCGACGTGCGCGTGCCGGTCGAGAACCTGGTCGGCGAAGAGAACAAGGGCTGGACCTACGCCAAGTATCTGCTCACGTATGAGCGCACCAATATCGCGGGCGTCGGCTTCTCGGTGGCCGCGTTCAACCGTCTGCGCAAGATCGCCGCGAAGCAGCGGCGCAACGGCCGGCCACTCGCGCAAGACCCCGCGTTCGCGGCACGCATGGCGCGCGTCGAGATCGATCTGGAGAACATGAAGACCACCAATCTGCGCGTGATCGCGGCGGTGGCGGGCGGCGGCGTGCCCGGCGCCGAAAGTTCGATGCTGAAGATTCGGGGCACCGAGATCCGTCAGGAAATCTCGTCGCTCACGCGCCGCGCGATGGGTCCGTACGCGCAGCCGTTCGTCGAGGAAGCCTTGCACGACGGCTTCGAAGGCACGCCGGTCGGCCCCGACGAAGCCGCGAGCGCCGCGTCGCTTTACTTCAACAATCGCAAGCTGTCGATCTTCGGCGGTTCGAACGAAATCCAGAAGAACATCATTTCCAAAATGATCCTGGGACTGTAAGGGACGCACGTCATGAATTTCCAGCACACCGAAGACCGCCGCATGCTGGCGGATACGCTCAACCGTTTTGTCAGCGAGCAATACGGCTTCGAGACGCGCGACCGGATCGCGCAGTCGGCGCAGGGCTACAGCAGCGAGCTGTGGAACCGCTTTGCCGAGCTCGGCATTATCGGCGCACTGTTCGATGAAGCCGACGGCGGATTCGGCGGCGGTGGCTTCGATATCGCCGTGGTGTTCGAGAGCCTCGGCCGCGGCCTTGTCGTCGAGCCGTTTCTCGATACGCTGATCGTCGGCCGCGCCGTTGCGCGGAGCGGCGACGAGGCGCAAAAGGCCGCGCTTGGTGAATTGATCGACGGCTCGCGGATCGTCGCGCTCGCGCACGGCGAGCCGGACAGTCACTATGAACTGTCCCGCGTGACGACGCGCGCGCAGCGCAGCGGTGCCAAGTGGCAACTGAACGGCGCGAAAGCGGTGGTTCAGCACGGCGAACACGCTTCGCTCTTTCTGGTCTCGGCGCGCACGAGCGGTGACGACGATAGCGAAGCAGGCGTGACGCTTTTTCTCGTGCCGCGCGACGCGGCCGGCGTCAGCGTGCGTGGCTATCGCAAGATCGACGGCGGCCGTGCGGCTGAAGTGACGTTCGAGAGCGTCACGCTCGGCGACAACGCCGTGCTCGGTACGGTGGATGCGGGCTTCGCGACGCTCGAATACGCGGTTGGCTGCGGCGTACTGGCTCTGTGTTCCGAAGCCGTCGGCGCGATGGATGTCGCCAAGGATTACACGCTCGAGTATCTGCGCACGCGCAAGCAGTTCGGCGTGCCGATCGGCAGCTTCCAGGCGTTGCAGCATCGCATGGCCGACATGCTGCTGGAAATCGAGCAGGCCCGCTCGGCGGTGATCAATGCGGCGGCGGCGCTCGGCGCCGAACGCAAGGTGCGCGAGCGCGCGGTGTCGGCGGCCAAGTACAGCATCGGGCGGATCGGCGCGCTAGTGGCGGAGGAATGCATTCAATTGCATGGCGGGATCGGCATGACGTGGGAACTGCCGCTCGCACACTACGCGAAGCGCCTCGTGATGATCGATCATCAACTCGGCGACGAGGACCATCATCTCGAACGATTCGTCGCGCTGGGCCGCGAATGAGCGCGCTGCGCGGGGTAGTGAACGTCAATCGATGAATCTGGTAGATGTTTGCTGGAGTATGGCAATCGCGTCGGCCTGTTTCTGTGCAACCAGGCCTGCAACCATCCGTGATGATCACGGTACAGGGCGCGCACGCTCTGTTGCGCGTCGAGTAGGACGGCAGACACTGAACAACCCCTTTTGTATCGAACGTCTTACATACCAATCATTCGCATCTAAAAGCCAATGCCGCCTGGCGCCCAATGATGGGCGCCCCACGCTCGGGCCAGCGCGCAGGCGTTCAGGTCATCCGCAAGCCGCACGCTAAAGCGAACTCACTCCGGCGAATCCATTCCCGATTGCAGATAGTTCTGGATGCCGACCTTGTCGATCAACTCCAGATTGGTCTCGAGCCAATCGATATGTTCTTCGGTGTCGTCGAGAATATGGGTCAATATCTCGCGCGAGATGAAGTCGCGAACCGATTCGCAATAAACGATGGCCTCCTTGCAGGTGGCCTGCGACATCTGTTCCAGCTTCAGATCGCACTCCATGATCTCTTTGGTTTCTTCGCCGATCAGCAGCTTGTGGAGGTCTTGCAGATTAGGCAGGCCGTTCAGCATGAAGATGCGCTCGATCAGCAGATCGGCGTGCTTCATCTCGCCGATGGATTCGTCATATTCATGCTTGCCGAGCTTGTCGAGCCCCCAGTGGCCGTACATGCGCGCGTGCAGGAAATACTGATTGATCGCGGTGAGTTCGTTCTTCAGTTGCGAGTTCAGGTATTCCAGGACCTTTGGGTCGCCTTGCATATTACCTCCCTGTTTCGTGTGCGAAGACCCCGGTGCCGGCGAAAGGATGATGGGTCGAGCAGGCTCTTCGGTGGCGTCGCACCAACACGGAACCGGCCTCATGTCTTATGTTTTTTGCCGTTATCCCAGCATAGCGCATCGAATCGGCAAGGCAAAAAATGAGAATTGTTACCAACGGCTTACGGTAAGGGTTACGCCAGCGTAGACAACGCGCCGCAAGCGGCATGCCACCTGGGGCGCTGGCTTTAACAACGGCGAAAGCGGACGAGATTCGCGCATTGCGGAACCGACGCGCCGCCATCTATCTACGCCGTGCCGACGAGCCCAGCCTGGTGGACTTCAGCGCCGCACCAATCATCTTTGCCGCGCGAATCGTCGATCGTGCCGGGCCGCGCAATGCGTTCGCAGACTTCGTAGTACGCAAGAAAACTACTCGCCCTCGTCCCACGCGACGGTCCTGCATCAGGTAGAGTGCCATCCAAATGAAAAGGCGGCACGACACTAGAAAGAGTGCTTGGCTCACCTCGATAAACGACTAGTATGGTTTGGTGAGCGCCCTCCTCGGACCTCGGGGAACACAGCTTGGATCGCGACTCATCTGTCGCACAAACCTGGCACAGGATTTCCGCCCTGATGCCCGCTCACGACGCCAATTAAATGCGGTGCGTAGTTACATGAATGCGCCCGTTTCCTCACGCTGCGCAAGAACCTGCTTGCACGTTGCAACGTAAGAGCGTTCGCCGTCGACAAGACGCCGAACCGTCTCCCATGGCTTCGTGCGGTCGATGAAACGATGCCTGTCCGGCGCGAAGGAGCGACAAGATGAACGTGAGTCTTCAGGCAATGAGATCGGGCTCCCCAGACAAGGTGGTGGTTGCGCGCACGACCGAACTCGAAGACAACAGCATCAAGGCGGTGAGCATCGACGGAATCGATTTGATCGTTCTGCGGGACGGCAACGCCGTTTCGATTTTTCAGGGCCGCTGCCCGCATCAAGGCACTCTGCTATCCGAAGGAACCGTAAAAGATGGCCTGCTAACTTGCCGGGCGCACGGTTGGCAGTTCAGTTGCTCGTCAGGCTGCAAACAAGGACCGAGTAGCTCGAATCTGAAGCACTTCGAAGCATTCGTCGACGACGGCGAAGTGAAAGTCGATCGCAATGAGGTGCGCGCATGGAATGCGCAGCGCTCTGCCCCAGCGGAGACAACGCCAAGCCGCAGATCTTCCGTGAGGTCGCTTTCGCAGCTTCCTGGCCCAAAGCGAGCTCCGTTTCTCGGCAATGCGTTGCAGCTGCGACCCGAGAAGCTGCACCTCGTGCTCGAGCAGTGGTCCCGGGAGTTCGGCCCTGTGTACACGTTCAGGATGATCGGCCGCCCTTTCGTTGCGATCGCTGATCCGATTCTCATCAGTCAAGTCTTGCGCGATCGACCCGGAGCTTATCGACGGTGGAACGTGATCGAAACGGTCGCGCGCGAGTTAGGCATCAACGGCGTCTTCTCGGCGGAAGGCGAGGCCTGGCGAAGGCAACGGCAACTCGTCGCGAAGGCATTGGATCCCCTGCATCTGCGTGCCTTCTTCCCGTTGCTCTGCGAGATGACACGTCGATTGCTGCAACGCTGGGAGAGAGCGGCTCGCGACCAGCAATCCATCGACATTCAGAAGGACCTGATGCGATACACGGTGGACGTCACCACCAATCTTGCGTTCGGATATGACATGGACACCATCGAAAGCGAGGGCGACGTCATCCAGCGGCATCTCGAAGTCGTGTTCCCGATGATCAACCGGCGGATCAATGCCCCCTTCCCCTATTGGCATTACGTCAAGCTACCCGCCGACAAGACGCTGGATCGCGCGTTGATTGCCGTTCAGTCGCTCACGAAGGAACTCATTGCCGCCAACCGCGCGCGGCTCGCGCAGCGCTCGGAAGCGGAGACGATGCCCACGAACCTGCTCGAGGCGCTGCTCATGGCGCAACAGGAAGGCGAGGCGCCGCTGACAGACGACGAAGTGCTGGCCAATGTGTTCACCATCCTGTTGGCTGGACAGGACACGACGGCGAACACCATCGCCTGGGTTGTGTACTTCATGGCGTCTCAACCGGACGTCCAGCGCAAAATGCAGGAAGAAGTCGATGCCGTTATCGGATCCGCGTCCATGCTCGAAGATTTCGACGCGGGCGACGCGCTCCTCTATCTGAACGCGGTAATCAGCGAGTCCATGCGGCTCAAATCCGTTACGCCCGTTCTTGCAGTCGAGCCGAATTACGACGTGCAAGTGGGCGACATTGCGATCCCGAAGGGCGCGGTGCTGTCACTATTGACGCGCGAGGCAGGACTGCAGCAGGGAGGCGACTCGGCGGCGGACGGATTCGATCCGGACCGCTGGCTCACCGGCGCGAGTGCTGCCAGTCATCATCAAGCGGGCTTCATGCCGTTCGGCTCGGGACCACGCCTATGTCCGGGACGCAGCCTCGCCTTGATGGAAGTGAGATCGGCAGTGGCCATGCTGTGCCGCAACTTCGACCTGTTGCAGGTCAAGGATGCGCCCGAGGTGGAGGAAGTGTTCGCGTTTTCGATGGTGCCGCGAAACCTGCGCGTCGAACTGCGGCGGCGGAGCTAGTCGATTCATCGACGCAAGTCGGGCTCCCTTCGACGCGCGCTCACGAAAGCGCGTCGAGCAGCGCATACCAGGCCACCCCCGCGCTGATATAAAACCGCTGCAATGCATGCAACGGTACCGGCTCGATCGAAGTCGGCGGAAGCGGCAAGTCCCGCGCCGTGCCAGCGATAAACGCGGCCAGATGCTTGCCCAACGTCGTCGCCATCGCGATGCCACGTCCGTTGTAACCGAGCGCGATCGTCACGCCTTCCGCCGGCACATGGATGTGCGGCAAGAAGTTACGCGTAATGGCGATGCGGCCCGCCCAGCGGAATTCGTACCCGGTGCCCTTCAACTGTGGAAACATCAACTGGGCCGCACGCTCGAGATGCGCCCAATCCGCTGCGTTGCGAGGTTCGCGAAATGGCCCGCGACCGCCCATCAGCAAACGTCCGTTCGCGTCCTTGCGAAAGTACAGCAGCAGGCGCCGCGAATCGGACGCCACTTCGCCGCCCGGCAGAATCGTTGCGCCGATGTCGCTCGGCAGCGGCTTCGTCGCGACAATGAAGCTGTTTGCCGCGATCACCGATTGCGCAAGGCGTGGCCACCCACGCGCGCATCGCGACCTCAGTAACCTTGCGCTTGCCAACAAGCGCCCTCGCGTCGACCGGGGATTCCGCCGCGTGTTCCGCTAATGTGATCGCCCAGATCTACGAGAATATGGCGAACTTTATTCGCGGCCGGCGGAATAACACGCCGTCTGCAGCGGAGTTGAGAGACCGACGTCGGTTTGCATAAAACCGTTCCCGCTTCTTGCAGAAAGTTGTTTCTAGCCTTTAGACGTGAAACAAGCGTCGCGCGATACCGCGACTGCACGGGGCACCCCAAAACGATAGCGCTTTCGTCGGAATTCAGATCGGCCACATGCGAGCGGTGTGGACAAACTTGCAAAATTGCCTAAAGCGTCGGCCGGAGGAACAATTTTCTGCAAAGCTTGTTGAGGCAAACTTGTTCCCGATGCCTCTGTAAGCCCCGATTCGACTGGACGCGAGCAGGACCAAAATTGCGCAAGCCAACGGCAGTATCGCCTTCGGGGCAACATTCATAGTCGTACACCTATGACGCGACCGGAATGGCCACAGGCCAACGCACCGTAGCCAATTTCCCGCCGCCCCGTAAACATCGCAGCGGGGCCTCACGCATTCGCTGCGTCCGTGATGCAACGAATGAAATACTCAGACGGGCGCGTGAGGATCGCGCTTTCGCGTTGCATAAGTCGCAGTTTCGAGTCGCGCGATGTTTGTATGAATTCGAGCTTGCGGAACTGTCCGCGCACATTGACAGAGCCAAGCGCGTGAGACGACCACGCAACGACCGCATCAACCGTGGCCGCGAGGCTGTAAAGAAGCGCTTGAGATGTACAGAGGGTCATGCGGCGCGGCGCTGGCAAGCCGTGCTGTCCGAACAATTCAGCGAGGTACGCTGGATACGCACTGGTGGTGTCCGAATATAGCCACTCGGCGTCGCACAGATCTTTCAATGATGTTGCATCCGCCAGCAGACCGTTTTGCCGCACTGCAAATGCCGTCGGGAACGTCGCTATTTCGACGCATTGGATAGACGGATCAGAGACGACTTCTGAAGACGTGGCTAGCGCAAAGTCGAGCGTACCTTGGCGCAGGCTATCGAGCAACGTCGAAGGTGGTTGTTCCAGGAAACGCACCCTGATGTGTGGCATGTCCTGCCGAAACCGCTCATAAGCACCCGGCAGCAGGGTTAGCGCGCTTATCGGCGTCACGCCAAGCGTGACAGTCCCTTCAAGCGCACCGCGCTCCATCGCCATCTGCTCCTCGGCCCGTGCGAACTCGCCAACGATCAGGCGTGCACGTCGTAACAGAGAAGCTCCAGTGGACGTCAGCGTCACGCCGCTCACGCTGCGGGCAAGAAGCGTAATGCCGATATCAGACTCGAGTTCGCGAATGGCTTTGGTAATAGCCGGTTGACTGACAAATAGCGCCCGCGATGCTCCGATGATGCTGCCCTGATCTGCGACCGCCACCAGTGCACGGAGTTGATGGAGTTTCATGTCCGCAAGTCTCTCACACAATTCTATAACCCTTGGTTATAGACATAATACCTTATCATTTTTTTGTTCATATCCACAGCCTTAGACTGCCCTTCGATCCGCGCTGTGTCTGATTCAGCGCGACATTGCAAACCTGTCTGAGGAGCTGGCGTTGTCCCGAAGTGTAGATATTCATCCTGATATCCGCGAGCACATGGCGGAATTTGTCGAATTGCGTCAGCGTATTCATTCCCGTCCTGAACTGGGTTTCGAAGAGACCGAAACGAGTCAGCTAGTTGCGCAGAAGCTGCAGGAGTGGGGATATGACGTAACCGAAGGCGTGGGCGGTACCGGCGTGATCGGGCAACTGAAGGTCGGCGATGGCTCACGCAGGATCGGCATCCGCGCTGACATGGACGCGTTGCCGATCATCGAGAATACCCGGCTACCTTATGCCAGTCAGGTGCACGGCAAGATGCACGCATGCGGTCATGATGGTCATACCGCGATTCTGTTGGCGACTGCCCACTACCTGGCGCGTACACGTCGGTTCAGCGGCACCTTGAACCTTATTTTTCAACCAGCTGAAGAGGGTCTAGGCGGGGCGCTGCGGATGATCGCGGACGGCCTGTTCGAGCGGTTTCCTTGCGACGGGGTATACGCCCTCCATAACGCGCCCGGATTGCCCGTTGGGCAATTTGTCGTGCAAAGCGGGGCCGTGGCGGCTTCGTCAGACTCGGTAACGATCACGCTGACGGGCAAGGGCAGTCACGGCGCCATGCCGCACTTTGCGCGGGACCCGGTCGTAGCAGCCGCAAGCATTGTCATGGCGCTTCAGACCATTGTCTCGCGCAACATCTCGACGGCAGACGCGGCAGTCGTAACCGTGGGTGCAATCCAGGCTGGCACCGCTCATAACGTCGTGCCGTCGACGGCAAAAATCCTCGTCACGGTACGAACCCTCAACAGAGCCGTTCAGACGCTGATCGAATCACGCCTGCGTGAGATCGTCGAGTTCCAGGCTCGCAGTCTGGGTGTCGATGCGGAAATCAACTACAAGGCGATCTCCGGCGTCCTGGTGAATACGCCGAAAGAAACCGCGTTGGCCCGGGAGGCAATTACAGCGGTGGTGGGTGCTGAAAACATCTTGCCGGTACCCCCTGGAAGAATGGGCAGCGAAGACTTCTCATGGATGCTCGATAAAGTACCCGGCTGCTATGTGGCACTCGGCAATGGCGCGGAGGGCCATGGCAGCTGCATGATTCATAACCCGGGTTATGACTTTAACGATGAAGCGTTGCCGGTCGGCGTCAGCTATTGGGCCCGCCTGGTCGAACAGTATCTGACCGCCTGACGTCAGCTGCCGACTCCCTACTAGAATAAAGACCTGAGATGAAATATATAAAGACCGTCTGTGTTGCGGGGATCGTATGGTTCTCTCACGCGGCTTACGCAGACTCGTTTATCCAATCCAACTTGTCCACGTTACCGCAGTACAACACCGCTCTCCTGAGCAATGGAATTTCGCTCTATGGTGTCGTCGACGTGGGCCTCAATTACCAGAGCGTTGGGGGAAAATCGCTCTGGCAGATGCAGAGTGGTGGCGTGCATACATCGCAGTTCGGTTTTTTTGGTCGGGAAGATCTGGGCGGCGGTCTGAAGGCTGTATTCAACCTGGAAAGCGGCTTCGAGCTTAACAACGGAAGCCTGGAGACGAGCCAGACATTGTTTGATCGTGAGGCGTGGGTCGGCCTTAGTTCGACGACATGGGGCGATCTGCGCGTTGGACGTCAGCCGAGCGCAAACCTCCCGGAGTTGGCCGACCCGTATGGAGAGGTCGTCACCAACTCCGTCGTGACCTGGCTCGCTGGTGGCGCGGTTCAGACGAGAAAGGGTATCGGCTACAACGCCGACCTTGGGCCGGGGTCGAGCCAGGTGCTGGTCCGCGAGAGCAATGCAGTAAGCTGGACGACTCCTCGCGTCGCAGGCCTGGGGGCCACATTCCTGTATGCATTCAACGGTACACAGGGCGTCGCCCCGTATGCTTTGAATGAAGGTGTTGTAGCCTCATGGACGAACGCCTCTCTGTATCTTGCGGCGGCTTATAACCAGGTGTGGAGCACGCCTGTTGCAACGGCGTCCGGAACGCAAACCGTGCGTAACGACATATATGGCGTTTCGGCCATCTACGATGTAGGCACATTTGTGTTGTCGGCCGCGTTCGATCAGGTGGCGCCGCATCTCGCGGGCAACGGTATTGCGCGTTCGTATATGTTGGGAGGGATTCTGCCATTTGGGCCTCATGCCCTGCGAGCGTCGTTCGTCTATCGCGACGCCTCCGGTGTTCGTGACGACGCAGGGCTACCAGCAAAAGATTCGGCGCTGGGTGTGATGCTTGGTTACGACTACAACCTGTCAAAGCGCACCGGACTGTATGCCCGTGCGGGCTTGATCCGGAACTACGGTATTTCATCCGTCATCCTGAACGGAACGCCGTTACCCACACAACCGGGCTCCGCAGCGCCTGAGCAGGGTACGACACCGTTGACCGTATCTCTCGGCATGTATCACAAGTTCTGAACTCGAACACAACAATCCCACGCTGAGTCAGCGCCCTCTACATGGGCGCCGCTCCAGCGCGATCTCCAGGTTTCATATGAAGACTCCCTGTTCTACCGATGCACTACCGTACGTAGCGCTACCCGTAGGCGCGGCCGGTGCAGCCATGCAACGGCGGGTCATCGTGGCAACGGCGCTAGGCAATGCCCTCGAAATATTCGATTTCACGGTATACAGTTTTTTTGCCGCCCTCATTGGCAAACTTTTTTTCCCGGTTGACGGCCGGTATGGCTCGCTTCTCCTGTCATTCGCAACCTTTGGGGTCGGGTTTGTGATACGGCCGATTGGCGGAATCGTGCTCGGTGCCTACGCCGATCGTCGGGGCCGCAAGGCTGCGATGACGCCAACCATACTATTGATGGCGCTTGGCACCGCTATCATTGGCCTGACGCCGACCTACGCGCAGATCGGACTTGCCGCGCCGTTTCTGATTCTGGGCGCCCGCCTGCTTCAGGGCTTCTCGGCGGGCGGTGAGGTCGGGGTCTCAACTACGTTCCTGATGGAGTCAGCCGCTCCAGGTACGCGTGGTTATCTGGTCAGCTGGCAGATGGCAAGTCAGGGCGCCTCAGCACTTGCGGGGGCATTGTGTGGTTTCGTGCTAACCCATACTCTATCCGCAGACTCGCTCGAAAGCTGGGGATGGCGTGTGCCGTTTCTGCTTGGACTGATTATCGGCCCAGTCGGCCTGTATATTCGCCGTAACCTTAGCGAGACGCACCACGCCCCGTCCACCACTCATAGTCTCGTTTCAGAGAAAGTGCGATACGACGTGCGCCGTCTCGTCCTCGGTACGCTGCTGATGCTCGGCGGTACGTCTTCGATGTACATTGTGGTTCTCTACCTGCCGTCGTATCTGATGACTGTTGTGCATCTGTCCGCAGCAACGGCATTCCTGCCCAGCGGGGTTGCCGGCCTGATCCTGATGACGGCATCACCGCTATGCGGCAAGCTCACCGACAGGCTTGAACGACGCAAGCCGATTCTCTATGTCGCGGGCGTGGCGGGGTTGCTGGTACTGTATCCAGCCTTCGCACTTATGCTTCGGGCACCAACGATGATCACGATCCTGCCGGGCGTGGCGATCATCATCGTCCTTAAGGTACTTTCCAGCCCGGGCGGTTTTCTTCTCTTGATGGAGGGCTTTCCGCGCGAAATCCGCGGCCGCTCTCTGGGCATCATCTATAGCCTGGGCGTAACGCTGTTCGGCGGGTTTGCTCCATTCACCGTGACGTGGTTGATAAGCGTGACAAAGAACCCTTATGCGCCGGTCTGGTATATGGGCGCATGTGGACTGGTTAGTCTGATCGCCCTCGCGATGTTCGAGGAACGTGTCACTGATTGACCGCACTGCCGCAGGATAGTAGTGCGGGTCAATCCCATCGGGCAAAAGAGGCAATGGCCAACGTGCCTCAAAGGTTCATGCCAATGCCGACCACGCTTATTCGCACGAACCGGGTATGTTTACTTCAAATTCAGCAAGCGGAGAAAATGGATGAAACTCGTTCAATTAGTCAAACTGACAGGTGGTGCGCTCGTCGTACTCGTTTGCCTCAGTGCAAACGCGCAGTCGACAAGCGCAAGTGGTCCGGCAGCAGTTGCATCGAGCACTGCGCGAAGCGCAAAAGAGGTCCGGGCGGCGAACCGGCAACTTGCCAAAGATGTTCGCCATGCGTTGAGGAAGGCAAAAAGTCAGGGACTTAGTTTTAGCAACGTCAAGGTCCGTGCTAGTAGCGGTGCCGTTTTGCTTAGCGGCAGCGTGCCCGATGCGCCGCAGATTGACCTCGCGATCGCCGTCGCAAAGAGCGTGGCCGGTGTGGAGTCGGTGAGTAGCAGACTCGTGGTCCGTAAGGAAATCAGCGGATACGGCGGCCAGTAGTTTCGCGGAGCCGTCCAGGGCGCGCAATCTCCGGACGTGATGCGTTTCCGGGGCGACACCGATCTGGGCCTCGTGCATCTGCAGCAAATATCGGAGACTCGACCGGCTGGTGAGGCGAACTCGACAAGGACCCGGCATGGCACCCGCGCACGCAAAGAATGATCGCATTGTGCTCAAAGTGACGTCCTGCGAAAAAATCCTCCATGTGCTCGAGCTTGCTCGCCTTCAGCTCTCAACTCGGTCAGTCTGACACTTTAATCGAGTCACCTTCGCTATTTGCACCAGCGCCGCGGACCGTTCCCACTGATTCCATCCTCGAACAGCTACACAGACTTTGTGCGTGAATCAGCAGATTCGGAACACTAGCCGTTAGCCGTTTGGGTATTCCTGTGCAATCAAATTCGCACGCAAAGTCGCGAACTGATTGGTCATATCGCTAAGCAGGTAGATATCTCGACGACGGTTCGTGGGCTGCGAAGCCTGGGAATCGTAGTCAACGGGCAGCGTGATCTCCTGCGCGGCGTACGCATTCATGCCGAGTGCACTGGAGGCTTGAATAGCGCTCTTCGCCTGATCCCGATGGGTGACGATAGCCACTTTACCCAAGGCTGCAGCAGTGCCTTTAAGCGCGATAATGGCAGCCGCCACATTGGAAACGACGGGATAACTGACCGTACCATTGCTTGCAACCACTGGAGGAAGAACCGATTGAAGGTTCGAACTGTTCATCTGATATTTGGATGTCAGTACGCTCGCTACTTCCCATTGCGCGAATACCATCACAGGCTTCAGTTGGTAGAGCTTGTACACCGCGTCCGCGATTTCTTCATTGATAGGGCCGGGCGCAGGCAGCGTGGACTGGGCTGTCCCGCTACCGGAGGTACTGTCATTTGCCGCGTTGGGACGGTCGCCAAAACTATACGCGACGATGGTGCTAACCTGGGCTGCCGGAATTAATGGCAGGTCCCAAGTAAGAAAGATATCCAGCAGGCGAGGAACCTCGACACTGGCGGTCGTCGGGTCGTTCAGTTCCACGTCGAGTTTGCCGGTCATCTGACGAGCGAGTTCGGCGTTGGAAACAGAGGGATCAGAGGCAATGGCGTTCCGGCTGACGCTCAGAGCTGCGGCCACGGCGGGCAGCGTTGCGGCTGCTGATGTGGACAGGAGAAACTTGCGGCGTGTGGACATGATTTGATTGGACACTTTGAGGAGGGTCGATGCGAATTAGCCGTGAGGATAAGCCTGAGCGGTGAGCGTTGCGGCTTTTGTGGCGATCTGGGCGAGCATGTCGTGAACGAGGTAAAGCTCACGGTTACGCGTCCATGGTTGTCCTGACTGTAGGTCGTAGTTGACAGGCAGTGTGACCTCCTGGACCGCGAATGCATTCATGCCGACGGCCACAGAGGTCTCTATGCAGCGTTTCGCATGGTCACGATGCCCAACGACGGCCACCGTTCCCATCGCTGCAGCAGTGCCCTCAATGGCGACCATCGCGGATGCTGCGCCCGCTGTGCTCAGGTAGCTAATCGTGCCATCGCTCGCGATGATCGGCTCAATTGAGTGCAGGTTGGTATTGTTCATCTGGTATTTGGACACGAGAAAACGCGCAATTTCCCATTGTGCAAATACCTTGACCGGCTTCAACTGGTATATCTGGTGTACCGCATCTGCGAGTTCTTCATTGATAGGTCCAGGATCCGGAAGTGCGGCCTGGTTTGCGCCAGTGCTTGAAGTATTCCCGCTTGCCGCGTTAGGACGATTGCCAAAGCTGTAGGCGACAATGGAATTGATCTCTGCCACAGGAACTTGAGGAAGGTCCCAGGTGAAGCCAACGTCCATCAGGTAGGGTTGAATAACGTTGGCAGTCGACGCATCGTTCAGCTCTGAAGTCAATTTTCCGATCATCTGGGTGTTGAGTTCTGCATCAGAGATTGGCGTTGCTGGTGAAATACCGCCTCCACCACACGCGCTCAGCGTCGCCGTCAGGAGCGATGATGTTGCCGCTCCCGAGGCGGAGATAAGAAAGTTCCGACGAGTTGTCATAAGTTTTACTTTCTGTTTAGTTGAGTTTTCAATATGCGCCACATTACGCGCCAACAGTGACGCCGCAACGACGTCGACGGACATTTAAATGGCATTAAAGCCGCGTAGCGCGGAGACTTTATCGCACCGGCATTTGCGAATATTCAAATTATTAATTTAATATATAGGATTACATAATATAAAACAAAACAAATGGTTGAGCGGACGCATCGGCATTCTCAATCGGCTCTAAACTGACGTGTTCCGCGCCCCCTTCCGACGTCCGCGTGATGGATAGCCTAAGGCGGTGAGAGGTTGTTGGCGCACCCCAGGATCCCATGAAACCGCAGCATTCCTCACGGGGCTTTTCTCCCGGTCGACACGTAATCGTCGTTCAGCGTCGCGAGGAAAGCAGCGACGTCGTCGATATCCTGTTCGGACCACACGGGGCGCTCGCCCGTTTTGCGCGTGAGCGGCTCATCGGTTGTGTCGACGTTCACGCGTAGCGCGACCGGCAGGTCGTTGAATTTATCGACCTTGCCGTGCGCGTCTTTCGGATACCACTTCGCAGGATTCGTATCGCGTTGAACGTAAAAACGCAGCGCGTCCTTCAGCGTGTGGAAGCGGCCGTTGTGGAAGAACACGTGCCGCGTCGCCGTGTTACGCAGCGACACCGACCTGAAGAGTCCGCAGTTGCTCCTGTCGCTCGACTGATCCGTGCGTAACGGACCACATAAACCCATATCGAAGTACTTCGGGTCCGCGTTCGCACGCAACTCCGGATTACGCGGCACGCCGAGCGCCTGAAAGTTGAAGTCGGTGAAAAGCGGATGAGAACCGTCGACGCCCGATTGATCGATATGGCAGGAGGCGCAATTGCCCCCCGTCGGATTGTCGAACAGTTTTTTGCCTCTCAACTCCTGATCAGTTAGTTGCAATTTGCCGTCGAGGTAGTAGTCGAACTTGCTGGTGTACGGATGAAAGCTCGGGTCTTCGAGTTCGAAGCGCTCGATGGCATACATCGCCTGCGCGAACGCCTTGGTGGGGTCGGCGAAAATGTTCTGACCGAACACTTCCTTGAAGCGCGCGGCATACGGCGCATGCTCCAGTTTCGCCAACACCGCCGCCGGGTCCTTGTTGGCCATCTCGTCCGCATTGAACAGCGGGAAACTCGCCTGATCGTGCAGACGGTTGAAGCGCCCGTCCCAACCGAAGCCGCCCACCGGCGCGTTGTCCGTCTCGCTCAGGCGCTCGGACAGGCTGGCCGCCTGCGCATGACTCCACATGGGCGTGCGGTTCAGCACGTAGCGCAGGCTCGGCACGGCGCGCGCGCCTTGCGAGCGCATGTCGGGCCCACCCAGTTGCGCGGCCAGCCCGTTGGGCGGCCCATACGCGTGCGACGGGCTATGACAGCTCGCGCAGGACATCTTCCCCGACGCCGACAGCGACGCATCGAAGAACATCAGCTTGCCGAGCGCCGCGGCGTCGCTGTAGACGGACTTCGCGTCAGTCGGCACCGGCGCAGATGCTGCCGTTGCCACCAACGGCAGCAATCCGGCACCGGCCAGAGCAGCCAGCGCCGCCAATCGCGCGGCAGTGCGCACGGTGAATCGCGTTGCAAAAGACAGCATCGAGTCGCTTACAGGTTCGTGAAGATATCGTTGCCGAACCCGACCAGACCGGCCTGCCCCGCGTAGCCCAGATGATCCAGTTGAAAGATGTCTTCAATGCTCTTGAGCATCGAGTAGTGGTTGTACTGCACCGTCGACACCGTGCCCGGTTTGATGAACTTCGAGATCATCACCGCGCCGGTCTGATCGCCGCCGAAGCTCTGCTTGGTCAGGTTGATCGTCAAGCCCTTATACGTCAGCGACGACGTCTGCGGGAACGCCGGCAGATTCGGACCCGGCTGCTGGCTGCAGCAGGTCGCGCCGGAGAAGATCAGATCCTCGCTGGATGCCGACTGCGTCACCGTCGCATAACTGCTTTCATCGAAGTTGATGATCAACAGACCGTCCTTCTGGAACGCCGGCGAGGCGGTGATAAGCGGCACCCACTTCTGGAGGAACGTGTTCGCGCTCGTCAGTCCGCCCGGCTGACCGTTCACGCACGGCGCATCGTGACCGTCGTCGCACAGGTTCGGCGTAATCAGGTTGAAGTTGGCGGTGGTCGAGATCGATTGCAGATCGGTCGTCAACCTGTTCAGGTTCACGACGTTCTGGCCGCAGTCCGGCGAATCGACGATCGAGTGGAAGTACATGAACGGGTTGTGACGCGTCGCGTACTGATCACCCAGCGGCACGGCCGCGCTCGGTGCTTCGGCCGACTGGGTCAGGTCGGTCGTGTTGAGCGTCGGGTGGCCGCAGGTGGCGGCTTCGCGCGTCGGGTCGTTGCCCATGTCGCCTTCATAGCCCTTCCAGGTGTAGCCAGCGGCCTTCAGCTGGTCCGGCAGCGTCTTGATGCTGGCCGGATACACGCAACCCGAGCCGATCGCCTGACCGTCTGACGTCGTACCGGTGAGCTTGTAGTCCTGGTAGGTGATGCAGTCGTTGTCCGTTTCCGGCGTCGGCGCCTGCCCGCTGATCATCGAGATGTAGTTGTCGAGGCTCACGTGCCCCGTGCCGTAGTACTGCTGCACCATCGCGCCTTGCGATGCCAGCGTCTGCGACAGATACGGCGCCTTGCTGTTCGCGCCGAAGGTGGTCGCGTAGTTTTCGTTTTCGAGCGTGATGACAAAGACGTGCCGGATCTGCTGCTGCCCGCTCACATTGAGCGACGACGACGAGCCGCACGCGGTGACGATTATCCCGACCAAAACGGTAAGAATCGCGCCAAGAATTGCGCGCACCAAAGTTGAATTTCGCATCTTTTTTCCCCGTTATGGCACTGGCCTTCGGGCACAACGCATAGCAGATTGTGATTATCGAAAGCGCAGGACAACGCTCCCGTGAAGGCAAGTCTTGCGCGTTTGGTTGTTGTTGCGCGACATGTCGCGGACACCATTAGTTCCATCTACGGAACATCGTTCCTTATATGGTTATATTATCTTTGATCCGTGACACGGGAATGACGCTGCTCCCGAAAAGAGGCGAAGCGAAATCCGATCGCCTTTTAGAAGGCCCAAGCCGAGTCGTGCATTTGCAAGCAAGGTTCAACTCGCCGTCGCGATGAATAACCGCTACTTTGTCGGCGCAAAAACGCTCGGCACGGCGCCGAAAACAAAGAACACGCGCTCCGTGTCTCCTTTTTCAGGGCTGGCGTTAGTCTGTAAGATGCACGTTGCCCCCACAATGCCGCATTCGTTATAAAGCCATAGCCGACAGGAATGCCCATGGAGACGCGCAATCTTGATTGCGTGCTTGCGGTGGAGGAACACGGCGAGGTTGGTAAGGCCACCCTGGCGGCAGGCCTATTGCTGTGATGCAAGGTCAGCTTCGAAGGTCGGCTCGAGCATCAGCATCGCTGCTATCATGCGCGTCGAAAAACACAGCGCTTCCTCTAACGGCGGATTGTCGAAGCCGCCGAAAGTGTGCTGAAGTCCATACATGTTCCCTTTTGTGAACCGCGTTGCAGGTTCATCGTTGCCGTTGTCTCCTTCGCGACAGCAACGATGCTCACGCAGCGCGACACGCGGTTTCTCAAAGCCACTAAAGCGACGGCCCGGCCACGCGGACGAAATTCTCCACCGTCTTGACGCCATCGACTTGCCTTGCGGCATCAGTAGCCAACGAGACTTGCTCGTTATCAGTTACCGAACCGTTTAGCGTGACATGCCCGTCGCGAACCTTGACGAGAATGCGGGCCGGGTTCAGTCCGCGGGTTCTTCCGAGCGCGGTCGCAACGCGATGGGCAAGCTTTCTGTTCGCAGCTTTCGACGCCTTCGTGGTGGCTACGGTAGAGGCGCTGGAGAACGACGTCCCTTCTGCCGGGGCAGGCGTGGACTGCGCCACTGCATGGCTGGCGAATGCGAGAAGCGCCGCGGCAAACACGGTATGCAGGCTTAGGTGCGGATTGATCATGCCGTTCCTTCGGTCAATGTGAACAAATAGGGAATACGAGCGGAATACAACCGCTCATCACGTCGCCGTGAATGCCTAAAAACGGGTCATCAGGCCGACTGAAACGCCGGTCAATCCATGGCCGCCAGGGTTAAGACCAAGGGCGGTGATGTTGGCAGGGTCGTAGCGATAGGCGCCCGAGAAGCCATTGCGATCCACCTCCGCATACAGCTCGGTCTGCTTGGAAAGGAAATATTCGGCGATCGCAAAAGTCGTGATCTTGTGGCCGCTGGCAGACTGAACGTTGCCGAGATCGCTGGCGATGTCGTCGATGAAAGCCGCCGTGACCTGGAATGACGGCGTGACCACCCAAACCACGCCGCCGCCTGGAATCTTGTCCCGACGCCGGGGCGCGCTCGAAGCCGTGCCAGTGACCGTGAGGTCGGCATAGTTCAGGTAAAGGCGCGCCTGCCCGATCTGCAGCGTACCGCCTGTCTGGAACGTTTGCGCCCACTGCGTCGCGGCGGCGTTGTAGGTCTTCTGATAGGACACGCCGCCAAGTGCCGGTCCCCATTGATACATCGCGGCACCGGAAAAGTTCGTACCGGCGTGCGAATTGCCAGCCACGCCGCCAGGCGAATAGCTGGCGCCGAAGCGGAATCCGCCGACCTGCCCCAGGTACTTGATGGTGTTATTGAAGCGCGAATCGAGTGTGAAATAACTCGCGCTGTACACCACACCGGGTTCGATTGCGATGGACTGACCTCGGCCGCCGGCAGGATCGATGAGAATGCCAAAGTCTTCGTTGGCGTTCAGTTGCCTGCCGAATGTCAAACGCCCAAAATCGCCGGTCAACCCAACAAATGCTGCCTGTGAGAACAGCGTACCTGAGGTCTTCAGCGCGCCGGTGCCACTATTGAATGCGCCCTCGAGTTTGAAGATTGCCTTAAGACCGTCGCCCAGGTCCTCTTTGCCGGTGATGCCGAACTGGTTGCCGGCAATGATATTGTTATTGAAGCCGACTACGCTACCGCCCTTGGCGCCGTTCGTCCATCGGAAGCCTCCACCAATGTCGCCATACAGCGTGACGCTCGATTGCGCGCACGCCGCACCGGAAAGCACGCCCATCAACGCCGCATACAAGACCTTCTTCATATGTCTCCTTGATTATTTTATACATTCTTATGGATAACTAACAAAACAAAGAACCGCCGCACATGCCAGGGCACGCGATGAAAAACAGTCTTTCTGGTGCAGTCAGCCCCGTTCAACCAGATTGATTTCCCCCGGCGCTCGTGTAGTACCGAATGCGAGGCGGCGTTGCGAGCGCTGCGGGTCGAGGCAGAAAGCGCAAAGCAGGCCGCACCCAAGCAGCACCACGCCGCTCGCGACGCTCGCCTCTTCGAACCCAACCGCAGTCGATCGGCCCGCGCCCTCGATCAGCAAGCCGGTCACGATCGGCGCGGCGAGTCCGGCGAGTGACGAAAAGCCGTTGCTTAGCGCGAGAATGCCGCCCCGCTGTGAATCGGGCGTCACTTCGCCGAGCATGGCCGGTCCAATCGAGTACGTCACGAGCGTCATGCCGCTGCCGAGCGTCAGCAAGACAAACCTGAGCATCGGCGGGAGGCCCGGCCACGCCAGTGAGGCAAGCAGTGCTCCCGCCACGATGAGCGTCACCGTCAGGAAGCCGCCGCGCCCAACCCGCGACGGTACGCCACGCGTCAGCAGGCGCTGGGACAGCCAGGCCAGGCACAGACTCAGCGGCGCGGTGATCGCGACGAACAACGCGAACATCCTGCCCGCCACCTGCGGCGAGTAGCCCATCCCAAGCTGTAGCCAGGTCGGCGTCCAGGTGAGCGTCATCGCGAGAATCCAGTTGGCAGCGAAATGCCCTGCGAAAACGCCCAGGACCGTTCGGTCCGTCAGCAGCAGCGCGTACGGAACACGCGCGGTGCGGTCCGATCGCACCGGACTCGACAGTTTCCCTTCGGCGCCGAACACAAGCCACGCGACGCACCAGAGGCCGCCAAGTGCGGACAGCACCAGAAAATTGGCTCGCCAACCCCAATGGGCGGTAATAGCCGGAATGCTCAGGCCAGCCACCAGCAGGCCGAGCGCGCTCCCCTGGTGAAGTACCGCGACGGGCAGGTTGCGCTTTGCGTCGGGAAACCACTTGTAGAGCGCATGCACGGCAACCGGCGATGCGGGTCCTTCGCCCGCGCCGAGCAGGACGCGGCACGCGATTACGCTCCAGATCGAGCCGGCAACGAGCATCGGCAGTTGCAGCGCGGTCCAGGTGCCGGCCATCAGCAGCAACAGCCATTTTGTCGACGCACGATTTGCCGCGAGCCCGCCGAGCACTGCCGAGATCGAGAACAACCAGTTGAGGCTGCCACCGATCAGCCCGAACTGCGTGGGCGACAGATGAAGCTCGCGCATCATCGGGACGGATACGAGGCCGAGCACGACCTTGTCCAGAAAGTTCACGAGCATCATCAAGGCCAGCATGATCGCGATGGACCACGCTCGCCAGGGCCGATACTCGCTTTGTTCGGTTGCCATTCGGTTTGTCTCCATGATGGTCGGAACGTCTTTGCGTCCCTGGTATTCCGTCGCCTCAGCCGTCGTGCTGACCGAGCAGCGGGATGGTGTCGCCTGCGTCGGGCAGACCTGCGGAGAACTTCACGGGAAAGCGCACCGCCATGGATCCGTCGTGAGCGAGTTCGCGGACCATACCGCGTGCGCGCACGTGCGGGTCGAGAAACAGCTCGTGTGCGTCAAGCAGCGGTGAAACCGGCAGATCGAAAGCCCTCAGCGTTTCGAGCCACTCGACAAGCGTGCGCGCCGAGAACATGTCCGCGAGCAGCGCGTTGACCTCGCGCTTGAACTGCTGTCTGCCAAGACGCGACGCGAACCGATCATCCATCAGCGCGGGGTAGTCGGCTCCGAGTGCTTCGCGCAGGGTCAGCCAGAACTTGTTTTCCAGAATGCCCAGTGCGAGATGCCGCCCATCCTGGGTTTTAAAAATGTCGTTCTCGGGCATGACCGTCGGCGATGCCAGAGGCTCCTTCGCATAGTCACGCGACGTCCACGCGGCGGGTGCCGTCCACGCCATCACGCAGTCATGAATCGACACGTCGAGATGCTGACCACGGCCGGTTTGACGTGCACTGAGAACCGCCACGGCCATCGCGAGCGCGGCATGACTTGCCGCGGCGTAGTCCGCGAGGCGAACCCGTGGACGTGCGACACGGTCGTTGACCTGAACCGGTATCGACCAGAAGCCGCCGAGCGCCAGATAGTTGAGATCGTGACCGGGCAGCGCCGAATACGGTCCGGTCTGCCCGAACCCCGATATCGAGCACATGACGATGCGCGTGTTCACCTCGGCGAGCGTGGCGTAGTCGAGTCCGAGCCGCTGCATGACGCCAGGCCGGAAGCCTTCGACGACCGCATCCGCGCCCCGGATCAGATCGAGAAACGTCGCCTTGCCCGCGGCACTCTTCAGATCAAGCGCGACCGAGCGCTTGCCGCGGTTGAGCTGCGCGAAAACCGCACTTCCAAGTTGCCGCGCCGGATCGCCCGTGCCCGGCGGTTCGACCTTGACGACGTCCGCGCCCAATTGCATCAGCATTGAAGTGGCGTGCGGCCCGGGCAACAACTGACTCAGATCGACAATCTTGACGCCGTTCAGGCATGACCAGTCCGGTTTCATCTGCATCGTTTCCTTGCAATAGGTGCGGCGTAGGTGCGGCGTGTATCACGCGTACTGTGCCGGCCGGTCATGCCGCTGTGCCGGCAGGGTCGAGAATCACGCGGGCGATCGTATTGCGCTGAATCTCGCTCGTGCCGGTGAAGACCCGAAACATGCGCAGTTTGCGGAACGTCTGCTCGATCGGATGGTGGCGCGTGACCCCGACGTTGCCGTGAATCTGCACGGCCTTGTCCGCGATTTCGAAGCAGCGTTCCGACACGAACAGCTTGCAGGCTGCCGCCTTCATGCGCAGATCGGCGCCGGCATCGGCGAGCACAGCCGTTTGCGCGATCATGCTTTCGCATGCCCATAACGCCGCGGCCATATCGGCGAGCATGTGCTGGATCGCCTGAAATCGTGCGATCGGGCCGCCGAACTGCCGGCGCGTGCGGGCGTAATCGAGCGACGCTTCATAGGCTGTCGTAGCGAGGCCGAGCATCGTCGGACAATGCAACAGCCGGTTGACGTTGATGCGCGACATGCCGAGCTTGAACCCGTTGCCCTCGCCGCCGAATACGTTCGCACGCGGCACGCGCACGTCGGCAAAGCGGATGTCCGCATCGATGTGCTGTCCCGACATCGGCACGTATTGCTGCTCCACCGTCACGCCAGGCAGATCGAGATCAATGAGCACCGCGGTGATGGCAGGCGGCGTGGTCGTTGCGTCGGTCACGCACATGACGATTGCGAAGTCGGCGAACGGTGCGCCACTGATGTAATGCTTGACGCCATTGATCACCAGCTCGTCACCGTCCACGACCGCCGTGGTGGAAATGCTCTGCGCATCCGAACCGGAGTGCGGTTCGGTCAACGCGAAGCAGGTCGACTTCTCGCCGCGAATCACCGGGTCGAAATATCGCGCGAGTTGATCCGCGCTCGCGTACTTAAGCATGTTGCCGACCCGCGGCGGACCACCCAGGTCGCCGAGCACATGCGGCGCGAGCGCGGAACCCGATGCGGCAAGGTCCGCCTTGAGCGCGCACTGCTCGAGAATCGAGAGCCCCTTGCCGCCCATCTGGACGGGCAGGCATGCCGCGTAGAAACCGAGTGCGGCGGAGCGGCGCCATACGCGGCGCAGCGTCTCGCGCGGCCAGACGTCCTCGCTGCCGAGACCGAGCTCCTGCTCCATCGGCTGCAGTTCTTCCGTGACGAAGCGGCGAATGCCCTCGCGGGTTTCGACGAACGCCGGACTATTCAGGTAATCGAACATAGCCTTCCTCTTCAATTGACTCGACGCGAGACGCCCTGCCAGTACTGCTCGCGAACCAGCTTGCGGGCGATCTTTCCGCTCGCGTTCTTGGGCAGATCGGCAACGAAGTTCACGGTACGGGGGAGCTTGTAGTCAGCGAGCCGCGCGCGGCAATGGGCGATGATCTCGTCCGCGACCGTGTTGCGTCCGCTCTTCAGCACGACGACGGCCTTCACGCTTTCTCCCCACTTCTCATCGGGAACGCCAATCACGCACGCTTCCATGATGTCCGGATGCTGATAGAGCGAGGCCTCGACTTCGGTCGGATAGACGTTGAAGCCGCCAGAAATGATCATGTCTTTCTGACGATCGACGAGGTAGATGTAGCCTTCTTCGTCGACGCGTGCGAGATCGCCGGTCCGCAGCCAGCCGTCGACGAGCACTTCGCGCGTGAGTTCCGGCGCCCCCCAGTAGCCTTGAAACACGTCTGCGCCGCGAATGACGATTTCGCCCATCGCGTCCCCGGTGACTTCGCGGCCGCGTTCGTCAACGACGAGCACTTCTGTCTCGCCCGTGGGCCGGCCACACGATGCAAGCCGCTCCGGGCGATGTGCAATCGCGTCGGCATGATCGGCGATGGAAAGACGTGTGACGCCCGAGGTCGACTCGCTCGCGCCGTAACCTTGCGACAGCACCGGACCGATCCGCGTCCACGCTTCCTGAATACGCGCCGGCGTCATTGGCGCCGCACCGTAGCCGAGCATCTTCAGGCTCGTCAGATCGGCCGTGTCCAGCGCGGGATCGTTGAGCAGCATATTGATCATCGCGGGCACCATGAACACGTGTGTGATCCGCAGCCGCTCGATTTCCCGCAGAAAGTGCGCGGGCTCGAAGGTGTCGAACAGGACGAGCGTGGCGCCCGAATACAGGTAAGGCTGCATCAGCATGCCGGACGCGTGGGTGACCGGACCGATCAGCGCGAGCCGGTCGCCTGGTTTCGCAGGGCAATCCATGCCCAGCAGAATCTTGCGCAGCGACGCGAGGCGGTTGCCGTAGGTCTGCATGGCTGCCTTGATCTTGCCGGTCGAGCCGGAGGAAAAGTGCAGCACGGCAAGATCGTCGGACGACAACGCGACCTCGGGTAAATGCGGGCTGGCACGCGAGATCAGTGTTTCGTAACTGGTGTACCCGTTTGCGGGAACGCCGAGCGAAATGAACGACTCCACCGAACCGAACCCGGGCGACGCACGATCGTAAGCCGTGAATCCCTCGCCTGCGATCATGACGCGCGGCGCGCAATTCTCGACGACGTCAGCCGCTTCGTGCGCCGTGAAGCGCGGATTCAGCGCCGCCTTGACGAGCCCTGCCTTGTACAGCGCGCATTCGATTTCCACCAGCTCCGTGCAGTTGCGGGCCTGAACCGCAACCCGGTCGCTTTTCGCGAGCCCCAGACCGAGCAGTGCATTCGCCAGCAAGGTCGAGCGCTCGTCGAGCTGGCGGTACGTCAACTCGCGGTTACGATGAATAACCGCAGCATCGTCGCCCCAATAACGCGCGGCGCGGCGCAGAAAGTAAGCAAAGCCCAATCGGTGTCTCCTTTATCAATGCTGGCGCTAGTCTGTAAGATGCATGTCATCACCACAATGCGGCGTTGGCTATAAAGCCATAGCCAACAGGAATGATCATGGAGACGCGGGATCTGGATTACCTGCTTGCGGTAGAAGAGCACGGCGGCATCGGCAAGGCCGCGGAGGCGCTGGGCATGAGCCAGCCGGCGCTCACGAAAGCCATTCAGCGTGTCGAGGCGCAGACCGGCCTCGCGTTGTTCCAGCGCACGGCGAATGGTGTCGCGCCTACTCAGGCGGGTTCGCTATTCCTCGCGCGTGCGCGCCGGATCGCACTGGAATACGAGGACGCGCTGAAGGAAATGCACGCGATCCGCAGCGGCGAACAGGGCGTGCTGAGTCTTGGCTATTCTCCGACGGTGCCGGCGGCGCTCGTTCTGGGCGCATGTCGCCAGTTGCTGAAGGAACGACCGGCTGCACGCCTGCGACTGAGGCGCCGGCTTGCGCGCGACCTTGTCGATTTACTCATTGCGGGTGAGCTCGACCTGATCGTCGCGCCAGAGCCGAAACCGGATGCAAACGAACTGTCGTTCGTCGAACTCTTTCGCGATAGCCTGTCCGTGCTCGCCGATGAGTCGCATCCGCTGCACCGCAAGCGCAATCTGCGTCTGGCCGACCTGGCGGATCAGGAATGGCTGCTACCGGGGCCGACCATCCCCCTTCGTCAGCAGGTGGACGCGGCCTTCGCCAGGCTTGGTCTCGACGCGCCAAAGCTGCGCGTAGAAACCGACTTCGGCAGCACCTCGCTGTTGCATCTGCTGCGCGGCACGGCGATGCTCTGCGTCGCGGGCACGGAATCGTTCGATGCGCTAGAAGGATTGCGCGCGCTCAACCTCGACACAAGCGAACTCGACTTGCGCCGGCACATTGGTGTCGTGTTTCGAAAGGAGACTTATCATTCTCCGCTCGCGCAGCGCGCGATGGCATTGCTACAGGAATGGACCGATTGAACAATGTCTGGTCTGCAGAGGATTTTTAGCTAAGCAGAAGCGACTCGCTTACCGTGTACGTGGTCATGTCCCTATACGGTTCCCGCTTTGCTACGAAATTATCTGACCTACCCCTCTCGGCTGGCAGCGGCCGTGAGCATTGCTTCATCGCGGTAACGACGGTGGCTATGAAGTGCGGCACTCAAAGCTGAAGCTCGAGAAAGTGTTGTGGTCCAACTCGGGGCGGAGCATACGGGCGCAGCGATCGGCGGGTCGGTCGTGCTGGGCACAAAAATCGACTCGATACAGCCATGGCCGCGAGCATGCAACGGAGCCAGCGGGACATGGGGGGCGGCGCGTAGCGGCCCCGGAAGTCGAGCTCGCGCGCAATCCGGGCTTTGCAAGGTGCCGCCTTGCCACGAAGGCGCCGGCATTCGGCAAGCCGGGGTTCGCGCAGGCGGTTGCTCAGCAACCCGTAGCAGTGGCGCAGTTAAAGTCCGCACTGGAGCGCATGCACCACTACGCGGCGAATGAACGCGTGCTCCTTCCGATAGACCGCGCGCGCCTTTTCGGCGGGACTTCCGCCCAACGGAAAGCGCAGCCATTTCACGGCGCACATCAAGCCGGACATTCGTCCGCAAGGTCTGACAGTCGGCTTCCTGGAAAGGAAGGTCGGCCGAATCTACCTTGCGACAAGCGTCGCGGACACGTGTGCGACGCCGGCTTGACGGTCAAACGAGCAGAATCAAGGTGTCAAATAACGCGACGTCTTCTTTCTTCGCCGATCGTGCATGCTTGCGGATCACTTGCACGAGACACTCGATAAAGCAACGGGCCGCGCCGCCGAGCGTGCTGTTTCGACGCGTGACAATGCTCAGTTGTCGCGAATCGAACTTCTCTTTCAGCGCTGGCGCCACCATCTGGCCTTGAAACAGGGGAGTCGTCTGGAGAACGGTTGGACACCACGTGCACATATCGGCACGCTCAACCAGCATCTGCAGTGTCCCTAGCGAATGAGCCCGCACAACACGGTTCGCGTCGATCTGCGCACCGTGCCGTGTGAACAGATAGTCGATTAGCGCGTCCTGGCCGTCTGGCGCGAAATTCAGTGCCCAGTCCTGATCCAGTAAATCGTGGATCGACCGGCAGTTCCGACGCGGATGTCCTCGACGAACCATCACGGCCGTCTCGTAGTTCAAAATCGGTTCGCAGGAAAACTCCTGGCTGGCAGTAGACGGATGCAACTGCCCGATCACGAAGTCCATGTCACCGGCACGCAACAGCGGCTGCGCGACAGCCATCAGACTCTCGAAAATTTCCAGCTGAATATCAGGCATTCGCTTGCGAAACAGCAATACCGTCTCGGCCAGAAACGTCAACGTGATCCACGGCGTCACGCCAACACTCAGCCTTCCCTCCACCCGACCGCGCAATCGTGCCAGGTCGTTCTGCGCGTGTTCCAACTGGTTTAGGACCAGTCGCGCGTGCGTCAACAATGCCTTGCCATATTCGGTAAAGCTGATTCCTTCAGGTGCGCGTATCAGCAGCGGCAATTGCTCAGTGGCTTCGAGCTCGCGCAGCGAGCGCGTGACAGCGGCCTGAGAAATCCCCAACGACCGCGCCGCCGCCCTGATGCTGCCCGCTTCCGCACTCGCGACTAACGCCTGCAATTGATGAATCTTCACGAAACTACCCCGACAACAAATGGTTGTCAGCATAACAAAACTGCGGCTTCACTCCCGAAATTTAGCTGAATAGCATTCCGATCAGTGCAGACAGTTGCGGCGCCCGAAGCCCAAACGGCCGGGCGCGACGCCCGGATCTGTCCGCTCTTCAAAGGACTTCATCGATGATTCAAGACTTCGTTTTGCCCGGTATCACCGCCATTCAAGAGGAAATGATCGGCTTGCGTCGCCGCATTCACGCGTATCCCGAACTCGGCCTTCAGGAACTCGCCACCAGCGAACTGGTCGCCGAATGCCTGCACAAATGGGGCTATCAGGTTACGCGCGCCGTGGGTAAAACCGGTGTGGTGGGCACGTTAAAGAATGGACATGGGCCGTCCCTCGGATTGCGCGCCGATATGGACGCGCTTCCCATTCACGAGACGACGGGCTTGCCCTATGCCAGCCGGAACGACGGCGTCATGCACGCATGCGGCCATGATGGGCATACAGCCACTTTGTTGGCTGCAGCAAAGTATCTGGCCGAAACACGCGCTTTCTCCGGCACGCTGAACCTGATTTTTCAACCCGCGGAAGAAGGCCTTGGCGGCGCGCAAAAGATGATGGATGACGGCCTCTTCGAACGCTTTCCATGCGACGGCGTATTCGCGCTCCACAACGTCCCCGGCTATCCGGCGGGCCATCTGGGCTTCTTTAGCGGCGCATTCATGGCGTCTGCCGATACCGTCACCGTGCGCGTGGTGGGTCGTGGTGGACACGGTGCCGTGCCGGACAAGGCGGTCGATCCGATCGTCGTGTGCGCGTCGATCGTAACGGCGCTGCAAAGTATCGTGTCACGTAACGTAAGCCCGCGCGATCTGGCCATCATCAGCGTCGGTTCGATTCATGCGGGCGTCGCGTCGAATGTGATTCCGTCGTCGGCGCAGATGCTGCTGACCGTGCGGGCGCTTGCGCCGGACGTGCGCGATCTGCTCGAACGCCGAATTCACGAACTCGTGCACGGGCAGGCGGCAAGTTTTGGAGCGCATGCGGAGATCGACTACTTCCGTTGTCATCCGGTGCTGATCAATCACGCTACGGAAACGGATTTCGCGCGCCAGGTGGCCGCGGACTGGCTCGGCACCCAATCCATCATCCACGACCTCGAACCCTTCACGGCCAGCGAGGACTTCGCATGCATGCTCGAAAAATGTCCAGGCAGCTACCTCGTGATCGGCAATGGCGACGGTGAGCGCAGTTGCGCGCTGCATCACTCCGGCTACGACTTCAACGACGACTGCCTGGCTGTGGGCGCCACCTATTGGGTCAAGCTGACCGAGCGCTTTCTGGCACAACCTGTTCGCATGAAACACAACTAGTTCAACAATGACGGTGAGGAGAAACACATGAAGAGAATACTCGCAGCGATCTCGTTTGCTTTGATAGCCGTGTCCGGCGGCACTCGTGCCGCCGACTGGTCCGGCAAGGAGATCCGGCTGGCGGTGGATCCAACGTACCCGCCGCTGGAGTTCAAGACACCCGACGGCAAGCTGACCGGCTTTGGCGTGGATATGGCCAATGCGCTCTGTGCCGAACTTCACGCGCGCTGCGTATGGGTCGAAACCAGCTTTGACGGAATGATCCCCGGACTGCTGGCGAGAAAGTTCGATGCCATTTCGTCGTCGATGACCATCACGCCCAAGCGCATGCAGCAGATCGCGTTCACAAACAAGATCTCCAACGCGCCAGCCCGTCTGGTCGTTCAGCGCGACTCCGATCTGCTGCCGACCGCCGCCTCGCTAAAGGGCAAACGAGTCGGCGTCGAACAGGGGTCGAGTCAGGAGGATTACGCCCGAGCGCAGTGGCAACCGGCTGGCGTGCAGATCGTCTCTTACCAGAACCAGGATCAGGTTTATACGGACCTGATCTCGGGACGGCTCGATGCGGCATTTCAGGCATCGATCGAAGCGAGTGACGGCTTTCTGAAGAAGCCCGAGGGCAAGGACTACAAGTTTGCCGGCCCGGCGTTGGACGATCCGAAGTATTTCGGTCTTGGCGACGGTCTTGGCCTTCGCAAGGAGGACGTCGCGTTGCGCGACGCGTTCAATCAGGCACTGGCTGCCGTGCTGGCAAACGGGACCTATGCACGGATCAACCGGAAGTATTTCGACTTCGATATCTATGGTGCGAAATAAGCCGGCCTGAGCCATCCACGACAGGAGACAAAATGATACTCGAAGGCTTCGGGCCGGCTCTCGTCGCCGGCACCTGCGAAACGATCAAGCTTGCGCTGCTGTCGCTACTTGTTTCGTTCGTCCTCGGACTCTGCGGCGCAGCGGCCAGACTGTCCAGTCGACGTTACATTGTCCGGCTCGGCGTCGCATACACGACCTTGATCAGGGCGGTACCGGATCTCGTACTGATGCTGCTGCTCTTCTATAGCATCCAGATCGCGCTAAACCACATCACCGACGCGTTTGGTTTCAAGCAGATGGATATCGATCCATTCACCGCAGGTGTCGTCACGATTGGCTTCATCTACGGTGCGTACTTCACCGAGACATTCCGCGGCGCATTCATGGGCGTGCCGAGGGGACAGCTGGAAGCGGGCATGGCATTCGGCATGTCCAGCTGGCAGGTGTTCACCCGCATCATGTTTCCACAGATGATGCGACTGGCGTTGCCGGGCATCGGCAACAACTGGCAGGTTATCGTCAAGGCGACTGCACTGGTGTCGATCATCGGATTGTCGGATGTGGTCAAGGCCTCGCAGGATGCCGGCAAGTCGACGCAGAACTTTTTTCTGTTCACGATCGCGGCCGGTGCGATCTATCTGGCAATCACAACGCTATCCAATGTGGTGTTGTGGCGGCTTGAAGTACGGTATTCCGCGGGTGTGAGGCGCGTGGCGACATGATCGATATCGTTCGCCAATACTGGCAAAACTACCTGTACACCGACGGCTTTCAGTTCACTGGGCTCGCGGTCACGTTGTGGCTTCTCGTGGCGTCGCTCGGCCTCGGATTCATGTTGGCGTTGCCGCTCTCCGTGGCCCGTGCATCGCGCCACCGATTCCTGTCGATACCGGTCTGGCTGTTCACCTACGTGTTTCGGGGAACGCCGCTCTACGTCCAGTTGCTGATCTGCTATACGGGACTGTACAGCTTGCATGTCGTGCATTCGCATGCGTTGCTCGACGCATTCTTTCGCCATGCGATGAACTGCACATTGCTGGCATTCGCGTTGAACGAGTGCGCTTACGCCACCGAAATCTTTGCGGGATCGATCAGGGCGACCGCCTACGGAGAAATCGAAGCCGCGCTCGCGGTCGGTATGTCCACATTGACCGTCTACCGGCGGATCATTCTGCCTTCGGCGCTGCGGCGTGCGTTACCCATGTACGGCAACGAAGCGATTCTGATGCTGCATTCCACCACGCTCGCGTTCACCGCCACGATTCCAGACATTCTGAAAGTGACCCGTGATGTCAATTCGGCAACGTATGCGTCATTTGAGGCCTTTGGGATTGCCGCGCTGCTGTACGCAATGATCGCTTTCGCCCTGGTCTGGATGTTTCGGCAACTTGAGCGACGCCTTCTGGCGTATCTGAAACCACGAGGTGGATGACGGTGCACTGCCACTCCAGAAAATCGTCGAGTTGATCAATGGCAATCGAGTATTAAAAAACTTTAAACATTCAGGATAGCGAAATGAATAATAAATTTGTTTTTATCGCAATAGCGTCAACATTTGCAACGTCGGCATTGGCGCAGAGCAGCGTAGCCCTGTACGGTGTGATTGACGAGGGGCTCGACTTCACAAATAACGTTGGCGGAAGCCACGTTTACGAAATGGCGAGCGGCTATGCACAAGGTAGTCGCTGGGGACTGAAAGGCGCCGAAGATCTGGGCGGCGGCCTCAAGACGATCTTTCAGATCGAAAGCGGCTTCAACGTCAACACCGGCAAGCTCGCGCAAGGCGGCCTCGGGTTTGGGCGCCAGGCATATGTCGGTATCGAGAACGATCGGTACGGGACGGTGACGCTCGGCCGCCAATATGACTCGGTGGTCGACTATCTTGCGCTGACCACAGCCAATGGCAACTGGGGCGGCTATCTGCTATCGCATCCGTTCGACAACGACAACACGGATAACACGTTCCGCGTCAACAACACGATCAAATATGCGAGCCCGGATATTGCCGGTTTCCAGTTCGGTGGCGCGTATAGCTTCAGCAACAGCACCGGTTTCGCCAACAACCGGCAGTTGAGCGTTGGCGCACAGTACACGTACGGCGGCCTATTGATCGCTGCGGCCTATCTGAACGCGGACAATCCAGGATCGACCTCCGGCGGCGCGATTGCCGGTTCAGGTTCGGCCGTCGCAGCAGACGCAAACTTTCAATCGGAGCGCTTGCGCATCTTTGGCGCGGGGATCAACTACACAATGGGCCCGGCGACGCTTGGTTTCGTCTATACCAACACGAACATCAGCAATCCAGTCGCGAATGTCGCTTACCTCAGCGCGCAGGAAAGCATCGAACCGACTAGGGGCGCACTGGCAGGCGGTACGTTGACCAGCTTGAAGTATCAGAATTTCGAACTGAACGGAAAATATCAGTTCACGCCGGCGTTCTTTGTAGGTGCGCAATACGTCTATACGCTGGAGAACTACCATGCAACGACAGGCAGCGTACGGCCGAAGATTCACACCGTCGGCCTGATGGCGGATTACAACCTGTCAAAGCGCACCGATGTCTACGTCCAGGGCGCGTTTCAAAAGATCGCTGGCGACGCAACCGGATCGGCGCTGGATCAGGCATATGTGCCCGGTGCACAGGACCTGTCGTCGTCCTCGAGTCAGATTGTCGTTCGCGCGGCGATCCGGCACACGTTCTAACCTCACTTCGGTATTTTTGCGATCAGGCAAAGTCAACATGCCTCGTCGGCGCACAGCGTGCCGTGAGGCAGCTATTTTGCGGCTTAAGCCATTCGACCAAGCTGTTGTTTTTAGAGCGGAGAAATGGGAGCCGATAGAATCGGCAAGTAACTCAGGCACAAGATAAGCGGTCTCGGTAGCGTGTAAGCAGGCCCTTTCAAGTTGACATCGCCGAATCAAGCTTGCGAGGCGCCAAGTACGGTCTCGTGCAATGTTTGAATCGACAGTGAGACACCATGCTGCATTGCGCCAACTTTAACAATGGCGCGAAGCGTTGCCCCGCCTTTTATTGTTGTATCCAGTACCGCCTCATCGGACATGCCAGTGGCGCGTCCTAGCGACACTCAAGAAAACAGCCACAAGGATTCGGCGACGGTTTTGCGGCGATGTCACAGCGACGCAGACCGACCGGCCCGTGCAGCAGTTTTCCCGGTATCCTAAGCGAATTGGCTGGTGCTCCGCCGGCCTACATTTGGACGGCTGGTAGCCCTCGCACCGCCAGAATGAGACCGCGTTTTCGCTATAACCGATTGCCGCGTGCGTAGCTCGCGCATTTGATACACGAGCACGCAAAGTAGCCTCAAGCTCGCGTGCAACGAGAGCGGTCGTCCCCTCGCCCCGGCCGAAAATTCCTGTTTGTTCCCGCGAGAGCCGTCCGTGCTGTGGGGGCAAACGTGGGGGCAAAATCCACCGCAAACGAAAAAGGCCTCACAAGCATTGCTTGTAAGGCCTTGATTTCTTTGGTCGGGGCGAGAGGATTTGAACCTCCGACCACCTGCACCCCATGCAGGTACGCTACCAGGCTGCGCTACGCCCCGAACAGCACAAAATTATAACAGACACTTCATTCGATTAGAACCGCCTTCTGCTAACAAAAGCGACTAGTGCCCCAACAAATCGATCACGTGCAGCAATTCCTTGCGCAACTGTTCGACGTCCACCGTGGCGGAGGCTGTGGTTGCCGCCGGCAGCGCTGCGCCTTCGCCCTCCTCGACCACATCGCCCGGAGCGCCGTGCGCCCCGCCGCCATGTGAATCGAGACGGTTGCGCGCGCCGTTGATCGTGAAGCCCTGCTCATACAACAACTCACGAATCCGCCGGATCAGCAGCACCTCATGATGCTGGTAATACCGGCGATTGCCCCGCCGCTTGACCGGCCTCAACTGCGTGAACTCCTGTTCCCAGTAGCGCAAGACATGCGGTTTCACGCCGCATAGTTCGCTGACCTCACCAATCGTGAAGTAGCGCTTCGCCGGAATCGGAGGCAAGACGACTTTTTCGATCGTCGCTGTCATCGTCAGTTAGCCGTCGTGGTGGGTTGCGCAGGAACGCGCCAGTCGATTAGCGCGTGAAGCTCGCCTCAGCGCCGTTCTCCACCAGCGCTTTCAGCTTTTGACTTGCATGGAACGTCACAACGCGACGCGCGGCGATCGGAATCGCCTCGCCGGTCTTCGGGTTTCTGCCGGGACGCTGAGGTTTGTCGCGCAACTGGAAGTTGCCGAACCCCGACAGCTTCACGCTGTCGCCACTCTCCAGCGCGTCGCGGATCACCTCGAAAAACGCTTCGACCATGTCTTTCGCTTCCCGCTTGTTGAGCCCGACATTGTCGAACAGCAACTCAGCAAGTTCCGCCTTGGTAAGCGTCGGCGTTTCAGTGGAAACGACGGCGGGTGATGTCGGAATTTCGCGAATCATGGCGCTGCGTTGCGCCGTAAGAAGGGCTTCGAAATCACTCGAGTTCATTTCATTCATATCTATCAAATGGCGCGCCAAGCAGAAAACAATGGATGCGGAAACAGCCGTGCAATTGTTAAATGCGGGTTATCCGCGCAACCGTGCGCCATATACTCGAGCCAGACGTTCCACCAGAGTTTGAATGGCCAGATCGACCGTTTCATCCTGAAGGGTTCCGCCAGTATCTTGCAAGGTCACACGGAACGCAAGGCTTTTCTCGTGAGCGGCCAGACCACCGGAAGTGTTTGATTTTGGACGGAATTCGTCGAAAAGCGCAACCTTCTGAACAGTCTTGCAGGCGGGTTCGGACTGGGCCTTCTGAAGCTCGTCCAGCAGTGCCTGAACCTCGATTTTCTGATCGACGACCACGGCAATATCACGACGCACCGGCTGGAATTTAGACACTTCCGACGGAGTGGGCAATACGCGCTGCATTAATGCTTCCGCTTCGATTTCAAACAGAATCGGCGCATGCGGTAAATCATATTTTTGCATCCAGCGCGGATGCAATTCGCCAATCCAGCCGACTGCGCGGCCATTCAGTTCGATACGCGAGCTGCGTCCCGGATGCAGCGCCGGATGTTCCGCTTTGACGAACCGCGCGACTGCCGGTGCGAGCACGGCTTCCAGATCGCCCTTCACGTCGAAGTAGTCGACCGTGCGCGTCGCCGCGCCCCACTGCTCTTCGAGCGCGGGACCGTACGCGAGGCCGCCGATCATCTTCGGCTGCGCGAAGCCTTCGACCGTTAGCTCACCCGCCTTGATCGACGGATCGTGCAGGAACACGCGGCCGGCTTCGAACACGCGTACGCGATCCGCCGCACGACGGTTCAGGTTCGTACGCAACACGTGGATCAGGCTGCCGAACAGCGTGGTGCGCATCACCGACAACTGGCTTGCAATCGGATTCAGCAGACGTACCGGCTTGTCGTTGCCGGCGAAGTCCTGCTCCCACTCGGCATCGACGAAACTGAAGTTCACCGTTTCCGCGTAGTCGCGCGCGGCGAGCGCGTGACGGATCACGTGGATCGAACGCTGCGTTTCGTTGGTCGCGCGCATCTCGCTGGTCGCGACCGGCGGACGCGCCGGAATTTTCTCGAAGCCGTAAATACGCGCGACTTCTTCGATCAGATCTTCTTCGATTTCGATATCGAAACGATACGACGGCGGCATCACCGAGAACGTATCTTCACTGCGCTCGAACGACAGGCCGAGGCGCGTGAAAATCTGCGCGATTTCGTCGGCGTCGATCTTGATGCCGATGATGCGATTCGCGCGCGAGACACGCATCTTCACGGGCTCGCGCTTCGGCACGTTGACGATCTGATCGTCGACCGGGCCGGCTTTGCCGCCGCAGATGTCGAGGATCAGTTGCGTGATACGTTCGATATGGTCGACGGTGGTCGCATAGTCGACGCCGCGCTCGAAGCGATGGCCGGCATCGGTCGAGAAGTTGTATTTGCGCGAGCGGCCGCGAATACTGTCGGGCCACCAGAAAGCGGCTTCGAGATAGATGTTGGTGGTGTCGAGCGTGACCGCTGTGCTGTCGCCGCCCATGATGCCCGCGAGACTTTCGATGTGCTGCTCGTCGGCGATCACGCCGACGGTTTCATCGAGTTCGACCGTGTTGCCATTCAGCAGCTTGAGCGTCTCGCCTTTACGGCCCCAGCGCACGTCCATGCCGCCGTGGATCTTGTCCAGATCGAACACGTGCGACGGACGGCCCAATTCGAGCATCACATAGTTCGAGATATCGACGAGCGCGGAGATGCTGCGCTGCCCCGAACGCTCCAGACGCTCCACCATCCATTGCGGCGATTTGGCGCGCGCATTCACGCCACGAATCACGCGGCCCGAGAAACGGCCGCACAGATCGGGCGCCGAGATTTTGACGGGCAGCGTCTCGTTGAGCGTCACCTCTACCGGCTTGATCTCGAGCGGGCGCAGCGGCGCGCCGGTGATGGCCGAGGTCTCGCGCGCCACGCCGAACACCGACAGGCAGTCCGCCTTATTCGGCGTCAGCTTGATCTCGAAAACGGTGTCGTCGAGATTGAGCGTTTCGCGGATGTCCTGGCCGATCGGCGTATCTTCCGGCAGGATCATCAGGCCGCTATGATCTTCGGAGAGCTTGAGTTCGCGTGCCGAGCACAGCATGCCCTGGCTTTCCACGCCGCGCAGCTTCGAGAGCTTGATCGCGAACGGCGTGCCGCCCTCTTCGGCCGGCGGCAGTTGCGCGCCGACCAGCGCGACCGGCACCTTGATGCCGGGCGCCACGTTCGGCGCACCGCACACGATGTTCAGCGTCGCGCCCGTGCCGGCGTCGACCTGACACACGTTGAGCTTGTCCGCGTCCGGGTGCTTGACGACTTCCAGCACCTGGCCGACGACGATCTTCGAGGTCGGCGGCGCGGCCGGCCGCAGGTCTTCGACTTCGAGACCCGCCATCGTCAACGCGTGCGACAGTTCATCGGTCGTCAGTTGCGGATCGACAAAAGTTCTCAGCCAGGATTCCGGGAATTGCATGGTTCTGTGTACGTTCTGATCAGGTTAGGTCCACGTCCGGCAGTGCTTTGCATGACTCGGTGTTCGTGAGAATCATCCGGCCCTGCCGGGGACGCTGTGGCGGCATGCACTACGTGCCATGCCGCACTCTATGCTTGTCGCGTTCGTACGCGCCGGTTCAGGCGAATTGACGCAGGAAACGCAGGTCGTTTTCGAAGAACAGACGCAGGTCTTGCACGCCGTAACGCAACATGGTGAGCCGCTCGAGGCCGCTGCCGAAAGCAAAGCCGATGTAACGCTCCGGGTCGAGGCCCATGTTGCGGATCACCGTGGGGTGAACCTGGCCCGAGCCCGAAATTTCGAGCCATTTGCCGGCGTTCTTGCCCGTTTCGAACAGCATGTCGATCTCGGCCGACGGTTCGGTGAACGGAAAGTACGACGGACGGAAGCGCACGAGAATGTCGTCGCGCTCGAAGAATTTCTTGAGGAAATCGGTGTAGACGCCCTTCAGATCCGCGAAGCTGATGTTCTCGTCGATCCACAGGCCTTCGACCTGGTTGAACATGGGCGAATGCGTAGCGTCGCTGTCCACACGGTACGTGCGGCCCGGCACGATCACCTTGATAGGCGGCGTGTTGGTGCGCGCGTAGCGAACCTGCATCGGGCTGGTATGCGTGCGCAGCAGCAGTTGGCGGCCGTCGGCATCTTTGCCGTCGACGTAGAAGGTGTCCTGCATGGAACGCGCCGGATGATTTTCCGGGCTGTTCAGCGAGGTGAAGTTGTACCAGTCGGTTTCGATTTCGGGGCCGTCGGCCACGTCGAATCCGATCGTGCGGAAAATCTGTTCGACGCGCTCCCACGTGCGCATCACCGGGTGCAGACTGCCTGCGCCGGTGCCGCGGCCCGGCAGCGTGACGTCGATGGCTTCAGCGGCGAGGCGCTGATTCAGCAGCGCGTCGGCGAGCGCCTGACGGCGGGCCGTCAACGCGGCTTCCACTTGTTGCTTGACGAGGTTGATCCGTGCGCCTTCGGTCTTGCGCGTTTCGGGATCGAGTTTGCCAAGACCCTTCAAGAGCTCGGTCAGCGCACCCGATTTGCCGAGAAAGCGTGCTTTCTCGTTCTCGAGGGTGGTGACGTCGGAGGCTTCTGCGAAGGCTTTTTGCGCGTCGGCGACAATCTGGTCCAGATCCATTGATCCCATCATTTCAACGTCAGTGTTCAATCGAAGCAAAACTGGTTCTACCAACAAAAACGGGGCTCGGTGAGGAGCCCCGTTTTTGCTGCAACGTCACCGAGACTACCGGATGTTCGCTGCAACGAACCACGCAGTGTTAATTGCCAAAAGCGCAATCAGGCTGCAACGGCGGCTTTCACCTGCTGAACGATCGCAGCAAAAGCAGCCTTGTCGAACACAGCCATGTCGGCCAGCACCTTGCGGTCGAGTTCGATCGAAGCCTTCTTCAGGCCGTTGATGAACACGCTGTACGTCATGTCGTGCTGACGCACCGCCGCGTTGATACGCGTGATCCACAATGCACGGAACACACGCTTCTTGTTGCGGCGATCGCGGTAGGCGTATTGGCCTGCGCGCATGACCGCCTGCTTGGCGATGCGATAGACGTTATTGCGACGGCCGCGGTAACCCTTGGCCAGCTTGATGATCTTCTTGTGACGGGCCCGTGCGGTAACCCCACGTTTTACTCGAGGCATGTTTCGCTCCTATGAGTTTCGGTTAAGGGTTAAGCGAACGGCAGCATTGCGCGTACGGAGTTCAGATCGGAATCATGAACTGCCGTCGAACCGCGCAGATGGCGTTTGTTCTTGGTGGTTTTCTTGGTAAGAATGTGGCGCTTGAAGGCTTGACCGCGCTTGACGGTACCGCCCGGACGCACCACGAAGCGCTTTGCAGCACTCTTCTTGGTCTTCATCTTCGGCATGACAACTCCATTATTTGATGGATATGGGTGTGCGGTCGGCCAAATGGCCATTACCCGCCCTTCGAAACCCACTCCACTTGGTATGCAGACCGCCTGAACTGCCGGCGGCCGCTTTTCGGGAAGCGACGCGCATTGTACACGCGTCGTTCCGAAACCTGCTGACACCGCACCGGACACCCGGCGCCGCATCGTCTTCATCTTTCACAGCTCGTCTATCACAACCAGAGCGCGCACCACGTGGCGCGCCGCCACTCCAGCCGGTTACTTCTTTTTCTTCGGAGCGAGCACCATGATCATCTGGCGCCCTTCCATTTTCGGCATCTGCTCGACCTGACCGACTTCGTCGAGGTCCGTGCGCAGGCGCTCGAGCATGCGCATACCGATTTCCTGGTGAGCCATTTCGCGGCCACGGAAACGCAACGTGATTTTCGTCTTGTCGCCGTCGTCGAGGAAGCGGATGAGGTTGCGCAGCTTGACGTTGTAGTCCCCGTCGTCCGTGCCCGGGCGGAATTTAACTTCCTTGACCTGGACGATCTTCTGCTTCAGCTTGGCCTCGTGTTGCTTCTTCGCTTCCGAGTACTTGAACTTGCCGTAGTCCATCAAGCGGCAAACCGGCGGAACCGCTTGCGGTGCGATTTCAACCAGATCCACGTCTTGCTGTTCCGACATGCGGAACGCATCAGCGAGTTTCACGATGCCGAGTGGTTCGTTCTCGACGCCGACCAGACGCACCTCGGGTGCCGTAATTTCACCGTTGATGCGGTGCGCAGACTTATCAGTAGCGATGTTACGTTTCCTCTAAAAATTAAAAAACGAGCCGGGCTGCCAAGTGGCTCAATTGAACGACTGCACGTCCTGGCGCAGACGCTCAATGAAAGTGTCGGGAGGCATCACGCCCAGATCGACACCACCACGGGCACGCACGGCTACCGTTTGGGCTTCACGCTCTTTGTCGCCGACCACAAGCAGGTACGGCACCTTTTCCAGCGTGTGCTCGCGTATTTTATAGCTAATCTTCTCGTTGCGCAAATCGGCCTCTACTCTAACCCCTTGTTTTTGCAACGATTGGGCTAAAGATTGCGCATATTCGACCTGACTTTCCGCGATATTCATCACCACAACCTGCATGGGCGCGAGCCATGCGGGCATTGCACCGGCATGGTGCTCGATCAGAATGCCGAGGAACCGCTCCATTGATCCGACGATTGCCCGGTGCAGCATGATCGGGCGGCGGCGGCTGTTGTCTTCGGCGACGTATTCGGCGCCGAGGCGTTCCGGCAGCACCATATCGAGCTGCAATGTGCCGCATTGCCACGAGCGGCCGAGCGCGTCCTTGATGTGGTATTCGACCTTCGGGCCGTAGAACGCGCCCTCGCCCGGCAACTCTTCCCACGTCACGCCGCAGGCCGTCAGCGCCTCGCGCAGCCCCTGCTCCGCGCGATCCCACGTCTCGTCCGTACCGGCGCGCGCGTCCGGGCGCAGCGACAGCTTGATCTCGACATTGTCGAAGCCGAAATCCTTGTAGACGCTCATCGCCAGCGTATTGAATGCAATCGATTCGCTGATGAACTGGTCTTCGGTACAGAAAATGTGCGCGTCGTCCTGCACGAAACCGCGCACGCGCATCAGGCCATGCAACGCGCCCGACGATTCATTACGGTGGCACGAGCCGAATTCGGCGTAACGCAACGGCAGATCGCGATACGAGCGCAAACCGTGGTTGAACACCTGCACGTGACCCGGGCAGTTCATCGGCTTGATCGCGTAGTCACGCTTTTCCGATTCCGTCGTGAACATGTTTTCACGATAGTTTTGCCAGTGGCCCGACGCTTCCCAGAGCGAACGGTCCATGATCATCGGCGTCTTGATTTCGAGGTAGCCCGCGTCGTTCACGCGACGGCGCATGTATTGCTCGACCTGCTGCCACAGCGTCCAGCCGCGCGGATGCCAGAACACCATGCCCGGCGACTCGTCCTGCATGTGAAACAGATCGAGCTGCTTGCCGAGCTTGCGGTGGTCGCGCTTCTCCGCCTCTTCGAGCATGTGCAGATACGCTTCCTGGTCTTCCTTCTTCGTCCAGGCCGTACCGTAGATGCGCTGCAATTGTTCGTTCTTCGAATCGCCGCGCCAGTAGGCGCCCGCGACCTTCATCAGCTTGAAGACCTTCAGCTTGCCGGTGGACGGCACGTGCGGGCCGCGGCACAGATCGGTGAAGCCGCCATGCGAGTACAGCTTGATGTCGTCGGTGGCGGGAATCGATTCGATGATCTCGGCCTTGTACTTTTCGCCGATGCTCCTGAAGTAGTCCACCGCCTCGTCGCGCGATACCACGCGGCGCGAAACCGGCTCGTCTTTCTTCGCGAGTTCCTGCATGCGCTTTTCGATCTTCTCGAGATCTTCCGGCGTGAAGGGACGGTTGTACGCGAAGTCGTAGTAAAAGCCGTTGTCGATGACCGGGCCGATCGTGACCTGCGCTTCCGGATACAGATCCTTCACCGCGTACGCGAGCAAGTGCGCCGTGGAGTGACGGATGATATCGAGACCGTCTGCATCTTTCTCGGTGACGATGGCGAGCGCCACGTCGTGATCGATCAGCGCGGACGTATCGACCAACTCACCGTCGATCTTGCCGCCGAGCGCGGCTTTCGCGAGGCCGGGGCCGATCGAGGCGGCCACTTCGGCGACGGTCACCGGATGCTCGTACTGTCGAACAGAACCGTCAGGCAGACGTATCGAAACCATTGCGTTCTCCGTGGTGCCGACCGGCGGCGGCACATACAACCATCAAATAAGCCAAAAAAAATGCGGCCCCGCTTTCGAGGGGCCGCATTCACATTTCCTGCAAACTACATTGGCGAAAGTGGTCCTCGACTAGCGTCGCTCCGAAGTAGTTTCGGTCAACGTTCGCGGTGTCATAACCGTATTCGCCTTTTGCGCCAAAGGCGCTTACTGCAGCTTGCGAAACCCCGGTCAAACCGGAATTTCTCTTTCGTTGGTAGGCTCGATTGGACTCGAACCAACGACCCCCACCATGTCAAGGTGGTGCTCTAACCAGCTGAGCTACGAGCCTGAAGAAACGAGATTATATGGAGCCCCACACCGCTTGGCAAGTACTTTTATGCACCGACTTTAAATTTCTACTCACGTGCTTGGGCACGTCCAGTAGATGCGCCCACCGACTCACACGCATCGCACACACATCAACTCTTGCGTGAAGCGCGCACCACCCCCGTGACCTCACCGAGCAGCGTGCACGCGCGCTGAATCTGCGCCGCGCTCGACACCTCGACGGTAAATTGCATGAACGCGGCGTTACGTCGCGTCTGCGTCTTCACGCCGATCACATTCATTTTTTCGCGCGCGAACACTTCGGAAATATCGCGCAGCAAACCTTGCCGATCCGTTGCGTCAATGGAGAGATCGACGGGATAGACCGACTGGCCACGGCCGCTCATCACCTCCGCCGACCACGCCGTTTGCAACACGCGCTCGGGCGCCCGGTCGGCCATGCGCAGGAACGTCGGGCAATCGCTGCGATGAATCGACATGCCCTTGCCGCGCGTGACAAAGCCACAAATATCGTCAGGCGGCGCGGGACGGCAACAGCGCGCGAGTTGCGTGAGCAGCGCATCGACACCGACCACCAGCACACCGGTGGACGCGCCGCGGGCGACGCTCGCGCCGCTGCTGCGCTTCTCGAATTGCTCCGGCGCTTCGACCACGGGTTCCGGCGGCGGCGCATCGTGGAGCGCCTGCTCGACGAGCCGCAAACTGAATTCTTCCTTGCCCACCACCGAGAACAGATCGTCGGTGGTCTTGAAGCCGAGTTTGGCCGCCAGCTGATCGAGATTGACCGATGTCTTGCCTTCACGCTGCAAAGTCTTTTCGACCATCGCGCGGCCGCTCGCGATATGTTCCTGCACTTCGACCGCGTTGAACCACGCACGCACTTTCTGCCGCGCGCGCGGACTTTGCAGATAGCCGAGTTGCGGGTTGAGCCAGTCGCGCGACGGGCCGCCCTCCTTCACCGCGACGATCTCGATCGTCTGACCGTTTTGCAACGGCGTGTTCAACGGCACCATCGCGCCGTCCACGCGCGCGCCGCGGCAACGATGTCCCAGCTCGCTATGCAAGTGATACGCGAAATCGACGGGCGTGGCGCCGTGCGGCAACGGAATCACCCGCGCCTGCGGCGTCAGCACATAGATGTGGTCGTCGTCGAGCGTGGCCTGCCGCAGTTGCTCCCACGGCTGCGCCGCGCGCTTCTCGCCGTGCTCTCCCTCCGAGACTTCGTCTTTCCATGCAAGCAATTGACGCAGCCACGCGATCTTCTCGTCGTACTTCTCGTTAGCGGCGAACTGGCCGCCGTAACCACGCGTGCCGGCTTCCTTGTAGCGCCAATGCGCGGCCACGCCGTATTCGGCGAACTGATGCATTTCATGCGTACGGATCTGCACCTCGAACGCACGGCCGTCGTCGCCGATCACCACTGTGTGCAGCGACTTGTAGCCGTTCGGCTTCGGCCGCGAGATATAGTCGTCGAACTCTTTCGGCACCGGTTGCCACAGGTTGTGCACGATGCCGAGCACCGTGTAGCAATCCTTGATGTCCGGCACGATCACGCGAAATGCGCGCACGTCGTACAGCTCGGCGAAGTCCAGCTCCTTGCCGCGCATCTTGCGCCAGATGCTGTAGATGTGTTTTGGCCGGCCGCTCACTTCCGCGCGAATATGCGCCGCGGCCAATTCCTTTTGCAGGCGTTCGATAGCCTGCGCGACATAGCTCTCGCGCTCGACGCGTTTCTCGTCGAGCAACTTGGCGATGCGCTTGTACGTGACCGGCTCTTCGAAGCGAAGCGCGAGATCCTCGAGCTCCCATTTCAATTGCCAGATGCCCAGACGATTGGCGAGCGGCGCATAGATATCGAGCGTCTCGCGCGCCACGTCCGGTGAAGGCGTGATTTTCGCCGCCGCGTAGTAACGCAGCGATTGCAGGCGCGACGCGAGCCGGATCAGCACCACCCGAATATCCTGCGCGAAGGCGAGCAGCATCTTGCGCAGCGCTTCGACCTGCGCGCGGCGCGCGGCCTGCGCATCGCGGCCGGCTTCGGGCATGGCGTTCTGCGCGGCACGCAAGCTGACGGTGCCGAGACGCAGCAACTTGCGCACGTCACCGACCAGTTGCGCGACTTCTTCGCCGAAGTTGTCGGCGATCACGCGCTCCGGGTCTTGCAGATGCGGCGTCAACGCGAACAACGCCGCCGCCAGCACCGCCGGCGGATCGACATTGAGCGTGCGCATGATCGACGCCGTACCCGCCGCGTGATCCGCCAGCATTTCGCCCGACGACAGCCGCACCTCGCCCGCATGTTCGCGCACGAACGCCATCGCTTCGTCGAAAGAAGGAAGGGGGTTCGGTGCGTTCGTAACAGTTTCGGTATTCATGGTGCGACGGCCCACCGGGCCAGACGATTCAACGGAATTTCAACTACACATGCCCGGTTTAGCTGCGCTGCGCGGCGACCACGCAGATTTCGACCAGGCACTTCGGATTGGCGAGCTTCGCTTCGACGGTAGCGCGCGGCGGCGTGGCGCCTTGTGCAACCCACTCGTCCCACACCGCGTTCATGCCGGCGAAATGCACCATGTCCGAGATGTAGATCTGCACCGACAGCAAATGCGACTTGTCGCTGTTCACTTCGCCCAGCAGACGGTCGATGTGGCCGAGCACTTCGCGCGTCTGACCCGTGATGTCCTGATCCGCGTCTTCGGCGATCTGGCCCGCGAGATACACGGTGCCGTTGTGCACGGCGATTTCCGAGAGGCGCTTGCCGACGTGGTGACGAATGACTGCCATGACGAATCCTGAGTTGGTTTGAAAATTGATCGGAGATGCGTTCCGCATCGGGCCCCGTGAAGGACGCGGCGCGGAACTGCATATTATGACGCGTCGGCGGCCGGTCCGATAAAGAACTGTCTCGCGATGTCGATCTGATCGGCCGACAAAAACGCCGGCGCATGCCCGACGCCCGCGATTTCCGCACTCGACACCGCGCGCCCGGTCTCGACCATCTTCGCGACGGTTTCACGCGAGAGAAGATCGGATAGCTCGCCACGCACCACCAGCACCGGTCCCTGGAACGAGGCCAGCGAATGCCACAGCGCGGCCTCGCCGAGTTTGGACGCTTCCTCGGTAGTCGCGGTAAAGGGCTGCGCAATACGCGGGTCGTAACGGAACAGCCACTTGCCGTTCTGTTCGTGCAGAAGCGGCGTGTTGATCTCACGCCATTCGTCCGGCGTGAGCGGGCCAAAGGTCTGCGCCAGCAAGGCCGCGTAGTCGATGCCTTGCTGCAGCGTTTCAAACTGCACGGGCTTGCCGAGATAATCGCCGATGCGCTGCACCGCAGCCGGCTCCAGATGCGGACCGACATCGTTCAGCAACATCTTGCGAATCGGCGTTTCCGGCAAGCCGGCGAGTCCAAGCCCGATCAGGCCGCCCATCGACGTGCCGAACCAGTCGACCGTCTGGACATTCAGGCGCGCGATCAGCGTGACCATGTCGGCGACGTATTGCGGGATCGTATAGAAGTTGGGGTTGGCCAGCCACGATGACAAGCCCCGCCCCGCGACATCCGGACATACCACACGATAAGTCCCGGCAAATTCCTCCGCGAGGCGGTCGAAATCGCGCCCTGAGCGAGTCAAGCCGTGCACGCACAGCAACACGCGCGGATTGGCCGGGTCGCCCCACTCGGTGTAAGCGATACGGTGCAAGCCTCCAACGCTTGCGCACTGCACGTAGCGTTGGCGCGGCGCGAGCCGCCCGGCGGTGGAAGCGGACGTGATTTCGGTCATCTGGGTTCCTTGCAAAAGCGCTGCGGATTTGGCTTGGGCACAGCAGGGATCGATATGCGTCCAATCTTCAAACGATTGTAAACCGCTTTGCCGCGCGGCAAGAGTCGGCCGGATGGCATAGGACGGCTCCAAACGAATGCCCTGCGCAAAGACAAAACGGGCGAGACTCTCGCCTCGCCCGCCTGGGAACCGCCTCGCGGCCGCCTGCCGCTCATACTGGCCGCATCGGCCGCTCAGCGGCCTCATACAGCATCAAACCGCTTCAGGCAGCCTCACTGCGCGCCAGTCAACTCACCGCGCTCACATCGAGCGGCGCGCCCGTCTTCGCCTTGATTTCCTCAACGCTCACGCCCGGCGCCAACTCGGTGACCTTCAGCCCATCGTCCGTGATGTCGATCACGCCGAGATCGGTGATGATCTGATCGACCACGCCCACACCCGTGAGCGGCAGCGTGCATTCTTCGAGGATCTTGTGCTGGTCGCCCTTCGCGACGTGCTCCATCAGCACGACCACGCGCTTGACGCCCGCGACCAGATCCATCGCGCCGCCCATGCCCTTGATCATCTTGCCCGGGATCATCCAGTTGGCCAGATCGCCCTTCTTGCTGATCTGCATCGCGCCGAGAATCGCCAGGTTGATGTGGCCGCCGCGAATCATCGCGAACGAATCCGCTGACGAGAAAATCGACGAGCCCGGCAGCGTGGTCACCGTCTGCTTGCCAGCGTTGATGAGGTCGGCGTCCACTTCCTCTTCGGTCGGCGACGGGCCGATGCCGAGCAGGCCGTTCTCCGACTGCAGCCACACTTCGACGCCCGGCGGCACGTGATTGGCCACCAGCGTCGGCAAACCGATGCCGAGGTTCACATAAAAGCCGTCCTGCAATTCCTTCGCCGCGCGCGCGGCCATTTCGTCACGAGTCCATGCCATGATCAGTCTCCTTTCGCGCGGACGACGCGTTGTTCGATGCGTTTTTCCGGATGCGCATTGAGCACGATGCGCTGCACGAAGATGCCAGGCGTATGGATCGCGTCCGGATCGAGTTCGCCCACTTCGACGATCTCCTCGACCTCAGCCACAGTAATCTTGCCGGCCATCGCGCACATCGGGTTGAAGTTGCGCGCGGTGCGGCGGTAGATCAGGTTGCCCGATTTGTCGGCCTTCCACGCCTTCACCAAAGCGACGTCGGCCGTCAGCGAGTGTTCGAGCACGTAGTGGTTTTCGCCGAACTGGCGGGTTTCCTTGCCTTCGGCGATCAGCGTGCCGTAGCCGGTATTGGTGAAAAACGCCGGAATCCCCGAACCGCCCGCGCGCAGCTTCTCGGCGAGCGTGCCCTGCGGCGTGAATTCGAGCTCGAGTTCGCCGGCCAAGTACTGGCGCTCGAACTCCTTGTTCTCGCCGACATACGAGGAGATCATCTTCTTGACCTGGCGCGTTTCGAGCAGCAGACCGAGGCCGAACCCGTCGACGCCCGCATTGTTGCTGATGCAGGTAATGCCCTGCACCTTCGAATCGCGCAGTGCGCCGATCAGCGCCTCCGGAATGCCGCACAGCCCGAAGCCGCCGACGGCAAACGTCTGCCCGTCCTTGACGATGTCTTTCAGCGCCTCGGCGGCGCCTGGATAGACTTTGTTCATCAGTATGTCCCTTCCTTTATGGAAACCCGAATCCGGATCTTGCGGCAGATATAGACGTTGCGCGGGCCTGAGCCCGACACGTCATTCTAGTCATCCCCGGCAGGCTGTGCGCCCAGGTTTCCCTGCGCGTCTTGCAAACGCCCGCCGCGGACAGCTCCGCCGCGTTGTCATGTGCTGCAAAGAGTACGCTGGGCGCGCCATGCGGCACAATACGCAAAAATACATAAGTACTTGCCGCCAGCCCATGCCCGCACTGGATTACCAAACCGCGTTCCACCTCGCTCCGATCGGACTCGTGCTGTCGCGCGATCGGATTATCGAAGACTGCAATGACGAGCTCGCGTCGATTTTCGGCTGCACGCGCGAATCGCTGCTCGGCCAATCGTTCCAGGTCCTGTATCCGTCGACGGACGAATTCGAGCGGATCGGCGCGCGGATTCCGCCGATCATGACGGCGCACGGCAGCTACGCGGACGACCGCATCATGAAGCGGGCCAACGGAGAATTGTTCTGGTGCCACGTGACGGGACGCGCGCAGGAACGCGCCGACCCGCACGCCGCGGGCGTCTGGACTTTCGAGGATTTGAGCGCCACGCGGCGCGTGGCGGTCGAATTGACGCCGCGCGAACGCGAAATCGCCGCGCAACTGGTCACGGGGAAAACCAGCAAGCAGATCGGCCGGGTGCTGGATATCAGCCCGCGCACGGTCGATGTCTACCGGGCGCGGCTAATGCGCAAATACGATACGGGTAACGCGACGGAGCTACTGCAGCGCCTGCTCGGGCATTGAAAAGACGCCGGGATCTGGTCGATCTGTCGCCGTTCAGGCCGCCTTGACCAGCGCGGCACGCTCGATGGTTTCGCGCAGCATGTCAGGCACCGGTACCGACTTGCCGGCCGCGTAATCGATCCATACGCAGCGCGCGGCGCCGCGCGCATACACGGTGTTGGGGTCGTCGGCGCGCACGAGTTCGAAACCCGTGTCGAAGCTGCTGCGGCCGGGCGTGGCCACCGTCATCCGGCCGATCACGTCGCCGGGATAATGCAGTTGCTTGAGAAACTCCATCGACGCATTGACGATCACCGGTCCTTGCCCGTCGGCGTTGCTGCCAGCCAGGCCCAGTTGTTCGAACCAGGAAATCCGCACCTGCTCCATGTAGCGGAAATAGACCGTGTTGTTCACATGACCGAAGGCGTCCATGTCGCCCCAGCGGATCGGCATCGACATCTCGAAAACTGCGTGAAAATCGCTCATCGTACTTCTTTATCGGGTTGAAACCAGGTTGAAGCCGGCGCGTGGACCGGCGTAGAGACAAACAACAACATAGCGCGCGCTCTCAGGCGGCGGAAAGGCCGAAGCGCGTAAAACAGTTTCTTCGAACGGACGCTAATCGGCGTGCGCAGCCTGAAGCGCGAGGGCCGGCTGCGCCGTCTTGCACTCAGGAGAGGCCGAATCCGTCGTCGGCGGCAATTACCGAGCCGTTGATGAACTGCGATTCGTCGGCTGCCAGCAGCAGCAGGAGCCCGTCCAGATCCTCCGGTTTGCCGACGCGGTGACGCGGCAGCATCGACACGAGCTTCTGCCCTTGTTCCGTCGACCAGTGATGGTGGTTGATCTCCGTGTCGATATATCCCGGGCAGATCGCATTCACGTTGATGCCGTGCTTGCCCCACTCCAGCGCCATGGCTTTCGTCATATGCACGACAGCTGCCTTGCTGATCGAATACAGGCCGATCTGCGGCAGCACGCGCAAGCCCGCCATCGACGCGATATTGATGATCCGGTACGACGGCTTCTGGGCGCTGTTGCCGCGCATGATCATGCGCTTGGCGACTTCCTGGGCGACGAAGAACGCGCCGCGCGTGTTGGTATCGAACACGTATTCGAAGTCGGCGGGCGTGACCTCCGAAAGCTTCTGCGTGGTCGACACGCCCGAATTGTTCACGAGGATGTCGATCGTGCCGGCCTCGGTTTCCGCATGGGCGACGGCCGACTTGATGCTCTGGTAGTCGGTCACGTCGAGCGAAACGACGTGCGCCGCGCCGCCCGACGCCTCGATCTCGGCGCGCAATTCCTTCAGACGCTCGGTCCGCCGGCTCGCCAGCACGACCTTGGCGCCCGCCTGCGACAACACTTGAGCAAAGCGCTTTCCCAACCCGCTCGAGGCGCCGGTGATCAGCGCAACCTTGCCTTCCAGATTGATCGAACGGCCCATTGTCGTTCCTTGTTCGGTTGTTGTTACAGATGCGGTGGACGGGTGCGGTAAGACCGTCACTACGGGTCATACCGCATCATAAAAATAGAACGATCGTGCTAATCTGTGCTCATCTGGTTGCAGTGCGGGTGTGCATCGCCCACAATACGAACCCGAAAAAAGCATTCTAACGGTAAGAGGAGCATCAATGACCCCCGCAAGTCTCATTGAGCAGTACGGCCCG
>NZ_JAQQEK010000089.1:0-2297 GCF_046027355.1 Paraburkholderia sediminicola | reverse complement strand
CTGCCGTTCGGCGGCAAGGTACGGCAGATCATGGTGGATATCGATCCGCGCGCGCTGCAGGCCAAGGGACTTGCGCCGCTCGACGTGGTCAACGCGGTCAATGCGCAAAACCTGATTCTGCCGGGCGGCACCGCGAAGATCGGCACGAAGGAATACAACGTGCAGATGAACGGCAGCACCGACACGGTGGCCGCGCTCAACGATCTGCCGATCAAGACCGTGGCCGGCGGCGTGGTGTACGTGCGCGACGTCGCCCATGTGCGCGACGGCTACGCGCCGCAAACCAACATCGTGCGCAGCGACGGCAAACGCGCGGCGCTCCTGACCATCGAAAAATCCGGCAGCACGTCGACCCTCACCATCATCCAGCAGGTCAAGGCGATGCTGCCGCATATCGCGGCCGGCCTGCCGAGCGCGCTGCACATCACCGCGCTATCCGATCAATCCGTGTTCGTGAAGTCGGCCGTGGTGGGTGTGGCGCGCGAGGCGCTGATCGCCGCCGCCCTCACCGCCCTGATGATCCTGCTCTTTCTCGGCAGCTGGCGCGCCACGCTGATCATCGCGGTGTCGATTCCGCTCGCCGTGCTGACCTCGCTGATTGCGCTATCCGCGCTCGGCCAGACCATCAACATCATGACGCTCGGCGGCCTCGCGCTTGCTGTGGGGATTCTCGTCGACGACGCCACCGTCGCCATTGAAAACATCACGCATCATCTGGAGAACGGCGAGCCGTTGCACGACGCGATCCTGAACGGCTCCGGCGAAATCGCCGTGCCGACCTTCGTCTCGACGCTGTCGATCTGTATCGTGTTCGTGCCGATGTTCCTGCTCTCCGGCGTCGCGCGCTATCTGTTCGTGCCGCTCGCCGAAGCGGTGGTGTTCGCGATGATCGCGTCGTACTTCTTCTCGCGCACGCTGGTGCCGACCCTCGCAATGTATCTGATGCGCGCGCGCAGCAATGCGCCGGTCACCGGCAACGGTCCGATTGCGCGCCTGATCCGTTTTCAGGCCGGCTTCGAGCAGCGCTTCGAAGGGCTGCGCGAACGCTATCGCGGCGTGCTCGGCACGGCGATCGCGAGTCCGCGGCGCTTCATCGCGATCTTTCTGCTGCTGTGCATCGGCTCGCTCGCGCTGGTGCCATTCGCCGGGCGCGACTTTTTCCCGGCTGTGGATACCGGCGAAATCCGCCTGCATCTGCGCGCGCCGACCGGCACGCGGATCGAGGACACCGCGAGTATCACGGACCAGGTCGAAGCCCGCGTGCGCGACGTGATCCCGAAGCAGGAACTCTCGGCGATGCTCGATAACATCGGCGTGCCGGTGAGCGGCATCAATCTGACCTACGACTCGTCGGACCCGATCGGCCCCGAGGATGCCGACGTGATGATCACGCTCGCGCCGAAACATAAGCCGACCGCGCAATACGTGGCGACGCTGCGCAACACGCTGACGAAAGATTTTCCCGGCGTCACCTTCGCCTTCCTGCCCGCCGACATCGTCAGCCAGATTCTCAACTTCGGGCTGCCCGCGCCGATCGATATCCAGATCGTCGGCAACAAGCTCGACGCCAACCGCGTGGTGGCGAATCGCCTGCTCGCGCAACTGCGTGGCGTGCGCGGCCTCGTCGACGCGCGCATTCAACAGCCCGGCGACGCGCCCGCGATCAACGTCAACGTCGACCGCACCCGGGCGATTCAGGCCGGCCTGTTGCAACGCGATGTATCGCAGAACCTGCTGATCGCGCTCTCCGGCAGTTCGCAGACCACACCGAATTTCTGGCTCGATCCGCGCAACGGCGTGAGCTATCCGTTGATGGCGATGATGCCGCAGTACGACATCAACTCGTTGCAGGCGCTTGCCAATATTCCGGTCGCGCAGAACGGCGGTGCGCTCACGGCCTCCGCCTCGGCGAACGGCGCCGGCCCCGCGCCGCAGAACCTGCTGGGCGCGTTGAGCACGCTGACACGCGGCACCCAGCAAGCCGTCGTCTCGCACTACAACGTGCAGCCGGTGCTCGATATCTTCGCGTCGGCGCAAGGACGCGATCTCGGCGGCGTAGCAGCCGACGTGAACCGGCTCGTCGATCAGATCCGGCCGCAATTGCCGCCGGGCGCGTCCATCGTCGTACGCGGCCAGGTGCAAGCCATGCACGATTCGTTCAGCGGCCTCGCGAGCGGCCTCGTGTTCGCCATCGGCCTCGTCTATCTGCTGATGGTGGTCAATTTCCAGTCGTGGCTCGACCCGTTCATCATCATCAGCGGCTTGCCGGGCTCGCTCGCGGGCATTGCGTGGATGCT
>NZ_JAQQEK010000088.1:0-2346 GCF_046027355.1 Paraburkholderia sediminicola | reverse complement strand
CTTGACGAGTTCTCTCATGCGTGCATTTTGCTGGTTGACCAGGCGGGATGCCGCTTCAACGCGTGCCTTGGCTGCGCGCAACGTCCGCCGGGACATAAATTCGCGCCGGGCAGCGCCTTCAAACTGAATGCTGACGATGATGCCAACGATACACATCATGGGCACGATCGACCCGGGCGTAATCCAGAAAAACCGCGGCGGTTTGGCATTATCCAGTGGCCAGAGGTAAAGCGTCAGGCGGAACGTAACAAAGCATATTCCGGCTAACCACGCCGCCATGATTGCGCGCAGCCGGAACGCCGTGAATATCATGAAGACGGTGAGATAAAGGACCGGAAAAATTTCCGGGACGGCCAGGGTCCTCGGGTAAATGACCAACATCCACAAGAGGGCGAACCAGCAGCTCAGCGTCCATAGACAATGTAGTCCGTCGGCCCAGCGTTCGTCCAAGGCGCGCGCTCCCCACATCAACCATACCGCAACAGCCATACCCACGGCGCCTGCGAGTCGAACGTAGCCGATGTGATGGATGTGGTTCGGATCGAGGATGTCCATCTTCCACCAATAATCGCGAACGGAAAACCCTATCCATGTGAGCGTGAAGAGGGTGCTAACCAGTCTGCGTTGCTCCGCGTGACGACGCGCATAGTCCAAACGGAACGCACGCTCCAGAGCCGCCGAGCCAAATTTGCGCACCAGGAAGCGTGACGATCTCATAGGTTGCTTGATAACCGTGAGCGGATAGTGCGCAATATCAACGAGGCTTTATCGGCGCACCACAGGTTAGACAGGTCCCCACCGAGCATGGCTAACGGAGTAAGACGGACATGCCAGCGAAAGCGGCGACGGTGTCACGGGTGCACAGCACTTTCGTGCGTAGTCACCATACGATAAAAACAGAATAACAGGTCGCCATCACTACTATCAGCCACAAATGTATCACCGGGGTCGTGCCGCATTCTCCACACCTGCATGGGTTCAGCAAGAAGCGCCGTCATGGAGGCCGGCTGTCCGATACTTCACCCGAATCGGACAACGGGAATGCATACATCTTTCGATGGGTGTTGCTTGTCCACCGCCTACTCATGTGCGTTGTGACGGCGTTTCGTCTGACCAAGAATGAGTACGACAGCAACGCTGAGAAGGCATTCGTCGAGTGCCTCCAGATTGGTTGATCGTTGCAACGAGCCTGACTTGCCCGGTTCAAGCGAGGACTGCTGTCGGTCGGCGAAAGAGGCACACGCCGATCTCTTAAACTCCACAGGAGATTACCCATGAAACGTTACCAATCGGTCACCGTCTGTCTTGCCCTGATGACTGGAATCGCAGCAGACGGATGCTTCGCGCAATCAGCGACCAACCAGAAGGATTCCATAGGGGAGGGGAACGCCCCGCAGGATCCAGCGGTCGGGGCTCCGACTATCACACCTGCCCCTTCTGTTTCCCCTGGCAAAACACGCGAGCAGGTGATGCGCGAGTTGGAGGAGTTTCAGAACAGTGGTCAGGCAGCGAAGTTGCGTGACCTTTACCAAGGCGGCGGCTAATGAGACGTCGCGGGCCAGAGCGGCGTTTGGGACAATCGAAACAGCATGGCGTATTCCGGTCCGTCTTGTTTGTCGAATATCACAGAGCGATGTCCGTTTGGGGCATTCTTACGGTAACGGGATTTGCTGGTAGAGCGTGTCGATAAGGAAATCGCCGGCGCTCTTTCACCGCCATCGGGTTTCGGGTGCGGGCATTGGTTGTGCGGGGCGCTGGTATTTTTCCAGGTTTTAAAGTCTGGGCTACATTGGAGGAATACCGTTTGAGCGCAGCATGACTGTCAGCTGCAATGGAAGTCTCTGTCGCAGACGATACGGTGCTGGTGCGAGGTTGGCGAACCGTATCTACTGTTGGACTCCAACGATCAGCGCTGCGCCGAACTCGACGTTCTGCTGCAGAAGCATCGCGACAAGCCGGCGGCCAAGGGATGCGTGCTGGGGTCGTGTTCCGAAGCGCTACGAGGATCGTGACCAACCAGTTGTTCAGCTACCCGGCGGCGAAGGCCGAAATAGCGGAACCCGCCACGGTCAAACACGTCTTCGTCAAGACCTGTGCCCGGGTGAACAAGCGGGCCCAAAACAGCCATCAAACTACTCGTGAATGTGGGCGGCGCATCACTCGCTCCCTGGCTTTTCTGTCAAGCTTTGACCTCTTCCGGCAGCACTTCGCGCTTACGCGACATTTCCTGCGCGCTTCGCCCGATCGCGACAACCCGGCGAACGCTTTGCTGCGTGGCCTGCTTTACCGGGCTAGTCCTAAAACCCCTCTCTTTGTAGACAAACTCGCGTCATGTGCGCGCTTGCA
>NZ_JAQQEK010000087.1:0-2456 GCF_046027355.1 Paraburkholderia sediminicola | reverse complement strand
TTTGATGAGTTCTTTCATACGTTCATTTTGTTGCTTGACTACGCGGGACGTCGTTTCAACGCGCGCCTTGGCTGCACGCAACGTGCGCCGGAACACGAATTCGCGCCGGGCCGAGCGTTCAATTTGAATGCTGACGATGATGCCAACGATAGACATCATGAGCACGATCGACCCGCGCGTAAGCCAGAAAAACCACTGCGGTTCGGCGTTATCCAGTGGCTGGAGGTAAAGCGTCAGGTGGAACGTAACAAAGCATATTCCGACTAACCACGCCGCCGTAATTGCGCGAAGCCGGAACGCCGTGAATATCATGAAAACGGTGAGATATAGGACGGGGAAAATTTCCGGGACGGCCAAGGTCCTCGGGTAAATGACCAACATCCACAATAGGGCGAACCAGCAGCTCAGCGTCCATAGACAATGTAGTCCGACGGCCCAGCGTTCGTCTAAGGCGCGCGCTCCCCACATCAACCATACCGCCGCAGCCATACCCACGGCGCCTGCGAGTCGAACGTAGCCGATGTGATGGATGTGGTTCGGATCGAGGATGTCCATCCTCCACCAATAATCACGGATGGAAAACGCTATCCATGTCAGCGTGAAGAGGGTGCTAGCCAGCCGGCGTTGCCCCGCGTAGCGACGCGCATAGTCCAAACGGAACGCACGCTCCAGAGCCGCCGAGCGAAACTTGCGCACCAGGAAGCGTGACGATCTCATAAGGCTGCTTGATCATAAAAGCCGCCGTGGGCGAATAGTGCACGATACCAAGCGGCTTCATTGGCATACCACTAGTTAGTCAGGTTCTCACCGAACGTGGCTAACGGAGTAAGACGGCACGGCGCGCGCGCCAAAGCGAAAGCAGCGACGGTGGTCATGGGTGCACAGCACCTTCGTCCGTAGCCGCCATACGATAAAAACAGGATAACAGGTTGCCATCGCTACCATCAGCCACAAATGTATCAACGGGGTCATGCTGCCTTCTCCTCACCTGCATGGGTTTAGCAAAGAAGCGCCGTCAGGGAGGCCGGCTACCTGATACCGCACCCGAATCGGACAACGGGAATGCATACATCTTTCGCACGTGTTGCTTGTCCGTCGCCTACGCATGTGCGTAGCGATGGCGTTGGGTCTGACCAAGAATGAATAGGACAGCAACGGTGGAAGGGCATTCGTCGAGTGCGCCCAGACCGGTTGATCGTCGCAACCAGGCGAACCTGTCCTGGTTCGTGCGAAAACTGCTGCCGGTCGGCGAAAGATGCACAGGCCGATCTCCTCAACTCCGAGGGAGAGCTCCCATGAAACTTTGTCAATCGATCGCCGTCTTCCTTGCCCTGATAGCTGGAGTTACAGCAGACGGATGCTTCGCACAATCGGCGATCAGCCAGAAGGACTCGGTAGCGGATGGCGACGCCTCGCAGGTTTCAGCGGTCGCGGTTCCGACTGTCACACCGGCGCCCCCCGTTTCCCTTGGAAAAACGCGCGCGCAAGTGATACGCGAGCTGGAGGATTTTCAGAAAAGTGGCCAGGCAGCGCAGCTGCGTGAGCTTTACCAAGGCGGCAACTAACGAGGCCTCGCGGGCCAGAGCGGCGTTTGGGACAATCGAAACTGCATGGCGTATTCCGGTCCGTCAGTTTCGAATCTCGCCAATGCTGCTTCATTGATGATCGGAAAGATCATGATGAGCTGATCTGACATGAAAACTGTTTGTTTGTCGAATATCACCAGAACGATGTCCGTTTAAGGCATTTTTACGGTAACCGGATTTGCTGGTAGAGCGTGTCGATAAGGAAATCGCCGGTGCTCTGTCACTGGCATCGGGTTTCGGGCGCGGTCACTGGTTGTGCGGGGCGCTGCCTTTCCAGGTTCCAGTTAAGTCTGGGCGACATTGGAGGAATACCGTTTGTGCGCGGCATGACTGTCAGCTGCGCCCGATGGAAATCTCTGTCGCAGACGATACGGTGCTGGTGCGAGGTTGGCGAACCGTATCTACTGTTGGGGGCCAACGATCAGCGCTGCGCCGAACTCGACGTTCTGCTGCAGAAGCGTCGCGAAAAGCCTGCAGCCAAGGGTTTCCATAGATGCATGCTGGGGTCGTGTTCCGAAGCGCTAAGGAGGATCGTGACCAACCAGATGTTCAGCTACCCGGCGACGAAGGCCGAAATACCGGAACTCGCCACCGTCAAACACGTCTTCGTCAAGACCTGTGCCCGGGTGAACAAGCGGGCCGAAAACAGCCATCAAACTACTCGTGAATGCGGGCGGCACATCACTCGCTCGCAGGCTTTTCTGTCAAACTTTGACCTCTTCCGGCAGCACTTCGCGCTCACGCGACATTTCCTGCACGTTTCGCTCGATCGCGACAACCCGGCGAACGCGTTGCTGCGTGGCCCGCTTTACCGGGCTAGTCCTAAAACCCCCTCTTTGTAGGCAAACTCGCGTCATGTGCGCGCTTGCG
>NZ_JAQQEK010000086.1:0-2498 GCF_046027355.1 Paraburkholderia sediminicola | reverse complement strand
ATTGAATTATCTTGTTCCAGCGAGGCGGCGACGTAAGAGCGAAGCGTCTATCCGCGCCGGTCGAACCCGGACCGTCAGCGGCGACCTCGGTAGAATTCAATGCTATCGTTTGCGCCGTTAATGCTATTAATCTCACAAAATAGCGTCAAGGCAGGGTATACCCAGTGCTATCGTTGGCAACTCAATTTGAATTAACTTTAGACACGAGAATCGTTGATCGTCAACGCCGCACGGCTGGTGTCAGGCGGAAAAACGTTCCAGTTACCGTCGTCATGCCGAAAGAAAAAAATAATCACAGGGTTTTCCGATCGCGACAACTCGACCCGAACACAATGACTCCGACCCAGCCGCGCATGCCAGACACGGCTCACCCGCAAGGACGAAAGCGAATCCCTACCAAACCATTTCTCAACGAGAAACCTTAAGGATACCTTATTAAAATACACTTTCGCCTCCTGGTCGCAGGTGACAAGACCATCGCCTGCACATTACCGAAAATCGATAGCCCACCCTATGTTTTTCCAGCGGCAAGGGCGTACGTCCGCGCGACGCCCTTCAGATATCGGCTGGAATCTCACCACTTTCCTGACGTTCCGAGGGGAGCGACCCGCCCGGGACGCCATCCAGCGACTGCCCCCGCGTCAACCGCAGCGTGCAGTTCGACATATGCCTCAATTGCGCTAACGTTAGCATTATATTAGCATTCAAGCCGAGACCGGTCAAACAAATATAGCTATTCAAACATGCGTACGTTAGCATTCAACTTCGCCGTGAACGCCGCATGAACGTTCGTTTGAGATCTGCATCAGGGGTAGCCAGCAAAGCTGATCGAATCACGCACGATCAGCCCCCTCTCCTCCCAAAAACGAACACGGTTGCCGCCTTGGCGCACGGCATTGAAGATAGGGCAAGGGAACGCCAGGCAAGGCGAAGATTCACATCCGCGCCACCCCGCTCCTGGCGCAATCGGTCTGGCGGCTTAATGCTATCGGTAGCACCCGAAAGAAGGCGCGTGTCCGCGCAAAGACCGCTGTCCCATTAGGCTGCACACGAAACCGGTTTTGCTGACTGCCCCTCCCGTGCTATCGTTATACAAAACCGCTGGATCGTATTGGAAAGCTCAATGATTACCATCAAGGACATCGCCGCCCGCCTGAAGGTCTCCCCGTCCACGGTGGGACGTGCGCTCGCCGACGACTCGAGAATCAGCGCAGCCACAAAGCAGCGGGTTAGCGAGGTTGCCAACGAAATGGGGTATGTTGCCAATCTTGCAGCGCGAATGATGCGAGGGGTTTCCAGCAACCTGGTCGGCCTGGTTCTTCCCGACATTCGCAACGGCTTCTACTCGACGATCGCCCACGCACTGTCAAAATGCCTCGAGAACGGTGGCTTCCAGCTAACGCTGTCAGAAACCGATGATGACCGCCTGACCGAGCTGCATCACATACGCGAACTAACGAGCGCGAACGTTGCCGGCATTATTATCGTGCCGACAGCGCGGCCTCATCCAGATTCCGTGAAACTGCTCAAGGCGTTGCCGCACATCCAGTTGCTGCGCCGGCATGCGGCGCTTGGCGAACAGTGGTTCGGGATTGACGACACTCAGGCGATATATGAGGCGACCAACCATCTCGTGCAACTGGGTCATCATCGGATTGGATATGTCGGCGGTACGGATGACCTACCTACAGGTTCAGCGCGCCTGAAAGGCTTCCACAAAGCGCTGCCGCGCGATGAAACCGCGGTCCCGGCGTTTGTACACCTCGGCGCCCCTGGCTCGGTCGACTTCGGCCGGGAGGCCACGCGTCGCCTGCTGTCGCTGGCCACACCGCCGACCGCCATCGTTGCGGCTTCGGTGCAAACCACACAAGGCGTCCTCGAGGAACTGACAGCACAAGGCGTTCATGCGCCTGACGAACTGTCCGTCGTCGGATTTGGTGACGAGATGGGATTTCGCTGGTGGGGTCCCGGGCTGACAACCGTCGGGCTTCCCGTTTCCGACCTGGCAACTGCGTGCGGCCTCTGGTTTGTACATCACATCAAGCAGCACTCGTTCACCTCTGCGCCTTACACCTCGATTTCGCCCGCAACGCTTATTGTTCGAGGTAGCACGCAGCAACTCGGAGCGGTGCCGGGTGAGACGGTGAACTCGTCGCTACACCACACCGCCAACTGAATACGGCCACTCACGGTCAGGACCGCGCTTCGACAGCAGCGGCAAATTCAACCGCCCCTCCCCGACACCCACGCGGGCGGGTCCGCCAGTTGGCTCGCGGACATAGGACTCAGCGCAGCGCATTCGGCGGCCGACCAGGACATGTGACCCGCGAACTCGGGTACAACACTGAACAGATCGTCCACCAGACCGTAATCGGCGACGCTGAAGATCGGCGCTTCTTCGTCTTTATTGATCGCGACGGGCTTCGAGTTGCGGTGCGTCGGCCAGCAGCACTTTGCTAACGCCTGCAGTCTTCGCGGCCGCATCAGCCGCAGCTTGT
>NZ_JAQQEK010000085.1:0-2679 GCF_046027355.1 Paraburkholderia sediminicola | reverse complement strand
TCGGCCATTGCGGACGTTCGGCTGTCGGCGGTGGTGAGGTGGCTCTAGGCTACTTCTCTGCCGTTCGGAGAATGATCAGGCGACTGTACGTCATCGGCCTGGTGTGGACCGATCGGCGCGGCCGCGATGCTGACCCACAGACTCGCTGCCTTCTCACTCCCAAGCCGCGCTTTCACCAACTGCGCGCCGCAACGTCGCCGGCAGCGACGTTGCGGCAGCGCGACGAGTCGCTCAGCGCGTGCCGATCGTCACCACCAGATTTGCCTGCGAGCTGAGCCCCGCCGAATCGACCGCGGTCAGCGTCAGCGTGTAGGTTCCGGCGACCGGGTGCCGCCATTTGGCAACGAAGCCCGGCCCGCTCTCGATGAACACCATGCCGGACGGCGCGCCCTTGATGTCGACCTTCACGTTGTCCGCGCCTGGGTCCTCGATACCGATCACGCCGCTGACCGCGCGGCCCTCAACACCGCTGATCGGCGCAGCCGAGATCGCGGGGCCCGTTGCCACGGACGAGATCCGCACGCTCATCGTCGCCGAACCGGACTGGCCGTTGCTGGTGTCGGTCGCCTTGACGCTGACGCTATATGTGCCCTTCGCAGGCGTTCTCCAGCTGATCACGCCGGCGCTGCTGATCGACATGCCCGAAGGCGCGCCGCTGAGCGAGAACCTGACCGGATCGGCCGCACTGACGTCGACCTGATAGCTGAGCGGCTGTTTCGCCTGGCCCACGATCGTCGCTGTCTGCACGACCGGCTTCGATGCCGCGACGACGGTCACGTTCGCACTCGCGCTGCCCGTCGAGCCGGTGACCGTATCTTTCGCGGTCACGGTCACCTTGTAAGTGCCGGCGACCGGCTGCGCCCATGTCACCTGACCGGAGCTATCTATGCTCATGCCCTGCGGTGCATTCGCAAGCGACCAGCTGAGCGGGTCCGACGAGCTGGCCGCCACAGTGAACGACAGTGCGCTGCCCGCCGTACCCTTGACCGTCGCGGCCGACACGACCGGCGGCGGCGCCTTGGACACGCCGAGCGTCGACAGCAGGCTGCCGACCACCGGTGTACCGAGACCCGACGGCTGATCGTAGCCGGTATGGGCCGAGCAGCTCGAGCAGTAACCGTCGTTGCCCGAAGTGACGTCGTAAAACGCAGTCGCGTACAGACCCGCGTCGGTCGAGACGGTACCGTACAGCTGCGTCTGCGCGAGGCCGAGTGCGCCGAGACTGTTGCGCGCCCGCTGTGCATTGGCGACGGCGACGATGCCGGCCCATTGCGGGGTCGACAGACTGGTGCCGCCGACGCTGTACCAGCTCGGCGCGGCCGCGTCGGGCGTGATGACCGCGACGTACTGACCGCTGAACGGATCCGCGTTGAACGACACGTCGCCAACCGATCGCTTCGTCAGCGTGCCGAGGCTAGGCACCGACGTGTTCTGATATGCCGGTGCCGAGGTGTACTGACTGATGCCGCCGCCGGTACCTGACCACACCGTTTCGTTCTTGGTGGTGCCGTCGTAACTCAGACGGGTGCCGCCGACGGCCAGCACGTTCGGCGACACGGACGGCCATTCGACGCCGGTGCCGTTATCGCCGGTAGCGGCCACGTAGGTCATGTTCGCGTGCTTGAACGCCGAGTCGATGGAGCCGGTCCACGAGCCTTCGGGGGCGCCGAAGCTCATCGACACGACGCCGGGCCCCATCGCGTTCGCGAGGTTGACCGCCGCGGTCATGCTGCCGGTCGACGCATCCGGCGCCTGGATCAGCACGATGCGCGTAAGCGGCGCGGTAGCGTGGACCCACTGCACGTCGAGCGCGATTTCGGTGGCCCAGCCCGAGTCGTACGACGGCGCGTTCGACGTCATCGCGCCGCTGGTCGTCGAGTGCACGACCGAGAACTGGCACGCGTTGCTGCCAGGGGCCGCGAGCGGCAGCGACGCGTTCGGCGCGATGGTGGTCGTCGTGCAGCCCGGCAAGCCGAATTTCTGGTCGAACGCCGCGAGTTCCTTGACGATGTTCGGATCGCTCATCGCGTCGATCACGTAAATCGTCTGGCCGGCGCCCATTTGCGCGGCCTCGCTCGCGCTCAGATTGCTCCACGACGACGGCAGCGGCGGTAGCTGATAGGCCGCGCGAATCTGCGCCGGCGTATACGTCGTCACCTGCGTTGAATTCGACGCCGCCCGCGCAGTTTTCGTGGCGTACCGAGCAATCGTTTGCGGCGTCAGCTGCGCAAGCGACACGACCGCCATTGTCGACGTCGACGCTTGCGCGGCAGGAGGCTGATTGGCCGACGCGAAAGGCGCCGCGCTGTCGATGTTGGAAGGCGCGTTCAACACCACCGGGGCCGTGTAGAACGCAGGCCTCACCAGCGTGCTGGCCACCGTGCTCGACAGCGGCGACAACGACACCGAACTCGTGGCTGACGAGGCGTCGGCGAGCTTCACGGAGCTCGTGCCGCTCGACGCTGTCGAGTCGTCACTGCCGCCGCCGCATCCCGCCAGCAGTAGCGGCGCGAGCGCTGCGGTCACAAGGGTGGCACGCGCGAGCGTGCACCGAACCGGTCGGATAGTTTTCATTTCGATCGTCCTTCTGCGGGAGGCTGGACCGGAATTACCAGCACGGGTGGAGAAACCGCGGAGGCGGGTAGATCGGGCGCGCGTCGCTGCCAGCCGCTCGAACAG
>NZ_JAQQEK010000084.1:0-2927 GCF_046027355.1 Paraburkholderia sediminicola | reverse complement strand
TCGCGGCGATACTGTTCGACGATGACCTCCACGGTTTCGGGTTGGACATGCATATCGCGAGCGATCTGCTCGGGTGGAGTTCCGGCGTTCACCCGGGTAATGACCTCCGTCCTGAAAGCAATTGATTGCAGCGGCAGGCTCAGGATGTCCGGTAAGTTCGCGTCCCGCTTAATCGTCCGTACAGCGAATTCACTTATGCCCAATTTTCTCGCGATGGCCGCCGTCGTCCATCCGTCTCTAGACAGCGCTTCCGCTTTTTGCCTTGTTTCCACCGGAAGCGGCCCGCCGGTGTCGAGTTGCACATACCCGTCGCGGCGATACTGTTCGACGATGACCTCCACGGTTTCGGGTTGGACATGCATATCGCGAGCTATCTGCTCGGGTGGAGTTCCGGCGTTCACCCGGGCAATGACCTCCGTCCTGAAAGCAATTGATTGCAGCGGCGGGCTCGGGATGTCCGGTAAATTCGCGTCCCGCTGAATCTTCCATGCAGCGGGTTGACTTATGTCCAATCTTCTCGCGATGTTCTTCGACGTCCATCCGTCTCTAAACAGCGCTTCCGCTTTTTGCCGTGTTTCCGCCGGAATCCGGGGGGGAGCCCCGCCTGGTATGCCCGTGTCGCCATGCACCTGCCAGTTGCCGTGCGCATCAAGCCTGACGGGGTATTGATACTTCGTCGGATTGTCGGGTTGATAGAGACGCCACGTGCCATTGTCCGTGTCGTACCTGACCGGCCAGGTTTGACCGTTCGCCCGGATATAAGCCTGGAGCTTGCTGTCCCTGAAGATACCCGGACTGTCCGGATCAGCTTCCAGCTTACCCGCCGGTTGGCGGGCATATCCTTCGGGCAAGGGGATGGTCGTGGATTGCGGCGTGGGCGCCGGGATTTGCGGACCTTGAGTCTGCCTGCTCCCGTTCAGGTGGCCCTCCGCCGGTCCGTTTCCTGGCGACTTGCCGTTCCCGCCGACCGGCGGTTTCAATTCACCGCCGGCCTCCGGTTCGCGTCTGCCGATCAACAGCCCGAATAGCATCGCCCCCATGTCGATGTGTCCCACTTCCTGAGCGGAAAGGCCGCCGTGATCGGGAAACCCGGCATCGAGCAGTTGCGTGGCGAACCAGTCCATGCCCGGTATCGGCGACAGGTCGGCGACAAACCGGCCGATCCCGTACAGTACCTTGTCCGCCAGTCCCGGGATATGTTCCCGGAGCATTGCGCGGTTCTGCTGGTCGATGTCCTTCAGCACGCCCTGGTAGCTGTCCGCGAGGTTCTGCACGTAGTTCTGGTCGTACCCGGGCGGATGGCCCGCCACGCCACTGAGTGTCGTGGGTGGACTGACCGCGTCCAGATCGGTGCCGGGATGGGCCATCGTCGAGAGCGCCTGCTGCTCCAGCTTCGCGACGCGCCGGTGAATGTCCGAGTCCGGGTCCGACATGCCTTGCTGGAACGTCAGCAGATCCCGCGCCCGATCCGCGGGCGAAAGTGTCCGTGGCGTCGAAACGGCGCGCTCCTGTTGCGAATAGCCGTCGGGCGACAGCAGCTTCTCCACCACGGACTGGTACGGAAAGGTTTTTGCGTAGGCCGGCTTGCGCGTGTTCGTGTCCCATTGTGGATCGTCGGAATTGCGGGGTAGCTGGATCGTGTCCGCACTGTATCTGTCCGCGTCGTCGAGAATCTGGTTGACGCGGGCCGTGGATTCGGACCAGTCCTTTTGCCGGGCCGCATGGACGTCCTGCGATTTCTGCAGGATCTGATCCTGCATCCGGGACTTGATGCCGACTGCTTTGGCGAATGCCTGCTCGCGCTGCGCCGGGGTTGTGCCTGGCGCGTTCATCTGCGCGTACTGGCCACTCAACGCTGCCATCTGCTGCTGACCGTCATCTCCCAGCATTGAAATACCCACAGGCGCGTCGAATACCGCGTTCATGCGACGCACCGGGTCAGCCTGGATGCTGCGAAGCTCCCCGTCGACGTCCTTCTGCAACGAAGACAGCATCTCGGCATAGCGGTCGTCCGGCGCCGCGCGCAACGCGTTGGCGCGCTGTGCGAACTGCTCGCGCCTGTCGTCGCTCATCTGCGCCAGGGCGCCCGCGAATTGCAACTCATCGAGGTTCATTTCGGCCTGGTCCGGCGGCAGGCCGGTCATCGACAACTTTGCCGTCTCGAGCGTGACGAGCGTGTTGTTCTGGTCCGCGGCATGGTTGCGCGACTGGGCGCCACCATCGTACCGGTTGACCATGTTCGTGGCGAACCGCGCCTCCGGCATGGCGCCTGACTGCCGCGCCGCAGCCGGCGCAGCAGCGCGCGAAGCTGTCGTCGACGATGGCGCCCCCCGGTTCGCCGCGGAGTAGTGACGCAGCAACGACTGCGCCGTGGCCGGCCTGGGCGGATTGCCCTGGGTGCCGGGCTGTCGCCGGGCTGACTGGTCAGGCGCGGCCGATGGCGTGCCTGGTGAACGGAGGGCGTGCGGCACAGAAGAGTCGCCTGTGTCGTATCGAAGGAGCGAGGCAGGCGGAACGGTGTAGCTGATCGGGGTTGTTGACATGGTTACACCTCGGAGAATGGTGGACGGACGGTAGGGGATGAACATTCGCCCAATCGTCATGGCCATGAAATCATCGGCCCATCCGTGCCATGTCATAACGGCGTATAACTTTTTTGCGTTTGCATTCGCGTACACCTGACAGATAGTCGGGGAAGTCAAGAAGCCGATTCAGTGAGAGATCAGTTTCTCACTGGCGAGTTCGAGTGAATCGAGGAAGGTACGCATAGGTGTCTTGCCGTAGCACCACCGTCCCTGATGTCGCGCGCATTGTTGTACTGGTCAAGCCATGCGTCCAGATCGGTCTGGAGGGCAGGGATCGAGTCGTGGATCTTCTTGCGGAAGTAATGCGGTAGAACTCGTTGAGCATGGTCTTGTGACAACCGC
>NZ_JAQQEK010000083.1:0-3304 GCF_046027355.1 Paraburkholderia sediminicola | reverse complement strand
ACGATTACCTACTTTCACACGGGTAATCCGCACTATCATCGGCGTGGAGTCGTTTCACGGTCCTGTTCGGGATGGGAAGGGGTGGGACCGACTCGCTATGGTCATCAGGCATGACTTGTTGCCGCACTGCCTTGGGGGCAATACAGCCAATCGGGAAGAAGTAGTTTCTGGTGATGCTCACCAGGGTAAAGCGTTGGGGTTGTGCTGTTTCTGGCACAACACTGATCTCAACCGTGCGTTCTGCGACCTCCTCTGGAGGTTCACAGCGCCCCCTTCGGGGGTTGTCCTGAGTAAGTGCTGAAGCACTAACTCATGACGAAACACACCTGTTATAGGATCAAGCCTTACGGGCAATTAGTATCAGTTAGCTTAACGCATTACTGCGCTTCCACACCTGACCTATCAACGTCCTGGTCTTGAACGACCCTTCAAGGGGCTCGAAGCCCCGGGGATATCTCATCTTAAGGCGAGTTTCCCGCTTAGATGCTTTCAGCGGTTATCTCTTCCGAACATAGCTACCCGGCGATGCCACTGGCGTGACAACCGGTACACCAGAGGTTCGTCCACTCCGGTCCTCTCGTACTAGGAGCAGCCCCCTTCAAATATCCAGCGCCCACGGCAGATAGGGACCAAACTGTCTCACGACGTTTTAAACCCAGCTCACGTACCTCTTTAAATGGCGAACAGCCATACCCTTGGGACCGGCTACAGCCCCAGGATGAGATGAGCCGACATCGAGGTGCCAAACACCGCCGTCGATATGAACTCTTGGGCGGTATCAGCCTGTTATCCCCAGAGTACCTTTTATCCGTTGAGCGATGGCCCTTCCATACAGAACCACCGGATCACTATGACCTGCTTTCGCACCTGCTCGACTTGTCGGTCTCGCAGTTAAGCACGCTTATGCCATTGCACTATCAGCACGATTTCCGACCGTACCTAGCGTACCTTCGTACTCCTCCGTTACACTTTGGGAGGAGACCGCCCCAGTCAAACTGCCTACCATGCACTGTCCCCAGTCCGGATAACGGACCAAGGTTAGAACCTCAAACAAACCAGGGTGGTATTTCAAGGATGGCTCCACGCAGACTGGCGTCCACGCTTCAAAGCCTCCCACCTATCCTACACAGACCGGTTCAAAGTCCAATGCAAAGCTACAGTAAAGGTTCATGGGGTCTTTCCGTCTAGCCGCGGGGAGATTGCATCATCACAAACACTTCAACTTCGCTGAGTCTCGGGAGGAGACAGTGTGGCCATCGTTACGCCATTCGTGCAGGTCGGAACTTACCCGACAAGGAATTTCGCTACCTTAGGACCGTTATAGTTACGGCCGCCGTTTACCGGGACTTCAATCAAGAGCTTGCACCCCATCATTTAATCTTCCGGCACCGGGCAGGCGTCACACCCTATACGTCCACTTTCGTGTTTGCAGAGTGCTGTGTTTTTATTAAACAGTCGCAGCCACCAGTTTATTGCAACCCCTTCACCCTTCTGGCGCAGGCCAGTCAAGCTACAGGGGCGTACCTTATCCCGAAGTTACGGTACCAATTTGCCGAGTTCCTTCTCCCGAGTTCTCTCAAGCGCCTTAGAATACTCATCTCGCCCACCTGTGTCGGTTTGCGGTACGGTCTTGTTAAACTGAAGCTTAGAGGCTTTTCTTGGAACCACTTCCAGTTGCTTCTTCACCGAAGTGAATGGCCTCGCACCCTTGAATTCCGCGCCCGGATTTGCCAAAGCGCCTTCTCCAATGCAAGGACCGGGACTTCCAACACCCGGACAACCTTCCGCGATCCGTCCCCCCATCGCATTTAACAATGGTGCAGGAATATTAACCTGCTTCCCATCAGCTACGCATTTCTGCCTCGCCTTAGGGGCCGACTCACCCTACGCCGATGAACGTTGCGTAGGAAACCTTGGGCTTACGGCGAGGGGGCCTTTCACCCCCTTTATCGCTACTCATGTCAGCATTCGCACTTCCGATACCTCCAGCGCACTTTTCAATGCACCTTCGCAGGCTTACGGAACGCTCTCCTACCATGCATATAAATATGCATCCGCAGCTTCGGTATATTGCTTAGCCCCGTTACATCTTCCGCGCAGGACGACTCGATCAGTGAGCTATTACGCTTTCTTTAAAGGATGGCTGCTTCTAAGCCAACCTCCTGACTGTTTTAGCCTTCCCACTTCGTTTCCCACTTAGCAATATTTGGGGACCTTAGCTGGCGGTCTGGGTTGTTTCCCTCTTGACACCGGACGTTAGCACCCGATGTCTGTCTCCCGTGATTGCACTCTTCGGTATTCGGAGTTTGCTATGGCGTAGTAATCCGCAATGGACCCCACAACCATGACAGTGCTCTACCCCCGAAGGTGATACACGAGGCACTACCTAAATAGTTTTCGGAGAGAACCAGCTATTTCCAGGTTTGTTTAGCCTTTCACCCCTATCCACAGCTCATCCCCTAACTTTTCAACGTTAGTGGGTTCGGACCTCCAGTACGTGTTACCGCACCTTCATCCTGGCCATGGATAGATCACCTGGTTTCGGGTCTACACCCAGCGACTGAATCGCCCTGTTCGGACTCGCTTTCGCTACGCCTGCCCTAATCGGTTAAGCTTGCCACTGAATGTAAGTCGCTGACCCATTATACAAAAGGTACGCCGTCACCCCTTGCGAGGCTCCGACTGTTTGTATGCATGCGGTTTCAGGATCTATTTCACTCCCCTCCCGGGGTTCTTTTCGCCTTTCCCTCACGGTACTGGTTCACTATCGGTCGATCACGAGTATTTAGCCTTGGAGGATGGTCCCCCCATCTTCAGACAGGATTTCACGTGTCCCGCCCTACTTGTCGTACACCCAGTTCTTCCTCGCTGTTTTCGTCTACAGGGCTATCACCTGCTATGGCCGCACTTTCCAGAGCGTTCGACTAACAATGAAGATAAAGAGTACAGGCTGGTCCCATTTCGCTCGCCACTACTCTGGGAATCTCGGTTGATTTCTTTTCCTGCGGTTACTTAGATGTTTCAGTTCACCGCGTTCGCTTCGCATGACCTATGTATTCAGTCATGGATGACCCATACGGGCCGGGTTTCCCCATTCGGATATCGGTGGATCAAAGCTCGTTTGCCAGCTCCCCACCGCTTTTCGCAGGCTACCGCGTCCTTCATCGCCTGTGATCGCCAAGGCATCCACCACATGCACTTGTTCGCTTGACCCTATAACGGGTGTGTCTCGCACGGCCTTCACTGGGAAGATCGTGTTTGCCACATCGCTACAGGTTGAGTATTCGTGTTGCGCCGTATTCCA
>NZ_JAQQEK010000082.1:0-3840 GCF_046027355.1 Paraburkholderia sediminicola | reverse complement strand
TTCCGGCCGGACGGCGTGACGGTCGCCGTGGTCGACAGCAACGGCCGCGCGCTGCTCAAGACCGTGCACATCGGCCGCGATTTCGGCACGCACGTGGAGATCACGACGGGACTCGCCGCCACCGACCGCGTGATCGACAACCCCGGCGATTCGATCGCTACCGGCCAGATGGTTCAGATCATGCCGGCCATGCATAGCTGAGTGCTTCGTCACAGAAAGGATTTGCCGATGTTTTCCCTGTCTCTTTCACGGCCGCTGCCGCGCCGCGCGCTGGCGGCCACGCTGATCGGCGCGCTGCTCAGCGCGTGCTCGACCTTGCCGCCCTATCAGCGCCCGAGCGCCGAGATTCCGGCGCACTACGCAGGCGCCGCGCCCGGCTGGGCGCAGGCCGCGCCGGCCGACGCCACACCGCGCGGTCCCTGGTGGACGATCTTCAACGATCCCGTGCTGAACCAGCTCGAGGCACGCATCGACGTGTCGAATCAGACCGTGCGCAAGGCGGTCGCGCAGGTTCAGCAAGCGCGCTCGATGGTGGACTATCAGCGTGCCGGTTTCTTCCCGACCATCACCGCCGGTGTCGCGCAGGAGCGCTTTCGGACCTCGCAGAACGTCGAAGGGAAATCGCTTGCGGGCAAGACCGTGCCGGACTATTCGGCGGGCGTGGCCGCGAGTTGGGAGCCGGACCTGTTCGGAAAGATACGCGACAGCGTGAACGGCGCGCAGGCCGACGCTCAGGCGAGCGAGGCCGACCTCGAAGGCGTGCGCCTGTCGATGAGCGCCGATCTGGCCGTCGACTATTTCTCGCTGCGCTCGCTCGACACACAGAAGAAACTGCTCGACGACAGCGTGAGCGCCTACGCCGCCGCATTGAATCTGTTGCAGCAGCAACTGAAAGACGGCGCGATCGATGCCTCCGCCGTCGCCCAGGCCACGACGCAGCTCGAAGCGACGCGCACGCAAGACACCGACATCGACGTGACGCGCGCGCAGATGCAGCACGCGATCGCCACGCTGATCGGCGAACCGGCTTCGACCTTTACGCTGCCGCCGAACGGTTCAGCCGTGACGCCGCCTGCGATTCCACCTGGTGTGCCGTCACAACTGCTGGAACGGCGCCCCGATATCGCCGCCGCCGAACGGCGCGTGGCATCCGCGAATGCGCAGATCGGCGTGGCTCATGCGGCGTTTTTTCCGGATCTGGTGCTGTCCGCGAGCGCGGGGCTCGAAAGTACGTTTTTCGCGCCGTGGCTGAGCGCGCCGAGTCTGTTCTGGTCGCTCGGTCCACAACTGGCCGGCACGCTGTTCGACGGCGGCAAGCGCAAAGCCAGTTTGCACGGCGCCACGGCGCAATACGATGGCGCGGTCGCAGACTATCGTCAGTCGGTGCTGGTGGCGTTCCAGCAGGTCGAGGACAACCTGTCCGCCCTGCATTCCCTCGCCGACGAAGCCGCCAGCCAGCAGCGCGCCACCACGGCCGCGGACCTGTCGTTGCGGCTCACGACGAACCGCTTCAACGCGGGCGCGGTCAGCTATCTCGACGTCGTGACCGCGCAGACGATTGCGCTGACGAACCAGCGAATCGCGGATCAGATCGCCGCGCGGCAGTTGGAGTCGAGTGTGTTGTTGCTGAAGGCTTTAGGCGGGACGTGGGGTGGCGAAAGCAAGAACGCGGCGGGGTCTGTGTAACCAGTTGTACGCCCTCACCTGGCACGCGGGAACCTCAGCACGAACCGCGTGCTGCGCGCATCGCTCTGCGCATGCACCGAGCCGCCGTGCAGTTCCATGATCGTGCGCACGATGGCAAGCCCAAGCCCCGTCGACCCCGTGGACCCTTGCGACAACCCCGACGACGGCAGCGAACTGCGCGACGGATCGACCCGATAGAAGCGATCGAAGATCCGTTCGAGGTGCTCGGCGGGAATCGGCTGCCCCTGGTTCTCCACGGTCACGCGCACCGCGTCGGCCGACGCGCTCGCGTCCAGCACGATCTCGCCGCCCGGCGGCGTATACCGAATGGCATTGGCGAGCAGATTGCTCACGGCGCGGCGAAACAGTTCGAGATCCGCCGTCACGCTGGCCGCGCCGCTCACGCGTACGCGCACATTCGCGTCTTCCGCAATGCCTTCGAAGTAGTCGGCGATATGGGCCAGCTCCTGCCCCGCGTCGAACTCGCGCAGTTGTTTGACGAACTGCGGATGCTCGGCGCGCGCCAGAAACAGCACGCTCTCGATCATGCGCGAGAGCCGGTCGCACTCTTCCAGATTCGAGGCGAGCAGCGACTCGTATTCATCGACGGAACGCGGCCGGGCGAGCGCGACTTCGGCGGCGCCGCGCATGTTGCTGAGCGGCGTGCGCATGTCGTGCGCGAGGTCGGCGGTGAAACGCGACAGACGCTGAAAGCCATGCTCGACACGCTCGAGCATCGCGTTTAGCGAGGCCACCAGCGTTTCGAGTTCGCTCGGCACGCGCGCCACCGCGATCCGCGTATCGAGGCGATTCACCGTGACGAGGCTCGCGCTCGCCGCGATATCGCGCAACGGCCGCAGCGCGGCGCGAATCAGCAGGTAGCCGAGCAGCATGGCCAGCACCACGCCGGCCACACCCGCCATGTTGAGCTTATCGCGGTAGCGGTCCAGCAGGAGCCAGCGGTCGCTCATGTTGCGCGCCACCAGCAGGCTCGCCGTGTCGCCGTTACGCAGCCGTGCGTCCGTGAAAATGCCGCGGATCGGCGCGCCGCCGCGGCCGGTCCAGTCGCCGAGATCGGCCTCGGTGATACGCGCCGTCGCGGCAACGCGCGTGAGCGGCGGCAACCCCGCGACGGTCGCGGCGTCGCTTGCCGCGTCCGGCACGGCGAGCGCGCCGGCGATGTTGTGTTCGATCGCCCGCTTGCCGTCGGGATCGAACACTTCCATCGACAGCGCTTCGTTGCCGAGCACGACGCTGGTCAAGCGCTCGCTGTGGTCGCGAATGCCTTGCGCCGAATCCAGCTCCTCGGCGAGGCGCCGTGCGTGGCGTGCGGCGAGCACGATGTCGAGATTGTCCTGCGCCTTGATCTGCTTTTCGAGCGCGAGATACAGAAAGCTGCCGACGAGCACGAAAACCGCCAGCGTCGTCGCGCCGAACGCCAGCGCAAGCGCTGCGGCAAGCGAGCGGCCGCGCATCAGGCAGCGTCCTTCAGTTCGAGCACATAGCCCACGCCGCGCACGGTGTGGATCAGCTTGACGGGAAAGTTGTCGTCGATCTTGGTGCGTAGACGGCGGATCGCCACTTCGACCACATTGGTGTCGCTGTCGAAATTCATGTCCCACACATACGACGCGATCTGCGTGCGGCTCAGCACTTCACCCTGACGCCGCGCGAGCAACTGCAGCAGCGAGAATTCACGCGGCGTCAGGTCGATGCGCATGCCGCCACGCTTCACACGACGGCGGTTCACGTCCATTTCCAGATCGCCCACCTTGATCAGTTCACTTTCGCGCGGCGGGCCACGGCGCGCCAGCGTGCGCACACGCGCCAGCAATTCGACGAAGGCAAAGGGTTTGACGAGGTAATCGTCCGCGCCGAGTTCGAGGCCGCGCACACGGTCGTCGACGTCGTCGCGCGCGGTGAGGAATAGCACGGGCGTGGTGCGCGTGGCGCGCAAGGTCTTGACGATGGTCCAGCCGTCCATGCCGGGCAGCATCACGTCGAGCACGATCACGTCGTACTCTTCTTCCTGGGCGAGGATCAGCCCCTGCGGGCCGTCGTTCGCCACGTCGACCGCATAGCCGGATTCTTCCAGGCCCTTCTTGAGGTAGGCTGCTGTTTTCAGCTCGTCCTCGATCACCAGGATTCGCATCG
>NZ_JAQQEK010000081.1:0-4021 GCF_046027355.1 Paraburkholderia sediminicola | reverse complement strand
GCGATTCTGGCCGATGACGGCCGCGCACCCGACATCATTGTCACCGACATCCGGCTGCGCGACGGGCCGACCGGCATCGAGGTTGCCGAACAGATCAGGCAGCATTTCGCCTGGGCGGGCGTGCTTCCCGTCGCATTCATCACGGGTGAGCTGATCTCGCCTCGCGCGCTTCGCGATTTTGCCCAGCCGTTCGTGTTGCTGAGGAAGTCTTCCGCACCGGAAAGCACGCTCGCTGGCGTCAGTCGGTTCGTTGCCACCCAACAGCCGACAGGCGGCGGTCATGAGAGGGATCTGTGACTGGAGGGACGCCGAGTTTGATGCCTCGATCGGCCAGCATGACGATGAGTTCTGTGCGGCGCCGCAGGTTGAAATGCGCGAGCAGATGACTGATGTATTTCCTCACCGTAATGTCCTCGAGCCCCATTTTAAGGGCAATCGCCTTCGAGGGAACTCCGCGAACCAGCCACGCCAGTGTTTCAAATTCTCTCGGAGTCAGTCCCAGGTCGGACGCGGCGCTCACCCCATAAATCGCAGCGGACGGCGCGTCCCCGGGTCTATCTGATAGGGCCTCCGCCGTGCCCATGTCGCGCCGGAGCATCGCGATGCTGGCGGCGGGCAGAAACACGCCCCCGGCCAGCACCGCACCTATAGCTGCGTTAAGCGCTGCAGGAGATGAAGATTTGGGCACGTATCCCATGGCTCGAAGTTCGATACATCGGCCGATGGTTTCCACGCGCTCGTCGGCCGATATCACAATCACGGGCAGGGACGGTCGCGATTCCTTCAATTCGGCGAGCGCGTTGCAGCCGTCACCATCGGGAAGGTCGAGATCGAGAAAAACGAAGTTCAGGGGCTCGCACAACGCATGATTGACGCCTTGTGACAAGGTACTTGCGTGGAGCAAGTCGATACCCGGAAAGAGTTCTCTCAGCAGAAGCGCCAATCCGGCTCTGAAGAGCTCATGATCGTCGACGATCAGTACGCGCATTCCGTCGTCTCCCAAAACAGCTTTCGGAGCGAACTGCAATGACTTTGCGGATGATGCTACGTCTGTAGCAACCACCTGCTTTTTGTTGTTCCGATCAAATAATACGCGCAATGCACTTACGCCACGGACATTGGCGGCTGCTCCATATCGCTTTGTCTCAAGAGTGGCGGGATTCGCCTGTGGCTCGACAGTTCGAGCGCAGGGGAATCACCGCCGCGCCGTGAGAATGGCGATGAGTGTGGCGACTTGATCTGGCAAGTGGATCACGGCCTGGTAAAGTGATCGTCGCCAGCGATTCGCGGGCCATTTCTGACCGTTGGTGGAAGAACCTGTCGGACAAGACCCCGGAAAAATCAACGTCTGTCCGTCAGGAACGCAAAAAAATGCCAACCGTTATCACAGCAACATTAGGCCAACGAGGACAACCGACCGATGGCCAGGTGAAGGAGACATTCGAGTGGCCACGTCTTCAATCTGTCCAGTGACAGAAGCTGGCCTCAAGCACCAGTTCGGCGAACACTCTCCGGAGTGGAGGCTGGGGTCGTCAACGGCAGCTTTCCGGCAGGATGGGGGAATAAGTCCTGCTGGCCAGATCCTGACGTTTGCCTGTATCAACGGATGGACACTCGCGGCCGATCCACACTGGAAAGAGCGTAGTCCACCAGTGACGAGTAAGACTGTTTTCACGAGAATCTCCTTTAACGAGCGTTGCCGTAACGTCCGGTCGGGACGAGGCGACGCAAACGCCCGAACCGCCTCAAGAACAGAATAATACGAATGAAAGTCCGGAAGAAGAGGCGTACCGAGGCGATGACAGTTACGAAGAAAGCGCAGCTCTCGGCTACCGGCACAGTCATATCGATTCTCGGTCGGCCCAGACGCTGTCGCCACCCATGTAGGTAGGCGACCGGAAATCGAGTCCGGAAAGATGCAGCGCTCCTGATCTGGCAGGCGCATCCCGAACGCTACATTTGTGTGTATAGCTTTGGATGACAGCCCTGCTATTCTGTTTGAATTGCACGCTGCCCACTCCGCGGACGGCGAATTTCCTGATCGAGCGTCGTCATGAGATCGTCAGGCCTCAGGGTGCGCAGGTTCAGCTCGGCGGCTCAGGAGCGCGCGTTCCGGTGGGACTACGCGCGCCGGTTCTCCGGGCAGCGGAGACTCGCCATCGCAATATTCACCGCGTTGTGGGTCGTATTTTCCATCCGCGACTTCTGCCGCTTAGACCTGCTCGATCCCACCCATCTGCACCACAATGAGCTGATTCTCCTGAGAGTCGCCGGAGCGATCGGGATGACGATTCCCGTGCTGTTCTGGACCCCGCGCGCACTCGATGAACGTTGGGCCGTCGGGCTGCTCGGTGTCTGGACGATCAGTTGCTGGTTCAGCTGCCTGAGAATGCTGCAGTTCTATCCGGGCGACCTTGGCTGGCGGGAAGTCTATCCGGTGCTGTTGTTTTGCCTTTTCTTGATATTCATGGCCTTTCGACTTCGGGTGATCACGGCGGCCTGGCTAATCGGGATTTGCGTCGTCAGTTATCTGATCATGCTTTATTTCAAACCCGTCAGCGGGAGCGTCGAACTGCGCGTGGAGTCGGTGGCTGCGCACGCCACAATGCTGCCGATGATGTCTGTCGTCGGCGTGCTGCTCAGCATCCCGCTGGAACGTGCCGCGAGGCGCGAATTCATGTACCGGCGCACCTTGCGCGCGGCCAAGGCTCGCGTCGAAGCGGCGTCGCGCGCGGTCAACGAGCGGAACAGACGCATGCAGGAGCTCGTCAGGGAGAAAGAGCGATTCTTTTCATCGGCGTATCACGACATCCAGCAGCCTCTCGCCGCAATCAACCTTTTCATCCGAAGCGCCAAGACGAGGATCAGGGACGGATACGCCGTGGATCGCGACCTCGATGTCATCGAGGAGACCGCGTCCGACATCCTCGACATGTTCAAGGACATTCAGGACTACAGCGAGCTGGGCTCGTATGTTCCCGGCCTTACGCCGGTCAATACGCATGACCTGTTGACCGAGGTCTTCGAGCAATACCGGGAGACGGCCCGGTTGCGTGGCATCGATCTGAGAATCGCGGGGCGGCGACGGTACCCGCCGTCCATCGAGACCGACCGATCGCTCTTCAAGCGGTCCCTATCGAATCTCGTATCGAACGCGATCAAGAACACGTCATCGGGCGGCGTTGTGCTTGGCTGGGTGCGACTGAATGAACGGCTGCGCGTCGATGTATGGGATACCGGCATCGGCATTGCGCCCGCCCATCGTGACGCGATTTTCTCCGAGTACTATCAGATCAACAATCCGGGGCGCGACCGTTCGAAAGGGCTGGGACTGGGGCTGTCGATTGTGCATCGCGCGATCCATATTCTGCCGGGACACGGCATGAGTTTCGCCTCCGTGGAAGGGCGCGGATCGCGCTTTTCCCTTTACGCGACGGTTTCGGCATCAACCCCGCCCGCCGGGGCAAATGCTCAGGATGGCGACGTCTACACGCCCGATCTCACGGGCACGTTCATGCTCCTGTGCGACGATGAACCTACCGTCCTCGAAGGCCTGAGGCGTCTTTTCTCAAGCGCGGGCGCGCTCGTGTACGCCGCCGAGTCGATGGCTGGATTCGAAGCCATCCTTGCCGATGACAGCCGCATTCCCGATCTCATCGTCGCCGATATCCGTCTGCGCGAAGGAGCCACCGGCAAGGAGGTTGCTGATCGGATCAGGCGTCATTTCGCGTGGGCGGGCGTTATTCCCGTCGCATTTATCACCGGCGAGCTGCTGTCCGATCACGTCCTTCGCGACTTTCGCGAACCGTTCGTGCTATTGCGCAAGTCCTCCGCCCCCAAGGACCTGCTGGCGGAGATCAGCCGGTACGTGACCGCTCAGCGGAAGATGAATCTCGATCTCGCGAACGATCAGTGACTGAAAGCGTGCCGAGCGTAATGCCCTTCTCTGCCAGCATCACGATAAGTTCTGTGCGGCGCCGCAAGTTGAAGAGGCAATATCGGTGCGCCACCGGATTAGACA
>NZ_JAQQEK010000080.1:0-4144 GCF_046027355.1 Paraburkholderia sediminicola | reverse complement strand
CTGATGCCGGCCATCACGCCGAGTTGGCCGACACCCGCTGCGGGCGTTGCGCCTGGGCCACCGGCACTCAGCGTGTAGTGCGCTTTGGCACTATTGAACAAATACCCGCTTTGCAGATAGACGCTGGTCTGTTTGGAGAGCAGATAGGTACCACGCAAGGCGGCCGACGTGGCACGCGTGTCCTGTTGCTTGTCGATGGTGTGATAGACACCGCCGTCCATCACGAAGTAAGGCGTCACGTAGTAGGAACCGGTGAGGTAGAAAATATCCGTGCGCACGTCCCGAGCTGCCGTCTCAACGCGACGACCCAGCCAGCCGCCGCCGACTTTCGCTTGCCCCGCCTTGATGTAGCCATTGAGTTGCGTGCGTGCGTCCTTGTCGTTGCTGTTCGTCAAGGCAATCGGTGCCAGGCCATTGAAGAAATTGGCTGCTGCGCCTGGGCCGCCGTGCTGTTCGTCATAGGAGGCGGCGACGCCGAACGCACTGGCGTCGTAGCGCAGCATCGCGGACCATTGGCGGCACGCCTGCGAATTGCCCGGGATCGATCCCGCACAGGTCCCTTGTCCAGGTGAGTTGCCGGTGCCGCTCGAGTCGCGTCCGAACGAATACGTCGCGCCGACCGTCACGCCGTAGAACGTGCCTTTATAGGCCACCGTGTTGTCGCTGCGTGAGTTGGGAATATAGGCGTCGAGGCCACCCACGCCACCGTAGATATCCGGACCCAGAATGTCCGAATCGGTGATGGCCCAAAAACTCATGGTGTACTGGCGCCCAAAGGTCAATGCACCGTACCGGCTGGACAATCCTACCCATGCCTGACGTCCAAATAGCCGGCCACCCTGATTCATGTCACCTGCACGAGTATTGAAGCCGTTTTCCAACACGAAGATGGCCGCGAGCCCGCCGCCTAGATCCTCCTTGCCGCGCAAGCCCCAACGAGACGGCACGGAGCCGGTAATGCCGGGCATCCGAATCACCTTGTCGCCTGCGGCATTCGCATGAGTGACGAGCTCGATACCGGTGTCCAGAATCCCGTAGAGCGTCACGCTGCTTTGCGCGAACACGGGGCCGCTGATGGCGAGCATGGCCGCCGCTGCAATAGTTGTGTATTTCATGTCTCCAGACCTGATATTTTATTTTCTTCGACTGAATTGCGCTTTACATGACGTCAGTAATCGTCATGATTCGTCACGCTTCGGCGTTGCAAATAGAGTGACAAGTACTACGAATTGATTGGTGCGATCCATCAATCCAACCAGGACCTCTCAGACGACCAGAGGACGCACCGGGGCTGAGATGGTGCCGATGCCCATGGGCAGGTGCCCTACTGCCCTGAGCGCCACCGTTTCAAAGTCGCGATTCAGCACATCGCCACGCCAAGCGACATGCTGGTCGGGGCGGATCAATACGAACCTGGCCTGATAGAGCTCCGCGACGGCTGCTTCGCCGACGTGCACGACGGCGAGTTGAGGCAGCACCGCGCCGGCGCGTTGCAGCGCCTGTTGCTGTTCGTCGCTGAATCCGTCCGCTCCCGTGCAAAGCAGCGTGAAACCGCTGCCAAAGCGGTCATATAAAGAACGACCGTCGGCGAGCCACGCATGTGGTGCACGATGGCCCGGCCGTGCGCATGGCACATACAAGTTGGCCGGGTCCGGAGAAGCAGCGCCTGCTTCAGCCTCGAGGAGCGGAGACGACTCGTAGCGTGTCCCAAGATGAACACCCGGAATCACGAACTCCGAAGTCGCATGGAACATCAGGTAGTCACCGAATGCCGCGCGCGCGGCGTTGCCAGCGGGGCCGGACTCATACACTTCACGAGGTACACGCAGGTGGCCGATACTATCGGCAAAGCCGCGTGCAAATGCCGTGTTTCTCAGCGCAGCGGGACGACGCTCCGCTTCATAGCTCGCCCCCAGCGCCTGGCCGGCGTGGCCCTTGATCATGGCTTCGAGCTTCCATGCGAGATTGGCGGCATCGTCGATGCCGGTGTTGTAGCCAAGACCGCCGGTCGGCGTAAACAGGTGCGCGGCGTCGCCCGCAAGAAACACCCGTCCAGCCTGAAACTGTTCCGCCACCAGCGTGAACCCCGCAGTCCATGTCGAACTGCTCTTCAGTTCGAAAGGAATATCGGTGCCGATTGCTTCGGCAATCCTCTGCCGCACGCTGTCGTCGTCGGGGCGTTCATCGTCGCGCATCTGGACGTTCATGATGAAATGACCGTGGCCGTCAACGGCGATGATGAGGGCGCGCTGTTTGGGGCTGAAGGTCCAGTATTGCCAGGCGGGTGCGTGCGGGCTCACGCGATAGAGGTCGGGTGCGTAGAAATAGACAGCGTCCATCTGGCCGCCCATGAATTCCCGCTTTTCGCCGGCCACACCTTCGTAGCGGATACCGAGCGATTTGCGCACGAAACTGCGTGGACCATCGCAACCGATCAGGTAGCGCGCGGTGACGGTGCGGGTTTCGGCAGCACGCTCGGCAGTGGCCTCGAACTCTACGACTGCAGTGACCCTGTCGTCGCTTTGCGAGATATCGACCACACGCGTGCTGAAATGCACCCGGCAGCGGGCATGACTGCGCGCCGCTTCGAGCAGAACCGGCTCGACATACAGTTGCGAACAGCGATGCGGTGGCTCGGGTGTTGCCCAGGTGAACGAATGTGCCTTCGCCCATTCCACCGCGCCCTGCGATGCGGGTTGATGAAGCCGTGCCAGTTCGTGACCCGTAATCGACGTGAAGTACGCAACGTCCGGCGCATAGTCGCGCGGCAACCCGAGCGAGCGGATTGCGGCAGAAATGCCGATGCGGCGGAAATGCTCCATCGTGCGTGCGCTGTTGGCATTGGCGGCGGGATGGGTACTGGTGCCGGGCTTCGCATCGAATACCTCGGCACTGATGCCGCGCTGGCCGAGTTCAGCGGCCAGAAACAAACCTACCGGGCCACCGCCCACGATGATCACGTCGCAGTCCACCACATCCATCTCCTGATTTTTTTAAAGTGTGGATGCGACGTTAAACGCTAGCGGGCTATAAATCTATACAATGGATTTCATACCCATCATGAAACAGGTGCATAGATGCAACCCCCCGATCTGAATTTCCTGTACGTGCTTCAGGCCCTTGCTGATGAACGAAGCGTGTCGCGGGCTGCCGACCGGCTCGGGCTTACGCAACCGGCGGTCAGTCATGCATTAGGGAAATTACGGACTCTGTTTCAGGACGATCTGTTCGTCCGTGCCGGACCGGTTATGGCTCCTACCCCTGTTGGCGAGCAGCTGATCGAAGGCGTCGCGCGCGTGCTGGCCATGGTGCAGCAGGAAATCTGGAGCACGAAAGCGTTTGACGCCACGACCACGGAACGTACATTCTCTGTATGCCTAAGTGACATGGGCATGATCGTGATACTGCCGCGGCTGCTGGCAGCGTTCCGTGAGCGGGCGCCACTTGCGACGTTAAAGCCGATCCAGCTGCCGTCGATGGAACTGGCGGGCGCACTACAGGATGGTAAAGTCGATCTGGCAATCGGCTATCTAGGCAAACTCGGTGACAATCTGCATCAGCAGTCGCTGTTTCGCCGCTCGCTGGTCGGCATCGTCAAGGCTGGCACCAAACGCAAGAAGATCAGCATGACGCTCGAGCAATTCGTTGAGCGAAAGCATGTTGTCGCCGGCACCCTGGCGCTGACCAACCAGTTGTTGGAGAGGGAGTTGCGCCAGCACGGCGCGCGTTTGAAAGTGGGCGTAGAAGTGCCTTTTCTGCTGGCTGTCCCGAACCTCGTCGCCATGTCCGATTTCATCGCAGCCGTGCCCGACGAACTCGCAACCCTGTTCGCGAGGCTTGCAAATGTTGAAGTGTTTCCCCTGCCGATCAAGCTTCCCGACCTTACCGTTCAACAATTCTGGCACGCCCGCTTTCACAACGACGCAGGGCATCGTTGGCTCAGAGGTGTCGTCGCGGAAACGCTAGGACAGGGTTGGAAAGATCAGGTCTAGCGCAACGGCTATTTACAGTGGGCGAAGCAATGCGGCCGGCGCTGCGATTGCTCCCGGCTGACCAAATGCAGAGGTTCTACGGGCGCGACCTGCGCGCGCCGGCAGCCTGAATCGTAAGCAGTCCGACGATCCAGCGTAGCGCTCGCCGTCGC
>NZ_JAQQEK010000008.1:0-340180 GCF_046027355.1 Paraburkholderia sediminicola | reverse complement strand
CGTGAATCGCTTCAGCGTGAACGTCACGCCGAACCACGGCGCGAATACCATCGTGGCCACGTTCGTCGCCTCGAAGAGGGCGGTCAGCCAGGTCCCATCGTCACGTCCGATCGAGAACGCGCCGCGAATATCAGCGAGCGCCACCGCGGTGACCTGTTCGTTCAGGATGGCCAGCAGCGACGCGAGCAACATGCCGATCAGACCGATAGCGAGGCGCAGGGGGAGTGTCGCTTCGGTGGATGTCTGCTGTGCAGGAGTGCCTGTCCCGGGGACAGAGACCGGCGCCGGCGATGGTTCGGGCTTCGCTTCTCCTGTTCCAGTTATCGGTGGGTTGGCGGTGTTCATAAGGGTCCGGCTACCAGTGTTTAATGGGGCATTCCATCGGGACATCTTCCTGTCACGACCGGTGTTCGCAAAGATCCAGCCGGCTCACTACCGTATTGCCGCCGCGCGATGGGTTTATGAATTCTAGGAGGCGGCTCGGCTTTCTTAAAGCTGACACAGGTCGCGTATCAGGCCATTTCGTGCGCAAATCTGGCCAATCCACCGTCGCGACCAGAACAACGTGCTCACCCCCGGCAATGAATCTTTTCCGTTCGTTGGACAGAACAAATTTCACCGGCAAGGGGCGGCGCGCGCAGCTATCTTTTTGTAACGACCGAGGGTCACTACAGATGAATCGCGGCCAACCTGTTTCGTTACGAGGATGCCGATATCGCGCCACATCCGGCTCACGCCTTGGGCCGCACCTCTGCAAAGTACTGAGGCGCCTCGCGGCGATCGAACATGCCGTACTCCCGGACAACGCGGATGTGCCGCAGGCGCACGAACTTCGGCAGCGTCGTATTGCGCTCGAAGGCTTCAGCGGCCGCCAGGTCTTCCCACGTCGCCACCGCGATGACGTCGCCGGGTGTCATCAACGCGTCGAATGCGTCCCAGGCGACGAGGCCGGGCGCCTTCGTGTCGAGTCCGAGCGATTCCGCAACCTCGTCCGCGCTGACCAGCTTGACCCAGTCTGGGGCGTACGTCGCGTCGAGTAGCGTTATCGCCTTGCCAACTCCCGTTTCGGTTGTATCGAGGCGTTGCTCGACCAACGTCTGCCCGGCAGGCACGCACGTATCCGCGACGGTCTGGCCAATGCGCAAGCGGTAGTCGGCAAACACACGATCGCGCGCCGCCTGCTGCACCTTATGATGGTTCGTCGTCACTCGCCAGCGTATCAGCGACTTCTCATCGCGCCAGCTCGATAGCGAGAGCAGCCATCCCTGGCGCGTCAGACTTGCGTAGCGGGTGTTGTCGACGAAACCATCGATCGCTTCGAGTTCCGGGCGCAGCATCTTGGCCATGCCGAGATAGGCATCGAATTGTTCGGATAACGGATTGACTTCAAGCATTGCAGAAAACATGGATTCCTTCGTCTGGTTGAGGATGCCTGGTCATGTAGCAGGACATGTCACCGCAGCGACGCAGTCGATTCAGCATCACGTGACTGTCGCGCGATGGGTTGCTTGATTGTCGGAGATGGAGAGGGCTTCTTGAAGCCTCAGCAGGCCGCGTATTGGGCCATTCCATGCGGGAATTCTGCCAGGCTCGTCACGGATACCCAAGGCGACGCGCCGATCCGGAAAAGGTCATTTTCCGTTTGGTTAACAGAGCAGATCCCACTGAGACGGGATATCGCGAAGGCCATTTCGTTTGCTCGTTGAAAGAGTGCGAAACCGGCCATTCCTGGTCTTCTTCGAGTCAATCGTGGGAAGAGAGCGTCACCATGCATGACATGGCGCTTACTATTGCGGCATCTTCCTGGCGCCCGATGACGCGGCGTCCCCATGAGGAAGGCGCAGGTCTATTGGCAGGCTGCAAACACATTCAAGTTGGAATCAAGATGGACAGATTACGCGAGATGGAGGTTTTCGTAGCCATCGTCGACCGAGGCAGTTTCACCAGCGCGTCGGAGAAACTCGGAATGTCGGCTCCCGCGGTCTCGCGGGCGCTCAACTCGCTCGAAGCCCGCCTGGGGGCGCAACTGCTTGCGCGAACAACCCGTTCAGTCAGGCCGACAGAGGCGGGTATGTCATACCTGGATGCCTGCCGCAAGGTGTTGGATGCCGTCACGGACGCAGAAGCCGATGTCGCGGCTTGCCAGGACAACCCGGTAGGCACACTGACCATTTCTGCCCCGGTGCTGTTCGGCCAGCGATTCATCGCTCCGCTAATCGATGCGTATGCCCAGCGCTATCCGGACGTCAGCATTAACGCGGTGTATGTCGATCGCACCACGCGACTTCTCGAAGAGGGCGTGGATATCGCCATCCGGATAGGTCATCTGGGCGATTCTTCGATATATGCAATTCCGTTGGGTTTTGTACGGCGCCGAACCTACGCGGCCCCGGCTTATCTCGTGGCGCATGGAGAACCCGTTCATCCCAAGGAGCTTGCCGACCACCACTGCGTGTCCCTCACGGGAGTGACGAATCCTCTCGAATGGTCGTTTTATGAAAACGGCTTGAGGCTATCGGTCCGGGTTCAGCCACGAATGATCGTCAACCTGGCGCCCGCGGCCGTTATGGCAGCAGTGGACCGCGTGGGATTAACGCAATTGTTTTCCTACCAGGCGGCTCCCGAGGTACTCAATGGAACGCTGCTGCCGGTCCTGACGGCATTCGAGCCCGAGTCGACGCCTGTCAACTTGCTGCATGTGGAGCGGCGCGGCGCAAGCGGTAAGATTCGGGCCTTCGTGGAGTTCGTGACCGAGACGTTGCGCAGAAACGTGCATCTCCAACATATGGAGACCGGCATGACTATGAATGGGACCTCTGGAATGTTGAGGCAGTCAAATAGCGCATGCTGACGGGCTGAGTCGGATTGTTCGGGCTAGTCCACGCGGCGAGTTCTTCAAGCTCAAACTGAACCAGGCGGCGCGACTGCAAGGCGAAGTTCCCGATAGGCAATCACCAGCGCATCGAGGCTGAATGTCCGGTTCAGGCCGCTAGGATTGGGCAGCACCCATACGCGGGCGCCGCCGAAGGTTGCCGGTTGCGGGCCCCACGGGATGTCCCGGCTGCCCGACATTGCGCTGAGCGCCATCTTTCCGAGGAAGGCAACGTATTGCGGTGCGTATCCTTCGATCTTCCGTTCGAACTCCGTCGCGGCCGATTTGAATTCCCAGTGTGATAGCTGGTCCGCTCGTGCTGTTGGACGCGACACCACCGTGGTGAGACCACAACCATACTGCAGGAGCGTGTGGTCGTCTTCGGGACCAATCTGTTCGGGAGTAAAACCCGCCAGATGAACGGCCCGCCAGAACCGATTGCCTCTGCCGGCAAAATGGCGGCCGGTCGACGCCGCGCGGACGCCCGGATTGATGCCGCAAAATACGACGGATAAACGCGGCTCAAGGAGATCAGGAAGAGATTGAAGTGAATCGGAGCGAGTCACGGATGGTGTAAGCCTATTCATGAAGTACATTCGACGCGCCGAGTGGCAACAAAAGGCTACCTCCACGACACCACGCGCGCAGTTTGAACCACCCCATCACGGCGGACAAGCGGCAAGAGCGTCGATTTCAGGTCAAATGTGCCTGGATTCTTGCCAGCCCAACCCGGGTAGACCCGAGAGCTAATCGACAGTTTCCAGTTCCGCTGTTTCGACTTGTTCCTCGACCTCATTAGATGCCCACTGCTGCTTGCCTACCGCGCCACGGAATCGCTGCCGATACTGTCTGGGCGTGACGTTGAGTCGCCGGAAGAAAGTCGCTCGCATATGCGTGGCGCTGTGAAAACCACAATTGAATGCCACGGTCTTGAGAGGCGCATCTGTCTCCTCGAGCAGCTTCCTCGCGGTGTCGACACGAACCTGTTCGACAAATGCGGACGGCGTCACCTTGGCATACTTCGCGAATAGCCTCGAGAAGGTACGGCGGCTGACTGAAACAGCGCTGGCAAGCTGTTCGATCGACAGCGCGTCGGTTATGTGCTCGGTCACGTACCGCAGTACCTTGCCGACGATCGGATCCTGGTCCTTCCGTACGCCGACGTAAGGACTGTATTGAGACTGTCCGCCTTCCCGCTGGATGTAGACCACCAGACGTTTCGCAACCCGCACCGCCAGCTCGTGCCCCCAGTCTTCCGCCACCAGCGACAGGCACAGGTCGATGCCCGCCGTCACGCCGGCAGAGGTAAAGAGCCGTCCGTCACGGATGAAGATCCGGTCCGGCTGCACGCGCGCCTGTGGGAACTCGTCGGCGAGGCGGTGCGCATCTGCCCAGTGGGTCGTCACTTCCTTGCCGTCGAGCAGCCCGGCGTGCGCGAGCACGAATGCTCCGTTGCAAACGGAACCGAACCGGGTTGCGCCGCGCGCCTGGTCTTGCAGCCACTTGAGGAACTCGGGCCGTGGCTGGGCGTTGGGCAACCGCGGTCCGCCGGCTACCAACAGCAAGTCGAATGGCGTGTCGAAGTCCGCGTAGCCATAGGGAATCGAGAGTTGCATCCCGTTCGAGCACGACACGGTGCCGGCCTCGTTGCCCAGCAGAAACACCTGATACTTCTGGTGTTCAGGGAGAAATGTGTTTGCTTCCGCGAATACGTCCAGGGGGCCAGCAACATCCAGCGCCTGCACATCATCGAATACAACAATGGCGACTTTCATGCCGTGACCCTCGTTCCTCGTTGCCGGACTTCATGTCCGCGTCCCTCGAGCGGGTCGGTCGACCCACCGTTCGCGAATCCGCGCGCGCCCGGTGAGCGGCTTGCCTGCCGGTTCGCGACACAGATGTCTCTTCGCTGGACCCACTATAAGAGCGAAGCGCCGCGGGATAAATGCGTTGCGCCGAAAATCACTTGTTACACGAAGTGGGGGTACGCAAACCGGGAAACACTGGTAGAGAGGCGCGCAGGCCCGTTGGTTGGCCGTCGCGAGGGTGGAGTCAGGGGGACGCCGTTTATTGCGGCGCGCCCCATGACCTGTTCGCAACCGACGTGCAGGGCGACTCCGGCTGTGTGGCCCAAATCTCATCGCTATTGGCCAGCGACGGCGCCAACGATGCACACGGTCGCCGTGCCGACTACCTATGCTTTATCTCATCAATGCGGCTGGGAACTTAAGGCTCGGGCGCACCAGAGAATCTGTCGTCGGCGAAATGGTCGTCCGTCCTTAGCCCCTGGTTGCACGCCGGACTGGCCACGATGAGGCTACAGCCGCCTCACCCCATGTCACGGTCGAAGTTCAGACCGGACGCGAATCGAGGACAGATTCATCATGCTGATGGAAAAAATTCAAAGCTCTTTCCTGTTCGGGGGAAACGCCCCCTATGTCGAGGAGCAGTACGAACTCTACCTGGCTGACCCGGCATCGGTCGCGAATGAGTGGCGCGCCTATTTCGATGCGTTGCGCGAAACCCCCGCCATCGACGGCAGCGACCGCGATGACGAGCCGCACGCGCCGGTCGTTTCCACCTTCGTCGAGCTGGGCAAGCGCTCGCGCGCCACGGAGATGACGCTCGATGACGGTCTCGCGATCGCCAGAAAGCAGGTGGCGGTGCAGTCGCTGATTGCCGCGTTCCGCATGGTCGGCACGCGCAAGGCGAAATTGGACCCGTTGCTGTGGACTCCGCCGCAGGCCTCCGTCGAACTGACGCCGGCGTTCTACGGCTTGTCGGCGGCGGACATGTCCACGCGATTCAGCACGGCCGACACCTTTCTTTTCGACGAAGACGCAACGCTGGGCGAGATCGTCGCGGCGCTCGAACAGACCTATTCCGGCACCCTCGGCGCCGAATTCATGCATCTGACCGATGCGGGCGAGCGGCGTTGGTGGCAGATGCAACTCGAGTCGACACGCGCGAGACCTTCGTTTTCGGTTGCGGAAAAAAAACGGTTCCTCGAACGCCTGACGGCCGCCGAAGGACTGGAGAAGTACCTTCACACGCGCTATGTCGGGCAAAAGCGCTTCTCGCTGGAAGGCGGCGAATCGTTGATCGTGCTGCTGGACGAGCTGGTTCGTTACGGCGCATCGAAGAAGGTCAGCACGGTGGTGATGGGCATGGCGCATCGCGGGCGTCTGAATGTGCTGGTGAACATTGCCGGCAAGCCTTTGCGCGCGCTCTTCGACGAGTTCGAGGGCAAGAGCGGCGACCCTCTCCCGGCCGGCGACGTCAAGTACCACAAGGGCTATAGCGGTGTCACGCAGACGGCCGACGGGCCCGTCGATGTCGTGCTTGCATTCAATCCCTCGCACCTGGAAATCGTCAACCCGGTCGTGCAGGGCATGGCGCGCGCCAAAGGGGATGCCTCGGGCGCGGGCGACGGAAGCGACGTGCTGCCCGTCGAAATTCACGGTGACGCGGCAATGTCCGGGCAAGGCGTCGTGATGGAGACGTTGAGCCTGACGTACACGCGCGGACACGGCACGGGCGGAACCGTGCACGTGGTCGTCAACAATCAGATCGGCTTTACGACTTCGGATCCGCGCGATACGCGCTCGTCGTTCTACTGCACGGACATCGCGAAGATGATCGAGGCGCCGGTTCTGCACGTCAACGCTGACGATCCGGAAGCGGTGGCCATGGCGGTGCGCCTCGCGCTCGACTATCGCACGGCGTTCAAGCGCAGCGTGGTGATCGATCTCGTGTGCTTCCGCAAGCACGGGCATCAGGAACAGGACACGCCCGCCATCACACAGCCTCTCATGTACCGCGCGATTGCCAGCCATCCTGGCGTGAGGACCGTGTATGCCCAACAGTTGATCAAGGAAGGCGTGGTGACGCAGGATCAGGTCAAGGACATCCTCGACGCGCAACGCGACAGCCTGGAGCACGCGCGAGAGAGCGAGCCAGTCGAGGTATCCGTGCAGCCAGACGAAATACCCACATGGCCGGAGTTTCTCAAGGACTATTCCGGCCCGGTCCAGTATGGTCCTCCGTTCCCCGCGCAGGTGCGTGCGCTGGCGCAGCAGATCTCGACCGTTCCGGACGGTTACGAAATCCATCCGCTGGTCGGCAAGATGATCGCCGCGCGCCGCGAGATGGCCGCGGGAAGAAAGCCCGTCGATTGGGGCATGGGCGAGCACCTGGCATTCGCCTCGTTGCTCGGCGCCGGGATCGATGTCCGCTTGAGCGGGCAGGACAGCGCGAGGGGCACGTTCAATCACCGCCACGCCGTTCTGCACAATCAGACGCGCAGGAGCCGGTCGGAGGGTGTCTACATCCCGCTCGATCATATCGACGGCGCACAAGGCCGATTTACGGTGACGAACTCCATTCTGTCGGAGGCGGCCGTGTTGGCTTTCGAGTATGGCTACTCGACGGTGAACCGCAATGCGCTCGTCGTGTGGGAGGCGCAATTCGGGGACTTCGCGAATGGTGCGCAGGTTGTGATCGATCAGTTCATTGCGGCGGGCGCCGCAAAGTGGGGGCAACTCAGCGGCTTGACCCTGTTCCTGCCTCACGGGCAGGACGGGCAGGGACCGGAACACGCGTCGGCGAGGCTCGAGCGGTATCTGCAGCTTTGCGCGCAGGACAACATGCGGGTAGCCCAACCGACCACGCCCGCGCAACTGTTCCACTTGCTGAGGATGCAAGCGGCTGTCTTCGATCGCCGGCCGCTGGTCGTGATGACGCCCAAGTCGCTGTTGCGTCATCCGGAAGCGGTCAGCACGCTCGACGAACTGGCCACGGGTGCGTTCCGCGAGATCCTGGTGGACACGCAGGTCGAGCCGTCGCGGGCGTCGAGTGTAGAGCGCGTCATCGTGTCTTCGGGCAAGGTCTACTTCGACTTGCTCGAACAGCGCCGCACGTCGGGTGTTGCCGATACGCCGCTGATCCGCGTCGAACAGCTGTATCCGTTTCCGTCCCGGCAACTCGCCGCGGAGTTCGCGCGCTATCCGAATCTGAAGACCGTGGTCTGGTGTCAGGAGGAATCGCGCAACCAGGGTGCATGGAGCTTCATCGAACCGCAGTTGCGTGAGGTCCTGCCTTCGGCCGCGCAATTGCTGTATGCGGGGCCTGCGGCTTCCGCGTCGACCGCGCCGGGTTATCACGCGGTACATGCGGCGAGACAGGCGGCACTTATCTCCAGTGCCTTCGCGGAATAAAGGCGCATGTCTATTGCTGTGATGCCGCACGCGGACTTCAATCGCTCGGGACGTGGATAAGCGTCCCGAGCGGCGACCGTTCGCATGCAATCAAAAAGAGACGGAGTGTCATTGCAATGGCTCAAATGCGGCCTATCCTGGCCCATAAACAAGCTCTTTTACGCGTGTGCGCAGCCTCGATCATTGTCAGAATGACTAAAACCGTTTCTCACGATTCTTCCAGACGCACATCAAAAAAGTGCTAGATGGGCTGCGCTTCGTACGGAGAACCCGTCGGAGCAATCGCCCATGAGCTGGTAAGGAACATACGCTGTTCTCGAGTTGGAAGGGAAATCGTCCTTAGATTTTGGCCGCTGATGTTCTCAGCGCCCGTTTCCATGCGAGCCAGCCATGACCCAAAACCCAAACCTTGCTTTAGACGCTCTTCTGAAACCGCCGGCCGCCGGCGAATCGATGTCGGGTGCCGACATCATCCTGCGCGTGCTCAGCGAACAGGGCGTCGATACCGTATTCGGCTATAGCGGCGGCGCAATTTTGCCGACGTACGACGCTGTGTTTCGTTTCAACGAAATGCACGCGCAAACTCCCGAGCGCCAGATCAAACTCGTCGTACCCGCCAACGAACAGGCCGCCGGTTTCATGGCCGCCGGTTATGCGCGCGCGAGCGGAAAGGTCGGCGTATTCATGGTGACGTCAGGCCCCGGGGCGACCAACGCCGTGACGCCGATCGCCGACTGTAACGGCGATTCGATCCCCGTCGTCCTTATAAGCGGACAGGTGCCTCGTGCCATGATCGGCACCGATGCTTTCCAGGAAGCGCCCGTCTTTAACATCATGTCCGCGTGCGCAAAGCAGGTGTTTCTGGTTACCGACCCGGCAAAGCTGGAGCAGACGTTGCGGACTGCATTCGAAGTTGCTCGCACCGGCCGTCCAGGCCCGGTTGTCGTGGATGTGCCCAAGGACATCCAGAACTGGACCGGCGTCTATCACGGGCGAGGTACGTTGGAGTTTCGAGGCTACTCCGACCGTCTTCGTCAGGTGGCAAAAGGCGCTCGTCTCGAAGAAGAGAAACGCACCGAATTCTTCGATCTGCTGGCGCGGAGCAAGCGGCCGCTGCTGTATGCCGGCGGCGGCATTATCACGGCCGGCGCGACGGCTGAACTGCGTCAGTTTGCAGAGCGCTTCGGGATCCCCGTGGTGACCACGTTGATGGGTCTTGGCGCGATATCCGTGAAACACGAACTGGGGCTTGGCATGCTGGGCATGCACGGCGCGGCCTGTGCGAACTACGCGGTGGAAGATTGTGACTTCCTGATCGCGGTGGGTGCCCGATTCGATGACCGGGTTGCGGGTGGCCGCCCTGACGCCTTTGCGCCCAGAGCGCGGTATGTCGCGCACATCGACATCGACGAGGCGGAAATCAACAAGGTGAAGCGGGCGCACTGGACGCACGTTGGCGACGCGAAGGATACCTTGCTGTCACTGATGAAGCATGGTCAAGCCACGCAACCGCCTTTGGACTGGCTCGATCGGATCAAGGAACTGAAACGGACCTACGGTATGAACTACGACCGCAATAGTCCGGCAATTCAGCCGCAGTTTGTTATCGAGAAGCTCAGTGAAATTACCGGCGGGCGAGCCATCGTCACCACAGGCGTCGGCCAGCACCAGATGTGGGCTGCGCAATTTTTCGACTTCGTCGAGCCGCGCAGCTTCCTGACGTCGGGCAGTATGGGGACCATGGGTTTCGGGCTGCCCGCGGCTATCGGTGCTCAACTGGCGCGGCCGGATGCCCTTGTCATCGACATCGACGGTGACGGCAGTATCCGCATGAATATTGGCGACCTGGAAACGGCAACCACCTACGGCGTGCCTGTCAAAGTATTGCTGCTCAACAATCTCGGTGACGGGATGATCCGGCAGTGGCAGCGTCTCTTTTACGAGGGTCGCTTGTGCGTGAGCGACAAGTCGCTTCATCGCAAGGATTTCGTCATGGCGGCTCGGGCCGACGGGTTTGAGTTTGCCTGTCGCGTTGACGCAATGAACGAACTCGAGGACCAACTCAAGGCCTTCGTGGAATTTGACGGACCGGCGTTCCTCGAAGTGATGGTCGACGAGAACGCCGATGTGTTTCCAATGGTGGGACCAGGGCAAAGCTACGCGAATATGATCACCGGGCCGTTCATTCCGTCCCGGGTTGAGCCGGAAACCAAAGGGAAGGGCACGGAGCGTCAAGCGGCTGCGGATATGTTCTAACCCTACTTGCTGTCGACTCACCTCGCGCGATCTCACCCGTCCGCCTCAACAGCGTGACAATGCCGATGGCTGCGCTATACTTGCGGCGATGAAAATCCTGCGGACACTTCTCGTCTTGCTGCTGTGTGTGATGCTGCCCCTGAGCGGGCTGGCAGCAAGCGGCACGGCTGGAGCGTGTCCAATGGAATCCACCATGACCGGCGACACCGCCGCCATGTCGGCTGATATGCCCGGCTGCGATTCGGCGAGCCCAATGTCCAGTGAACACGCCAAGTCGAAGGCGTCGCTGTGCAAGGTGAGCGCCCAGTGTCAGATGGGCAGCCTCTATCACCCCGCTTCTTCTCCCACCGTGACTCGACCCGCCGGGTCGTTTGTTCCCGTCAGCTTCCACTACGCACAGTCGCTCTCCATCCGCGAGCCGGATGGCCTCTGGCGTCCACCGCAGTCCCTCTAACTCCATCGTTCTGGTTCACCGCTTTTGCGCGGTGATGTCGTCCCGTTTCGGGACGTGAGTTCGTGTGTCCGCTCGCGCGGCTACACACGGCTCGACCATTCGAGGTTAGACCATGTTTTCCATCATCGGCACGCCGGCATCCCGGCGCGCCCGGGCTGGCGCGTGCGCCGTCTTTTTTGCGTTCGGCTTGTTGACCGGCCGCGCGGCACATGCCCAGGATGCGGGCTTGACGCTCGACGAGGCGCTTCAAATAGCCACCAGTCGCTCGTCCTCGATCCAGGCTGCGCAAGCCTCGGTTCGCGGAAGTTCGGACGTGGTTGTCAAAGCCGGGCAACTGCCCAATCCCACGCTGAACCTGAGTGTCCAGGACCTGCCTGTCAATGGGCCCAATGCCTTCACGATCGGGCAGGACAATTTCACGATGCGTGGCATCGGCGTCCAGCAGGAATGGGTTTCTCCCGCCAAGCGCCGGCTGCGGACAACACTCGCCGATCGTGCCGTGGAGCGCGAGAAATCGACGTACCTCGAAAAGGTCGCGGAGGTTCGTCAGCAAGTGGCCATGGCCTGGCTCAACGCCATCTACGCAAAAAAAGCCGTCGCCCTGAGTCAGGCGCTGGTTGACCATCTGAGCCAGGAACTCGCCGCAAAACAGGCGTCGTACCGTGGCGCTAAAGGGGCGGCGATCGATGTCGCCCAGGCGAACCTGACGCTTGGCAATGCGCGTGACGAACTGATCAGCATCCAACAGGACGAGAAGACCGCGTTGATCACGCTGTCGCGCTGGACGGGGGCGGGCAATGTGCTCGAAGTCGGCGGCACTCCGCCGGCACTCCAATCACGCGTATCCGGTTTAAGCGTCGAGCAGCTTGCTCAGGTTCAACCGTCGTTGATCGCGGCCCGCGCCGCCATTTCGCTGGCCGATGCCGACACGGACGTTACCCGAAGCAACCGAAGCCCGAACTGGACCTGGGGGCTGACCTACTTCAAGAGTGGTGGCAAGTTTCCGGACTATGTGTCGGTAGGCGTTTCCATTCCCTTGCCGATTCACCGCGGGAACGTCGAAAACCGCGACGTCGAGCAAAAGTCCGAAATGGGTACGCAGGCGCGGCTCATTTATGAAGACACCGAGCGGCAGGTCGTCGCGGATATCCAGAGTCTGACGGCAAAGCTCGCCAGTGGGCGAGGCCGTCTGGCCAACGCCAAACAAACCGTTCTTCCCGCGGCCGAACAAAAGGTGCAACTGGCCAATGCGGCTTACCGGTCGGGTACGGGCACGCTCTCCGATGCGTTGGATGCGAGACACACACAGCTCGAAGCGGACCTTCAGGTGTTGAACCTTGAACGGGACGTTTCCCTCGTCTGGGCGCAGCTCGAATACCAGGTTCTGCCGCCCGACCTGACCTCCGGCCAGTAGAGAGAAAAAACATGAACCAGAAACTGATCGTACGCGCCGTTGCGGCAGTGTTCACTGCGGCCGCGCTGCTAGGCGCCGGCTATGTGGCCGGCAGTCATCATGCCGCAACCGATGCACCCATGGCGCCAGCCGCGGCCGCGACTCCATCCATGGCCGCAGACAAGGTCGACCCAAAGACTGGCCGCAAAGTACTCTATTGGCACGATCCGATGGTGCCGAGCCAGCACTTCGACAAGCCGGGCAAGTCGCCCTTCATGAGCATGGAGCTCCAGCCCGTCTTCGCGGACGAAGGAAGTTCAGGCGGTATCAAGGTCGACTCGACGCTGCAACAGAATCTTGGCATCCGATACGCGACGGTGGTCCGGCAGGACGCCTCTGAAAGTTTCGACGCGATCGGAACAACCCAGTTCGACGAGTCGATGGCCGATGTCGTCCAGTCGCGAGTGACGGGTTACATCGATCACCTGTACGCGAGCGCTCCGATGCAACGTGTCGCGAAGGGGGCGCCGATTGCGTCGCTCTTCGTTCCCGACTGGTTGGCGCCGCAGGAAGAGTACCTGGCGCTCAAACGCGGGGGCATGGACGCCGGCCTGCTTGCCGCAGCACGTGCACGCATGCAGGCCCTGTCGATTCCGGACGGGCTGATTACCAGTCTCGACCGAACCGGGAGAGCGCAGACCCACGTCACGCTATTCGCCCAGCAAGCCGGCGTGCTGACGGAACTCAACGTTCGCGACGGCGCGATGGTGTCGCCTGGGCAGACGCTCGCCAAGATCGCGGGTCTTTCGAAGCTCTGGCTGATCGTTGAGATACCCGAGTCGCTCGCATTGCAGGTGCAGCCCGGCATGATGGTCGACGCGACGTTTGCCGGCGATGCTTCGCAACACTTTAGCGGCCACATCCGTGAAATTTTGCCGGGCATCAGTCCGGACAGCCGGACGCTGCAGGCGCGCCTCGAAATCGATAACGCAGGCCTGAGGCTGACCCCCGGGATGCTGATGCGCGCACGTGTCAGTGGCGCGAAACCGGTCTCGCGGTTGCTTGTGCCGTCCGAAGCCGTCATCACGACCGGCAAGCGCTCGATCGTCATCGTCAGGAATAGCGACGGCCGGTTGCAGCCTGTCCAGGTCGCGGTTGGTCACGATAGCGGCGACAGCACCGAGGTGACGAGCGGGTTGACTGAAGGCCAACAGGTTGTCGCATCGGGCCAGTTCCTGATCGACTCGGAAGCGAGCCTGAGGTCCGTGCTGCCGAAACTCGCAGGAAGCGCGGCACCTGCGGCGTCGGCCTCGGCCTCGGCGCCAGCTGCCGCGCAAACCTACGAAACGACCGGCAAGGTCGAAAAAGTCACCAGCAGCGACATCACGTTCTCCCATCAACCGGTGCCGGCGCTGGGTTGGGGTGCGATGACCATGACCTTCGGCAAACCGTCGCCGACGGCCTTTCCGGACGTCAAGGTCGGCGAGTCGGTGCATTTTGTCTTCAAGCCGTCCGATGACGGCTACCAGTTGACGCAGGTCGAGCCGGCCGGAGGCACGAAATGATCGCGCGCATCATTCGCTGGTCGATTGACAACCGGTTCCTCGTCCTGCTCGCGACCGTGCTCGTCACCGCATGGGGCGTTTATTCGCTGACACAAACGCCGGTCGACGCACTGCCGGATCTGTCCGACACGCAGGTCATCATCAAGGCATCGTATCCGGGCAAGGCGCCGCAAGTCGTCGAAGACCAGGTGACGTATCCGCTCACGACGACCCTGCTGGGGGTGCCCGGCGCCACCACCATCCGCGCCTATTCGTCGTTCGGGGACGCGTTCGTCTACGTGCTATTCGATGACAGGACGGACCCGTATTGGGCCCGCTCGCGCGTGCTCGAATATCTCAACCAGGTGCAGAGCCGTTTGCCGCAGGGCGCGACTGTCTCACTCGGGCCCGATGCGACGGGCGTTGGCTGGGTCTACGAATACGCACTGGTTGACCGCACGGGCAAACACGACCTTGGCCAGCTTCGGGCCTTGAACGACTGGTTTCTGAAGTTCGAGCTGAAGTCGGTACCCGACGTTTCGGAGGTCGCCAGCATCGGCGGCATGGTGCGGCAATACCAGGTCGTTCTGGATCCGGACAAGCTGCGCGCCTACGGCATCACCCAGGCTAGCGTCGCGGATGCCATCGGCAAGGCGAATCAGGAGTCGGGTGGTTCCGTGGTCGAACTGGCCGAGTCCGAGTACATGGTCAGGTCCTCGGGATATCTGCGCTCGCTCGATGATTTCCGCCACATCGTGCTGCGCACGAACGGCACTGGAACCCCCGTATTGCTTGGCGACGTCGCGCGCATTCAGATCGGACCTGAAATGCGCCGCGGCATTGCCGAACTGAACGGTGAAGGCGAAGTGGCTGGCGGCGTGATCGTGATGCGCTCAGGAAAGAATGCGCTGACCACCATCGAAGCGGTCAAGGCCAGGCTCGCCGGCCTGAAGAAGTCTCTGCCGCCGGGCGTCGAGATCGTGACGACCTATGACCGCTCGCAGCTCATCGAGCGCGCAGTCGACAACCTCAAGGACAAGCTCATCGAGGAGTTCATCATCGTCGGGCTGGTCTGCGCGGTGTTCCTGTTCCACCTGCGTAGCGCGTTCGTTGCGATCCTGTCGCTGCCGCTCGGCGTGTTGAGCGCATTTATCGTGATGCGTTATCAGGGCGTCAACGCAAACCTGATGTCATTGGGCGGCATTGCGATCGCGATTGGCGCGATGATCGATGCAGCCATCGTGATGATCGAGAACGCCCACAAACATCTGGAGGCGTACGACCACAAACACCCCGATACGCCGATCACGACGGCCCAGCGGTGGGAGTTGATCGCACAGTCGGCGGGCGAGGTCGGCCCGGCACTGTTCTTTTCGCTCCTGATCATCACGCTGTCGTTCATTCCGGTGTTCTCGCTCGAGGGCCAGGAAGGGAAGTTGTTTGCGCCATTGGCATTCACGAAGACTTACACCATTGCCGCTGCCGCCGGGTTGTCCGTCACGCTCGTGCCGGTCCTGATGGGCTATCTGATCCGTGGCCGGATTCCGCATGAGAACGCCAATCCGATCAACCGTGTGTTGATCCGGCTTTACCGTCCCGTGCTCGAAGCGACGCTGCGCCGGCCGTGGGTCGCAATCGGGCTGGCAGTGCTGGCGCTCGCCATCACGGTGATCCCCGTGTCGCGGCTCGGCGGCGAATTCATGCCGCCGCTCGACGAAGGTGATCTGCTGTATATGCCGACCGCGTTGCCCGGCATCTCCGCAGACAAAGCCGCCGAGCTTCTGCAACAGACGGATCGCCTCATCAAGACGGTTCCCGAAGTGAAAAGCGTGTTCGGCAAATCGGGACGTGCCGATACGGCGACCGATCCCGCGCCGTTCGAGATGTTCGAGACCACCATCCAGTTTAAGCCGCGCAGCGAATGGCGGCCTGGGATGACACCTGAAAAGCTGATGGATGAGCTCGACGCGCGGGTGAAGATTCCGGGTCTGTCGAATGTTTGGGTGCCGCCGATTCGCAATCGCCTGGACATGCTGTCGACCGGGATCAAGACGCCCGTCGGAGTGAAAATCTCCGGTGCGGACCTGGGGCAGATCGACAGGATCGCCACGCAGGTCGAGTCCGTCCTGAAGAACGTTCCAGGCGTCACGTCGGCGTTGGCCGAACGCCTGAACGGGGGGCACTACATCGACGTCGATATCGACCGGCTGGCGGCCGCCCGCTATGGCCTGTCCGTGGCGGACATCCAGTCCATCGTGTCGACCGCGGTGGGAGGCGATAACGTCAGCGAGGTTATCGCGGGCCGTGAGCGCTTTCCAATCAACATTCGGTATCCGCGGGAGATCAGGGACTCCGTCGACACTCTGCGCCAGTTGCCGGTCGTCACGGACCGCGGCGCGCAGATCACGCTGGGCGATGTGGCGACGATCGGGATCTCGGATGGTCCGCCAATGATCCGTAGCGAGAATGCCCGGCTATCAGGCTACGTCTACGTCGACATTCGCGATACGGACTTGCAATCGGCCGTGAAAGCGATGCAGAGCGCGGTTGCGCAGCATGTTGTCCTGCCGCCCGGCTATTCCATCGCCTGGTCGGGGCAGTTCGAGTATCTGGAGCGGGCGGCCGCGAAGCTGCGAACGGTAATTCCGGTGACGCTCGCTGTCATTTTCGTGTTGTTATTTTTGACGTTCAACTCGGCGGCCGACGCCCTATTGCTGATGTCGACGGTGCCATTTGCGCTGGTCGGCGGGTTCTGGTTGATCTGGCTTCTCGGGCACGCGGTCTCCGTTGCGACGGCGGTGGGATTCATCGCGTTGTCGGGCGTGGCGGCCGAATTCGGTGTCGTGATGCTGCTGTACCTGAAGGGTGCGCTTAACCAGCGCCTCGACGCAGGCGAGCCCTTTACCGAAGCGACCCTGGTCGACGCCATCCGCGAAGGCGCGGTTTTGCGTGTACGACCCAAGGCGATGACGGTCGCGGTTGTCCTGGCGGGCCTGATCCCGATCATGCTGGGCCACGGGTCCGGCTCCGAAGTCATGCAGCGCATCGCCGCGCCGATGGTTGGCGGCATGGTGACCGCGCCGCTCCTGTCGATGCTCATCATTCCGGCCGCCTGGCTGTTGCTGCAACGCCGCCGCTTTGCGCGCATGAAAGCCACCCCGCAAGAAGCGCTTCAATCCCACGTAGCACCCAATGGCACGCTTGTGCCGCAAACTCACTCTGGAGAAAACCAATGAAGAAGTTGATCACTCTGACGGCTGTGTTCTGTACCGGTCTTACGCTCGCCGGCGCGGCGATAGCGGCGGACGAGATGGCCGGCATGAAAATGGCCAGCGGCGCGATGGATGCCGGGACGCCGAACAAAGCAGCGCTCACCGATGCGGTCATCAAGAAGGTGGACCCGTCGACCGGCATGCTGACGCTTCAGCACGGCGAGATGAAGAACATCGGCATGTCGGCGATGACCATGGCCTACAAGGCCAAGGATGCGGCAATGGTCAACCAGGCGAAGGCGGGCGAGAAGGTCAAGGTTCGCGTTGAAAATGTAAATGGCACGCTGACCATCGTGAAGCTGCTGAAACAGTAACGGTTCGCGGTTGCACAGCGATGCGTCGGCGCCTTGTCCTAGCGCTAACGCATTGCTGTGCCAGTGCCGACGCTGGTTCGTCGGTTGATCGCGCGGTAAGCGCCAATCTTGCGGCGCCTGCGTCCGTCAGGCACCACGCCCGAGCGTGCCCGCTCAGAACGACGTGCCGATCTGAAACTGGAACTTCTGATATTTGTCGGTCGCGTGTTTGACGATCGGAAAGCCGAGCGACAGCTTGAGCGGGCCGATCGGCGAAATCCATTCGAGGCCCGCGCCGTAGCTGTAACGCAAGCCGTTGGCGCCGGTGCTGTTGCCTTCGTCGCCCCAGACATTGCCGGCGTCGACGAAGGTGAAGACGCGCAGCGTCCGGTCCCAGCCGCTGCCCGGCAGCGGGAACGTCATCTCGACGTTGGCCACCACCATTCGCGAGCCGCCGATCGGGTCGCCGGTCGTCTTGTCGGTCGGGCCGAGCGAGCCGGATTCGTAGCCCCGCACGGAGCCGATACCGCCCGCGTAGTAGTTCTTGAAGATCGGATACGCCTTGCCTGCAAAGCCATTGCCGTAACCGCCCTGGAGATTCAGGCCGAGAATGAAGCCGCGCGCGAACGAATAGTAGTACTGCGCCTGCACGTCCGCCTTGTAGTACTCGGTGCCGCCGGCCGGCGTGCCGACTTCGCCGTTACCCTGAATGAAGTAGCCGCGGCTCGGCACCAGCGCGCTGTCGCGATTGTCGCGAGCCCAGCCTGTCGTCAGCGGCACGTTGTTCACTACGCGGCCGAATTCGGAGACGTAATCCAGATAGCTCTGCGGCGTCAGGGAATCCGTGTTCAAGCGGTTCTGTTCGAGCCCGACGCCGAAATAGACCGTGTCCGCTTCGGAAAACGGAATGCCGAATTTCAGGTCGGCGCCCATCGTGATGATGCGGAAACTCGTGTCCGTGTAGTTGTAGAGCGGATAGCTGGTGCGGTAGTACACGTCGGTGATCCGCTTGATGCCGTCCACCGTGAAGTACGGGTCGGTTTGCGTCACGGTCAACGTGCGGTAGGTCTTCGCGGTGTTCACGTTCATGGCGAGGCTCGTGCCGGAACCGAACACGTTGTCCTGCGAGATGCCGGCTGAGAGCACCACTTTGTCCGTCGACGAGAAGCCCGCGCCCAACGTAATCGCGCCAGTGGGTTTCTCGCTGACCTTGACGTCCACGTCGACCTGATCGGGCGAGCCTTCCACCGGCACCGTGGTGACGTCGACATCGGTGAAATAGCCGAGCCGGTTGACCCGGTCTTTCGACAGCGTGAGACGGTTCGAATCGAACCACGAGCTTTCGAGCTGACGCATTTCACGGCGCACCACTTCGTCGCGCGTACGCGTGTTGCCGATCACATTGATATGGCGCACATAGACGCGGCGGCTCGGGTCCACTTGCAGCGTCAGATCGACCGTATGGCGTTGCTGGTCGATCTTCGGCACCGCATTGACGGTGGCGAACGCATAGCCGTATTCCCCCAGCTTGTCGACGATGGCCTTGGTGGTGGCCTGCAGTTTCTCGGCGGAGAAACGCTCACCGGTTTTGATATTCACGAGCTTTCTCAATTCGGCTTCGCGATCGAGCAGATTACCCGCGAGTCCGATCGACGCAATCGTGTACGGCTCGCCTTCATGCAGCGTGACCGTGAGGTACATGTCCTTCTTGTCCCGCGTCAGCGATACCTGAGTCGACTCGATATTGAACTCCAGATAGCCGCGATTCAGATAGTACGAGCGCACGTGCTCCAGGTCGCCGGTCAGCTTGTCTTTTGCGTACAGATCGTTTTTTGTGTACCACGAGAACCAGTTCGGCGTGGACAGTTGCATCTCGTCGCGCAACGTATCGGTGCTGAACGCGTGGTTGCCGATGAAGTTGATCTGGCGGATCTTCGCGCTCGGACCTTCGGCGACCGAGAACAGCACGGCCACGCGGTTGCGGTCGATCGGCGTGATCGTGGTGGTGACTTCGGCGGCGTAGTAGCCGCGCGTCAGATATTGGCGCTTGAGTTCCTGTTCGGCTTTGTCGACCAGCGCCTTGTCGTAATAGCGGCCTTGCGACAGCCCGACTGAACTGAGCGCCTTGGTGAGATTCTCCTTGTCGAATTCATGAATGCCCGCGAAGTCGATCGTGCCGACCGCCGGACGCTCCTGCACGTACACGATGACGACATTGCCCTCGGTCGAGATCCGCACTTCGTTGAAGAAGCCCGTGGCATAGAGCGCGCGAATCGCTTCGGAAGCCTGATCGTCGCTGAACGTGCCGCCTTGCTTGATCGGCAGATAGGCGAACAGCGTGCCGGGCTCGACGCGTTTCAATCCCTCGATGCGAATGTCCTGCACCACGAAAGGTTGCGCAGCGTGGACGGATCCGCTTGTCAGCGTGATGCCGGCGAGCGAGAGCGCGCCGGCTAAACGGCTCGTTAAAACTTGAAGTTTCATCTTGGGTTTCAGTCCGGACGCATCGCGCGACAGCGAGGAAGAGTGCGAGCGATGCATTCGAAACGACCTGCCTTGGCTCTGGAAAGCGCGAAGTATAGGGACGTGCGTGCCGTCGATCGTTACGGAAAACTTTCCGCCCATTAGGGTTGCTAACGTGCGCAACGGGCTCATTGGGCAGGCGCGTGCGGTTTGCGGGACGTGCGTCGAAATAAAGCGTTACAGAACCCAAGGAAGCGTAGGGCGCGTGTAACCCAGCGGCCGGCATGCGCTGCTATCGTCAAATTGTCGATTCCGCTACCTGTGAAACGCGATTTGGAGAAGCGATCATGATTGAATATCTTTCACCCGCAGTTCTGGCGGCGGTCCTGCGTGTCAGCTCGACGCCGATCTTTTCGGTCCATCTGGCTCTGGCGTCGCTGCTCACTCCACGCGAGGCGTCCGGCAGCGCGGCGAACACGGCGAGTACGGCGGATAGCAAGGCCGCGAGCCGTGCAACGCCCAGGCAGGAGGGCACGAGCCGTGTCTGATGCGTCGACCTTCATGCTGAATTCGATTACCGACATGCAATTGACGGCGGATGGTCAATATCTGCTGATTCACGGCAATCAGCCCACCGCGGCGTTGCATCGGTCGGTGCTGAACGACTTGCTGGTTGCGTTGCCGAATGCCATCGAGCACGCCGACCGCGTGATTCATAACGATCAGGACAGGGGCTTCGCGTTGCACTGCCAGGGCTGGGAAGTCGGCCGGCTCAACGGTATGGAGATGGTGGTGATCCGCTTCCGGCTATCCGGCAGCGCGGGCTTGTCGTTTTCGTTGCCGGCCGGGCAGATTCCCTATCTGCTGCAGGCGCTCGGCGGCGCGGCGGGTGTGAGTACGGCGGCCGTGAGCGAGCCCCGCTCGAACGACGTGACGCTTCAGTAAAGCCTGGTCAATCCACTCGCGCATGACGCAGCTCAACCGGGTGCATGCCCGGGTTCCTCTTCACCGCGCCGCATCGCTGCGTCCTTCACCCTTTCCGAGCATTACCTGTCTTGATACTACGCCGTGTATTTCAGCGTCTACGTTTACGGCCGCTCGTTCCTCTCGTGCTATGCGCGGCGGGATGCGCGCCACTTGCCGGTTACGCGCAACTGGCCGGCATCGCAGCGGCGCCCGAATCGCTCGACGGCATCTGGGGCCTGCGCCTCGCGCCGCAATTGAGCGAGCATCCCTTGCGGCCGGGCGACAAACCCGTCACCTCGGCGATGGCCGATTCGATGACCACCACGACCGGCACGGACGTTTCATTGAAAGGACACGCGCAGTTGCGGCGCGCGGCGTCGATCGTCGAGGGCGACGCGCTGCACTACGACGTCGACCGCGACAAGGCCGACGCTTATGGCCATGTGCGCCTCGTCGACAATGGCAACGTGTTCGACGGGCCGGACGCGCATTTCCATGTGGAAGCGAACGAAGGTTATATCAGCGTGCCGAGGTACAGGTTTTATCTCGGCGGCGGGTGGGGCAGCGCCGAGCGCGCGGACGTGGTCGATAACGAACGCACCGTCGTTCATCACGGCACGTACAGCACCTGCCAATGCGAGTCGGCGCCGGCGTGGTATCTGAAGGCATCCGAATTCGATATCGACAATGGCAACGACGAAGGCATCGCGCACAACGGCGTGCTGTTTTTTCAGGGCGTGCCGCTGCTGGCGAGTCCGTGGCTGTCGTTTCCGTTGTCCGGCGCCCGCCGCAGCGGTTTCCTGCCGCCGACGTTTTCGGTCAGTTCCACCAACGGCGTCGACATCGCGTTGCCGTACTACTTCAATCTCGCGCCGAATTACGACCTCACGCTCACGCCGCGCATCATGTCGCGCCGAGGCGAGATGCTGACCGCCGACTATCGCTATATCCAGCCGAACGATTCGGGGACGATGTCGCTCGCATGGCTGCCGCACGATGCGATTACCAGGACACAACGCTACTCGATTGCGTTGAATCAGAACTGGAATCTCGGTTCGGGCCTGAACGCCTACGTGAACTACAACCGCGTGTCGGACTCGACGGTGTCGACCGATCTGGCCTCGGGCGTGGCGTTTCCAACCGGCTCCACCACGCTGTATCAGCAGGAAGCCGGCCTCACCTACACGAACGGACCGTGGAGCGTGCTGGCCCGCGAACAGCGCTGGCAGACTTTCTCGAGCGACTCGACCTATAACCGCGAGCCGCAGGTCAACGTGCGTTATGCACGCTATGACGTGGGTGGCTTCGACTTCGGCGCGGAAGCGGACGCGACGCGCTTCACGATCTCGTCGGCGGATATGACGCAAGGCAACCGCGTCGTTTTCAACCCTTACGTCAGCTATCCGATCGAGCGCCCCGGCTGGTTCATCACGCCGAAGCTCGCGTGGCATTTCGCGGCCTACGACCTGACTTCGATCGGCACGGACGTGCCCGCTGGCGAGCCGAAGTCGTTCAGCGTGAACGTGCCCACCTTCAGCCTCGACTCAGGCATGCGGTTCGAGCGCAGCGTGCGGCTGTTCGGGCAATCGTACATCCAGACGCTCGAACCGCGGCTCTTCTACGTGTACACGCCGTATCGCAACCAGTCGTTCGCGCCGCTGTTCGATACGGCGACGGCCGATTTCGGGCTCACGGAACTGTTCATGCCCAACAGCTTCGTCGGCAACGACCGGGTGTCCGACGCGAATCGGATCACCGCCGCACTGACCACGCGTTTCATCGATCCCGCGAGCGGCGACGAGCGCGCCCGTTTCATGCTCGCGCAGCAGTACGACTTCCGCACACCGCGCGTGACCCTGGAAACGGACGATGCGCTCAGTACGGTCGCTCGTACCGGTGTGATCGCGGGGGCGTCGTACAAGGTAGGACCGGATTTCACGACCGAACAGGCCGTGGAATACAGCCAGGCCAATCATTACCTGACGCACGCGGAAGCCGGCTTCGGCTGGGCGCCGGGCGCGCGCCAGGTGTTGAACGTCGCGTATCGCTATACGCGCGCCAACAGTACGCTCGATTATCAGCCGGTCAACCAGTTCATCGTGTCGGAGCAATGGCCGCTCGCGCACAACGTGGTGAGTGTGGCGCGCGTGAATTACGACATGAGCACGCATCGGTTGATCGCGGGTTTGCTGGGACTTCAGTACGACGCGGATTGCTGGTCATTGGGCGTCGCGTTCGAAAAATACACCAACGCCACCAGTTCGACCACGTCGCCGAGCACCGGCACGCGTGTGTTGATGCAGCTTCAGCTGAAGGGCTTTTCGCAGGTGGATAATGGCCTGCTCAATCAGTTTCGCGCGAATGTGCCGGGTTATACGCCGGCGTCGACGGTCAACGAACCGACCTCGCGGTTCAGCGACTATCCGTAATTGATCGTGCGGACAAGCACGCGCCGCCCGCGGGAGGGGCGTGAGAACGTCATGGTTTGTCTGCGGGCTTGCCGCGCACCAGCGACTCCGGATGACGCTCCAGATAGTCGGCCAGCGCGTTCAGCGATTGCAGCGTGCGGGTCAATTCCTGCAGCGCCTGGTGCACGTCCGACCGCAACGGCGAGTCCTGCTGCAAAGTCGCCTCGGCGGAGCCGAAGGTCTGCCTCGCGGCGGCGAGCGTATCGCGCGCCTGTGGCACGACTTCGTTGCTCAGCCGATTGAACAGCGCGTCGGCGTTCTTCAGCGACGTGTTCAGATTCGAGCCGATCTGATCGAACGGAATCCGGTCGAGCTTCTTCGCGATGTCGGCCACCTGCGTCTGCAGCGCGTCGAGCGTGTTCGGAATGGTCGGCAACTGGACCGGGTCGCCGTTGACGTCGAACTTGACGGGCGCGGCATTCGGGAAGATGTCGAGCGCGATATACAACGCGCCCGTGAGCAGATTGCCGGTGCGCAACTGGCCGCGCAGGCCGCGCTCGACGAGACGCTGCAGCAATGCGTGGCCGGCCGCGGTACCGGCCTCGGGCATCGCCGCGCCACGGGCGCGCCGCCGCAGCCGGTCCGGGTACAGATCCAGCGTCACGGGCATGACGAAGCTGTGCGTGTCCGGATCGTATTCGACGCCGATGTCCGTCACCTGGCCAAGCACAATGCCGCGGAAGTCGACCAGCGCGCCCACTGAAAGCCCACGCAGCGACTGATTGAAGGTCATCACCGCGCGCACCGGTATGCCGTCCGGCGCGCGCATGGCGTCCACTTCGTCGGCGGCGAGCCGGAAGCCGGTCTTCTCCGCGGCCGGCGCGCCCATCGGCTGACCCGGCGGCGTCTGGAAGGCGAGGCCGCCGATCAGGATCGCCGCGAGGGACTGCGTGTTGACGACGAACCCGGCCGAATCGAGCCGCACATTGACGCCGCTTGCATGCCACCAGCGCGAATTGGTGCCGACGTACTGGTCGTACGGCGCGGCGACGAACACCTGCATCGTCACGCCCGTGCCGTCCTTGTCGAGCGAAATGCCGTAGACCTGGCCCACCTGCACGCGTCGATAGAAAATCGGCGAGCCGATGTCGATCGAGCCGAGCGAATCGCCATGCAGTGTAAAGCGATGGCCTTTCTGTTCGGCGGTGACGGGCGGCGGCGTCTCCAGTCCGACGAACTCCGTTTGCGTTTGCGTGGAGCGGCCGACGTCCACGCCGATATACGCGCCGGAGAGCAGCGTGCCGATGCCCGACACGCCGGCAGCGCCGACTCGAGGGCGAACCACCCAGAAGCGTGTGTCCTTGACCGTGAAGCTTTCCGCCTGCTTCGTGAGTTGCACGGCGATCTGCACGTGCGTGCGATCCTTCGACAGCGTGATCGACTTGACCGAACCGATTTCGACGTCCTTGTACTTGACCTGGGTCTTGCCGGGTTCGAGGCCTTCGGCATTGTCGAAGACGATCGTGATCGCCGGACCGCGCTCCGTGACCGCCTTGATGACCAGCGCGAGACCGATCAACGCTGCGATCAGCGGCACGACCCAGACGAGCGAGGGCAGCCAGCTGCGCCGCGGCGCGATGTCGGGATCGGGCAGCTCGGGCGGCAGGGCGGGTCCTTGCGGGCTACTCATGGCGGGCTCCGAAGCGTGGCTGGGCGCGGCCTGGCTGCCGCTCGCCGCGCGGGTCCGGAAGCGGGCGTGGATCGAACTGCATCGCCATGCTCACCGCGGGTCCCGGAGCGCCACGCCGGGCGCCGCAGGCGGGATTGCGCCCGACGATGCTGATGCCGCGCTCAGGGTTTTTTCACGGCCTCCCACGACGAGTCTGGATCGAACGATTTGAGCGCAGCGGCGGCGGCCGCCGAATTCGGGCCGAGGTTCTTCTGATAGATCTGTCTGTCCTGATTGACGATGAAGCTCATCACGCCCGTCTTGCCGTACTCGGCGGGCCACGCGACGACGCCGTAGCCCTTGGTCATCGTGCCGTTCTCGATGTAGTTCTGGCTGCCGCCGCTTGCATGCGGCCCTTGCGCGGTCAGGATGCGGAAGTGATAGCCGTAATAACCCTCTTTCGAGATGTTCTCGGTATGCGGCATCGCCGCGGCGAGAGGGCCGAGCGGACTTTTTGCTTCATCCGGCGCGGTCGGCCAGTACAAGCCGTCATGCTGGCCCGGTGTGCTGAGAATGCGTTGCGCGTAATGCTGGGTCGACGCCTGATAGTCGCCTTGCGCATCGAGAATGGCGAGCGATATCAGCATGGCCGCGTTCTCGTTGCGGCCGATGCGGCGCGTCGCGAGCTCATCGCGGGCGACAGCGGGATCGAAGCGCCAGCCTTTGGACGTCTGCACGAGCGGAATCGGCAACGTCCAGCCACTGGTGCCGACCGACAGATGCTTGCTCGCTTGACCGTTCAGCGGTGCCGGATCGTCGACGATCTGGTGTCCCTTCGACCATGCGCCGAGAAATTCGTAGATGTCCTCTTCGCCAATGGTTTGGGTCGGAATGAAGCGGGTGAAGTCCTTGCCGAGCACATGCTGCATGGCGGGGTGGTCGTTGCTGGCGAGTGCGCCGACGAACGCGTTGACAGCGGCCTCGGGTGTCGGATACACGGCTTGTGCATGCGCTGTGGACGCGCCGGACAGCAGCACGGCGAGCCCGAGGACGGTAGCGGCGCGGCGCGGGTCGAGCGCGAGCGCAAAGGCTTCGGCCAGACGTGCGCCGGATGTGTGGAACATGTGGATGCGGATCATGAGCGGCTCCTGTGAGATCGGTTCAACGTTACCGGCCGAAGTGACGCTGACCGCCGCCACCCGCGCCCAGACCGCCGCCGCGCGGCTGTCCACCGCCGCCCGCGCCGAAACCGCCGCCGCGTTGTTGTCCGCCGCCGCCCGCGCCCAACCCGCCGCCGGCGCGCTCGCCACCGCCTCCCGCTCCCAGATTGCCGGTACGTTGCTGACCGCCGCCGTTCGCGCCGACGCCGCCGCCGCGGTTGTTCGCCTGCGCCTGCCGGCTGGCTTGCCCGCGCTGCACGTCTCGCTGCGCGTCGCCGCCATTGCCCGCGCCGCGTAACGCGTTGTCGCGGTTCACGTTCTGCGCGCTGTCGCGAATGTTGCCGGTCGTGTTGCCGCCCTGGTGAATGCCCTGCACGCGCTGGCTGGCCGTTCCGCCCAGGTTCTGGCCGGTGCGGTTCTGCAAGGTCTGCTGCGCCTGCGCACGCGACGCTGCCGTCGCCGACGTTTCGCGCCCGCGATATGCATCGCGCTGCGCGCTGCTCACGTTGGCCGTAGTGTTGCGATTGAAGGTGGAATTACGGTTCCAGTTGGTCGTGCTGCTATTCACTTTGAGCTGTCGATTCACATTGATGTTGTTGTACTGATTGACGTTGATGTTGACGCTGTGATTGTTCCAGTTGACGTTGCTCCACAGCGAACTGGTGATCGCGACGCCGACGCCGAACGCGAGACCCGCGGCGAGCCCGCTGGCCACGGCATAGCCCGGCGGGGGCGGCACGTACACGGGCGGATAGGCCGGATAGGGCCACGTTCCGTAGACGACCGTGGGGTTGTATGTCGGCACATAGACGACCTGCGGGTTGACCGGCACGATCTGGATCGTGCTCTGCTCGACCACCACTTTCTGCTGCGGGTTGGTCTTCAGGTTGCCGGCCTGCTGCGCCTGCTTGCGCAAGCGTTGCACGGAATCCATCACGTCGTTCGGCTGCGCGAGGAAGGCGTTGCCGAGTTGCGTGACCCAGTCGGGTTTCGACGCCATGGTGGCCAGCACCTGGGGAAACGCCACCAGCGATTGCACGCTCGGGTCCCACGGTTCCGACGCGACTGCCTTCACGGCGTCGTCGCCCTGAAGTTTCGGATTGGCCTTCGACCATGCCGCCGCCGCCGGCACGTCTTGCGGAAAGGTGGAGGCCATCAGCACCTGCGCGAGCAGGGCGTCGGGGTAGAGCGCGATCGGCGCGGTCAGCGAGTCCAGTTGCTGGTTCGAGATTTTCGCCGGGGTTTGCCCATAAGCGGCCGGCGCCGCGACCTCGAGGAAAAGCGGCGAGCCGGCCAGTACGGTCAAGGCGGCTAGAAGAATTCGCGATCCTCTCTGATATGCCCTGGAGCGTTTCACGATCAGGTCTCCCTTGTTGGAAGTTATTTGTGGCGCAGTGATGCGGTGCGTGAGACATCGACGCCGTGACCGTGCCTCTGAGCGGTCGGTCACTTGAGGCGGGTTTGATCACCGGTGCAGCCGACGGTGATACATGACCCGCGAGGATCGAACTTCGAGCGGACTCCGAATCGTCTTTTAGACAGCTTGCACTCGGACTATCCGAGTCCCGGTGTATGTTTTGGCAAGTTCATGACGACACACGGCACTCCACCGCGTGCGCAGTGCAAGTGATGCGCACATGCGCGACACCGCGAATCGCAATGGCAAGATTAACAAACCTTTTCCACCGACGTGTGCAATCTTTTGCGCAAATTAATTCTAGTTGAATTTCCCTCGTTGACGGATTGGCGGCGTGATGCTTGCCGGGTTTTTTCGACGGTCAGCGCTTCTAACAACCTCCTTGCCTTTCGCGCCGAGGTTTCATATGGTGCTTGAAGCACCATTGAAATAGTCGGCGTGTTAGCCGAAGAGGTCAAGCCGCACATGACCCAACGTGCGCCTGCTACGTTTTCCGAGGAACGTTGTAGGGCAGCGGACCGTCCGCTTTCCTGAACGCAAACTCCGCACACGGAGCGCCGTCATCCATTTGCATGGCGCCAGGTCCATTAGGATCGTTTCAGTCGTGATGCATGGATATCGTCCTGTCACATAAGTTAATTGTGCGTGGGAGATATCGTTGAAAAAGCTGCATGTGAATACGACCGAATAATAGCGCGGCCCGATATGAATCGATTTAGATAAAAACACTTTTTCGTTAAGTGTTTTCCGAACCCTTCCAGCTAATCTTTGGTTCCTCCGCCGCAGGTCGGCGAAGCGGTGAAAGGTGCGGGCACGTCTCATCCGTGTCTGCGCCACTCGATCACCCAACTCAATGAGAGACTGATATGAAGCGATTCGCCCTGGTGATCCTGGCCGGTATGAGCACGCTCGCCCTGGCACAGAAGCCGGCCGTTTATCCTGCGCATGGGCAGAGCCAACAGCAGCAGGTGTCGGACGATGGTGCGTGCTATTCATGGGCAAAACAGAACACCGGCATCGACCCAGCGGTCGTCGCGCAAACGCCTCCGCCGCCATCGGGGCCGACCGGCGCGCGCGTTCGGGGTGCGGCGCGCGGGGCGGCAGCGGGCGCGATCGTCGGCGACGTGAGCAATGACGACGCCGGACACGGCGCGGCCGTTGGCGCGACCGCAGGCGCGCTCGCCGGCGGTGCGCGCAGCCGTCAGCAACACGCCGAGCAGGCGCAAACGGCGCAGGCTAATCAGCAAGCGGCGATGAGCACTTATTGGCGCGCGTATGGCGCATGCATGCAAGGCAAGGGCTATACGCTGCAGTAGGCGCGCCACGTGGATCGGCTCATCCAGGTCGGGACACCCGCTACCGCTATTGTTCGTCGCCGACGAACCATCGGAAGTACGGATTATCCGGCTGCGCGTGCAAAGCATTGCTAACGTCGCGAGACCACGCCTCACGCTCGCCGCGATACGCGTCGAGACCCGCGGCATAGAAACTTTGCAGCGCGCCGCGTTCCGCGTTCAGGGCCGCGCGGAAAGTCTCGTCGGCATGCAGCAACGGTGGCTCGCTGCGCAGCGCGAGCAGATGCGTGAACGTGTCCGCGAAACTGTCCCGCCGCACCCATGCCGCGTATTCGATACGCGGCCGGTCATCGGTGACGGGCGGGGCATCCGCGGTGTAATAGGCGAGGCCGGCGCGATCGGTGATCCACGTCGCCAGCAGCGCCGCCGGCGACGCCACGCCCACCTCGCGCAGCGCCGCCGCCACCGGCGGTTGCGCGAAGCGCGACGCGATACGCGGCACATCCAGTTCGATCGGCTGCATCGAGCCGATCAGCATCATCTCGTGCAACTCGGTGGTCCACAGCGCTGCGTACGGAAACACCTGGATGAAGCTCTGGATCAGCGAGCGCGTATCGTCTTCGTTCTGGGTCGGCAGAGGCAGCCATTGCGCGACGATGCCGCCCGTCTGCAGACGCGAGGCCGCCAGCCGGTAGAAATCCGACGAGTACAGATTGACCACGCTGGCCGCTGAAGGTGGCGGCGGTTCGAGCGTGATCAGATCGTAGCGCTCGCTGCTGCGCAGGAGCTCGCGCCGTCCGTCGCGCAGACGGATATCGACGTGCGGGTCCGTGCTCATGCCGTAGTTGCCCTTGAACTGCGGAGCCGCACGCACGACCGCCGGCAGCAGCTCGGCGACCACGCGCTTGTCGAGGCCCGGCCACGTGAGCAGCGCGCCGCCCGTGATGCCCGTGCCGAGTCCGATAACGAGCGCGCTGCGCGGCGTATCGCGATGAACCAGCAGCGGCAGTAATGCCTGCAGACGCATGTAGCGCAACGACGTCATCGCATCGCCGGAGTTCGAGACACCTTGAATGTAGAGACGCCGGAACTGTTTCTGGCCCGCGCCTTGTTCGATCACTGCAACGGTGCCGCCCGCGCTCTCCTCGTAGGAGATCAGATTGCCGCCACGCGCATCGGCAAGCAGGGTGGCGAGCCGGTCCGACGGCGTGAGCAGCACGGCGCACAGCGTGGCCGCGGCCAGCACCGGCACGCTCCAGCGCGCGCCGCGCCGCACGCCTTGACCGCGCCACACGGCGACGCCGCCCACCGCGCCGGCGAGGACGGCGAGCACCGCGAGCGCATGCACCACGCCGAGCGCCGGCACGAGCAGGAAGCCGGCGAGCAGCGTGCCGGCGATGCCGCCTGCGGTATTCAGCGCCAACACCGCTCCGACATCGCGGCCGGTATGGCGCGCATCCACGCTCACGCGCAGCGCGAACGGAAATGCCGCGCCCAACAGCAGCGTCGGTACGAAGACGATGCACGCGGCCGCGACCGCGAAGCTCGCGCACATGGCGGCGAGCAGGCTGCCGGTGACGGAAAACGCGGCCGCGCGTGTGAGGCTTTGCCATTGCGGCAGCCAGCCGCCCAGCGCGGTGACTTCCAGCAATGCGACAAGTCCGGCCGCCATGATCAGCAGCGCGAACACGCCCCACGGATCGCGCGTGCGGTCGACGCGTCGCGAGGCGAGCGCACTGCCGAGCGTCAGTCCGAGCAGATAGGAGGCGAGCACGATCGCAAAGGCGAAACTGCGGGTGCTGATGAACTGCACGATTACTTGCGACCACACCACCTCGTAACCGAGCGCGATGCCGCCCGCGAGTGCATAGAGTGTGATGGCGAGGCGTGCGCCGGGCTTGTCATTTGCCGCGGCGTCATCATCGGAAGGCGCCATGTCGAGCGGTGGCAAAGTCACAGGCGTTCGCGCGGAACCGCCACGGCTGATCAGCAGCGCGACCAATGCGGCCACCGCGTTCAACCCGGCCGCGGCGAACGCGCTGCCTCGCACCCCGAGCGACGGAATCAGCACGAACGCGCAAACGAGCGTGCCCGCAATCGCGCCGCCCGTATTGGCCGCATAGAGGCGTGCGCCAGAGCGGCCCAACTGCGTCGCGCACGGACCCAAGGCGCGCATCAGCACCGGCAGCGTGCCGCCCATCAGCATGGCAGGCAGGCCGACTAGCGCGAACGGCAACGCCCACGCCAGCGGCCCGGCGCGCTCCTGCAGCCAGGCGAACGGCGCGGCCGCGTGCGCCAGCGCGAGTGTGCCGGCGACGGCGAGCAGCAGCGCGCCGCCTTCCAGCGCGGCGTAGAACAGCAAAGGCCGCGACAGGCGGTCGGCGATCCGGCCGAGCAGCCAGCCGCCTAGCGCGAGACCCGCGAAAAACGCGCTGACACCGGTCGTGACCGCCTGTACGTCGACGCCCACGACAAGCGCCAATTGCTTGATCCACAGCACCTGGTAAATCAGCGACGCCGCTCCCGATGCAAACAGCAGCAGCATCGGCCAGGCGACGGGCAAGGCGGGCGCATTGGCAGAATTCGGCGAGTCCTGTTCGAGCGGGTCGCTTCGTCCTGAAGCCCGCGCCTGCGCGCGTGCCTGTGCGCGGCGCTCACGACGCGGACTCTTGGCGCGGTGGGTCAGCGTGTGCGTCATCGATTGAAGTTGAATAGTGTTGAAGCGGCGCGTGGCACGCGCCGCTCGGGTGATGCGTTGCGCGCGCCATCGGAGTGCAGCGCGCGCAACGCAGGGCGGGGCTATTCCAGTCCGCGCTTCTTGAACGATTCGTCGATCTTTTTGTCGACCTGCCGGCGCGCGCCGTCCACGCTGAAGCTCGCGGGCCGCTGGCTCGGCGGATAGTTGACGAAGGTCTGCAGGAACAGCGACGCCTTCATCGTGGCAATGCCGTTGAGATAGACGTTCTTTGTCACCCAGTCGTTGTACTGATCCGAGGTGATGTCCGCCCGTTCATAAGGATCCATGCGCAGGTTGAACAGCTTGGGCAGCCGCAAGCAGACCAACGGGTCCTGCCAGATGTCCAGGTTGCCCTTGGCGCGCTGCTCGCAGAACACCGCCTTCCAGGCATTGCCGTCCTGATCCCAGCGCATCGCCACCAGATCGCCGTCGTCGTCGAAATAATAGAACTCCGTGCGTGGATCCTTGGTCGTCTGCCCGGTCAGGAACGGCAACTGGTTATAGCCGTCGAGGTGATTCTTGAAACTCGCGCCGCCCGCCTTGGGCGCCCAGCCCTTCAGGAGCCGGTCCTTCACGCCGCCGTCTCCCGCCGCGGCGAGCAGCGTGGGGAACCAGTCGAGCCCCGAGAACATCTCGTTTGATACCTCACCCGCCTTGATATGCCCCGGCCATCTCACCATCGCGGGAACGCGGAACGCGCCTTCCCAGTTGGAGTCCTTCTCGCTGCGGAACGGTGTGGTCGCCGCGTCCGGCCACGAGAATTGATTCGGCCCGTTGTCGGTCGTGTAGATGACAATGGTATTTTTGGAGATGTTCAGGTCGTCCAGCAGCTTGAGCAGTTTGCCGACGTCCTGATCGTGCTCCCACATGCCGTCGGCGTATTCGTTGCCGGGCATGCCGCTCTTGCCCCTGAACTCAGGACGAACGTGCGTGAACACGTGCATGCGCGTGTAGTTCATCCAGACGAAGAAGGGCGTGCCGTTCTTGACCTGCTTGCGGATGAATTCTTCCGCGTGCGCGCCGGTCTCGTCGTCGATGGTCTCCATGCGTTTGGCCGTCAGCGGGCCGGTGTCCTGAACCTTGCCATCCGAGGTGCTATGAATCACCCCGCGCGGCGAGAAGTTCTTCACGTACGGATCGTTCTTGTCCTTCGGCCAATACGGACGCTCGGGTTCTTCTTCGGCGTTCAGGTGGTACAGATTGCCGTAGAACTCGTCGAAGCCGTGGTTGGTCGGCAGATACTCGTTCTTGTCGCCAAGGTGGTTCTTGCCGAACTGGCCCGTTGCGTAGCCGAGCGGTTTGAGCGCCTGGGCGATCGTCATGTCGCCCTTTTGCAAGCCGACCGGCGCACCTGGTGCGCCGACCTTCGACAACCCTGTACGCAACGGCGTCTGACCGGTGATGAAGGAAGAGCGGCCCGCCGTACAACTGTTCTCGGCGTAATAGTCCGTGAAGATCATGCCTTCGTTGGCAATGCGGTCGATATTCGGGGTCTTGTAACCGACCACGCCGCGCGAGTAGGCGCTGATGTTCGTCTGCCCGATGTCATCGCCGAAAATCACGAGGATGTTCGGTTTCGCCGACGATTTGGCGGCCGGTTGTGGCGCGCTCGTCGCCGCGGGTTTGGCCGCGGGTTGCGTCTGTGCGGGTGCGTTGATCGATGGAAGGATCAGCACACCGAACACGGCAAGGGCAAGCACGGTCGCCCCCAACGCGTAACGCCCTTTTTTCAGCACCTTTGTCATTGTGTCGCTCCAATGGACTGTGACGCCTATCTGCCCGTTATTCGCCCGTCATGCGTTGCTCCCTGTGACGGGGTTGCCCCTCGTCGGCCGCTGTCTGCCTGCGGCCTGCGATCGCTGCCTTGTGCGGCTTACTGCTTCGGCGCCGGAAACACCGTTTGCCAGTCGTTCTTCATGCTCACCACCGTCCAGCCGTCGGCGACCGCTTCGTCCCACGCTTTGTCGAGCTTGCCGACTTTCGACGCACGGTCGTAAGCGAATTCGCGCGCGGCGTCGTCGTGATGCAGCAGCAATGCGAGATGCCGTCCGGGACCGCTCGCGGTGTACTGCAGCATCTGCAGATCGCCGTCCGAGTTGCCGAACGCGAGAATCGGTTTGCGGCCGATGTTGCGATAGATGCCGACGGGTTTGCCCGGACCGTCGTCGACGAAATCGATTTTCGGCTGGCGCACGAGCGCGGGCCGGCCGTTGCGCATCTCGTACTGCACCACCTGGCTGGAGCCGATGATCTGCTCGGGCGGAATGCCGTAGACCCTTTCGGCCCACACCCGCATGAACTCGATCGTGCCGCCCGACACGATGAAGGTCTTGAAACCGTTGGCGCGCAGATAGGCCAGCAATTCCAGTTGCGGTTGATACACGAGCTCCGTATACGGCCGGCCGAACTTCGGATGGCGCGCACTGTCGAGCCACACGCGGATCGTCTTGTCGTAGTCGTCGACGCTCATGCCGCTATTGGCGACTCCGATCAGTTGCAGCAACGCCTTCTGCTGGTTCGCGAGCGCGCCGTAGTCTTTCGCGACGAGCGCCTTGAAAGCCGGGTTGTCTTTCCACTCGGGATGCTGCGGCGCGACCGCCTTCACCTGATCGAGCATGAAGACGAACTGGAAATACAGCGGCTGTTCGCTCCACAGCGTGCCGTCGTTGTCGAATACGGCGATGCGATCCGCGGGCGGCACGAACGTCGGCGAGCCTTCGCGGGTGACATCGCTGACGAAGGACTGGATCGCCTGTTTGGCAGGCGTGTCACGCCATGAGGACAACGTGGCGATGGACTGCTGCGCCGTGGGCTGGGCGCGTGTGACGGCATCATGCTGCGCGGCGCAACCGGCAAGACTCAGTACGACACCAGCGGCCCGGATCAGGCGCAGGGCACGACTCGACCACACAGTCTGATAGCACGGTTGCATCCGGGCTCCATTTCGATTGAACGGACATGCGCGCGCGCGGACACCTCGTGGGCGCGAGAAACAGCGGTTAAGTAACGATCAAACCCAGCGATCTACCCGCCGGCGACGCCGGGCGCACCCGCGGCTCTCGCCGAAGCCTGGCGGGCGCCGGCTTCTTTCCAGGTGTCTTCGTCCATCACCAGGCGAAAGCCGAGATGCGACATGCTGTTATAGGGATCGGTGCCGCGTCTCGCGCTGGGCCGGTAGCTCAGGCAATAGGTTTCGTTGCACAGGAACGAACCGCCGCGTGTCACGCGCTTGGGGGCGTCGACAGGGACGCCCTGGTCGGCGGGATCCCACGAGTCGCGTGGACCCGCCGGGTTGTCGATCGCGCTGGTGCTCACCGCCTCGCGTCTGAACTGGTCCGCGCGATACCAGTCGGCCACCCATTGCCAGGCGTTGCCGGTCATGTCCGAGAGGCCGTAGCCGTTGGCCGGAAAGGTGCCCACCGGGCTCGTGCCGAGCGCGCCGCCCGCTTTCGGATTGACGACCGGGAACGACTGCGCCTGCTGGCCTTGCCACACGTTGGCCATCTGTTTGCCGTCAGGGGAGAACTGCTCGCCCCACGCATACGTGGCCTGTTCGAGGCCGCCGCGCGCGGCGAATTCCCATTCGGCTTCGGTCGGCAGGCGCTTGCCGGCCCACTTCGCATAAGCCTGCGCATCCTCGTAGGAGACCTGAACCACAGGGTGGTCCTCTTTACCAATGATGTTGCTCTCGGGTCCAGTCGGATGCCGCCAGTTGGCGCCAGGCACATAGCGCCACCACTGCGAGTAATCATCCAGCGGCACCGGACGATTGGTGCCGACGAACACCATCGCGCCCGCCACCATCGCGCTATCGGGCGGACGCGGCGTGCCGGGCGGCAACTGCACTTTCAGGCTGTCCCAGTCGGGTTTTTTCTCGGCGGTGGTGACGTAGCCGGTGGCTTCGACGAAGCGGCGGAATTCGGCATTCGTGACGTGATGGCGGTCCATCCAGAAGCCATGCACCTTGACCTTATGCGCGGGGCGCTCGTTCGGCTGCGCCTGTTTGGCGTCGCTGCCCATGAGGAACTGACCGCCGGGCACCCAGGCCATGCCGAGCGGGCCGTGCGTGCCGTCGCCGAGGACGATTTGCGGATGAGCGGGAGTGTGCGGCGTGAAGGCCCAACTGACAGCGGCGCCGACGCATGCGGGAAGCATGACGAGCAGGGTGCCCCACAGCAACAGTTTACGCATGCGTGACGCACGCGTTGCTGTCGCGGCGGCCGTTCCGCTCGAGCGGAACGGCTTGGCTGACCCTCGATCTCTTGCACTCGTCATCTTTTCTCTCACGCAGTGAAACGGCCGGGTCGTCGTACGTGACGGTCGACTCTCTATTTCAAGCTTCAGGACAAGCTTAGCGATACAGAATAAGGATGTTGCACTCGTGCAAACGAGCCAGTTGGAGAGTAGCAATTTTTTCACGATATTTCATAATTTTTTTTAAACAAGTTGGAAGCTTTGACGAATACGCAGAGGTGCATTACCGTGTCTGCGGCAAGTATGGCATCCGGGTCGCCCAATCAGATATCACATAATGACTTGAGAGAGAAAGCACGATGCGCGAAACCGTTCTGCAGTTCGAAGCGAGCGTGAATGAGGCGGTCGTGGGCCAGCAGGCCGTGGTTCGGCAGGTGTTGATCGCGTTGCTGGCGGACGGCCACGTCTTGCTGGAAAGTCTGCCGGGGCTTGCCAAGACGCGCACGGTCAAGGCCATTGCCACGCGGCTAGCGGCCACCATGAGCCGCATTCAGTTCACGCCGGATCTGTTGCCATCCGACATCACCGGCGCGGAAACGTTGTTGCAATCCGGCACTGAACGCACGCTCAGTTTTCAACCCGGACCGATTTTCGGCAATCTGATTCTCGCCGACGAAATCAACCGCGCGCCGGCCAAGGTTCAATCCGCCTTGCTCGAAGCGATGGAAGAACGGCAAATCTCAGTCGCGGGAAAAACACATCTGATGTCCGCGCTGTTTCTCGTGATGGCGACTCAGAATCCGATTGAACAGGAAGGCACTTATCCATTACCCGAAGCGCAAATGGATCGCTTTCTTCTCAAAGTGCTGATCGACTATCCGTCGCCCGATAGCGAAGTCGCCATGCTGCGGCTGCTGCGGCACGAGAGCAATGCGCCCGCCGAGGCGCCGGCGGTATTGTCGCAGGACGTCATTTTCGCGGTGCGCGACGAAATCCGCCAGATTGCCGTGGCTCCGGCGATCGACGACTATATCGTGTCGATCGTCAACGCGACACGGCACGGCGCGGAACTCGACGCGGACCTCGGCAAATGGATCGAAGTCGGCGCAAGCCCGCGCGGCGCGATCGGCCTCGACCGTGCGAGCCGCGTGGAGGCGTGGCTGCAGGCGCGCAGTTTCGTCACGCCCGACGACGTGCGCGCCGTCATGCATCCCGTGCTGCGGCACCGCCTGATCCTGTCTTACGATGCCAACGCGGACAGTATCAGCGCCGACCGGGTGATCGACCGTCTGGTGGAAAAGGTGGCGGTGCCGGCCTGATCCGGCTGTCGTTTCAATGCTAAGGAGTGGCGTAGCCGTGCTGTCCTCAACTGACATCGGCAGCGTGTATGTCGACGCCGCGCATCTGGCGAAGCTCGAATTTCAGGCGCGGGGCCTGAGTTTCGTCGCGCCCGCGCCGGTGTCGAGCGTGCTGTCCGGTGCGCACGCGTCGCGTCTGCGCGGGCGCGGCCTGAACTTCGAAGAGATTCGCGGCTATCTGCCGGGCGACGACGTCCGCCATATCGACTGGAAGGCGTCGTTGCGGCTCGGCAGACCGCAGGTTCGCACCTATACCGAGGAGCGCGACCGGCCGCTTCTGGTGGTCGTCGATCAGCGCATGAGCATGTTTTTCGGCTCGCGTCGCGCGTTCAAATCGGTGGTGGCCGCCGAAGCTGCCGCGCTTGCCGTGTGGATGGGATTCGCCGCGGGCGACCGCGTCGGCGGCGTGCTCTTCAACGATAGCCAGCTCACGCGCATCAAGCCGTTGCGCAGCCGCGCCCGCATCAAGACGCTGTTCGGCGCGCTCGCCGCGATGAACGGCGCACTGCGCGCCGAAAGCGAGACCCGAACCGCTTACGATCAACTCGACGCCGCGCTCGAAGGCGTGCTTCAACTGGCGGGACACGACTATCTGATCTGCGTGATCAGCGATTTCGCCGGCGCGGGCGAGCGTACGCGCCGTTTGCTGCGGCAACTCGCGGCACACAACGACGTGGTCGCCGCGATGATCTTCGATCCGCTGTGGCAGCAGATGCCGGGCCACCGCGCACTCGTCGTCAGCGAAGGGCGCTTGCAGGTCGAACTGCGGATCGAACAGGAGCGCGTGCGCCGGCCGTTGTCGAGCCTGTTTAGCGGCCGCACGGCCGAAGTGGCCGAATTGCTGCGCACGAGCGGCGTGCCGTTGATGGCGCTCTCCACTGACGAGCCGGCTGTCGATCAGGTGCGGCGTCTCTTCGGCGAACGCGCGCGGCGTACCACCGGGAGCGGCATATGAGCGGCGCGTCGGGCATCGTGTCGGCGGTGGCGAATGGGTCTGCGCAACTGCAAGGATTGCAGGAGTTGCCGCTGCCCGCGCCGGTATCGTACGCACCCCAAACGATTGGCTGGGTGTTCGTCGCTTTCCTCTTGCTGGCGACCGTGCTGCTGGCGTTATGGGTGGGCTGGCGCCGCTATGAACGGCAGCGTTACCGGCGTAGTGCCTTGCAGGAACTGGCCGGAATCGAAGCGAGCCTCGCGACCGGGCAGGCGGACCCGCTGCAACGCGCGGCCATGCTCGCCGCGATACCGCGTTTGCTCAAGCGCACGTCGCTCGAAATTGCGCCGCGCGCGCAGGTGGCGGCGCTGACCGGCGACGCGTGGCTCGCTTTTCTCCAACGCACGCGTGGGCGCTTCGACGCGCAAACCGGTCCGCTTCTCACGCTCGCAAGCTATGCGCCGCCGGAGCAGGTCGCGCGTCTTTCGCCGGACGACGCAGCCGCGCTGATCCGGCATGCGCGCGACTGGATCGAGCATCATCATGTGGAAGTTTGATTTTCCGTGGATGTTCGCGCTGCTGCCGCTGCCCATCCTCGTGTGGTGGCTGATACCGGCTTATCGCACCACGGCCATGGCCGTGCGCGTGCCGTTCTTTCATGAAATGGCGCAGGCCGCCGGCGAGAAGCCGGCGCCCGGCGGCGTGCGTCTGCGCCGGCACTGGCTGCTGCGTTTGCTGATGCCCGTGCTGTGGGTGCTGCTCGTGATCGGCGCGGCCAAGCCGGTGTTCGTCGAGCCGCCGGTGGTGCGCGACGAACCGGCTCGCGATCTGATGCTGGCGATCGATCTGTCGGGATCGATGGCCACGCGCGATTTCGTCGATCCGGCAGGCGAGCGCATGGACCGGCTGAGCGCCGTCAAGCGCGTCGTCGCCGACTTCGTGGCGGAGCGCAAGGGTGACCGCATCGGCCTCGTGGTGTTCGGCGACGCGGCCTATCCGCAGGCGCCGCTCACGCTCGATCACGACAGCGTGCGGATTCTGCTGGATCAGATGCAGATCGGCATGGCGGGTCCGCGTACGGCGATCGGCGACGCGATCGGACTGACCGTCAAGCTGATGGCCGATTCGCACGCGCAGGAGAAGGTGCTGATCCTGCTCACCGACGGCAACGACACCAGCAGCGCGATCCCACCGGAGCGGGCGGCCGAGATCGCGAAACAGCACAAGCTGGTGGTGCACACCGTGGGCATCGGCGATCCGGACACGACGGGCGAAGACCGCGTCGACCTCGATGCGTTGAAGCGCATCGCGAGCATCACAGGCGGCCGTACGTTCCGCGCATTGGGTCAGGAAAAGGATCTGGCCGATGTCTACACGACGCTCGACAAACTGACGCCTGAGAAAATCAAACGGGAGATCTACCGGCCGCAGCGCGATTATTTCTGGGTGCCGGTCGCGGTCGGCTTGTCCATTCTCGCGCTTTATCACGTGCTGGCTTTGTTGATCGCGTGGATGCGCGCGCCTCGGCGAGCGCGGGGCGTGCAGGGCGTGCCGGTGAGCGAGGCTCAGCATGGAAATTGATCTGACCGCGTTCCATTTCCTGCGGCCGGCGTGGCTGCTGTTGCTGATTCCGGCGTTCGGTCTGCCGTTCGTCTGGCTGCGTCGCAACGACGTGCGCGCGCGCTGGCGCGGTGTGATCGCGCCGGAATTGCTGGAGCATCTGATCGTCGGCGGCGCGAAACGTCGCGTGATTCAGCCGGTTCACACGCTCGCGCTGCTGCTCGGCATCGGCGCGATTGCCGTGGCGGGGCCGACATGGCAGCAGGAACGTCCACCGTTCAATCAGGACAAGGCGCCGCTCGTCGTCGTGCTCGAACTCGCTCATTCGATGGACGCCACCGACATCGCACCGACCCGTCTCGAACGCGCGAAGCAGAAGGTGCTCGATCTCGCGAGAGCGCGCAAGGGCGCGCGAACGGGGCTCGTCGTGTTCGCATCGACAGGCCACCTCGTCGTGCCGCCGACCGAAGATCCGGCGATGCTCGAACTCTACGTGCCCGCGCTTTCACCCTCACTGATGCCGCACGATGGCAAGAACGCGGCCGCGGGTCTCGACGTCGCCGAGCGGGTTCTCACGAACGACCCGGCGGCGGGCACGATCGTCTTCATGAGCGACGGCTTCGATGCGAACGGCGCGGACGCCTTCGTGCAAAAAGCGAAATCGCTTCGGCATCAACTGCTCTGGCTCGCGGTCGGCACGGAACACGGCGGTCCGATCCGCGGCCCGGACGGGATGATCCAGATGGATGCCGAAGGCCATCCACTGCTGGGTACGTTCGACGCCGACGCGATCCGCACTGTTGCGCGCGACGCGGACATTCCGCTCGCCAGCATGCGTGCGGACGACGACGATGTCTCGTGGGTCCAGCATCGCGCACAGTCCTATCTCGCGCAAGCAGAGGAGACCAAGATCGAGCCGCGCTGGAAGGAGAGCGGCTATTGGCTCGTGTTGCCGCTGCTGCTGCTCGCGCTGTGGAGCTTCCGGCGCGGCTGGACCGTCAAGTGGCTGCCCGTCGTGCTGCTTTCGCTCGCGTTCGGCGCGCTGCCGCGACAAGCGCAAGCCGCGCAATGGCAGTGGCTCGATCTGTTTGCGACGCACGATCAGCAAGGGCGCTGGAATCTCGAACACGGCAACTACAAGGCGGCTGCGGAACGCTTTGACGATCCGATGTGGAAAGGACGCGCGCAATATCTGGCGGGAGATTACGCCGGTGCGCTCGAGACTTTCTCGAGGCTCAAGTCGGCGCAGTCGTATTTCTATATCGGCAATACGCTGGCGCATCTCGACGATTACGCGGGCGCCATCAAGGCCTACGACAACGCGCTCAAACTGCAACCGTCGCTTGCGCAGGCGACGGCCAATCGCGCGTACATGCAGACGCTGCTGGCAAGGGACAAACGGAACGAAGCCGACCCCGAGCAAGATCCGCCCGACCAGGTGCAGGTCGACAAGAAGAAGGGCCGCGGCACGACCGCGGTGATCGAGGCGGCGCCACAGCCGAGCGAGGATGCGTGGATGCGCAACCTGAACACGTCGCCCGCCGTGTTCCTGCAGCAGCGCTTCGAACAGGAATCCGCAGCGAAGACGGGAGGCACGCCATGAAGCGATTTCTATTCGGCGTTGCGTTGTTGGCTTCCTTGCTGGCATCGGGATCCGCCGCAGCCGATCCCGCGCCGCGCATCATGGCGCGCGCGCATCTCGAACCGGCCGGTCCGGTCGTGGCGGGCAGCGAGGTCAAGCTGGTCGTCGATGTGCTGACGACCACGTGGTTCACCGAAGCGCCGAACTGGCCGCTGTTCACCATTCCCGACGCGATCGTGAATCTGCCCGACGAGCAGGCCGACAATCTGTCCGAGGACATCGACGGCACGCGCTGGTTCGGCGTGAGCCGCGCGTACCGGATCGCGCCGCAGGCGGGCAAGACCTTCGAGATTGCGCCGCTGACGATTACCGTGTATCCCGGCGGCATGACAGGACCGGCGCAGGTGACGACGCCCGCGTTGAAACTGGTCGCGACCCTGCCGCCCGGCGCTGAAGGCATGAGCACCTTTTTCGCCGCGCCCAAACTCACCGTCGAACAGAAAATCGAACCGGCGCCGGGGCATCTCGCCGTCGGTGTGCCGCTCACCCGCACGATCACGCAGCGCGCCGCGGGCACCGAGTCGATGCTGATTCCGCCCGCGATGCTCGCGGACGTAGCCGGACTCAAGCGCTACGCGAAACCCGCGGCGACGCGCAACATCGTCGAGGACCGCGCCGGACTCGTCGCCGGTGAGCGAACCGACAGCGCGAGCTACGTCGCCGATCGCAAGGGCACCTACAATCTGCCGCCCGTGACGATCGAATGGTGGAACACGACGACGCGGCGCAAGGAGAAGGTCGTCCTGCCGGCGGTGCGTTTCTCGGCCGCCGCGGTACGGGAAAAGCCGCTGTTCGAGCTACCCGTCGACGCGATGCGTGAAGGCATGCCGCATCGAATCGTCGTGATTCATGCACGGCAGGTCATTGTCGGCTGTGTCGTCGTGCTTGGGGTGATTCTGTTGATTGCCTTGCGTGCGCGTGTCGGGTCTTTCGTGCGGCGCGGCGAGCGTGCGGTGAGTCAAGCGCGAAAACGCTGGCTGGCAAGCGATGCGCTCGCCTGGCGCAAGCTCGCGATGGCCGCGCGCAAGGGAGAGTGGCGGCAAACGATTCCGGCCTTGTATGCGTGGATGGATAGAGGAGGCGACTTCGGTCGTCCCGCGCGGTTCGAGAACATCGATGCGACCGGCGATCAGGATGCCGCGAGTTTGATCGCCGCGGTCGAATCGAACTATGCGGGAGACGATGCGCGCAGTCGTCCTCGATGGAAAGAGATCGGTGCGGTTCTACGCCGGAGTGCGGATCGGGCGAGGACGAAGCGCAAGGACGACACCTTGCCGGGACCGCTGAACCGATATTAGGGTTTGTCGAACGCGCGTCCTCAACCCCGAAACGTCAGCGCATGCAGCTTTCCTCGCGGCGGTTGCTATCTTTAGCATGGCCGGAAGCGGGGCGATTCCGGGGTTTGCAGGCGAAACCACAGCTACTCCGGGATTTAGAGGGGAATCCCAAAGGATAAGATCGAAATGTACTTGTTAGTTAATTGTAGGTCGACATGCTTTCCCTCCCGCTTTCCGACGACGCCTGGCAGCGTGTGAGTCATCTTTTCCAGCAGGATACGAAACGGCGCTCCGGGCGCCCAGCGCGAAATTCGCGCGACGTGCTGAATGCAATCCTGTGGGTCACGACGCAGAACGAAAAATGGCATCGACTGCCCGCATCCTTTCCTCCGTCGCAGACCCGTTACATCAAATGGTTGCAGTGGCGGCGCGACGGCCTCATGTCGAGGATTGCCGAGGAACTGGGCATGAAGAAGTTTTACCGACGCACGAGGAAGCGGGCAGCGAGTAGCAAAACCGCGTGCCCGCTCAAGGTCCTATCGTTTCTCACGCACCACGTAGTTCGCCTCTCCCGAACCGTATTTCCGCTCGATATCCTCGGGCAGCAGAAATTCCGTTTCGAGTTTGTCGATCATCGGATAGCCCATCAGGTCGGTAATATCGTCGATGCCCACCAGCAGATCGGGCCGGTCGTGCACCGTGCCGTTCTGCGCGCCGTCACGGAACAGTTCGAGCGCGCGCATCATGCCCATGATCGCGGCCGCCGGCAACATCCGCGCGACGGTGACGCGTTTCACGCCGAGTTCCTGCAAACGGCGCACGGGGATCAACGGCGTGGTGGGTCGCGAGCGAATGCCGAAGCCCATGTTGATGCTGACGGGCGCGTCGACGGCGTCGACGAATTTCTTGATCTGCTCTTCCGATGCGATCGCGTCGGGATAGACCATGTCCGCGCCGGCGGCCACGTACAGCTTCGCGCGCTCGATCGCGGCATCGATACCCTCGACGGCGATCGCATCCGTGCGCGCATTGATCACGAAGCCGGAGTCGGATTTCGCCTTCACCGCGGCTTCGATCTTCTTGGCCATTTCCCGTGCGTCGATCACTTCCTTGCCGCGCATGTGGCCGCAACGCTTCGGGCTGACCTGATCCTCGATATTCACGCCGACCACCCCGGCTTCCTCGAACAACTGCACGGTGTGATACACCGACACCGGATTGCCGTAACCGGTGTCCGCATCGGCCATCAGTGGCAGTGAGACGGAACGCGCCAGCCAGTGGCACGCATCCACGTTCTCGGTGAGCGTCATGATGCCGATGTCCGGCTGGCTCAGGCGCGAGTTGGCCAGCCCCGCGCCGGTCGTCGAGGCCGCCTTGAAACCCATCTTCTCGATCACTCTCGCGCTGTAGCCGTCGTAGACGCCCGGCGAAATGATGATCTCGCCGGAATTCAGAAGCGCTCGCATCTGCTGGATTTTCGTGCTGCCCATATGCCACTCTCCACGTTTAGAAAACGCACGGCTATACGGCTATTCGAAGCCGTATAACCGCGCGGGATTGATGCCGAGAATCATGTCGCGGGTGCCGGCCTCGGGCGCCCACTCGCCGACGAGGCCGAGCAGCACGCCCATGTTGGGCATCACGCCGTGATAGGACGAGTGCGGCCAGTCGCTGCCCCAGACCAGCCGGTCTGGGCGCGCCGCCACGAGTGCCTTGGCGAACGGCAGCACGCCGGCATAGGGGGAAACGTCGTCGCCGAGGCGAAACGGCGCGGATAGTTTGACCCAGCACTGGCCGCTTTCCATCAGCGTCAGCAGCGCCTTGAAACCCGGCTGATCGAGGCCGTCCTGAACGACGACGCGCGCGAAATGATCGAGCACGACAGGCACCGGCAAACGTGCGAGGCGAGGGCCGATCTCCGGCAGATCACGCGCATCGAGATGCAATTGCACGTGCCATCCGAGCGGCGCCACGCGTCTTGCCATCGCGTCCAGATCGTCGAGTCCCGAACGCGTATGCAGACGCACGCCGCGGAATCCGGCAGCGTCGAGGTGCTTGAGTTCCACATCGCTTACATCGGATCGCAATTGCGCGATGCCGCGCCATGCGCCGGACGATGCGGCGAGCACGTCGAGTGTGATCTGATTGTCGTGATAGACGGTCGGCTGGACGATCACCGCGCGCGTGACGCCGAGCTTCGCGAGCAATGCGCGATATTCGTCGAGGCCGACCGGCGCAGGCGTATAGCGCCGTTCAGCGCGGTACGGGTACCGTTCGGGCGGTCCATAGATGTGCGCATGACAATCGCATGCGCCCGGCGGCAAGACGAACGGCAGCGCAACCGGCGAGGCGTCCGGCGACTGGCAGACGGGCGGTTCATCCGTTAAAGCGTGGCGGCGATCTTTTCCCGAATCGGTCATGTCATGCGCCGCGCCAGGGGTTGCGGTCACGGCCGTTTTTCGTAAGCGGCATGCTCGTATTTCTGCTGATATTGTTCCGGCGTCAGATAGCGCTGTTCGATGCGCTCGAGTTCCGCGATCCCGACCAGATCATTGAGTTCCTCGAACGACACGACGAGGTCCGGACGCTCGATCACTTCACCGCTCGCCACGGACTCCTTTAGCGTCGCGATCGCGTTCTTCATGCCCTGAATGGCCGCCGCCGTCAGCAAGCGCGGATAGACCACCACGGCCACGCCCAACTCCTGCAGTCGCCGCGCGGAGATCAACGGCGTGGTGGAGCGCTGGCGAATGCCGAATCCCATGTTGACGCAAACTGGCTTGGAGACGTTCTTGATCACTGTCGTAATATGATCCGTGGCCAGCAGCGCGTCGGCGAACAAGAGGTCCGCGCCGGCTTCGGCGTACATGTTCAACCGCTTGATAACTTCGTCGATGCCGTGCGTGGCGAGCGAATCGGTCCGCGACATGATGAGGAGTTCCGGATCGAACCGTGCTTCCGCTGCGGCGCGGATTTTTTCCGCACCTTCCTCGGCGGAGATGACCTGCTTGCCTTTCATATGGCCGCAACGTTTCGGCCAGACCTGATCTTCGATCATCACGCCGGCGACGCCCGCGCCGTCGAATGCGCGCACCGTGAAATGCACGTTGACCGCGTTGCCATAGCCGGTGTCGGCGTCGGCAATCAGCGGCAGCTCGCAACAGGAGGCGAGCGCGCGCGTGACGCGCAGGTTTTCCTCGAGTCCCATGATGCCCTGATCGGCCCAGCCGAGACTGGCTTCACTCACGCCGGCGCCGGTCACAAAGCCCGCGGCAAATCCGGAAGCGCCGAGCAGTCTCGTGCTGTAACCATCGAACACGCCCGGCATCACCAGGATTTCAGGGGCGGCAATCAATTCACGCAGCTTGCTTCTCTTGCTCATTGTTTCCTCCAGGCAATACGAACCGGCAATGACCGCTCACGCTGCGCGCGTCACTTCGTAATGAAAAGCTCTTTGCGCCAGCGGTCCTTGTGAATGCCGATCACGTCTATCTGATCGACGTAGTAAAGAATCTTGCCTTCGAGCGTGGCGGGGAATTTCGGCGCCTGAGGCGAATGTGTGAGCAGCACGTGCACGATTTCGTCGGGAATGCCATTGCGCAAGGCCAGATGCGCGGCCCAGAACGCGTGCGGATACTGCTTGCCGATATCGGTCGCGACGACCTTGCCTTCGGCGTCGGGTGCGAACTCGACCACTTTGCTCGCGTCCTGCAACACGGCCGCCGCGATCAGATAATCGCGATTCACCTTGATGCCGTGGTGGCGTTCGAACAGATCCGCGACCGACATCGCCATCTCCAGCACACACTGGTTATGCGGCAGAGTTGGGTAGGGAATTTCAGTCGATGTCGGAACCTCTGCGATCCGCTTCCAGGGGCTCATTTCCCACAGCGTCTCCCATGTGGCAATGACGGCCTTGCGTAGCGTCGCATCGCTGATGTCGGCGACCTGGGGAAACATCGCCACGACATCGATCGGTTCTTTCGGTTCACTCATAGTGTGCTCCATAGCGTCCTCTTCTGTGTGACACATATCTGGCTTGCGATGCTGCGCCCCGGTTTTGCTAGAGCAGAAACCGTGCGATTGGAATTCCCTCGCGCTGCATGGCAGCATGCGTGACCGATGCACTGGGTGAACGCGGAGCCGGTCGCGGCATGATTGACCGGGCGTTGCGAGAGACGCTGCAGTTCTTGCCGGCGCGATGAAGTGACTGTCACGCAATGCCGATGCAAGGCCGTGGCGCGCGTGACGTGCGAGGGTCTCCGTTTAGTGGTTCGCCGTATTGCGGTTGAGGCGGCGGCGTTGTGTTGCAACCAATATAGAGCAAGCGCTCGCAACGCGGAAATACCAAAACGATGACACGGACATAGCCGAATCCTATGGTTCGCTCACGCTATTGCGGCAGCGAGAGACCATATTGATCGTGCTGGTCGATAAGCTTTGTAAACAGCGCTTTGATCGCCAGTTCGACGACGCGGATGCCGTGCGTGACCGGACGGTGAACCGCGGTCGCGAGCACGAGCCGCGTGTGCAATTGCGGCCTGGCGAGCGCCCGCGCGCGCAGCGTGGCCGCAGCCAGTTCGCCGAGCACCGCCGGTTTCGCGAGTACCGTGCAGGCGAGGCCCGCGACCACCATCTCCTTGAGCAGTTCGAGCGTGTCGACTTCGTACTGCACGTCGAGCGTCACGCCTTCCTTGCTGGCCGCGTATTCGAGCGTGCGGCGCAGACCGTGATTGCGCGTCGGCAAAACCAGCGGTATTTGCGCAACGTCCGCAAGCGTCGTCTCGTCAGGCATTGTGAAGTTGGTGGCGACGGCCGGCGTGACGAGGAACAACTCCGCCGCCGCCAAAGGATCGACCGCGACGGTGGACGAGCGGCGGGCGTCGTGCAGAATCGCCATGTCGAGGCGACCGTCGATCAGCCACTCGTGCACATAGCCGCTATAGCCCGATACCACGTTGACCTGCAGATTGGGATGCGTCTTGCGCAAGCCGGCGATTAACCGCATGCCGATCAGATTGCACACGGTCGGCGTCAAGCCGACGGTGACGAGTCCATGCGGCGAGTCGCGTTCCGACTGCAGATCCGCTGGAATCGCGGCCAGCTGGCGCACGAGCGGACTCGCGCGTTCGATCAGTGCGAGGCCTTCCGGCGTCAGCGAAATGCCGCGGCCGTGGCGGTAGAGCAGACGCAGGCCGCATTCCTCTTCGAGCTTCTGGATCTGCCGGCCCAACGCAGGTTGCGCGATGCCCAACACAGTGGCGGCTTTCGAAAAACTGCCGAACGCGGACACTTGCATCAGCAATTCGAGTCGTCTCAGATCCATTCTGACGCTCCTGCTTCTTTGCGGCATAGCTGCTATGCTCGATAAACCGATTGTGAGGCGGGCGCAAAGTTTTGATAATAGTGCTCTACCCGGGCATCCGGCGGCATTGCTCGCGAGCCTGTCGCCGCGTATCGCTGTGTATTGCCGTGTCCGGCACACACAGAAGGAGTCGTCGATGAGTGCAAGCAAATCATTCCCCATTCCCGCGACGTTGATACCGGGCGACGGCATCGGCCCGGAAATCACCGCTGCCACAGTCAAGGTACTCGACGCATTAGGCGCGCCCTTTGCGTGGGACATTCAGCACGCGGGCATGGCCGGAATTGAACGCGGCGGCGAACCGTTGCCGGAGACGACGCTCGACAGCATTCGCCGCACGAGGCTCGCGCTGAAGGGGCCGTTGACCACACCCATAGGCGGCGGATTCCGCTCCGCCAATGTGCGGCTGCGCGAGGCGTTTTCGCTCTACGCCAATCTCCGGCCGGTGCGCACCATCGTGCCGGGTCGCTATGACGATATCGATATCGTGCTGGTGCGCGAGAACATCGGCGGTCTTTATGTGGCGCACGAACATTACATTCCGATAGGCGACGATCCGCATGGCGTCGCCGTTCTAACGGGAATGAACACGCGCGAAGGGTGCCGGCGCATCGCGCGCTACGCATTCGATTACGCGGTTGAGCACGGGCGCAAGAAGATAACCGTGATCCACAAGGCGAATGTGCTCAAGGCGCTGACCGGTCTTTTCCTCGAGACGGCGCGAGAGGTGGCGCGCGATTACGAGGGCAGGGTGGCCGTCGACGATCGCATCGTCGACGCCTGTGCGATGCAGCTCGTGCTGAATCCGTGGCAGTTCGACATGCTGCTGTGCACGAATCTGTTCGGCGACATTCTCTCGGACGAACTCGCGGGACTGGTCGGTGGACTCGGCCTCGCGCCCGGTGCGAATATCGGCGCCGACGCCGCCATCTTCGAAGCCGTGCACGGCTCGGCGCCGGATATCGCCGGGCGCGGCATTGCCAATCCGGTCTCGCAGATGCTGGCCGCGGGCCTGATGCTCGAACACGTCGGCGCCGGCGATCTCGCGCAGCGTCTGAATCAGGCGATCAGGCAGACGCTCAACGACGACAACGTGCGCACGCCCGATCTGGGCGGTCATGCATCGACGGCGGTATTCACGGACGCGCTGATTGCACGGCTCGGTTGAGCGGGCCGCCCGGAAATCGCTGCCGCTTTCATTGCGAAGGGCGTTGTCGCCCGACGCAGGAACCGGCAGCGATTGGCGCGTCAATGCTTCACTTCGAGATCTTCCAGACTGATGTTGGTCGTATCAACGGCGACGAACGCGGCCACCAGCGCACAGGCAAACCACGCTGCGGCGCCGATGCCGATCAACCAGCCATGCCCCGCACCGATCCCCAGCAGGAACGACGCGACGAGCGGCGCGAAAAAGCCACCCAGCCGGCTGAGTGCGAAACTGATGCCGGCGCCGCGCGCCCGGATGCCGGTCGGATAGATTTCAGCCTCATACGTGTGCAGCAACGGGCCGTTGATGAAAATCATGGCCTCGGTGAGAAAGCCGAACAGCACGATCATGTAGGTCGAGTCCGCCAGCAGAAAACACAGGCCGAAGATCATATTCAGCACATACGCGAACGCCATGCCCCATTTGCGCTGAATTTTGTCCGTAATGTAGACCGAGACCAGACAGCCGACCGGGTACGCGATCTGGATGACGGCGGTGTAGGTCAGCGCGTGCACGATCGAATAGCCACGCGAATAAAGAAAGAACGGCACGAACGTCGCAAAGCCGTACGCACCGAATCCCTGCAACAGTTCGATTCCCCACGCACTCATGGTTCTGCGGATATAGGCGCGCGACAGCAGCAGGCTGATCGGCGATACGCCGCTCTCGATTTCGTACTCCGTTTTCGGCGGGGGCGGCAGCATGACGAGGTTCTTTTCGCGCATGACGCGGCGCTCGATTTTATCCATGACGTCGTCGGCTTCGTCGCGCCGGCCCATGCGTTCCAGCCAGCGCGGCGACTCGGGCAAGCCCAGCCGCAAGAGGAGCGATGAAAAGCCGCCGACTGCCGCTAGCAGCAATGCAATGCGGAATCCCGGCAGCGGTAGATCATTCAGCGGCACGAGCAGCATCGAGGCGAAACCGCCCACCGTGCCGCCGAGAAAACCGATCGTCAGTGCGAAGCTCGACATTTTGCCGCGCGCTCGCGCGGGCGACAGTTCCTGCACGTAGGTCGTCGACAACGGCAGTTCCGCGCCTGTGCCGATGCCCGCAATAAACAGCGCGATCAGCAATACCGTGGCATTCGGTGAGAATGCGGCGAGCAGCGCGCCGGTTGCGAGAATGCACAGGTCGAGCGTGAAGGCGCCGCGCCGGCCGATCTTGTCAGCCACCGTGCTCAAGCCGACCGCGCCCACGAACGTGCCGAAAAAAAGCGCCAGCGGCAATTCGGTAGCGAGATGCGGTTGCCCGAGATAAGCGAAGAAATGCGCTGAAATGGGCCCGACCGAAAAGAGCATGTACGAATCCCAGAACGTGCCGAGCGAAATCAGCAGAATCGATAATCGCAGGTAGTTCGATTCGGGAAGGCGCTCGATTCGCGCGGCGATGGGAATGCGCAGATTGGTTGTCATGGTGCGTCCTTGTGTCCGTTGGGACTGCGCACGTTCATTGCGCGCGGGTGTGACGCGCAAACGTGGGAGAAATCGGCTGGGGTTAGCGGCTCGGACCGCGTGCGGAGGGAGTTTCATCAGAACTTGTGGCGAAAGCCGAGCGACACGACGGTCTGACTATTGCTGTTCGACGCGGTGACCTGATTGATCGCCGCGACTGCCGGCTTGCCGGTCGAGTCTACCCCCGAGGCGTGTTGATAAACGCCGACCAGATACACATCGGTTCGCTTCGAAAGAAAGTAGTCCACGCCGAGCGTGCCCTGGTGATACTGGGCCGCATCCGCACCGTTCACCGAACTACCGCGCGTGTAGTCGTATTCGAGCCCGACCAGCAGACTGGCCAGCACCTGGTACTTGAAACTGAGTTCGACGTTATTGAAGGTTACTTCACCGCCGAGGTGGCGTGGATTCGGACCACTTTGCGCGGTATTACCGAGGCCCATGAATTTGGTGTTCGAATAGGTGGCGCCGAGTGTGGCCGCGCCGATCGTGTAATTGCCGCCGGCGCCGATCACCTGATAGGTACTCGCCGATGCGTAACCGCTATACACAGGGCTCGTGATGGCGTTGGCCGCCGGCGTGGCCGTGCCCGTCGTGCTGTTGCCGAAGAAGCTGACATTCGGATTTCGCACGTTCAAATATGCGGCGCCGAGCGCGAGCGGGCCATTCGTATAGCCGGCGCCGAGCGACCACACCTGATTCTGCGTGACGTTGCCCGCCACGCCGCCAAGACTGTACAGACCGCCGAACGTGATGCCGTCGTAGTTCGCGCTCGCGTATTTGACCGAGTTGTTGGTGCGCTGGCTATTGTCGAAGTTATCGAGGTCCCCGGGGTGCGAACCGATCGTGCCGCCCCACTGGTCGCCGACGGTCAGCGGTCCGATGTAGTCGACCACCGAATCGTATTGACGTCCCAGCGTGACCGAGCCGAAACGCGTGGACGCCAACCCGACGTAGGCCTGCCGGCCGAACATCAGGCCGCCCTGGCCCAGTTTGCCGGTGCCGAGATCGAAGCCGTTCTCCAACCTGAAGATGGCGCTCAAGCCGCCGCCGAGATCTTCCGAGCCACGAAACCCCCAACGGCTGCCACCTTGCGCGGCCGTGGTCAGGTTGTACAGGTGCTTGCCTCCTGCGTTGCTGTTGTATTCGGGCCCCTCGTCGATCATGCCGTACAGCGTGAGGGTCGACTGAGCAAAAGCGGGTGGCGCGGTTGCGGCAATGATTGCCAGCAGTCCTGCCGTGGACATGATCTTCATGTTGTCTCCTTGCGTCTCTGTAGTTGTAGGGTGATTACCGCAATCAAGACTCCTGGTTGAGCGCCATCGACGGCACACTCGACAGTGGCTGAACGGATTCGATGCTCGACATGACTTCGATGAAATAGGGCCGCCGTGCCGCGAGGCCGCGTTTGACGGCGGCGTCGATTTCGTCTGAAGCCGTCACGCGCTCGGCTTCGATGCCGAACGCGCCGGCAATCAGGGCGAAATCCGGATTGGTCAGCGTGGTGCCGATATGGCGTCCCGGATAGGTGCGGTCTTGATGAACGCGGATCGATCCGTAGCAGTTGTTGTTGGAGAGAATGAACAGGATCGGCAAGTGGCGCGGCACTGCGGCGATCATTTCGTTGCCCGTCATGGCAAATCCGCCGTCGCCGACGAGGCAGATCGTCTTCTGCGCGGGCAAGCGCAATTGCGTCGCAATGGCGGCCGGCGTGCCGTAACCCATAGCGCCGGACAGCGGTGACATCAGGCGCCGCGGATAGCGAAAAGGAAAATGGCGGTACACGGGCGCGGCGAACGTGCCGGCGTCGACGCAGATCACGGCGTCCGCGGGAGCATGGTCTGCAAGCGAGCGAACGACGTCGACGAATCGCACGCCGTCGCCGGGTTCGATGGTGCGGGCCGGCCATTCGGCGATGCGTGTGGCGATACCTCGCAAGCGTGTAGTCCACTGCCGCGAGCGCGCCTGCGAACGGTGCACACCAACGAGCGCGTCGGCAAGCGCAACCGGATCGCACACCACGCCGATATCCGGCGCCACATGCAGACCGACGGCGTGGCCATCCGCGTGGCAATGCACGAATGTCTGCGCCGCGCGCGGCGGTTTCGGGAAGCGATAGCCTTGCGTCGTGATGTCGCCCAGCCGCGTGCCGAGTGCGAGCACGAAGTCGCTCGACTCGAAGGCTTCGATCTGTTCCGCCGGATTGGCCAATCCCAGATCGCCCGCATACAGCGGATGCTGATTGGGGAAAATATCCTGGCGTCGAAACGACACCGCGACGGGAACATCGTACGTTTGCACGAGCCGCAGCAGCGATTCGCGCCCGCGCGGCGCTTCGAACGCGCCACCGGCGATGATGAGGGGCCGCTGTGCCTGTTCGAGCAGACGGGCGATACGCTCGAGCGTTACGTCGGACGGAATGGTCGACACGGAAGGCGGCACCTGCCACACATCCGACACGACCTGCTGCTGCTGAATATCCTCGGGAACGACCAGCACGACGGCGCCGGGCGTGTCGGCCGTGGCGATACGCAACGCCTTGAACGCGGCGGCCGCCAGTTGTTCGGGCTCGGTGACTTCCACGACCCATTTGGCGATCGACCCAACCATGCTTCGATAGTCGATCTCCTGAAACGCTTCCTTGCGCAAATCCGCTTTGGGGATCTGTCCGACGATCAGCAGCAGAGGAATGCCGTCCTGTTGCGCGGTGTGCAGCGCAATCGACGCGTTGCTCGCGCCGGGTCCGCGGCTGACCATCACGACGCCCGGGCGGCGCGTCAAGCGTCCGTCCGCGCACGCCATGAAACCGGCGCCCGCTTCATGTCGGCACGTCACCACGTCGATCTGCGGAAAGTCCGCGAGCGCATCGAGAATCCCCAGATAGCTTTCACCGGGCACGAGAAAAACACGATCGATTCCGTTCGCGGCGAGCACGGAAAGCAGCGCGTGGGATGAAGTCGTTGCGGTTGCAGGATTCATGAGCCGTAAATAGAAGTGGGCGAAAGGGGCGTCGACGAGTCCATTGTTGTTTTGATCGCCGTGCAGCATCAATTGGATCGCCGGCATATCAGCTATGCCGCCATCGATGCTTTCTCTCTCGCGAAGAACGGTCTGCATTTCCTGTCGGGCGCCAACGTGCCGGCGCGCTTGTGTGATGCCAATTGAAAGACTGTAGAAGAAGTGTGGTTTGCGTGGAAATACCAATTGAATGAGTCCATCATAGGCATAACCTCTGACCGTTAAACTCAGGATCACGAATCATGGATACCCGTCAGCTCCGATACTTCGTTTCGATCGTCGATTGCGGCAGCATGGGCAAGGCGGCCGAGAAGCTGTATGTCGCGCAACCGTCGCTGAGCCAGCAGATGAGCCGCCTCGAGGAGGAACTCGAAACGAAGCTATTGATCAGAAGCCGGCAAGGCGTGGCGCCGACCGCCGCGGGCCAGTCGCTCTATCGTCATAGCCGGCTCGTATTGCGGCAAATGGAAGAACTCAAGCAGGAAGTGCGGGAGGGCGGAAATGCCGAAAGCGGCACCGTCGCCGTGGGCTTTCCGACCACCATGGCGTCGATTCTCGCCATGCCGCTATTCGCGCGCATTCAGGAACGCTTTCCTCGCATCCGTTTGCAGTTCTTTGAGAGCATGAGTGGCTTTATCAGCGAACTGCTCGCCAACGAACGCATTGATCTGGCCATTCTGTTTCGCGATGCGGATACGCTGGGCGTGACCGCGCTGCCGGTTCTCGAAGAACAGCTTTACGTATTCGGCGAGCCGGGCGGAACGGTCGACTCGCTTGCGCAAACCTGCGCCCTCGCGCAACTCGGCGGCGTGAAACTCGTCGCGCCCGGCATCTCGAACGGTTTGCGCCTGTTGCTCGAACGGGTCTTCGCGCGGGAGAACGTCGAGCTGAATATCGTCGCCGATATCGACTCGCTTCCCACGCTCATTTCAGTCGCGCAATCGGGCGCGGCATGCACGATCCTGCCGGTGTCGGCATTGGCGCAACGCGATCCGGCAAGGCGCCCGCGAGTGCGCAGGATCGTCGACCCGGCGTTGAAGCGCCCGGCGAGCGTCTGCTGGTCCAGCGCGACGCCGATGAATTCCGCGACTTCCGTGGTGTGTCAGACCATCGTCGATCTGATTCACGAACTGTCCGCACAAGGCGAGTGGTCCGGCATCACGCTGCTCGACCCCGCCATGAATCATGCGCGCGTCACCTCGCATCGCAGTGAAGAGGCGAATGTGTTTCGCCGGTTCGCGCATATGCGCTGAACGTCTCACCGCAGCGCTTTGAAAGAAGCCGCGCGCGGCGAGTTCTTTTACTCCGCCTCAGGATGCCGGCGACTTCGCGTGCTTATGATCCGCGCTCAAGTCCACGCCCGCGAGAATTTCCCGCTCGACATCTTCGAGCGTTTTGCGGCGCGTTTCCGGACCGACCGCGAGCACCAGCAGGCACAACAGCAGCAGCACGCTCGCCAGCATCACGAAGACGGCGAACGAGCCGAAGCCGTTCAGCACAAACAGAACGAAATACGGCATGATCGCGGCCGACACCCGCCCGACTGCGGTCGACGCACCAAAGCCCGTGCCACGGATATCGGTCGGAAAGAGCTCGGGCAGGTAGACGGCGAGAACGGTATTCGCGGTGATTTGCACGAATAGCACTTCGAGAAAGCCCGTGGTGACGAGCAACCATGCCGGCGCATCGAGTGCGAACGCATAGCCGATGCCAACCGCGGCCGCAAGAAACGATGCCGACGCCACCACGGTGCGACGCCCGAGCCGGTCTACGAGAAAGATCGGGATCAGCATGCCGATCGGCGCACCCATCGCCATTACCGCGGAGTAGGTGAGCGAGTGCACGATCGACTGGCCACGATGCAGAAGAAGCGTTGGCACCCAGCCGATAAAACCGTACTGGCTCGCGAGAATCAGCGACACGATCGCAAAACAGAACAGCGTGCGCCCGAGCCGGTGGCGGCCGAACAGCGCGGTCCACGGCAACTCGTTGCGCTCCGGCAGGAAGCTCGCCGGCGCGACGCGCGGCGCGTGCGCGTCGCCGGTATTTTCGAGCCACAGCGCGTCGAGCACTTCATGCATTTCCGCCGTGCGGCCCTGACGTTCGAGCCAGCGAGGCGATTCCGGCAGCGCCCGACGCAGATACCAGACGATCAGCGCCGGCACAGCACCGACCACGAACATCGCGCGCCAGCCGACAGCCGGCAGGAACCATGCCCCGACGAATGCGGACAGCGGCTGCGCGCAATTCACCAGCAGCCCGAGCGTCACGCCCCAGCGTCCGCGGCAATGCGCGGGCGTCATCTCGGCCATGATCGCGTAGCCCACCACGAGTTCGCCGCCCAATCCGATCCCGGCGATGAAGCGCAAGATCACGACGAGCGTGAACGAGGGCGCCGCCGCCGTTGCGAGCGTCGCGAGGCTGAACAGCAGCAGATTGAACTGGTAGAGCGATTTGCGTCCAAAGCGATCGGCGAGCGTGCCGCTCATGACCGAACCGATCGCAAGCCCGAAGAAAGTGGCGAAGATGAACTGCGCGACGCCGCTGGTGCTGGTGAAGTTCGTGTGCACCATCGAAGCCACGACGCCCGACTGCATGAACAACTCGAAAGCGTCGATCAGCATGCCCGCGCCGAGCAGCCAGAACATCCGGCGGTGCGCCGCGCCGACAGGCATCCGTTCGATAGTTGCCTCTGCGATCGACATGGTGTCTTCCTCCAGAATTGCGCGTCTCGTTTCCGTGCGTTTGCGGACTCCTCGCGGATCTATACCGGCCGTGTGCCGCGCAATTGCACGCGATGCATCAGGCGCCGCTGGCCGGGATAATCGTCGAGGGCGAGATGCTGGCAACAGCGGTTGTCCCAGAACGCAATCGAACCGGGCGCCCAGCGGAAGCGGCAGGTGAATTCGGGTCGCGTCGAGTGTTCGAACAGGAAGCGCAGCAACGGGGCGCTTTCGGCCACCGTCATATTCTCGAAACGTTCCGTATGCAGCGAATTGACGAACAGCGCCTTCCTGCCGGTCTCGGGGTGCGTCCTGATGACCGGATGCACCGCGGACAGCGTCGTATGGCTGCCGTAGCCCTGGCCCTGCGCGAGCACGTCTTCGGCTTCGAGCGACGCGAGAATGTGGCCGTTCGCATGCACCGCGCGCAGTTCGGCCAACATGGCCTTCATGCCGTCGGAGAGGGTGTCGTATGCCATGTATTGATTGGCGAACAGCGTGTCGCCGCCGACCGGCGGCAGGATACGCGCGGCAAGCACCGAACCGAGCGGTGGAATCTCCAGGTGCGTGGTGTCAGAATGCCATTCCCAGCCGAAGACGAGCGCGTCTTCCGGCTTCTTGTCGATGATCAGCAGTTCGGGCAACGAGCCCGGATGCTGCCGGTGCGGCGGCAACACCGCAAGCTCACCGAAATAACGGGCAAAGTGAGCAAGATCGTTATCCGATGCATCTTGCTCGCGGAAAAAGATCACGAGGTACTCGTGGAACGCGCGCCGGATCTGTGCGACCGTTGAAGGATCCAGTTCGCCGGACAGATTGACGCCGAACACTTCGGCGCCCAGCGAACCGGCCAGCGGCCTGACGATGATGCTCGATGCCATGCGAGTCTCCTCCGCGATACACGTGACGGGCGCCTGTCAACACGGCCGAGGCGCACTCTCGCACGCTCGACCGCCGCCCGTTCCGAAAATTCCTTGCGTTCATGTACGTGAACGTCTATGCTTATCCATGAACTCAGAATAGGCGATGTGCAAACGCAGCGCAAGCGCGTTTGCCGTCCGTCCATGCGTGAATTCGGGTTTTCCTTAGGCTTTCACGGGGGCGCAATGACCGTCGCGAACGATTCGGATGTCAAAAGCGCACGGCGCGTAGTCGAGATTTTTCAATTGTTTGCGGAGCTCAAGCAGGCGGTGCCGCTCGCGTTGATCAGCAAACGTCTCGAGTTCCCCAAGTCGAGCTGCCTCGCGCTGCTCAGGACGCTCGAATCGAACGGCTACCTGTATCGCGTGCACGATTCGGCGGACTACTATCCCACGCGCCGTATCTTCGACGAGGCGCGCGTCATCATCGACAACGATCCGCTCTTGTCGCATGTGCGGCCGGTGTTGCAGGAGCTCTGCAACGAAACCGGCGAGACGGTGTTTCTCGCCACGCGCACCGGCCATCAGTCGCACTACCTCGAAGTCGTGCAGTCGGGGCAAACGCTGCGCTATGCGGCCACGGTCGGCGAAAAGAGGCCGCTGCATATCGGCGCGGCGGGGCAGGCGCTGCTCGGCGCGATGACCGACGACGCGCGCAACGCGTTGATCGAGGAACTCGAGTTCGAGCAATACGCGCCGAATACCGTGACCAGCAAGACGCGCTACAAGCGCCTGATCGAGCAGGGCAAGGAGCGCGGCTGGTTCGTGTCGATCGGCGGATATCAGTCGGAGATCGCCTCGATCGGCCACTACGTGTGGATCAACGGCGAGGCGTACGCGATCGTCGTCGGCGCGCCGACGCAGCGGGTGAAGGGCAACGAGATCTCCATCGGCCGGGCGGTCGCCAAGTACTGCAAGAAGATTTCGAGTCGGGCGTAGCGGGCCACGCGGTCTGCCGCGAACGTAGTCGGCGCACTAGCGGCGCCGGGTTCAGCCTCCGCGAAGCACGGCCCACAGGTCGTTGCTTTGCAGTTCGTCGAGCGCGAGCACCGCATCGCGAACCTGTTCGGCGCGTGCGTGGCTGACGGCCCAGCACGCGTTCTCGAAGTACTTCGCGACGATTGCTTCATTGGACAGCGCGCGTTCACCGGCGCCTTTGTTGATGCGGTAATAGCGGCGATGCTGCCGGCCGTCGTCCGTATCGACGATCATGCCGCCCGAGTAGTAGGCGGGAAACGCGCTGTCGGGGTCGGCCACGCATTCCACTCGCGCGGACAGCGCCAGAACGCGCTCATCGGCGAGCGCGTCGGGTTCCAGTTCGGCCAGTCCGAAGCGGCCGCGCACGAGGGAGGTCGCCGCCACATACTGTGCACTGAACTTCGCTTCATAGTTCGTGCTCGGCCGTCTTTTCGCCTCGAGCGGCTCGGTGACGATCGGCATGACCGGTTCGGGCAGCAGTGCGCGAATGCGGCTGATCCGGCTCAGATCGATCTGGCCGTCGTGCGCCAGATCGGCACCGGCCTCCGCGATCGAATGCAGAAAGTGGCATACAGGGTACGGTTTGATTGCCATCTGTTCCGTTTCCCAGATTTCGCCGAGACCCGCGCTCGCCATGGCGAAATCGACTTCGCCCGCATGTTGCTGCAGGTGCGAATCGAATAGCCCGTAACGTCCTTCATAAGGGCGCGACGGCGCAACAAAACCGGCCTGCGCGAGCCGCGCCGCCGTGATGCCGCCAACGCAGCCCCAGCCCGGATGCAGGCGCTTGGACCACGTGCCTTCTTCGAGAAACACCTGCACGCCGGACGCGGTGCTCGCGGCGATGCCTTGCGCCGCGGCCAGTTGCGCGGCGTCCAGTCCATGGAGACGGCCCGCGATCAACGCGGCGGCAAAGTGTGACAACACACCGGTCGGGTGATAGCCGGCATGATGAAAGCCGCCTTTCGCCGCCGCGCCGAGACGCGTGGCGACTTCCATACCCACCAGATACGCGGCGAGCGCAGCGCGCCCGCTGGCGCCGGTTTCGTTGGCCACACACAGCGCTGCCGGCGCGCAAAAGGCGGTTGCGTGCACGATGCCTTTCATATGCGTGTCGTCGTAATCGAGCCCGTGCATCAGCGCCGCGTTGAGCAGCACCGCATTGCGCACGGTATGCGTATCGCTGCTGCCGATCACCGGACTGACGCCGCTTTCACCGAGCGCCCTGATGCCGCGCAGCATCACGTCGGCGAATTCGTTGCGATGGGACGCGAACGCAATGCCGACCGCGTCGAGGATCAGGTGCTTGGCGCGCGTGCATACGTGGCGCGGCACTTCGTCGAGGTTGAGCGAGTGAGCAAACGCAGCGAGCGTTTGCGAGAGCGTGCGGTTGCTGGCGGGGGTGCTTGCCATCGTGAACTCCATCGCGTGTCGAAATTCGAGGCCCAAAATCGCGGGCCAACAGGATTCACGTTATAGATCGACCTGCGTGACAAGCAAGCTGTTTCGCGCAAAACACGGGGCACATCCGCGATAACCCGGATCTTCGTCCACGCTTAAATCGACGTTCAGCATATCGAAATTCCGTATGCGGCGATTATCGGCGATGCTCGATAAAGCCCACGACGCACCGCGTCCATGAGCGGGGCGAGAAATAACATAAGACCATTGGAGACAGACATGCTACGAGCCCCGATGCGAACCTGGATCGGCGTATTGGCGGCGCTGCTGGCACTCTTGCCGATGGTCTCGCGCACGGCCTTCGCGAGCGATCCCGCGCTGATCGAGCAGGCGAAGAAAGAGGGCAGCCTCGTGGTCTACGGATGCGATCCGCCGCAAACGCCGGTGTATCTCGACGCATTCAAGAAGCACTATCCGGAGATCAAGGTCAGTTCTTACGTAGCGGGCTGCTGGCAGATCTACAACCGCCATATCGCCGAGCGCAATGCAGGCAAGCAGGCCGCGGACGCGTTCTTCTCGCTGGAAGACGTCTTCACGCGGATGCAGAACGAGCAACTACTCGACCCGTATCACTCGCCGGAGCTGAAGAACTTTCCCGCCGATGCCGCGCCCGCCGGCAAGAACTTCGAACGTGTGAAGACGCTGATTCTCGGCGTCGGCGCAAACAAGCAGTATCTGAACGGCATGCAGCCGCCGCAAGACTGGATGGATTTCGCCAATCCGAAGAAGGAGTGGCAGAACCAGATCACGTTTTACGATCCGCGTACATCGTCGGCGGCTTTCTCGCTGCTTGCAACGCTGTACCAGAACTTCGGCGAACAGCGCACCGTGGCGATTTACCAGGGGCTCATCAAATCCGGCGCGGAATTGACGCCGACCACGCCGGCCGGTCTGTCGAAAATGCTGTCTGGAGAAAAGCCACTGATGTTCTATGTGGTCAACAACCACTATAGCGGCGCGGTCGCGAAGGGTGCGCCGCTCGAATTCATCGTGCCCAAATCCGGCACCGTGTCGACGCCATTTTCGGTCGCGGCGCTGAAGGGCGCGCCGCATCCGGCGGCGGCGAAGCTGTTCGTCGATTTCATGATGAGCGACGCGCAGGCGATCATCCAGAAAGCGAACGAATACGCGCTGCGTAATGGCTCTGCGCCGCCGCAAGGCATGCCGAAACTCGAGACAGTGAAAGTGCTGCCGCTCGACATCGACGCCGCGCTCAGGCAGCAGACGCAGCTCATCGAGTTGTGGCAGAAAGCAACGGGAATCAGGTGAGGTCACACATGTCGATCATCATTCGCCGCCTGCAAAAATCCTATGGCGCGCAACCGGTGCTGAAATCGGTCAGCGAGAGTTTCGCCGAGGCGCAGATATCGGTACTGCTCGGCGCGAGCGGCTGCGGCAAGACGACGACGCTGCGCTGTATCGCGGGATTGGAGCGGCCTTCGGATGGCGAGATCGTGATCGCGGGACGAACCGTGTATCAGGCTGCGCCCGCGCTGTGGGTGCCGCCCGAACGCCGTCATGTGTCGATGGTGTTTCAGTCGTATGCAATCTGGCCGCATATGAGCGTGTTCGAAAATGTCGCCTTGCCGCTGCGGGCGGCCGGCTTCGGCGGCGCAAAGGCACGCGACGCGGTGATGGCGACGCTGCGGCTTGTCGGGCTCGACACGTTCGCCGAGCGCAGCGCGACGCAGTTATCAGGCGGCCAGCAGCAGCGCGTGGCGCTCGCTCGCGCCATCGTGTCCGAGGCGCCCGTCATTCTGATGGACGAGCCGCTCAGCAATCTCGACGCGAAACTGCGCGTGGAGATGCGCATCGAAATCCGTGAATTGCAGCGGCGTCTTGGCCGCACCATTCTGTTCGTCACGCATGATCAGGAAGAAGCGATGTCGATTGCCGACACCGTCTACCTGTATCACGCCGGCACGGTAATCCAGAAGGGCGCGCCGAAGGATCTCTACGATCGTCCCGCCACGCGTCATGCAGCGGAGTTTCTGGGGCGGGCGAACATCATCGCGGACTACGAATGGCAAATGGGCACGAACGGCGCGGTGTTCGCGATGCCCGGTGGTCTGACATTGCCCGCCGCGCTCGCGCAACCGCCGCGGCCCGGCGAACTGTTGTGCATTCGCCCGGAGAAGTGGCGTGTGCGTCAATCCGGCGCACCTGGCTCGATTGCCGGGCGCGTCGCCGAGGCGAGTTTCGTCGGCAATCGCACCGAGTATCGGATCGATACCGCGTTCGGCCAGATGAGCGTCGTGCAACTCGACGCGGGCCCGCGTCTGCCGGGCGACGCGGTCAGTATCGAAGTGACGGCGGACGACATACGCGTGATAGGAGCGTGACCTTGGCCGATCTGCCTCTTTCGGAGCGTCACACCGTGCAGCGCCACCGGTTCATGCAGCAGTTGCCGGCGATCATGGCGGTCGTGCTGATCTGCGGCGCCGTCGCCGTCCTCGTGATCGCGCCGTTGTGCGCCGTGCTGTATCGCGCCGTCTTCGACGTGGACGCAGGCGCGCCGTCGTTGACGAGCCGTTACTTCGCCGAAGTGCTGGGCAAACGGATCTACTGGGACGCGTTGGCGAACACGCTGCTCGTGTCGGGCGGCGCGGCCACGATCGCCACGCTGCTCGGCGTGTCGTTCGCGTGGATCTTCGAGCGTACCGATACGTGGATGCGCGGCGTGCTGCAATGGATCAGCCAGTTGCCGATCTTTATTCCACCGTTCGTCGGCGCGGTCGCGTGGGCGCTCCTTGCCGCCCCCCGCAGCGGCATCATGAACCGGCTGCTCACGACGCTCGGTTTGCCGGGCGTGCTGGACGTCTACAGCCGCTGGGGCATGCTGATCGTGATCGGCCTGTATCTCGCGCCGTACGTGATGATGATCGTCGCGGCGGCGCTGCGCAGCATGGACCCGAGCCTCGAGGAAGCGGCGCAGGTGTGCGGCCTCACGCCTTTACAGACCATGCGCCGCATCACGATACCGCTGCTCACGCCGGCCGTGCTGTCTGGCGCCGTGCTGGCGTTTACGATCGCCATCGGCCTTTTCGGCACGCCGGTCGTACTCGGCTGGTCGCGGCAGATTCTCATGCTGACCTCGCGTATCTGGATCGGCTCGCAGGAAGTGCCGCCCAACTATGGCGTGATGGCTGTGCTGTCGATCTATCTGCTCGCGTTGTCGAGCTTCACGACATGGCTGCAACGCGTGCTGGTCGGCAAGCGCGTCTACACGACCATCAGCGGTAAAGGTTTTCGGCCACGGCTCGTCGAACTCGGCGGCTGGCGCTGGGCCACCGGCGCGCTTGCGGCGCTTTATGTCGTGTCCACGATCCTCGCGCCGATCGCGATCCTGATCGCCGCGGCGCTGTCGCGCTACACCTGGTCCGGCGAATATTCGTTCGCCACGGCAATCGCCTATCTGCAGTCGGACGACGTGTGGTTCACGCTGCAAAACAGCGTGCTCATCTCGGTGATATCCGCGACCACGGCGACGCTCGCGGGCATCGTGATTGCGTGGATCGTCGTGCGGACCCGGCTGCGTGGCAAGGGCCTGCTCGAATACGTGATCCTACTGCCCATTTCGATGCCGGGCATTGCGTTCGGCGTCGGCATGCTGCTGTTCTGGATCAACGTGCCGCTCTCCGTCTACGGCACCACGCTGATCATCGTCTTCGCGTTCGTCGGCCGATTTACCGCCTATGCGGTGCGTTCGGTGTCGGCCAGCCTGATCCAGGTGCATCCCGAGCTCGAGGAAAGCGCGCGCGTGTGCGGCTATGGACCGTTGCGCACGTTCACGCACATCACATTGCCGCTCATTCGCGCCAGTGTGATCGCGGCCTGGCTGCTGCTCTTCAGCTTCTTCATGACCGAGCTCTCGATGGTCGTGATTCTCTACACCGCGGCGGACCGCACGTTCTCCGTACTCGCATTCGAAGCGTGGAATGTCGGCGATTTCTCGCGCCTCGCGAGTTACTCGCTATTGCAGATGGCGGTCGGCATCGTCTTCATGGCGATTCTCAAGACCTGCTTTCGCAGTTGGAGCGCGCCGCGTTCCATGCAACCGGTCACACCGAACTGAAGCAGACAGCCGTCTGCGCAATCTGCCCGCTCGCGGGCGTCTGAAGGAGCAGGGTATGAAACCGAAGAACATGCTGATGGACACGATGAAATCGGGCCGCACCGCACTCGGCGTGTGGGCGAACGATCCCGAAACCGCGGAACTGTGCGCGCATCTCGGCTTCGACTGGATCATGATCGACATGATGTTTACCGGCATGGACTTCCATGACGTGCAGAACATGATCCGCACCTGCGAGGCGGCCGGCATCACGCCGGTCGTGCGCATGCAGACCAATCCGTGGCATGGCTACGATGCGCGCATCGGTGTCGATCTGTCGCGACTGCAAGGTCTGGGCGCGGAATACGTGCTGATCTCGCATTCGGGCCTGCAGGAAATCAACGAGGCGCTGGAAATTGCGCGCGACTGGCACCGGCGCGCGCTATGGATTCATCCGTTCAACAGCCGCGAATGGGAGCAACGCACCGACGAGATGGCGCAGGCCACGTACATCATTCCGCACGTGGAGAGCCAGGGCGGCATCGACGATTTCGACAAGGTACTCGACCATCCCGATCTGAAGATGTTCTTCTTCGCCATGACCGATCTGTCGAAAGTACTGGGCGGCAATGCGAAGAAACCGGACTTCAATAGCCCGGACCTGTGGAAGCTGGTGGACCGTGGTGTGAAGAAAGCGCAGGAGCGCGGCATCATGGTCGGCGCTAATACGAGTTACGCCTATACGATGGAGGAAATGCGTCAGCGGGTGAAACGGCTGCACGACGCCGGCATGAACTTCATCATGATCCAGGGCGCGCAGTTCCTGTTTCAGGTCGCGATGATGGAGTTCTTGCCGAATGTGCGCAAAGACCTGGGTCTGGTCTGAATGCGTGCTTGCGAACATCGCCATGATGATGCGGCACGCCGGAGGGGGTAACATAAGTCACGCGCGAGGTCGCGTGCAAAGCGTGACACCCGCGCCCCGGTTTGCCGCTGAGGAGACAATCCACGTTATGGCGATGCATTTCGATCTGACCGACATGCAGTTGATGGTGAACATCGGCGATTCATTGAGTCTCACGCGGGCGGCGGAGAAATCGCACCTGTCGGCGCCCGCGGCCAGCATGCGGATCAAGAACCTCGAAGACTATTTCCGCACGCCTTTGCTGTACCGCACCAATCAGGGCGTGACGCTCACGCGTTCCGGCGAGGAGCTGATGCGGCATGCGCGCATTCTCATCGCGCAGGTCGAGCAGTTGCACGGCGATATGCAGGAATTCGCGCGAGGCGTCAAAGGGCGCCTGCGCGTGCTCGGCAATACCACGGCGATGATGGAGGTGATGCCGAACATCCTGAGCCGTTTTCTCGCCTCGCATCCGGATGTCGACCTTGAACTGCGCGAGAGCGGCAGTCAGGCGATTGCAAGGGCGGTTGCCGACGGCGCTGCCGATCTCGGCATTGTCGCGGGCTGTCCGCCTGCGGAAAACCTGCACTACTTGCCATGTCGCGACGATCGCCTCGTGCTGATCGTGCCGAGCGGTCACGTGCTGGAAGGCCGTGAAGCGGTGGCATTCGCCGAAACACTTGGGTTCGATTACGTCGGCTTGTCGGAATGGAGCGCGATTCACGCGTTCCTCGTGCGGGCTGCTGCCGAGGCCGGGCGGCCGTTCCGCTTTCGCGCTGAGATGGGCAATTTCGACGCGGTGTGCCGGATGATCGAGGCGACCGTCGGCATCGGCGTGATTCCCGACTCCGTGGCGCGCAGGCTCGTGCCAACCATGCGCATTACCGCGATCGCGTTGACCGATAGTTGGGCGTTGCGCAGGCTCCATGTCTGCGTGCGCGATCTCGACACGCTGCCGCTGTTCGCGCGTGAACTGGTCGATATGTTCGCGGCTGAAGCGCATGCCGGAAGAGATCCCATGCCGATGCTCGGAACGGCGACGCCTTAGCGAACCTCGAAGATAGCCTCCACCTCGACGGATGCCGCGGCGGGCAGGGTGGCGACGCCGACCGCCGTCCGCGCATGCCGGCCGCGCTCGCCGAACACCTCGAAGAAGAGATCGGATGCCCCGTTGATCACTTTCGGCACGTCCGGATAACCGGGCGTCGCATACACGAAGCCGCCGACGCGGTGGCAACAGACCACTCGGTCCAGGTCGCCGTCCAGCGCGAGCTGCAACGCCGCCAGCAGGTTCAGCGCGCAGATCTGCGCGGCTTGCTGTCCGGCCTGAAGATCGTGAACTTCGCCGACCGGACCGCTGAATCGCACTTCGCCTTCCCATTCGCAGATTTGTCCGGAGAGGAAGATCAACGAGCCGGAGCGTGAAAACGGTTTGAACGCGCCGCGTGGCGCGGGCACATTCGGCAAGGCGAGGCCAAGGGCGTTCAGACGGGCCAAGGCGATGCCGGGGGAAGCATTCGATGTGGGCGTGGTCATGTCGGTGTTGAAAGTTTCCATTGAGGTGAAAGCCGGCGGGCGTTCAGAGCGGGCAAGGCGTTGGTCGATGCGAAACGCTCGGTAGGCAAATCATGACACGACCTGGCGCTGGTGAGAAACGTGTGAATCATGCTCGACGCTTCCATGGGAGCTAACGGTAACGATATACACCCGCGCGGGCGTATGATTTCGCAACCTCTGCCAAACAGGAGCCGCCCCATGCAACCGCGTGTTCACCTTCTCTTCATTACCGTATTGGCCGGTGCATTGAGTGCCTGCGCACAGACCGGCCCGGTCGAGTTCTCCGCGTCGGGCGCCGACGCGCCGATGCTCAACCAGGCAAGCGATATGGACTTCGGTCCGATGGACAGGACGATCGCGCAATGCAAAGCCGTGTCACGGAACGCGGGCCCGGGTCAATGCACGAAAGTTCGCGCCTACGAATCGTGCATGAAGAGCAAAGGCTACATCACCGTGCTCGGGCCGGAAAACCCGCAGGGCTGCGGCGACCCGGAATGGGAGAAGGATGTGCGGAAGTGGCTTCGGTGAGGCGGTCATTGCGCAAGTCCTGTGAGCGCGCATGAAAACCCCGCTGCTAACATGACGCTCCTCTGCTTGCGGGCGTGCGCGGATCAGTAACGAGCCAGCCCGCCCTGAAGCAGATACCGAACCACACACGTTGTCAGAGCTATCTCGCGCAAAGCGCCACGATCTCCGCCGCCGACGCATCTTCACGCGCAAGAGTCCGCCGATCCATCCACTCGAAGCGGCCCGACGCGAGTGCTTTGCCGCTGACCACGACGCGTTGCCGGCACGCGATCAACTCGGCATCGGCGAGCTTCTTTCCGGCTTGCGCGAGGCGATCGTCGACCAGCACGCTCAATCCTCTTGTTTGCAGATCGCACAGCAGCGCCTGGGCAGCCTCCTGGCGTTCCTGACGTTCCCAGTCAATGACCGTGAGCACGACGTCGAAGGTGTTGAATGACTCGCTGCCCCAAAAGCCGCGTTCGTCGCGCTGTCGGCTGAGCAGGAGCATGGCGAGGCGTGAGACGCCCACGCCGAAGCAGCCCATTCTGACGAATTCGCCTCTGGCGTTCACCAACCCCATAGCCTTGGAGTAACGGTCGCCCAGGTCGAAAATGTGCGCGCACTCGAGCGATTTCTGGCCGTCGGTCTCGTCTTCGCCGAGCTCGCTGAGGACATGAAACTCCTCCGAGCTTTGCCCGCCGATTTCCCCGTTGTCGCTGGACTTCACGATGGCGTCCAGCCCCAGTCGCCGGAACATGCGCACATAGGCTTCGCGAACGGCCTCGTACGCCGCGCGCGCGCCGTCTTCCGTGGCATTGAAGGAATAGCCGTCCTTCATGATGAACTCCTTGGCGCGCGCGAGGCCGCCGCGTGTCCTCAGTTCGTCGCGGTATTTGTTGCCGAACTGATAGAGGCCCAGGCTCATGTCCGTCCTGTTGTAGTGCGTCTTGACCATGTTGGTGGCCAATTCCTCGCACGTGGCGCCGAGGCAAAACAGCCGGCCAGAGCGGCTCGTGAGCCGCATCAGCTCATCGCCATACACGTCCAGCCGCCCGGTTTGCCGCCACAGATCGGCGTCCTGCAGCAGGCTCATCTGGATTTCGCAAAAGCCGGCGCGTTCCATCTCCTCGCGCACGATGCGCTCGACGCGCCGCTGCGCTCTCAGGCCGAGCGACATCCAGGAGTAGAGTCCCGCAGCGTCCTGATGGACGAGGCATGCCTTGCGGGCGAGATCGGTCAGTTCCAGCCGGGTGTTGTCCTGCTCGAAGAAACTGTTGGCGAAAAATTGCTGTGAGAATTTCATGATGTGCTCCGGATTCGGAATTCAGCGTAAAAACAGGCCTGAAATGAAAAAACGCCCGCAAGGGGCGTCCGGATCATCGATTCTCACGCGAGGCGCAGGCGCTTAGCCCCTCTGTCGCGCATATTGAGTTCTCGAGCAGACTCCGGCCGCCATGGCGGGCACCGGAGGTCGTTGCGGGAGAATGCTCAAAAAGTCCATGATGTCTTGCTGCTCGTTCGGTACTCGGTTCTATTCAATAGCGGACGATACCGCGCCGAAATGATCGAGGCGGAGCGCCAGTTGGCTTCGCTTCCTCGTCTTTCATTAGTTGCTACTCTGCACGAAACGCGGCGCGGCCGCAACCCCGTCTCGCCGTGGTCCGCTACTCAGGTTCGCCAAGTGTGCGCCTCAACGCCGTGAAGAACAGTTCCGACTGCGCCCGCTCGCTTTGCACCTGATTTGCCACGCGCGCCGCGAGGGCAGGGTTCACCGGCTTCAGTGCCCGCCCCGTGGAAAGCGCCAACACCTGGCTTTGGCAAGCCCGTTCCAGATAGTAAAGATCATCGTACGCGTAGTCGATGCGCTCGCCGCACACCACCACGCCGTGGTTGCCGAGGAACACGATGTCGCTGCCATTCATCGCATGCGCGATCCGTTCGCCTTCTCCGGCGTCCAGTGCCAGGCCGTTGTACTCGCGGTCCAAGGCGATCCGGCCGTGGAAGCGCATTGCGTTTTGCGACAGCGTGGTATCGAGGCCGCAGTCCTCAGTCAGCGTCAAGGCCGTTGCATAGGGCATATGCGTATGCAGCACGCACTGCTTGCCCGCGATGTCATGGACCGCCGCGTGGATGAACATGGCGGTAGGCTCGACCTCATGCCGGCCGGCGATGCGATTGCCGAGACCATCCACGATGACGATGTCGTCCGCCTTGATTTCGCTCCACATCAGGCCGCGCGGATTCAGCAGGAAAAGCCCGCGCTCGCCGGGCAGTGCGATGCTGAAGTGATTGCATACCCCTTCGCCGAGGCCGTGATGCGCGGCGGCACGCAGTGCCAGCGCAAGGTTCTGCCGCAGGGCGACGACTTCCGGGGCGTGAAAGATGGCGTCTTCAACAACCGGGGTAGCTTTCATGATGATGTTTGCGTTCGTAATGATGAGGAGGAGGCGGCCTTTATCGCCGGACTCTCGCCAAACATTGACGAGCTTATCAGCGGTCTCAGGCGAGAGGGAGTGCGAGCCTCGCTATTTCCGCGAAGTATCGCGCACCCGTTAGCAAAATATCGTCATTGAAGTCATACGTTGCATTATGCAACGGCACGCCGCCCGTCTTGCCCGTATCCCCGTTGCCGATGAAGGCAAAGTTGCCCGGCACGACCTGCAGGAAGGCGCCGAAGTCCTCGGAGATCATCATGGGCTGCACGTTGGCTTCGACGTTTTCGGCGCCGACGATATTGCGGGCCGCCGAGACGGCAAGCTCCACATAATCCCCCGAGTTCACGGTCGGTGCAAATTCGTGCGTGTATTCGAACGAGCACTCCGCCCCGTGCGCGTGGCAGATCCCTTCGCTGATTTCGCGCATGCGGGTGGCAAGCATGTGCTGCACCTCCGGCGCGTAGCTGCGCGTGTCGCCTTTGATCGTCACATTCGACGGGATGACGTTGCGAATGCCGTCCGTGATGAACTCGGTGCAGGAAATCACCGCCTGTAAGCCCGGATCCAGGTTGCGCGAAACGATGGTCTGAAGCGCCAGCACGATTTGCGACGCGATCACGATGGGATCCACGCCCATGTGCGGCCGCGCCGCGTGCGTACCGCGCGCCTTGATATGGATGACGAAGTTATCCTCGCTCGCCATGATTCCGCCGGCTCGGGTCGCGAATGTTCCGATCCGCTGGCCAGGCATATTGTGCGCACCGAAGATCGCGTCGACAGGGAAGCGCTCGAAGAGTCCGTCGCTCATCATCGCTTTTGCGCCGCGGCCGTGTTCCTCCGCGGGCTGGAAGATAAACCGCACCGTACCGTTGAAGTCGCGCCGCTCGCCAAGCAGGCGCGCCGCGCCGAGGATCATGGACATGTGGCCGTCGTGACCACACGCGTGCATCTTGCCGTGCGTACACGACGCATGCGAACGCTCAGGCGCGTTTTCGAGGATATTGAGCGCATCCATGTCGGCACGCAGTCCAATCACGCCTTTTCCCGACCCAACGGTGAGATTGGCCACGAGTCCGGTACCGCCAATTCCACGGTGAACCTCGAGGCCGAGTGTTTGCAGAATGTTCGCCACGTAATCGGCGGTCGCGACTTCCTCGAAGCCGGTTTCCGGATGCCGATGCAGATGCTGTCGCCAGCTTTTCAACTGCGATTGCAGGGACGTTTCCATGGTTTCAGATCCTGTTCGAATTCAATGCATGTCGACGCGTCATGCCATATCTGCCGATGAGTGGGCGAGGTGGCCGAGCCAATCGGCCTGGCGTTCCAGGACCGATGCAGCCGTTTCGCCCACGCATTGCGCGTAAACGGAGGGCGCGGTCGCGCCTTCCGTACTGATGACGAGCACTCGCGAATCCGCATTCAAGCCGACCGCTCGCGCCAGATTCGCGTCGCACATTAGCGCGGTCAGACCCGCGAAACCCGCAGCGCCCGACTCGCCAACCACCAGCGGCACATCGCGCCCGGAGCCGCCGGCCAATGTACGCATGGCATCGATCGCATCGTCGTCCTGGATGGTCATGAAGTGATCGATGCAAGGCTGCAGGATTTTCCACGCGAGCGGCGATGTCTCGCCGCAAGCCAGCCCGGCCATCAGCGAATCGATCGCTCCGCGAGTTCTTGCCGCGCGGCCTTCGAGCGCGCTTTGATACAGGCAATCGGCCTGCTGCGGCTCGACCACGACGAAGTGTGGCCGATCAGCGCCATAGGTCTCCCACAGAAAGCTCGCGATACCCGCGGCAAGGCCGCCCACGCCGCCTTGCAGAAAGACGTGGGTAAATGCCGGGACGGCCTGATCGTTGGCGCTTTGCTCGATGACTTCGGCTGCCACGGTTCCGTATCCCTGCATCACGTCGCGAGGAATGTCCTCGTAGCCTTCGTACGAGGTGTCCGAAACGACATGCCAGCCGTTTGCAGCAGCAAGCCGGGCTGCCTCTTCGACCGACTCGTCGTAGTTGCCCGCGATGCGGACGATCTTCGCACCGTACGCAGCGATCGCCTGCTCGCGTTCGACGCTCACATTGGCATGCAGCACGATCACGCATTCACAGCCGACGGTTTGCGCGGCCGCCGCCAGCGCCTTGCCGTGGTTACCGTCCGTCGCGCTGATCACCGTCAGATGCGTGAGCATGTCCTTGCAGCGTCCTTCGATCACGGCGATTGCGTCGAGGTCGTGCATCGGCCAAAGGCGCAGGATCAGCCGGACCAGTGCGATGGGCGCGCCCAGCGCCTTGAAGCTGCCGAGCGGGGAGCGCACGGACTCGTCTTTCACGCATAGCTTCGCGACGCCCAGTCGCGCCGCGGCATCGGGTAAATCCCAGAGCGGCGTTGCCTTTGGATTGAGGTGATCCCAATGCGACAGCCATGCACGGCTTTGCCGGGCCGCCGCCACGTTCAGGATCCGCGTCAGGTCACTGGGGTAGCACGTACGTGACGCATGCTTGTTGGCGATGAGCATTGCAATTGAACTCCGGAAAGACGGTTGGACAACGTGATTTCAGTCGGGAAGCGGACGTGAAGCGCACCCTCGACTCGTCACCTTTCACCAAAATAATATTGCTTGACCCGCATCGATATGACGCAAAATGCAGGTTGTTTATGAAAAAAAATCTCATTTGACTGGGCTGACGCACGACTATGGCCGCGACTCTCGATACCTTCGACAGAAAGCTGCTGCGCGAAATACAGCAGGACGCGCAGATTCCGCAAACCGAGCTTGGGTCACGCGTCAGTCTGTCCACTGCCGCCGTGAACCGGCGCCTGCGCCGTCTTGCCGACGAAGGCGTGATCGAACGGTATGCGGCAATCGTTGCGCCGGAGAAGGTCGGATCGCCGCTCACGATCATCACGTCCATCGAGGTCGAGAGTGAACAGATCGACCTGCTGGACGCGATGAAGCGGACGTTCTCACAGTGTCCGCAAGTTCAGCAGTGCTATTACGTCGCCGGCGAGTGGGACTTCGTACTCGTCATGACGGTGCGGCATATGGAGCAGTACAACGAGTTGACCCGGCAGCTCTTCTTCGCGAACAACAACGTCAAGCGCTTCAAGACGCTGGTCAGCATGAGCCGCGTCAAGGTCGGCTTGACGGTGCCCGTCGATCTCGAGGAATAGACCCGCTCGCTATCTGACGACGCTGCGATCGTGCCAGTCGCCTTGTCCGAACTGGCGAACGGTGATCGCGCCGTTGCGAATGTCGCCATTCGCATCGAACTGGATGGGGCCGGTCACGCCATCTATTTTCAAAGTCTGGAGCTTGGCGAGGTAGACCTTCGGGTCGGTGGAATCGGCTGCCTGCATCGCGCCCGCCATGGCCATCACGGCATCGTATGCATAAGGCGCGTAGAGTTGCACAGGCGTGCCGAAGCGCTGCTGGAAGCGTTTGAAGAACGCATCGCCCTGCGGCATCTTCGAAGGCGGCACGCCTGCCAGCGTGCAGTACGTGTTGTCCGTCATGGCCGATCCGGCCAGCTTGATGAACTGCGGCGTGCACGCTTCATCGCCTGCAATCAGTTTCGCCTTCAGGCCGAGTTTCTGCGCCTGTTGCGCGAACGAGGCTGCCTGCGTATCGCCACCCGTGAACACGATTCCGGTTGGAACATGACTCTTGATCGTGGTCAGCACGGCCATCCAGTTGGTCGTTTTGTCCGTTCCGTATTCTCGAGCCACGACGGTGCCACCCGCCGCCTTGACGGCCTTCTCGACCTCGTCGGCGAGGCCCTGGCCGTATGCCGTGCGGTCATCGACGATGGCAACCCTGGACGCCTTCAGGTCCTTGACGAGGTAGGTGCCGATCACCGTTCCCTGTCTGACATCGTTGGCAACCATGCGAAACACCGACTTGTAGCCTTGCGCCGTCAGCTTCGGGTTGGTCGCGGACTCCGTGATCATCGGAATGCCCGCGTCGGAATAGATCTTGGACGCGGGAATGGACGTGCCGGAATTCGCATGTCCCACGACGCCCGCCACCTTGTCATCGATGAGTTTTTGCGCCACGGTCACTGCCGTCTTGGGATCGGCGGCGTCGTCCTGCGAGTCGAGCGCGAACGTCACGGACTGTCCACCGATACGCAGTTTCCTGCTATTCAGATCCTCGATCGCGAGCCTGACGCCGTTCTCGTCATCCTTGCCGATATGCGAGAGTTCGCCGGTTAGCGGCGACACCTGGCCAATTTTCACGGTGACGTCCGCGCGAGCCGAGAACGGCGACGTCGCTAATGCCAGAGCAAACATGGCGGTGGTGCACTTCAGTGTTTTCACGATCGGGTACTCGCAGAAATGGAGACGGGGCTGACGCATCGGGGCACGACTCAGGGCCTTTTGCTTGTCGCGAAGGCTGATGGAAATCGTACGGTGCCCGCGTGGTAGCCAAAATCGCGTGGGGTGTCGCTCGTGAAATTGCTGATCGAAAACAGCCTGTGGATCGATAATTTTTCCCGGTGGCGCTGGCGTACTGACGACGCGACGACGGCCGTTCGCTATGTCCGACGCAAGGCGCGCTTCCGCTTACGCCGCTTCAATAGGTGTAGGAGGCGATCACGCTTTTAATCTTTTCCAACGACTCCCGGAGTGTGGTCAATTCAACGGACCCGAGCGCCACGCGAATCGCATGGGGTACGTGCTCAGAAGTCGAGAAAGGCTCGGCTGTCGAGACTGAAATTCCCTCGCGCACGAGCGCCATCGCAACCACGTCGGCGCGGACCTCTTCCGCGAGAGGAAGCCAGAGGAAGTAGGACACCGGATGACAAACGCGTCGCAGTCCGGCGAGGACCTCGGCGGCCATCGATTGCCGGACCCTTGCATCCCGGCGCTTCTCTATCTCCAGACGTGTGACCGTGCCATCGTCCAGCCAGCCGCAGGCAATGGCGGTCATTACGGCGGCCGTGTTCCAGGTGGTGGCCCGGATCGCACGCTCGATCGGTGCGACCCAGCGATCGGGCGCGGCAACGAAACCGACTCGCAGGCCGGTGGCGATGCTTTTCGATAGCCCCGAGACGTACACCGTCGTCTCAGGCGCGAGCGCTGCCAATGGGGGCGGCGGGTCTTCCGCGAGGAAGGCATACGCGGCGTCCTCGATGATGAGCAGTTCGTGCTTTCGGGCAATCGACACCAACTCGTGCCGGAGATGCGCCTTCATGACCCAGCCTAGCGGGTTATGGAGTGTCGGCATCGTGTAGATGGCACGCACTTTTCTGGTTCGACACAAGCGTTCGAGCGCGTTCAGATCGGGGCCCTGGTCGGAAACCGGAATCGGCGCCAGTTCGAGCCGGATCGTTTCGGCTAGCACCTTGAAGCCCGGATAGGTCAATGCGTCGACCGCGACCACATCGCCGGGCTTCAGGAGCGCCAGAACGGTAGCTGTCAGACCATGCTGCGCGCCGTTCACGATCACGACCTGATCGCCTTTGACCGCCAGCCCTCGACACGCCAGATGACGTGCGACGATCTCCCGTTCATGCGTGCGGCCGCCGTGCGGCTGATAGCGCAATAACGCATCCAGATCGCCGGAGGACGCGAGCTGGCGCAGGGCGCTTCTGAGAAGTTCGGCCTGGCCGGGGAGGGACGGATTGTTGAAATTGAGGTCCGCCAAACCCGCGGCGCCGGCATGCTGGTCGATGCCCAGGCGCGGAGGCAAGGATATTTCTCGCACGAAGGTGCCGCGGCCGGTTTCGCCGCTGACCAATCCCATCGCCCCGAGCTCGGCATAGACCCGCGACGCGGTGACGAGCGCGAGTCCCTCCTTGGCGGCGAGCTGCCGGTGAGTCGGCAAGCGCGTGCCGGGCGCGAGGCGTCCAGTGCGAATATCGGCCGACATTCTGTCGACTAGCAACTTGTACCGGGAGGTGGGCATGCGCAAATGTATCCATGACAATTATTTGATTGTATTGATTCTCGGCCATACGATGCCGTATCGCAACTCTGTTTGCGCAACTGCGGGACTGGCCGACTTTCATTGGCGTGGCCTCATGTAGCGGCGGCAAACAGCAAGCACCCCTGGACTCGCGGAGCACATCATGCACATCGCCATTCTTACTTTCGAAGGCTTCAACGAACTCGACTCGCTTATCGCACTCGGCGTCCTCAATCGCGTCAAGAAGCCGGGCTGGCGGGTGTCGATCGCCAGTCCCACCGCGCGGGTCAAGTCGATGAATGGCGTGGTCATCGAAGCCCAGGCTTCACTGCAAGAGGCTTGTGATGCGGACGCGGTGATCGTGGGCAGCGGCAGACAGACACGTGAAGTTGTCGCCGATAGCGCATTGATGGCGCAATTGCAGCTCGACCCGTCAAAACAGCTGCTGGCCGCGCAATGCTCGGGCACGCTCGTACTCGCCAAGTTGGGCCTGCTCGAAGGCGTGCCGGCCTGTACCGATCTGACGACCAAGCCGTGGGTCCAGGAAGCGGGTATCGACGTGTTGAATCAGCCTATTTTCGTCAGCGGAAACGTGGCGACCGCCGGGGGCTGTCTGGCTTCGACCTACCTCGCCGCCTGGATCATCGCCCGTCTGGAAGGGATCGACGCGGCGGAGAGCGCATTGCATTACGTCGCTCCCGTCGGAGAAAAAGAGGCCTACGTGTCCCGCGCGATGGGCAATATCATGCCGTTCCTCGAAACGAAGCTGACAATGGCGTAAGCCAACAGAGCAAAACAACAGCGCGGCCTATCGATTATTCCTCTTATGAAATCGGTCATTTGAGGAGGTCGCTCTGCACATTGCGGCGGTCCGCTCCGCCGCAATACGCCCGGTCTCGATCGTTCGAAACCGCAGTCGCCGCCGCGGCAAAAACTGAAGGCATCCCCGACGCCCTCGACGCACGCTAAACGTCATTCCCAGTCAAGCGCTTTCTGCGTTCACTCCTTTTCCCCGCCGCATCAACTGCGCAAAAACCAACACTTACCCGGCGACAACGTTTGCGCCGATTCAAACCGCCGGGATCAGTATGTTTGGCTATTTACAAAACGGGAAGCTACCCAAATACTCCCGCCACAACTTGAAAGTTGAGTGTCAACGAGAAGTCATGCCAGTCCGTTTAACACGGACGTCACCCGTCACCGGCTGACGCAACTTCAAATTCGCTTCCCCCCATGAACACAGCGTTTGCCCCAAGGTCGCAGCAGTCCGGGGCAAATATTACAAACCATTACGAACCGGGTCGTCGTCCATAGGAAGGGCGCCGGGGAGCCAGTCAGCGCATGAAAGCATTAAGTGTTCTTCATAGTGAGTCGTCGCGGGGATGGGGAGGCCAGGAGGTTCGCACGCTCAAGGAAATGATCGCGTTGCGGGCGCTGGGTCACAACGTCGAGCTGGTTTGTCCGGAAGACGCGCGCCTTGGTATTCGCGCGCACGCTGAAGGCTTCCAGGTGCATCACGCGCGCATGCGCGCTGGCGCGGACCTGCGCTCCATGCTCACGATCCGCTCGCTGCTCGAGCGTCGTCGCTTCAATGTGCTGAATACGCACAGCGGCCATGACAGCCTCGTCGCCGGCATGGCGGGGCGGCTCGCGGGAACGCCGTTCATCGTGCGCACGCGGCATCTGGCGTTGCCGATAACGTCGCTCGCCACGTACAACTGGATTCCTCATCGCGTTGTCGCGGTCAGCCATCATGTGCGGAAGTACCTGATCTCCGCCGGCGTGCAGGAACACCGCGTGGAGACGATTTACGACGGCATCCTGAAGCCGGAAGCAGGGACATGCTCCACGTTGCGTGATGAACTCGGACTGGACGCCGAGGCGGTCGTCGCCGGCATGGTGGCGATCGTCCGCGAGAAGAAAGGCCACGAGGATCTGATCGCGGCCGTTAGGCCGATGCTGGCAGAGCGCCCCAATCTGCATGTCGTGATGGCGGGCGACGGCGTGTGGTTCGAGAAGATCAAGACGATTGTCGATGACATGGGCTTGTCCCATCGCATTCATCTGCTCGGCTTTCGCACGGACATCACCAACGTGCTGCGTGGCTGCGATCTGTTCGTTTTGCCCACCCATCAGGAAGCGCTCGGACAATCGTTTATCGAAGCGATGGCGGTGGGTCTGCCGGTGATCGGCACGCACGTCGATGGCGTGCCCGAGTTGATCGACGACGGCGTGAATGGCCTGCTGGTGCCGGCGCACGACATCGATTCATTGCGGAGCGCGCTCGCGCGTCTGATCGACGATGCGCCCCTGCGCGCGCGCCTGGGGCTTGCCGCGCGTCTGAAGACCGATAGCCGCTTCACGGTGGACGCCATGGCGAACGAGACGATCGACTGCTACATGCGCGGCATCTACGCCCGGCGCGCTTACTACGGCGAACGGCGGGCGGCGGCATGACGAAGTTCGCGCGCGCGGTGCCCGTGCTGATGTATCACCACATCAGCACCTCGCCAGGCATGATCACGGTGTCGCCGGAACACTTCGCCGCGCAAATGGCGTATCTGGCCGGCGCGGGTTACACGACCGTCGGCAGCGCGCAACTGTCGGCCTATCTGGCGGGAGAGCCCTTGCCGAGGAAGTCCGTCGTGCTGACTTTCGACGATGGCTATCTCGACAACTGGGTGCATGCGCATCCGATTCTGCAGGCACACGGATTGACCGCGCTGTGCTTTCTGGTGACGAGCTGGATCGGCGAAGGACCGGTGCGTGCGCACGCGCGTTCGGGCGGCGTGGTACCCGCGTTGCTCAATCACCGCGATGGCGAAGTAGCGATCGAAAACGGCGAACCCGATCGCGCCATTCTTCGATGGTCTGAGATCGACGCGATGCGTGAAGCCGGCACGTTCGAATTTCACAGTCACACGCATAGCCATGTGCGATGGGATCGGGTATCCGCTAATGCAGAGAAAAAATGCGCCGGGCTGACACGCGATCTCGCCAGCGCACGCGCCATGCTGGAGCAACGACTGGGCGCCGTATCGGATCATCTGTGCTGGCCACAGGGATACCACGACGGCGACTACCGCCGCATCGCGGCTCAGGCCGGCTTCCGGCACTTTTACACCTGCGAGACGGGTTCGAACTATGCGGGGCGTCATGACGGCGCGGCTCGCTCGATCACTCGCCTGGAAGTACGTGACCGGCCGGCTTCGTGGCTGGCCTCGCGGTTATGGGTGCATACGCGGCCCGCGATCAGCCGGGCGTATTTGAGGATCAAACGGTAACGCGCTGGAGTCTGACTTTTCGCCGCTGCAACATTGCCACATGCGCACGGTCGTCGTGACGTCCCATGCCAAGTCGCGCCGTCACAACTCCGACTCGATCGGCAACAAGCCGAGAAACCAGATGCCAACACGCTTCATGCTCGACACGCCGGGTTCGTCGAGTTCGCTGACCTTGCCATCCGGCGCGGTGTCGATCCAGACGATCCTGCTCGTGCCGTTTGCATCCGTGCGGGCTTCGAGCCGCCACGCGATCTGATCGAGCTTCGGCTCGAGTCCATCCACGACTTGCGCCGCAAGCGGGGCGCTTTCGCAGTACACGCCGATTTCCGTGTTGAGCGTGATCGAACGAGGGTCGAGGTTCATCGAGCCGATGAAGATGCTGGTTCTGTCGAACACATAGGTCTTCGCATGCAGCGAGGCTTTCGATGAACCCAGAATCGACTTCTTCCTCTCGCCGGTGTTCCCGTCGGCGTTCTTGTCAACATCGGGCTTCAATTCGTACAGATGCACGCCGGCGTCGAGCAGATCCTTGCGATAACGCTGATATCCCGCGTGAACCGCGGCGACGTCGGTGGCGGCGAGCGAGTTCGTCAGCACCGTGACGCGCACGCCGCGCTGTGCTTGCGCGCGCATCCATTCCACGCCTTTTTTGCCGGGGACGAAGTACGGCGAGATGATCAGCACTTCCTTCGCGGGCTCGATACTTCCATGGTTATGCCCTTCAATCGTGCGTGTCCGTAAGATAGCTGCAAGCGTGGGGCGCGTCGAGTGGAGCGTCGGTTGCACCGCCATCCGGAGCGCGTTCAGACGGGTCGCCGCGACAAATGAATGCCCCCCAGCACGCAACGCACCGAGCCCCCGGCCATTTCGACGGTGGGAACGCGCAGCGGCAGCAGTCGGGCAGAACGTTCGATCAGCGCTTTCTGCCGCGCCGTCAGGCACGACGCGGCCCGTTCCGAAAGCGCGAGCACGCGTCCATCGCTGCCGGATAGTTCGAGCGCGTTTGCGGCAAAGTTGCCGATCTGCGACGCGTCGAGATCGATCACGACGCGTCCGCTTTCCATCAGACGCGCCCGCACTTCGGCGCGCCGACGTTCATCGGCGATCAGGTCTAGCCCGATCAACGCGAACTCTGTCGCGACGCTCATCATGACGTTGGTGTGATACACCGCACGACCTGTTGAGTCGACGGCGTCGAAGCATACCGGCTCGAAGTTGAAGTTCGTGCAGAATCGTTCGAGCGCCACCGGATCCGCTCGGCGCGAGCGCGCCGTATACGCAATGCGCGCGATGTGATCCAGCACCATGGCTCCGGTGCCTTCGAGAAACACGTCGTCGTATTCGAGGCCCGAATAGTCGATGACGTCCTGCACCCGATACTGTGCCTTGAACATCTCGATCACATCCGTTCTGCGCTCGCGCCGGCGATTGACGCAGTGCATCGGATACAACGCGACGTGGCCGCCGGGATGCGTCGAGAACCAGTTGTTCGGGAACACGGAATCGGGCGTGCCCCGTGATCCGTCGTCCTCGAAGAGATGAACGCGCACGCCCGCGGTTTCCAACGCCGCCGCGGCGGCCGTCACTTCGTCATAGGCGGCGGCCGCGAGCGACTCCGCTTCCTGGCGACCTGTGAGACCGCCTGTGCGCTGAAACGCGTTGTCACTTGCCGTCTCGGGGTTGGGATAAAAACAATGCGGGCGGATCACGACGACAGCGGAAGGCGCCTGAATCGACAGAAGGCTCATGGATAGGGATCGCGGGAGTAAGAGGGCGTGCGCGTCGAGGGCGGGCTGCGCGTCAGGCCGACGCCAATGCGTGGTCGGTACGAGCCTGCGCCATGGCGGCCGGTGCGAGTTCGCCGAACAGATCCTTCGGATCCGCGGCAGGCGGAATCAGCGCGACTTCAATGCCGACATCGTGTGTCTGCGCCAGCGCATGCAAATAGCGCAGTGCCGAATAGTCTTCGAGCGCGAAGCCGACGGAGTCGAATACGGTGACCTGTCGTGCGTTTTCGCGTCCTTCGATCTCGCCACGCAACACGCGCCACAGTTCGATCACGGGCGAGTCGGCGGCCAGTTGCTGAATCTCGCCTTCAATGCGGGTCTGCGGTTCGTACTCGACGATCACGCGGCTCATGTTCAGCACATCGGCATGTAGTTCGGTCTTGCCCGGACAGTCGCCGCCCACGGCGTTCAGATGCATGCCCGGTTCGATCATGTCCGGCGTGATGATCGTTGCGTAGGCCTTGTCGGCGGTCACGGTCGTGACGATATCGGCGCCGCGCACCGCTTGCGCAACCGACGTCGCGCGGACAATGCGCAATTGCGGCCACGCCGCAAGATTGCGAACGAGTTTGTCCGTGGCATGGCGGTCGACGTCGAACACGCGAAGCTCGTCGATACCTAGAAGCGTATGGAACGCAATGGCCTGAAACTCGCTTTGCGCGCCATTGCCGATCAAGGCCATTCGTCGCGAGTCGGGACGCGCCAATGCCTTGGCCGCGAGCGCCGAGGTCGCCGCGGTACGCAGCGCCGTGGTCAAGGTGAGTTCGGAAAGGAACAGCGGATAGCCGGTATCCACCGAGGCCAGTGCGCCGAACGCCATGACGGTTTGCATGCCGCGCTCGGCATTGATGGGATGGCCGTTCACGTATTTGAAGGCAAACAGTTCCGCGTCGGCCACGGGCATCAACTCGATGACGCCGAGTCGCGAATGGCAGGCGACGCGCGGCGACTTGTCGAACTCGCTCCAGCGCAGATAGTCGGCCCGGATGGTCTGGGCAAGTTCGTCGAGAAAGCGCGGCACACCGATATCGGCGACGAGCCGGTACGTTGCAGGTACGTCGAGGAAGCGGGTCATGGGGATGTCTCCGTTGTTGCTGCAGGCTCCGAAGCGGAGCGATAGCGAAATTATTCCGTGCCCCCGCGCCAACAAAAAGACAACAAACATTGCAGTTTTGCGCGCTGAAGTGTCAAGATGCGCACTCGGAATGCGCGTTTTGTACAATTCGCGCTGCTATCTGACCCAGGTTTGCTCGAAGCAGCCTGAACGGAACCCGGCCTGAAACCGGCGTAGGCACAAGAAAATGATCGATCTCGATGACATCGACCGGCAGTTGATTGCCTTACTGCGCGACGACGCGCGCATGTCCGTGGTGACGCTGGCGAAGCACTTGCGCGTCGCTCGCGCCACGGTGCAAAACCGGCTGACGCGGCTGGAAAAGAGCGGCGTGATCGTGGGCTATACCGTGCGCCTGAAACCCGCGGCGGAGGCGCACCGGATCCGGGCGCTGATGTCGATTGCGGTCGAAGGCAACCGCGCGGCCGACGTGCTCAAGGTGCTTCGCGGCCATCCCAATGTCGCGACGATCCACAGCACCAATGGGCGTTGGGACCTCATCGCGGAGTTGCGGGCGGATTCACTGGAAAACTTCGATCGGGTGCTCGGCGCGATTCGCTTGATCGACGGCATCGCGAGTACTGAAACGAGTATTCTTCTGTCGACTCACAAGATATAACGGCGTGTTTTTGCGGCCACTCAAATCCGTGGGCCCGCACGTCCGCCACCGGAAAAGCCGCTCACTATCCGCACCATGACCGACCTCTTTGCCACCCAGCCTCGCGCGCCGCTCGCCGAACAGCTTCGGCCCGAATCGCTCGACGACGTCGTCGGGCAGTCTCATCTGCTGGGCCCGGGTAAGCCGCTGCGCCTCGCACTCGACTCCCAACGTCTGCATTCGTTCATCCTGTGGGGGCCGCCGGGCGTCGGCAAGACGACGATTGCGCGGCTTGCCGCGCGGGCTTTCGACTACGAGTTCATCGCCGAGTCGGCCGTCGCCGCCGGCGTCAAGGAACTGAGAGAAGCCGCCGCGCGTGCCCAGCAGATGCTCGACCACCGGGGCCGCTCGACCGTGCTGTTCCTCGATGAAATTCACCGGCTCAACAAAAGTCAGCAGGACGCCTTGCTGCCGCACGTGGAAACGGGCCGGCTGACGCTCATCGGCGCGACCACGGAGAACCCCAGTTTCGAGGTCAATAGCGCGCTGCTGTCGCGCGCGCAGGTGTATGTGCTCAAGCCGCTATCCGACGAGGAATTGCGGCAGCTCTTCGGGCGAGCGCAGGCGGTGTTGGGCGAACTCGAGTTCGAGCCATCCGCGCTTGACGCCGTCATCGGTTTTGCCGACGGCGATGGCCGCAAGTTTCTGAACCTCGTCGAGCAGCTCGCCAATGCCGCGACAGCGGCTGGGCTCACACGCATCGACACGAGCTTCGTCAGCACCGCGTCCGCCACGACGACACGGCGATTCGACAAAGGCGGCGAGGAGTTCTATGACCAGATTTCCGCGCTGATCAAATCGGCCCGCGGCTCCGATCCGGATGCGGCCTTGTACTGGATGGCGCGAATGATCGACGGCGGCGTCGACGTGCGTTATCTCGCGCGCCGCATCATCATCCTGGCGAGCGAGGAGGTGGGCAATGCGGATCCGCGAGCGTTGCAGGTCGCGGTGAACGCGGCCGAGGCCTACGAACGGCTCGGCTCGCCCGAAGGCGAACTGGCGCTCGCTCAGGCCCTCGTGTATATCGCCGTCGCGCCGAAGTCGAATGCGGTCAGCATGGCGTGGCATCAGGCGTTGTCATTTGTGCGCGGCGACCGTACGCGAGCGGTGCCGCTGCATCTTCGCAATGCGCCGACGCAACTCATGAAGGATCTCGGCTACAAAAAGGACTATCGCTACGCGCATGACGAACCGGATGCATACGCGGCGGGCGAGCATTACTTTCCGGAAGACGTCGCCGCACAACGCTGGTATCAGCCGGCGCCGCGCGGACTCGAATCAAAAATTGGCGACAAGCTCGAGCACCTGCGCGAACTCGACGCGCAGGCGCGGGGGAAACCGAAGCGGTAGATGCGTCTTTGTCCTCAGTTCAACGCGACCGCAGCGGCGGCGCTCACGGGCGAGCCTTCTATCGCCACCGACTGCGCGCCGTCCGGGCCAACGGGCACGTCGCCGACGAGCGTCGTGCGATACAGTTGCCGGTCGAAGTCGAGATCGAAAATATCCGTGGGCGCGAGGTGGGCCGTCGCCCGGTTGTCCCAGAACGCGACGCTGCCTGCCTCCCATTTGAAGCGCACGGTGAACTCCGGCCGCGTCACATGTTCCCAGAGCAGTTCGAGCAACACCTGGCTTTCACGCGGGCTTACGCCGACGATCGACTTCAGGAAGCTCGGGCTCACATAGAGCGCCCGCTCGCCCGTTTCCGGATGAACTCTGACAAGCGGATGTTCCGTGACGAGCGTGCGTTGCTCGACGGCTTTGACGAACGCCTCCGTTCCACTCGCGCCGGCCGGCGGCGTGAAACGGTGCAGCCCGCGCAGACCATCGACGAACGAGCGCAGCGGTGCGGAAAGCTTCTGATACGCGGCCACCAGGTTGGTCCACTGCGTGTCGCCGCCGTAAGGCGGAATCGTCACGCCGCGCAGGATCGACGCCCACGGCGGATTGAGCGCGGCCGTCACGTCCGTATGCCAGCCGGTCCACGGGCGTTGCAGCGTTTGCCCTTCGAAACGCGTCGCCTTGCGGTACTTCGAAATCGAGTAGATCTCCGGATGACCGTCCACGTGGCCGAACACCGGATGCCCCAAGGTCAGTTCGCCGAACTGCGCCGAGAACGCAACGTGCTGCTCATGCGTGAGGAACTGCTCGCGAAAGAATACGACGCGCAACTTCAGAAGCGCAGCACGAATCTCCGCGATCTGGCGCGCATCCAGCTCCTGCGTGAGATCGACACCATGAATTTCCGCGCCGATGTGCGCGGAAAGCGGCGTGACCTGAATCGACTGTATATCCTGCACTGCGGCTGCACTCATGAAAAGCTCCTGATGTCCTGATGAAGAGAACGTGTCCGACGGCGCGAATGCCGTCGCTTGATCAGCTTGCTATGGCGGCGACGTGCTGCGTCGCTGACGCATAGCGATTCACGGGGCGCGGCAGCCCGAGGTTGTCACGCAGCGTGCTTCCCTCGTATTCCGTGCGGAACAGTCCACGCCGTTGCAACTCCGGCACGACCCGTTCGGCGAATTCCGTCAACCCGCCCGGCAACCATGGCGACATGATGTTGAAACCATCGGCGCCTTCTTCTTCAAACCACTGCTGCAACTGGTCCGCAATGCTCGTCGGTGTGCCGACCACCTGTTGATGGCCACGCGCCCCCGCGATGCGCAGATACAGATCGCGGATCGTCAGGTTCTCGCGCCGCGCGAGATCGAACAGCAGCCGTTGACGGCTCTTGCCGCCATTCGTTTCCGGCAATTCAGGCAGCGGCCCGTCGACGGGATACTGCGAGAGGTCCACGCCGCCGGACATGTTCGACAGCAGCGAGAGACCCACGGTCGGATGAATCAGGTCCTGCAGCGCGGCGAATTTCTCCTCGGCTTCCTCCTGCGTGCGGCCGACAATCGGGAAAATGCCCGGCATGATCTTCAGATGATCCGGCGCGCGCCCATACTTCGCGAGACGCCCCTTGACGTCGCGATAGAACGACTGCGCTTCGTCGAGCGTCTGATGCGCGACGAAGATCACCTCCGCGGTCTGCGCGGCGAGCTCGCGCCCCGCCTCGGACGCGCCGGCCTGCACGACGACCGGCCAGCCCTGCGGCGAACGCGCGACGTTCAGCGGTCCGCGCACCTTGAAGTGCTTGCCCGCGTGGCCGAGCACGTGCAGCTTGTCCGGGTCGAAGTAGACGCCGCTCTCCTTGTCGCGGATAAACGCATCGTCTTCCCAGCTATCCCACAGGCCCGCCACGACGTCGTAGAACTCGCGAGCGCGCTCGTAGCGGACCGCGTGATCCGGATGGCGATCGAAACTGAAATTGAGCGCCTCGGATTCCGTGCTCGACGTGACGAGATTCCAGCCCGAGCGGCCGCCGCTCAGATGGTCGAGCGATGCGAATTTGCGCGCGAGGTTGTACGGCTCGTTGAATGTCGTGGAGACCGTCGCGATCAGGCCGACGTGTTTCGTCACGACCGAGAGTGCCGACAGCAGGGTCAGCGGTTCGAAATGATCGGCGCGCGCGGTGCGGGACAGCGAGGGCAGATTCGTGTCGCGCACGCTCACGCTGTCGGCGAAAAAAATCGCGTCGAATTTGGCGCGCTCGGCGATCTGCGCGAGTTCCGCGTAGTGCGCGAAGTCGAGGCCGCCAGTCGCATGTGCATCGGGGTGTCGCCATGCGGCGATGTGATGGCCTGTCTCCATCAGGAAGGCGCCCAGTCTGATCTGTCGCTTCGGCTGTTTTTCGCCGCTCATCGTCTGCTCCGTGAAGGTTTGTTGTGGGTGTGAGTGACCGCGTGCGTCACCATGCGAGCCGCCATTCGGCGATCGGCGGACTGGCCACTGGAATGCGCGTGCCGCCGTGCGGTCTGTCATCACCACGGTCATCGCGATCCTCGCGCGGTTCGCGTTGTGCGCCGTCGTGCTCGGCGAAGTCGGCCAGCACTTCGTCGCGCAAACGGATGAAGCGCGGATCGTTGCGCTCGCGTGGCCGCGGCAACGCCACATCGACGATCCGCTTGATGCGGCCCGGCCGCGGCGCCATCGTGACGACGCGGTCGCCGAGGTAAAGCGCCTCATCGACATCGTGCGTGACGAGGATCATCGTGATGCGTTCGTGTTCCCAGATGCGCTGCAACTCGTTCTGCAAACGGCCGCGTGTGAGCGCGTCGAGCGCGCCGAACGGCTCGTCGAGCAGCAGCACGCGCGGACGATTGACGAGGCCGCGCGCGATCGCCACGCGCTGCGCCATGCCGCCCGACAATTGGTGCGGGTAAGCATTTTCAAAGCCCCTGAGGCCGACCAGCGCGATATGTTCCGCCACGGCTTCGCGTTTCTCGCGCGCGGAAAGCGGCGCGTTACGCAGCGCGGCGAGAATGTTTTGCGATGCCGTGAGCCACGGAAACAGCCGGTGATCCTGAAAGACGATCCCGCGTTCGAGCGACGTATCGCGGACCTTGTCGCCCGCGACGACGATGTCGCCGCTATAGTCGGTGTCGAGTCCCGCAATCAGCCGCAGCAAGGTGGATTTGCCGCAGCCGCTCGAACCGAGCACGCTGACGAACTCGCCCGCGCGCACGCGCAGGCTGATGTCGTCGAGCACCGCGAGCGGCGCACCGCCTTGCTGCGCGTAGCGCTTGCTGACGTGAAGAATGTCGATGCTGTCGGAGAGCGTGGAAGCAGTCATGGGCGGTCCGGTGTGTGAGAGTTCATCTGCGAGTTCATCGCGTGGCCGACTGGAACCGGCGCGCAAAGATGGCCCGCTCCACGGCGCGCGCCAGCGCGTTCAACGCCCAGCCCGTCACGCCGACCACGATCACGCCGAACAGCACCAGATCCATGCGGAACTGCTCGCTGCCGTCGATCAAGGTGTTGCCGATGCCGCTGCCGGCCACCAGCAGATATTCGGCGCCGAGCGTGGCGAGCCACGAATAGATCAGCGCGAGGTAGATGCCGGTGAAAATCGACGGCAGCGCGGCCGGCAGAATCACGGCGCGGATGAGCTGCCATCGCGAGTAGCGGAAAGCGCGTGCGACTTCGATATAAGCGCGCGGCACCGCGTGGATGCCGTCGCAGGTATGCGCGGTGACGGGCAGGAGCGCGGCGAGCGAGAGGAACACGACTTTCGCCGCATCGCCGAGACCGAACCACACGGAGATCAACGGGATCCATGCAAACAGCGAGATCTGTTTGAAGGTGTCGAAGCTCGGTCCGATCATGCGTGTCGCAAGCCGCGAAAAACCGAGCGCGCTGCCGAGCAGCAAACCACCCAGCGTGCCGATCACGAAGCCGCTCGCTTCCCGCGCGAGCGACGCCGAGAGCGCCTTCAGCAGCGCGCCGCTCTCGATCTGCTGCCATGCCGTGGCGAGAACCTGCGCGGGACTGACGAGCAATCCGCTTTTGACCACGTGCGCTTCCGAGACGGCCCACCAGATCACAATTGCGATGACGGGCAAGACGGTTCCGCGCCAGTCGACGCGTGTCAGCAGCGGGCGGCGCGCTCGCGCGGCGCGCCGGAAAGAAGCGGGCGCGTCGCAATCGCAGGACGCGTCGGTGGACTGTTGCGACTGATTGGAACGCTTGAAGAGGGCGAGACTCATCGTAGTTACCTCACGTGTAACGCCACGGGTGCGTCTGATGCGATCACTCGCGAAATGCCGACGGCTGTCCGCGCCGCAAACGCGCTTCGAGCGCATCGAGCGATCGGTTCACCGCATAGCCTATCGCGCCGACCACGACCACCGACGCCATCACCAGATCGAGCTGAAAGAGTTGCCGTCCGTAGACGATCAGATAGCCGAGCCCTTCGGAGGACGCCACCAGTTCGACGACCACCAGCGCGAGCCACGCTTTGGTGAACGCGAGCCGCACGCCCGTGGCGAGCGTCGGCACAGCCGCGGGCAGCACGAGATAGACAATCCGTTGCCAGCCGCTGTACTCGAACACGCGCGCGACTTCATCGAGCGCGGCGGGTGTCTGGCGGAATCCCTGCAGCGTGCTCAACGTGACCGGCACGAGCGCCGCATGCGCGATCAGAATGTATTTGAGCGGCTCGCCCACGCCCACGAGCAACAGCAAGAACGGCAGCCACCCAAGCACCGGAATCTGCACCAGCGCATTGAAGCTGGGCAGCACATAGGCTTCGAGCGTGCGCGACAAACCCAGCGCCGCGCCGAGCGCGAAGCCGAGCAGCGTGCCCGCGCCGAAACCGAGCAGCACGCGTTGCAGGCTGATCAGCGTATTGCGCGCGAGGTCGCCGCTACTGGCCAACTCGACCAGCGTTTCGAACACGCGCTCGGGCGGCGGCAGAATCTGCGGCGCGATCCAACCGCGGTCGCAACCCACGGCCCACAGTGCGAACAGCAGCGCGGGCAACACCCACGGCGCAAGCCGCCACGCGAGCGCGCGCAGGCGCGGCTCGCGAAACAGCGGAACGTGAGGCGTGGTGGAAGTCGCGAGCCGTTCGCGTTCGACCTGGATTGCGGTGTCGCTCATCGTGATCGCTCCGGTGGGTTAGCTGAGCGGTCTGCCCGCAGCGTCGTAACGCGTCCAGTAGTGGTCGAGCTTTTGCGCGCGCAGCGCATTGTCGAGATATTTCGTTTCGAACCAGCTATCGACCTCGACCGGCTGGCGGATCAGTTTGAGGTTGAGCGCGTCGGTCGCGACGGCTTTGTAGCGCCCCACGATAAACGGATCGATCAACGGCGAGTTGCGGTCCTTCAACTTCTGATTGGCGAACTCGGCCTGCCACGACGAATAGGGCACGCCGCTTTTGGCCCATAGTTTGAAGAGCGCATCACGGTTCGCTTCGTCGGAGGACCATTGCGCGCCTCGCACGAACACGTTGACGACGCGCTGCACGATATCCGGATGCGCATGATCGAAGTCGTCGACGACCAGCAGATGCGACTGCCGCGTGAATTGCGGACCGTCGTTCTGCGATTCGTAGACCACCTTCGCGAGGCCTTGATCGCGCAGCTTGTACACGTGGTAATCATTGACCGACGCGTCGATGCCCTTGGACGCCAGCGCCGCGAGCGAGCTGGCGGTATCCAGATTGATCACCCGCAGGTCGCGTTCGCTTAGCTGGTTCGCGGCAAGCGCGTTGTCGGCGACGAGTTGCAGATTGGTGCCGCGAAAGATCGACACGCGCCGGCCTTTCAGGTCCTTGATCGAGCGCACATCCGAATCGGCAGGCACCGCGACCTTGATACCGACGCGCGCGCCAGAGACAAGCAGCAGGTGCGTTTTCAAACCATTGGCGCGAGCGAGCACCGAGGGAAGATCGCCCTGAAAGGCGAAGTCGAGCGACTTGTCGGCGATTGCTTCGTTGACCGCTGGGCCCGCGCCCTTGAAGAACAGCCACTCGACCTTGATGCCGTCGGCGGCGAATTCCTTTTCGAGCGACTGCTGCAGTTGCACGGTCGCCGCCGGCGAGCCACCGAAGCTGGGCGGATCGCCCGTGCCTTGTTGCGCGACGCCGATGCGGATCACCGCGGGCTTGTCGGCGTAAGCGTGAACCGCGGCAAGCGAGAGGGTCGCCACAGCGACGAAAGACTTCAGCAGACGGAAATAGCGCATGCGCAAATACCAATCGAGGAGTGGGAGCGGGTGCAAAAGCTCGGGTTGGCGGATAACCGGAACTACACGTTAGATTCGCGTGCGTCCGAATCCAACCAATCATTGCAGATAAGAAAATCTGCGGAAGTGCGAACCGTGCGGCGGGCAGCGCCGCTGCGTGGCGCGCCATGGAGCAAGTCAGTATGACTCCCGTTCGGCAAGGCTAGCCGCCGTGCGGATGTAAGCGCGGGTTAGCATGGCTGCCAGAGCCGCATTGAGTGGGGACGGATCCGCCGCTCAACGGTCTGTTTCCGGCACGGAGGCTAGCATGCAAGACGATAGCACGCTGTATGTGGGCTTGGATGTCCACAAGGATTCGATCATGGTCGCCTATGCGATCGGGATGAGCGAAGTGGAATTGTTCGGCAAGGTCGGCACTATGCAGATTGATGTCGACCGGTTGTGCAAGCGACTGCAGCCGAAAGCGCGGCACATCTGCTTTGTCTATGAAGCGGGCCCGTGTGGGTACGGCCTGTACCGACGGCTGGTCGATAAAGGCTTTGACTGCATGGTCTGCGCACCGTCACTCATTCCACGCAAGCCAGGTGATCGCGTCAAGACGGACCGCCGTGACGCGATCAAGCTGGTGCGCTCGCTGCGCGCCGGCGACCTGTCAGCCGTGCATGTGCCGACGGTTGAAGATGAAGCGTTCCGCGACTTGGCCCGCGCCTGGTCGGCCGCCAGGGAAGACCTGAAGGCAGCACGCTGCAGGCTCAAATCTTTCCTGCTGGCCCACGGCGTCCACTATCTCGGCCGCCCCAACTGGGGACCGACACACAGGCGCTGGTTAAGTACGTTCTCGTTCGACAGTGTCTGGCAACAACTGGCGTTCAACGAACATCGGCGCTCGATTGAGGACCGGCTTGCGCAATGCGAGCGCCTGGAACTGGCTTTGCATGAAGCCGTCATCAGTTGGCGGTTCTACCCAGTCGTACTTGCTTTGCAAGCGATGCGCGGAATCAACTTCACGTCGGCAATCGGCCTGGTGTCCGAACTGGGTGACCTCACGCGTTTCGAACATCCACGGCAACTGATGGCTTGGCTTGGCGTGACGCCTTCGGAGCACTCCTCGGGTGGGAAACGACGCCAAGGTAGCATTACCAAGACCGGCAACAGCTATGCACGTAAGCTGCTGGTTGAATCCGCCTGGAGCTATCGACATCCGGCACGCGTGAGCATCGATATCCAGCGCCGTCATGAAGGCCTACCCAAACAGATAATCGATCGTGCCTGGGACGCACAGCTGAGGCTGTGCAGGCGATATCGTAAGCTCGTCGCCAGAGGGAAGACCGCACACGTTGCCATCATCGCCGTCGCGCGCGAGCTGGCTGCCTTCATCTGGGACGTCGGTCGACTTGGGATGACTCTGGCTGTACCGCATGGCGAACATGCAGCATAAACGGAGGATGCAACTGAAGAAGCCGACCACCATCGAAAGTTTCCTGAAGGCGGCGCAGCCCGGTATTCGAGTAACCCGCGACCGCGTTTGGCAACGACATCAGTCGACTTGCGTAGCAAGGAAGCGGCAGGCTCATGAGACGGACCTCTGTAATGCGGTAACCAACCCGCGAATATCAGCTTGATCCACCGTCGAGATTTACTGCTACGCCGCCCTCAGGAAATTTGCTCTAACCATGGAGTAGATCTTGAAAACCGATCCCGATTGACACCGGGAATCATATCAGCGCGGAAATCCCGATTTGCATAGTTAAATTCGTCGTTTTGCCGGCGCGAATCGCATGGCTACCATGCAACGCTTCAGCCATTCATGCGAAGTCCGGATCATGTCCACTGTTGCTTTTCCGTCGACTACCGTCGACGCTCAAACGGCCGCCGACAGCGCGGCGCGACCCGCCGTCATCCGCAGCGCGCAAGACGTTTCGCGTATCGTCAACGCGGGTGCGGCGAAGGGTAGTAATGCGCGGATCGTGATTGCGATCGCGCTCGGCGGTGTCTTTCTGGATGCTTACGATCTCACCTCGCTCGCTTACGGGATCAAGGACATCGCGCGCCAGTTCTCGCTGTCGCCGGTCCAGGTGGGCTTCGTTTCATCCGCTATTACCTTCGGCGCGATTCTCGGCGCGCTGTTCGGCGGATATCTGACTGATCGCATCGGCCGCTATCGTGTGTTCATGGCCGACATGCTGTTCTTCGTGGTCGCGGCGATCGCGGCCGGTCTCGCGCCGAATGCGTGGGTGCTCGGCGGCGCGCGCTTTCTGATGGGTTTCGGCGTCGGTCTCGATCTGCCGGTGGCGATGGCGTTTCTCGCGGAGTTCTCGCGCGTGGCGGGCAAGGGCAACAAGGCGGCCAGCGTCGCTGCGTGGTGCCCGGCGTGGTACGCGGCCACGAGCACCTGCTATCTGTTGATTCTCGGCCTCTATGCGATTCTGCCCGAGCATCAACTCGGCTGGCTGTGGCGTCTGACGCTGGCCTTCGGTGCGGTGCCCGCCATCGCGATCATTCTCGTGCGCAGCCGCTATATCAGCGAATCGCCGGTATGGGCCGCGAATCAGGGCAATCTCGACGAGGCCGCGCGCATCCTGAAGCGCTCGTACGGTGTGGATGCTGTGGTGGAGCAAAGCGACGTGCCCGCTAAAGCGCCACGCGCCGCATCGTGGCGCAACTACGGCGTGCTCTTCAACGCCACCTATCGCCGTCGCACGATTCTCGCTGCAGTGATCGGCAGTGCTTCCTCGTTCGGCTACAACGCGATCATCTTCGGCTTGCCGGTGATCATCACCAGCTTCTTTCATCAAGGCCCGCTCACGACGATCATCGCCGCGCTGGCGCTGAATCTGGCGTTTGCGTTCGTTGGCGGCCTGATCGGCGTGCGCACCGCGCCGACGATCGGTGCCTGGAAAATGACGGTGCTCGGACACGCGCTGCAATTCGCCTCGCTGATCGGGCTCGCGCTAATCGGCAAACCCAGCAGCGGCGCGCTCGTCGTGGTGGCGATCCTGCTGCTCGGCGGCTATCTGTTCGGGCAAGGTTTCGGACCGGGTTCCCATTCGATGACGTATGCGTCGCTGAGTTATCCCACGTCCTTGCGCGGGATTGGCGTGGGTTTCAACCAGACCCTGGTGCGTTCCGCCTCGACGGTCTCGCTGTTTCTCTTTCCCGTGCTCGCCGCCGCGCTCGGCACGAAGGTGTTCTGGCTGATCGCGATCGCGCCGCTGAGTTCGCTGCTCACGTTGCTGGTGATTCGTTGGGAGCCGTCGGGCTATGACATCGATGGCGAGGACTACGCGGAATCGGCCGTGGCGGGAACGCGTTGATGTCCTCGCGCACCGCCCAGCCGGATTCGCCACCGCCGTCGCGTAGTCGCCGTCGAGTGCTTGGCCGTCTTGCGCTCGGCAGCCTCGTTGCTTCGCAGGCTGCGGCAGCAAGTGAATTGCTCAAGCCGCTCGAGGTCGCGCCGTCGAGTCGCGTGCCTGGCGCGCCCATACTCGAGCATCCGTACGGCGTGCCGTCGCCGCATGAGGCGGAGGTCGTGCGCCGAAGCGCACGCGCGTGGCCGCTACCCGGCGCGGCTTCGTCGATGACGCCGCTCGCCGATTTGCAAGGTACGCTGACGCCCAACGGTCTCGTCTACGAGCGTCATCACGGTGGTGTGCCCGACATCGACCCCGATCAGCACAGGCTCGCGATTCACGGACTCGTGCGGACGCCGAAACTCTTCACGATGGACGACCTGCTGCGCCTGCCATCTGAGTCTCGCATCCATTTTCTGGAATGCTCCGGCAATACCGGCAATGAATGGAACGGGCCGAGCGGCATGCCCGTGCAACTCACGCATGGTCTGCTGTCGTGTTGCGAATGGACTGGCGTGCGTCTTTCCACCTTGCTTGAAGAAGTGGGCGGCGTATCGGTATCCGGCAACGGAGCACAGGGCGGGTGGTTATTGGCGGAGGGCGCCGACGCCGCTGCCATGACGCGCAGTTTGCCGCTCGAACGGATACTCGATCGCGCGCTCGTGGTCTACGCGCAAAACGGCGAACGCTTGCGCCCGGAGAATGGTTATCCGTTGCGGCTGATCGTGCCGGGCTTCGAGGGCAATACCAACGTCAAGTGGCTGCGTCGGCTGAAGGTGGTCGACGCGCCGTTGCAAACGCGCGAGGAAACCTCCAAGTACACCAGCCTGCTCGCCAACGGCACCGCGCGTCAGTTCGCGTTCGAAATGGACGCGAAGTCGGTGATCACGCGACCGTCGCCGGGGCATCGGCTCACCACGCATGGTTATTACCCGATCACCGGTCTGGCCTGGTCCGGGCGCGGCACGGTCCGCAAGGTCGAGGTCTCGACCGATGGCGGGACGACGTGGCGCGCCGCGCGTCTCGTCGGCGCGATCCACGACCGCGCGCTGACGCGCTTCGAGGCGGACTGGCACTGGGACGGCGGCGCTGCCGCGATTCTCTCGCGCGCCACCGATTCGACCGGCTATGTGCAGCCGACGCGCAGCGAACTCGTCGCCGCGCGCGGGCAAAATTCGCAGTACCACTACAACGCGATCCAGCAATGGCGAGTGGAAGCAAGCGGCGAGGTGCGCAATGCGTGAGGGGCTTTCGCGACGCATGCCTGCTTGTGCGGCGTTGGCCGTGCTGGTGTCGCTTACCACGCTGGCATCGTGTTCATCCGTGACGCCAGGTGCTCGCAACGCCGAGGCGAGCCACGACGTCGGCACGCCGATCTCCGCCCAGGACCTTGCCGTCTGGAACATCGACGTCGCGCCGGACGGCCGCGGCCTGCCGCCGGGCAGCGGCGACGTCGCCGGCGGTGCGCACATCTTCGCCGCGAAATGCGCGGCGTGCCACGGCGCTCAGGGCCAAGGCGGTCTCGGCGATCAACTCATAGGCGGGCAGGGCACGTTGACCAGCGCGAAGCCGAAGCGCACGGTGGGCAGCTATTGGCCGTACGCGACTACGCTGTTCGACTATATCCGCCGCGCGATGCCCTACAACGCGCCCGAATCGCTTTCCGCCGACGAGGTGTACGCGGTGAGCGCATTCCTGCTCAACCAGAACGGCATCGTCCCGGCGAATACTCGGCTCGACGCGGCATCTTTGCCACGTGTGGTCATGCCCAATCGGGACGGTTTCGTGCCGGATCCGCGTCCAGGGCGGCTTTGACGGGGCCACGCGGGGACACATCAGGAGTCGGTCGGCTGCCCGCGACGCGTTAAAGCATCGGGTTTATCACTCCAGCAGATAACAGTATCGGATTTGCTTCGTTGTCGGCGCGCGCCCGCGCCGGTAAATTCGTCTGACTGCGCCCTCGCCGGCGTTTCCGAACAGATTCGACCAAGAGTTTCCTGTGACGACTGCCTTTGCACCCACCGCCGCCAGTGAGCCTGGCCGCACCCATCAAGCCCAGCCCATCGAGATTCGCGCCTTCGGCGCCGTCGGCGCGGAAGTTCTGGGCCTCGATCTCAGCCAGCCGCTGAGCGACGACGATTTCCGCCGCATTCACCGCGCGCATCTGGATCATCACGTGCTGGTGTTTCGCGATCAACGCATCACGCCGGATCAGCAGATCGCCTTTAGCCGCCGTTTCGGTCCGCTGCAGATTCATGTGCTGCATCAATTCCAGTTGATTGGCTATCCGGAGGTGCTGGTCGTCTCGAACATCGTCGAGAACGGCCAGCCGATCGGTCTCGGCGACGCCGGTCACTACTGGCATTCCGACCTGTCGTACAAGGAGAAGCCGAGCCTCGGTTCGCTGCTGCACGCGCAGGAACTGCCGTCGGAAGGCGGCGATACGCTGTTCGCCAACATGCATCTGGCGTACGACACGTTGCCAGCGCATTTGCGCGCCGCAGTGGAGGGGCGTTCGGCGGAGCACACGTATCTCGCGAAATACGCCGAACTGCAAAAACGCAGCCCGTGGCGCCCGAATCTCTCGGCCGAACAGATCGCCCAGGTGAAACCGGTGGTGCATCCGATCGTGCGCACGCATCCGGAGACCGGACGCAAGGCGCTCTTCGTCAGCGAGCATTTCACCACCCGCGTGATCGGCTTGCCCGAAGACGAGAGCAAGCAGTTGCTCGAGGAACTCTTCGCGCATAGCGTGCGCCCGGAGCATCTGTACCGGCATCAGTGGGCCGAACACGACATGGTGTTCTGGGACAACCGCTCATTGATGCATCTCGCCGCCGGCACGCCGGATCATCTGCGCCGCAAACTGTATCGCACGACGATTGAAGGCGACGTGCCGTTCTGACGGCAACGTAGCCCGCTTTGACTACCATCACACGCTGACCGGAGTTCCGATGCTCGCCATGTTTCGCCCGACCGCCGCGCGGTCGTCTTTTGCTCGCCGTTTGACCGCGACGTTGCTGACTCTGTCGACGGCTGCGGCCGCCCTCGGCGCAGCCATGCCCGCGCATGCCGAAGGGCGGATTCGCGTCGCCGAGCAGTTCGGTATCGTCTATCTGCTGCTGAACGTGGCGCGCGATCAGCAGTTCGTCGAGAAAGAAGGGCGTAAGCAGGGGCTCGATATCAAGGTCGACTGGGTGAAGCTCTCGGGCGGCGCCGCCGTCAACGACGCGTTGCTTTCCGGCGCGGTGGATATCGCCGGCGCGGGCGTGGGCCCGTTGCTCACGATCTGGGATCGCACGCATGGCAAGCAGAACGTGAAGGGCGTGGCGTCGCTCGGCAATCTGCCGTATTACCTCATCAGCAACAATCCCGACGTCAAGACGATTGCCGACTTCACCGAGAAGGACCGCATCGCGGTGCCGGCCGTCAACGTGTCGGTGCAATCGCGCGTGCTGCAATACGCGGCGGCGAAACGTTGGGGCGACAAGGATTACAACCGCCTCGACAAGTTCACGCAGGCTTTGCCGCATCCGGACGCGGCCGCGGCGATCATCGCGGGCGGCACGGAAATCACCGGCCACTTCGGCAATCCGCCGTTTCAGGAGCAGGAGCTGGCGGGCAATCCGAAGGCGCACATCGTGTTGAATTCATACGACGTGCTGGGCGGCCCGAGTTCGGCGACCGTCCTGTACGCAACGGAAAAATTCCGCGACAACAATCCGAAGACCTACCGCGCATTCGTCGACGCGCTGGCAGACGCGGCGCGCTTCATCACGGCGAATCCCGATGCCGCGGCCGATATCTACATCCGCACGAATCAGTCGAAGATCGACCGCAATCTGCTGCTGAAGGTCATCAAGGATCCGCAAGTGCAGTTCAAGGTCGCACCGCAGAATACGTTCGGACTCGCGCAGTTCATGCATCGCGTCGGCGTGATCAGGAACGAGCCAAAGTCCTGGAAGGATTATTTCTTCGACGACCCGGCGACCGCCACCGGAAGCTGAACATGAATGCATACGCGAGCATCGCCGGATATTTATCGGCCCGAGTGGTCGGCTTACAGGGAGCGATCTGATGGTGGCCAATCCTACTGTGTTGTTTCCGAACCGCTCTGAAACGACCACGCCGGCGACCAGCGAAAAACTGCTCGCGGTCGAAAACGTCAACCTCGAATACCGCACGCGTGAGCGGATCGTGCGCGCGACCCATGACGTGAGTTTCGACGTCTACGGTGGCGACCGTTTCGTCCTGCTGGGACCGTCCGGTTGCGGCAAGTCGACGCTGCTCAAGGCGGTGGCCGGCTTTATCGAACCGACGTCCGGCAGCATCTCGCTCGACGGTCAGACTATCCGGGGTCCCGGCGCCGATCGCATTGTCGTGTTTCAGGAGTTCGATCAGTTGCCGCCGTGGAAGACCGTGCTGCAGAACGTCGCCTTTCCGCTGCGTGTCGCGAAGAAGCTGTCGCGTGCGGAAGCCAACGAGCGGGCGCTGCACTATCTGGAGAAGGTCGGGCTGGCGTCGTTTGCCAACGCTTATCCGCATACGTTGTCGGGCGGCATGAAGCAGCGCGTCGCGATTGCGCGCGCGTTGGCGATGCAGCCGCGCGTGCTGCTGATGGACGAGCCCTTCGCCGCGCTCGACGCGCTGACTCGCCGCAAGATGCAGGAAGAGCTATTGCGTCTGTGGGAAGAAGTGAACTTCACCTTGCTGTTCGTCACGCATTCGATCGAAGAAGCGCTGGTGGTGGGCAACCGTATTCTGTTGTTGTCACCGCATCCCGGCCGCGTGCGCGCGGAGCTCAACAGCCATCAATATTCGCAGGACAGCTTCGGGCGCAGCGATTTTCAGCGCAGCGTCGCGCGTATTCATCACCTGTTGTTCGAAGAGACGGAGGCCGTGCAATGAGTTCTCCCGCCACCTTGTTGCCGCCGGTTCGCGAGGAGTATGAGCGTCCACTTGAACCGCTCGGTGAACTCGTCCTCGAAGCGCCGCTGCCGCTCGGCAAGCGCATCTTCGCGCAGAGCTGGTTGCGCAAGACGCTGATTGCACTTGTCTTGATCGGCATCTGGGAAATCGCCGCGCGCGCGATCGACAACGATCTGCTGCTGCCGACTTTCGGCGCGACGTTCAGCGCGTTCGTGCAAGGCGTGTGGTCCGGCGAACTGCTGCAGAAAACGGCCGTATCGATGTCCGTGCTGCTGCGCGGCTATCTGCTGGGCGCCGCGCTCGCCTTCGTGCTGACGTCGCTCGCGGTATCGACGCGTCTGGGCCGTGATGTCCTGTCGATGCTGACGGCGATGTTCAACCCGCTGCCATCCATCGCGCTGTTGCCGCTCGCGTTGCTGTGGTTCGGCCTCGGCACCGGCAGCCTGCTGTTCGTGCTGGTCCATTCGGTGCTTTGGCCGCTGGCGCTGAACACCTATTCCGGTTTTCAGTCGGTGCCGGCGACGCTGCGCATGACCGGCCGCAACTACGGGCTCACCGGCATGCGCCACGTGCTGCTGATTCTGGTCCCGGCGGCGTTGCCGGCGATTCTGGCGGGCTTGCGGGTCGGTTGGGCGTTTGCCTGGCGTACGCTGATCGCGGCCGAACTCGTGTTCGGCGCGAGTTCGGGCAGCGGCGGCCTCGGCTGGTACATCTTCCAGAATCGCAACGAACTGTATACGGACCGCGTTTTCGCGGGCCTCGCCGCGGTGATCGTGATCGGCTTGCTGATCGAGCACCTGGTGTTCGATACGCTCGAACGCGTAACCGTTCGGCGCTGGGGCGTGCAACACTGACAGCCGCAATCAGGGCGTCACCTGCGCGCGCCGCAGGGGCTGAACGGTTGCGCAACGATCCTGTCGAACTATTTGGTGTTGGCGACCAGGATAGTGTAGAAGGGCGCCTAAGTATGACGAAAGGCGCAGTGCACAAAACCTGGCGAAACTCTCGGTTGCTCTCGCTGCCGCCGTGAACTACAAATCTAAGGCTGCGCCACGGTCCGTCGCCATCGGGCCGTGCTTCTCATTGACACACGATGTTTCGTAACAAGGCGAGCGGCCCGTCCGTGACGGTGAATACGCGAACGCCCTGGCCCCGAATCAGATAGACAAGGAGACCCCGCCATGGGTATGCGCCCAGATCCCACGTTCCATGCGTCACCGAAACTCGCGATGGATGCGCCCGCGGAGGAGTACGCGTACACCGTGCTTCTCAGCCCCGATTTCTCGCAGCCCGACGCGCTCGCCGTCATCGACGTGAAGCCCGGCTCGCCCACCTACAGCCAGGTGGTTCACACCGTGCCCGTACCGTACAAGGGGGACGAATTTCATCATTTCGGCTGGAATGCCTGCTCATCGTCACTTTCGCCGCTGACGGGCCACGCATTCCTCGAGCGGCGCTATCTGATCATTCCGGGCATGCGTTCTTCACGCATTTACATCGTCGACACCCATCCGCATCCGACCCAGGCGAAGATTCACAAGATCATCGAGCCCGAGGAAATTTTCCGCAAAACGGGCTACTCGCGCCCGCACACGGTTCATTGCGGGCCGGAAGGGATTTACGTCAGCACGCTCGGCGGCGCGGGGGAAGATGGCACCGACGGGCCGCCGGGCATCTTCATCATGGATTGCGAAACGTTCGAGGTGCTCGGCCGCTGGGAGATCGATCGCGGGATGCAGGAGAAGCACTACGATTTCTGGTGGAACCTGCCACGCGACTATATGGTGTCGAGCGAATGGGCGTTGCCGCCGCAATTCGAGAACGGTATCGTCCCCGAGGACCTGCTGTCGAACAAATACGGGCACCGCATCCACTTCTGGGATTTGCGGGGGCGACGCAACGTGCAGACGCTTGACCTCGGCGCGAACCATCAGATGGCGCTCGAAGTGCGGCCCGCGCACGATCCGAGCCGGGAGTACGGGTTCATCGGCGTCGTGGTCGATACGACGAATCTGGAAGGGTCGATCTGGACGTGGTGGCGGGAAGGGGGCGAGTTTCACATTGAGAAGACCGCGACCATTCCGCCGGAACCCGCGGCCACCGAACAGTTGCCGCCGTTGCTGCAGGGTTTCGGCGCGGTGCCGCCGCTCGTCACGGACATCGATCTCTCCATCGACGACAAATTCCTGTACGTCGCCTGTTGGGGCACCGGCGAGATGCGCCAGTACGACGTGACGGAACCGCGCAAGCCGAAGCTCACGGGATCGGTTCACATCGGCGGGATAGCGCGGCGCACGCCTCATCCGAACGGCAAGATCTTCGCGGGCGGTCCGCAGATGGTGGAGATCAGCCGCGACGGCAAGCGGGTCTACTGGACCAACTCGCTCTATTCCACGTGGGACAACCAGTTCTACCCGGACGGCGTGCCTGCTGCGCAGGTCATGGCGCGGGCCGAACCTGGCGGCGGCCTCGCGTTGGCCGATGACTATTGGGTGGCGTTTCCGGACGGATACCGGGCTCACCAGATCCGGCTCGAAGGCGGAGACTGCTCGACCGATTCGTTCTGTTACCCGTCGGTGGGCGTTTGATGGGGGGAGGCTGGTCGCAGACCGGCCTGTGGCTGGCCATTCTGGCGAGCGGTGTCTATCACGGGATCAACCCGGCGATGGGATGGCCGCTCGCCGTGTCGAGCGGCTTGATGGAACGACGCGCGCGGGCGCTGTTCAGCGCGCTCGTCTATCTCGCGGTGGGGCACGTGCTGGCCGTGTTACTGGTGATGCTGCCGTTCGCCATGCTGACCATCCTGCTCGCCTGGCAGCGCGAGATCCAGATCGGCGCCAGTGTGCTCGTAATCGGCTTCGGTGTTTTCCTGCTGATCCGGCGACGCCATCCGCGTGTGCTCGTGCGGATTCCGCCGTCACGGCTCGCGCTGTGGTCGTTCGCCGTTGCCATCGCGCACGGCGCCGGACTGATGCTCGTTCCCATCTACCTCGGACTGTGCAGCGCTTACGACATGGATCGAGGACATCGGGCCGCACAAACCCTGATCGAAGCGAATCTAGGCATGGCGCTGCTGGTCTCGGGCGTGCATGCTTGCGCGATGATGGTTGCCGGTGGGCTTCTGGCCTGGCTGGTCTATCGCTACCTGGGGTTGAAGTTCGTGTCGCGGAGCTGGTTCAATCTGGATGCGGTCTGGGCGTTGAGTCTTGTTCTGGTTGGCGCGCTCTCGTTGGCGCTCAATGCCGCAGTGGTCGGCGGCGAGGTGTGATAGGGCGCGTGTGCGTTTCTCCAGGCCGACTCTTGCCAACCTCCGATACGACGAACCGGGGTGTACCGGCCCGTTGTATCGTTAGCTGCGCACGGCGACGTCGAGAGATACCGGAAGCGCTACGCCTTCGTTCACACTGGCTTGATGAGTCCCAGTTGCTGCAAGGCAGTGACGCCGTCGTCCAGGCCGATTTCTTCAACGATCATGCCGTCCTTGAGCCGTAACACGGTCGTGCCGGTGAAACGCATGGTCCGGCCGGTCGCCGCAGGCAACGACCCGACGAGGAAATCGCTGAATGCCGGACCGGTATGTGTGCCGCCACCCTCCCAGCGGCCCACGACGTAGTCTCCCTCGGCGATGAGATCGGCGGCGCCCCAGAAGTTGAGGTCCGGGAACGCTTCGCGGAAATCGGTCATGAAGGCCTTGATGTCTTCGCGGCCACGGCGCGGCTCGTGCAGCGAGTATTGAAGAAGCATGTCGGGAGCGGCGAGTTCATCGACGATGTCGAGGCTGCAGGTCTTGCCCCAGAAATCGGTAAACCAGCGTCCCACGACGGCCTTGTTGTCATCTTCCTTGGACATGGTGAATTCCTCATTGACTGTGGTTGAACGAGGGAAACGCCATCGCTGCCCTCTGCCTGAACCATACGGGCGCAAACAGTCGGTCGCCTGCCGTTTCTTGCTGCAATACTCGTGTTGCGGGTAGTTTCCGCTTGGCATTGGGCGGGCGATAACGGATGCGCCCATGCGTCAACACGCGTGCCGGCCGCAGTCGAAACCGGCGCCCTGAAGACTAGCGAGCGCCCGTCGCCAACTGGAAGCGCCATCGGTCGAGATTCTGCGGCAGGTCCACCGTCGCTTTCTGTATGTCGCCTCGAATCAGGTGGCAGATGGTGAGTTGTCCCCTGAACGTCTCCAGTATTTGCACGAGCCTCACGCGCTCCGCGTGGCCTGAAAATCCCAGATCGAAATAAATGACGCGACGCCGCGTGTCCCCGGTCACGAGACTGTCGCCGCCACCTCCGCCCGAACCACCGGCAATTCCCATCGACGGCACGTCGCGAATCGCCAGGTTCCACGAAAAGCCGTTCTCGGCAATCCACTTCCTCGCGTCTTCATCGCTTTTCGTCGCCTTGAGCGCGGCGGGCGGACGGTTGGTGTCGTCCGTCGCTATGAGATACCGGTACGAATGCCAGATCTTGAACGTGTTCGAAGTCGGCTTGAACGCGTACATGTCCTTGCCGACTTCGTCGACAAACACCCATTGCTGCGTCGAATCGTCGTAGCGGAACCATTCGATGCGCTCGTTCCATTGCAGCACCGGGCTGTCGATGTCCGTACCCGACAACTTGCCAAACATGCGTGGCTTCACGTTGATGCGAAAGCTCAGGTCGAAGTGATGACCGGCAGGCTCGCTCGAAAGACGGCCTCCGACCGTCGTGATTTTTTCGTAGGGAATCGACAAATTCTCAATGGTCATTTTTGCTTTCATCGCATCTCCGGCTGACGGTTTCTTCACGTGCGAAGAACAGCCGGGCAACGCCCGTTATTCCGCCGGCAGCCGCCCGGGGAGATTTCAACGCGGCGTGGAATAGATCGTAATGACGAGGTGTTGTATCAGCAGACCGGGTGAACTGGTCGCCCACACAACAACAGGTTCAAACATGCTCAACTCCTTCATTTCCCGGCGACGTCTGATGGCGGCGGGGTCCATGGCCTCATTCAGCGTGCTGTTCTCGAAGATTGCGTACGGCGCGACCGCTCCCGACGCCGAACCCGCCGCAAGCATGGCGACGAGCGTCGTTCCGGCATTTCTCGGCTCGTCGCCGCAAACGCTGCCGCCCCTGCCATGGGCCGACAATGCGCTCGAACCGGTCATTTCAGCGCGGACCATCGGCATTCATCATGGCAAGCACCACAAGGCGTATTTCGACAATCTGCACAAGCTCCTTGCCGGCACGCCGCTCGAACAGGCATCGCTCGAACAGGTCGTCATGCAGTCGCACGATCAGCCCGCGCTCGCCGACGTCTTCAACAACGCCGCGCAAGCATGGAACCACAACTTCTACTGGAACTCGCTGAGTCCGGCGCCGAGCGCGCCGAGCGCGAAGCTTCAGGCGGCGATCGCCCGCAAGTTCGGTTCCGTCGAGGCGCTCGGCAAGACGCTCGTCGCGACTTCGGCATCGCAGTTCGGCAGCGGCTGGGGATGGCTCGTGCTCGATCGCGGAGAACTCGCGGTGGTCAAGACGAGCAACGCGGAAACGCCGTTCACGCGTGGACTCGTGCCGCTGCTCACCGTCGATGTATGGGAGCACGCGTACTACCTGGACTATCAGAACCGCCGGCCGGACTATCTGGTCGCAACGATCTCGCGTCACCTGAACTGGGCGTTCGCCTCGGCCAATCTCGACCGTGTCTGACGAGGGGTGGTTGCAGTGTTTCATCGTATCGGGTCAACAAGGAGCATCGCCATGATTCGCTTGTCACGCAGAACGCGCTATTCGATCAGCGCCGTATGGTTGTTGGCGGTAGTCGGCACATCGGCCGGCGCCGCGCCGATCGACCCGCCCGATGCGCGAGCGCTCCTGAGCGCGACCGCATCCGGTGTCCAGCTTTACTCATGCGAATACGATGCGAATCACACGCTCGGCTGGGTATTCCGCAGTCCGCGTGCCACGTTGTTCGACTCCAACGGGACCGCGGTGATCGAGCATTCGGCGGGACCGTCCTGGGAAGCCCGCGACGGCAGCCGGATCGTGGGCCATGTCCTCGCGCAGATGCCAAGTGAAATGCCGAACGGCGTGCCGCAACTCCTGCTGGAAACACATTCGACGGGCGCGAAGGGCATGTTGAGCGACGTGCGCTACGTGCAACGCACGATGACCGCAGGCGGAGTTGCGCCGGCAGCGCCTTGCACAGTCGAACATGCGGTGGGCAACTCGCCGTACATCGCCACTTATACTTTTTTCAAGTAACGAGCGGCGGCAGACGTTACCTCTTGCGGTCGCGATCAATCAAATTAATTCGGATTACTACAGTTGAAAAGTCGATGGAATAGAGAGGCCTTTCGCGTGTTGTCTGAAGCAAGAGGCAAATGAACGAAACGCCTGGGTTCAACGCACAACGCAGACTATGAAAACTGAATTCATCGCTCATCAGGATTGGACGGAATGGTTGGACGCGCTGTCGGATGAAGCGCCGTGCGGACCGGATCTCGAATACGACCCGCGATTCCGCGAACTCGAGGAAGCCGTTAGTGGACGTCCTGAAGCGGAATACGGCGCCACGCTAGTCGCCGCCGTACCGCCCGACTGGGCAGCGGCGGATGCCTTGTGCGTCGAGTTGATGGCGCGCACGCGAGACCTGCGTGTGGTCGCGTGGCTTGCACGAGCGCGGCTGGCTCACGAGGGTATTGCAGGGCTCGCGGATGGCCTCGCGCTCGCCGCGACGCTTCTCGATCGCAACTGGGATCACGTGCATCCGCAACTCGACGCGAGCGACGGCAACGATCCGACCGTGCGGATCAACGCACTCGCCGCATTCGTGGATGCAGCCGGTCTGCTCGCCGAGCTGATGGATTGCCGGCTCCTGCCGCATGACGTGCCGGTCACCTTGCGCGAGTGGTCGTATGCGAACGGCGAGTCCGTCGCCCCCGACGGCCGCGTGGTCGTGAGCCTTTCGGAGATCGAAGCGGCCACGGCCTCGTCGCCGGAAGCAGCGATGCGCGCGAAGACCGCAGCCGACGCGGCGCTCGCCAATGCTGAACTGCTCGAGCGCGTGTTGACGGAGCGCGTGGGCGTGACGCAGGCGCTCGAACTGCACGCGCTCAAGACCCTGCTTCGGCGGGCGGGAGCGCTGCTGAGCGGGTGCCTGAAGAAGCAGGGCGTCGCGGCGGACGCAGCAGCACCGGCGGACGATCGCGCAAGCGAAGCGCGGCCCGCGCTGGCCGGTGACGTTATCTCGAGCCGCGCCGAGGTCGCCGCGACGCTGGAGCGCCTGTGCGCGTATTACGCCAGGCACGAACCCGCGAGCCCGGTGCCGCTCCTGCTCGCACGTGCGCGCGGCCTGATCGACAAGTCGTTCGTCGATCTGCTAAAGGAACTCGCGCCGGAAGGGCTCGCGCAATTGACTCAGGTGATCGGAACGGCGGCCGCCGATTTGCCGGCCAGCTGATTCCAAGCGCGTCGCATCACATTGTTTTCACTGAGGAGGATCACAGGATGGCCAAGGAAAGCAGTCAGAAGTTCATTGCGCGCAATCGCGCGCCGCGCGTGCAGATTGAATACGACGTCGAAGTCTATGGCTCGGAGAAGAAGGTCAATCTGCCTTTCGTGATGGGCGTGCTGTCGGATCTGTCGGGTCAGACGCAAGAGCCGCTGCCGCCGGTTACCGAGCGCAAGTTCGTCGAGATCGATATCGACAACTTCGACGAGCGGCTGCGCTCGATGAAGCCGCGCGTCGCGATGCACGTCGACAACACGCTGACGGGCGAAGGAAAGATCGGCGTCGACATGACCTTCGAGAGCATGGACGACTTCTCGCCGGCCGCGATCGCCCGCAAGGTCGAGCCGCTTGCGAAGCTGCTCGAGGCGCGCAGCCAGCTGCAGAACCTGCTCACCTACATGGATGGCAAAACCGATGCCGAGAAGCTCGTCGGCCAGTTGCTCGAAGACCCGGCGCTGTTGAGCGCGCTCGCCGCCGCGCCCAAGCCACAAACGAGTGAAACCGACGATTCGGAATAAAGGAGCCACGATGGCAGATACCAACCTGGAGCAATCCACGAGCACGCAGCAGCCGGCCGAGCAACAGGTCGACGACACCGGTTCATCGGGCGAGTTTCAGAAGCTGCTGCAAAAGGCGTTTCGCCCACGCACCGACAAGGCCCGCGAGGCCGTCGAGAACGCAGTGCGCACGCTGGCGGAGCAGGCATTGCTCGACACCCAGCGCGTGTCGGACGATGCGCTTGCGAGCATCGAATCGCTGATTGCGAAAATCGATGAAAAGCTCAGCGCGCAGATCAATGTGATCCTTCACACCGATCAGTTCCAGACGCTGGAGAGCGCATGGCGCGGCCTGCACTATCTGGTCACGAATACGGAAAGCGACGAAAGCCTGAAGCTGCGGGTGATGAATATCTCGAAGACCGATCTGCATCGCTCGTTGCGCAAATACAAAGGCGTGGCGTGGGATCAGAGCCCGCTCTTCAAGAAGCTCTACGAAGAGGAATACGGCCAGTTCGGCGGCGAGCCGTACGGCGCACTGGTCGCGGACTACTACTTCGACAACAGCAGCCCCGATGTCGATTTTCTGACCCAGATGGGCAAGATCTCCGCGGCGGCGCATGCGCCATTCATCGCGGGCGCGGATCCCGCGGTGATGCTGATGGATTCCTGGCAGGAACTCGCGAACCCGCGCGATCTGACGAAGATATTCCAGACGCCCGAGCACGCCGCGTGGCGCTCGCTGCGCGACTCCGAGGATTCGCGCTATATCGGGCTCGCCATGCCGCGCTTTCTTGCGCGCCTGCCGTACGGAGCCAAAACGAGCCCGGTCGAGGAATTCGACTTCGAGGAAGACACCGCCGGCACCGATGCGTCCAGGTACGCATGGTCGAACGCCGCGTACGCGATGGCTGTCAACATCAACCGCTCTTTCAAGACCTATGGCTGGTGCTCGCGCATTCGCGGCATCGAGTCGGGCGGCGCGGTGGAGAACTTGCCGGTGCACGCATTCCCCACCGATGACGGCGGCGTCGACATGAAATGCCCGACCGAAATAGCGATCAGCGACCGGCGCGAAGCGGAGTTGGCGAAGAACGGCTTCATGCCGCTGGTTCACAAGAAGAACTCGGATTTTGCGGCCTTCATCGGCGCGCAGTCGCTGAACAAGCCGATCGAATATGAAGATCCGGATGCGACCGCCAACGCGAATCTGGCCGCGCGCCTGCCTTACCTGTTCGCCTGCAGCCGTTTCGCGCATTACCTCAAGTGCATCGCGCGCGACAAGGTCGGCAGCTTCAAGGAGAAGGACGACATGCAGCGCTGGCTGCAGGACTGGATTCTGCAGTACGTCGATGGCGACCCCGCGAACTCGTCCGAAGAGACCAAGGCCCGTCGTCCGCTCGCGGCGGCGGAAGTCGTGGTCGAGGAAGTGGAGGGCAATCCGGGTTACTACACGTCGAAATTCTTTCTGCGTCCGCACTATCAGCTCGAAGGGCTGACCGTGTCGCTGCGGCTCGTCTCGAAGCTGCCGTCGGCAAAGGCCGCCTGACACACACGAGCACACGATTCTTTTCATCGCAGTCATCTACATAGACATAGGGATACACCATGGCAGTCGATATTTTTCTGGATCTGGGCACCGTCAAGGGCGAATCGCTCGATTCCACGCATAAGGACGAAATCGATGTGCTTTCGTGGAGCTGGGGTCTCTCCCAGTCGGGCACGATGCATCTCGGCACGGGCGGTGGAGGCGGCAAGGTGGCGGTCCACGATCTGTCCGTCACCAAGTACACCGACCGGGCCACGCCGTCGATCATCACGGCCTGTTCGACCGGCAAGCATTTCCCGACCGGCAAGCTCACCGTGCGCAAGGCCGGCGGCACGAAGCCGCTCGAGTACTACACGATCGAAATGGACAAGGTACTGGTGACGAACTATTCGACCGGCGGCTCGGATGGCGAGGACCGCTTCACGGAAACCGTGACACTCAACTTCGAGAAGTTCCACGTGACGTATCAGCAGCAGGACCCGACCTCGGGCTCGGCGCTCGGCGGTGTCGTCGAGAGCAAGTGGAACATTCCGGCGAACGCGACGGCGTAAACGACCATGCGCCTAAAAAACGCCGAGCGTGTGCAGCCTTCGCTGCTGGAGAGGCTGACCGACCACGAGCCCGATGCCACGCGCGAAGTGCGCGAGCATCGGTCGAGTTCGGCGCGCTCGCTGCGCCGCAGCGTCATGCGTGATCTCGGCTGGCTGCTCAATGCGCAGGGGATCGCGTCGTCGCAGGATGTCGCCCGCTATCCGGGCGTCGCGGAGTCGGTGCTGAATTTCGGCTTTTCAGACCTCGCGGGCAAGAGCGCATCGAATGTTGACGTCGCTCGGATCGAACGCCTGATGGCCGACTCGATCCGAGCGTTCGAGCCACGCATTCTGCCGGGCACGCTGCGCGTTCGCGCGATCCAGACGGGTGAAACGAGTGGCCAGCACAACGCGATTGCGTTCATCGTCGAAGGCGATCTTCACGCGCATCCCGTGCCGGAGCGCCTCTATCTGCGCACGGAACTCGACCTCGAAGCGGGCAAGGTCGACGTCTCGGAAGGCACGCGCGCGTGACGCCGGCGGCACGTCGTTGCATCGCAGCCATACCAGGAAATTCCACGCCATGAACCCGGACCTGATTCAGTACTACAGCGAGGAGCTTCAGCACGTCCGCGAGATGGGCGGCGAGTTCGCGAAGGCGTTTCCGAAGATCGCGAGCCGGCTCGGGCTGGAAGGCTTCGAGTGCGCCGATCCCTACGTGGAGCGGCTGCTGGAAGGCTTCGGGTTTCTCGCCGCGCGCGTGCAGATGAAGATCGCCGCCGAGTTCCCGCGTTTCACCGAGCATCTGGCCGAGCTCGTCTACCCGCATTACCTCGCGCCCACACCGGCGATGACGATCGTCGAAATGCAGCCCGACATGACGCATCCCGCGCTCGCTGACGGCGTGGTGATTCCGCGCGGCACGGCGCTGTTCGGCAGGCTCGACGGCGAGCGCTCCACGCGTTGCGAATTCCGCACCGCGCATGCGCTCACACTGTCTCCAATCGAACTCGTCGAGGCGCGTCTCTTTACGCACAGCGGCACGCTGCCCGGCGTCGCTGCAAAGCTTCCGCAGGGCGTGAAGGCCGGCCTGCGCCTCAAGCTGCGCGCGCTGAACAAGCTGAAAATCAGCGATGTCGCGCTCGATCATCTGCCGATCCATCTGCGTGGTGCCGACGGTCTGGCCGCGCGGCTGTATGAATTGCTGCTGGGCTCGGCGCTCGGCGTGGCGCTGCCCGATGCGGTATTGCCGCCCTCGGCGTTGCGCCCCCTCGGCTTCTCCGACGACGAAGCCTTGTTGCCCGTGAGCGGGCAGTCGTTTCCCGGCTATCGCTTGTTGCAGGAGTATTTTGCGTTCGCGCAGCGCTTCATGTTCATCGGTATCGACGGCCTGCGCCTGCATTTCCAGCGCTGCGAGCGCGATGAAATCGAGTTGATCGTGCTGCTGTCGAAGCTCGACCCCGCGCTCGAACAGCTCGTCGACGAGGCCAATTTCGCGCTGCATTGCACGCCCGCGATCAACCTGTTCGCGCGCCGCACCGATCGCATTCCGGTCACGGGTGAGCAATTCGAGCACCACGTCGTGGTGGATCGCACGCGCCCGCGGGACTTCGAGGTGTACGGGGTGGAAAGCGTCACCGGCTATCGGTCCGGAGGTGGCGGCCCGATCGAGTTTCAGCCGTTCTATCGCGCACGCGATCTGGGGAGCGACGAGCCTGGGCACGCCTTCTATCAGGTACGGCGCGAAAAGCGGCTGCTTCCCGCGCAGCGGGACGAGCGGGGCGCGCGCTCATCCTATACCGGCAGCGAAACCTGGCTCGCGCTGGTCGATACGCGCGAGGCGCCGTATCCGGCCGACCTTCAGCAACTGGGTTTGAGCGTTCTGTGCACGAATCGCGACCTGACGCTAACCATGCCGCGCGGGCAGGGCGAGACGGACTTCACGCTCGAACTCGAGGCGCCCGTGTCGAGCGTGCGATGCATCGGCGGTCCCAGCCGTCCGCTGCCGTCGTATGCGGAAGGTCCGGTTGCGTGGCGTCTGTTGAGCCATCTGTCGCTCAACTATGCGTCGCTCGTGGACGATGCCGACGGCAGCGGCGCGCGCGCCATGCGCGATCTCCTCGGGCTGTACGCGCCCACCGGCGACAGCGCGGCGGCACGGCAGATCGACGGCTTGCGCTCCATCCGTTCGGCGCCGGTCACGCGGCGCTTGCCCTCGCGAGGGCCGATCGTGTTCGGCCGCGGCCTCGCGATCGAGGTGCTGCTCGACGAAAGCGGCTTTGAAGGCGCGAGCGCATTTCTGTTCGGCGCGGTGCTCGCGCGGTTTTTCACGCAGTACGTGTCGATGAACTCATTCACCGAAACGATCGTGTCCAGTGTGACGCGCGGTGAGCTCATGCGCTGGGCGCCAGGGAGCGGGCAATGCCGGACGCTCTGACCTTGCTCGATCGTTTCTCGGCCGATGCGAACCGCTTCGACTTCTTTCAGGCGGTACGTCTCGTCGAATGTGCGTATCCGGGCTTGCCGCGCGTCGGTTCGTCGCTGCGTCCGCGCGAAGATGCCGTGCGTTTCGGACAGGAACCCGAGCTGATTTTCTTCCCGACCACGCTGCGCCATTTCGCGACCGCGGGCGAGGCTGCGCCGAAACTCGTCGTCAATTTCCTGGGCTTGCTTGGACCGAACGGCCCGATGCCCACGCACCTGACCGAATACGTGCGTGACCGTGCGCGCAACGCCGGCGATCCTACTTTCGCGCGCTTTCTCGACGTCTTTCATCACCGCATGGCGTCGCTGTTCTATCGCGCGTGGGCAGTGGCGCAGCCGGTTGTGAGCCTCGATCGCGACAACGGCGACCGCTTTTCCGCCTATGTCGGCACGACCTTCGGTCTCGGCGAGCCCGCGCTGCGCAACCGCGACAGCGTGCCCGATTTCGCCAAGCTGCACTTCGCCGGACTGCTTGCCGGCGGCACGCGTCATGCGGCGGGTTTGCGGCTCGTCCTGTCGCGTTTCTTCGGTCTGCCGGTCGACGTGCTCGAAAACGTCGGCCACTGGATGAATTTGCCCGCGCATTCGATGAGCCGTCTGGGTGCGCGCGACGAAACCACACGACTGGGCGTCGGCACGATGCTCGGCGCGCGCGTCTTCGACCGGCAACACAAATTCCGCGTGGTGCTCGGGCCGCTCTCCCTGCGCGACTATCAGCGCTTCCTTCCCGGTGGCGCGAGCCTCGTGCGCCTCACCGACTGGGTGCGTCTCTACGTGCGCGATCCGCTCGACTGGGACGTCAATCTCCAGTTGCGACAGTCCGAAGTGCCGCGCCTCGCGCTCGGCCGCCGTCAGCGTCTGGGCTACACCACGTGGCTGCATGCTCGCGCGGCGACCGCCGACGCAACGCAGCTGATGCTCAAACCACCCGCCTCACCCCCCACTTCACATCGCGCAAAGGACTAGTTCAATGGCAGACATCAGCCGCGCCGTCATGTTCGGCAAACTCGATACGCTCAGCTTCCGCGCGATGGAAAGCGCGACCACGTTCTGCCGGCTTCGCGGCAATCCGTATGTGGAGTTCGTGCACTGGCTGCATCAGGTGTTGCAGTTGCCGGATTCGGACCTGCATCGCGTGATCCGGCATTTCGGCGTCGAGACCGCCGCGCTCGCGCGCGACTTGACCGATGCGCTCGATCGTCTGCCGCGCGGCTCGACGTCGATCACGGATATCTCGTCGCAACTGGAGGAGGCCGTCGAGCGCGGGTGGGTCTATGGCTCGCTGCTGTTCGACGCGCTAAAGGTCCGCAGTGCGCATGTGCTGATCGGGGCGCTGCAGACGCCCGCATTGCGCAACGCGCTGCGCGGCATTTCGCGCGAATTCGATCGGGTGAAGCTCGACGAACTCGTCGACGCTTTCGCAAGCGTGCTCGACGGTTCGCCGGAAGCGGCACTGGAGCCTGCCGTGACGCGCCCGCTGAATCCGTCACCCGGCACGCAGGACGCCTTGCAGCGCTTCACGATCGACCTGACGGAGGAGGCGCGCGCGGGCAAGCTCGATCCGATCGTCGGCCGCGACGACGAGATTCGTCAGGTGATCGACATTCTCATGCGCCGCCGGCAGAACAATCCGCTGCTGGCGGGCGAGGCCGGCGTGGGCAAGACGGCGGTGGTGGAAGGTCTCGCGCAGCGCATCGTGGCGGGCGACGTGCCGCCCGCGCTGCGCGACGTGACGCTGCGCACGCTCGATGTCGCGCTGCTCCAGGCCGGCGCGGGCATGAAGGGCGAGTTCGAGGCGCGCTTGCGGCAAGTGCTGGAGGAAGTGCAGTCGGCCGAGCGAGCGGTGATCCTCTTCATCGACGAAGCCCACACGTTGATCGGCGCGGGTGGTGCGGCCGGCACCGGCGACGCCGCGAACCTGCTGAAGCCGGCGCTCGCGCGCGGCAGCGTGCGCACGATCGCGGCGACGACGTGGTCGGAGTATCGGCGGCACATCGAAAAGGACCCGGCGCTCACGCGGCGCTTTCAGGTCGTGCAGGTCCGCGAGCCCGACGAGGCGCGCGCGGTCACGATGATGCGCGGCATCGCCTTCGCGCTGGAGGCGCACCACGGCGTGCAGATTCTCGACGAAGCCGTCGAGGCCGCCGTGCGGCTGTCGCATCGGTATCTGCCGGCGCGGCAATTGCCCGATAAGTCCGTGAGCCTGCTCGATACCGCATGTGCCCGCGTCGCGGTCAGCCAGCACGCCACACCGCCGGAAGTGGACGACGCCCGCAAGCGCATCGAGGCGCTGAACACGGAACTCGAAGTGATCGCGCGCGAAAGTGCGATCGGCATCGACACGACGGCGCGTCACGAGGCCGCATCGGCTGCGTTGCAGCGCGAAACGGAGCGCCTCGCCGAACTCGATGCACGCTGGCACAGCGAGCGCGAGATGGTGAAGGACATTCTCGCGCGCCGCGCCCAGCTTCGCGATGGTGCGCCCGAGGCCGATCTCGCCGCGCTGCGCGAGCAGCAAGCGCGCCTCGCGCAGCATCAAGGCGACGCGCCGCTGATTCTGCCGGGCGTCGATCGTCACGCGGTCGCGGCGGTCGTGCAGGACTGGACGGGCGTGCCCGTGCTGAACATGCTGAAGAACGAAATAGGCAACGTGTTGCGCCTGAACGAACTGCTCGATGGCCGCATCATCGGCCAGCAGCACGCCACGCAGATGATCGCCCGGCGCGTGCGGACTTCCCGCGCGGGATTGGACAATCCGGACAAGCCCGTGGGCGTATTCCTGCTCGCCGGCACGTCCGGCGTCGGCAAGACCGAGACCGCGCTGGCGCTGGCCGAGGTGTTGTACGGCGGCGAGCAGAATCTGATCACGATCAACATGAGCGAGTACCAGGAGGCGCACACGGTCTCGCTGTTGAAGGGCGCGCCGCCCGGCTATGTCGGTTTCGGCGAAGGCGGCGTGCTGACCGAAGCCGTGCGCCGCCGCCCGCATAGCGTCGTGTTGCTCGATGAAGTCGAGAAGGCGCATCCCGATGTGCACGAGCTGTTCTTTCAGGTCTTCGACAAAGGCCGGATGGAGGACAGCGAAGGCCGCTCCATCGACTTTCGCAACACGCTGATCCTGTTGACCACGAACGCGGGCACCGACTGCATTGCCGAACTGTGCCGCGATCCGCGCGACTGGCCGCCGCTGGACGTCATCGAACAGGAACTGCACGCGCAATTGCTGCACACGTTCCCGCCCGCGTTGCTCGGGCGCATGGTGACAATCCCGTATTACCCGCTCTCCGACGACATGCTGCGCGCGATCATCCGCCTGCAACTCGGGCGCGTGGCCGACCGCGTGACGCGCACGCATCAGGTGCCGTTCACCTACGACGAAGCGGTCGTCGCCCAGATTGCGCTGCGCTGCACGCGCCTCGAAAGCGGCGGCCGCATGATCGACGCGATTCTCACCAACAGCGTGCTGCCGCGCGTCAGCACGGAGTTTCTGGCGCGCGTGATGGACGGCCGGACACTCGCGCGCGTGCACGTCGGCGTCGAGCAAGAGGAGTTCACCTATGCCTTCGACTAGCACGCGCCATGTGCGCATGCAGTGCGCGCCGCTCGGCGACGAGGCCATCTTCCTGCGGATGTCCGCTAGCGAAGCACTGGGCCGCCTGAGCCGTTTCGAACTCGTGTTCCTGAGCACGCGCAACGATATCGACCCCGGCACGGTGCTGGGGGAGAACCTGTCCGTCACGCTCGACTATCCGGCCGGCGGCGAGCGCCAGTTCAACGGCATCGTGACGACGCTGCGTCTGATCGCGCCAGGCGACACCACCCGCAACCGCATGGCGCGCTACGACGCCGTCGTGCACCCGCGGCTTTGGCTGCTCACGCAGGCGTCGCACCGGCGGTTCTTCTATCAGCGCACGGTTCCGCAGATCGTCACGCAGGTGCTGGAGTCGTTCGACATCGACTTTCGCAATGCCTGCACGGCGAGCTATCCGGCGCTCGAGCATTGCGTGCAGTACCGGGAGACCGATTTCGATTTCGTCAGCCGGCTTCTGGAACGCGAAGGCATCCACTATTTCTTCGAGCATGCGGGCGGCAAGCATACGCTGGTGCTTACGGATTCGAGCGCCGAGTATCGGCCGATCTCACACTACGAGTCGATTCCGTTTCAGGCCTGGGATACGCCCGAGCAGGATGAAGAATGCGTGTACCGCTGGATGTCGGGTGCGACGCTCCAAACCGGCCGCTACGAAGTGAACGACTACGACTTCGAGAAGGCCTCGGTCAGCAACAGCGAAGGGATGGTCGCGCGCGCGACGCGCAGCGCGCCCTTCGATCCGCCGCGCTATCTGATGCAGGAGCACCTGACGGGGCACGTCAAGGCGGGCGATGGAGAACGGCTTGCCCGCGTCAACGTCGAGATTCACCAGGCGCAGAACGATGCCATCGAAGGGCGCTCCACGTCGCGCGGCATGGCGGCGGGCGGACTGTTCCGGCTGAGGGATCATCCGGGCAGCGCGCAGAACCGGCAGTACCTCGTGATCGAGAATCGCGCGGAAATCGTCTCCGACGCGTATGTGTCGACGAGCGATTCCACACTGCCCATTTTCGATTGCAGCTTCCGCGCGATTTGCAGCGACAACACGTTCCGCACGCCGAAGACCACGCCGGTTCCGAACGTGGGCGGGCCACAGACGGCTGTCGTGATCGGTCCGCCGGGCGAGGAGATTCTCACGGACCAGTACGGCCGGGTGAAGGTGCAGTTTCACTGGGAGCAACTCGCGCAGCCGGACGGCGCGAACCGGCTCGACCGGTGCTGGGTGCGCGTCGCGCAAAGCTGGGCGAACCGGCGCTGGGGCGCGATGTTCCTGCCGCGCGTCGGGCAGGAGGTGCTGGTCGAGTTTATCGAGGGCGATCCGGACCGGCCGGTCATCACGGGCGCGGTCTACAACTCGACGAACATGCCGCCCTACGAGCTGCCGGCCGGGAGCGCGGTATCGACGATGAAGAGCCAGTCCACCAAAGGCGGCAATGGCTACAACGAGGTGCGCTTCGACGACCGCAAGGGCGACGAACAGTTGTTCTTCCACGCCGAGCGCGATCACGAGACCTGGGTCCGGCACGACGCGCTGATGAACGTCTCCGGCGAGCGCCACGTGCGCATCGGCGGCGACGAATTCCGCGAGACGCGCGGTACGCGCAACGACGCGGTGCGCGGCAACAGCAAGTCCAGCGTGCTCGGCAGCGTGTCCGCCGCGACCATGACCACGCACAACCAGTTCGTCGGCGAAGCCTATGCGCTCAACGCGGGCGTGGCGGTGCAGATCAAGGCGGGCGCGGCGGTCGAGATCGAGTCGAGCGCGACCATCGCGCTGCGAGCCGGGGCGTCGTACATCCTCATCGGTCCTGAAACGATCGAGATGTCGAGCATCCCGATTCCGCTCGGCCCCGGCGTGCCTCCCGTGCCGCTCACGACACCGCCGCCGGCGCCCACGCCGCCGCGCGACGCCGACGACGGCACGCGCAAGGTCCGCAAATAGGAGAACCCGATGAAATTGATATTGACGGTGCAAAGCGGCGAGGGTGCGTCGCCGCGCGCTATCGAGATCGAAGGCGAGAGCGTCACGCTCGGCCGCGCGCCGGATTGCACGATGGTGCTGAGCGACGGGCAACGCGGCATCTCGCGCATCCAGGCGCGCATCGAGCGGCGTGAGAACGCGTACGTGCTTGTCGATGCGGGCAGCAATCCGACGCTGCTCAACGATCGCGCGCTGGACGGCACGCACGAGGCGCCTCTGAAGGAGGGCGATCGCCTGAGCATCGGCGCATACATGCTCGTCGTGTCGGTAACGGGCGAGATGCGCGGCGAGGCGGGCGGCGGCTTGGTGGTCGACGAAACCATCATGACGCAGTCGTGGCCCGACGCGCGGCCGTCCGCGAGTTCGTGGGGCAAGCCGGGCACACCGGAGTTCGAAGCGCCCCCGCCAGCACCCCTGATCCCCGACGACTGGAACGGACCGCACGACGCGGCACCCGCCGATGGAGCGCACGCGCTCTTCCTGCCGGACCCGCTGGCCGCGACGCCGCTCCTGCGCGAGCCCGGACACTTCCGCGGCGACGCTGATCAGGCGCTGATCGACGCGCTCAGTCCCGGCGATCCGCTGCGCGATATCGGCGCGCGTGCGGTGGAGAAGCCCGTGCCGTTGTTGCGGAGCTTCGAGCATGTGTCGCCGGAGCAGGCTGCGTCGGTGATGCCCGCGGTGCGGGAGCCGCCTTCGCTTTCGCTTTCGCGGGATGACGAGATACCAGGCCTGTCTCTGCCGAATCCCGAATTCACGTCGATGCCATCGCGCTTGCCGGTTCATGAAGCGCGCGAGCGCCGCGATCAGCACGTCGATCAGCAGGCCGATCACGCCTCGTTGCTCGACGCGCTGATCGAAGGACTCGGCATCGAGCCCGCCGCCGTGAGCCACGTCGAGCCCGCGGAACTTGCGCGCCTCGCGGGCGCGATGCTGCGCGAAGCGACGCAAGGCGCCATGACGGCCTTGCGCTCGCGCGCCATGACCAAGCGCGAGACGCGCATGGCGATGACGATGATCGAAGAGCGCGATAACAACCCGCTCAAGTTCTTCCCCGATGCCGACCGGGCGCTGGCGCAAATGCTCGGCGCGCGCGGCAACGGCTATCTGCGGCCGCAGGAGGCCATGCGTGCGGCGTTCCGCGATATCCAGGCGCACGAACTCGCGATGGTCGCGGGCATGCGCGCCGCGCTCGCCCACGCGATGGAGCGCATCGATCCGAGCGCCATCGAACGTTCGCTCGACGCGCCGACTGGTTTCGACGCGCTCATCGGCAATCGCCGCGCGCGCTTGTGGCAACGCTTCGTCGAGACCTGGGAGCACGTGGCGCGCGATGCGGGCGACGACCTTCAGCGCAGCTTCGGCGAACCGTTCGGCCGTGCCTATCAGGCACAGCTCGACGCACTGCAATCCTCAAAAAACTGACGCCATGTACTGGAACAACAAGGTTATCTGGTCGGAGGGCATGTTCCTTCAGCCGCAGCATCTGCAGCAGCATGACCGGCACATCGAGACGCAACTCGAGGGCCGCGCGGGCGGCCTGCGTGCGTACGGCTGGGGCTTCACCAAACTGGAGCTCGACGAGGCGCTCCTGAAGCTCGGCAAGCTCGCGCTGCGCTCGGCCGCGGGCGTGTTGCCCGACGGCACGCCGTTCAATCTGCCCGCCGACGGCGACTTGCCGGTGCCGCTCGATATTCCGGAAGGCACGTCGAACCAGTCGGTCGTGCTGGCGTTGCCGGTGCGCCGGCCGGGCTCGCCGGAGTCCGGAGGCCCCGAGAGTGTGGAGAATCTCGCCCGCTACAGCGCCGGCGATTTCGAGGTTCACGACAGCAACGACCCGGACGCGCTCGCCACGCTGTTGCAGATTGGCAAGCTGCGCCTGCGTCTCGCGCTCGAACCCGACGTGGCGCACGCGCACGCGTATGCAGGGGTCGCGCGGGTGACCGAACGCCTGAGCGACTCGCGCATCCTGCTCGACGGCGACTATTGCCCGCCGTGCCTCGACTATCGCATCGCGGGCGGGCTCGGGCGCTTCGCGGCGGAACTGAGCGGGCTCCTGCAGCAACGCGGCGAAGCGCTCGCGGGCCGGCTTGCGCAGCCCGACGGCGCGGGCATGGCGGAGATCTCGGACTTCCTGCTGCTGCAGATCGTCAACCGCGCGCAGCCGCTCGTCGCGCATTTCGGCGCGATGACCGGCCTGCATCCCGAAACGCTGTATCAGGCGTGCGTGGCGCTCGCCGGCGAGCTCGCGACCTTCAGCCAGCGCGAGCGGCGGCCGCCGCTGTTTCCGGCGTACCGTCACGAGCGCCTGAAGGAAACCTTCGCGCCGGTGATCGACGCATTGCGGCTTGCGTTGAGCCGTGTGGCGGACCCGCAGGTCGTGTCGATCCCGCTCGAGGAGCGCAAATACGGCTTGCGGGTGGCGCAGGTCGCGGATCGGTCGCTCTTCACGAGCGCGGCGTTCGTGCTCGCCGTGCGCGCGCAAGTGCCCACCGAGACGCTGCTCTCGGCGTTCGGCAGCCAGGTGAAGATCGGCAGCATCGAGAAGATCCGCGATCTCGTCAATCTACAACTGCCCGGCATTGGGTTGCGCGCGCTGCCGGTGGCCCCGCGTCAGTTGCCGTTTCACGCGGGCTACACCTATTTCGAGCTCGACGACAAGAGCGATGCCTGGGCTTCGCTCGGCTCATCGGCCGGCATGGCGCTGCACGTGGCGGGCGAATTCCCCGGGCTCGCGATGGAATGCTGGGCCATTCGCCGCTGACCGTGCCGACGACGCCACGCCCATGACGCCACGCCATTCAAAGGCGCCGAAACAAGGACTCTGCCATGACCAACGACACCGATCCGACGCTTGACGACGCGGATTTTCTCGACGCCGCGCGCACCATCAGAATGCCGACGCCGGGCCGCGGGCGCGAGTCCGCCAGGCCAGAGGCGAGGCTGCAGGGAAGGCCGGACGCGCTCGCGCCGCTCGATGCCTCGCTCGCCGGGCGCAATCCGCTCTTGCGGGCGGCCAATCCGCTCCTTGAACTCGCGCTGCCGCTGCGGCGGCTCACGAGTCATCCGGACCTCGACGCCTTGCGCACGCAACTGATCCAGATGATGCGCCGCTTTGAAGCCGACGGCCGTTCCTTCGGCGTGCCGGACGCGCAACTCGGCCCCGCGCGCTATTGCCTGTGCACGTTCATCGACGAGGCGATCGCGGCGACGCCCTGGGGCGCGGGCGTGTGGGGCCGGCGCAGCCTGCTCGTGACGTTTCATAACGAAGCGTCGGGCGGCGAACGGCTCTTCGTGATCCTGCAGCGCCTCGTGCAGACCCCGGCGGTCGACATCGACATGCTCGAGCTGATCTACGTGATGCTCGCGCTCGGCTTCGACGGACGCTACCGGCTGATCGACGGCGGCAAAACGCAGCTCGACGTGATCCGCGAACGGCTCGAGCAGATGATCCGCACGCAGCGCGGCACGATCGAACGGGCGCTCTCGCCGCACTGGCAGCCTGCGGCGCGCGAGCGCAAACGGCTGCTGCAGTTCGTGCCGCTGTGGGTCGCGCTGGCGCTCGCCGGACTGGTTCTGATGGCGACGAGCCTCGTGCTCGCCATTCGCATCAACGACTTCTCCGACCCGGTGTTTGCCTCCATGCGCGCGATCCGCGTTGCGCCCGCGCCGGTGCTCGCGGCGAAGACGAGCGCCGCGCCCAGGCTCTCGGCGGCGCTCGCCGGATTCCTCGCGCCGGAGATCGCGCAAGGCCTCGTCTCGGTCGGCGAGTCCGCCGACCGGACCACCGTGACGATCAACAACGCCGCCGAAGGCACCCAGCTCTTCGCCTCGGGCAGCGCGGAGCTCGACGCGCACTTCGCGCCGTTGATGCTGCGCATCGCGCTGGCCTTGCGGGACAAGCCCGGCAACATCGTCGTGGTCGGACATACGGACAACCAGCGCATCGTGTCGGCGCGGTTCCCGTCCAACGTCGCGCTGTCGCAGGCGCGCGCGGACACGGTGCGGGCCATCATCGCCGCGAAGCTCGACACGCCTTCGCGTGTCACGGCCGAAGGCCGCGGCGACACTGAGCCGGTCGCATCGAACGACAGCCCGGCCGGACGCGCGCGGAACCGGCGCGTGACCATCGACATTCTTTCGCCAGGAGCGGCGCCATGAAGTGGTTGAACGGATTGAGGAGACCGGTAGCCGTATCGTTTGCCGGCGTGCTGGCGCTGTCGGCGCTCGTGTGGTTCGAAGGCCCATTGTTCGCCTTCGACGGCCACGCGCCGCTCGAAAGCGTGTCGCGCCGCTGGCTGGCCGTCGCGTTCATCTTCGCGTGCTGGGCGCTCTGGTGGGGAATCCGCTTCGTGAAGACGCGCATCGCGAGCTCGAACTTCGTGCGCGGGATCGTCGCCGATGCGCTCGATCCGGCGAATCGCGAGCCGAGTCCGGCGCGCAAGGCCGCGGCTGCCGACCTCGCGGTCTTGCGCACGCGCTTCGAGGAGGCCATCAAAACGCTGCGGCACGTGCCGGGCCCGTCGGAGGGCAAAGGTAAAGGCCAAGGCAAAATGCGCGGCGTTCTTGCCTGGCTGAACCTGCGCCGCCGCACGCTCTACGACCTGCCCTGGTACATGTTCGTCGGCGCGCCAGGCGCGGGCAAGACCACCGCGCTCGTGCACTCGGGCCTGCGCTTTCCGCTCGCGGACCGGCTCGGCGCGCAGGCGATCGGCGGCGTGGGCGGCACGCGCCACTGCGACTGGTGGTTCGCCGACGACGCCGTGCTGCTTGACACCGCGGGCCGCTTCACGACGCAGGACAGTCACGAGGAAGCCGATCGCGGCGCATGGCTCGGCTTTCTTGCGTTGCTGCGCAAGTATCGGCCGCGCCGTCCGCTGAACGGCGTGATGGCCGTCGTGTCGGCGTCCGACCTGTTGCAGCAGTCCGACGCGGCACGCGCGAAGCATGCCGCGTCCGTGCGCGAACGCCTCGCCGAATTGAACCGGCAACTGGGCGTGCAATTGCCGGTCTATGTCGTCGTCACGAAAAGCGACCTGCTCGCCGGCTTCGCCGAATTCTTCGACGACCTGGGCCGCGACGAGCGCGAGCAGGTCTGGGGCGTGACGTTCCCGCTCGCGGAGCGCGACGACGCGGCAAACGCTGACTCGCCGCTGCAGCGTTTTCCCGATGAATTCCGCTTGCTGCACCGGCAGTTGCAGGATCGCGTGCTGCAGCGCATGCAGCAGGAGACCGACGTGCGCCGGCGCGCGCTGATCTACGCCTTTCCGCAGCAGTTCGCGGGCATTGAAGGCGCGTTGCAGCGCTTCCTCGACGACGCGTTCGGCGAGTCGCGTTTCGCTCGCGCCGCGATGCTGCGCGGCGTCTACTTCACGAGCGGGACGCAGACCGGCAGGCCGCTCGACCGGATGATGAGTTCGATGGCGGCGTCGCTCGGACTTCAGCGCGAGGTGTTGCTGACGGATTCATCGAGCGGGCGCGCTTACTTCGTCAAGCGCCTGCTTCGCGATGTGATCTTCGAGGAAGCGGGCATTGCGGGCAGCAATCCGCGCGTGGAGCGCCGCCGTGCGCGTTTTCAGCGGGTCGCGATTGGTGTGATCGGCGTGTTGCTGGCGGCGGGGCTGATCGGCCTTTTCGCGGCCGACCGGGCGAACCGCCGCTTCGTCGACGAAAGCCGCCAGCAGATCGCCGCGCTGACCCAGCGCGCGCAACAGACAACGGCCGGCGACGATCCGCTGGCGGTATTGCCGCTGCTCGACGCCGCGCGCGATCTGCCCGGCGGCGAGGCCGAACGCTCGGCGGGCCGTGACGCATGGTGGGCTAAGCTCGGCGTCAACCAGCGGCAGAAGCTTGGGCTGGAAGCGCAGCGCGTGTATCAGCGCCTGTTGCGCCAGACGTTGCTGCCGATCGTCGTGCAGCGCATGGAGGAGCAACTGCGCCGCGGCGATGCCGACAACGCCGCCACGCAATACGAGGCGCTGCGCGCGTATTTGATGCTCGGCGATCCGGCGCACTTCGATCCGGTTGCGCTGCGCGTCTGGGCGATGCACGCCTGGCAGCGCGGCGCGCTCCAGAACGCGACGGATGCGCAGCGCGCCAGCATCGACGGACATCTGGAAGCCTTGTTCCGCCGCGGGCAATTCGATGCGAACCTGCCGCTCGACCAGAACCTGATTGCGCAGGCGCGGGCCACGTTGAATCGGGTGCCGCTCGCGCAGCGTCTGGATGGCCGCATCGAGCAACAACTGGCGCAGCTTCGCCTGCCGGACTTCACGATCGCGAAAGCCGCCGGGCCGAGCGGCCTGCTGGTATTCGTCAGGAAGAGCGGAGCGCCGCTCACGCAAGGCGTCGATGGGGCCTACACGCGCGCGGGCTTCGACGCGTTCGTGCGTCTGCGTGAAGCCGCGCTCGTCGACTTGTCGAAGGACGACTGGGTGCTCGGCCGTGCCCAGGCGCGTCCCGATCCCGCCGGCACGGATGAACTGCGCGCCGCGCTGACGCGGCTCTATTGCGAGGCGACGATTCGTCAATGGGACGGCCTGCTCGCCGATGTGGGCGTCGTGCCGTTTGCCGCGCCGGATCAGGGCGCGCGCATCGCGAATCTGCTGGGGTCGCCCGCGTCGCCGTTGCGCGGTCTGATTCAGGCCGCCGCACGCGAGACGACCTTCACCCCGGCGCCCGCACCGCCGGGCAAGCTGGATGCGCTCAAGCAGAACCTCGGCAAGGCGCTCGTGACGGGAGCAGGCGCGGGGGACGCGCCTGCTCCCACGCTCGTCGATACGCATTTTCAGCCACTGCACGACCTGGCCGGTCCGGCACTCGATGAATCCATCGGCGCGTTCAAGGATGCCGCCGCCACGCTGCAGGCCGACGACACCGCGCGCAAGCAGTCGTTGCCGCTGCCCGCGACCGGCCCGCTCGATCGCCTGAAGCTGCTCTCACAGAACGCGCCCGCGCCGCTCGCGGCGGTGCTGCAAGGCGTGGCCGGCAATGCCGACACCGTGCAGCTGCAGAGCCAGCGCGCGCAACTGAGTGCGCTCTGGGCGGCGAGCGTGGCTCCCGCGTGCAGGCAGGCGCTCGACGGGCGCTTTCCGCTCGTGAGGACCTCGACGCGCGACGCCGCGCCGGACGACTTCGCGCGCATCCTGGCGCCGGGCGGCCTCATCGACGACTTCTTCCAGAAGAACCTGCAGAATCGCGTGGATACCTCGGGCACGGTGTGGAAATGGCGGCCGGAAGCAAAATCGCTCGGCATTCCGGACGATGTGCCGGTGCAATTCCAGAACGCGGCCATGCTGCGCGACGCATTGTTCCGCGACGGCGGCCGGGATGTCTCGGTGCGCTTCACGGTGAAGGTCGCGTCGGTCGATCCGTCGCTCAAGCGCTTCGTGCTCGATATCGACGGTCAGCAACTCACCGCGACGAGCGACGCGCCGAACGCCACCGCCGCGTTCCAGTGGCCGAGCGGAAAAGGCACGGCGCAGGCGCACGTCGAACTCGACCCGGCGCAAGGCACGCCGCCGCGCGCGGACGGGCCGTGGGCGCTGTTTCATCTCTTCGCTGCCGCGCGTATCCAGCAGTCCGGTCAAGCCGATCACTTCAACGTGTCCTTCGATGGAGGCCGCGTGTCGCTAGCGCTCGTCGCGAACAGCGTGGACAATCCGTTTCGCGCGGGCGTGCTCGACCGCTTTCGATGCCCCGCCTCGCTATGAAACCTGATGATCGGACGCGCGCGGGCTTCTACGGCAAAGTTCGCACGCACGGCGATTTCGTCGGACGGGGCTTGTCCGCCGGGTTCGTCGCGCAATGGGACGCATGGCTGCAGCGCGGCCTCGTCGCCGCGCGCGAGCGCTATGCCGACGACTGGCTGAACCGCTATCTCGCCATGCCCGTGTGGTGCTTCGCGACGCGGCGCGGCGTGATCGCCGAGGACGCGCACACGGGCGTGCTGATGCCGGGCATCGATGCGGTCGGACGCTACTTCCCCTTCGTGATCGCGCGGCCGGTCGACGGCGACGCCTGCGTGAGCGCTTCATCGTGGCATGCCGATGCCGCGGCACTCGCGCTATCCACGTTGAAGCCGGCTTTTTCGCTGATCGAGTTCGAGGCGTCATTGAGCCGATTGCGAGTGCAGGCATCCGGTACTGCGTCGCGTGCGGCAGACAGCGTGTGGTGGTCCGATGCGGGTGAGATCGTGCATCGGCATGACGGGCCGCTCGATGCCGCGTTGTTCCTGCGCCTGCTCGATGCCGATTAGTCGTGTTCTAGCCGTGTTCCTCATCCCACTCGCGACGTAGCGCGTCGCGGTCTTTCTGTTGCGGCACGGCGTCGAGCAGACGCGCATGGAACGTCTGCAGATCGGGGGCGCTCGCGGCCGCACGGCGCGCGATGACGCGCGCGATCGGGCCCAGATAGGTCGTGAGCTGACGCGCGGCGTCGCTCACCTGCTCGCCGCTGATCTTTTGCGCCGGCAGCGCGCGCGAAGAACCGGCCTCCAGTTGCGACAATAGCGAATCGAACTCGCGGCGCGCGGCGCCTTCGGGCAGGTACGTGACGAGCCGCTCGCGTAGCGCGCCGACGTCCGCGGCGCTCGCCGACGCGCGCCGCAGCAGCAAGGTCGCCACGGGGCCTACGTGACTGGCGAGCCGTTCCTCCAGTTGCGCGATCCATTCGGGCGGCCAATCCCTTGATGCCTTCGACGCCCCTGACGCGGGCGCTGCATCGAGCGTGGCGGCGGGACTCGCGTAGGCGAGCACGGTGCGCTCGGGGTCCTCGGCGTTTTCGTTATAGGCCGCCAGTTCGGCAAGCAGCGTGTCGCGCCATTCGCGCGCGGAAGCGAAACGGTCTTGCGGACGCTTCGACAAGGCTTTCATCAGCATGGCGTCGATATAGCCGGGCAACTCCGGTGCAATCGCACTCGGGGCAGGCGGCGTGTCGTTGAGGACCTTTTGCATGACCACGCTCGGCGTTCCCGTGAACGGGCACACGCAGGTCAGCATTTCGTACAGTACGACGGCGGCCGAAAACAGGTCGGCGCGCGCGTCGATGGCGTCGCCGGTGAATTGCTCGGGCGACATATAGCTCGGCGTGCCGAGCATCGTGCCGGATTGCGTCAGGTACGAGGTATCGAGATGCGCGATGCCGAAGTCCGCGATCTTGCATTCGCCACGCTGCGCGATGAGCAGATTGGCCGGCTTGATGTCGCGATGAACGATGCCCGCCGCGTGCGCGAAGTCGAGCGCATCGAGCAACTGCACGAACCATCGCAATGCACGCGGCGCACCCATGCGCGAGCCGGCGCGCACGTGCTGCGCGAGACGCGCCGCGAGGCTCTCGCCGCGCACGTATTCCATCGTGATGAAGGCGGTCTCGTCGGCTTCGCCGTAGTCGTACACCGCCACGATGTTCGGATGAACGAGACGGCCCGCCGCCCGCGCTTCGTTCAGGAAACGGGCGGTGAGATCGTGCGTGGAGTCGTGCGGCGTGTCACCCGGCGTCAGCTCGCGCCGGATGGTTTTCAGCGCCACCTGGCGCTCGATATGCGGATCGAAGGCCAGATACACGACGCCCATCGCGCCGCGTCCGAGTACCCGTTCGATGACGTAGCGGCCAAGCCGGGCGGGGAAGTCGGCCGGGGAGGGCATGGCCTAGGCCTCCTCTTCGTCGAGGATCCTGAACGCCTCGACGAGACTCGTCTGCATGCGTCCGAACGACACGGCAAGCGAGGCGATCTCGTCCGATCCGCTCGTCGGCAAGGGCGTCGCGCCGAGCTTGCCGAGGCTCATTTCATCGGCGGCGCGCGACAGCGACTGGATTGGCCGCGTGATCAGCAGATGCATCATCACGTTCATCACGATCAGGACGACCGCGAACACGCCGCCGAGCGACAGCATGAACGCGCGCCAGATCGCGCGGCCGCGCTCGATCGGCTGCGCCATCGGAACCGACACGAATTCCGCGCCGATCACTTCGTTCATCGGCCAGTTGAAACCGTTCGCGGAACCGTACTTGTCCAGCATGGTGGCGGGCGCCGCGCTCGGGTTGCTGTGGCATTGCATGCAGGCGGTATCGGTGATGCGGCTCGGGCGCGCGAGAAACAGCGTGCGGCCGCCGGGCGAATCGCGCTGGCCGGTCAGCTCCTTGAGTTCGGGCCGGTCATGCAGATGGCTGATGACATCGGCCTCCCAATCGGTGGGCCGGTCGCGCGGATTGGTCGGGTTGACCATCGTCGACTTGTACGAGAAGTTCGGGAAATCCTTCTGCAGCAGATTGAGCATTTCGATCGCCGAGAAGGCGGGTATGGATTCCGGCACGAAGCGATATTTGATCTGCGTGGCGAGGAGCGGCGTGATGTGGGCGGCCGTATAGTTCTGCATCGACGCCGCCGCGCTGATGAGTACGTTGGCGTCGTGAACGGTTTCTTCGAGCGCCTGTTTTTGCAGAAGGCGATCCGCAACGATACCGGCCGCGACCAGCCCGATCGAAAAGATCAGCAGGAACACGAGGTTGAATTTGACGCTGAGCGAAAGCTTGAGTTTCATGGCGTGCTTTGAGCGGTTTTGGCGCGACGTGTCATGGATAACGAACTGCGCTGCGAGCGGTACGCGCGGGCGGATAAAGGAACACGCGCCAGTCGGGCAGCGCATTCAGATGACTCTCGATCGATGCGCGGAACGCGCTGTCGGCGAGCCGCGTATGAAAGCGCCCGGCGAAGCGTTTGCGCGCGGGCAGCGTGCTCGTGAGCCACGGCGCGATGTCGTCGTAGGTAGCCGGGCGCAAGGGCTTCAAGGCGGCGTCGCTGGCAGGCGTGGCGCCGATGGCGAGCGGCTGCAACGCGTCGCGAAACGCAGCCGGCATGGCTGCAAGGAACGCGCTCGATGGACGCGGCGAAACGTGGGCGGGTGTGTTCCCGGAGATATCGGCGAAGCTTCCGGCGTCGATCGTCAGTGGCGGCTTGAGGGCGAGCGTTTGCACGCCGCTTTCGCTGAACACGGCGATATCGCCTGCGTCGTCGGGCGTGGCGACGATTGCCGCCGCGCTCGCACTGGTGCTCAGGCGAATGACGCCGCGCTCCGTTTCCACGATCCGCTCCGGACACGCCGCAGCCTTGCACGCGGAGGCGATCTTCATCCAGCCGCGCAGCAAGCCGATGCGCTCATCCGACTGCAGCATCACGCGCGACTGCGCACCGAGTGCGACGAGCGTGCCGTTGTCGTCCTGAATCTGCACGACGCCTTGTCGCGGCGACAGGATCAGATCGTCGGCGCGCAAGGATTCGCCCGCGCCGAACGCGAACACGTTGGCCGCGCGCACCACGGTGACGGGAGAATCCGCGCTGACGAGCGTCCAGGCCGCGCGTGCCGGCGAGGACAGCGCAGCCAGCAAGACGATACCCAAGGTCCATGCCCGCAGTCGAAAAACCATGTGCTTTGCTCGGAAGTTGACGATGCCGGACAACGCCGGTCTCTTCAACACAACAGCGAAGCGGCCGGATTATTCCGTGGCTGGAAGAAGCGGCGTGTCGAGGGCGGCAAGCGGAATGGATGCGGGCAGGGAACCGAACAGCGGCGCGGCGCGGTGGCTGGAAATGCTGTTGCTCAGCGCATTCAGATCGATGCCGTCGCGCGGGCCGATCAATGCGTAGCCGAGTTCGGACTGACGCCAGGTGACGACGTTCATCGACGCAACCTGCTGCGATGCCGAGCGCGTGTCGGGCTTGGCCTCCTTCATCACGCACAATGCGACGGGCGCGCCCCGTTCGGGCAGATAGACGATCTGAACCAGCGGCTTGTCGTTGAAACGCAGACGCTGCACGCGCTTGAATGTGAGGCCGTAAGCGCTCAGATCCGGAATGCGAACGGCGAGGCCATCGTCGTCGCGAATCTGCGCGGTGGTTTTCGCCACCAGCGCGGGATCGGCTTCGATGTTGGCGAGCGTGTCGCGAGAATAGAGTTGCTGATAGCTGGCGGCGGCCGCGACCCAGGGCGACACCCCCGTTCCGACCGACGCCAACGATGCGCCTGCCGTCGACGCGGGCCCAACCCCGCTGCCGAGACGTAGCACGAAGCCGCAGGCGAACGCACCCGCGACGAACGCGACGGCCAGCCACGCGGGCGCGATGCGCAAGCGCGAGCGGATCGCCGCTGACGCCGCGGCGCCAACAGGATGCGGCACGACGGCGTCGTTGGCGCTCGCATCGCGCCCGACCGGCGCGGCTATGGGCTGCGGGCCGGGCGGATCGTTCCACGCGAAATCCCGCGCGGGATTTTCCGCCGCGCGTGCCATGTCGCCAATCCGCGCGCTAAGGCTTTCGGGCACCGGCGGCAGCGTCTGCTGCGCGAACGCTTGCGCGTACGGCAGGCGCGACGTCCTGAGCCACGCGACGCGTCGCGTGGCCTCGGCAGAGGCACTCAGCGCGCGCTCCACGGCTACGCACTCGCGGGCCGGCAGTGTGCCGTCCACGTAGCCCATCAATTCGATGTCGTCCAGATTCATAAGGCCTGTCTTCGCTCTTGGCGGGAATGGGACGCCTCTCCCAAACCTGCATGACGCCATAAGGGCTAATGACATAACACCCGTGGCTCGACATTATTCCGTCGGGACCTCGAGATTTTTTCGGGCCCGCGCGAGCGCGTTCGCCATTGAGCGGCGGGGTGCGCGGCTGTGTTTTGTCGGCGTTTGAGTATGTCGTCTAACGCGCGCCTGGTCACGGTAAGGACTTACCGTCATTCACCGCGCCACGGCCCGATGCGTCGCTGTCGCGCGACGCATCGGGCATGCCGTTATCCGGACGTGGGACGCGTGATCAGCGAGGCATCGCTGAAAAGCGGGGCCATGTCGAGATTGGAGATGCGCTTGCCGAGCGCGGCAAGATCGACGTCACCCGACTGCCCGATGAGCGCATAGCTCAACTCCGCTTGCCGCCACGTCGCGACGTCCATTGCATCGACCGTCTTCGTCGCGACCGGCTGGTCCGGCTTCGCGTCTTTCATCACGCACAGCGCAACGGGCGGGCCGTTTTGCGGCAGATAGACGATCTGCACGAGCGGCTTGTTGTTAAAGCGCAGGCGTTGCACCGACTTGAACGTCAACCCGGCGCTGGTCAGGTCCGGAACGCGCAGGGCGAGCTTGTCGTCGCTGCGGATATCTCTGACGATCTTCGCGGCGGCCGCCGGATCTTCCTGCAAGTACGCGACGGTGTCACGCGTGTACAGCTTCTGATAACCGACCGCCGTCGCCACCCACGGCGATACGCCGGAGTTGGCGGCCATCTGCGCGCCGCCGCTCGTAAGCGGGCCGAGCTGCACGAACAGGCCGCAGGCGAAAGCGCCGGCCACGCAGGCCGCGGCAAGCCAGACCGGCACGCCGCGCAGGCGCGAGCGCACGGGTTCGGAGGGCGCTTTTTCGCTGGCAGGCAGGACCGGGTCGTTCGATTCCCGGGCGCGATGCGCGCGGACCATCTCATCGACCTTGAGCTTCAGCGAATCGGGCACCGGCGGGAGATTCTGTTGCGCGAAGGCGTCCGCGAAATCGAGCCGCGAAGCGCGCAACAGCGCGACCTTTTCCCTTGCTTCGGCGGACTCGCGCAGTCGCGCTTCGACCGCGCTGCGATCCTCGGGCGACAGGCCGCCATCCACATAAGCGAGTAGTTGAGCGTCGTCAGCCATCATGCGATTGAATCCTTTTGTGTCTTCGCGGGCCGAGTCTTCGGCGTCTCGCCGCCAAGCAGCGCGCCGACCGCCTGGCGGGCGCGCGACAGGCGGCTCATGACCGTGCCGATGGGCACCTCGAGCACGTCGGCGGCTTGCTGATAGCTCAGGCCTTCCACGGCGACGAGCAGCATCACGACGCGCTGCGCCTCCGGCAAGCGTTCGACCGCGTCGATGATCTGCCCGTGCATCAATTGCGTTTCGGGACCCCGGTCGACGGGGTCCGGAAGATTTTCGAGGAAGTCGTCATCCCAATCGAAACTGGACCGTCTTCGCACGCTGCGGGCGCGCAGTTCGTTGATCCAGGTCGAATGGACAATCGAGAACATCCAGCTCAACGGAGCCGTGTCGGGCTGAAGCTGGTGGGCGCGTTCGAGCCCGCGCAGGCAGGCGCGCTGCACGAGATCCTCGGCGTCATGCTGGTCCCCCGACAGGCGAAGCGCGAACGCCCACAAGCGCGGCAGCATTTCGGGAAGCATGCCAGGTAAATCTACACCGTTCATTGAACGAAAATCTCCCATGATCCCCGAGACGGGTTCGACAGCATTGCGAACCCGTCGACCTCGCACAAAAAATTGCACTATCGTTCGCCATCGTTTTTTTTCGTTACGAAGTTCGAACGGTGTAGTTTAACTTGAGACCGCGCAACGCGTGAAAGCGGTCTTCTCTTCAGTGCGTCGAGGAGGTCTCGATGCGGCCCGTTCTAGCGGCGATGCGTGCCAATTCCCGCCTCTTCGCGCGTGCGCCGGTTGAACGAAACCGCGTAGGCCGCCGAGCGCGCGGCGAGCAGCGGATCGTCCGAGGGCGCGATGCCATAGGGAAGGATCAGCGGATCGAAATTGATGTCGCGGCAGGCGCCGTCGATCTGGCTCTCGGCGCGCTCGATCACGATCGTGCCGGCGTCTACCCGATGCAATTCGCGCTCGGGCGGCCATGCGCGCGTCGCGTCGTCGACCGGGTCTCCCGGGCCTGCAGGCGTCAGCATGAGGCGCCAGGAGACGGGGCCTGCCTGCAAGCGCAGATAGAGATCGTGCGCGAGAAAGTCGGGATCGCGTGCCGGGTTGGTGCGTTCGTTCGACGGCGCATAGGGCGTGTCGGGAACCACACTCCAGCGGACGAAGCGCGCGTTGCCATTGGCATCGACGAAACGGAACGCGTCGATGCCGAAGTAACTCGCGTTATAGAAAGCCGTGGAAGGCGGATGGGTATCGACCCACTGGTGAAAGGCCGTTGTTTCGGGGTGCTTCGCAAGAAACGCGTTCAGTTTCGCGGGGTCCGGCTGGCCGGTTCGCGCATCCGGGCGCAGCGCCACCAGTTGCTCGTACAGCGCCTGTGGCGTGGCGACCTGGAAGATCGGCACGGAGTTCATTGCAGTGCGCCATTGCTCTCCGTTGCGCACCGAGAAGAGCAGTGCGAAGCTGCGCACGGATGCGTCGGCGTCGTCACGGGCGGGATTGCCGCCCGGTGCGGAGAGGCGGCCGATCACGGGCGTGCGGCCGCGCTCGAACACGCTCGCGCGCGAAAGCGCCGCGCCATTTCCGTTGCTGTCGAAATAGCCGCTCACGCATACGCCCTTGGCATGATTGCGGCGAAAGCCGGGGTGCCGGCCCATGCTGCTCTCGAAGGCGTCGATCATCCGGGCGGGCGTCAGTGCCGGCTCGCTGCCCGGCCAGCGAATCCAGCCCGCGACCCACGCGAACGCTCCTGCGACAGCCGTAACGACGATCACGATGAGGGCGTGGCGGAGCACAAGCGCCGGTGGTTGGGGTCGGGACATGATGCAGCGTGAAAGCGAACGCGCCGATCCAAAAAGTTGACGAGTATAGAGCAGGCTACGTTTCGGTGCAGGGCCGCGCAATGGAATCCATTCGCGGCGAAACGCGTGTTTCGCTATCTCGCGGCGGAATAAAAAAGCTTATGGAGTGTTATGCGAAGACGCACAGGGGGCGACGTTCTGCTCATCGGCGTCGGCATGGGTGGCGACGATGCGCGGCTGGCACCGGGTCTTGCTTGCGTGGTCAGAGTCGGCGTCCGCGGCGCCTGCGGATGCCGAGAGCGTCCTATGCATGCGCCGCTCGCGCCGCGTCCGCCGACTCGTTACTGGGCGACGTCGAGCCGACCATAGACGCCGGTCGTCGGTGTCGGGCCGGCGGCGAAGAACAGGGTATTGAGCGGTTGATTGGCAGCGTTGTTGCCGAACGAGATGCCCCAGATACCCGGTTGTTTGAAAGTCGATCCGTCGGCTTGCGTCACTGCACCGATGAACGCCCCGGAATTGGGATCGAACGCATCGAGCGTGCCGTCACCGAAATTTCCGACCAGCAGATCATTGCTAAGTGCACCGAAATTCGCCGGCGCGACCGCAAGACCCCAAGGCGAATTCAGCGATCCGCCCAAGGCAATGCGCTTCGTGAGGTGCCCCGCTGTATCGAACGCGTCGACCGCGCCGTTGCCCGGGCCGTTCACCTGTGTGTGTCCATCGGGACCGAGCTTCGCAAACGTCACATACACGGTTGTACCGACTACACGTATGCCGAAGGGGGACAAGCCGGCAGGCAAGTTGGGATCCTTGAATTGTCCGTCGAGTTGGATCTTGTTGAACGATTTGTCGAACACATCGACCTTGCCGTTATGAAAGTCCGCCGCGTACAGCAGGTTCTGACCGGCATTCGTGCCGATCGCGAGGCCTTTATAAACAGCGCCGCCGGTGCCGTCGTCGTGCGCGTTGACCGCTTGCGTCGGCAACACCTTCGGTGACCAGGCGGCGATCGTGCCGGCGTCGGTGGCCCAGAGGAAGACCGCGTTGCTCGTGAGGCCGTTTGCGCTAATCCCGAAGTCGGTGCTGGTATTGAACACGATGCCGGTCGGACCGGCAGCCTGTCCACTCGCTGCTGGCGGGATCGTCACGACGAGCGACTGCACCACGCCATTGCCGTCATAAAGCGTCGACTTTTTCGTATTGTTGTCGGACACCCACATGACGCCGGTTGGGTTGAAGGCGATACCCCAGCCGTTCTTGAGATTGGCGTCCGTGTTCGGTGCGCTCACGCTGCCATCGGAAACCAGCACGGTGGCTTTGAAAGGGCCGGTGGCCGGGGCCGGTGGCGTGGAATTGTCGCTGCCGCCGCCACACGCGGTGAGCGTTGCCGTGCAAGCGGCGAATGACCAGGCAAGGACTGCCTTTTGACGCAGTTTCATTTCGCGATTCCTTTTATGTTCGGAGTAGCGCCCGCCGCAATCGTCCTTGTATGTGCGATGCACGCGAACGAACGATCCCTGAGTGCGCAAAGGGATGGGCGTGCAATCAGGGAACAGTCATTCGCGGATTGAATTACCCGATCTCGTTGGCGCTGAATCGTCCTTCTCCGAACGCCTGGGGTTGCGGTTTTATTCCGTGACGGCAAACAGCCGCGAGCGAAAAGAAACGTTGCGCTTTTTCTGGAATACCTCGTCGGCCACGGGTGTTATGGGAATGACAGAACCGCCGCCACTCCCTTCGTCGCACGATTCGAGGATCCCATGCCTGACCACTACAATCTGCTCGTCTACTACGATGGATCGCCTGAATCCAGATCAGCGTTACTGCGCGTGACCCGTTTGGGATATGCGTTGACCGCTACTGTGCACGTACTGTCGGTCGTGGATATTGGTGCGGCTGTGGGCGGCAGTCTTGGATACCTATCGGACGTGGCGTGTTCACAGATGGAGGGCACGGCAAAACAGACCTTGCAGGAAGCGCTGGATCATTTGAGAGAGAGCGGAACGGTTGCGCGCGGCTATGTCTCAGTGGGTAACGTGGTCGATAGCATGGCTAACTATGCAAGCTTGCTCAACGCGGACCTGCTCGTTCTGGGTCACCGGAATCCGCGCGGACTGGCAAGATGGTTAGGCCAGCCATCCAACCACGCGGAGTTGGTAAAACGCGCGGCAGGGCGTGCTGTCATTACCGTGCCGTTGGACTAGTTCATGGCGCCATGGAGCGACTTGTCGTTGACGTTGTCGTCGTTGTCGAAGCGGGAAAAGAAATCGGCTGCGACACAGGCGCCGGAATAATCCAGGAGCGGTGCGTGTTGTGAGGGTAGACCTGTCATCGACAGCCAATCGACCCTTGGAGCAACCGCCATGTCTTGTCCCGGAACACGCCCGCAACCCATACAGGCACCGCAACTCATTACGCTGCACGAGCGTCTGTTCGACTCTGCCGCAGCCCGCCCGCATGCCATTGCGCTGATCGCCGGAGATGACACATGGACCTACGATCGCCTGACACGGTATATCAGAAGGCTTTCGCACGGCCTGCTCGCTCACGGTCTGAGACGTGGCGATCGCGTCGCGCTGCACATGACGAACAAGCCGGAAACCGTCGCCGCGTTTTACGCGTGCATGCTGACAGGCATGATTGCGGTGCCGCTGAACAACCGGCTCACACGCGCGGAACTCGAGCCGCAACTGCGACGCTTGCAGGTTTCGTTGTACCTGGGCCAGATTGATCTATACGGTGCGATTGCCGGCATGGATGCTTCGATTCTCGTTGCGGACAAGCGCTTTCTTGTCGACGGCTCGGCGCAAGGCACGGGCGCCAGAGCCTGGAGCGAGTTGATCGAGCACGAGGCAGACGAGCTGCGGCTCGAGCCGGTGCGCGTCGACGAACCGGCGCTTCTGCTGTCGACGTCCGGCACCACGGGAGAACCGAAATTCGTCACGCACACCCCGCGCACCGCGTGCGCGATGATGCAAGCTTGCCAGGCCATTGCGTCGAGGCCCTACGACGTCACGCTGATTGCCACGCCCATGATGCATGGTGCAGGGCTCTTCACTGCGCTGACGACGCTCGCCACAGACGGCACCTGCGTCCTGATGGACCGATTCGAACCGGCGGCCGCGCTTGACCTGATAGAACGGCACCGTTGCACGATGATGATGTGGTTGCCGTTCATGTATTCGGGGGCGATCGCCGAGCAGATTGCGCAGCCACGCAACGTCACGTCACTGGGCACCTGCCTCGTCGGAGGCGACACGACGCCACCGAGTTTGCAGGAGGAGTTTTTGCGGGTGTTCGGCGTCAGGATGCGCAATTTCCTCGGGATGAGCGAAAGCGCGGGCACCTTCACCTATGGATTCGATACCGGGCCCGTGTGCCGCGCGGTCGACATGGACCGGGTCCGTCTCGCCGACGCGGAAGGCAACACCGTCAGCCGCGGCGAAGCGGGCGAACTGATGCTGCGCGGACCGAACCTGTTCGTCGGCTATTGGCTCGGCCCCGGCCGCATCGACGACGCACGCAAGGATGGCTGGTGGGCCACCGGCGACGTGATGCGCCAGGACGAGTCCGGCGATTTCTGGTACGTCGCCAGAAAGAAAAACCTGATCATTCGCGGCGGCTCGAACATCTCGCCGACCGAAATCGAGCACGCGCTCACGGTCCATCGCGGCGTGCGCGAGGCGGCGATAGTCGGCGTGCCGGACGCCGTCCTCGGTCAGCGCGTGATCGGTTTCGTTGAACTGACCGAAGCCGCGACGCAGATCGAGGACGTGTTGCGCGATCTGTCCACCAGAGTTGCGAACTACAAGATGCCGGAGCGGCTCATCGTCGTCGACCAGTTGCCGCGCAATTCGTTAGGCAAACTGGACCGGGTCAAGCTGAAAGCAATCGGAGAACGTCTGGACGATTGGCGCGCGGCGTGAGCGGGCAATGTACGTCCGCTGGCTATCGAACACGAATCCGCACGATACGGGCTGCGCATAGTCAAATGGTCATCGTTCCGGTTGTTCGTCTTTGGTGTGTCCAGCGCGTTAGTTCTTCCTCACCTGCGCATTGCTTTCGAACGACGTGCGCTCTCAGGGGGAATCAGGCGCCAGGTCAGCAACACCACCAGACCGAAAGCGACGTACAGAAGCGTGAATACCCAGCCCGGCAAATCGTAATAGAGCAGGCGGCTCACCCAGCGCTGGATGAAGCCTTGTGTGAATCCTTGCGTATCCAGCGAACCCGTGCGCAGCCAATCTTCCAGCGTCGTCAACGGGCACGCGATACCTAGCAGCGATAGCGTGGCCACGATAACGATCGCTGACAGATGTACGAGCCGGAAGAGCCGCTGGCGTATCCACTTCCAGCGAAGGCCGGCACCCACCCAGATCGCGACGAATCCGCACACGATGAACAACGCAAGCAGCGCGTGCACGACAAGCACCGCATTGGCTAGCCAGTTCATGATCGGCTTTCTCGCGACTCGCCCGCTGCGGGTCCGATTGAATCGAACAGGTCTTCAGCGCCTGTGGCGCATCACTTCCCAGCAGTCGCGATGGTCCATCCGCCTGAGTTGCCGACGCCTTAGCATCTCGCGCCAATAATGTCCGGCGACCATCAGCACGGCGACACTCAGTCCACACAGACCCACGACGATTCCTGCCCCTGATTCGGCCATGCAACACTCCTTGACTGTGCAACTGATCAAGCGATACGTGTCATTCGTCGTTCAGGATACGAGCGGCGGCCTTCAGAAATATCTGTCCGTCATCGGTAATGAGAGGGCGTTGCTGTCCGGAAGCGAGTTCTTCCAGCGTGACGAGTTGGCGCTCCAGAAGCGCTTCCAGATCGGCACCGTCCAGACTCGGCAGATCCGGTGCATCCTTGAGCAACATGAGGGTCGCGAATTCGTGTGGACTGAGCATCGTCGTCTCCTGGCTGAGCTTGCTGCCTGGCTGGGAACCTGATCCGTTGGCCTCGCTTGGCGAGCAGGATCAATTCGGTGATGGCGGCTGCGGGATGTCACCTTGCGTTCAGGGTGGCATGTCGCGCGCCGAGGTGCTCATCTTAATGCGGACGCCTGCAATAGATCAACATGTGGGAAAAGCTTTTTTTGGATCTGCTTTGCGGCATGTGCTGGTCAGCGCCATACTTGTGCGTGCGAGATTTATCCTGATGAATATCCTGGCAGCGCTTCCATACGCCGGCCTCCATACTCGAAGCGAGGCCCGTATGTCCGGCGCTGCGATCGAAACCTGAAGGAGATAACACTTGACCAGCTTCCTCCTACGTAACGGCGCGCTTCTCGATCCTACCCACCCTGATCTGCTGGAAGGCTTTGAAATACTCATCGAGGACGGCTTCGTCCGCGAAGTGTCCGATAAGCCGATCAAGAGCAGCAACGCGCGCGTGATCGACGTCAAGGGCAAAACGATCATGCCGGGTCTGATCGATCTGCATGTGCATGTCGTTGCAATCGAGTTCAATCTGCCGCGCGTGGCGACGCTCCCCAATGTGCTCGTCACGCTGCGCGCCGTGCCGATCATGCGCGCGATGCTGCGCCGCGGCTTCACCACCGTGCGCGACGCGGGCGGGGCAGGGTATCCATTCAAGCAGGCGGTCGAGTCGGGGCTGATCGAAGGTCCGCGCCTTTTCGTATCCGGCCGCGCGTTGAGCCAGACGGGCGGTCATGCCGATCCGCGCGCCCGCTCCGACTACATGCCGCCCGATTCACCTTGCGGATGCTGCGTGCGCGTCGGCGCGCTCGGCCGCGTGGCGGACGGCGTCGATGAAGTGCGCCGGGCCGTGCGCGAGGAACTGCAGATGGGCGCCGACCAGATCAAGATCATGGCTTCGGGCGGCGTCGCTTCACCCACCGATCCGGTCGGCGCATTCGGTTACTCCGAAGACGAGATCCGCGCCATCGTCGCGGAAGCTCAAGGGCGCGGCACCTATGTGCTGGCTCATGCGTATACGCCCGCGGCGATCGCGCGCGCCGTGCGTTGCGGCGTGCGCACGATCGAACACGGCAATCTGATCGACGAGGAGACCGCCCGCCTCGTCGCGGAACACGGCGCGTATGTCGTGCCGACCCTCGTCACTTACGACGCCCTTGCAAGCGAAGGCGAGAAATATGGACTGCCGCCGGCCAGCATTGCCAAGGTCGCCGACGTGCATGGCGCGGGGCTGCACTCGATCGAAATCATGAAGCGCGCCGGCGTCAAGATGGGCTTCGGCACCGACCTGCTCGGCGAAGCGCAGCGGCTGCAAAGCGATGAGTTCCGGATTCTGGCCGACGTCATGTCGCCGGCCGAGGTGATTGCGAGCGCAACCGTGGTTGGCGCGGAAGTGCTCAATATGCAGGACAAGCTCGGCAGAATCATGCCGGGTGCTCATGCCGATGTGCTGGTGGTCGACGGCAATCCTTTGAAGTCCGTCGATTGCCTGTTAGGTCAGGGCGAGCATATTCCGCTCGTGATGAAGGATGGCCGGATCTTCGTCAACGAACTCGAAAGCGCTTGATCTTGAGAGTCGGCCCGCGTTCGCGGTACCCCAGAGTCCTAATCGGAGCTTGCCCATGTCGATGATTGCCGCCCGCATCGAGCGATTGCCGTTTTCAGGTTTTCACCGCCGTTTGCTGCTGATGGGCGGCCTCGGCTACACCTTCGATGCGATGGACGCCGCCGTCCTCGCGTTCCTGCTGCCGGTGCTGCGCACGCAATGGGGGCTCACGAGCGTGCAGACCGGCGTGCTGGGAAGCGGTACGTTCATGGGCTATTTCTTCGGCGCGATGCTCGCGGGCATGCTCGGCGACATCATCGGCCGACGCAAGGTCATGATGTATGCGCTCGTGATCTACTGTGTCGCGTCGCTTGCCAGCGCGCTCGCGAACGACTGGGGATTTTTTCTGGCGACGCGCATTGTCGCCGGCTTGGGGACGGGAGCGGAAAGCGCCATCGTCGCGCCGTTTCTCTCCGAATTCGTGGCGCGGCGATATCGCGGCAGTTTCACCGGCAGCCTTGCGGGGTTTTTCTCGTTTGGCTTCGTGGCGGCCGCACTGCTGGGCTATCTGGTGATCCCGCTCGCACCCAATGCGTGGCGCGCGGTCATGGTCATCACGGCGCTGCCCATTGTGATGCTGCTCTGGTGGCGCCGCGCGTTGCCCGAGTCGCCGCGCTGGCTCGAGGCACGCGACCGGCACGCGGAAGCCGATGCGATCGTGTCGCGAATGGAAGCGGAGGTGATGAAAACCGGCGTGCAGTTGGAGCCGCTGCCTCCCGCGCGCGAGGGAGCCGTTCCGCTCGCGGCCGGACGGGCCTCGATCATCGCCAACGTGAAGGCGTTGTGGGCGGCGAAGCTCGCGCGCATCACGGCCATGACGTGGCTGATGTGGCTATCCATCACGTTCAGCTATTACGCGTTTTTCACGTGGATTCCGGGCTTGCTGGTTCAGAACGGAATGACGATCACGCGGAGCTTTTCGTATTCGCTCGTGATATACATCGCGCAGATCCCGGGATACTTTTCGGGCGCGTGGCTCAACGAGAAGATCGGCCGCCAGGCGACGATTGCGTCTTACATGATATTGGGCGGCATCTCGGCGCTCGGGCTTGCGTTGACGGGTACGGATACAGGCATCATGGTGTCGGGCATCCTGCTTTCGTTCTTCATGAACGGCACCTATGCCGGCGTCTATGCCTATACCCCGGAGGTGTTTCCCACCGACGTGCGCGCGACAGGCACCGGGCTCGCTTCGTCGATTGGCCGGCTGGGCGCGATTGCCGCGCCTATCCTCGTTGGGTATGTCTATCCGCTGCTGGGCTTTGCCGGGGTGTTCGGGGCGACGACGCTCGTGCTGCTGATCGGCGCGTTGGCGGTGTTGCTCATGGGCGTGCCGACGCGCGGAAGATCGCTAGAGGACATTGCAGCAGGGCAGATCAACCAGTGAGAAAGGCAAACCCGGCTATCGCGATGAACCGTCCTCCTGCGGGATGCAGCGCGCGCTATTGCTTGACTCTGCCTCTTGGCGCTGAACGCGGGTCACCGCGTCCAGCGCCACGGAGAACGCCTAAGCGCGGGTCGTCACGATCGCCGTACGTGGCCGCAGCGTCGCCATGATCAGATAGGTGCCGCCGCCGATCAGCACGCCGAAGAACCAGCCGTAGGTATTCCACCAGACCGGCAGCAGGTTGGTGAAGTTCGGAAGAAAGGTCGAAAACACGCTGCCGATCGCCGCCGCGACCAGCGCGTTGACGTTCCAGCCGCCTTCGTAACGGTACTCGCCGTGCTCCTGATAGAGCTCCGCGACGTTGATGTTCCCCTTGGCCACCAGATAGTAGTCCACCAGAATGATCCCCAACAAAGGGCCCATCGTCGCGCCAATGGCGTTGACGAAGTGCGCGGCGTTACCTTCCCACGGCGCGAATGGGTAGAGCACCAGCGCGATGGCCGCGGCAATGTAGCCGCCTTTCTTGAAGCTGATCCGCTTGGGGAAAACGTTGGAGATGTCGAACGCCGCCGAGACGAAATTGGCGACCACGTTGATGCCGAGCGTGGCGACCGCGAAGGTCAGCGCCGCGATGAGCGCCAGTACCCAGCTATCGAACTTGGCCGAGATCTGCTCGGGGTGCAGCAGGACTTCGCCGTACACCTTGAAGGCGGCAATGGTGGTGATGCCCGCGACCAGCGAGAACGCGATCAGATTGACCGGCAGGCCCCACAGATTGCCTTTCTTCACGGCGTCGCGATTCTTCGCGTAGCGCGAGAAGTCGCAAAAGTTCAGGTACAGCGCCGCGAAGTAGGTGATCCAGGTCGCGCCCACGGCCATCAGCGCCCAGAACGAGCCGGGCTCGCCGCTGACACCGGCATCTTTGGTTTTCTCGAGCAGCACATCCATCGGAATGCCGTGCGAGAACGAGAAGCCGCCGGCCTTCACGCATAGGCCGATCGCGAGAATCAGCATCGCGACCCACACCGCCGGGCCGGCCCAGTCCTGGAATTTGCGCACCGTCTCCATGCCCTTCTGGATGATGAGCAACTGCAGCGCCCAGATGACCACGTAGCAGATCACCTCCAGTCCCGAGTGGCCGAGGAAGTGCGTGCCCTTGTAGAACGCCATCAGGCTGTCGTTGCGGATGAGCAGCGCGACCAGCGCGCCCGCCGCCGCGGCCGTCTGCGCGCCGTACCAGAAGCAGGCCACCACGGCGCGCACCAGCGCCGCGAGGTTGGCGCCCCACACGCCGAAGGAAGCGCGCGCCAGCACCGGGTAGGGCACGCCGGTCTTCTCGCCGGCGTAGCCGATCAGGTTCATCAGCGCGAAGATCACCAGCGAGCCGAGCCCGATCGCCAGCACGAAGTTGGTAAACGTGCCGCACAGCAGGAACAGGCTGGCGGCGAGGTAGTAGCCCCAGAGGCTGTGCACGTCCGAGGTCCACACGTTGAAGATGCTGAAGGCGCCCCAGTTGCGCACCCTGGCAGGGGCGAGATCTTCGTTGTAGAGGCCGGGGGAAGGGTTGCGGATTTCCATCTGTCTTCTCCTTTGAGTTCGTGGAACTGAGGAAACACCGCCGGAAGTCCCTGGGCGGTAATACCCCCGCGTCAGAAGCAAGCTCGTATGCAAGAACTGTATGCACTTTGATGCGCAGTTCTGAATGGGTTAACCCTTAATCGAGAGGCAGGCCGACGCAAACCAGCTGCCAAAGAAGTGTCTCTTGGCGATATGCGCGGAAGCGCACAGAGTGACCCGGGGGCACGGCGCTAGTCTGATGGATGCCGTAGAAAAGTCTCCCCAGCTTCCAGGCGCAGTATTTCTGCAAGTTCTTCGCAAGCCCCAGCTCTGCGAGCGGTCAGGGAATGATTGCTCATAACACCAGGCCGACATCAGGGAGCCGCGCTGTCCCGCGGAATGCAGCGTTTACGCCATCAGGTGCCACCGATGCGTCTCCAAGCCGCTCAATATGCGTTGCTTCTAGCCTGCGGATGCATGGCTGTCGCGAATGCGCTTGCCGACGATGCTGCCGGCGTCGTCAAGACGGTCAAGGGCACGGTGCAGATCGAGCGGTCCGGAGCAAGTTCGGGCGCGGCCATCGGCAGCGAGGTGTATGGCAGGGATCGTATCGTGACCGGCCCGCAGTCCTCCGTCGGCATCACGCTGCGCGACACCACCCAACTTTCGGCCGGCGCCGATACCATTCTCGACCTCAACAAATTCGCGTTCAATACCACGACCCATGACGGCGTGCTCGACGCCTCCGTCAAACGCGGTTCGCTGGCCGTGATTTCCGGCAAGCTGGCGAAGGCGAATCCGGATGCCGTCCGTTTCAGCACGCCGACGACCACGCTCGGCGTGCGCGGCACTGAGTTCATCATCGAAGTCGGCGATAAAGGGGAGGGCGCACGTTGAAGGCTGCAATCCGACGTCGCGGGCTGGCATGGGCAGCGGCATTCGTCATGCTGGCATTGCTGGCCGCGTGTAGCACTCCGGACAAAATTATTCTATTGCCGGATCCCGACGGTAAGGTCGGCGCGGTCGTGGTCCACAGCGCCACCGGAGAGCAGACCATAGACAAGGCTTACGCCGGAGTCGACGTCACCAGGGGCGGCGCCATCGAAAAAACGCTGGATAGCCAATCCAGTGTGCAGACACGATATGGCGAACTGCTCGCGGCCCGGCCGCCGCGGCCCATGACATTCACGATCTTTTTTCTCTTCGACTCCGCCACCGAATTGGCCCCGGAGTCGGCCGCCACGGTTCAAAAATTGAAAACCGTCCTCGCGACCTGGCCCGCGCCCCAACTCGTGGTGGTCGGTCACACCGACATGGCTGGGTCTCAGGAATTCAATGACAAGCTGTCCATGCAACGGGCGCAGACGGTTGCGACGTTCCTGATCAAGCAAGGCATTCCTGCCCGACAGATAGAGATCGCCGCCCGCGGCAAGCGCGAGCCACTGGTCCCCACGGCGGACGGCGTTCCCCATCGCATGAACCGGCGCACGGTCATCACCATCCAATGACCCGCGCCAGTCATCGGCGCTGAATGCCCTTTCCGTCGATGAAACGCTATTTCGACCCATGGATCGCCCGGATCAGGCATCTGCTGAAGGGGGCCCAGGGGCGTCCGGTGGCACTGGCGCTATTGTTCGGCCTGAGCCTGCTCAATCTGACCAGCGAATGGCCGAGCGACATACCGCGTCCGGCTTTCGTCGACGCGCTCGAAGCGGCGCTGCCTGATTCCTTCAAAACCGCCCGGCAAATTCTGTTCGATCAGTATCAACGTCACTTCCCGCGGGTTCCGACTGCGCAGCCCGTGACCATCGTGGAGATCGATGAGGAGACGCTGGCAACCGTCGGTCAATGGCCGTGGCCGCGAAATCGACTCGCGAGTCTGGTCGATGCCATTGACGCACTGAAACCGCTGGCTATCGGTCTCGACATCTACATGCCCGAGCCGGATCAGACCTCGCCCGACAAGGTGGCCGCCGATCTGCCGAAATCGGCTGCGGCTCTGGCCGCCGGCTTGCGGGCGCTGCCGAGTCACGAAGCCATTCTCGCGCGATCATTGCGCGCCGCGCCGAGCATACTGGGCGCCGCGCCGCTCGATCATGCCGGCTTCGCCACCCGCACCGACATGCGCAGCGCGCCGATTCTCGTGCATGGCGCCGATCCGCTCGACTCTGTGCAACGGTTCGACTATGTGCTCGCCAGCTTGCCGGAATTGCAGGCGGCGGCTCACGGACAGGCGATGCTGAGCGTGGCGCTCGAACAAGGCGTGGTTCGGCATATTCCGCTCATCATGGGTTTGCGGGAGAAGCTGGTCCCCAGTCTGCCGATGGAAATGCTCCGCCTCGCCACCGGATCATCGGCGATCGATGTCTTTGCCGACGCATCGGGCGTGCAGGCGGTGGGCGTCGCGGACGTGCAAGTGCCCACGCAGCCCGGCGGCGACATCTGGTTGCATTTCGCCTCCATTCGCTCGACGCTGAGCCGCTACGTGTCGGCACGCGACGTCCTGCAGGGGACAGTCGACCCCGACCGGATCCGGAACAAGCTGGTGCTGGTCGGCCTGACCGGCGCGGGCGTAACCGACATGCGCACGACCGCGCTGGGGGAACTGGTGCCGGGTATCGAGATTCAGGCGCAAGTCATCGAGACGATTGTCGAGGGGCGTTTCCTGCGTCGGCCCACCTGGCTGAAATGGGCGGAAAGCGCTCTCATCATGACGTTCGGGCTGCTGATCATCTGGTATGTGCCTCGTCGGCAATCGCGGTTTGCGGTGTTCATACGCGCCGTCCCGAAGGGTTCCACCGCTCTGGGCTTACTCCTGCATCTGCTGAATGTTTTGTGCTGCTTCCTGATTTTTATTCGTTTCGGGCTGCTGGTCGATGCGGCCTCGATTTTCATTATTCTGTCCGCCGTCATGGGCTGCTTTCTTACGCCCGCGTTGCTTCATGTCGACGAACCAGGCAGAACAGAAACCGCGCACGCGCAGGGGCGTGAGGAAGCCGACGATCGCACCGGCAAGGCGCCGGGACCTTGAGGGAGACGCTGATCAAGCGTACATCGGTCATCGACGAAAAAACTCGATGCGGGTGAAGCGCGCCCGCCTGAATGATGTCGGCTTGCAGCGCATCCGGCTGCAATTCTACGAGTCATCCAGGCGAGCACGAATCATCATTATTCCATCGAATCATGGCGGCTGGGTGACCGCACTCGTTAAAGCAATGCGGGTGAAATTCGCATTGAGCGCGCATGGCTAACGTGGGCCATTACTCGTTGACGAGACGAATCGAACTCCGTTTTTGCTGCGCTGCGTAAACGCCGGTAATCGACACGCCCTCGACGTCCGCGACTCGCGCCGCACAATAACCGTATATACTGTTTATACCGTTAATTTTTGCCTGGAGATCCTATGAGCGAACCGAGCCTCAAGAAAGCAACGAAGAAGACCTTTCATTTCCCGAAGGGTGCCGGCGCCGCCCCCGAAAGTGAGAGCGACGTTGCCGAACCCACCGCGAGCGTCGCGGTAAAAAAGAAGAGCGCAAGCGCAAAGAAAGTGTCGAAGGAGAAGACAATTGCCGCTGACGAGGCCGTGCCTGTCAAAGCAACTGTGGCGGTCAAGGACAAGCGCGCGAAGAAAGAGAAAGTCGTGCGTGACAGCTTCACGATGCCGAAATCGGATTACGACAAAATTGCTGCGCTGAAACAGAAGTGCCTGGCGGCTGGCGTGTCCGTGAAGAAGAGCGAAATCCTGCGTGCTGGTTTGGTTCTGCTTGAATCCGCAGCGCTACAGCGTCTCCTCGCAGCAGTGTCCGCTGTCGAGCAAGTCAAGACGGGGCGCCCTGCAAAGTCGTAGGCTTCGACGAGCTTTAATTCGCTGTAGATGCCGCCCCTTCAGGCAGTTATGGCTATGCTTGCTTGCCCCGGGGCGGTTTGCTCAGCGAGAGAACTGGGCTCCGATATCGGCTGCCTGGCCGTAGTCGCTGGGCAGTCTTGACGCGCCGTTGGACGCCATGGCCAGCACTTCAACGATCCCCTTCGTAGAAATACTGACCGGCAGATTGCCTACCTCCGTTACCTTCGCCCACGTACAACGCGTAATTTCGTTGCTGGGCACGGGCTGTTCGCCGTCGGCAATCGTTGCGACAAATACATGGTGACAGGTGTGGATGCCGGTGAAGCCGAATATGTACCGCATGTCCATTGCATGAAGGCGCGTTTCCTCCATCAATTCGCGCATCGCGGTTTCACGAAGATCTTCCCCTGCCTCGGGCTTGCCGCCAGGTAGCGACCAACGGGTGCCTTCCCGGCTGACCAGCAAGATTCGCCTGCCAAGCTGGCAGACAACAGTCGCTCGTTGCTTCACGGTGTCTCTCATATTTTTCGCCGCGTTGTGTCGAGCACGTCGCATGCCTGGATCTGGCGAAGCGGTGCAGCACTGCGGTCACTATCGTCGGGACGGCGACAGAATCTCTGCGCCATGCCGCCCGTCCGGGCCAGGGACGGTGCAATCACCGATCGTCGTTTTAAAGTGTGACAATAGTGTGGCGACGTTAGTGTGGCGCCGGTGCACCGGCGATTTCGCCTGTAGCGTGGCGCCGGCTATCGAAGCTTGCCCCTTCAAGCAAGCCTTGCCTGATCGCCAGCGCGACCATCGATCTCAAGGGAACTCAAGGAAGTGCCGTCTGGCGCGGACCAAGCTTGATCGTCGCTGCGGCAGATTGAACTCACGCGACGTCGGTAGTGATCCGGTCGCGCGCGCCGCTATCGGCAAGGCTCTCCAACGCGTGGCTCCCGTCCGTGCGAGCGGCGTCCTCAACCGCGAAGGTTCTTTCGCTGAAGGCGATCAGTTTGAATCCGCTTCCCTTCGCGCGCGGGACCGTGATGCCCCAATGCCAGCCTCCGGCTTGCTCGAAGACATGCAATACAGGGACGGTTGGAGTGTGTGAAGACTGAGTAGTCGTCATGGCGCATTCTCCCGTCATATTGCGACCGTGGGTGCACAATTGCAGTTGCCCCGTCTTTAGTCTACAGGTATTTTGCTGCACTGCAATATGCCGACCGTGGTAAAAATGTCAAATGATGGCCCGTCACAATTTTGAAAAGATTCGCCGCACGCTGACATGTGCGAACATGAATTGACGAATTTTTGATCCGACATGATCCACGGGGGCTCCATGGGTAGCCATTCGCTCATTTGGGCAGCGGTGCCGCACAATAGTGACGGCGTCGTCTTTCAGATTCGCATCGTCCACGGACTTCAACGTTTCCACGTCTCGCGCCGCGTGCTCGAAGATGCGTTCGACCTCGAACCACGAGCTTCGGACGCGAAACAACTGCAGCATTTCTACTTGCATCTAACGCACATCCTGACCCGAGCCAGCGCGAAGCGGTCGTTCTCCGGTCCAGATACGGTCCCCCTTCAGGCGGTCGATTTCACCTCGACGAGCATAGAGCAGTTCACATCGAGTCGGCATGCCGTGGCATGAAGCGCGGCTTAAGCGACGGCACTGACTAGGCCGCGTCTAAAGCCAGCGCCAGATGCCCGCCGCCCATCCGGTGAGCGGCCTATGAGCCCAGGTCGCCGCGAGCCAGACGACCAGGCCGCCCAACAGCGCGTGCATGCCAAACCCGCCCAGCCGCGCACGGCCGGCGGCGATCGCCGCGAACGGCAGGTAGCTGGTCTTCGACTCCCATGCGGGCCAGAGATCAGGTTGGAGTTGCTGCTTCTTCCGGTCCTGCAGCGCGGCGCCGACGAGCGCGAGAATCACCATGGCCGCTGCAAGGACGATGTTCTTGGCCACGGGGAACACGGCGATGTGGCACAGCCCCCAAAGCGCGAACGACCACATCATCGGGTGACGCGTTACCGCGAACACGCCGCGGGCGGCGTCGGGAAACGAGCCGGGCCGGCCGCCGGTTGGCAGCGCCGGATTGCGGATCAGGGAACCCATCAGCAGGATCGACGCGATCAGCATGACCGCGGTCGCCACCGCCCAGAGCGCGTCTCCTACCGGCCATAGCGGTGCCGAGAGGGGCGCCTTTCCGTAAGCCACGATCAGCCAGCCGAGCGTCAAGAACGCAACCAGCGAATAGACGCCTTGGAACGCCGCTTCGCCAATGGCGCGGACCAACGGTCTGCGCAGCGGATGAGATAAGAGAAAGTGGCTGCCCAGGAAAGCGACTGCCGCTGCCGCAACTGCGCTGGTGCTTCCCATTGACCCGGCTCCTCAAGTCATATCCTCAATGGACCGTATCGCCCTCATTGTCGAAGGCGCGGTGCGCGGGCTTTTGACCTTGAAACGGGGTTTCGCCCATGCGCCACTCTCGCACACCCACGCATGGTTTCGCACAAAAAAACGGTGCGACTCCGATAAAACGGAACTCGCACCGTCACCTGACACATCATCTTTCGCACGACAGCGGCAAGGTTCCGTCAAAGCCGAAACCCTGACGGAACCGCGGCGCCCATTCAGGCGAGGTCGAACCGGTCGAGGTTCATCACCTTGACCCACGCTGCAACGAAGTCGTTGACGAATTTCTCCTGCGCGTCCTCGCTTGCATAGACTTCGGACAGCGCCCGCAACTGCGCATGCGAACCGAACACCAGATCGACGCGGCTGCCGGTCCACTTCAACTCGCCGGTCTTGCGGTCGCGCCCCTCGAACACATCCCGGGCTTCCGAGGTCGGCTTCCATTCCGTGCCCATATCGAGCAGGTTGCGGAAGAAGTCGTTCGTCAGGGTTTCCGGCTTTTGGGTAAAGGCGCCTTGCGGATTTTGCCCGGTCCCTACGTTCAGGGCGCGCAAGCCGCCGATCAGCACCGTCATCTCCGGCGCGGTCAACGTCAGCAATTGCGCCTTGTCGATCAGCAATGCCTCAGCCGGGACACCAAACTTGCCCTTCAGAAAGTTGCGGAAACCATCGGCGACCGGTTCGAGCGCCCCGACGGATTCCACGTCGGTCTGCTCCTGCGAGGCGTCCATGCGTCCGGGCGCGAAAGGCACCGTCACCTGAAGGCCGGCGCTCTTGGCCGCCTGTTCGATGCCGGCGTTACCGGCCAGCACGATCAGGTCCGCCAGCGATATTTTCTTGCCGCCGGACTGCGCGCCGTTGACCTCGCTCTGGATGCCTTCGAGGACCTTCAGTACCTTCGCCAGCTGCTCGGGCTGGTTGACGGCCCAGTCTTTCTGCGGGGCGAGGCGAATCCGCGCACCGTTGGCGCCGCCACGCTTGTCCGAGCCGCGGAAGGTCGACGCCGACGCCCAGGCCGTCGACACCAGTTGCGAGACAGGCAGCCCCGCAGCCAGGATCTTCTGCTTGAGCGAGGCGACGTCCTGCTCATTGACGAGCGGGTGGTCGACTGCCGGAATGGGGTCCTGCCAGATCAGTTCTTCAGCAGGCACTTCCGGCCCGAGGTAGCGGGCGCGCGGTCCCATGTCGCGGTGAGTCAGCTTGAACCATGCACGGGCGAAGGCATCGGCGAGCTGGTCGGGGTTTTCCAGAAAGCGCCGTGAAATCTTCTCGTAGGCGGGGTCCAGGCGCAGCGAGAGGTCGGTGGTGAGCATCGTCGGCCGCAGCTTCTTCGAGGGATCGTGAGCGTGCGGGATCGTTTCGCCGGCCCCCTTGGCGACCCATTGGTTGGCGCCAGCGGGGCTCTTGGTCAGTTCCCATTCGTGCTTGAACAGGTTTTCCAGGTAGCTGTTGCCCCATTTCGTGGGTGTGTTGGACCAGGTGACTTCCAGGCCGCTGGTGATGGTGTCGCCGCCCTTGCCGGTGCCGAAGCTGTTCTTCCAGCCCAGCCCCTGGTTCTCGAGATCGGCGCTCTCGGGTTCGGGGCCGACGTTGTCGGCGGGACCGGCGCCGTGCGTCTTGCCGAAGGCGTGGCCGCCGGCGATCAGCGCGACAGTTTCTTCGTCGTTCATGGCCATGCGGGCGAAGGTTTCGCGGATGTCGTGTGCGGCGGCGACGGGGTCCGGATTACCGTCGGGCCCTTCCGGGTTGACATAGATCAGGCCCATCTGCACGGCGCCTAGCGGATTTTCCAGGTTGCGCCCGTTATCGTCGCGGCTTACCTCTTCGCCGTGCTTCTGTTCGTCGGCGACGATCACGCCACCGTCGTCTTCATTGCCCGCGGCTCCCTTGCCATAACGGACGTCGCCGCCCAGCCAGGTCTTTTCGTTGCCCCAGTAGACGTCCAGGTCCGGCTCCCACGTGTCGGGGCGGCCGCCGCCGAAGCCGAAGGTCTTGAAGCCCATGGTTTCGAGCGCGACGTTGCCGGTGAGGACCAGCAGATCAGCCCAGGAAATTTTCTGACCGTACTTTTGCTTGATCGGCCAGAGCAGGCGGCGCGCCTTGTCGAGGCTGACGTTGTCCGGCCAGCTGTTGAGCGGCGCGAAACGCTGCTGGCCGCGCCCGGCGCCACCGCGGCCGTCGCCGATGCGGTACGTGCCGGCGGCGTGCCAGGCCATGCGGATGAAGAGCGGACCGTAGTGGCCGAAGTCGGCCGGCCACCAATCCTGCGAATCGGTCATCAGCGCGGTGAGGTCCTTTTTCACCGCTGCCAGATCGAGGCTCTTGAAAGCCTCTGCGTAGTTGAAGCTGCCGTCCAGCGGGGCCGACCTGCTGGAGTGCTGGCTTAGCAGGTCCAGCCGCAGCTGCTTTGGCCACCAGTCACGGTTCGTCGTGCCGCCGCCGGCAGTATGGTTGAACGGGCACTTTGCTTCGGTTGACATGCGCTATCTCCTTGAGAGGACGTACCCACTATTTGTTCTGTTACGGTGTGTGTCTTCTATGGCGCATTGCACGATCCCGCGCCGAGGGGCTGCCGGAACATTACCTGGTGGGCTCTTGTGGGGGTACTGGGTGTACCACTGCGATTACCCGACGCACATGCTTTCCATCCAATACGGATATCGTGGCATGCATGGGACGAGGATAGCTCGCGTCGGCAGGCCTGCTGCAACTCAAAATATAGGTGAGAGTCACCATCAATAGAATGAGATTAAGGCAATGTCGTCGATAGTACACGGCTATGAAATGCAGCGGGTTTTCGGTGTCATAGCCGATGCCGACCGGCCCCATTGCTGGGGGCGGCCGAAGGCGGCAACGTTGCGGCAGGGGACGAAGCGGGTACCGGCGCTCGGGCGAACACCGGTGATCGACGGTCAAAGACGGCGAAGCAGCAAGGCGATACGGCGAGTTCTAAAAGGCCAATCAAGCACCGCGGGTGTCGGTTATCCACTCAATTCGGCGACAAGACGGGACAGGCGGGCAACGCGATAGCGGAACAGCGGCGCGTGTGGACAATTTTTCAGATGCTCGACGCGATCGCGCCAATAGGTGGGCGGAAAGGGTTCTCGTGACGCGCATGCGATGACGCGTTCCAGATGAACGAGTTCGCTTTCGAAAATGTGGTGATGCATTGTTTGAATCCCCGTGAATGGCCAGTGTGGTCGGCTCGCGAGGTCGCTAACAATCTGACGCCGCGTAGGGTTGCGAAAAGCAGATTCTGTTCCACGCAGTGGATCTGCGTGTTCACGCAATGCAAGGGGACCGCTTACCCGACGGTCCAGACCAATCTATCGGGACGGCCGGGCGTGCGGGTGCGGCAGGCCGCTGATTCAAAATACCCTGCGGAGGGTCGGCGGATTTGCCGCCGCGGTCGGCGCAGATCGATTAAAAAAGAGCGAGCCGCCGCTGCTTGTCTCCGGAAGGGAGGGCAACGACGGCCGAACCCCGTAGCAGCTCGCCTGGTGCATAGCCAGACGGTTTCCGCCATTTCGTAGTCGCGCATCGCAACGATCTTCTCTATGGAAGCATTCGGTCGCGATGCGCCGACACACGACAGTCACCACTACAACAACTGCACAGCCCTCTCTCGGTCTGTTGCCAACGACTCGATGTCGCTGGACTCGATCGGCGCGTCAACTATTGTTCGGATCACTAACCGAATGGCCTCGATGAATAGCGGCGGCTCCGGGTTTCGGCGGCGCCGGCGATTCAGCAGCAATCTGCACGTCGCCGGACATCGGTGTGTCGAACGCTTCGCAGCGCGTGATCTTGTTGGTCTCTCAGGTTCCCCCGGCTTGTCGGACGGATTTTTACCGCGCATTCCGGAAAACCGCCTGTCCAGGTTGTTTTTCAGGCGGTATCTTGTCTCACTATATAAGCAATGAGTGTGCCAGGCGCCAAAGCCGCATCGGAGCGGGCATGCCGGAGACTATCAGACGCGAAATTGGTCAGTCCCGTCCATGCACACCCTGAAGATTGGACGATTTCGTCCAATTGACCGCATCGAGCATGGCGAGAGGGCACTTTCGTCCACATGGGGACGAAAGCGATTGGGAGGCAGGGGAAGGGAGCAGGGAAGGCCAAGCGCATCCGGCGCGGCAAGCGCGCCGGACGAGTACGGAAAGAAGCGTCCCGCTTACGACTGGAGACTGACCTTGCTGTAAGTCAACCGGCTGGGGCGTACCTTCATCCGCACCAGCGAGACGAGGAAGCTGAAGCCGGCCTGATTCGGATCGATCACCGGCACATACGCGCCGAGCGCCTCGCCGAGCAGCGTGGAGACGCGGCTCGCGACGTCGACGAAACCCGTGCAGCCGAGCAGAATGGCTTGCGCGCCGTCGTCCTTGATGGCCTTCAGCGCCGCCTCGAAGGTGCGCACGACCACCACGTCGACGTTCTCCAACTGCGCGACCGGGCAATCGATCGCGCGGATCGACGCGAACGTGTCCTGGATGCCATAGCTCTGCGGATGACCCCGCTGCATCGCCAGCGTGCTTTGCAGGATCGTGATGATCGAGAAGCGCTGGCTGAGCGCGAGCGCGGTGAAGGCCGTAGCGGGAAAGCCGCCGATGATCGGAATGTCGATCACTTCGCGCGCGGCCTCGACACCGCACATATCGAAGTCGGTCAGCCAGATGCCGTCGAAACCGTCGTTGGCAATGGACTGCGCGAGTTCGACCACCGGCATGCCGTTCTGCAGCCAGTTCGTGCGGCTCTCGATATCGGGATGCCCTTCGGTGATATTGCGAATCTCGACCTGCACGTCCGGCGGCACGACCGGCGCGATCGCCTTCATGATCCGGTCGTTGTAGGCCGACGTGGCAACGGGCACGAGCACGCAGATGCGGATGGGTGAGTTCAAAGGCGCGCTCAAGATGCGTCTCCCTTGCGTGCCGACTGCAACGACTGAAGCGATTCAAGCGGCACATACGGCCCGAGATAACCGAGCGAGTTCAGCAACTGCATGAAGCTGTCGAGAATCAGGCCGGGCTTGCGCAATTCGGCTTCGGCACGCCAGCCGATCAGCGTCACGGGGCGCTTGCCGATCACCGGGTTCAACGAACCGTCATCCTTGAGCAGGTCGCCGTTGCTGAAGATCGCCTGGCCTTCGCCGCCGACGAAATACGCCACGCTGTCCGGCGCCAGCACGATCGGCTGCGGACATGCGCTGTCCCATGCGAGCAGCGACTCGTTCTGGTACATCACCGTATAGGTCCGCTGTCCCGCCTGAATATGAACCTTGCCGACGTCGAAGCCACCGCTCGTATCGACTTCGGCCGAGACCAGCTCGCCGGGCTCGGAGATGGTGCGCGCGGCGAGACCGCAATGTTCGGCGAGATAGCCGATCATCTGCTGGGCGCTGCCGATCCGGCCGGCCTGCAACGCGCGCCCGAGGTCCAACGCGCGCGTCAAGGTGCCATGGATCGGCGTCGCGCGGCGGATGTCGGCCGGTTTCATGACCCACATCGCGAGGCCGCCGAACTGGCCGAACTCGGGATCGGCGACGACCGGACGCATCATCTGCTCGACGATTGCCGACACGTCGCGTTGATGGGTCGGACCACCCTGATTGCTGGCGCGCGGCGTCACGTCGAGTTCGACGCACAGGCCGCCCTGGCTCACGAGGAACGCCGGGCGCGGATCGATCTCCGCGGCTGCGAAGGTGAGCATCGGCAGCGAGGGCACGGCGCGGCCGGCGCCGTCGGCGTCGATCACCGCGAGGCCGAGTTTCGCCGCCACGAGCGCCGCCACCGTGAAGCCCAGCGCGCCGCTTTCCGGCGGCATCACGTAGGCGAGCTTGGTCGATTGCGACGCGAGCCGGGTCTGAACGTTCTGCACGGCGGTCACGGGGCCGATCGGATAGATGGCGGAGTTGATCGCTTCAGGCGCGCCGAGATAGGCGACCATGACGGCCGCGCCTTCGGTGGCCTCGTCGACCGACACCACCTTGACCGTGTCGGTCGGATAATAGTCGCCGGTGACGAAATGCTCGGCGAGATGCCGCGCGGATTCGATCGTGCCGCCGCCGCCGCTGCCGAAGAACGCTGCTCCCAATAGCAGCGGTTCCAGATCTTCCCGGCGTAATTCATATGCCATTTGCGATTCCTTTACTGTCGAGGTTGAAAGAAGCATCCAGCTGAAGTTCGGCAAGCAAATTCGCGGCGCTGGTGACGCGAGTGGTTGGATCCGTCGTTAGCGAGCGCAGACCGCGCTCGAGTGTGTCGATGGCTTCGGCGCTGCGGCCGGTGGAGCGCAGCAGATCGGCGAGGTGGCGCGCGGCATCCACGCGCGCCGGCACCGAACCGAACGCGAGCGCAGTGGACAGCGCGGTGCGCAGACCGAGTTCGGCGGCGTTCACATCGCCGAGCGCCCACTGCGCACGCGCCCGGGTGACCAGCAGTTCGCCCAGGTAGACGCGCTCCTGACGGGCCAGCGTCTCGTCGATCGCGGTGGCGAGAATCGCCTCGCAGGTCTTCGCGCGGCCGGCGCGCAGCAGCAGTTCGCCGTGCTGCCACGTCTTGAAGGAATAGAACAGCGCCCCGCCATTGCAAACGACGTGGTTGTCGTAGCCGTCGAGCATGACGGTCTCCGCTTCGTCGGAATGGCCGAGCGCGCTGAGGTGGCATGCGCGCAGCACCTGGCCGACGCCCCGGTAGAACGCGAAGCCGTTCGCGATCGACACCGATTCGAGTTCGCTCGCGAGATGGCCGAGCCGGTCGACGTCATCGAACAGGCAGGCGAGCCAGGCGGCGCCCTGCAGGTTGACGGCATGAGCGAGCGCGTGCGCGCCCGGTTCGGATGCGCGCAGGATCAACATCTCCATGGCGCGCCGCGCCTGCCCGAATGCGCCGATCTGATAGGCGGCGAGCCCTTCGAAAGTCAGCGCGAGGCTGGCCAGATCGATCCCTTGCGAGCCGGTACGGGTGTCGTTGCGCCCCACGCTGAGCAGGTTGCCGCGCGCGAGACAAGCCAGGGCTTCCTCGCTGTCGCCCAGCCAGAAGAGGGTGTTGGTCATCGCGACGTGAGCTTCGTCGAGCGAAACCCGGTCGCCGCCGTTCTGCGCGCGCTCCAGCATGTTCTGCGCGGTCGCGCGCGCCTGCTTGAGCTGAAGCGTCGTCAACTGCGTGGTCCAGACGCCGAACTGGATCGCGGCGATTTCGGCGGGCTCGCAGACGCCTTCGCCGATCGTCAGCGCGGCGGCGTAGCAGGCGGTGGCCTCCGCGTACAGCCAGCCGTGCACGCTGCGCAAGCTCATGCCGAGCAGCCGGTAGGCGTCGAACTGCAGACGGCGCACCGCCTCCTGTTCGTGAGGCGTCTGCAACACGTCGAGGCAGCGGCGCAACAGCGGAATCGCTTCGGCGAACTTCGACTCCTCGATCAGCGCGCTCGCGTGTTCGAGACACTTGCGCGCTTCCCGGTGATGTTCCTCGCGCGACTTCAGACGCCGCTCGATGGTCTTGCGGCCCACGCCGAGCATCGTTGCGGCCGCACTCTTGTTGCCGCTGGTCCGCTCGAGCGCGCGGTCGATCAAAAGGTCCTCGGCGGCGGCGAGCTTGTCGCGGCCTTCGAGTTGCAACAGCATGTCGGCGAGGCTCGCGCGCGACACCGGCCCGCTGGTTTCGTTGGCGAGAAACGGCTCGAGCGAATCGACATCGATCAGCGTGTTTTCGGCGAGCACGCTCAACTGGCTGATCAGGTTGCGCAATTGCCGGATATGGCCCGGCCACGAATGCTGGCAAAGCCGCCGGATGGCAGCTGGCGAGAACTCGAGACGGCGCGCGTGCTGCGATGCGAAGTGGGTGACCAGCGCCGGGATGTCCTCGATGCGCTGTTCGAGTCCGGGGACTGCCAGCACGAAGACCGCGAGGCGATAGAACAGATCCTCGCGGAATAACCCTTCACGGGCGAGTTCGCGCAGGTCGCGGTGCGTCGCGGCGACGACGCGCCCCGCAAAATGCAGACTGGTGGACGAACCGATCGGACGGAAGGTGCGCGTTTCAAGCACGCGCAGCAGTTTGGGTTGCAGCGCGAGCGGCAGTTCGCCGATTTCGTCGAGCAGCAGCGTGCCCTTGCCGACCTGCTGGAAAAGTCCCTGGCGGTTTTCTCCCGCGCCGGTGAATGCGCCTTTCACATGCCCGAACAATTCGGCTTCGACGAGGTTCTCTGGAATCGCGCCGCAGTTGACGTCGACGAACGGTTGGTCCTGGCGCTGGCTGTGCGCATGCACTCGCCGGGCGACCAGTTCCTTACCCGAGCCCGTCGGGCCGAAGATGAGCAAAGGATGTTCGGTCGGGGCGACCCGATCGATCATGCGGACCAGTTGGCGAAATGCCGGGGCGCCGCCCACGAAGGCGCCCGAATCAGCCTTGTCGTGGGCGAACGGAACGACAGGGGTGTAACTCATTGCAAAGCACGCTCCACTTGAACCGCGCGTGGCGCTACGCGGAAATTGCCGTCGAAAGGACGGGACGGACGGTCATGCATCGATCGCGTTTCCGGCGAAGTTTTCCGGTTGCGTTGTCGGGACCGTCCGCCGCAAGAAGAGACAGAGTATGACGGCTTGTTGCCGATCTTGTCCTTTTCGAAATTATTCCTGGCGTTAGTGCATTTGCGGATTTCATCGCGATGTGCTGCGAGCAGTGCAGCGGTTCGAGCTGAAGGCTGATGAAAGCTTGCGGCGCTGCCGCCGATTCGGCGGCAGGCGTGGTGTATGGCGTGTAAGGGCAAGGCACGAATGGGTATTGGCCGCGACGACGGAAGCGCGCCTGGCCGATTGACGATGCGTTACCCTGATAACGGCTTTTCAGCGATGTTTCTTTAATGGAAGTCGGACTTCCTATTCAGGCTGCCGCGCCCCGTAGATCCCTGATATGTTGATAGACGGTGGCACGCCCCATCCCGAGCACGTTCGCCACATAATTCGCCGCGCTTTTTCCCTTGAATGCACCCTCGGCCCACAGCGCTTCAACCAGTTCGCGGCGATGATCGCGAGTCAGGGAGTTCAATGCCAACTGACGCTCCTGAAGCCACGTGTGGAGAAACGTGTTGATGCGCTCCTGCCAGTCGTCCTTGAACAGTTCCTCGGGCTGCTTCACCACGCCGGCGCCGGAGATCACGCGATCGATCACATGCTTCACGTCCTCGAATACCGCAATGTTGTAGTTCACGCACATCACGCCGATGGCGGCCTCGGCGTCGTCGAAGAGCACCGTGCTGACGCAGCGCATCCGCCTGCCATCCCAGTTGATTTTTTCATAGGGGCCGATGGTGCCGGACTCGGCTGAATGATCCATTTCTTCCAGCGCCGACTCGTCGCCGAGCTCGCGCTTGGACAGGTTATTCGCTATGTAAGCGACGGTCTGGCTTTGCAAGTCATGAATGACGATTTCGACGTACGGGAAGAACAGTAGCGCGATGCCGTCGGCGACACGGCTGTATCGATCCAGAAGAAGCCGGCGTGCGGCCGTGGTCTTGGTCTTTCGCATAGGGATGGATGAAGTTCCAGTTTTCGGAAAGTCCGCAGCGTGTTGCGTCATCGTGCTGCAAGTCCGTGTGTTATCCGCCATTTTGCCATGAGCGGGATCGCGATCCAGTCGCTCTTGCCGCGTTCGTCGCGCCGTGCTCGCCCCGCTCATCGCACGCCTTTGTGACAGCATTCAGCGCAATATCACGCATCCCGCCGCGTCAGATGCCTGAAGAGTTCGAACGCGATGGCCACGTCTTCCAGTCCAAGGCCAATCGAGCGGAAAAACGCGTGTTTCTGATAGGACGGCTTTTGCGCGACGCCCGACACGAGTTCGGGCAAATCGGCCACTACGTTTTCGGCGGACCAGCCGTATCGCTCTGCAGCCAACTTCATTTCGCCCGCGCTGGCCGGAGTCGTCTGCCGGTAATCGCAATAGACGTCCATGGCGGGAATCCATGAGGGCGGAATTTCGTGGGCGTTCACAGCGTTGGTGCTGATCGATGTAATGAGCGCCGGCTTGCCGAGCATGCCTTCGTGCAGCACGGGCGTACCCGATGAAGTGCACAAGGCCACCACATCGGCATCGCGCACGCAATCTTCAATCGTGGTGCAAATGGCGACGCGCTCGTCGAGGGCCGTGATCGCCGCGCGCTTCGCCGCGTTGTCCTTGAGGTCGGGCGAAAAAACCTGAATCGAGCGCCAGGGACGCACCGACGCCAGGTGGCGCAGATGCGCCTGGCCCACCGCGCCCGAGCCGATGATCGCGAGCCTGTCCGCGCCGGGCGCGGCGAGGTGCTCGACGGCGAGCGCCGTTGCGCCGGCCGTGCGCTCGACCGTGAGCAAGCCGGCATCGCACCACATCAACGGCTGTCCCGTTTCCATCGACATCAGCGCGGTCCACGCGGTAATGACCGGCTTCGATGGCGTGACGATGTAGGGCGACAGTTTCGCGCCGAATACCTTGGCGCTCGCCATGACGCCGAGGTACGTAATGAAGTCCCCCGCGTTGCCTGGAAACAGAGTCAGCGTTTGCGGCGGCTGCACCGCGGCGTCGTTCCCAAGCGCGCGAAACATCTGCGTCAACGCATCGCGCACGTCGAGATGAGGTAGCGCTTCGCGAACGGTTTCCTGATCGACGATCAACGGAACGGGTTTTTCTATCTTGCTCATTGGATTGCTCTCCACAACGTTGCCGGCCTCCGGCGTGGAAGCAATTCTAAAGTCAAAAAGTCCAGTCTGGACTTTTATTTTGAAAATTGCTTGCTTTTGCCGGAGTCCAGAATAGACTGTTGATCCAGAGAGAGTGTGAGGCCAGGTTCGCCCGGCGCCCCATGCGCCGTCTCGAGGCTTTGCAGTCAGCCGTTGTCCGTGCCCTCAATTCGCGATGCCCAACCCCACAGGGAGCCACCATGCTTCAGAAACTTTCACTTTCAATTTTCGTCGCTGCTGCGTTGCTCGGTTCGGTCGGCACCGTCGGCGCGGAGACTCAAAACACCTTGCGCTTCGGCATCGAGGCAGCGTATCCGCCGTTCGAAAGCAAGTCGCCGACGGGGCAACTGGAGGGCTTCGACGTCGACGTCGGCAACGCTGTCTGCGCAAAGATGGGCGTGAAATGCGAGTGGGTGGAGAATGCCTTCGACGGGCTGATTCCCGCGTTGCAGGCCCGCAAATTCGACGTGATCAATTCCGCCATGAACATCACCGCCAAGCGCAAGCAGACGATCGATTTCACGCGGCCCATTTATGTCGTGCCGATCGTGATGGTGGCGAAGCGCGGTTCGGGCTTGATGCCTGACGTGAAGAGTTTGCAGGGCAAACGCGTGGGCGTGCTGCAGGCGTCGTCGCAGGAAGACTTCCTGAAACGCCACTGGGCGAATGCCGGCGTGTCGATCGTCTCTTATGCCGACCAGGATCAGGTGTACACCGACCTCGTGGCCGGCCGCCTCGATGCCGCCGTTCAGGAAGCGCAGACTGTTCAGGACGGTTTCCTGAACAAACCGGCAGGCCATGACTATGCGATTGCCGGCCAGCCGCTCAGCGATCCGGCAACGCTCGGCGAAGGGACCGGTTTCGGCTTGCGCAAGGGCGACAAGGCGCTGGCCGGCAAAATCGATGCCGCGCTCGACGCGCTGAAAAAAGACGGCACGCTCAGCGCGCTTTCGCAGAAGTATTTCAAACGCGACATCATCGCGAAGTAACGCGTTGTCGAACCGGTGCGAACGGATTCGCACCGGACCCGTGTGCGTGCTGTCGCATGCATGCTTCCGGTCCCGTCAGGGAAAGCAGAGCGAGTGTATGGATTTCGATGTAATCGTGCTTGGCGCCGGGATCGTCGGCGTGTCGTCCGCGCTGCACTTGCAGGATCGCGGCCGCCGGGTGGCGCTGGTCGATCGGCGCGCTCCGGGTGAAGAAACCAGTTTCGGCAACGCCGGCCTGATCGAAAGTTCGTCGGTCGTTCCGTACGCTTTTCCGCGCAATCTCGGCACACTGCTGCGCTATGCGCGCAATCGCTCGACCGACCTTTACTGGGACTATCGGGCACTGCCGTCTTTTGCCGGCTGGCTCGCCCGCTTCTGGTGGGAGTCGTCGCCCGAGCGGCTGATGGCCGCGGCGCACGACATGCTGCCTCTGATCCGGCAAAGCGTTGCGGAGCACGATGTGCTGATCGGGCGTGCCGGCCTCGAGCAACTATCGAGTGACAAAGGCTGGATCGAGGCGTTTCGCACGCAGGCGGAATTCTCGCGGCAAGCAGCCGCCGCCGAAGTAACGGCGAACACCTATGGGTTGCGTGTGGCGGCGCTCGATGGCGCGGCGTTGGCCGCGCGCGAGCCCGGCGTCGCCACGGGATTCTGCGGGGCCTTGCATTGGCAGGATCCGAAAAGCATCGTCAACCCCGGCGCGTTGACTAAAGGTTACGCACGTCTGTTCGAGGAGAGCGGCGGCGCGCTGTTGATCGGCGAAGCGACGACGTTGAAGGCGGAAGGCGGCGCGTGGACTGTTGAAACCTCGTCGGGCAGGATCAGCGCGCGGGAGGTCGTCGTGGCGCTGGGCCCGTGGTCGGATCAGGTGTTCGCGCCGCTCGGATATCGCATTCCACTGCGGGCGAAACGGGGCTATCACATGCACTACCAACCCACGAAGCCGATTCTGTCGATGCCGCTCGTCGACTCGCAGCAGGGCTACGTGGTGGCGCCGATGGAAGGTCGTCTTCGGCTGACCACGGGCGTCGAAATAGCCCGGCGCGATGCGAAGCCGACAGGTATCCAGCTGGAGCGCGCGGAGCGCACTGCCAGACCGACATTCGGTCTCGGTGCGCGGCTCGACGAGCGTCCGTGGCTCGGCTTGCGACCGTGCACGCCCGACATGCGGCCGGTCATAGGGCCTGCGCCTCGCCATAACGGGCTCTGGTTTGCGTTCGGCCACAACCACCACGGATTGACGCTCGGCCCTGTGACAGGTCGTTTGCTGGCGGAGATGATGACGGGCGCTCAGCCTTTTATCGATGCGCGTCCATTCCGTCCCGAGCGGTTCGGTTAGCTGTTCACCAACGGATCGCCTGATTGAATAACAAAGGAGAGTGACATGAAGATCAAGGACTTTGGCGTCGAGCGCTGGATGGATCTGTACGAAACCAGGTGTACGTACAACCTCGCGGAAACCTGCGTGGAATCGCTGACCGTCGATCAGTTGCTGACGCTCGCGAACAAACAGGACAGCATTCTCGACGAGCTACGCGAGCTCAAGCTCACATACGGCGCCATTGAAGGTTCGACCCGGTTGCGTGAAGCGATCTCGGCCATGTACGCACGTCAGTCGCCGGAGAACCTGATCGTCACGCACGGCGCAATCGGCGGCAACGCGCTCGTGTACGAAACCCTGGTCGAGCCGGGCGATACGGTGATCTCCGTTCTGCCGACCTACCAGCAACACTATTCGATTCCCGAGAGTTACGGCGCCGATGTGCGAATTCTGAAGCTGCGCGAGGAGAACGGGTTTCTGCCGGATCTCGCCGAACTCCGCACCCTCGTGAACGACAAAACCCGACTCATCGCGATCAATAACCCCAACAATCCGACCGGTTCGCTGATGGACGAGGCGTTCCTCGCCGAGATCGGCGAGATAGCGCGTTCGTGCGGTGCGTATGTGCTATGCGACGAGGTGTATCGCGGCACGGATCAGGAAGGCAGTGGCTATACCGCTTCGATTGCGGATGTGTACGAGCGCGGCATCAGTACCGGCAGCATGTCCAAAACATACTCCCTCGCGGGACTGCGGCTCGGCTGGATCGCCGGTCCGAAGGATCTGATTCGCGCTGTTGCGATTCATCGCGACTACAACACGATCAGCGTCGGGATGATCGACGATCATTTCGCCTCCATCGCGCTGGAGAACCGCAAGGCGATTCTGGCCCGCAATCACGACATCGTGCGGACCAACCTGGCGATCGTCGATGCGTGGATTGCCAAAGAACCGGCTATGTCTTATATCAAGCCCAAGTCCGGCACCACGGCGCTGTTGAAATACGACCTGTCGATGTCGTCGCTCGAATTCTGCGTGGAGCTGATCGAACAAACCGGCGTGATGCTGACGCCGGGCAGCGCGCTCGACATGGAAGGTTATGTGCGCCTTGGGTACGCCAACAACCGCGACGTGCTCGAAACAGGGCTTGCCAAAGTTTCAGAGTTTCTCGCGAAGCGTCGAGCCTGATTCACTTTTGACGGAGCAGGGCGAGGGCATTCACTCCTCGCACTTCACGTCCTGTCTTCGCACGACGATGATCACCGGATAGGTCCCGTGTTCGAGTTCCACGCGCGCGACGACGGACATCGTCTCACTGTCGATATCGTCGTACACGCTGACCTTTTCATGCCGCAGGCTCGTGAGGCCGGTACAGCCGGACGCGCGGCCCTCGTCGGAGATCTTGCATTGAATCGGGTTGTCCGCAAGGAAGCGATACCGGTCTCTGTCAGAAGTCGCGAGGTATTCACGAAAACTCTGCGCCGATCCGCCGATGCCGGTGACATACCCAATGGCGCACTGCAGTCTGGGTGTGTCGCTGCTCCCGGCTGTCTGGGCTGTCGCGGCCGTGCTTGCGGCCGCGATGAGCGCCGCGAGTGTCGATGCAAGGAGGTATTTCATGGCGCGAATCATGGTTGTCGGATCGAAGTGCTGGATTGTAATGGCATCTCCGCAAGCGCGCTCCGCTAGACATTGAACAGCTCACTGCGCGCCGCGTCCAGAATCATCGCGACAGCCGGATGGCTGATTCGGCGCTCGATCGAGATCGCAAAGAATTCTTCAACGATGGAATTGATCTGTCCGACCGTCGTCAGTTTGTGCTCGGCCTGCAACTGGCTTTCCAGCACGGTGGGCGCGAACAGCAAGCCGCGGCCTTCACGGGCGAACGCCATGGTCATCGCCCCGTCGTCGAACTCGCCGACGATGCGCGGCGAAATGGCATGGGACGCCAGCCAGTGATCCAGCTTGCGGCGCACCGCCGACTCCGTACCGGGCAGCAACACCGGTAACTGACCGAGCGACAACGGGAAGCGTTTCCTGCCACTCTGGATCAGCGCCTCCGCACCGAAGCAACTGAGCGTCGAGCGGCCGAGCCGGTGATTGAACGCCTTGATATTGACGTCGGCGGGAATGGGGGCGTCCGCGATGATCAGGTCGAGGCGGTGCACGGCCAGTTGCGCGAGCAGCGCATGCAGCTTGCCCTCGTGGCAGATCATGCGCACTGACACGGACGCGCTCAGCGCAGGTTCCAGCAGCCGGTAAGCGATCGCCTTCGGCACCGAATCCGCGATTCCGACGCGAAACCGCGTTTGCGGGCCCGCTTCGTTCTCGCGCCGCACCGCGCTTTCCAGCTCCGAGCCTAGCGAGAATATTTCGTCGGCGTAATCGAGCGCCAGGCGGCCCGCATCGGTCAGCTCGAGCGTGCGGCCGCTTTTCCTGAACAGCTTTTTATCCAGCGCTTCTTCGAGCAGCTTGATCTGCCCGCTCAGCGTTTGCGGCGAAATGTGCAACTGCTCGCCCGCCCGAACGATGCCGCCCGCGTGCGCCGCGACCCAGAAGTAATGCAGATGCTTGAAGTTCACGATCTCTCCGTCGATTACACAATGCTACGGTTTTCTCGAAGTATCAGCATTGAAAATACGCATTTTACGCTACCTTGGGTTCGGGTAGATTGAGGTCTCGCCCTTGAGTTCATGCGGGGCGGCTAACGGTACCTGACGGAGGTGGCAGATGGCATCGGTCGCGCAATTCCTGCGTTCAAAGGCGTCCCAGACAGTATGGTCGACCCAGGCATCCGCTTCGGTTTACGACGCGATCGCGATCATGGCTCACAGGCAGGTGGGCGCGCTCATCGTCGTTCATGAAGGACGCGTGGCAGGCATCGTCACGGAGCGTGATTACGCGCGAAAAATCGTGCTGATGCACCGTTCCTCAAGGGATACGCCGGTACGCGACGTCATGTCGACTGCCGTGCGCTATGTCGGCCCGGAGCAGACCACCGAGGAATGCATGGCGCTCATGACGGAGCACCGGATCCGTTATCTGCCTGTGATTGCCGCGGGGCAGGTGATCGGCATGGTGTCGATCGGCGACCTGATCAAGAACCTGATTGCCGAGCAGGAAGACACGATCCGGCAGTTGGAGCACTACATCCACGGCAACAGTTTTCAGGCCGGTCAACATGGCTTTCAGGCGCAATCATCTGTAGGTTTGACCACTCAATAATATTACTGTTCGTAATGTACTCCGCGCGAAGAAGAGCGCGTGAAGCGGGCAGTCCCTGACTCACCAAAGAGGTATCTATGTACACGCAGATCATCAATCAAGTTCGACGGGCTGCCGGCGCGGTGACGCGCGGGACGGCGGCGCTCGGTTTGGCGGGGCTCCTTGCTCTCGGCGCCGTGGCTTCGAACGATGCCGAAGCGAAGCGCGTAGGCGGGAGCCAAAGCATCGGGCGTCAGTCGCAAACGGCGTCGCCGTCCGGGCAAACACAACGGAGCCAGCAAGCTCAACCGGCGCAGCAGGCCGCACAGGCGCCGGCCGCTGCGGGTAACCGCTGGATGGGCCCGCTCGCGGGGCTCGCCGCCGGACTGGGTATTGCGGCGCTGCTGTCGTCGTTTGGCCTTGGCGAGGGGCTCGCGCAAATGCTGTCGAATGCGCTGCTGATCGGAGCCGTGATTTTCGCGGGCGTGCTGCTGTTCCGCTTTATCGCCAACCGGCGTCGTCCGGATCTTGCGTATGGGCAGGGTGCCGCGAACCGGCAGCAAACGGGCGGCTCGCCATTTCTGAACCAGACGGGGCAATCGCGGCCTGAAACGAATTTTCGGGGCTGGCCGCGCGCGGCGATGGGTTCGACCGGAGCAGCGAACAGCGTGAAGGCGCCTGAGCTTTCGCTCGGGCCAGACCAGGCGGCATTTCTCGTATCGGCGAAGGCGATGTTCATGCGCCTCCAGGATGCATGGGACAGGAACGAGCAAGGAGACCTGTTCGAGTTGACCACGCCGGAGATGTTCGCGCGGCTCAAGCAGGATCTGGAATCGCGGGGCCGCGAGCCGAGCCGCACGGACGTGCCACAACTTGATGCCGAAGTGCTGGGCACCGAAAGCAATGCGGATGAAACGTTCGTCAGCGTGCGCTTTTACGGTCAGATCCGGGAAGACGATGCACAGACCGCGCAGCCGTTCCAGGAAATCTGGAACCTGGTCAGACAGGCGCAGGGTGACCAGGCGTGGCGACTGGCCGGTATCCAGCAGATCGACTGATAGCGGCACGGTTGAGGCCGGCGCGAGGAAGCGCCGGCCTTCGGCCGCTCATGCATCTCACGTCTCACGTCGAAAAGCGGCAACGAATTGACCCGCGACCGTCATCATCCGGACACTGAGGTCCGGTTGCTATCGATCGCCGCAACGCAATCGATCTCGATGTCGAAGTGTCCTGGCCACGCCGGCACATTGACGAAAATCCTCGCAGGCGGGTTCGGTCCGAAGAAGCGCGCATAGATCGCGTTGACGGCCGGAAACGCTTCAACCGACGTGCAATACACGTTGCACTTGAGCACCTGATCGAGCGATGAGCCCGCCGTCTCGACGCACAATTTCAGTTGTTCCAATACCCGTTCCGTCTGCAGCTCGATCGGTGCGTCCATGACTTCGCCGGTGTGGGGATCGAACGGCGGAAACCCGGACACGTAGATCGTATCGCCGTGGCGAGTGACGGCGGAAGTCGGCGCTTTCCAACGTTCGAGCCAGCTCGAAAGCGGTTCGACACGAATGATTTCACGGCTCATGGTTCGCTCCATGTAGAAAGGCCGAGCGTTTTTCAGCAGTAGGGTGATCAGCTCGTTCAGATTGCTGGGTGAAAGACGTGGTGACGAAATTGCTTGTGAAGCAGGCATGGATCATCCGCGGCAAGTGGGGCAATCAACAGATGTTTGAGCGTGGACGATGATTGTCGCAGGTTTCCGCTGAACGCAATTGTGCGGCGCAGGCGGCGGAGCCGCGCGTGGACTCGCCAGGCGGCTCGTGCAGTGGACACACGAACGTCGGACCGAAGCATACGGACAGCCCTTTGCCTGGCGTGAGAGGCTTATTTAGCAACCCGAACACACCGGTAATTTACGTATCGCTCGTTGAACGAAGTGCCCGCTGCCTCGACAAGCTGGAAAGGAGTGGCAAATGAAAAACAATCTTCATACCACGGAGAATCGGCTAGCCGGCGATGTCGCCCACGTTCGTTTGCGACGCGGTCGAGGATCCGCGCTTCAAACGCTTCTGTTTCTCGTCTTGTCGTGCTTCCTGGGCACGGCGCTTCCGGCGCAACCGCCGGCATCATCCGCCGATGCCAGCCCGGCGAGCGTAAAGGCAGCCCCGCGCCATCTCGATCGCTCCGGCAAGTCCCGCAAGGGCAAGGCCTCGTATTATGGCCGGGAGTTTTATAAAAAAGAGATGGCTGACGGTACGCCGATGAATCCGCAATCCAATGCCGCCGCGAGCAAGACGCTACCGCTTGGCACCAAGGCCCGGGTGACGAATCTGAAAAACGGTAACAGCGAGGTGGTCGAAATCAGGGATCGCGGCCCCTATGTCAAGGATCGAATCGTCGACCTGTCGCCCAAGACCGCGGATAAGCTCGGGTTGAAAAAAGATGGCGTTGCCCCAGTCGAAGTCAAGCCGATGGAAGTTCCGCAGGCCAACGGTACCGTGAAGCCGGGCGCAGGTGTACAGGAAAGCGAGCGCGGCAGGTCGTCGGTTGATGTGCAGGATAGTCATTCCTTGCATTGAACGGACGGCACTATGACGACGGGCGCTTCTCGTCGCTCGGCTTGTGAGAAGGCTTCGTGAGCGGATGTTTGCCCGCGTCGACTGCATGCCCGGATAGCGCACGCGGTTGGTACCGCCTTATGCAGGTGGGCAGCTCATCGCCTTAACATGCACGCTCTGGCAAGGATACGATTCAGGCAGTTGCGGGCTGCGCGCTGCACTCAGATTTGAATCGCCACCAGTCGCGGCGCAGCCGGCAAGCATCATCGCCAGACTCGATATGACCGCGACATGACTCCACACAGTAGATTGCATAGGTGCTCAACATAAAGGAACGGGTTGCGGTACGGGGATTTGCTTCGCGAACGCTATAAGTCTGTTGTCGATCTTCAAGGTCTGGTCACCGAAAGGTAAGCCGCGGCCTCTTCGATCTGCGCGTCGTTCAGCGTCGCCGCGACGGCTGTCATCGATCCCGGCGCCGGCGGTTTCCCCTTCGCGCGCGCCTGAAATTCGTGCAGCCGCGCAACGACAAACGCCGCCGGTTCGCCCGCGATACCCGGAAAGCGCGCGCCATTGCCTTTGCCACCGGCCCCGTGACAGCTGAAACAGGCGGGAACGTTGGATCCAGCACCCATCTCGGCGAGTTGCTTTCCGGCGATCACCAGACTCTGCTGCGGCGGCGCGCCTGCGGCAAGGGGCGGGTCCTGTCTGGAAAAGAAGTTTGCGAGTTCGCGTATTTCGCTATCGGACAGATTGAGTGCGACCGTTTGCATGACGGAACTTGCACGGGTGCCAGCCTTGAACATCGACAATGCATGCGCGAGATAATCTGCATCCTTGCCGGCAAGCCGCGGCCCACCGGTTACGGTGCCGGCGCCCAAGGCACCGTGGCACGCGACACACGTTGCGATGGAAGGCGCCTGCGCCCCTGCGGCGGTAGCCTGCGCATTCACTGCGGACTGTGCATGACAGGCGCCAGCGAAACCGACGAGCGCCACGATCGAAAGCGAACGCAAGCCGTCACGCAGCATGGTGGTGGAACGTGAATTGATCATCGTGGTCTTCCCGATATCCTCCGGACAAGCGCCCGGTGAACGACGCTATGAGGCGATTCTGCGGGAGTGATTCTGACCAGCGAGCGTCGAAAGCATTACGGATTTGTTATCTGAAGCGAGCACCGATCTGTCTGCCGCCTTCACGCGTTCCTCTACTGCCCATACAGCCAAACAGCCGGTGGCACGCCATTCCATTGCATAGAATCAGGTTACGCGCAGAACGCTTTCGGGCAACACGATCGCAGTCGCGTTCGCGGTCGAGCTTGCGCGTAGAGAACGCGATTCGTACTAATCGTAAGGAGAATCGTCATGGCGACTTATGTGGTTCTTGCACAATTCACCGATCAAGGCATACGCAACATCAAAAACAGCCCGCAGCGGGCCGGTCAGGCGGCGGAGTTAGCCAAGAGCTTTGGCTGTGAAATGAAAGAGATCTATTGGACAGTGGGCAAATACGACATCGTCACGGTCATCGACGCACCGGATGAGCAAAGCTTCGCGGCATTCGGCTACGCGTTGGGGTCGGCAGGCAATGTCCGCACGCAAACGCTGCGTGCGTTCACGAAGGATGAATGCAGCGCGATTATCGGCAAACTTCCATAAAACAGGCAGTCATCTGGCACGTGAGCCGTTCTCTTTCCGCGACTCTTTCTCAGGAGATCACAATGAACGCAAAAGCAAACGACAGCGAAGACGTACGTGCATTCGTTCAAACGGCCGAGCAGGCCGGCGAGTTTGTCTGGGTCATTACGCTGGTGGACTTCGGGGCACAAAAGGTCAAACGGTCGATGGTTTCGGACGACACGTTCGCCATGCGCGCCGCGGCTCAGGACGCCGGCGAAGCCTATTTGAAGGCGCTCACGGAAGACCGGTAGCGAGCTGGGCAGGCGCCTTGTTTTCGTTCGCGGACAGATTAAGGTTGGACCAGGGGCAAAGGGCCGGAATACGCAGTGTCTTCGAGGCGAGGGTGACTATACTCAAAGAGGCCGCCTCTGATTCAGGTTCGCCGGGTTCAGGCGGTGGAGGCGCCGTGCAGGATTTCAACGCGAGCCGGCCGGGTCGCGGGGGAGAAATGTATGTTCAAGCATCTGCTGGTGCCGACCGACGGCTCGACGCTTTCCGAGGCCGCCATTCAGATGACGGTTACGCTCGCCTTGGAAAGCGGAGCCAAAGTCACGGGCCTTCATGTCATCCCGGAGTTTCATGTCCTCGCTTATGGCACGGAGATGATCGCGGACAACGAGGATCGAATCATTCAGGCCGCGCGACAGCGCGCGGACGACTACCTGGAGATTATCAAAAAAGCTGCTGCGCAAGCGGGTGTGGAGTGCAATACGGTTGCCACGAGCCGGGCTCATCCTTATGAGGCGATTATCAGCGTTGCTGCAGAGCAGAACTGCGATCTCATTGTGATGGCGTCGCACGGTCGAAGTGGCATGCGGGCGTTTTTGCTCGGCAGCGAGACCCAGAAGGTCCTGACGCACAGTCAGATTCCGGTTCTCGTCGTCCGGCAGTCGACGCCAACCGGTGTGCCTCCGGGGCGATAGCCCGGCTGGTAGCTGAACGAGCGCGCTCGCCCGGAAGTGTACGAATGAATTGCGTCGGAATCCTGATATAGGGTCCGGCATCCGCGCCAGGCGAGCGGTTCGTAACTCGTGTGGCGCCGTACCATCACCCCTTGCGGGCGGCGACTCGTTGTTGCCGCAAAATCCTCGCAAAGTTCAGTACGGTGGGCGACTTTTCGCGCGGCCGATGGATCAACGCGATACCCGTCGACAGGGGATTGCCGCGCAGTGCGTGATACGACACGCTTTCGACCTGGATCTGCCGGATGGACGCGGGCACCACCGCAACGCCGAACCCAGCCGCCACGAGATTCGCCGCCGATGATATCTGCGGCGACTCCATGCCGATCGAAGGCGCGAAGCCGGCTTCGCGGCAGGCGCCGATGATCGAGTCATACAAGTCCGGGCCGATCGGCCGTGGAAAAAGGATGAACGGATCGTCCGCGAGGTCCGCCAGATCGATGCGCCGTCGCCGGTTCAAGCGATGGTTCGCCGGCAACACCGCCAACATGTCTTCGTCGACGAGCGGTTCGACGATCAGATCGCGGCAGTTCAGCGGCATGCGCACCAGAGCCGCATCGAGCTGCCGCTCGGCGACCTTATCCAGCAGCAGCGAACTGTTGCTCTCCTCGCAACTGATCGACACGCGCTCATACGCATGCCGGTAGCGCTGCATGGTCATCGCGACCGCTGGATGAAACACCGTCGAACCCGCGAAACCGAGCGAGAGCCGCCCGGTCTCTCCGCGTCCCGCGTTCTGCACCTCGACGAATGCCTGCTGCGTGTCCTCGACGATGCGCCGCGCGCGCTCGCGAAAGAGTCGCCCTGCCTCGGTCAATTCGACGCGGCGCGGATGACGGATAAACAGCGGCGTGCCGATTTCCCGCTCGAGCTTCAGGATCTGCTGGCTCAAAGGCGGCTGGGCGATGCCGAGGTGGGCTGCGGCATCGGTGAAATGCAGGTGTTCGGCGACGGCGAGGAAGTAACGCAATTGGCGAAATTCCATATGTTTTTCGTCTCCAAATAGCGACTTCAAGATATTGGACTAATGGCCGGACTGATTTTAACCTTCGTGTCAATCCGATGCGCTCAAAGGTCGCAGCCAACACCGCTTGACCCAGTCGATGCGCGTCGCGCCCAACGCCTCACGAGGAGAATTCGATGTCAGCAGCGCACACACCATGGGTAGCCGGCCGGCCCGACGTGGCTCACACGTTGATCGCGGAGTTACGCAGCATAGTCGGCAGGAAACACACGCTGACCGACGACGCCGCGACCCGCCGCTTCCGGACCGGCTTTCGTTTTGGCGCGGGCAAAGCGCTCGCGGTGGTACGCCCCGGTACGATCGTCGAGCAATGGAAAGTACTGCAGGCATGCGTCGCGGCGAACGTGATCGTGATCACGCAGGCATCGAACACGGGCCTCACTGGCGGCTCGACGCCCGACGGCGACGACTACGATCGCGACATCGTGATTGTTAGCACGAGCCGCATGAGGAAGGTGTTTGTGATCGACGGTGGCAAGCAGGTCGTCTGCCTGCCCGGTGCAACACTCGACCAGCTGGAAAAAACGCTGAAGCCCCTTGGCCGGGAACCGCATTCGGTGATTGGCTCCAGTTGCATCGGCGCGTCGGTGTTCGGTGGTGTCTGCAACAACTCCGGCGGCGCGCTGGTGCAGCGCGGCCCGGCGTATACGGAAATGGCGGCATTTGCGCAGGTCGATGAAACGGGCAAGCTGCGCTTCGTCAACCATCTCGGGATTGAGCTCGGTGAGACGCCCGAGGAGATTCTTGGCCGGCTCGAGGATGGCAAGTTTGCGGATGCCGATGTCCGGCACGACACGGGCGCCGGGTCGGATCACGGCTACGCGAGCCACGTGCGCGAAATCGATGCCGATACGCCGGCGCGCTTCAACGCCGATCCGCAGCGTCTTTATGAAGCGTCGGGCTCGGCTGGCAAGCTGATGGTGTTTGCAGTGAGGCTCGACACGTTCCCGATCGAACAGAACGCCAAGGTGTTCTATATCGGCACGAACCATCCCGACGAACTCACCGAGATCCGCCGCCACGCGCTGCACGACTTCAAATTCTTGCCGATCTCGGGCGAATATCTCCATCGGGACGCTTTCGACGTCGCTGAGGAGTACGGTAAGGATACCTTTCTGGCGATCGACTATCTCGGCACGTCGCGGCTCCCAGCGCTGTTCGGACTAAAGAGCCGTTTCGATGCGCTGTTCGATCGTCTCGGCTTTCTCCCTTCGCATTTCACCGATCGCGTCATGCAGGCCGCGAGCCGGTTGTTTCCGAGCCATTTGCCACCGCGAATGAAACAGTATCGCGACAGGTACGAGCATCACCTGATGCTGAAGGTCGCGGCTGGGAGCGTCGACGAAACCCGTGCGTTCCTCTCCGGCTACTTTGCGAACGCCACGGGTGGTTATTTCGAATGCACTGAGGAAGAGGGCAGGAAAGCGTTCCTGCATCGTTTCGCTGCCGCCGGTGCCGCGGTTCGCTATCGCGCCGTGCACACCCGCGAGGTGGAGAACATCGTCGCGCTCGACATCGCACTGCGCCGCAACGATCGCGACTGGATCGAGACACTGCCGCCCGACATCGAGGAAACGATTGCCATCAAGTTGTATTACGGCCACTTCCTGTGCCACGTGTTCCACCAGGATTACATCGTCAAGAGGGGCAACGACTGCCTCGAGGTCGAACACAGGATGTGGACGCTGCTGGACCGCCGCGGCGCCGAATATCCGGCGGAACATAACGTCGGTCATCTTTACCGTGCGAAGCCCCAGCTTGCAGCGTTCTATCAGCAACTCGATCCTTGCAACTGCTTCAACCCGGGGATCGGACAGACATCGAAGTTCAGGAACTATCGGGAAGCGGCGGTCTAGTTGGTCACCGTCATTGCGAAGTGCCCGCGCTCTTCAGCGGAATCCCTCCCGGATGCGGATTGGCGTCGTTCATATCCTCCGGCAGCAGATTGCCGTCCCCAAGACTCGCATCGGCGCGCGCAGTCTCCGGGTACCGCTCAGGATAGAGATGCCGCTGCGCGACGCTTGCATCGAACGTCCGCGACCACTTTGCGATGACTACTGTCGCGAGGCTGTTGCCGATCGTATTGCACGTCGCGATCGCCATCGACATGAAGCGATAGACACCGAAGATGATCGCGAGCCCTTCAACCGGCAGAATACCCGTCGAGGTCACGGTCGCGGCGAACACCACGAACGAACCGCCCGACACGGTCGCCGCGCCTTTGGACGTGAGCAGCATGAGCAACAGCAAGCCGATCTGATGTTCGAACGTGATCGGCACACCATACGCATGAGCAATGAACATCACGCCCATCGACATGAAAATGGAGGTGCCGTCGAGGTTGAATGCGTAGCCGGTGGGCAATACGAGCCCGACCGTCTGCTTGGCGCAGCCGAGCCTTTCCAGCTTGATCAAGAGGCGCGGCAAGGCGCTTTCCGAGGAGGCCGTGCCGAGCACAATGAAGATTTCGTCCTTGATGTACCGCAGAAAGCGCCACAAACTGAATCCCGCCAGCTTCGCAATGATGCCCATCACGACAACGATGAACAGCACTACCACCGCATAGAAGCTGAACACGAGCTGCGCCAGCGCGATCAGCACGGCGGTACCGTTACTGCCCACCGAGTAGGCTACCGCGCCAAGGGTGCCGAGCGGGGCAAGCTTCATCACGAGATTGATGAACGAGAACAGCACCTCGGAGACGAGATCGAGCCCTTCGGTGATCCTCACGCGGCGGCGCTCCGGAATCGCGAGTATGCCGATGCCAACCATCACCGCGAGGACCACGACCTGCAGCAATTCGCCCTTGGCGAACGCACCGATGAAGTTGTCCGGCACGAGATGCATGACGAACTCGCTGAACCCTTGCGGCGTCGCTTTGGCCGCGATCGTAGGCACCGTGCCGACAGCCAGTGAGGTCATGCCTTTGCCGGTTTGCAGCAGGTTGCCGGCGAGCAGGCCGACCATCAACGCGATCGTCGAGACCACCTCGAAGTAGACGATCGAGCGCCAGCCGACACGTCCCGCGCTCTTCACGTCGCCCGCGGAAGCAATTCCGTGCACAATCGTGAGGAACACCAGCGGCGCGACGCCCGCCTTGATGAGCGAGAGAAAGATATCGCCCAGCACTTTCAACTGTGCGCCGAACTTCGGAAACACCAGACCGACGGCGATACCGAGTACCAGCGCCAGCAATACCTGCATGCCGAGTTTGCGATACCACGGCAGTTTCCTGGGCGGTGCGACGATCGATTCGTCGCGTGATGTGTTTGCGTGATTCATCAAGTGCTCCTCCAAGTCCTTGCCGGACGCCTTCAGATATCGCTGGACAGTTCGACAGCCCGATCGACCATGCGGGGTGCAAGGCCGAGGTAATTGGCGGGGTCGGTCATGCGGTCGATCGCGGCGCGGTCGAAATGCGCGGTGACCTCGGGCAGCGCGGCGAGCGCGTCGGCCAGCGTGCCACCGTGCTCGTTCACCGTGCGGCAGGCGTCGTAGACGATGTCATGGGCCTGCTGGCGGCCGGTGAAAGGCGCCATCCCCATCATCACGGCCTCGGCTACGATCAGCCCGCGGCTGATACCGAGGTTGTGCTTCATGCGCTCCGTGTCGACGATCAGGCCTCCGAGCGCGAACTTCGCCTGATGCAGCGCGCCTGCCGACAGGATGAAACTCTCGGGAATCGCGATCCATTCGGCGTGCCACGGGCCGGTTGCGCGTTCGAAATCCTGGATCATCGCGTCGACCATCAGGCCCGCGTGCTGGCGCACCGCTTTCGCCGCGGCCAGCATTAGTTCGCTGGAAATCGGGTTGCGTTTTTGCGGCATCGTGCTGCTCGCGCCGCGCCCTTTGACGAACGGTTCGTACACTTCGGCGAATTCGGTCGAGGCCATGATCATGATGTCGAGCGCGATCTTGCCGAGCGAACCGGTCACGAGCGCAAGCAGATTGACGGTTTCGGCGAAGCCGTCGCGCGCCACGTGCCATGTCGTCGCCGGCACGCCGAGCTTGAGTTCTTCGGCCAGTGCCTTCTGTACCTCGAACCCTTTGTCGCCGAGCGACGCCAGTGTGCCCGCCGCGCCTGCAAATTCGACTACGGCCACGCGCGGTCGAAGTTGCGCGAGGCGTTCCTGATGCCTGTCGAACATTGCCAGCCAGATTGCGACCTTGTACCCGAACGTCACCGGCAGCGCCTGCTGCAAGTGAGTTCGACCGGCCATCGGCGTATCGCGGTGTTGCTTCGCCAGATCGGCGAGGATCGCGCGCAACTCGCGTATGTCGCTGTCGATCACGTCGAGCGCGTCGCGCACCTGAAGAGATACGGCCGTGTCCATGATGTCCTGCGTCGTCGCGCCCCAATGCACATAGCGGCCGGCTTCGCCGCACATGCCGACGAGCTGGTGCACGAGCGGCAGGATCGGATAGCCGACGATGTCGGTTTCCTCGCGCATGTGGTCGAAATCGATCCGCTCGATGCTCGATTCGCGCGCGATCACCTCGGCGGCTTCAGCGGGGATCACGCCAGCACGCGCCTCAGCCTTCGCCAGTGCCACTTCGACATCGATATAGCGCTGCACGAGCGCGTAGTCGGAAAACAGCGCGCGCATTTTTGCCGTGCCGAAGGCGTCGCGGAACAGGATGGAGTCGACTACGGTGCTGGCCATCGGAATAGTGCGGTTCGTCATTGCGACCTCTTGAAAGTGCGAAAAGGACGGACTTGATGGGGCCAGCTCGCGATGCCGACGAATCAATAAGTCCGGACATATGTAAATTTAATATGTTCGAACATATGGAACAAGCTATGATTTACCCTGGCGTCCCAAAAACCCGATTTCCACTCGCACAAGAGATGAACAGACCGCACTTCGCCGATATCGCGCGCGACCTGACCGAAGGCATCGCATCCGGCCGCTATCCCGTCGGATCGGTGCTGCCGACCGAGCTGGAACTGCGCGACCTTTACCAGACGAGCCGCCATACGGTTCGCGCAGCGCTGCATGAGTTGCAGCAGCTTGGCCTTGTCTCGCGGCGCAAGAATGCAGGTACGCGCGTCGAGTCCGCGCGGCCGAGAAACGACTTCAGGCCGTCGCTCGCGTCGGTGGACGACGTCGTGCAGTTCGGCTCCGAGCACCTGCGTCTGGTGCAGTCGACGGAGGAGGTCGCCGTGACCGGCAAGCTCGCGAGGACGCTGCAATGCGCGGAGGGTGCGAGGTGGCTGCGCGTGTCGAGCCTGCGTATCGATGGAGACAGGCAGAGTCCGCCGATTGGCTGGACCGATGTCTATATCGACCCGGTCTACACGGAAGTCGCGGAGGCGGCGCGAGCGCAACCGGACACGCTGATCAGTTCATTGATCGAAGCGCGCTACGGTCGATGCATTGCGGAGATCCAGCAGGACGTGCACGGCACGCTGATTTCGGAGGAGATGGCGGAACGGCTGAAGGTCGGCAAGGGGGCCGCCGCGCTTGAAATCGTGCGGCGATATCTCGACTCGACGGGCGAGACGTTCGAGGTGTCGATCAGCGTTCATCCGGCGGAGCGCTTCTCGGTTTCAATGCGGCTGAAGCGCTCCGACGCGTAGTTCAGGCAGCCAAACGACCCGTCTGCGTGCAATTGGCGGCTTTGCCGATTGATAGTCTGGCCCAGTGCGGATGGCGCTTGGTGCCCGCACGGTGCGCTATGCCAGGGCGGCCAGAAATCACGGCAAGTCCATTGCTAGTCGAGAGGCAGCTGCGCCGACCGGCCCCAGCCGCGCGGCGCAGCACTACGTAACGCTAGCTAACTCACGAATGGCGATGCAGGAAGCCGACGACCAGGTCTGTCGTCGCCTGCGGCTGCTCTTCCGTGATCCAGTGCCCGCAATCCGGGATGATCACCTCTTCGACGTTATCGGCGGCACACCGAATCACCGCGCCGATCATCGGGCCGAATGTAGCTTCGCCACCCAAGGCCAGGACCGGCATCTGAAGCTTGCCCTGCGCGAGGAACGTCCTGTTGTCGGCTGCATCCTGGCTGAATGCCAGGAACTGGGCAAAGCCCGCACGCATCGCGCCGGATTGCGCATAGAGCGCCGCATAATGCTGGCGCTTTGCTTCATCAAACCGCTTCCGGTCCCGGGAAAGTTCGTTCCAGAAGCGGTCGAGATAGATGCGCTCGCGGCCGGCGACCAGGCGCTCCATGTCCTGACCACCGAAGCCAAAGTGCCACATCGCCGGATCCTGTGTGATCTGATCCCAGGGTCCGACGCCGGGCAGCGGCGCATCGATCGCCACCCATCGGCTCACGCGTTCGGGGTGGGTGGCTGCAACTGCGAAGCCGACCATGATGCCGATGTCGTGCGTCACCAATTCGGCCGTACGCACACCCAGGGCGTCCAGGACGCCCACCACGTCCGCCGCCTGATTCTTCTTGTCGTAGCCGCCATCAGGCTTCGACGAGAGGCCCAACCCACGCAGGTCGGGCACGATAACCATGTGGTCTTCGATGAGGGCACTCGCCAGATGCCCCCACATGTCCCCCGTTGTGCCGAAGCCGTGCAACATGACCACTGCCGGGCCATGACCGCCGACCCGCACATGGATGGACGTACCGTTGGTTTCGATCGTCCGCGTCTGCATCACGGCCGGGAAGGGATAAATCCCATCTACGTGGGCATGCTCGCTCATCTGTGTACTCCAGGTTTGCTTCTGGTTGACGGCACATCGATGAGGATCAGCCGGGGCGCGACCATCAGACCCAGCCCGACGCTGATCCGGTTTTACTCCATGGGAATACATATCAATTGCCCGACGAACCTGCGCACAAGTGCAGCTACTTCATCAGGATTCTCATCCAATGCAAAATGGCCTGCATTGAGAACATGAGTCTCAGATTTCGACAAGTCCGCTAATATGTTGATTGGGGTACCGCTGCGCGCTTAACACTTGAACGGATGCTCGACACCGGTTTAAGTTGGATCAGGATCGCTAACGAATCTGTCCACAGTCAAGTAACCATATTTGCAACGTTCATGCGGTTATCCTATCCGGGTGACTCGACGACGACAAGTGAACAGGTTGCTCATTCTTTTTCCATCTGCGCAACAATGGCGAGACAACGGATATTCTTGCGTGAATGATGTCAATCGCGTCGTCGAGCTTTCCCGTCATTCACGGTTGCAAGACGCGGCCGTTCAGCAGACGCGATCAGTCTTGGTCAGCGCTTCATCCCTCAATGGGCGCTGACGTCGTGTCGATCTCGGTAGAGGCTATCTACAGAACGTAAAGCCAGGCGAGCAGCGTGAAGACTGAAAAGAGCGTAGTCATCGAGATCACTGCGCCCACTACGGTTTTTTCGACGTCGTATTGAACCGCGAGCACGTACGCGCTCTTCGCGGTGGGCACGGCAGCGCACACGACGGCAGCGACGGTCGCAGTCCGGTCGAGGTCTGCCGCAAGGCAAAGCGCGTAGACCACGAGCGGCATGATCGCCAGTTTGAGCGCCGTCAGCAATGTATAGAAACCCAGGCGCTCGCGCAGTTCGGCGATTGTTAGATCAAGTCCAATCGCGAACAGCGCGCATGGCGTCAACGCTTCGCCGAGCATCGTGAGAAACGACGTGACCGGTCCAGGCAGTTCCGAACCGAGGACCGACCAGAGCAGTCCGAAAATCGTGGCAAGGATGACGGGATTGGTCGCGATCTGCCGCAACAGCGCCGCCGTCCGTATGTTGCGCGATGTATCGTATCGCCCGATCTCGAGCAGCAGAACCAGTATCGGAAACATGACGGCGCCGACGAATACGGTCGCAATCGCCGCCGCGAGCACGCCCGGTTGGCCAAAAAGCGTCTTCAATATAGGGAGCGCGACGAAGCCGGTGTTCGTCATCGACACGGCAGCGGCCAGTATTCCGCTCTTTCCGACGCCCGCGCCGCGCGCGATTCGGACAAACATCATCACCGCCACAAAGCAGATCATGGAACCGCCGCCGAACGCAGCAAGAAAACGCCAATCAAGGAGCGAGTGGAGCGACTCATCGGCGATCGTCAGGAAGACCAGGGAAGGCATCGCCACGTAGTAGGCGAAGCGCATCAGCGGTGCGGACAGCGCTCGCGGCATATAGCCGGAGGCGCCGGCAAACCATCCCGTTAGAATGATGGCAAAGATCGGAAGTATGGTGCCGGCGAGATGCATAGTGAGCTCCCGTAGCTATGGAACTTAGGCGCATCGCGAAGCGGCGCTACGCACCGTCCTGATACTTCGGCAAGTCGTCGCTCAACGAGAGACCAGGAAACATGCTCGCGCACCACACGTGCCATGACGGGCGAACCCTTGTGGGATCGTCGAGCGTTGCGTAGTTGATTTCGACCGTTTGCGGCGCCGCCGACTCGCGATACTCGAGTTGCGTCCCGCAATGACCGCAGAAGCGCCGTTCGCCCCATGTGCTCGACCTATACACCCGCGGTTGACCCCGGACGTATTCGAACTCGCCGATCGGCACCGACGCGGATGCGGTCACCGCGGCGCCAGTGGTCTTCTGGCACAAGCGGCAGTGGCAAAAGCCGGCGTCGGTCGGAACAGCCGTGACCTGATAGCGGATAGTGCCGCATGCGCAGCCTCCTTCCAATACGTCATCGCTCTTCATCCTTGTCCCCGCATGTTCTGTCGCGAACGTCTTGAAGGATACGCAGGCGCGGGCAGTGCAAGCGTATGGGTGATGCAGCCATATCGGCGGCCCGCCGTTTCATTCGCGTGCCGTTCGGGCATTGTCCGGGCGCCCATTCGACAATGCCAGCTTCCTTGCGATCATTCGAGAATCAAGATGTCACCCGTCTGCGCCGCCCACTCCCACACATGCAGAGCTATTGATGTACGGGGTTCCGCGGGATGCCAGGTGCTTAGGCGGTGCCCAGGCGCGATTCGGCAATCCGTTTCAGATCATCGGGGGTGGAAGCCGATTCAGCCAACTGCTCAAGCAAGTCCGTGGCTCTCTTTTCGTCTTTGGGTCCACCATCGCCAAGCGTCAAACTCGTCGCCAGGTTAAGTATCGACCGGGGCAGTCCTCGCGAGGCCAAAGCCTCAAGGAGGTGACGAGCCACTTCGGGTTCCCGGTTTCGGTTGCCGCTTAGCAACTCATCGGCAATCGATTCTACAAACCTCAGCGAGCTTTCGTTTTCTGTTCTGTGTATGCCATTCACGAGCGCTTGTTCGAAGTGGCCAACGGTAAGGTGGGTGGCGTGAGCCAACGTGCTAAGCGCCTCCTGAAAACTCAGATCTTCCTTCGAGCCGGCAAACGGCGTTTCTGTCGCGTTGCGGCCCTCTTCGTGCGCATGCGCGGCCGATGGTTGCCACCATCGAACAAAGTCGTCCGCGGATTCACCGTGAAGATCAACTGAGGATGCGAGCAATTGCGACACCTGATAGACGCGTCTTTCGGTGAGTGTCGCGCTATCACACGCCTCGTCGAGCGCGGAAGCTACTTTGCTGCCCAGCTCGCTGTGGAGGTCGGTCCAGTCTCTATAGCCGAACACTTCGGATGTCACCTGTCGCGCCTGGGATTCCTTTAGAGAAAGGCGGTATTTCAGTCGATTGGCGGCCCGCGTCGGGATAGACGCGTTCTGGAAGTAGATACGCATGGCTTCGGTCCGAGTATCCGTGCCGACGAGCCTCCACAGCCGGCACGGAATCGAAATGAACTGTGAGGCGGCGCAGGGGGCGTGATGCCCCGTCAGAAAAAATACCGTCGGTTTCTCATCCAGTCAATCCAATTCTAGGAGATAGGCATTTTGCGCATTGTCGACGAAGGGCGCGCCACAGAGCGCGCGCCTCGCCTCGCCATATCAAACGTGGTAATAGCCGTCGCCAGCAGAATTCTGCAGCACGCCGTCGACATAAACGCCCACGGGATCCCCGTCGGCCGACGTCAATATTGTGCCGTAGCCATGTTGGCCGATGATCTTCATGCGGCCTCCGTGAATGTCGGCCATCGCCTCGTGGTCCAGGTCAATGGAGGTGGAAAGGTCCATGATCGTTAGTACTTTCATGATGCGCTCCTTAGGTGGGTAAAGGATGAGGACTGAACGAGCGGCCGGACGCTTGCAGGAATCGACGCATATGTTGTGCCATCGCGCTGGTTCACGCTGGCTTGTCCATCCAACCGCATCGGAGTGAGGCGCGGTGGGCTAACGGCCGCCACCTGAGATGATTTCAGTTGCCCGCACGCCAACACTACAGCAGCGAAGAGAGCCGAAACGTCCCATTGCGTCGTTCGAGTCGCGCAGCCCACCGGGCTAGTGAAAGATCGGCAACGCGAGATAACCCTTGATGACGATTGCGTTGACGATGTCGATAAAGAATGCCCCCACCATCGGCACAATGAGAAACGCCAGATGCGAGTGGCCGAAGCGGTTCGTGACCGCCTGCATATTGGCAATTGCGGTCGGTGTCGCTCCAAGCCCGAACCCGCAATGGCCCGCGGCCAGTACAACAGCGTCGTAGTTACGGCCCATCACGCGGAACGTCACAAAGATCGCATACAGCGCCATCAACGCCGTCTGCGCGGCGAGAATCGAAATGACCGGTAACGCCAACGCGGCCAGATCCCACAGTTTCAGGGTCATCAGTGCCATGGCGAGGAACAGCGCGAGGCTGACATTGCCGAGCAGTGCGACAGCGTGTTCGGCCACGGGCTTGCCCGCCAATGCGAGCCCATTGCTTAGCAGTACGCCAATAAACAGCACGCAGACAAAAGTCGGCAATTCAAAGGGCGTGCCGGCCAGCAGGTTCGAGAGCACCTCGCCGACGGCCAGGCTGATTGCGATCAGCGCCAGCGTGGCGATGAACGCGGCGGGCGTGGTGGGTTGTTCCGCTTTCGGCTCTTCAAAGGCGAGTGAGGAGTCGGCCGGCAGGGCAGTCTGTTGCGAGACTGGTTTCGTGACGCGGCGCATCAGTAGGCGGGCCACCGGCCCGCCCAGGATACCGCCCATCACGAGACCGAACGTCGCACACGCGATGGCGGCTTCGGTAGCCGATTGCAGACCATGATGCTCGGCAAAGACCTTGCTCCACGCGGCCCCCGTTCCGTGTCCGCCCGATAGCGTGACCGAACCGCCCAGCAAGCCAAGCAGTGGGTCGACGCCGAGCGCATAAGCGAGACCGATGCCAACGGCATTCTGCAGTACCAGCAAGCCGAACACGACGGCGAGAAAGCGCAGCAGCAGTGGGCCGCCTTGTTTGAGGCTCGCGAGATTGGCATTCAACCCGATAGTTGCAAAGAAGGCGAGCATCATGGGCGTTTGCAACGCCGCGTCGAAGCGCACCTCGGCGTGCCCTGCGACGCGCACGACCAACAGCACGATCGCGACGACGAGGCCGCCGGCAACGGGCTCGGGAATCGTATAGGTATGCAGCACCGGAATCCATTCGACGAGGCGGTTGCCGAGCAGCAGAACCAGCGAAGCCGCGACGAGAGTCCCATAAATGCCGATGTTCATGTTGACTCTTTCCTGCCTGAAGTGCGATTGGACAGGCGCTTGAGCGCTCAGGGCAACGCATGACGATCGGCACGAACTGACGGCGATTCGCAGTAGCCTCGATTGCCTGACACCACGCGAGCGGGACGTGATGAACCTGGAAGCGGCTACTTCTTGACCGCCGGCTCCACGGAAATCGCGAGGGCCTCGGTGTAGACGGCCTCCACCTGATCACCCTTTTTGATGTTGGCGAACTGTTCGGGGTCCTGCACTATCAGGTCTAGTGTGTTGCCCTTTGGACCTTTCAACGTGACCGTCCTGTTTTTTGGATTGACGGCGACGACATTAGCCACGATTTTCACTTCCCGGCCCAAGGTTCCGCCGGGCTTGCCGCCAGCGGGTGCGCGCTCCATCGACGGGCGCTCTTCGACCGAACTAATGCCGTCACCTCCTTTCTTCAGGTTCAGGCTAAGTGCTTCCCGGTAAACGACTGTGACGACGTCGCCAACGTTGAGCTGGTCAAAGTTGCGCGCCTCGTCCCCGACAGCCACCTCGACGACCTTGCCGTTTTTGCTCTTTAGCAGAACGGTCCTCGTCGCGCGATCGATGTCCTGCACGGTGGCCGTCACGCTCCTCGTGCCCTTGATGGTTACCGTGCCAGGCGCCTTCGTCACTTGCGCGCCGGTTTCCTCCTGTGCCAATGCCGTGGGCGCCACGGCCACCAAGGCGGCGATGACGAGAAATTTTGCGTTCGTCATGAACTGCTCCTTTGAGACGCTGAGGCTTCGTTGGTCGTGGACCGGCCGTGCGCAGATCGCGTTGGCGCAGACGCAGTTGTTGCGCTTTGCACAATGACGCAGAACCCAACCGGATCGCTCATTCAAATCAACTATCGTCGCCAGGCAAGCGCCTTGCAATAGGACCTTAGGCCAATGGTTTTCTGCCCGGACGATCTCGGTGGGACAGTTCTCACGCGGCTCATGGTTGCTTGAGTGGTCTTCGGCAATGCGCTCAAAAGCGCAAGCCTACGCCGGCCTCGATCAGATCCGTGTCGCGGTCGTAGCGCGTGACGATGCGATTCCATGTGATGCGCGTGAGCCAGTGCTGGCCGAGCCTGTAGCTCGCTGATACGGCTACGAGCGCCGAGACGCGGCCGTCGCCGGTGCGGTTTTGCGGAAGGTCATCGTTCTGTGTGATGGCAACATATGGCCCAACGCCGATTGACAGCGTGAGCCCATCGTCGAAGAAGGCACGGGTCGCCCAAAGCTGCGCGGCAATACCGTCGCGGCGCGACTGGATTTTCCCTCCCTCGTGGATGTATGAGGCCGTCACGTCGACATAGCGCCACAACCCGCGCCGGTATTCGAGACTGCCGGCATTGGCCGACTCGGAGTCGTCGCTGTTCAGGATCGTCTTGCCGAACATCACGGTGACTTCGTTATTCGTCACCTTCGATGTCCGTGGTATCGGGCGCTCTCGTGGACCGGGCTCGCCCTTGTCTTCGAGTTGATAGCCGATGCCGAACAGCAGCGCGGTCGTGTCTGGACCGCCAAACGCCTGGACGTGGTTCAACTGCGCCTGAGCAATCCACCGGCGATCGAAATAATATGCGGCACGTAGGCTCCACAGGAGACCCCAACCGTGCGTGTTCGAATAGTCGCCTCCGGATTGAGCCGCGGTTGTGTCGAAGTATCGGTACGGCCCAGTACCGGCCGATAACTCGAGCCGGTCGTTCCACAACGGCAGGCGCCCCCAGGCTTGCACGGTCTGGCCGTCGCGGTGATGCTGCGGAATGTGACCTTCGTTGATCCAGGAAAAGCTCCACGCGGCAAAACGGCCGAGGCCTTCGCGATAAGTGGCGCCCCACGAATAGGTGGTTGTACTGTCACTAAAGAGGGGGCCGGCCAGCAGCGAGAATTCCTGCGCACTTACGGGCGAAGACAAGACGAGGAGGGTGCCGATCAGAAGTGTCGACAGGGAAGTAACATGGTCCTTCTCACGTTGGATTGCAGACACTATCTCGCGCTTAGCAGACTGTGTAGAAGAAAGATAGCTTCTTGGGACTGATTCTGCTACCCGAAACGATATCTGCAGAAAGGAAGGTGATGAATCAGACGCATGACACGCGGAAATTACCTCACCGACATGATCCATGTATGTGTGTTAGCGAACGTATCCAGCCTACGTTGCGGCGAAGACATGTTGCGTGTGAACATCTGCTGTTCGTTATGCCCTGTGGCGAAACGACACTGACATACGTCACGGAACGGATGGCTTAGCCGCACTTATCCATAACAGTTCTTAAGCAATCAGACGGTCTCTGTCTCGCGACGATGGGTCGTCGCGCGGTGCTGGATGGACGGCGGTTTCGTGCAACGATGCGCGGCTTCGGCGAACAAGAAAGCGATCGCAATCAGCGCGGCGGCAACGAGACTCAGGTACTCCCCGCCGATCGACTGAAGCACTGCACCGCCAAGCACGCCGGAGCAGGCGAGCCCGATGTATGTCGCGGTATTGTTGAGGGCCAGCAGCAGGGGCGCCACGCCCGGCGTGAGTTGCACCAGCCGATGTTGTTGCGGGACGATGAGCCCCCAGCCGCATATGCCCCAGATAGTGAGCGCAACTGAAGTGCTGAATGCATGCGCGGATGTCCACGGCAACGCACAAAAATTGATGATGGCAAGCCACAGCATCGCATTGATGATGTTGCGGCTCTTGAATCGGTCCACAAGGCGGCCGGATAAGAGGTTCCCGGCCGTCGCCGCCACGCCCCACAACAGAAACATCCCGGCGAGAATGCGTGCGTCGCCGTGCGTGACACGCTGCAGCACCACGCCCGCATACGTGTACACCATGAGGAACCCGCCGAAGGCGAATAGCGAAGTGAGCAAGGTGAGCGCGATCCGCACATCGCGGACCGGTGCAAGCCGTTCTCGCAACCTGACGGATGCAGGCCGCGGAACGGATGGCAACATCGTCCAGACGCCGATCATCGCCACAATCCCGAGCAGAGTGACGAACCAGAGAGTCGTTCTCCAGCTTCCGAATCCCCCGATAAACGTACCGATCGGCGAGCCGAGCGCTGTCGCTCCGGTCAATCCGGCCGTGACTGCAGCCAACGCACGGCCGCGTTTTTCGGGCGGTGCGAGCGCAGAGGCAACGCCCAATGCAGTAGGCGAGAACAGAGCTGCGCCGAATCCTGACAGAGCCCGGGCAAATAAAACCCAGTGCAAGTCCGTCGCGACCGCGCTGAGCATGTTGCCGGCGACGAAAATACCGAGCGCGGAAACCAGCAGAAGCTTGCGCGGCCAGCCTCCCGCCAAAGCCGCCATGACCGGGGCAGCCAACGCGTAAGTCAAGGCGTAAAAGGTGACCATCAACCCGGCAAGGCTGACGGATGTATTCAGTGATGCAGCGACGCCTGGAAGAATACCGGCGACCACGAAGTTGTCGGTACCCATTGCGAACATGCCCACGGCCAGTATCAGTAGTCGACGATCCATACGAAAGCTCTTGCGATAAGCGGTTTGAGGTTTGGTCCGAAGACGCGCGCCACACGTTGACTGGCACGCGATCGCGGTGTCCACCCGGCCGGCGTTTTGCGCCGGAACGGTACGAGTAGAGAATAAGCCTCGTTGACCGTGTCTCAAATGTCATATATACAAGCGATTCAGGACATGACCTCGGCAAGCCATGCATACGATCGGCTTCGTTGTATTCCCGAATTTCTATCTAATGGGCTTCGCGGCAGTGACCGCCTTTGAACTGGCGAACGTCGTGCTCGGCGAGCCGGCATACCAGGTGACGGTCCTGTCTGAAGAGGGCGGACTTGTATTGTCGTCGGCAGGTATCCGTGTCGAAACGCAGCCCTTTTGCGACGCCGCATTTGACACCGTCATGTTTGGCTCTGGCGTCGAGATCGACATTGTCTCCACCGCACTGACTGCCTTCGTCAGGCGCGCCCTAAGTACGTCGCGGCGAATCGCGGCGCCATGCACAGGCGCTTTCATCCTGGCCGAAGCGGGGGTTCTGAACGGTCGCCGAGCGACGACACATTGGCGCTTCGCGCACGATCTGCAGTGCCGTTTTCCCGCGATAGCCGTCGAAGAGGACCAGATTTTCATCGTCGACGGACCGATCTGGACGTCGGCAGGCATGACAGCCACGATCGACATGGCACTCGCCATGATCGAGAGGGATCATGGCCAGGACGTTTCACGCGCCGTCGCCCGCAAGCTTGTGGTTTATCATCGCCGCGCCGGCGGGCAATCGCAGTTTTCCACGTTGCTCGACCTGGAGCCCAAATCCGACCGAATCCAGAAGGCGATCGACTATGCGAACGCCAATCTGCGCAACGCGTTGACCGTCGAGGAATTAGCCGATGTCGCGGGTTTAAGCCCACGTCAGTTCAGTCGGGCTTTCAGTGCTGAAACGGGCCAATCTCCTGCCAAGGCCGTTGAACATTTGCGAGTGGAAGCCGCCAGGCTGTTGCTGGAAAAAGGGCGTTTATCCTTGGATGTGATCGCAGACGAAGTCGGCTTCTCGGATCGGGAGCGAATGAGGCGGGCGTTCCTGCGGACCGTTGGGCAACCGCCCCAGGCGGTGCGTCGCTCCAGCAGGGACACCCGTGGGCCGATTGGGCGCGACCAGCAATAGTCGCGCGCCCGTTGCCGTCAGCTTCACGTTTGTACGAGGTCGCTTAGCACCCGGTGGAAGGTTTTCACCCGTTGGATTCGCCAGATTGCTGACGCGAATTGGCTGGACTGGCCAGAGGGTAGTCCGTCCGGTCCTGCGGTGACGAGCGGTTTCGTGCAGCCATGAAGCGTCACTCGGTTGTTGGACGGAAGTGACATTCAGACGGGCGACTTTGGTAGCAACGATGGACGCACCCACCAATCAAGCACCCAGTCAGCCGATAGCTAGCGCTGTTTGCTTTGGAGAAAATCCGGTTCCTGTCGAATTTTTTAAGTGGAGACGCGACAAGTCACTACACGGGTTTTCCCGGCAGTTTTGCAATCTTGCCCAGTTTCCTGCATTCCGCGCAGCTACTCATCTTTTCGACGGAGGTGGATTTTGGGTGATTGAACATAATGCATTCCCAGTCGTACCTCTCTCGATTATTTTTATATTCTGAATAGTCAAATTTCCGGCGCAGGCCGTGCTTGGCTCCTCTTTCATCGAGATCCTGTTGTGACAGCCGGCGTCCCTGTATCACCGGAAGTCGACTGCAAACGGGACATCGACCACCACGGTCGCTCCCGTCCTTCGAGGGCAGAACATTGACTGCCAGTGGGCTCCAGGTGAAAGGCACGTCGTGATTTTCACTATCGCATACGAGATTGAAGGACCTCTCGACGGGATCGTAGCCTTCTATGTGGATGTGGGTAGCGCGTTCCTCCTTTAATGCCTCGAGAAGCCTTCTCGTTGGCAGTGAAGCAAGGCCCACCTTGCTGACGAAACTTAGCAAATGCAATGGGTCTTCCAACTCGCGCAATCTCAAGTCGAAGCCAGGCACGTCTTGAATCTCAGGCGCTTGTTTGAGAGCGTGATCAACAATCCACGCGAGAGCGTCGGCGATGTTCCGACAGTTCCTTTCCACATCTGGAATGCAGACAAAAATCACGTCTTCTTTACGCGCTTCGGCCGCGGCCCTTTTCAATTTGTCGGAGTTCCTGGACTTTTCCTGATGCCTAAGGTCTTGAGTTGGGAATACCGCAGCAGCCTTAAGGTCGTCAAAGTGCTGAAATCCGTCGTGTTCGACGATCAGATCTCGGCGGCTGGGCAAAATATTCCCTCCGAAATAGGCATCATGCCGTAGGTGACCGGCGCTATTTATCTCGTCCTTTTTGAGCCAGGATGGTGTGACTTGCCGAGCCGCATAAATTTCAGCGCTGTTCAGACCAAGCAGATATCCTATGATCGACACGGAAAGCGTCTCACCGACATATTGATTGCATTCCGGGCAGACCTTAATTTCACCGTCTCTTCGGAAACTGTCGTACGCTCTTGAAAAGGCATGCCCACATTCATTGACCACAACCTTGATGCGCGATTTCCCATTCTTGTAGACATCCACTTCGGCTCCGCTGACGTAAGTCAGGCCAAGCACGTGGCTTTCGATTCGCGCTCTGATCTGAGAGGTTTGCAGGCGTCGCTTCGCAGCAGCAGCCTCCTTTGCGCATGCTGGGCAGCCTTGGTGAAACTTGTCGACGGATTTGGGATATGGTTTGTAGTCGGGCTTTATTCGGCACCGTCGGCAACTGAAATAGAAATTTGTCCGGTTGTACTTGTAGTAACGGTCATAGGCATCTTCCGCAAGGATTTCTCGCCCATTTGTTGTCACCAGGTCTACTACGTTTGATTGACAGTACTCAGTCACGCGTTGACAGAAGCTCTCGATGCCGAGGCGATCTTCCAGGCGAAGCATAGCGAGTACGTCGTTCATCGCAAGATGAAGGACCTGGTTCCTTTGAAGGCATTGACGCTGCCTCTCCTCAAGTACTCGATCGGCGAAGGTGCGTCGCTCGATCCTGATTGCGTCTTTATTTGCGACTATGATGGCGTCGTACAACCGCGCGGCATTCGGATAGCGCACCCCATCCAAAGAAACTGGATTTGATTCGATCCTCCCTCCATGCCCGGGGGTGCCGTGTTTAAGCTGGCTTAGCAGCTCATCAAGTGACTCAAACGTGATTCGGTCTGGATGCTCTCTGGCGAAAGCCTTAAGCGCATTCAGATAACGCGTGCCGGTCCCTTTAAGCTCACCGAGCAGTTTGGAGATACGGGTAAGCGCTATCCTCTTTCCCCCGATCTCAAGTTCAGTTGGAATGACCGCCAGCCGCTTACGAGCCCAAAGGCTAGGGCTGGCGGCAAAGGCCTGAGCCGTCAGGGATGGATTCCTTGTCCTTTCAGCTAAAAACCTCTTGGAAAACCCTACGAGGGTAAGGGTGGTCTCGCAGCCTTCGTAAGCGAGTTTAATTGCTTTTGAGGGGGTGGGCATGAAGATCTTTTTTGGAAGTCCAGAGTGGATGCCAGGTACGCGATCTCGGTTCGCCATACTCGACATACCCAATCCAAAGGAAATGATGGAAAGAACTCGCCCGCGGGACGAGATCGACTTGCCAGCAATCATAAGTCGGAACCTCTGTACCTTCAGCGTCGCGTTCCCATAAAGTGATGTCGATTTTGCAACTGGGTGAACGCCCACTATGAATGCGCTTTGAAACACCAGATTGGTGCCGATGATCAGCCGGCAATTGCTTAGCCGGGGACGACCGTTTGATATCGAAGGCTGCGCATACCGCGACGATCTTTCGTCGGTCAACTTGGTGTCGAGGTCGGCCCTTGGCTTTTCCGGAAGTAGCCATTCGCTGCATGCCGATGCGGCAACGTCTTCGTGCGGCCATCAAGAATCATTCGCCTGCACCGGCGCCCGGACATTGGGGCTTCGGCTCTACCCGGCGGATTCAACCGGTGGAAGCACCACCCAGCGGCCGAAACACTACCGAGCCATGACCGGTGCGGCGTCTTCTCCCACTGGCGCATCCACCGACGCAACATCAGCCGCAACATGGGATAGCTTCATCATGCGCGGCTGCAGCAGCAGCGCGACGAGCCCGCTCCAGCCGGTCTGATGCGAAGCTCCGACGCCGCGTCCATTGTCGCCGTGAAAGTACTCGTGGAACAGTACGAGATCCTGCGACTGCGGGTCGGCTTGCAGCATCGGATAGGCCGCCATCACCGGCCGCACGCCTTGTGCATCTTTGAGAAAGAGCGTGGTGACGCGCCGCGCGAGGTCGTCGGCAATCTCGCTCAGCGAAAAACGCTTGCCCGAGCCCGTCGGATACTCGACGCGAAACTCATTGCCGTAGTAACGATGGAACTCATACAGCGACTCGATCAGCAAGTAGTTGACCGGTATCCAGACCGGCCCGCGCCAGTTCGAATTGCCGCCGAATACGCGCGAGTCCGATTCGGCCGGCTGGTATTGAATGCAGACGTTCACGCCGTCATGGTCGAAGACATAGGGTGCATCGCGATGCACCCGGGACAGCGCCCGCACGCCGTACCCGGAGAGAAACTCGGCTTCATCGAGTGCGCGGCGCAGCAGCGCGGTCATCCGTTGTCCGCGCAACAACGACAGCAGCGTGGTGTTACCCGTGCCGGGTTCGGTCCAGCGCGACACCAGCCTGGCAAGATTCGGCCGATGATCGAGAAACCACGCCAGCCGTTCGCGCAATCCCGGCAGATGGCCGTACACACGATCCTCGAGCACGTGAACGGCAAACAACGGAATCAGCCCGACGATCGAACGAATGCGCATCGGCACACGGGTGCCGTCCGGAAGGTGGAGTACGTCGTAGAAGAATTCGTCTTGTCCGTCCCATAACCCGGTTCTGCACCCTTCGCCGCAACTGACCGCTTCCGCGATATACAGAAAGTGCTCGAAGAACTTCACCGCGATTTCAACGTACGCGCTGTTCGTCATCGCCAGTTCGAGGCCGATCTGCATCAGGTCGAGCGCGTAGGAGGCCATCCATGCCGTGCCATCGGCCTGATCGATGCGGCCGCCGGTAGGCAGCGGCGAAGACCGGTCGAAGATGCCCACGTTGTCGAGCCCGAGAAAGCCGCCCTGAAAGATGTTGTGGTCCTCGGCGTCCTTGCGGTTGACCCACCACGAGAAGTTGAGCAGCAGCTTGTGGAACATGACTTCGAGAAATTCGTGATCGCCGACGCCCGTCACCTCGCGGTCGAGTTCGTACACACGCCATGCGGCCCACGCATGAACCGGCGGATTCGCATCGCCGAACGCCCACTCGTAGGCGGGCAATTGCCCGTTCGGATGCATATAGCGTTCCTTCACGAGCAGCAGCAATTGCTTCTTCGCGAAGTCAGGATCGATCACGGCGAACGCGACCGCATGAAATGCAAGATCCCACGACGCGTACCATGGGTACTCCCACTTGTCGGGCATCGACACGATGTCGCCATTGCACATGTGCCGCCAGTCCGCGTTGCGGCCGTGTCTGCGCGCTCCCGGTGGATTCGGTTGCCCGGGGTCGCCGTCGTGCCAGCGCGTCACGTCGAACTGGTAGTACTGCTTCGTCCACAGCATGCCGGCGAGCGCCTGACGCTGCACGAGCCGCGCATCCGCGTCGGGGATGTCGTGCTGAAGCGCGGCATAGAATTCGTCGGCTTCCGCTTGCCGGCGCGTGAAGAGCGCTTCCATGTCGAGAGGCACGGCATCCGCGGCCGCTTCGGGACGCCAGCGCAGATACAGCACCGAGCGCTCATGAGGCGCGAACTGCAGACACACATGCGCGGCGGCGCGGGTGCCCTTGTCACGCCGGATTGCCTGCTCGTCGCCGTCAACGAGGTAGTCATTGAAGCCGTCCTTGAACGGCCCGGCACCTTCGAAGCCGAAAATGCGGCGCACATTCGTTTCGTTTTCGCAGAAGATCCATTCGACCGGCTGTTGCGCCGACGCCGTCACGATCATCGTGCCAAGCGCGGGATTGCGCGCGACGACGCACGCGCCTGCCTCGCTATTCGACTCCAGCGTGAGCGACGGCTTGCCGGGCTTGCCCGACCACGCCCATCGGTTGCGCGCCCAGAATTGCGGCAACACATGAAGCGCCGCGCGCTGATCCGCGCGGTTTTCGACGCTGACGCGCATCACGATATCGTCGGGCGTGTGCTTCGCATACTCGACGCAGACGTCGAAATAGCGGTTATCGTCGAACACGCCCGTATCGAGGATTTCATATTCAGGCTGATCGGCGCCGCGCCGCAGGTTTTCGTCGAGCAGATCCTGGTACGGGTACGCATCGTGAGGATACTTGTACAGCATCTTCATGTACGAATGCGTCGGTGTGCCGTCGAGATAGAAGTAAAGCTCCTTGACGTCCTCGCCGTGATTGCCTTGCTCGTTCGTCAGCCCGAAAAGCCGTTCCTTGATGATCGGATCGTGGCCGTTCCAGAGCGCGAGCGACACGCACCAGTCGAGCGGGTCGTTGCCGAATCCGGCAATGCCGTCCTCACCCCAACGGTACATGCGGCTGCGTGCATGATCGTGCGGAAAGTAGTCCCAGGCGGTGCCGTATTCGCTGTAGTCCTCGCGAACAGTGCCCCATTGCCGCTCGCTCAGATAAGGCCCCCAGCGGCGCCAGCGGTCGAGCTCCGGACCATGGAGCCGGGCACCTTCCGTCGACTGGAGAAGATTGATTGCGCGTAGCGGTGGCATGGAACCTCCCGACCCGACATCGACCATCCAACATGTTCAGCAGATGAAAGTCTGTCCTTTTTCATCAGGGAGCGGCGGCCAGACTGTACCGTAATGATAGGCGCCATCGCGCTGCAGCGTGTGAACCGTGGACCGGCTGTGTGTTGCATACTTGAGCGAATCACACTGCCGGAAACATCGATATGGTTGCGAATCTTGCACGCTCATGGCTGACCTGCAGCGCACCGGTGGCCGCGGCACAGGCCGCCGGCCGGCCGCTCGTGGCGCTTGAATCGACCATCATCGCTCACGGCATGCCGTACCCGGAGAATGTTCGCACGGCACGCGAAGTGGAGGCCTTGATCCGTGACCTGGGAGCCGAGCCCGCCACGATCGCACTGATCGGTGGGCGAATCCGCATCGGCCTTTCGGACGACGAGCTGGAACTGCTCGGCCGTTCGGACCACGTGCACAAAGTCAGCCGCCGCGACCTGCCGGCTGTGCTCGCCGACGGCGGGCTCGGTGCCACCACAGTGGCTGGCACGATGATATGTGCCGCGCTGGCCGGCATCGAGGTCTTCGTCACCGGAGGCATTGGCGGCGTGCACCGGGGCGCGCCAGAAACCTTCGACATCTCGGCCGACCTCCAGGAACTGGCGAAGACCTCCGTGGCGGTGGTCTGTGCCGGTGCGAAGTCCATCCTGGACATCGGGCTCACACTGGAATACCTGGAGACGCACGGCGTGCCGGTGCTCAGTTGCGAGCAAGACAATTTCGCTGCGTTTTACACGCGGGACAGTGGCTTTCGCTCGGACTTCAGGCTGGACGACCCGGCGCAGCAGGCGCGTTTCATCCGCACCAAGTGGGACCTGGGGCTCGTGGGCGGCGTGGTATTGAGCACGCCGGTGCCGGAAGCGGCAGCGATGAGATTCGAAGAGATCGACGCGCTGACCCAGCAGGCGCTCGCCGAGGCCACGGCGCGAGGAATCACGGGTAAGGCCGTGACACCGTTCCTGCTGTCTCGCATCAAGGCGCTGACGGGGGGACGCAGCCTGGCGACAAACATCGCGCTCGTGAAACACAATGCCGAGGTGGGGGCTAGGCTGGCGCTGGCGTTGGCACACGCAGGGCGCGGGGCGGGCGCGGCGTAGCCGCCGGAGCGGCGGTCATCGAACTTCCGCATCCGGCGAGTAACGGGTTTCGATCGTGGCCCCAACGCGAACCATCGAACGGCCGCCCGTCGCTCATCGCCGAACATCGAGGCAACTACAGCGAACGCTCGATCGCCTGCCCGAGCAGCGCCAGGCCCAGGTCGATCTCATCCTCGTGGACGGTCAACGGCGGGGCGATCCGGAACACGCCGCCCATACCAGGCAACTGCACGATGTTCATGCTGAGCCCCAGGTTCATGCACTCGCGGGTGATCTTCGCGCCAAGCCCATCCGCCGGTTCCTTCGTGCGGCGGTCCTTGACGATCTCCATGCCGAGAAGCAGCCCTCGGCCGCGAATGTCGCCGATGCACTCGAAGCGTTCCATCAGATCCAGCAGGCCGCGTTTGAGTCGCTCGCCCATCAGGTTCGCACGCGCTACCAGCCCCTCGCGCTCGACCACATCCAGCACCCGCAGACCGACGGCGGCGGGGAGGGGATCGGAAACATGGGTCGTATAGAACAGGTAACCCAATTCGTGGGCCCGCTCCTCTATCTGCGCGGAAGTCACGACGGCCGCGAGCGGCAGACCGGCGCCGAGCGTCTTCGACAGGGTGAGAATGTCGGGCGTGACGCCATCGCGCTGACACGCGAACATCGTGCCCGTGCGGCCGACCCCGGTTTGCGCTTCATCGAGGATCAGCAGCATGCCGCGCTCCTCGCATTTGCGCTTCAGTGCGGCCATGTAGCCTTCCGGCAGTTCGATGATCCCGCCGGAACTGAGGATCGGCTCTGCGATGAAAGCGGCGAGATTGCCACTGGACTGACGATCGATGAGATCGAACGCATAGTCCAGTTCCGCCAGGTAATCGTACTCGCCATGGCGCTCGAAACGTGGCCGGTACAGGAAGGGGGCGGGGATCGCGAAGGAGCCGACCGCTGCCGGACCGACGCCCTTGCGACCGGCGCTGTAGGTGGCCGATGCTGCAGCTCCCGTCATGCCGTGCCAGGACTGCGCAAAACCGACGATTTCATACTTGCCGGTGACCAGCTTCGCCATGCGAATGGCGGCCTCGTTCGACTCGGCTCCCGTGCTGAGCAACAGTGCCCGGTCGAGTCCGTCAGGCGTGATGTCGGCGAGGCGGGTCGCCAAGTCGACCACGGGTCGCGAAAGCATCCCGCTGAAGAGGTGATCGAGCTTGCCTGCGTATTCGTTGATGACCGAGACGATTTCCGGATGGCTGTGCCCCAGCACCGCGCTCATCTGGCCGGAGGTGAAATCCAGGATCGCGCGACCGTCCGCGTCATAGACAAAGCTGCCCTGGGCGCGCTCGATGATCATCGGCTCGAAGGTGCCGCCGTAGCGGATCAGGTGCTGCCTGGCGTTGCGCCAGAAAACTGCATCATTGTTCAGGGACACCTTGCTTCTCCTTGGCGGGTAGCGGGAATAACTTGCAGTCTAGATGGCTCTCTGGTTTCATAGAATCGAATAGTTCTTATCGAAGCTAGAAGCGAGCCTAATACCTTGAGTCTTTCACTCGAAATCGATCTGCTGCGATCGTTTACTGTCGTCGCCGAAGTTCGGGCGCTCAGTCGTGCGGCGAACCGGATCGGCCGGACGCAGTCGGCGCTGAGTCAGCAGATGAAGCGCCTCGAGGAAATCGTCGACCAGCCGTTGTTCCAGCGCACGGGTCGCGGGGTGGTGCTGACGAATCCCGGCGAACGCCTGTTGATCCACGCCCAACGCATTCTGCGGCTGCACGACGAGGCGATGGCCGATCTGTCCGGCAAAGGACTGTCGGGGACGATCCGCTTCGGCTGCCCGGACGACTACGCCGCCGTTTTCCTGCCGCATTTACTGCGTCAGTTCTCGAGCCAGCATCCGCATGCGCTGGTCGAAGTGATTTGTGCCCCCACGCCGCGACTGCTCGAACAACTGGAGATGCATGCGCTGGACCTTGCCATGATCTCGTTGCCGGAGGACGCCTCGAACGACGACATCATTCGCCGCGAGCCGCTGGTCTGGGTTGGCTATCCAGGACTGGATTCCGCACACTTCGACCCGTTGCCGCTGGCGCTTTCCGATCCGGACACGCTCGACCACGTGGCGGCCTGCGAAGCGCTGCAATGCGCGGGCAGGGCCTACCGCATCGCCTATGCGAGCAGCAGTCTCGCCGGCCTCACGGCCCTGGTCCGCTCGGGGCAGGCCGTGGCCGTCATCACACAGACTGCCGTCGCACCGGACCTCTACATACTCAATGGCGATCCCGCGCTTCCGCCTTTGCCCACCATAGGCATTACCCTGAAGTTCGAGCGGGAGCGTCCGTCCCATCTGATCACGGTGTTCGCTGAGCACATCAGACTGACGCTGCCGTTGCTGTGATCGAACCGGCTCGCGCGCAGAGCGTTGCGCGAGTTCAGTCGTGAAGCTCCTTGTAGAACGCTCGATTCACATTAGACATGCCATGGATTATTTTGCCGCGGTACGCGCCTTCGTTTGCGCAGCGGAACTGCAGAGCTTCAGCAAGACGGCCCATGAAATGGCAGTCAAGACCTCGACCATCTCGCGCTACGTCAGCGAGCTGGAAAAGGATCTGGGCATTGCGCTGTTTAACCGGTCGACGCGGGGGCTCGTCCTGACCGAGGGCGGCAGGCTATTTCGTGAGCACGCCATGCTTGCCCTGCAGGCGCTCGATGACGCGCGCCAGGTGACGTCGTCGCTGAATCGCACACCGCAAGGCGTGCTACGCGTCACGATGCCGTCCGCATTCGGGCGCCGGCATATCGTGCCGCACCTGCCGGCGTTCATGACGCGCTACCCTGACATCGGCCTCGATATCGTGTCGACCGACGAAACGCTCAACATGATCGAAGCCGGCATCGACGTGGCGATCCGCATCGGCGTGCTGCCCGATTCGTCATTGATGGCCAAACGCATTGCGTCGCATCGCCGTATTGTCTGCGGCAGCCCGGCGTATTTCGAGCGGAGCGGAATGCCTCGTGTCCCCGAAGATCTGGCCGCTCATGATGTGCTTCGCTTGTCCCTGCTGCCGGACGACAAATGGTCTTTCACTCGCATCGCGGATGCACAGGCATCGCCTGAGCAGGTGCTGGTGGCATTGCGAGGGCGCTTGCGCGCCGACGATTCCGAAGCCGTGCTGGAACTCGCCGTGGCCGGCTGCGGCCTTGCGCTCCTGCCGACGTGGCTCGCGTCCACGGCCCTGCGCGACGGGCGGCTGCAGCACGTGCTGCCTGAATGGGAGGCGCGCACGGGGCGGGCCGAACCAGCGGTCTGGGCGGTCTACCCGCCGAAGAAAATCGTATCGTCGAAGGTGCGCGCGTTCGTGGACTTCTATGCCGAGGCGATTGGCGAGCCGCCGTACTGGGACGACGGACTCGCACTGGCGCTTCAGGCTTAACGGGCGAAGCGGATGTCGAGCGTGCGCAGCCAGGTCTGCAAGCCGGCATCCTGGATCGGAATCACATAAGCGTTTTCGTCCGTTTCATTGAAATGCGCATGCCAGTATCCCGGCGGCGTCACGAACGCCATCCCGGCTTCCCAATCGACGCGGGTCGGATGGGCGATATTGCCGTTCTCATCCAGCTCGGTGCCGACCAGCGTATAGACGCCTGGCTTGCCCCCGGCGATGAAGTCGAGTGCGATCGACTGATGGCGGTGCGGCTTCTGCATCGAGTTGGGCGGCACGATGCCGAACATGGCCCACAACACATGCGTGACCGTTCGCGTCTGCGGAAAGTTGGCGTTGCCCATCAGCACGCTGATGCGGTTGCGGCGGCCCGCATTGGCTTCTTCCGCGACCTTGCGCAATTCCGCCTGCGCCTGGGCGGCCGGATAGCGCGTCGGCGCAAAGCGCGCCACGACGCCGGTCGTGCCGAGATAGGTGAGCAACGGTGCGTCGTTGACGTAATAGAGCGTGGCTGTTGCGCCGGCGGACAGCACGGCGGCATCACCGCCGGGCAGGGTGAAGAAATCGCCCTGCGCGAACGGGAAGTGGGTCTCGGCCTGGGTCACGCTGCCGGTCCCGCTGATGACATAGCAAACCTGCGAGGTCGCGTTCGGGGCGAGTGTCAATGCATCCCCGGCGTTGATGCGCAGGAAATTGGCGCTCAGGCCGGGACTGGTCGCGGGGCCGGGGCAACCCAACTCCGCGGAGAGGTCGAGCGGCACGACCCGGGTTGCGCCGTCCGCGTACAGCGAAGGCGGGAAATTGCGGAAGGGTACGCGCGAGATGAGCTTCGCGCCGATCGGATTGGCTGACGACGTGTATTCGAAGTATTGCGCATCGAGGGTCACGGCAGCGGGTTCGGCGAAAGGCGTCGGAGACGTACGGGTCAACATGGTCTGCTCCTTTGGATTTAGAAAACTTCGTGCGGGCCCATCACGAAGTTGGGTTAGCGTCCGAAAGCTGAGCTGACTATAGGCGCGGGTCGCCGGCCTCAGAAGTGCCTAATATCGAAATCACCTTTGCGCAAAGGGGTATGCCGTTCATTCATTGCCTCTATTCCGCGCAAGGATAAGGTTAACTTAAGGTGATTTATAAAATAATTAAATGCCGCACAGATATTCCAGATAAAAACATATTGCTCATAAGGGTATGTGTGGAAATACTAAATTCAATTGTAATGTCTCTAGTTACATATAAAGCACGCAGCGCCTGCCAACGTGAAATCGTTCTGCAGAGCGGTGCTGCGTTCATTGCCTCCCGGTATTCCGCACTTGTTATTTTTGAAAGTTATTCGGCCTCTATTGATATGATAGGAAAAAGAGATTGGCTAATCGAATAGCCGAGCCATAGGATTCCTCCGGTTTCCAACCGAACCCAGGAATACAACGTGAAAATACTGAAGACACAGATTGCAGCAAGCATTTTCTCGATCATCTCGGCAATCTCGATCGCTCAACCGGCGCATGGCGCGGATATGACTCAGGATAGCGGGTCGCCGGTCGGCGACAACCAGAACTCGCAGACGGCGGGCCCTGAAGGCCCGGTTCTTTTGCAGGACTCTCATCTCATCGAGAAGCTGCAGCGCTTCGATCGCGAGCGCATACCCGAGCGCGTCGTGCATGCGCGTGGCACAGGTCTCTTCGGCGAGTTCGTGCCGACTGCAGACCTCAGTTCGCTGACCACTGCCCAGGTGTTCACGCCAGGAACGAAGACCCCGGTCTTCGTTCGGTTCTCGACGGTGATGGGCTATCGCGGATCGCCCGAGCAGGCACGCGACCCGCGCGGTTTCGCTATCAAGTTCTACACGCAGCAAGGCAACTGGGACATGGTCGGCATCAACTGGCCGATCTTCTTCATCCGCGACGCCATCAAGTTTCCTGACTTCGTGCATGCGAACAAACCGTCGGCGGTGACGGGTGTGCAGGATCCGAATCTGGCGTTCGACTTTTTTGCTCACTCGCCCGAAGCGACGAACATGCTGACGCATCTCTACACGGACGAGGGCATGCCGGATTCGTATCGCCACATGGACGGTTTCGGTGTGCACGCATTCAAGTTCGTGAACGCGAAAGGGGAAGTGCACTACGTGAAGTTCCACTGGAAAAGCCGTCAGGGCATCGAAGGTATTCGTCCCCAGGATATCCCGCATTCGATCGGCGCCGACTGGAACATGATGACCAACGACCTGTACAACTCGGTCAAGGCGCATTCCTACCCGCAATGGGATCTTTATATCCAGGTGCTCTCGCCGAAGGATCTGGACAAGTTCGATTTCGATCCGCTCGATGACACGAAGGTGTGGCCATCCTCCATCCCGGAGCAGAAGGTGGGCACGATGACGCTCAACCGCATTCCGGATAACTATTTCGAGTCCACGGAAGAATCGGCATTCGCGCCGTCGCGGCTCGTGCCGGGCATCGAGCCGTCCGAAGACCGGATGTTGCAGGGCCGCCTGTTTGCCTATGCCGACACGCAGATGTATCGCCTCGGCCCGAATTACAACCAGTTGCCGATCAACCGTCCGATCGTCCCGGTCTACAACAACAACCAGGACGGCTTGATGAATGAGGATGATCGAAAGGGCGAAGTGAACTACGAGCCATCCGGAGTCGCCGAAATCGCCCAGCAGGACAAGTACAAGTCCGTGCAGACGCCGCTGAAGGGGACGACCCAGCAAAGAGCGATCCACAAGACGCTCGACTTCCGTCAAGCCGGCGAGTACTACCGGACGCTGTCCGAGACGGACAAGACAGATCTGATCACGGCGCTATCGGGCGACCTTGGCCGCGTGACCAACGACGCAAACAAGTACGCGATGCTCTCGTACTTCTATAAGGCTGATGCCGACTACGGCACCCGTCTCGCGCGTGCGACTCATGCGGATGTCACCCGTGTGAAGGATGCGGCAGCACACCTGAGCGATAACTGAAATTTGCACGGGAGGCTTGCGCAAGCAAGCTTCCCGACTCGTTAGGTAAGCTTTCTCACGGAGGACGTAATGCGATGTTCTTTCACCGCCCGGCGCCTTGTTCGGACCGTGGCGGCCGCCACCCTGACCGCACTGTTGACAGCCAGTTGTGCGCAGCACGTGTATCAGCCCGGAACGTATTCGGCAGCGACGGACACGCCACGTTACACCGAAGACTGGTTTGCCGCGGCGCGCGCGGGACGCACGGATATTGTCCAGGCGTTGATCGATGCCCATTTCCCGCTCGAGACGACGACGCCCGAAGGCTATACCGCGCTGATCCTCAGCGCGTATGACAATCATCCGCAGACATTGAAGGCTTTGCTTTCCGTAGGCGCCAATGCTTGCGCCGCCGACCGGCATGGCAACACGGCGCTGATGGGGGCGCTCTTCAAAGGCGAGACGAAGATTGCAATGATGCTGCTCGACACGCATTGCGCCATCGATCAAACCAACAATGCGGGGGAAACGGCGTTGTCGTTCGCCGCGCTATTCGGCCGGCTCGATATGATTCCGGTGCTTGTCGCGCACGGCGCCAACGCGAATCATGTCGATGCGCGCGGCGGGACCGCGTTGCAAATGGCGATCGCACAACACAACCCGGCCGCGGAGGATGCATTGCGGCACATCGGCGCGACACAGTGAGTACTGAAGGTCAGTTCGCTGCACAGCGTGGTGCCGAGTGCCATCACCACCGCCTCCTGTCACGCTACGAGCACGCGTTCCGGTGGCGCCATGAATTCCGGCCCTACGGGATCCTTGACGAACTGCGCGACAATCGCGTCGATCTGCGCGAACGCTTTCTCGTCGAGACGCCAGCCGAATACATCGTCGATGCCGTCCAGTTGCGCCGGACGGCGTGCGCCCCACAGCGCGATCGTCGGGCCGCGGTCGAGCACCCAGCGCACAGCCAGCGCGAGCACCGACTTGTCGAAGTTATCGCGCGCGAACACGTTCAGTGCTTTCACCGCCGCGACATACTGCTCGCGACGCGGCTCGCGAAACTTCGGATCGCGCTGGCGCAGATCGTCGCCCTCAAAACGCGTCTCGACGCCGATGCGCCCCGCCAGCAGTCCGCGGCACAGAGCCCCATAGGCCAGCGCGACGAGCCCATGCTGTTTTGCATACGGCAGCACGTCACGGTCGATGTCGCGCTCGAACAGGTTGTACGGCGGCTGTGTGGCCGACAGCGGCGCCACGCGGCGGAACGCATCCATTTGCGCAGGCGAGAAGTTGCTCACGCCCAGCGCGCGCACCTTGCCTTCCTTGCGCAGAGCGTCGAGCACCGCAGCGGTCTCTTCGATCGGCACCAGCGGATCGGGCCAGTGGACCTGATACAGGTCGATGTAATCTGTCCGCAAGCGCCGAAGCGTATCCTCTACTTCCTGACGAATGCGCTCTGGCGACGAATTGCGGAACACCGCGCCGTCGCGCCATTCCAATGCGACCTTGGTCGCGATGACCGCCTTGTGCCGATACCCATCGGCCAGCGCCTTGCCGACGATCTCCTCCGAAGCGCCGAAGCCGTACACCGGTGCTGTGTCGATCAGATTGACACCGCTGTCGAGCGCCCGGCGGATCACCGCGATCGAGTCTTTCTCGTCCGTGCCACCCCACATCCATCCGCCGATCGCCCAGGTGCCAAGGCCGATGCGTGAGACGGGGGTCGTTAAACCTTCAATTGCGATTGTTTCAATAGTCATGTGAAGCTCTCTAATCAAAGCACTACGTAAAGCACCGCATACGGGTCGAATGCGATCTGATTAACGGCGACGTGCCCATCGGACGGGCAGGCGAGCCGATTATTTCAGCGGCATCCGGCGATCACAAGAAGGCACCTGACGGTTTCATACTTTCCCCATGGAAACTAATTGCTACGACAGCGCTTACGCGCACGACAACCCGCAAAAAAAAACCGATGACCTGGCGCGCAACATCATCGAGCAGATCGCGGACAAGTGGACGATCCTCGTCATCGACGCGCTCGGCACGCATGGCGAGATGCGTTTTTCGCGGCTGCGCGAAGTGGTGGAGGGCGTGAGCCAGAAAATGCTCACCAAGACATTGCGACAGCTCGAGCGTGACGGCCTCGTTACGCGCTACGTGCATCCGGTGATACCGCCGCGGGTCGACTATCAACTGACGCCATTGGGACGCAGCCTGCTCGACAAGATCTGCGGGATATGGGATTGGGTCGAAGCCCACATGAGCGAAATGGAATTGGCGCAACGCGAGTTCGACCACGGCGAAAAGCGGACCGATCATCTACGTCCGCGCGATGTGCCCATCGCTTAACGTAGTCGCAGCAAGAGGAGATCGACGCTGAGCACGATCGTCGAGCTGTCAGCAAGACCGTGAGAAATTGCCCATAATTGCGCGCACTGTTCGAGCAACCGTTGGGACGCTTCATGAAAGCCGCTTCTGCCGCACCGCAATCCCCGATCGCATTTCTGGCCGTCGCGTTGGCGTTCGCGATCAACATGATGGGCACCACGCTACCGACGGCAATCTATCGGTACTACCAGCTGCAATATGGTTTTACTCCGACCATCATCACGGTGATCTATGCGTCGTATGCAATCGGCGTGCTGGGTGCGTTGCTGCTGGTCGGCAACTGGTCCGATCAGCTAGGCCGTCGTCGCATGCTGCTGGCGGGACTGTGTGCGTCGGCCGCGTCGGCGCTGACGTTCCTGCTCAGCGACGGGCTGGCGCTTCTGATGCTGGGCCGCCTGCTGTCGGGAATCTCCGCCGGCATCTTCACAGGAACCGCCACCGTAGCCGTGATCGAACTCGCGCCGCCTGCGTGGCGCGGCAAAGCCATGCTCGCGGCGACCGCCTCCAATATGCTGGGGCTGGGTTGCGGTCCGTTGCTAAGCGGCATCCTCGTCGAACTATTTCCCTGGCCGATGCGCTTGGCCTTTGCGGCGCATCTCGCGCTGGTCGGTGTCGCCGCACTGATCGTCCTTGGCGTGCCGGAGACCGCTGCGACTGCGTCGCGAGTGAAGCTCGGCATCCAGAAAATTTCGCTTCCCGCCGAAGTACGCCCTGCGTTTATTCCCGCCGCGTTGGCGGGCTTTGCCGGTTTCGTCGTGGTGGGCTTCTTTGCGGCGGTCGCCCCTCAACTGATCCGGAGCGTACTCGGCTCTCACAGTGGCATCGTGACCGGCGCGATCGTGTTCCTGCTGTTCGCGTGCTCCGCCCTCGGACAGATTGTGCAGACGGTCATTACCGCCCGATGGCGGCAAGCGGCTGGCTGCGTTGGACTCGTCGTGGGGCTGATGTGTGTCGGCCTGTGCGTGCCGGCACAATCGCTCGGGGCGCTTTTGCTCGGCACGGCCCTGGCAGGCATTGGGCAGGGCATCAGCTTCCGCGCCGGGTTGGGCGAGATCGCGGCGGCGGCGCCCGCGCACCGGCGAGCGGAAGTCACGTCCAGCTTTTTCGTCGTGCTTTATGTGGCGATCTCACTACCTGTGATCGGCCTTGGTATCGCCGTGCAGGTGTCCGACATTCAACGCGCGACGCTGCTGTTTGTCGGCTTGACGATAGTCCTTGTGCTTATCGCGTTGCTTCTGCTGATGCGTAGGCAAGCGGACACAGGGCGAGATGCCAGAACGATCGGTGATTGATAGACCATTCGGCATCCGCATCTGATCGTCAACTATCAATCGTTGAAGTCGGTCGATGCCGACAGCGCCTTCCAGGTTTCCGTTTCCTGCGCGACATAGGCGTTCTTGTCAGCGATGGCCTTCAGTGTGTCGGTGCCAAGCGGCAGACGCAGCGGAGGCGTTTGCGCATCGACCAGTTCGATCATCGCCGTTGCGAGCTTCGCGGGATCCCCCGGCTGGTTGTGATTCATGTTGGCAGCATGCCGACGCACGTTGCCCGATGTCGCGTCATAGTCCGCAATGACCTCGCGTGCGACGACAAGCGATGACGCGTCGAGGAAGTCAGTCCGGAAGTAACCCGGCTCGACGACCGTCGCATGAATGCCGAGCGGCTTCAATTCGGCGTGCAATGCTTCGGTCAAGCCTTCGACCGCAAACTTTGTCGAACTGTACGCGCCGAATCCGGCGGCGGCCCGATAGCCGCCAATCGACGACATATTGATGACGTGACCGGCGCGCTGCGAGCGCATTGCCGGCAAAACGGCGCGCGTGACGGTCAGCAGCCCGAACACGTTGGTGTCGTACATGCGGCGCACGTCCGCGTCGGTAGACTCTTCGATCGCGCCGAGCAAACCGAATCCCGCGTTGTTGACCAGCACGTCGATACGGCCGAATTTTTCGATCGCGGCTTGAACCGCGGCTTTCGCCTGCGCTTCGTCCGTGACGTCCAGCGCCACGGGCAGCAATGCCGGCGAGTCGCCGAGGCGCTCGACGATCGCCGCAACATTGCGGCCGGCGGCGACCACCGCATTGCCGTCAGCCAGGGCCGCCTGGGCGATCAGGGCGCCCAGGCCGCGCGACGCGCCCGTGATGAACCAGACACGCTTGATGCCGTTCTTCGTGAGCTCAACCATGATGCTTCTCCTACGTTTGGGGTGGGTGTGAACGGATCATAGGAGTATTGATTCGCACGAACTAGGCGTAGATTGCTAGACTGATAATCAACTTTTATTTGCTAATGGGGGCGGCGATGAATGAAGTTCGCGCGATCACCATATTCGTCCGGGCGGCGGAGCTCGGAAGCCTGCGCAAGGCGGCCGTCGATCAGGGCATTTCGCCGCAGGCCGCGAGCCATGCGGTGATGCAACTGGAAAAGGAGCTGGGCGTGCGGCTCTTCCATCGAACCACGCGCAAGCTGAGCTTGACCGAGGAGGGGCAGGGCCTGCTCGACAGCGTGAAGCCTGCTTTGGCTGTCCTGTCGTCCGCACTCGACGACGCGCGACGCTCGAAAGCAGAGATTGCGGGCCCGCTGCGGGTCAGCGCGCCAAGGGCAATGGGGCACGTGGTGCTGTGGCCTTACTTTCTGGAATTCGCCGAATTGCATCCGAACGTGCAGCTCGATGTGCAACTCGACGACCACTTCACCGACCTCATCAGCGATCGCGCCGATGTGGGCTTTCGTGGCGGGTCTCCGCCGTCGGGCGGCAGCATCGCGCGTCGGCTTTTGCCGATTCAGTTGATCGTCTGCGCGTCGCCTGCCTATATCGAGCGCCATGGCGCGCCGCGGACTATCGACGAACTCGACGCTCACCGCTGCACGGGATACCGGCGCGCGAATACGGGCAAGCAGGCCCCGTGGGAATTCCTGATCGGGGATGAAATCGTCTACCGCGACATCGCGACGGCCTTATGTGTCAACGACACCGACGCCGAGACTGCAGCCGTGATCGCGGGACTCGGCATTGGTCAACTCGGCAGCTTTTCAGCCACCGCGCCGATCAGGAGCGGCCAACTGGTTCCGTTGCTGGTTCAGCATGTCACCCAGCGCGAAGCGGTCTATATCTACTATCGCCATCGGACCGAGCAGCCGTTGCGGGTGAGGACATTCATCGACTTCATGGTCGCGCGCCTCGTGGGGAACAGGAATTTCTATTTCGAACCGTCAGAACTTCGTGCTGCCGGTTGACTCAGCCAGGTTACCGGTGTGCGCATGCTCCCGAAAACGGACGGTCAACAACGGCTCTGAACCTGGGCGATGTCCGGGTCGTGGGTACGTGAGCGGAAAGCAATGGCGGAAAGAATGACCGGAAGCTGGGCCGGTTTGGCGAAATGGTGATCGAAACCGGACCTGAGCGATACCGCTCTCTCGGACTGCGATGACAACCCGGACACCGCGACAAGCAAGGGTATGGGCTTGCCCCTGAGACCCCTGATTTTCCTGGCCACCTCTCGACCGTCGAGTCGCGGCATCTGAACGTCGAGAATAACCACTGCGGGAAACCACCGGCTGTACTCGGATAACGCATCGGCTCCGTCTCGAGTGGCTCGAATCTCGTAGCCGTGAAGCTCGAAATACTGGACGTATGCGGCGAGCAGAGCAGGGTCGTCGTCTGCAATGAGTAAATGGTGAGAGCGGACAGGCTTCATCGCCGTTTCTCCGGACTGTGTATCGTACGAACGCAATTGGCGGACCCGCCCGGATCACACGACGGATTTCCGCGTAACATGGGCGCCACGTATGTATGCTGTTCAAAGGTTTTTGCCACCATTCGAGGCGGACATGCGACTGGCTGACTTCATCTTGCGGAACATGGAAGCAATCCTGGCGCAATGGGAGGCGTTCGCCGGCACCTTGTTGCCAGCCGCCGCGAACATGCAATCGCCGGCTTTACGCGACCACGCGCAACAGATCCTCGAGGCAGTGGCGAAGGATCTGTCGACAGCCCAGACGAGGGAAGCACAGCTTGAAAAATCAAAGGGGCACGCGCCCCGGATGATCGATGCCCCTGAGACGGCGGCACAAACACACGCCATTCTTCGAGCACGAAGCGGTTTCGACATCAGGCAACTGACGGCCGAGTACCGCGCTCTGCGCGCCAGCGTTCTGCGTCTATGGATGGACCAATGCCCGCGCGAGGAACTGGTGATGGACGACATCATCCGCTTCAACGAAGCAATCGATCAGGCACTCGCCGAATCGGTCAGCTTTTTCAGCGCGCAAGTGGAGCAGGCTCGCAACCTGTTGCTTGGGATGCTTGGGCACGACATGCGCAGCCCGCTTCAGACCATCCAGATGACAGCTTCGTATCTCGCCGCGTTGAATGCCGGGGAGAGTGTGGCGAGTGCTGCAGGCCGCCTGATCAGAAGCGGCGCCCGCATGCAGGCCCTGCTGGACGATCTGTGTGATTTCAACCGGACGAAGCTAGGTCTGGGTATCAACATCGTTCCGACTCACATTGATCTCGCGACCGTCTTTCGCGACGAACTGGACCAGCTTCGCACGATCCATCCCGATCGCCAGTTCGATCTGGAGATGCGGGGCAAATCCGAGGGTGTCTGGGACGGCCAACGTCTGCAGCAATTGCTCGGCAATCTCGTTCTGAACGCAGTCAAGTACGGCGCGCCGAATACGCCAGTGCGGGTCATTGTGACCGGTGAGGAGGAGGCTGTTCGTATCGTTGTCGCGAATAGCGGAACCTCAATTGAGCCGTTAGCCATGGAACAGATCTTTGAGCCTCTGAAGCGCGGCGTGGGTCCTGAGGAAGGCTACGAGGAGGACAGCCACCTCGGCCTCGGACTGTATATCGTGCGCGAAATTGCGAAGGCTCACGGTGGCGAGATCGAAGTGCGTTCCGAACAAGGCGAAACGGCGTTCGCCGTACGACTGCCGCGCAGCAGGTAGAGATTCACTGTGCCGTTACCCGAATGCCTGGCGGCGGGCACGTAAATAACTCTTCTATACCCTGCGGGCGCACCCGTCGATCGAGCTCGCGAGAAGTCGACGTCAACTCGCTGGTTTTTCCGCAGAGCCATGGCGGCGGCCCCGCATGGCCAGTTAAGCAACGGTATTTGCACGATGGGCACAGCGCATGCTGAACAATGAGCGGCAATGCGTTGCCATGCACGGCATTTCCGCCGTGCATCCGCCAGAGCGTCCGCTCTGAGAGCCGGACGCCCACCGTTGGGTGCGGGCAACCATTCGGTTGCACCGCTGTCCGGGTTGATCCATGGTCGCACGCGATTCTCGACAGGTACAGGGACATAACAGGTCCACGTCTGCACCCGTACGGAGTTGCTTTGGCCAGTCACCGGAGAAGTCGCATGTTCATCCATAACAAACGCCTCCAATACACCGTGCGCGTCGCCGCGCCGAATCCGGGTCTTGCGAATCTGCTGCTGGAGCAATTCGGTGGACCTCAGGGCGAGCTCGGTGCCGCCTGCCGGTACTTCACCCAGGCGCTCGGTGAAGATGATCCTGGCAGAAAGGATCTGTTGTTCGATATCGCAACCGAAGAACTGAGTCATCTGGAAATCGTTGGCTCGATCGTGGCGATGCTGAACAAAAGTGCCAAGGGCCAACTGGCCGAAGCCGTGGAGGCAGAGGCGGAACTCTATCGTTCGATGACGGGTGGAGGAAACGATTCCCACACAACGGCGTTGCTGTACGGTGGCGGCCCGGCCCTGACCAATTCGGCTGGTGTGCCCTGGTGCGCTTCCTATGTCGACACGATCGGCGATCCGACAGCCGATCTGCGGTCGAACATTGCGGCCGAGGCTCGCGCGAAGATCGTCTACGAACGCCTGATCAACGTCACCGACGATCCGGGCATCAAGGAAACACTCGGCTTTCTGATGACGCGAGAAATCGCCCACCAGAAGTCGTTCGAGAAGGCGTTGCATTCGATCCAGCCAAACTTTCCGCAGGGCAAGCTTCCTGGCGTGCCGGAATACACGAGCGTCTACTACAACATGTCGCGAGGCGATGATGCGCCGCGTGGGCCTTGGAACGAAGGCCCGGATTGGGAGTTCGTCGAGTCTCCGGAGCCGGCCGTGGATGGCGGTGACGGCATGGCCACCGTCAACGTGTCGCAACGCGATGTGAAGGTGTTGCAGGCAATGGCATCGAGAACCGCGTCGGATGCTGACTCGGATCCGACGACAGGCGCGGACCTCGGCGCGGGTCAGACTGTTTGACGTTGTTGGCGAAAGGCGCGGCCGTCCTGACGGCGGCGCGCTGACATGCGCCGTATGCATGAGTTGATTTTTTTAATGAATTGGTAAGACCGGACGAATTACGGTCGAATGGCGGGCGCTGCGCGCCGGATGCGGCTCCGACAGCGGGGCCCGCCGCTCATTCGTTTAAAAAGTCATGAAAGGAGAAACATGAAATCCCTGCTTGCAAGCCTGACCATTGCGCTGCTGGCTATCTCATCCGGCAGCGCGATCGCGAAGGAATGGTCGACCGTGCGGTTCGGTGTCGACGCGAGCTATCCGCCATTCGAATCGAAATCCGCCGACGGCAAGCTCGTCGGTTTCGACATCGACCTGGGCAACGAAATCTGCCGCCGTCTGAACGCAAAATGCGTGTGGGTCGAAAACGCATTCGACGGGATGATCCCCGCGCTGAAGGGGCGCAAGTTCGACGGCGTGCTATCGACCATGTCGATGACGCCGGCGCGTCAGGCGCAGATCGCGTTCTCGTCGAAGGTATTCCGTATTCCGACACGCCTCGTCGCGAAGAAGGGCTCAACGATCACGCCAACGCCAGAAGCGCTGAAAGGCAAGCGAATCGGCGTAGAGCAGGGCTCGATCCAGGAAACGTACGCGAAGACGTATTGGGAGCCGGCCGGCGCGGTGATCGTGGCTTACCAGGATCAGGATCTCGTTTACTCGGACCTGATTGCCGAGCGCATCGATGCATCGCTGCAGAACGCCGTGCAGGCTGATGTCGGTTTCCTGCGCACGGCGCGAGGCAAGGACTTTGCGTTTGCCGGCAATGCGCTCTACGATGCGAAGACGCTCGGAAGCGGCACCGCGATCGGTTTGCGCAAGGAAGACACCGACCTGAAGGCGCAGATCGACAAGGCAATCGCCGACACGCGCGCGGACGGCACATATGACAGGATCGCGAAAAAGTATTTCGACTTTGACGTTTATGGCCAGTGAACGCGGCGACCTTCGCTAAGGCCGGAATGTCTTGCCCAACTCATGCATGAAGTGTTCGCAACGGGTGCGGCACCGTACCGACTTCTCATACGGATTCGGGCATTCTGAAGGTCTCGCACGCCGTGCAATATGACTGATCGGTAGCGAGACGTTCAGATCGGCACTACGTTGTTGTAGAAAGAGGGGCAACTTGTTCAGTACCTCACTCGCGTTTCTCTCGGATGGTCTGCTGGCCCTTTCTGGGTGGCAGATTCTGTTAGCTACGCTGATTTCGACGCACGTCACGATTATCAGCGTAACCGTCTATCTGCACCGCTGCCAGGCTCACCGCGCGCTCGACCTGCATCCTCTTGTCAGCCATTTTTTCCGCTTCTGGCTATGGATGACGACCGGCATGGTGACGGGCACGTGGGCCGCGGTCCACCGCAAGCACCACGCGAAGTGCGAGACCCAAGAGGATCCTCACAGTCCACAGATCAGGGGCATCTGGAAGGTGCTGCTTGGCGGTGCCGAACTCTATCGCGCCGAGGTGAAAAACGAGGAGACACTTCGCCGGTTCGGCCACAGCACACCGGTCGACTGGATGGAGCGCAACGTCTATGCGAAGTATCCAAACCTTGGCATCAGCCTGCTGATCGTGATCGATGTCGCGCTGTTTGGCATCGTCGGCGTGTCGGTGTGGGCCATCCAGATGATGTGGATTCCTTTCTGGGCTGGCGGGGTAGTCAACGGGCTGGGTCATTTCTGGGGTTACCGCAACTTCGGTCCTCCTGATGCGAGCACGAACGTGATCCCGATCGGTATCCTGATCGGCGGCGAAGAACTTCACAACAATCACCATGCGTATGCGACATCCGCAAAATTGTCGAACAGATGGTACGAGTTCGACATGGGCTGGATGTACATTTGCGTCCTTGCCTCGCTTGGGCTGGCCACGGTCAGGAAAGTGGCGCCGCGGCCGCATCTGGTCAAAGGCAAAGCGGAGATCGACGACGATACCCTGCAAGCCGTACTTCGAAACCGCTTCGAGGTAATGGCAAGCTATGCCCGAACGGCTGAGCGCGCCTTCCGGCAGGAACTGGCGCATGTGAAACACACTAGTCGCCGAGAGAAAGCCCTGCTTATGCGTGGCGTCAGACACTGGTTTCGCGACGACGGGCAGGCAGGGCAAGCCAAGGCGTGTCAACCGGTGCCCAAGGGGCTATACGACAATGCGCCGACGCTTCGTATCTACGCGGAATTGCGCGAGGATCTGTCGGCAATCTGGGAGCGCTCGAATCTCTCGCGTGAACAACTACTCCGCCAGTTGCAGGACTGGTGCCATCGTGCGGAACAAAGTCGCATCGACGCCCTGCGACAATTTTCGCAACGTCTTCGTCTTTACGGCTGATGCCTGGGATTAGACCATTTCCGGCCATGCGCATTTAAATGCGGATATGACGGTGATCAGAAGCGGATTTCCCCAACCGGTACGCCACCGTACCGACTTCCGCTCACTGCACGAGCACCGTCATTACAAGGTCCTGACGTAACGTAACAACAGGAAACGAAGCAATTTCTCGACTCACGATCTCCGTGACCGATCTACATTGGCTTGGCCGGTGACTTGCGCCGCGATGGCGCAATGGCTCGCCGGAAAGCATTTCTCAAGCACGCGTGAGAGCGTGCGAGGAAGACATGATGTCAACTACCGATTCGATTCTGGAGGAGCCCCAGTCATTCCTCCCGCACCCCAGCGTGGCGGCGTACGCCGCGATATCCGGCATGGATGCCTATCGCGCGCTGGTTGCCGAGGCGGAGCGCGATTACACCGGATTCTGGGCCCGTCTCGCACGCGAAACGCTGCAATGGAAAACGCCGTTTTCTTCGATTCTCGATGAATCCCGCGCGCCGTTCTATGAATGGTTCAAAGACGGGACCCTGAATGCCTCGTATAACTGCCTCGACCGCCATGTCGAAGCGGGTAACGGCGACCATGTCGCCGTGATTTTCGAAGCCGACGACGGTACCGTCACGCAGATCACCTATCGCGCGTTGCTCGAACGGGTAAGCCGCTTTGCTAACGCGCTGCGAACCCGCGGTGTGAAAAAAGGCGACCGCGTGGTGATCTATATGCCGATGTCGATCGAGGGCATCGTCGCCATGCAGGCCTGCGCCCGGATCGGCGCGACCCATTCAGTCGTGTTCGGCGGCTTTTCGTCGAAGTCGCTCAATGAGCGGATCGTCAATGTGGGTGCGATCGCGCTCGTCACCTGCGATGAGCAGATGCGCGGCGGCAAGGCGTTGCCTCTGAAGAACATTGCGGATGAAGCCCTCGCGATGGGCGGCTGCGACGCGGTGAAGAGTGTGATCGTCTATCGGCGCACGGGTGGCAAGGTCGCGTGGCATGAAGGGCGCGACCTGTGGATGCATGAACTGACGCAAGCCGAAGGCGACGTTTGCGAGCCGGAATGGGTGGGCGCGGAGCATCCGCTTTTCATCCTGTACACGTCCGGTTCGACCGGCGTGCCGAAGGGCGTGCAGCACAGCACGGCGGGCTTCCTCATGTGGGCCGCGCAGACCATGAAGTGGACTTTCGACGCAAAGCGTAGCGACGTGTTCTGGTGTACCGCCGACATCGGCTGGATCACCGGTCATAGCTATATTGCGTATGGTCCGATGGCAATCGGCGCAACCCAGGTCGTGTTCGAGGGTGTGCCGACGTGGCCGAACGCCGGCCGTTTCTGGGAGATGATCGCGAAACACCGGGTGACGGTGTTCTACACCGCACCGACCGCCATCCGCTCGCTGATCAAGCTGGCCGAGTCCGACCCGAAGGTTCATCCGGACCGTTTCGACCTCTCGACGCTGCGTCTGCTCGGCACGGTCGGCGAGCCGATCAACCCGGCTGCGTGGACGTGGTTCTATGAGCACGTCGGTCACAGCCATTGCCCTGTTATCGACACCTGGTGGCAAACCGAAACGGGCGGTCACATGATCGCGCCGATGCCGGGCGCCACGCCGCTCGTGCCGGGTTCGTGCACGCTGCCATTGCCGGGCATCATGGCAGCGGTGGTCGACGAGACCGGGCGCGACGTGCCGAACGGGCAGGGCGGCATTCTCGTCGTCAAACGTCCATGGCCTTCGATGCTGCGCAACGTATGGGGCGATCCGGACCGCTACACGAAGAGCTACTTTCCTGAAGAACTCGGCGGCAAGCTGTATCTCGCGGGCGACGGGGCGGTGCGTGACGAAGACACGGGCTACTTCACGATTACCGGCCGGATCGACGACGTGCTCAACGTGTCGGGGCACCGGCTCGGCACCATGGAGATCGAGTCGGCACTGGTCGCCAATCCGCTGGTTGCGGAGGCCGCTGTTGTCGGGCGCGCTGACGATACGACCGGCGAAGTCGTCGTCGCGTTCGTGGTGTTGAAGGGCGAGCGCCCCACCGGCGACGTGGCGATCAGAATCGCGAATGAGCTGCGCAATTGGGTCGGCAAGGAGATCGGGCCGATCGCAAAGCCCAAGGAAATCCGCTTCGGCGAGAATCTGCCGAAAACCCGATCAGGGAAGATCATGCGCCGTTTGCTGCGCTCGCTTGCGGCTGGCGAAGAGATCACCCAGGACGTATCCACGCTGGAGAATCCGGCCATTCTCGATCAGCTCGGGTGATTCGTCGCGAAGGCCACGGGATCGCCCGATTGTTTTCTATCTTCAGGAGCAGGCCATGGCCAGCGCACCGAACCGAACACTACTCGCGAACCCCGCGCCACTGGGTCTCGCCGGCTTTGCATTGACGACGTGGCTGCTGAGCATGATCAACGCCGGCTGGTTCCCGGGCGAGTCGATGGGCCTCGTGCTCGCCTGCGCGCTCGCCTACGGTGGGACCGCGCAGGCGATTGCCGGCGTGATGGAACTGCCGCGCGGCAACACCTTCGGCGCGACCGCCTTTCTGAGCTACGCGGCTTTCTGGTGGTCATTCGCACTCTTCGTGTTGTTTCTGCACGATAAAGTGCCGGCCGCTTTCGTTGGCTGGTATCTGTTCCTGTGGGGTGTATTTACGTTCTATATGTGGCTGGCCACTTTTCGTTCGCCCCGCGCGCTGCAGGCTATCTTTCTGGCACTGTGGATCACGTTCGGCTTGCTGGCGGGTGGCGAGTGGACGGGTTCGGTCCTCTTGCGGATGGCCGGTGGTTACATGGGACTTGTCACGGCCGCGCTCGCGTTCTATCTGTCCGCAGCCGATGTGATCAACGAGGTGCACGGCCGGATAGTCATGCCGATTGGCGAGCCAAGCGTCTTCAGCCAGCACGCCGTTGCGCTCTGACGAAAGCGGCATTGAATTTGGCTGCCGTATCAGCACGAACGTCGTGACGCCGCGTGCTGCGATCACTCGCGAGTTCTCGCACGACGACCCGCACCCCACGCATGCAAACGGAGTTACCGACAATGAAGGCTCTCGTCTATCTCGGCCCAGGCAAGAAAGCGGTTGAAGACCGTCCCAAACCGATCATCGACGCGGCCACCGACGCCATCGTCAGGATCAGCAAGACGACGATCTGCGGAACAGACTTGCACATTCTCAAGGGCGACGTCGCGACCTGCCAGCCGGGTCGCGTGCTCGGGCATGAAGGCACGGGCGTCATCGACGAGGTAGGGCCGGGCGTGACCACCTTCAAGCCGGGTGAGCGCGTTCTCATCTCATGCATTAGTGCTTGCGGCAAGTGCGAGTACTGCCGCAAACAGATGTACTCCCATTGTGTGAGCGGCGGCTGGATTCTCGGCAACAAGATCGACGGTACGCAGGCCGAATTCGTCCGGATCCCGCATGCGGATACCAGCCTTTACCGCATTCCCGACAACGCCGACGAAGAGGCACTTGTGATGCTGAGCGATATCCTGCCGACGGGGTTCGAATGCGGCGTGCTCAATGGCAAGGTTGAACCGGGCAGTACGGTGGCTATCGTCGGTAGCGGGCCAATCGGACTCGCGGCGTTGCTCACGGCCCGCTTCTATTCGCCTGGCGAAATCATCATGGTCGATCTGGACGACAACCGGTTGGAGACCGCGACGCGTTTCGGTGCGACCGCGGTGATCAACGGCACGGACGGCAATGCAATGAAGGCGATCATGACGCTCACATCCGGGCGTGGCGTCGATACTGCCATCGAAGCGGTGGGCATACCCGCCACCTTCGAATTGTGCGAGGAGATCATCGCGCCGGGCGGCACGATTGCCAACGTCGGCGTGCATGGCGTGAAGGTGGATCTTCATCTGGAGCACCTGTGGGACCGGAATATCACGATCACCACGCGGCTGGTCGATACCGTGAGCACGCCGATGCTGCTGGAGACGTTGCGTTCCGGCAGGCTCGATCCCCAACTTCTGATCACCCATCGCTTCACATTCGAGCAGATCCTCGACGCGTACGAAACCTTTGCGCACGCGGCCGACACCCGCGCGCTCAAGGTGATCATCGCGGCCTAGTTCGCCGCGATGCATCGGCCGCCATTAGCGGGGCAGTTCGTACATCGCAGCGGCGACGTCGGTGTGTGCGGGGCTGACGGTCTCCGCGACCGTGGTTTGCGCTTGCCGGCTCGGGACCAGCAACACCGGCAGGCTCGCACTGCGCACGACGCGTTCAGCCACGCTGCCCAGGAACAGACGCTTGAAACCCCGTCGCCCGTGCGTGCCGAGCACCAGCAGGTCCGCATTGAATTCGTTGGCCGAAATCCGGATCCTCTCCGAGATGTCCTCGCCGATCGGCGCGACGTCGACGATCCGCGGTGTGCCGGCTACGTTTTCGTGTTTCATTCGCGCCAGCGCGTCGGCCATCAGTCTCTGGCCTTCCTCCATGCAGGCGTCGCGCAGGATCGTCGGATCGTAGCCGGACGCGTCGTATGCCATCAGCGGGTTGTCGATCACATAGAGCGGCTGTAACTGCGCGTCATTGTCATGTGCGAGTTGCAGTGCACTGTCGAACGCGTGCTCAGACGTCTCGCTGCCGTCGATCGCTACCAGAATGCGTTTATGCATGTCGGCCCCGAAAAAAACGTTCGGACGGCGAGCGCCGTCGCGGGATTGGTTTGTGTGCGCTCAGGGCGCCGCAGCCTCAAGCTTGCCGTCGACGATGTCTTGCCGCACGGTTTAGGCGAGGCGTTCGCGCCGTGCACCGCGCGGATTCGAAGTGCGATCCTATGTTATTTCAGATTGTTGAGTTCGGCACGTGCGAGCGTCTCGACCGATTCCCACGCGACATCCTCATGTTCGAAAAAAGTGTCGAGTTTGATGAGTTCCTTGCCCTTTGACGCGCCTTTCCGAACAAGACACACGCTCGCGACCCAGCCGTCGGCAACATGATCCTTGACCGTCATGTAAGCGTCGTGTGTTCTGCCTGAAATGATTCTGTCTGCCATGGTTCCGCCTGTCTGATTGGTCGACAGCCACAGTGGCCGTCGGCGCTGCTATATCCCGAACTTATGTTCGGCAATGTATTTGTCGCCATAGGCGAGTGCAGCCTCATAGCCTTCCTCGCTGGTTGCAAAAACGCCGACCTCATAGTGCTTGTCGGCCGATGGAAGACAACCTTCCACAGCATGCCGGAGATGGAAATTGAAGGTGCCGTCCTGCAGTTCCAAGCATTCGGGGGTGAATGTATGAATACGGGCTTGATACAACTTCTGGATGTTTTGTCTCATGACTTGCTCCTGCCTTTTATGCCTTTGAATACGCGCGTTTTCGATCGGTCCAGGACCGCCTGGATCGGGCGAGAACGTGTGGTCTGCGCGGCGCCTCATTCCGATGCAACACGCTCGCCGGTGCCGGCATCCAGCATTGGGCTGTCCCTCACTTGCTGGTGGGAACGGCCGACGTGCACGATATCCGATCCGGGGCCGGTGTGTTCACGGAATACGGCGAATCCAGCACTTGCCGTTCACTGAGCCAATTGCCTGTTTCGACCACCGGATACCGCACACCCCAATGACTCGTCGTCGAAACAGGCCTGACTGACTGAGCCGATGTCGCCGTTCACTGCGCTGACGGTGCTGCCGTGCAAGTCTCGTACGCTTCGCAACATGGTTTCTCCATACTGTGTCGGCGAGGGCGGGCATGGCGCCGCGTCCCTCGGTCTGAATTTCAAAGCGACGCGAGCCGCGTGACTTTGGTGCCTTGCAGCGACGCGCCCGCCATCAGGCCAGTATTGGTCAGCACGAAAGCTTCGACCTGTCCGGTAGCTGTGCTGGTGTCGAGATTGCCGTTTGCGCCGACCTTCAGCACGGCCACGGAGGCATCGCCGCCAGCCGACCATCCGTCGCTGCTACGGAAGCGGGTCAGCGACTCGTCGGTCATGAACAGGAACACGATCGCGCGCGACTGCGCGCCGATCTGCCAGCCGATCGAACCGGTCGCCGTGCTGTAGTAGCCGGCGGTGCGTCCGCCGATGCGCAACGAACCTTCGCCATACTGGCCGCCGACCACGAAGCCGGCGTCGATTACCGACGGAAACGTTAGTACCCCGCGCGCCTTGCCGACCAGTTCACGCGAGCCGTTCGCCATGCCATAGAGGCGGGTCAGCGTCGAGTCGACGCCTGCGTCGATAGTGCGGCGTTTGTCCATTTGCTCACCGCGGCTCGCGTTGGAAGAAGAGGTGGTGGTGCAACCCGAGAGCGCCGCGCCGAGTGCCAGAAGCGATCCGGGCGTACTCCAGATGAAGGTTCGTCTAAGCATGATTTTCTCCCCGCTGGTCGACGATAAAGACACGCTACGCGCACTCGTGGGAGAAAGCGGTACGACAACGTACAGACGCCCGTCTATGTTCAACCGCACAATCCGCGCCGATCCCGAGAGATTCCTCCGATGCCGGCGGGCACGGGTCCGCAGAGGCGTGCGGCAATCATCAGACGTACGGTAGACCCTCACCGAGATTCCACGCAACCCGGTCGTTTTTTCCGATCCGCACGCCACCGTACAGACTTACCGGACGGCATCGGCGAGTCTGTTGTTTCAACCTGTTTTCGTTGCGCGATTTCCTGATCGCGCCAGCGAGGCAGGCGTTGACGAACCGCGCGCTTCTGGTGCTCTGCAAGCAAGCTGTTGCCGTTGACCACCAGCCTGATACGCGCCTCTCGTCGCTCTTCGTTGCCTACCCAGGCGCGAAATGGGGATCGAAATGTCAGCACATCTGGCGTCCATCGAGTCGTTTTCGGACGGTTCTGCCTTGAACTATTTCGTCGTGACAGATGCCGTGATGACGCGTGGCACCCGGGCGGCCCCAGATAGCTCCCTGGAGGACGCTTGCACGACGGCTCTCGGCGGCGCGGCACCGCCGGTCAACAACCAGATCCTGGCGGTGGTGGCGCATGAGTTGCGCGGCCCGTTGACGCCGTTGCGACTCGCCAGCCAGTTGATCCGCCACGCGTCGGCTGAACGCCCGGAGATACTCCGTTTGATCGATATGATCGACCGGCAGGTGAACGGGATTGCGCGGTTGGCGCAAGATTTGATGGACGCGACCCGTGTCGATCGTGACGCGCTCCGTCTCAGCAAGGCCGACATCGAGATCGCGGCCCTGCTGGCTGACATCTGCGAGATCACGGCAGCAGCCGCCGCCGAGAAAAACCAGGTTTTCACCGTGTCGATTCCCGACGCGACTTTGCGCGTTGAAGGGGATCCCGTCCGCTTGACGCAGGCTGTCAGCAACCTGTTGCATAACGCGGTGAAATACACGCCGGGGAACGGCAATATACGAATGACCGTGCTTGCAGAAGGAAACGATCTTGTCATCAAGATCAATGACGATGGTGCGGGGATTTCGGCCGTCATGCTGCCGCATATTTTCGAGCTATTCGCGCAATCGAGCAGAACGGTAGCCGCCAGTGCGGGCGGCCTCGGCATTGGCCTCGCAGTCGTGAGAGCCATTGCTCAATCTCACGGTGGCACGGTGTCGGCAACCAGCCCAGGTCCCGGGGAGGGCGGTGAATTCACCCTCAGGTTGCCGATTGTCACGTCCGGCGGCGCCTTCTTTGGCAACCTGCAAGTCGAATCAACGATTGCCGTTCAGCCGATGCGTTAGTTCGGCAAGGCCGGGCATGGCAATCGTTTTCGAAGCTCGTGCAATCCGCATGCACGTGCGTGTCGCACCGCGAACTCATGCCAGGACGCGGATCGGCGCGTAATTTCGACGCGACCTATAATCTCTCTGTGTATCGGCCAGATCCCGAGTAACGCGAAGATTACCGCATCGTGACGCGCTGCGGCACAAGCCGCAAAGGTGTTGGAGCATTCCTCCTTCTATCCATATTCACCCGTCAGGAAATCGTCGGCGAAAGCGGCGCGGTTCCGGGCGAGCTGCGGAGAGTGTGAAATGTCTCAAGATCACCGTCAAAACGAAAATCATCTGCTGGTAGTTTTGCCTGACCTGGAGTGGGAACGTCTGACACCGCATCTGTCACTCGTGGATATGCCGCTCGGCAACGTCGTCTACGAATCCGGCGATCGCCTCAATTATGTTTATTTCCCGACCACCTGCATTGTGTCGCTGCTGTATGTGATGGAGGACGGTGCGTCCGCCGAAATCGCGATCGTCGGCAACGAAGGGCTCATCGGCATCGCGCTTTTCATGGGCGGTGAGACCACGCCGAGCCGCGCGGTCGTACAAAGCGCGGGGCAGGCATATCGCCTGGACGCTCAAATCATGAAAGAGGAATTTCATCGTGCAGGGCCTGTCCAGCGCCTTTTGCTGCGCTACACGCAGGCGTTGATTACCCAGATGGCGCAGACGGCTGTTTGCAACCGTCACCATTCGATCGACCAGCAGTTGTGCAGGTGGCTGCTGCTCAGCATCGACCGCCTCTCGTCGAACGAACTGAAGATGACGCAGGAACTGATCGCCAATATGCTGGGCGTGCGCCGTTCCGGCGTAACCGAGGCCGCACTGAAACTGCAGGATGCGGGTTTGATTCGGTACAGTCATGGCCACATCGAGGTATTGGATAGGCCGGGACTCGAAAAGCGTGTGTGCGAATGTTACGGCGTAGTGAAGCGCGAATTCGACCGGTTGCTGCCCGCTTTGAAAGCGTTATAGAAACGGTGTGAACTGAGAGCGAATTGGACGATCCCTTCAACCTTCAGCGCTTTATTGACGCTCAGGATCCGCTGTATGCACAGGTATGTGACGAACTGCGCAACGGCCGCAAGCGAAGCCACTGGATGTGGTTCGTGTTTCCGCAGATCCACGGGCTCGGAACGAGCGCAATGGCGCAGCGGTTCGCGATTTCGTCGTTGGCCGAGGCCGATGCTTACCTGCGCCATCCGATGCTGGGCGAACGGCTGAGGCAATCGACGCAACTCGTCAACGTTGTCGAAGATCGCTCAATCGAGGAAATTTTCGGGTATCCGGATTACCTCAAGTTTCATTCGTCGATGACGCTATTCGAGCGCGCGGCGGTCGACAAAGAGCCCTTTGGGGAAGCGCTCGGGAAGTATTTCCATGGCCAAGGGGATCCTCTAACGTTGGAGCGCCTCTAGCAGGCATTTGCCGGGCTGGCGCAAGCTTGCCACGCCCCGCGTCGATTCGATCCACCCTCTTGTTGCGATCGCTGGCATTCGCATCCAGCGTGTCATGGGCTGCACGGCGATCACCTTTGTCGTATCGCTCGTTATCTATGCAGCCGCGGTTTGGCTGATTCCGTGGTTCGATTGCGCCTGCGCCTGGCAGAAGAAGCTGCGCGGCGTGCGCGGTTGGGCCTATTGACGGACCTGGATTCAAAAACTCAGGTGCGTCGCTCGGAAGCGGGTGGTGGTCTGATGAATCGCATGCTGCACCAAGCTCGACATGCCATACACGGCTCAAGTCAGCGACGCGTTCGCCTTTTCTTTTTGGGTTTCGGCGGCGCGAGCGCAGCAGTCCAGAAAGCGGTGGTCCCGCGCTTCGCCGCCGCCGTCGCGTGACCGCGCGCTGAACCCGCCACGGCATTTGCGCCGCTCAACCACATGCTGAGGAAGGGATTCTTTTTCATCCACGGATTTTTCATATCAGGCCCGATCGAATAAGGGTTGTCCAGCGTATGCCGAATGAAGATCGCAACGGGCATACCTATCGGGCTGCGATCGGTGCGCCGGTGCAATTCGGGCACGGAATCGATCCTGGCGAGCCTAAATTGGCAAATCGCGCGCGCTAGACGGCGGCTGTCGGCGGAAACCGCTTCTCTGACCGACTGCGAATTGAACACGCCAGATGTACATTCGCGCAGCCGGGCTGACACGAACACGTCCGACCGATCACTTCCCCGCAACTCACGGTAGCTGGGCATGACGTTTGCTCGTTTAAACGTTCAACCGCATGACCGAGGAGAGCAGCATGGAAGCGACGAAGCAGGACAACAAGGCGACAGAATCCGGCTCGCACGATGCATTAGCCTTTCTCGAGGCGGAGCATCGCGCGGTCGAAAAATTGTTCACGGCGTTCAAGAAAGCCGCGGACGATGATCTTGAAGCGAAGTCGGCACTCGCGCAGCGTGCCTGCGAGGAGCTATCCATTCACACGATGCTCGAAGAGGAACTGCTTTATCCGGCGGCGCAGGAAGCTCTGCCTGGCAGCGACAAGGTCGACGTCGAAGAAGCGTACGTCGAGCACTTCCTCGTCAAGACGCTGATCGCGAAGTTTGAAACGATGAAAGCGGGCGACAAGGGCTTCGACGCGACCTTCAAGGTGATGAGCGAGATGGTGGGCCATCACGTGGAGGAAGAGGAGGAGGAGCTCTTTCCGGAACTGCGCAAGTCGAATTGCAATCTGCGCACGCTGGGCGAGAAGATGGCGAAACGCAAGGCGGAACTGCAGGGCAAGCTCGATGCGGTGGGCAGCAGATTAGTGGGCGACAAGACCGCAGCGCTTTAAGTCCGGGACCGCGACAGTAGATTGCGAACGCCAGGCAAAACGCAAAAACATATAACGCCAGAGCAACCCGTTGCGAGAATGGCACGCCGTGTGCCGCCGTCGTTTACCTGGCAGCCGCTTCGTCGAGCGGTTGCCTCTTTAAGACTCTTTGATCGATAGGAGAGGATCATGCCGCTGAAGAAAGGGACGTCGAAAGGCACTGTGTCGCACAACATCAAGACTGAGACGAAACAGGGCAAGCCGCACAAACAGGCGGTGGCGATTGCGTTGAACCAGGCGCGCAAGTCGGGCGCGAAGATTCCGAAGAAGAGCGACAAGTAAGCGATGGCACGCAGTCCTCGGAATCCGCGAAGGAGGGCGTGGTGACGACGACGAGTGAATCAGTCGAAGAGACCGGCGGATGTGCATGCGGCGCGGTGCGATTCCGCGTCAGCGCGCGGCCCCGGCGAGTGTCGATATGCCATTGCATGACATGTCGGCGCATACATGGCAACGTGTTTGGCGGTTATGCCATGTTCGAGCGTGGCGCCGTGGAGTTTTCCGGCGCTACCTAGGCGTGGGGGAGTTCGCCCGGGGCGCGAAGGCATTTTTGCCCGACATGCGGATCGGTCGCGTTCATGGAATACCTCGACAGCGACGAACTGGATCTCCCGCTGGGAGCTTTCGACCGCGTTGGCCTGTATGAGCCGAGCTACGAGCTTTGGTGTTGCCATAAAGAGCCATGGCTGCCCGCCGGAGTGCGCGTCGAATATAACGAGAACGGGCCATGATGTCCACACGAGCCGTCACATAGTCCCGACGCAATGAGCGTCTGGGGGGCTCATTCACCAAGCAAGAAGTACAAAGCCGGTATCGGTTGCCAAAGTGCAATCTACGCCGATGCAGTTTGGAACGGCCGATCGACGGCGGCGGTGGCTCTATCCTTGCAGAACGATTTCAAACGACAGCGGCATGACGTTTGCAGAAGAGGACACACGCAACCTTCTGGAGCCGGTCATGACTACCCCACCTGCCGCACCTTCGCCGACTGACGAACTCGACACCGTTCCAGACACATCGAGCCCTGCCTACGCCGGCCGTCACCCGCTAACGCGTCTATTCGACCGGTTCGCATGCCTCGTCACGCGATGGGCCGGCTCACCCGCTGCGTTCTGTCTTGCCGTGCTGACGGTCGCTGCCTGGGTCGTGACAGGGCCTATCTTCCACTATTCGGACGGATGGCAACTGGTCATCAACACCGGCACCACCATCGTTACCTTTCTGATGGTCTTTCTGATCCAGCAGAGCCAGAACAAGGACAGCGTCGCGTTGCACCTGAAGCTAAATGAACTGCTTTCATCGCATCGAGCCGCAAACAACAATCTGATTGGCATCGAGGACGCGTCTGAAGAAGAACTCCGAAGGCTGGCGGCAGCCTACCTACGTTTGTCCACTCAGTCTGATGCTCAAGGTTCGCCCGGAAAGGACGGCGTGATGGAGCAATCGGTCGGGCAACCCGTCGATAGTTGACATCAGCGTTGGTGGACAATGTCGCGCGAAGCGTTGCGCCAACGTTTCATGGCGCGCTTTGATGAGCAGGCGTTCAGGATGGAGGGCGAGTCGCTCGCCCAGTTGAGACGATTGTGTGGGACTGCGCTCGCTCGCGCGCTGTCCCGCCGGCAGCGTTGACTGCATGGGAAGGGCTATTCGATCGTGGCGGCGTGAAAGCCGGCCTGTACTTGCTGATCAACGACTGCGTACGCTGCTGCTTTACAGGCGGGTGACCCCGCTGTCTATCTGGTCAAACATGCACAGCAGGCGAGTCACTCGCCGGGCACCGCCAGGAAGCAATGTCTGCGCAGTTTCGAGCGCTGTAATACGCTGGCGCCAATAGACAAGTCCAAGAACACTGTTAGCGTCGAGTTGTGGGAGTATGTGTTCGAGGTGAGCGAGATCTCTTTCTAGCTGATGATGCGACATATTGATCCTTTTGACCGAGATTGAAGCTCCGGAAACCTGACGCTCCAGTGGATATGGCGGGCATTCCCCCCGCCATTCATCGGCAGAGCCCTGCATGCAGTTCGCCTGCCTTCGCGGTCCAGTTGATCCGCGAAGGCAACCAGGAGCCTCGGAAAGAAGGGGGGTGAAGATTTCCTGTCGGTCGACCTGCCGGGCATTAGTATCTGGAGTGGACAGGCGGCAGCGAAATTTTCATTTCGCCCATAGCGACGCTATCCAATCGGGAATCACCACGTGGAGTGCTTTAACAACCATAAGCGCGGTTCATCGTGCATCTCTGCGGCATCGCGCGATTGTCTTTTCCACTCTATCTGGCATGCGGGAGCGTGTCTGTACGGTGCCGTACCGCGCCTCGTTTCTCGCGTGGGAATGGGTAACGACGCTACGAGGCATTCATACGTGGCGAATCAATATCGAGTTCCGCCGCAGGCCCGTGAATATCCAGTTCCTGCGGGCATTTCCCGTGTGCCTGATCCATCGTTTGGTCGTTACGGATTGAATCGACTCCGTGCCGCGCTCCTTTTCTTCCGCAATCACTGGCATGCCGTCATCCGTCGCATTTTCCGCGGCTTCTCTTCGCCTTCTGTTTTCTTCCAATTCCTCTGTATTGACCTGGTCATCATTCATGATTCTCTCCTACCGATAGAAAACGGCTTCACCAACGGGATGTCGGCATCCGTCCCATAGCGTCGGCGACGGGGCACATTCGTAGTTCGGGGCACCGGTCTTCTTTGCGCGTCAGGGCGTACGATCTTTTTCGTACGCGAAGTGCCGCCGGCACCGACGTCCGGAATAATTGCGTTGCGGCGACCGCGGCAACGAGTGAAAGCGGCGAGACACGATTCGGACAGGACGATACAGAAACGCGTTCGTTGAGCGAGCGGCAAGTGACACCGTTGACTTCTCAGGCCTTGCAGTCAGTGTGCAGATCCGAAACGGCCGCCTGCCGCAATGCGAGAAGGCTTGCCGGTCATCACGTGGATGAGGGTCTGAGACCTCGGCGTCAACGCTCTGCCAACGGCGCTGAATAGCGCCACTTGCTTGCGTTTGAGTCGATGAGGGCGTCATTGACGCGTCGTTTTTCCGCCCGTGCCCGATCCGCCTGTTCGAGGGTGAGTGCCTGTGCCTGACGCGACAGAGCATACTCGCTCACGTTGCCAGACGTACGTGGTGCAATTTTGATTTGTGATCGCATGATGATTCCAGAACAAGGGACACTGAGTGCGACCCATGTACTGACTGTATACCCATCGCTCGATGCAAGCACGCTTTCCTTTACAAAGGTTAAAACCGGAACGGTAGGGCTGCGTTTTTCTCGAACGCGAAACGGCACGCCAGAAATCTTCGGCAATGCATCCTCTTCGCGCGTTCTTGCAAAAAAGGTGTTCATCAAAACAGTGCCCGGGAGGAATTGCGGGCACCGTTGACTCTTCAGCCTTCTTCAGAGCGTACTTATCAGCCGGACTGAAGTAACAGGCCCAGCATCGCACGCGACAGATGTCGGGGCCGACTCCATGACCTTTGAGGGCATCTCAAGCGACCGCGGACGACGCGCGCCTCGCGCATACAAAAAGCAATCCTTCGACCTAGAACAGCGGGTGCTCGTGCGGATACAGCGCCGTCCTGAGGGCGAAGCCACCGAGGACAACGAAGATGACGGCGGCCAGAATGTGGACCGCCTTGGTTGGCAAACGGTCGGCGAACTTGTGTCCCAGGTAGATGACGGGCACGTTCGCCAGCATCATGCCGAGCGTGGTGCCGGCGACCACTCCGAAGAACTCGTGAAACCGCGCGGCCAGAGCGATCGTTACAACCTGCGTCTTGTCACCCATTTCGGCGAGAAAGAACGTCAGAGCCGTGGTGCCGAACACACCCATCGGATGCGTGGTCGAAACCGCCTCGGCACCGTCGAGCTTGTCGGGAATCAGAATCCAGACGGCCATGACGGCAAATGATGCGACGACTGCCCAGTTCAGGATCGTGGGACTCAGAACGCTGGCAAGCCATGCTCCCAACGCGCCGGACGCAGCATGATTGATGAGCGTTGCGACAAAGACGCCGAGAATAATAGGAATGGGCTTGCGATATCTGGCGGCCAGCACCAAGGACAGCAGTTGGGTCTTATCGCCGATTTCGGCTAGGCCGACCACGCTGGTCGAAACGAGGAACGATTGCATAGGTTGTGGGCCGGGCCGCGCGATAAGTACGCGATGACGCGCATTCCGGCGACCCGGTCAGGTCGGAATGCGAGTCATCGGTCTTGCCAGGCATAGTGCTGTGCACGCCATGGCGGTCTGTCGACCACCAAGTATGTTGACGGGCACCCTCGAGCATTGCGGTCGAGGCGGCTACTCCCCAATGAGTGGGGCGATTCTACAGTGTCCTGGCCCGGTAACGCAAATCGTCAGCTTTCAGAGAGTCGGTGCGTCGAGATAGAACGGCGAAGTTACGGATGCTGAATCTGGAAACGACGGAGGCAAGGGTGAGCATCGACGGCGCAACGATGATCGACACAACCGTTCCCGCAGAGCGGACGACAAGTCGCAACGGCCCGACCCCGACGACCCCGGCACGCATCGGCGCATCCTGCTGACGGCAGCGCTCGCGTTAGCGGAGCCCGCCGCACCTGGGGTTACATCCGCCGCGCGAGCGTGTCGGACGGGGATTCGCCGAATCGTTTCTTGTACTCGATCGAGAATCGCCCCAGGTGCATGAACCCGCAATCCATAGCAACGTCTGAGACATAGACATCAGCTGTCGCTTCACGAAGAATCTCATGCGCCTTGTCGAGACGTATTTGTCGTAGATACTGCGTGGGACTGATGCCCCGGAACTGTTGGAAGCCATCACGCAGTGTCCGCTCGGCCAGCCCTAGCGCCATCGCTATATCTGGCAGTCTCAAGACTTCTCCGCAATGTTCGTGCATGAAATCCTCGGCCCGCTTGACGAAGCCTGGCGACGCCGCCCGACGATTCGGCTCAGGCGCCACCGTTGCGTGACCTGGCGTCAGCAACTCGAGCAGAAGTCGACCCAGTTGCCTGCCAACGCCATCATTCTTTCGAGCCAGATCGAGCAAAGCCGAGGAATTGGCAATCAGATTGAGTTGCTGCATCCAGCCTCCCAGCGCCGGACTGTCGACGTGAATGTGCGAGCCAGGACCGAGGCGCGCGGACCACGCTTGAGTGCCTGGCAAACCGGTGTCGATGCGCAGAATGAACTGCTCGCAATCCGGCGAAAGAACGGCGTCGAACGGCTCGCCTGCCGCGCATAGAACCGCGTTCGACTGATCCACGCAGACAGTTCTCCCTCTTGTCCGTACTTTCGCCTGACCGGTGACGCAAAACATCAACAGGTGATAACCGTCAACCGCCTCGACATCAACGCGCATCGCGGTTCCGAACGCAATGGTGCCGATCCCGACTCCGCCGAGCCTGACAAAGTCCATATGCGAGAGACCTGCCTTTGCGCTGGAGGGCACGAGAAGGTGTGGCTGCATCACACGGGAGATACGCTCACGCGTTTCATCGAGATCAGCGGATTCGAAAAGTCTGAATTCGCGCAAGGCCGGCGCGCTAAACGGAGACGTGAGCATGACTAACCGATGGGTAAGTGCCGCAATGATCAACTGTGGAAGTGTGGCTTAAAAATGGCCACGGCAAAATACGATTCACCCGTCCCGACGAAACGTGCCGAAAATGGATAGCGCCTCCTGTTTCCACCGGAAACGGATAGCGAATGCATTTTGGCGGCGTCAGCATTCCTCCATGGCGATATTTCAAACATGGAGGAACATGATGCAAACGACTGAGATACCCCTGCGGCCAGCCGCCGAGCTGGACGATGATTTCGTCAGATTTCCGCACACGGACGGATCGCGTGTTCCGTACAAGGTGTTCAGCTCTCAAGCGGTATTCGAACGGGAGCAGGCACGGATTTTCCGCGGCCCGACATGGAACTTTGTGGCCCTCGAGGCTGAGATTCCAAATATCGGCGACTTCAAGAGCACCTTCGTCGGCGATACACCGGTTGTCGTTACCCGCATGGAAGACGGCGTGGTTGCTGCGTGGGTCAATCGCTGCGCGCACCGTGGCGCGATGGTTTGCCGAAAGGCGCGCGGCAACGCGACGTCGCACACCTGCGTCTATCACCAGTGGAGTTTCGACAACGGCGGCAATCTGCTCGGCGTTCCGTTTCGCCGCGGGCAGAAAGGCATGTCCGGGATGCCCGCGGACTTCGATCCGAAGGCGCACAGTCTGAAGCAACTGCGCGTTGAGGTTTATCGTGGCCTCGTCTTCGCCACGTTCAGCGAAGACGTGGTTCCGTTGCCGGAATACCTTGGCAACGAAATGCGCCCGTGGATCGACCGTATCTTCCACAAGCCCATCGAATATCTCGGTTGCACGCGCCAGTTCTCCAGGTCGAACTGGAAGCTCTACATGGAGAACGTGAAGGATCCGTACCACGCGAGCATGCTGCACCTCTTTCACACCACCTTCAACATCTTCCGTGTGGGCATGAAAGCGCGCTCGATTCCGGATGCGAATCATGGCCTGCACAGCATCATTACCGTGACGAAGACGGAGGACGACACGTCGAGCGCGTACAAGCAGCAGAACATCCGCTCGTTCGACGAGGGCTTCGCGCTGGAAGACGATTCGATTCTTGCGCTCGTTTCCGAATTCGAAGAAGACACAACCAATCACATCCAGCCGATTTTCCCACAACTGGTGATCCAGCAGATTCATAACACGCTGGTTGCACGTCAATTGCTGGCGAAGGGGCCGGACAGCTTCGAGCTGATTTTCCACTTCTTCGGCTATACGGACGACACCCCCGAAATGCGTGCGCTGCGCATCAAGCAGGCCAATCTCGTCGGACCGGCAGGATATATCTCGATGGAGGATACGGAGGCCACCGAACTCGTGCAGCAAGGCACGGTGCGCGACGCCGACGCGACCTCGGTGATCGAGATGTCGCGTGGAAATCCTGATCAGCAGGACACGGTCATTACGGAAAGCCTGATCCGCAAATTCTGGGTCGGCTATCAGAAGCTCATGGGTTATTGAATCAAGGGGTGTCGAGAGATGGAACAGGAAACACAACTGTGGATTGACCTCCATATGCTGCAAAGCCGCTACGTCAACGCGCTGGACAATGATCGGCTCGAAGCCTGGCCCGACTTCTTCGTCGAGGACTGCCTGTACGAGATCGTTCCCCGCGAGAACGACGACGCCGGCTTGCCAATCGGCATCATTCACTGCACGAATCAGCGCATGTTGCGCGATCGGGTCGTGTCGCTGCGTAACGCGAACATCTTTGAAGAACACTCCTACCGTCATATGACGTCCGGTTTGTCGATCCTCGAACAATCCGCGGATGAAGTGCGCACGGAGAGCAGTTACGTCGTCGTTCAAACGCTGACAAACGGTGAGTCGTTCGTGTACCAGGCGGGTCGGTATCTTGACCGCGTGGTTCGGACGCCCGATGGCTGGCGTTACGCTGAAAAGCGTGTGATCTACGACACGTCGCGAGTGCGGACGCTGCTCGCCACGCCGATCTGAATGGGGGTTTGAATGTCGGAAATTATGCAATGGATTGACGTGGGCGCGACGGGTGACTTTGCCGAGGACGAGCCGGCTCAGGTTGCCGTCGGCGCGCACCCAGTAGCGGTGTTCCATGCCGATGGCGAATGGTTTGCCCTGCACGACCTCTGCTCTCATGGTCATGCGCGCCTGTCGGAGGGATTCGTCGAGAACGGCTGCGTCGAATGCCCGCTTCACCAGGGGCTGATTGACCTGCGTACAGGTGCACCGTGCTCTGCTCCGATTACCGAACCGGTTCGCACGTATCCGATTCGAGTAGTCAATGGCCGAGTGGAAATCGGCAGTACCGGAACAGAGTAACGGTCCAGCAACTGCGGGAGTTGAGCTATGCAGAGTCAAAATTTTATTATTGTCGGTGGCGGTCAAGCCGGCCGCAGGGCAGCGGAAGTGTTGCGCGAGCGGGCGCCCGATGCGCGCATCTGCATTATTGGTGATGAAACCCATCTGCCGTATGACCGGCCGTCGCTTTCGAAGGACGCGCTGCTCGACGAGGAGCGGGAGCAGCACGCGTTCATTCGAAACGTCGATTACTACCGGAGCCAGCGTATTGAAGTGCGCCTGGGACTGACAGTCACGGCGATCAATCGTGCGGACCGTTTGCTCACCTTGAGCGATGGTTCGGAGATATCTTACGATCGTCTTCTGCTGGCGACCGGATCGCGTGTCCGCAAACTGCAAGGTGGCCCCGTGCATTACCTGCGCACGCTCGACGACGCCCGGCATCTGAGAATGCGGCTCGCACAAGGGGCGCGAGTCGTGATCGTGGGAGGCGGATTCATTGGACTGGAGGTCGCGGCAACCGCCATCGGCCGAGGCTGTGCAGTGACGCTCGTCGAGCCGGCTGACCGGTTGCTCAAGCGCTCGATGCCGCCAGAGGTCAGCGAGTTCATGCGCCAACTCCACGTTGGTCGCGGCGTGGAGTTTCGCCTTGGGGCGCAGGTCACGGATATCCAACAGGCGCTCGACGGTTCGGTACGCGTTGCAACCAGCGAACGTGAACTGTTCGCGGACGTAGTCGTGGCCGGCATTGGTGTGGTTCCGAACACGGAGCTGGCTCAGCAGGCCGGGCTCGAGGTTAGAGATGGCATCGTGGTCAATGACGAATGCCGCACATCTGACCCGGACATTTTCGCTGCCGGCGAGGTCACGCAGCACTTCGTCAGCTCGATCGGACGTCACGTGCGTGTCGAATCCTGGCAGGTCGCGGAGAAGCAGCCGGCAGTGGCGGCCGCCAACATGCTCGGTGCGACCGAGCGCTATGATGAAACGCCGTGGCTTTGGTCGGATCAATACGACTGTAATGTGCAATCGCTTGGCACTTTCGACGGTGCTCATACGGTGGTCCTGCGCGGTGCGATTGCCGATGGCACTTTCAGCATGATCGGCCTCAATGGCGCCGGCAATGTACGGGCCGCGGTAACGGTCAACAACGGCAAGGACATGGCTATATTCGCAAGAATGGTCGCTGGTGGTCCGATAGACGCGAATCAGTTGGCCGATACGTCCGTCTCGCTTCGCTCGCTACTCAAGCGATAGCTGCCTGTGGTGTTTGTCGAGAAGCCGATCTTGCGTGACGCAAGGGCGGCCTCTTTTCGCTTTCATTGTCCGCGAAAGAAATTATTGTGTGTAGTCCAGGAGAGTGCGTTCGAAAACGCCTTAGCTTAGCTTGGCTTCGATTCGCCCACATGCTCGTTCGGAGCTGGCGGCCTGGTTTCGGTTCGCACAGCTGCGGCGGCCGCGACGCATCCCGACCACCGTTGGGCCCGATGCGCACCGTCGCAATAGGGTTTGCTCTCCGAGTGCCCGCATCGACAGAGACTGAAGATGCCACTGTTCGGAAAGCGATTGCCCAACGCGTCGACGATTTCAAACTCGCCGACCAGGTGAAGCGGGCCGGCGTCCATGATTTGACCTTTAACGATAGACATAGCAGTGCCAAGTGGAAACTGATTATTGTGGAGCGGCGCTTGTATTCGACGCCGACGCCGGATCGGAGCCGGCTTCGCTTTGCGGTGCTCTCGGGGCGCTCGCGAATCCAGCCGTCTCGTGCGATGCATCACAGAACGGTAGCCTCGTCGACAGACCACATCGGCACAACGTGTAGACCTTGCGGGTGCGCTCGATCTGCCCGTTGTCATCCACAAGTTCGAATTCGCCCGTCAGTTGCATTGGACCGTTGTCTACTATCTGAATCCTGTTCGTCATGGAGAATGTCCGCTTTGTCGTAGTAAGTGACGTCGCTTGCCGTTATCAATCGGATTTCCCGACGGCTTGCAGGTCCGGATGGACGGCTTCCACCGGCTGACCGAGCGAATAGAACGTCCCGCGATTGCAGACTAGCGGTCGATCATCCGTGCGGTGAATCTGCAATGCTTCACCCACCAGAATGGTGTGGTCACCGCCTTCGTATGCAGCCCAGCGGCGGCATAGAAACCAGCCCATCGTGCCGGTGAGAATAGGCGTGCCTGCGATCCATTCATGCGGAGGATCCCAACGCTCGGGAATCCGGTTGGCGAAGTAATGGCCGTGAAAGCCCTGGTTTTCAGCCAGAATGTTGATTGCGTAATAGTTGTCGCTCGACAGAAACGCGTGCGATTTCGCGGTCTTCGCGATGCTGACTGCTACCAGCTGCGGGTCGATTGATACGGCTGCAAATGAACTCGCGGTCATCGCGTGCATGCCGCCTTGACCGTCAGGCATTGAAACGACGGTGACGCCCGTCGTAAAGGCTCGGAGTCCTTTGCGGAACTCTTCGGGATCGATCTTCAACACTAGCCTCGTGGGTAAGGGTTTGTGGGAGTGCGCACCTGCATACGCTGGTTAAGTCCTATCGTTGCACTGGCAGGTCGCGATATCAAGACGAAGCCGTGAAACGTCACGTTCCATGCGGGGAACAAGGTGGCGAGCGAACGTGGATGCGATCGGCGGCGCAGCGCTCTCAAAGAGTGCTGGAAATCCCGGTTTGACAGATATTTTTGTCGCCGTTACAAGTCAATAGGTAAGGAATGAGCTGGAGTTTGCCGGATGGAAAGCATTTTGTTGCAATCGGGAACGGCGTCAGCTTCAACGATTCGGCATCCAGAAACATATGATTGAACTCATCGACATTCGCGTCTTTTCGAAACTTTCCGAGTTGATGAGCTTCAGTGCGGTAGCCCGAGTGCTGGCGATGCCGAAATCTTCAGTCAGCCGGTCTCTGTCGCGGCTCGAGGAGCACCTTGGCGTGGCGCTGATTATCCGGTCCAATCGCAAGGTCGCGTTGACGGATACCGGCCTGCTGTTCGCCGAGTCCGCAAAGAAGATACTCGACGACGTAGAAGAAGCGGAGGAGAAGGTCGGGCAGGTGCGACTGACGCCACGAGGACTTTTGCGGGTCAGTTCGCCGGTAACGCCCGGGCAGTTCATGATCGCGCCGCTTGTCCCCGCCTATCTTGCTGCGTATCCGGATGTCCAGGTGTCCCTGGAACTCACCAGCAATAAGATGGAGCCGCTGACGGACGAAATGGATGTCGTCATTCGGACAGGCACACTGGAAGACTCCAGACTCATTGCAAGAAGACTGGGGAGTGCCCGGCTGGTGCTGGTTTCAACTCCCGCATATCTCCGTAAGAGCGGCACACCTGAGTCGCCGGCCGATCTCCCGGCCCATTTTCTCCTCGACATTGCCGACGGCCCGTCCGAGTGGCGCTTGCGCCGGGCCGAGGAACTGTCGACCATCGGCGTCCATCCGCGCTTCTTTGCCAATGACACGAGCACGCTCCGGACAGTCTTGCTGTCTGGATCGGGATTGGCCTGGTTGCCTGACTATCTGTGTCGTCAGGACATCGCGGATGGCAGCTTGGTACGCGTGATGCCGGATTGGGAAAGAGGTGAGCGGGAAATCAACGCGGTCTTTCCACGGCACCGAACGTTGTCGCCAAAAGTACGTTCATTCGTGGACTTTCTGGCCACTCATTTCAGCAGCGAAAAGCGGTAGATCCCGCTACGCCGACCTCCTTCCCCGCGAGGGGAATCCACTTGCATGCGCGCTTCACGAGGGTGGTGTGACGCCCGGCTTCCACGCCGAATCTGAAAGCCGGCTGATCCGCGCACTCGCGTCCTGCGTTGCGAGAATCCTTTAACCGAAACCCATAGTCACGTTCTCGCCAACACCGTGAAAACCCGGATGACCAGATTCGGAATGTGGTGTTCCAGTCCGGAACCTTGTGCGCTGAATAATGGCTGGGCACTTTTGAGTCATTGCGCGGAGCACGGAACGTTCAACTCATTCAACAAAACGTGCCGTCACGCAAGCAACGATTTTGCAAAACTCATCAGTACAAGGGGACAAAAGTGAAGTCATGGCTCTATCCAGGCGTTGCAGCTGTCGTTGCAACGGCCGCACCCATCGCGCACGCGCAGAGTTCCGTTACATTGTACGGAATCCTTGACGTTGGGATTCAGTACACCACAAATCAGGCTGGTCACCATAGTGTGCAGGAGGCCAGCAGCATGATGCGTGGAGACCGATGGGGTCTTCAAGGCCGTGAGGATCTTGGCGGGGGACTCAGGGCGGTATTCAGGCTCGAAAGCGGATTTTCCCTGAACAACGGCGTGCTAGGCCAAAGCACAGCGACTGCCCAGAGAATATTCGGTCGTTACGCCTATTTCGGACTGGCGAACGACAAGGTGCAGGTGCTATTCGGACGACAGCCCGACTTCATGCTGGACTACCTGCAGACTACCGCGAATTCCTGGTACGGCACATCGCTTGAGTTTCACCCCGCAATCAACGCCAACTTCTTCGGGAACAACGGCAGCAATCCCTCGCTTGACCGCATTGGGGGAGGTGAAGTCGACAGTTCAGTGAAGGCGACGTGGAGTCCCGTGGAGTCACTCCATTTTGGCGCGATGTACGGGTTCGGCGATGCGCCCGGAATCGGATCGCCCAATAGCACGCAAAGCTATGGAGCGACATGGACGACGACCGGTGCGCTGTTGGGCGCCGTCTACACCACGCGCAAGGACAATATGACGCCAGGAACACTGCGTACGCTGGGCGTCGGCGGCACGGCATCTTTCGGCGATTTCATCTTCAATGCGCTCTACACCAACTCGAGGTGGACGCTTACCGGCGATGTAGCCGACATCTTCGATGTCGGTGTCCGGTACAACATCACGCCGTTCCAGGTTGTCGGAGCGGAATACACGTTCCTCGACAAGAACAATGGTCCGAAAAATGTCTTCTACGCAAGTATCCGAAGCACGTACGGCGTGATCTACGACTACAAATTCAGCAAGGCCACGGACATCTATGTGACCTACGTCTTCCAGCATGCGACGGGTGGCCGTCAGGCCCAGCTATTCGGCATGTCACTCAGCTCGAGTTCCGCGCAGGGCGTCGCGGCAATCGGCCTGCGCCACTATTTCTAGAGACGGTGGCCGCTGCGGCCTGAAGACCGCAGCGGCCATTCTGGGCACCACGCCCAAGCCAGCCCATTCAAACGATCGACCTCAAGTAGTTTCCACCGCCTTCTGCTTGCGGATGCGTGGCGGGTCATAAATGCTGAGCAACATCAACCAGCCCTCGCCAATATTTCGGATCGCATGCACCACGCCGCGCGGAATCCGGACGACTGATCCTGCCTTGACTTGATAACACCTGTCGGCGATGTCAATTTCGCCTTCGCCGTCGAGGATATAAAACGCGTGGTTATCCTGATCAATGTGCAACGGTGAATATCCGCCTGGCGCAACCTTCGCGATATCGATGTTGTAGGCGTCCGTGTATTCGGTGCCCAGAATGTTGAAGATGAATTCGTAGCCGCGCGATCCTTCAATCTGATGCGATCTCCACGGCGTATCGAAAGTATGGGTAATGTGGTTCATTCCAGTCCTCTCTTGATGATGGTGGCACTTTTGCCCAGGCGTGCTGGTTGGAAGTCGAAACATGACTGTTGCGACTTGAGGCGCCATGCGGGCGATGAGCGTCGCCGCATGGTGCGGGTCGTCGGATGATTATTGGCTGGCGTGCTCTTTCACAAACAGCATGCAGATCGCGCCCAGGAACGGGCCCACTGCGAGCGCGGCAAAGGCCATCTGGAATGAGTGGCTAGCCTGAAACACAAGGCCCACGACAGCCGGTGACATCGCCGAGCCCGACTGCCAGACCGCATTCGCGATGCCGGCGGCAGAGCCCGCCCGATTGATGCCGCTCTGCTCGGCAACCAGCGTCACCAGCAGCGGGCTATAGACGAATGCTCCGATGCCGACGAACGGAGCCGCGAGACGGAATGCATCGATATCCGAAAGCTGCCCGAACGCCAGCAGAACCACGAAGAAGAAGATAAACGACGCGACCGTCAATGCTTTCCGGCGTCCGCCCAGTTTGTCGGAGAGCCAGCCGATCGACGGTTTGCTGACGAGCCCTGCAACCCCTGCGATCGCCACAATGAATCCCGCTTGCACCGGAACGAGGTGATGTCCCTTTACCATGAGCGAAATCGCCCACGACGCAAAGCCGAGTGTGCCCCAGAACCCACCGCAGCCGGCGAGCGCAAGCAACACGAAGTTGCGCGTGAGGAGGGTCCTCAAGCGCAATTTTTCCGACGTGCGTCCCGACAGATTCACGTCGGAATGGGCGGAATGGTTGCGGACGATCACAGCCGTCAGGATCGCCAGTATCAGCGCACAAATACCAAGTCCGTGATAGGTGTTGCGCCAGCCAAGCTGTGTGACGACGCCAGGCAGAATCGCGTTGGTCACAATGACCGCGATGGACGACGCGCTCATCAGCAGACCGACTGCTCTCCCGCGTTCGTGCCGGGTAAACCATGTCGAAACGAGCTTCACGCCGGCCGCGTAGTCGGCGCCCGCAGTCAGTCCCATGACGCATTGCAATACGAGCCCCACAGCTAATGATGGGGTGTAACCGAAGCAGAACGTCGCGACCGCGAGGCCGAAAAGGGAGACTGACAGCGTTGTGCGTCCGCCGATCCGATCGGTCGTGACACCACCCACGACATTGGAGAGAACGTAGCCCGCGTAGAACGCCGTGACAAACACACCGAGAGCGGCGATGGGGAGCCCGAGTGACTGTCCGGCGGGAAGTGCCAGCGTTCCCCAGGCGAGGCGGCAGACCGTGCTGAGCATGAGCCCAGCCCACGCGAAAAACAGAATCACCCAGCGGAATCGGGCGACTTCTACTTCGTCACTACAGCCAGTTGGCGTCGGAATGGCCGCTTGCATACTGTCTCCTCGCTACGATTGTCGGCTCGCTTTCGCGAGCGGGAATAGTGTCTATGATCGTGCGAAAAACCGGTGAACAAAATCCGTCTACGGCAAAACCATGTTCCCGGCGTGGAACGACAGCGCGACACCTCCAGAAAATCCGGAACGTGCCGTAAACAAGCGGTGGTCCGACAAGACGCGGACCGGGATCAGCGTCGTTCGTTATTGACGTCTCCCAGAAACCGGCACCTCTGATGGCCTTCCGCCCAGCCTGCTCGAACAGATTAACCCGTCGACGTGACGTTCCACATTGGAGCAACCGTGACCAGACAGAAAGATACTCAAAGGCGTCGCCACCTGTGGCGAGGCAATTCAGGGGCAGACCCAGTCGAGCAGTCGGCGTCGAATGTGCCACCGGCGCGGCGCACTGCAGTATTTGGACTCATCCTCGTCCTGCTGAGCGTGCCGCTTCTGGTCTTCTGGGGAGCCTATGAAAGCTTGAGCGCCGGCTTCGCCGCGCAAGCTGCCAACGAGGCGGATAACGCTTTCGAGGAAGCCCGCTATAGCGTCGCATGGGAGGAATCGGCCGAACGCAAATACTTCCTCGACCCCCGTCCGGAAGTTCTGCGCGAGCACAGCGAAGCGGGCGCGGCACTGGATGCTTCGCTGAAGAAGGCGATGGCGCTTGAACCCGGCAGCAGCACGATGCTGCTCGGCCTGCTGGAAAAGCACGCGAAGTATCGATCGTTCGCCAAGCCGATGTTCAAGGCCGTCGACGATCACGACATCGCGAAAGCCAATGAGATCGACGAGGATTCGGCCGATCCGCTCTTCGACGATATCGAGCACCAGGTCCTCGCAGCAGCGGCACAGCATCGCGACGATGCGACGACGCAACTCAACCGGCTCGTTGCCGTGCAACGGATCGTCCTGATATCGACGCCTGTGGTTCTGGCGATCGGGGTGGGGCTGACGCTGCTGTTTCTGCAGATGCTGCGGCGGATTCGCAAGAACGCGGACGCGGCGGCCCAGGACGCGCTGCGCACGAGCGAACAGAGGCTGCAGGCGCTTGTCGCGAACACGTCGGACGCGATACTCGTTTCCGACATCAATGGGACGGTGACTTACGAGGCGCCGACGCGAAGACCGGATCCGTTGCGGAACATGGGTCAGCTCGTCGGCACCAGTCTGCTCGGTCCGATTCATCCCACTGATCGTCCCGCGCTGGCGGATCTGTTGCAGACCGTGGCGTCGACGGCTCGATCCACGAAGTCCATTGAGATTCGCACGCGAGGCGAGGGCGATACGTGGCGCTATATTCAGCTTACTTTGACGAATCTGCTCGACGAACCCGCGGTCGGTGCGATCGTGGCGACAGCGAGCGACATCACCGAAAGAAAGAACTTCGAGGAGCAACTCGCGCGAAGGGCGTTCTACGATACGCTCACCGCGTTACCGAACCGCGCACTGCTGCTTGATCGGATTGGTCAGGCCGAAGTTCGCGCGCGTCGACGCAATGCGATGATCGGCGTCGTTTTCATCGACCTGGATAACTTCAAGCGCGTCAATGACAGTCTTGGGCACCACGTGGGAGACCGGCTGCTGATCGCAGCGGCCAAGCGCCTCGAAGGCTGCGTTCGTCCCTCCGATACCGTCGCGCGATTGGGCGGAGACGAGTTCGTCATCCTGCTGGAACAGCTCGGCAGTGAAGCAACCACCGAAGGGACTCTGGTCGCGGACAACATCCTTGCCCAATTCAGTCAACCGTTCGATCTCGACAACAAACAGTACATCGTCAGCGCGAGCGTCGGGCTCGCATTCGCGCGCGCCGGTGGCGGCCGCGGCGATGCTGAAACGTTATTGCGGGACGCCGACGTCGCGATGTATCGGGCCAAGAATGGCGGAAAGGGCCGCTATGTGGTTTTCGAAGAGAACATGCACACCGAAGCCGTCAAAAAGCTGGAGATCGAGACGGATCTGCGTTACGCGATCGAGCATCGCGAACTACGCGTGTATTTTCAGCCCATCATGCAGCTTCAGGGGGCAGGGTTCAGTGAAATGGAAGCGCTCGTGAGGTGGCAGCACCCCACGCGAGGTTTGTTGCCGCCGTCCGAGTTCATTGCGATTGCAGAAGAAAGCGGCCTGATCATTCCACTGGGACGATACGTACTGGAAGAGGCTTGCCAGCAAGTCGCCCGCTGGCAGAGGGAGTTCCCAACCGAGCCGCCACTGCAGATCAGCGTCAATCTTTCCCCCCGGCAGTTCGATGATCCCAACCTCGTGGCGGACGTGGCGGCGGCGCTGTCCAGTGCTCAGATCGGCGCAGCGGCGCTGAAACTGGAGGTTACGGAAGGCCTGATCATGCGGGATACGGCAAAGAGCATCGAGACGCTCCGAAAGCTGAAAGAATTCGGTGTAACGATCGCAATCGACGACTTCGGTACGGGTTACTCGTCGCTCAGTTATCTTCGCAAGCTGCCGCTGGATGTGCTGAAGATCGATCGGTCATTCGTTCAGGGCATCGGCACGAGTGCCGAGGACGATGCGATCGTTCGAGCCGTCATCTCCATGGCGCAGTCGCTTGGGTTGTCCGTCACGGCCGAGGGGATTGAAACGAATGAGCAGGCACGGCTCCTTCGCGAATGGTCCTGTCAGGCGGGGCAGGGCTATCTTTTTTCACGGCCTCTGCCTGCGGAAGAGTTCACGACTCTGTTTCGCGCGCGTTCTTCCGGTTCCAACCGCAGCCATTCCGCAGGGGACGTCACCATGGAACCGCTCTGACGCGAGGCACGTTTCACATCATGCCGCCCGAGCTTCCAATGCCGCCCACCCCGGTCCCACCCGTGCTGTTATTCGGTGATACCGCAATCGGATGTGCCGCCCCCATCGTGGCCATCAGTGCGACGGCGGCGGCGGCCGGTTCGCCGTTGGCGTCGATGGCGCCGCGAGCGAGGAGCGCTTCGAGGTCACTGTCCTCGCCGGGTTGACCGGCAGCGAATGCGGCGGTCAGGAAATTGGGTGTGGACAGCGTAACACCATACGTTTGCTGCAGATTCTGGACGACCGCGGCCTGCGCAGTCAGAACGTTAGTCTGATTCGCCAGCGCCTGCTGAAACTGTGAGTTCACCCCGAAGCCGGCGATGAGTCCGGTTTCATTCGTGCCGAGTTGCGCCGCCAGATACGACACCAGCAGATCCGTCTCCGGCGTGACGTTGTACGTGCCGCCGGCGAACGCAACGGAATGCAGCGTCGTCACGCCCGAGGTCGCGGCGATCATGCATGGCATCACTGCGCCGAGCGTCGCGTGGTAGTTTCCGTTCGCATCCGCTGCGACCGACATCGAGCCCCGCACGCAGTTGATGTTGATCGTCGCGTTCGCAAGCGCCTTGCCAGTTGCCGCCGTGCCGGCGATCGAAACCATCGACGTGCCGCTGCCGCTGCCGCTGCCGCCACCACCGCCTCCGCAGCCGGCTGCCAACGCGACGGATGCCGTCAGCAGCATTGTGCCGACAGGCCGAATGAAGTGCTGCTGTCGAATGTTCATCGAAGTCTGCCGTTGGTTCGGACATGCTGTCTAAACGATTCGGCGCGGCCGCCTATTCCATCTTTCACGCAAACCTTCATGCTGCGAAAGCATGGCGAAATGGGCTGGCCTGAGCGGCGGCGCAGCTTTGCTGCCACAAATATTCACGGCTCCGCAACGGCAAACGCTCACTTCACACGATTGGAATAGAGCGCCCCCTACTGACGTTTACTCACGGTATTGACGCTGAAAGTTTCGGGCCCGTTCTGTGCCAGAACGTCATTTCCGGGCGGAAAGAAAGCTTTATGCCGCAGGCCCCGATTCGCCGCACCTGTGCGTGGATCTGCGACGGACGGCATTCCGACTTTGAGAGGCATCAGGGCAGGGTAGTTGCAACCTGCAAACGAGCCATGAACGACGACCGTGACCGCAGGAGGCAAGACTTGGGCGGTACGGATTTGCGGCCGCTATCGGCGTTTGCCGACAATGAGCTCTCCGCGTCGGAGCGTGCAGCCACGCTTGTTTGGCTGACGGCCGACCTGGGGGCGGCCGAACGCGTGGGCGATTACCGCGCGCAAAAAGCCGCGCTGACTGCATTGTTCAGCGATCCGCGAGACGATGCGCGTTGTATCGTCGTACGCCGTCTCACGCCGTGGTGGCGGCAGGCTGGCCTCGCAGCCTCCTGCATGGCGATGGGCGTGGCGCTCGGCTCGTCATCCGGTTGGGTGTCGGCGAATTTCGCGGTGGATCCACCCGTGTTCGCGGAGCGCGCCGACATCGCTTTCGCGGTGTACGCGCCCGAGCAACGCCACCCCGTGGAGGTCGCGGCGCTGCAACGCGATCAACTGGTCAACTGGCTGTCGCGGCGCCTCGATCGGCGGTTGTCGGTGGCTTCGCTTCGGGAATATGGATATTCGCTGATCGGCGGCCGCCTGCTGCCCGGCGAGTCCGGGCCTGCCGCGCAATTCATGTATCAGAACACGGTCGGCGCCCGGCTCACGATGTACGTCGCGGCGGTTCCGAAGGACGCGACAGCATTCCGCCTGTTTCGTGACGGTAATCGCAGCACGTTCTACTGGGGGAGTCAGGGAACGGGGTGCGCGCTGACAGGTCAGCTCTCTGAGGCGCAATTGCGACCCATGGCGATCGACGCATGCAGCATGCTAGGGCAACCCTTCAAACGCCGGTAAACCGGCCACGGATTTAACCCATGACGCTTTGTGGATTTGGCATTTCCAATCATCCGGTACGCCGGCGCATGCTACCTGCCGCGGGATGGCGGGCAATCGCGCGGACGTTGTTGCAGGTGCTCGCATTGGCGTGCCTGATCGTCTCAATGGGCGCGTTCGCCCAACCGACCAGTCCGATTGCGCCGGCTTCATCCGGCACAGCGGCGGAGTGCGCGGATGCCGCCACGTCGGATACCGTGAACGCCGACGTCGACCAGTTCCGGTGTCTCACGGCTCAAGAACAGGCAGCGTCATTGCGCACGCGGATCGAAAACCACTCGCTTCTGTCCCTGACCGACGATCAGATCCTTGCCCTGATGGGCGCGATGAAGCCGGAGGCCTTCGTCGAGTACGCGAAGTCCGACATGATTGCCGACGACGCCTACGAATACACCATGTTCCGCCAGGAGCGCATATCCGGAAGATGGCCGGAGCGGCCCGATCACATGGTTATCCGGTATCAGGACAGCCCTCGAAGAGTCTACGCAAAATGGCTGCCTGATGGCGCCCATGCGGGCCAGGAGATTGTTTACGACGAAACGGCGGACCCGAACAGCATCGTTGGCCATCTGGGCGGCCGGCTGCATGTCGTGTCGGGCAAGGTCGCCCTCGACGGCCCATTCGCGCACGCGCAGTCCCGCCATAGTGTCCGGGATCTCGGCTTGCAGTTCATCGCGCGCACCGTCGAGCACGATGCGCGCAGCTTTCGTGAAGAGGGCCTCAGCGAAAAGCCGACTCGCATCGAACTCATGAACGCGCACGGCACGCGGTTGCTTGCGTGGACATGGACCGCTCCGTCAGGACCGCCCGCGCATTACGCACGGCGCGTGAGACTGCTGTTCGACCTTCAGCACACCTGGCCCTGCGGCGAAGCCGCGTGGGACGAACAGGGCGGCCTGCTGGAACTGATCCGTTTCGAAGACGTCGAGCCTCGTCAGTGGAACGAATCCATTTTCGATCGGCGTAACCCTGAATACGGCTTCCGCTGATGCGCTGCCCGGCGCGACGTTCACGCAACCGCCGCTTTCTCGCCTTGACCGACCGTCCATTAATATCTTTTCCGACTTAATTGCACCGGAAAAATATATTGGACGTCTTAAGCGTCCTCTCGCACTATTCGTACCTTCCCAGCCGCACGCGCACGCGCGCGCCATTGCGAGCCATCGGTGGCAAGCGCCGCGCCGGTCGCCGTCCGCAATGACGCATCAGCCGGCCTGGGCAAAATTCTAATGTCGACGACCCCAATACCTGAGGATACAGATGCCTGACTATCGATCGAAAACTTCGACCCATGGCCGCAACATGGCCGGCGCGCGCGCCTTGTGGCGCGCCACCGGAATGAAGGACGGTGATTTCGGCAAGCCCATTATTGCGGTGGTGAACTCGTTCACGCAGTTCGTGCCGGGCCATGTGCATCTGCGCGACCTCGGTGCACTCGTCGCGAAGGAAATCGAAGCGGCCGGCGGCGTCGCCAAGGAATTCAACACCATCGCCGTGGACGACGGCATCGCCATGGGTCACGGCGGCATGCTGTATTCGCTGCCGTCGCGCGAACTGATCGCCGATTCGGTGGAGTACATGGTCAACGCGCACTGCGCCGACGCCATGGTCTGCATCTCCAATTGCGACAAGATCACCCCGGGCATGCTGATGGCCGCCATGCGCCTGAACATCCCCGTCGTGTTCGTCTCCGGCGGTCCGATGGAAGCGGGCAAGGTCAAATCGCCGACGGACGGCCAGGTGATCGCCAAGATCGACCTGATCGACGCGATGATCAAGGCGGCCGACCCGAAGATCAGCGACGCCGAAGTGGCCGAAGTCGAGCGCAGCGCCTGCCCGACGTGCGGCTCGTGCTCCGGCATGTTCACCGCGAATTCGATGAACTGCCTGACCGAGGCGATCGGCCTCGCGTTGCCAGGCAACGGCACGATCGTCGCCACGCATGCCTGGCGCAAGGGCCTGTTCGAACAGGCTGGCCGCCTGGTGGTGGACCTGTGCCGCCGCTACTACCAGGAAGAAGACGTGTCGGTCCTGCCGCGCAGCATCGCGAGCAAGCAGGCATTCGAGAACGCCATGGCGCTCGACGTGGCCATGGGCGGTTCGACCAATACCGTGCTGCACCTGCTGGCCGCGGCGCAGGAAGCCGGCGTCGATTTCACGATGTCCGACATCGATCGCATCTCGCGCAAGGTGCCGTGCCTGTGCAAGGCGGCGCCCGCCACCGACAAATACCATATCGAAGACGTGCATCGTGCCGGCGGCATCCTCGGCATTCTCGGCGAACTGGCCCGCGCGGAGCTGCTCGACCTGTCGTGCGGCAACGTGCACAGCGGCACGCTGGGCAACGCCATCGCCAAGTGGGACGTTGCCGGCGACGCGGGCGAAGAAGCGCAGAAATTCTTCCGCGCGGCGCCGGGCGGCATTCCGACCACCGTTGCGTTCAGCCAGGAAGCCACGTTCGCGTCGCTGGATACCGACCGCAAGACCGGCTGCATCCGCAGCAAGCAGAACGCGTATTCGAAAGACGGCGGTCTCGCCGTGCTTTACGGCAACCTCGCGGACAAAGGCTGCATCGTCAAGACCGCGGGTGTCGACGAATCGCAGTGGATCTTCTCCGGACGTGCGCGCGTCTTCGAGAGCCAGGACGACGCCGTCGAAGCCATTCTCGGCGACAAGGTCGTGGCGGGCGACGTGGTCGTGATCCGTTACGAAGGTCCCAAGGGCGGCCCCGGCATGCAGGAAATGCTTTACCCCACGTCGTATCTGAAGTCCAAGGGCTTGGGTAAGACCTGCGCGCTGTTTACCGACGGCCGTTTCTCGGGTGGTTCGTCGGGGCTGGTGATCGGGCATGCGTCGCCGGAAGCCGCCGAAGGCGGCACGATCGGCCTGGTGGAAGAGGGCGATGTGATCGAGATCGACATTCCCACGCGCAAGATGCACCTGGTGGTGTCGGACGAGGAATTGGCTCGCCGTCGCGAAGCCATGGAGGCACGCGGCGACAAGGCGTGGATGCCGGTGAATCGTGAACGCGTGGTGTCGCAAGCGTTGCAGGCGTACGCCGCGCTGGCGACCTCGGCCGACCGTGGCGCGGTACGGGATCTCTCGCAGCTTAAGCGCAAGTGATGTGGGACGGCTCTGGTGCTCGCTGTAGGGCGGCCAGGGCCGGCCGGATTCACTTCCCCTCGGGTTTGGACTCGTCCCAGTTCATGCGGTGACGATCGACCGTCTCGCGATGGCGCGCATCGTCCTCGGTATGGAGGTAAAGACTGGTCGTGTTGAGTGACACGTGGCCCAGGTTGTCACGGATCGTGCGCAGATCCACACCGCCGTCTGCTTGATGCGAACCCGCGGTATGTCGAAGCCAGTGCGCCGAGGCTCTTTCCAGTTCATCCGCCCGATCGGAGAACTCGGCGCCTTTGGAGCGCAACCAACTGGCAGCATTGCCAAAAATGCTCTTGATCGCGTCGTGAATGGCAGAGCGGGACAGACACCGGTTCCGGCCTCTGAATGGAATGACCAACGGCGTTTCCTCGCTCCGGGTGGGCAGGGGCGCCAAACCATGTCCAGTTCGATAAAGCCGCATTTCCTGAATCAGTTCAGGCGAGGCGGGGACAATGCGCTCCTTGTTCCCCTTGCCGAGCGTTTCAAGCCACCACTGATCTTTGCCGTCAGCGCCTAATCGCCGGGAAAAGTCCCCCATTTTCCCGCCGGCGACTTCAGATATGCGCATGCCCTGGAGATAGAACAGCGTCGTCAGCCAGCGGCTGCGGGCGTAATAGGCCCGCTCATCGGCAGTCTCGCGCGGCAGTTGCTCGACAAACACCTTCACTTCATCCCATAGCGACGTCGATAGATAACGCGTCACTCGAGGCGCGGAGCGTTTTGCGCGCTGTCGAAGCAGCGCCATGGGATTGCCCCGCAGATAACCGGCGTTGACCAGCCACGTGAACATCGCGTTCAGGATGATCAACGCCTGACGCTGGCTGGCCGGCGACAGCGGCCCATTGAACGGACGCCAGCGCTCGTCGCCGCGGGGAAATTTGCCGCCGGTGGCCGAAACCCAGCGAGCCGCCGGCTGTGGATCGACGAGAAACCCCTTGAACCGCAGCAGATCCTCGTGCGTCAGCGACGACAGCGGTTTGCCAAGTTGCACGACCGCCCAAAGCAGCAGCCGTTCGGCTTCCTTGCGATAGTTGTCGAAGGTCGTCTTCGTGTCCGCATAGTTCGACAGCCAGGCGCGGACGGCGTCCAGATCGTTGGTGGCCGACAGCTGTGAGCCGCCGACTGCGCCACGGTTGGTGCCGTCACGACCGTCGAGCATTTCGGGAACGACGAGCGATTCGACGGGCTGCACGGCGACGAGTTGAGCATCAGGCACGGTTTTAGAGGTCCAAAAGGCAGAGGTTCTATGCAAAAAGCGGCCAGTACATCATACACGACATTATAGTACTAATGTCGTGTAGTGCATAGATAGAAATTGGATAGTCAACGTTATACGTTGTATTATTAACATATTCGGACAAATCAACGCCCCAAGGATCCCCATGCCTCTTGAAGCCGACATTGAAGCGCTGCGTGAACGCGTCCCGGACACGCAGGAGCTCTATCGTGAGGTTTGCGCGCTGATGTTCTTCCGTTACGGAGAAACGCCGACAGCGAACAAGCTCTACCAATTGGTTCGCAAAGGCAGCATGAGCGCGCCGGCGAAAGCGTTGCGGGATTTTTGGGCGGAAGTCAGGGACAAGACGCGAGTCGACGTCGGGCAACCGGATTTGCCAGCCGAAGTCGCAACGGCCGCCGGTGAATTGGCCGCGACGCTTTGGCGGCTATCCGGTGACGCGGCAAACGCCGCGCTGGAAGTCTTCAGGCAGGACGCCCAGCGCGAAATTGCCGAGGCACGCGAACATGCACAAGGGTTGACTACGGAGCGCGACACTGCGGTCGCTGCCGCCGAGCAGACATCCCGCGACGCGGCAGAAGTCCGGATTGAAAACGCGAAACTGCTCGCTCGCCTGGTCGAACTGGAAACCGCCAAAACCATGCTGACCGAGCAACTCGCGCAATCCAGAAATGAAAGCACGGTCGCCTCCACGGCGTTGGCGGACGCCAGACGGGAATTCGCCGAGGAATTGAGCAAGCTACGTGTCATGCACAATCAGAGCGAACAGCGCCTGGCCGCGACTGAAAAGCGGGCGCTGCTGGAGATCGACAGCGAGCGGACGGCTGCGCGCCAGACGCGCCAGGAGCTGCAGGCAGCCATCGATCGGATGGCCGAGGCCCAGGCCACACATCAGGCAGAGCGAGACCAACTGCGCGACGCCCTCACTGCGGCGAAAACACAGTTGGCGACGTCGATGACACGTTGCGCGAGCGTCGAAGGAGAACTGGCGTCGCGGGAAACCGCGCTCGAGGAGCAGATAGCGGCGAGCGAACTCCTTCGCAAAAAGCTCGAAGCGCTGTCTCGTCAACTGGTGGAAAGCGGGCGCCCTGCTGCGATGTTCTCACCCTCTCCTCGCCGCCCGTCGTCAGTCAGGAGGCGGGGCGTGCGCCGCGATTTGAAGTTCACGGAAACAGCAGCGGTTCGCAGGTCAACCGCGGAAGACCGATGAAATAGCTGGCGCAACGCGGTGCGCAGTGTGATCGCAAAGTCGGCGCAAAAGGCACTCGAGCAAGGCCGCCAGTGAAATTCTGAATCGCGCCTTTGGTGGCCGCGTAGGCGATCAACCCCGGATTGGGATGATCCGCATTGATCGACGACGTATTCACGATCGACGCCCCAGGCTTCATATACTTCACCGCAGCCCGCGTAATCCTGAACATCGCGCCGATGTTGGTATCGAAGGTCTTGTCCCATTCTTCGTCGCTGATATCTTCGAACGACGGATAGCTCATCTGATAGGCCGCGTTGTTGACCAGCACGTCGAGCCGCCCAAAAGCCTCGACCGCTCGCTCGACGATCTCCTGCAGCATGCGTACTGCTCATGGAAAGCACGCATGCGCTGTATTCACAGCGTGGTCGGCGCAGCACGCACGGTTGACTCCCGCAGACGCGCCAGCCCCGGCGCGGCCAGATAGGCGATTTCATAACCGGCGAGACCCTCGATCGCACGCAACGGCGCCGAACTCAGCGTAAAACGCGCGAGCTTCCAGTTGAACGTGTCGAGACCCGCGAGCGACACGACGACGTCCTCGCGCGTGGCAATCCGCGCGTTGCGCTCAGTTTCGGCGGCACTCAACTCGCCGAGATCGACGCCCTCGCCGACCACCACCTCTTCACGGTAAATCGACAACGCAGGTGCGTCATGACCCGCATGCACAGCAAGCGGCAACCACGTCTGAATCGGCGGACGGCCGAACGATTCGATCACCGCCTCGAAGCGCGGGCCCGTCACGAATCTGGCCGCTTCGGCTTCGTCGAACCATAGATAAATCGACGCATAGGCGTTGTGCGGCGCCCCGTGCTGGTCGCGCTCACGCAGCGCGAAAGCCTTGAACGCGAGCCCCTCTGCGTGGTCCCAAAGCGGCCCGCGAGTTTGGCCGCGCGTGCGAATCTGCGACATGGCGTAGTCCGCAGGCAAGCGGTGTTCATATTGCTTGATGAGCATGATCGTCATTCCCTCGATGAGTGAACCTACAGGTTGCCCGAGCGGCAACGGGCGTTCAACGCCGGATTTCCGTATAGCTGCGATGAATCATCGCGAAGCACTGTACCGTCACAAGCAGCGAGCCACTGCGAATACCACAGCCGTCGTGCCCAGAATGATCAATGCGCCGGAACACAGGCCGGTCAGATGCGCGCACAGCGCGTCGTGCGGGTCGAGCTCGGCTTCGTCGCGAGCGGATAAAGCGGGCGGATACGGCTCGTTATCGTCATGATCCTGCGTGATTGCGCGCATGGCGTGTCCTTTCGATCAGGTCGAACGGCGCTCTCGCCGTCCGCTTGCCGGTTATCGTGGATAGCGCTAGCGTGTCACGGTCGGCACCGTTCATAAACAGGCTGCCGCGTATTTCAATGATGACAAATACAAATGAATCGCCATGAAGACACTCGACCTCGAAGCGGTGCGGGCTTTCGTGCTGGTGGCCGATCTGCAAAGCTTCACACGCGCCGCGGATGCGTTGAACAGCACGCAATCGGCAATCAGTCTGAAGCTCAAGCGCCTGGAAGACCGGCTCGGCCATCGGCTGATCGAACGCACGCCGCGCAGGGTGCGCCTGTCGCCGAAGGGCGAAGTGTTTCTGCAAGCCGCCCGCCGTCTGCTCGGCGCACATGACGATGCGCTCGGCGCGATGATCCACGAGCGCACCACGCTGAAAGTGGGCATCAGCCATCACATCGTCGGCGGCGAATTGCCGGTGTTGCTGCGGCACGTGCACAGTGCCGATCCCGGTCTGCTCGTCGAGATGCGCGTGGCGAGCTCGCGCGAGATCGAAGCCGACTTCGACCGCGGCGCGCTGGACGCCGCGCTGGTACTGCGTCACGACGACAGCCGCCGCGACGGCGAAACGCTGCAGAAGGAACCGTTCGGCTGGATGGCCACGCCCGACTGGACGCATCGCGCAGGCGACCCGCTGCGGCTCGCGACCCAACCCTATCCGTGCCGCGTGCGGGCCATGGCTGTCGATGCCCTGGACGAGGCGCGCGTGCCATGGGTCGAGGTGTTCGTCGGCGGCGGCATCGCGACGATCGGCGCGGCCGCGCAAGCGGGCCTCGCGGTCGCGGCGCTCGCGCTGCGCGTGGCGCCGCCAGGCACGATCGACGTGGGTCCGCGCCTCGGCTTGCCGCCTTTGCCGTCACGCGAAGTCGTGCTCTATTCGTCAACGTCAGACCCACAGGTCCGTGCCGCGCTGCGTACGCTGGTCAGCGCATTTCGTTCCGCACCCGGCGCCGCGTCTCTAGATGCGTTGCACGAGCCAAATGCCTAACGCTCATAACCTTCGATGAATCGCTTATTGGAGCGTCGCGCGGCATCTTTCTATACTCGATTCCGGTCAGCACTCACCACCGACGAGTGCCAGAATTCAACCGCGGAAATCGAACCATGAGCCTACGCCCCTTGCATGACCGCTTGATCGTCAAGCGTCTCGACCAGGAAACCAAAACCGCTTCGGGCATCGTGATTCCCGAAAGCGCCGCCGAAAAACCCGATCAGGGCGAAGTGATCGCCATCGGTCCGGGCAAACGCGATAGCGACGGCAAACGCATCGAGCCCGATCTGAAAGTCGGCGAACGCGTGCTGTTCGGCAAATATGCGGGACAGTCGGTCAAAGTCGACGGCAACGAGCTGCTCGTGCTGCGCGAGGAAGATGTCGTCGCAGTGGTCACTCAATAACGAACGGAGCGTCAAACCATGGCAGCAAAAGAAATTATTTTCAGCGACGTCGCCCGCTCGAAACTCGTCGAAGGCGTCAATATTCTCGCCAACGCGGTCAAGGTCACGCTGGGTCCGAAAGGCCGCAACGTCGTGCTGGAACGCAGCTTCGGCTCGCCTGTCGTCACCAAGGACGGCGTCTCGGTCGCCAAGGAAATTGAATTGCCGGACCGCGTGCAGAACATCGGCGCGCAGCTCGTGAAGGAAGTCGCTTCGCGCACCAGCGATGCCGCCGGCGACGGCACCACCACCGCGACCGTGCTCGCGCAAGCTATCGTGCGCGAAGGCCAGAAGTATGTGGCGGCCGGTCTCAATCCGTTGGACCTGAAGCGCGGCATCGACAAGGCCGTGATCGCCGCGATCGATGAGCTGAAGAAGATCAGCAAGCCGACCACGACCAGTAAGGAAATCGCCCAGGTCGCGACCATTTCGGCCAACGGCGAGGAGTCCATCGGCCAGCGTATTGCCGAAGCGATCGACCGCGTCGGCAAGGAAGGCGTGATCACCGTGGAAGACGGCAAGTCGCTCGACGATGAACTCGATGTCGTCGAAGGTCTGCAATTCGATCGTGGCTACCTGTCGCCGTATTTCATCAACGACCAGGACAAGCAGGTGGCCGTGCTCGACAATCCGTTTGTGCTGCTGCACGACAAGAAGGTGTCGAACATCCGTGACCTGCTGCCGATCCTGGAACAGGTCGCCAAAGCTGGCCGTCCGCTGCTGATCATCGCGGAAGACGTGGAAGGCGAAGCGCTCGCCACGCTCGTCGTGAACAACATTCGCGGCATTCTGAAGACCGTCGCGGTCAAGGCGCCGGGCTTCGGCGATCGCCGCAAGGCGCTGCTCGAAGACATCGCGATTCTGACCGGCGGCCAGGTGATCGCCGAAGAAACGGGACTGTCGCTCGAAAAAGCGACGCTCGCTGAATTGGGTCAAGCCAAGCGGATCGAGGTCGGCAAGGAGAACACCACCGTCATCGACGGCGCCGGCGACAGCAAGAACATCGAAGCGCGCGTGAAGCAGATCCGCGCCCAGATCGAGGAATCGACCTCGGACTACGACCGCGAAAAACTGCAGGAACGGGTCGCGAAACTGGCCGGCGGCGTGGCGGTCATCAAGGTCGGCGGCGCAACCGAGATCGAAGTGAAGGAAAAGAAAGACCGTGTCGACGACGCACTGCACGCGACGCGTGCCGCTGTCGAGGAAGGCATCGTGCCGGGCGGCGGTGTCGCGCTGATTCGCGTGAAGCAGGCCATCAGCGGACTCAAGGGCGTGAACGCCGATCAGGAAGCGGGCATCAAGATCGTGCTGCGCGCGCTTGAAGAGCCTCTGCGCCAGATCGTGACGAATGCCGGCGAAGAAGCCAGCGTGGTGGTCGCGAAGGTCGCTGAAGGCGCGGGCAATTTCGGCTACAACGCGCAGACCGGCGAATACGGCGATCTGGTGGAATCAGGTGTGCTCGATCCGACCAAGGTCACGCGCACGGCGCTGCAGAACGCGGCATCGGTCGCGGGTCTGCTGCTGACCACCGACGCCACTGTCCATGAGGCACCGAAGGATGCACCGGCAGCGGGCCAACCCGGCGGTCCGGGCGCGGGTGGGCCGGGGCTCGATTTCTGAGGACTGTTTGCCGCGAGAGATCGCGCGGTTGCATACCGCGCGGTTAAGCGCAATGAGCACGGGCCGGCATCCGCTTTACCGCGAGCCGGCCCGCGCTCATTGCGCTCTCCTCCGCTCTCCCGATGCAAGCGTCGCAGCATCTCGACGCTCTGTCATCACGGCGTCACCGCAGCCAAAGCGCGCGATGTGCTTTGGTTGTGAGCTTTTATTCGTTCGCTTGCAGCCGCGAGTTGGGTACATTCAAAGGTCATAACGGAATAACGCAAAGGACCAGCCATGCCATTCTTTCGGGGCGCAGCACGACTATCGATCACCCAGGGGCCGGCTGCAGTGCGCCGTCTTCTGACCGCTGCGGCGGTTGCCGCCTCCACGCTGACGAGCCTCGCGCCGGTCACGGCAAACGCCGCTCCGCCAGCCGAGTTGAAGCTCGACTATGCATACTATTCGCCGGAAAGTCTGGTCATCAAGCGTAACGGCTGGCTTGAACAGGAACTGGCAGCGGATCACACGCAAGTGAAATGGGTGTTGAGTCTCGGCAGCAACCGTGCGCTCGAATACCTGAATAGCGGCGCGATCGATATCGGCTCGACGGCCGGCCTCGCCGCCGTGCTCGGCAAGGCCAACGGCAATCCAATTCGCGCCGTCTATGTTTTCTCGCGTCCCGAATGGACCGCGCTCGTCGTCCGCAAGGATTCGCCGATCCGGACACTCGCTGATCTGAAGGGCAAAAAGATCGCCGCCACCAAAGGCACCGATCCTTTTCTATTCACGCTGCGCGCGCTGCACACCGCCGGACTGTCGCGCGACGACGTCGAGATCGTGAATCTGCAACATCCCGATGGACGTGTCGCGCTCGCCAACGCTCAGGTGGATGCGTGGGCCGGTCTCGATCCGCACATGGCCGCCGCGCAGATCGACGACGGCGCGCGCCTGCTCTACCGCAACATTGACTTCAATACGTGGGGCTTGCTCGACGCGCGCGAAGACTTCATCAGCGCGCATCCCGATACGCTGGCGCACGTCCTGAAGGTTTACGAAAAGGCACGCTTATGGATCACGGCCCATCCTGAAGAGACCGCGAAAATCGTCGCCGAGGAATCGAAGGTGTCGCTGCCGGTGGCGAAACTGCAGTTGAGCCGCAACGACTTCAGCCAGCCGCAACCGGGCGCCAAACAGCTCGCCGCGCTCAAGGCCGCCGCGCCGATTCTCACGCAGGAGCAACTGGTCAAACCGGATACGAACCTGAACCAGATCATCGACGCGTTGATCGATGCAAAACCCGCGCAGCCCATCATCGCGGCCGACGCCGGCAAGTAAGCCCGCCTCACGATCATGGCTACCGACGATTCACTGTCGCTCGACGATTCCGCATCAACCGCTCGACGGCATCGCGAAGCGCCGCCACGACGCGATCCGCTGAAGGCCTGGCGCGTGGCGGGACTTGCGCTGCCGCTGGTTTTTCTGCTGCTTGTCGAAGGACTGGTCCGTCTGTCGGTCTTGCCCGCGCACCTCGTGCCCGCACCCAGTTCGATTGCGCAAACGCTGTGGGACATGGGCGGCGCGCGGCTTGGCCGGCATATCGGCGCGAGCTGCCTGCGCGTGTTCGCGGGCTTCGGGATCGGCTCGGCTCTCGCGCTGTTGATCGGCGCGGCGATGGGACTGAGCCGGCGCATCGATGCGCTGCTCGATCCGGCCTGTCAAGCGTTGCGCGCGATTCCGTCGCTTGCGTGGGTGCCGATCCTGCTACTGTGGATGGGCATCGACGAAGCGCCGAAAATCACGCTGATCGCAATTGGTGCGTTTTTTCCCGTGCAATTGAGCGTCGTCGCGGGGATTCGCGATGTCGATCGAAAGCTGATCGAACTCGGCGAGGTCAATCGGCTCGATCAGCGGGCGCTGTTCACCCGCATTCTGTTACCCGCATCGCTGCCGCAAATCTTTACCGGTCTGCGCACCGGACTCAGTCTTGCGTGGATGTTCATGGTGGCCGCCGAACTGATCGCCGCGACTCGCGGCCTTGGCTATCTGCTTAGCGACGGACGCGAAACGGGACGCCCCGACATTGTGTTCGGCGCGATCCTGTTGCTCGCCTTGCTCGGCAAGTTGAGCGACAGCGTCCTCAAGTCGATCGAAACGCATACGCTGTCGTGGCGCGACTTCGCTGCCGAACGTCAGCCCTCACGAAGAGTCGTGTAGCACCCCCCTATGTCGACAGTTTCCCTTTCTCGCCCGCTTCTCGACGTTCGCGCCGTCAGCAAACAGTACGACGGCCGTGCGGTGCTCGAGCGCGTGCGTTTCGAAATCGGGCGCGGCGAGATCGTCAGCCTTGTCGGACCAAGCGGCTGCGGAAAGAGCACGCTGTTGCGCGCGATCGCGGGTCTCGACCGGGATTTCGACGGCGAGATACGGCTGGACGGCGTGCCACAGCACGGCCCGTCGGCGCGGTTGGGCGTGATCTTCCAGGAGCCGCGTCTTCTGCCCTGGCTTTCGGTCGCCGACAACGTCGCATTCGCAGCAGGCCCGCGGCGTGGCAGCGATCCGCGCGTCGCCGAGCTGCTCGGTGAAGTCGGTCTCGCCGATGTGCGAGAGGCGTTGCCCAAGCAGCTTTCGGGCGGCATGGCGCAGCGCGTCGCACTGGTGCGCGGACTCTTCTCCCAACCGGACCTGTTGCTGCTGGACGAACCGTTCAGCGCCGTCGATGCGATGACCCGCGCGCGTCTGCAAGACCTGTTGCTTGCGCTCACACGTACACACAACACAGCAGCCCTCCTCGTCACGCACGACCTCGACGAAGCGCTCTATCTATCCGACCGCGTGCTGTTGCTCGCATCGCCCGATGGCAGTGGCGCGGGACGCGTCGTGCGCGATATCGCCATCGACACAGCGAGGCCGCGCGACCGGCGCGACCTGTCGTTGATGGAACTGCGCGCGCAGTTGCTGGACGGATTGACCGGGACTGTCGGGCAGCACTGAAAGTCGCGGATCGGCACAGGTCACACCAACGAACCCGCGCGGCGCCCGCTGCGCATACTCATCGCGTCATGGCATCGCCACGCCATGTTCTTTGCCGCACGCCGTGCCGGTGTCGGTGTCGTCCGTGTCCGCGGCGGTGGCGCGAGCGGCCGGCGCGCGCAACAGCACACGAGAAGCAACCCATTGCAACGCGGAGCACAAAACCAGATACACGATCCCGACGAACACGAAAATCTGCGCGGGGTAAATCATTAGCCGGCTATTGACCTGATTGGCGAGAAAGGTAAATTCCGGCACCCCGACGATATACGCGAGCGAGGTGTCCTTCGCGAGCGACACCCACTGATTGACGAACGACGGCATCATGACGCGCACCGCCTGCGGCAGCACCACATAACGCAGCGCCTGCCAGCGCGTGAGCCCGAGCGACAGCGCCGCGTTCTGCTGGCCTGCTCCAATCGAGACAATGCCCGCATGCACCGAATGCGACAGATACGCGCCACCGATCAACGACAGCGCGCACACCACCGCCGCCAGACCCGGCACGTCGACGTGCAGCAGAATCGGCATCAGGAAGAACGTCCAGAAAATCAGCATCAGCACCGGAATCGCCCTGAAAAACGCGACGATTCCGAGCAGGAGCAGATGCGCGGCGCCGCGCGTCATCGAGAGCGCCACGCCGCCCGCCAACCCTACCGCAGCGGACAGCAACGCCGACACGACCGACAGCACGACAGTCAACGCCGCGCCGCCCAGCGGCCCATTGGGGAACGCACCGAACAGCAGATAGCGCAGCGTCGGCAGCCATTCGAGCGCACTCATGCGTGTCCCCCTTGCACAGCACGTACACCTGCGCGTTGCCAGATCACCAATGCCGTTTCGATCAACGCGATGGTGACGACATACAGCACCGTTGCCGTGCCGAAGGCCTGAAAAGTCCGGAAGCTCTCCGTGTCGACTTGACGCGACATATACGACAGCTCGGCCACGCCGATCGCCATCGTCAACGATGAGTTCTTCACGATATTCATGTATTGCCCCGCGAGCGGCGGCGTGGCGATGCGCACCGCTTGCGGCAGGATCACGTGACGCAAGGTGGCGTAACGCGTCATGCCCAATGCGGCGCCCGCCTGGTATTGCGCAATGCCCACGCCGCGGATGCCGGCGCGAAACTCTTCGGCGATGAAGGCGGTGCTGTAGCAGGTCAAGCCGAGCCAGCCGGCGAACAGTTCGAAGCTCGGCCAGCGCAGGACAATAGGCCCGGCGCTCAATAGATGCGGCGCGTTCAGCCACGTCATCCAGTGTTCTGGCAACAGCGTCGCCGCGCCGAAGTACCAGAATAGCAACTGCACCAGCAGCGGCGAATTGCGAAACACGAGCACGTAGAGCCGCGCCGTTGCAGCGACCATGCGATGTTGGGAGATTTGAGCCATCGCCAGCCCGAAGCCTAGCAACGTGGCGCATACGCTCACGCACGCCGACAGAACCAGGGTGATGACAAAGCCGTGTGCGAGCCAGTCGAGATAGCGGGGCTCCAGCCAGAGATTCATGAAATGCATTCGAAAAAAAGCGGTCTTCTATCAGCAAGACGGCCCGGCCGCTCGTTTCGAGTCATGACCGGGCCGTATTCAGGCGCTTGCAAAGCGACGTACATCAGCTCTTTTGCGGGTCGCCGATCTTGAACAAACGCGGCAGCGGCGCGGCGCTTGTCGGGCCGAACCAGGTGTCGTAAATCTTGCCGGCCGTGCCTTTGGCCTCGAGATCCTTCAACGTCTCGTTGACGACATCGAGCAGTCGCGTCTCGCCCTTCGGCACACCCACACCTTCGTAGTCGTTGGAGATCGTGAACGGCGGGATCTCGTAGTTCGCCTTGTCCGGCACTTTCGCCAGCAACGCGACGAGCTTCGGCCCGTCTTGCGTGATCGCCTGCACGTTGCCCGTGCGCAGCGCGGCGAATGCGAACGGCGTGTCGTCGTAAGCGACGATCGTGGCGCCCGGGAATTGCGCCCGTACCTGCTGTTCGTTGGTCGTGCCTTTATCCGCGCCGATCCGCAACCCGTTCAGCTGCTGCGGTGAACTGAGCGTGCCCTTCTTCGCGATGAACTGCGTGCCGGACGCAAAATACGGGGTGCTGAAATCGACTTCTTTCTTGCGATCGTCCGTGATCGTGAAGTTGGCGAACACCAGATCCACCTTGCCCGACTTCAGGAAGGCGATGCGGTTGGCCGGATTGGTCGGCTGGATATCGAGCTTGACGCCGAGCCGGGCCGCGAGCGCACGCGCATAGTCGATGTCGAGCCCGACGATCTGGTTGTTCTTCGGATCGACAAAGCCGAACGGCGGATTGCTGTCGAACGCGGCAACACGCAGCACGCCCGCTTTCTTGATGTCGTCGAGACGATCCGCGTGCGCGGCCGTGGACATGATGAGCAGACTTCCGGCAATCACTGCCCCAAGCACTCTGAAATTCATAGCGGTGGTTTCCTGTTGTTCTTGATGGTCCGCGCAAGACGTCGATCGACGTTGCTCTTGTGCGTGAACCACTCACTCTACCAACGCTTGCGGGCAGAACAAACGAAGCAATTTTCAGGTGCTAAGCGGCGAATGTCATATCGCGCCTCTGGAACAACCGCATCAATGGGAGCGCCTCACATCAAGCAGGAAAGAACCGGTTTGCAGGCCGCGGCAAACCGAGATTCTCGCGCAGCGTCACGCCTTCATATTCGCGCCGGAACAGTCCTCGCTTCTGCAATTCAGGAATGACTTTATCGACGAAGTCATCGAGACCGGCGGGAAGATGCGAGAACATCACATTGAACCCGTCCGAGCCCTCCTCCACCAACCACTGCTCCATCTGATCCGCGATCATCGCAGCCGTGCCGACCATCTCCAGTCCCGAGTAACCGCCGATCCGCTGCGCGAGTTGACGAATCGTCAGCCTGTCGCGCTGCGCCCGGTCGACCACTCTTTGCCGCGAGGTACGGCTCGCATTGGTCTCGGGGATGTCGGGCAGCGGTCCGTCGGGATCCAAGCCGGACACGTCGTGCCCCAAGGCGATCGACAACGAAGCAAGGCCGCTCTCGTAGTGAACGAACGTGTCGAGCCGCGCGCGCGTTTCCTGTGCCTCGTCCAATGTATCGCCGACCACCACGAAGGCAGCCGGAAGTATCTTCATATGATCCCGTGAACGCCCGAGCTTTTCCATGCGGCCTTTCACATCGGCGTAGAAGCGCTTTCCGTCTTCGAGCCGGCTCTGCGCGGTGAACACCACCTCGGCGGTTTCGGCCGCGATCTGCCGCCCCGCTTCGGATGAACCCGCCTGCACGATGACCGGCCAGCCCTGAATGGGACGCGCGATATTCAACGGCCCACGCACCGAGAAGTTCTCGCTCTTATAGTTCAATACATGCAGTTTTTGCGGATCGAAAAATGTGCCGGTCGCCGTATCGCGGATAAAGGCGTCGTCGGCCCAACTGTCCCAGAGGCCGGTGACCACATCGAAGAACTCGCGGGCACGCCGATAGCGTTCGTCATGCTCGACATGCTCGTCGAGGCCGAAATTGAGCGCGGCGTCCGGGTTCGACGTCGTCACGAGATTCCACCCCGCGCGGCCGCCGCTGATGTGGTCGAGCGAGGCGAAACGCCGGGCGACGTGATAAGGCGCGTCGAACGTGGTGGACGCCGTGGCGACCAGCCCTAGTCTTTCGGTTACCGCCGCCAGAGCGGGCAACAGCGTCAGCGGTTCGAAAGACGTCACCGTGTGGCTGTGCTTGAGCGCATCGAGCGGCATATTGAGCACCGCCAGATGGTCGGCCATGAAGAACGCATCGAAGCGGCCGCGTTCGAGCGTCTGCGCGAAACGCTTCAGATGCCCGAAATTGAAATTGGCGTCCGCATAGGCGCCGGGATAGCGCCATGCGCCGGTATGAATTGTCGTGGGGCGCATGAAAGCGCCGAGGCGAAGCTGACGTGACATGTGCCGCTCTCCATCGCAAACAAGGTCGAGCCAGTTTAATCGCGCTTCGCCGCGGCTGCTTGCAGGCGGTTCGCGGGTCATTCCCACTCCCGGCCGCCGTGCCGCACGGATGCGCGCCGACATCAGTCCCAAACGCGTCCCTGAAGAAATACAAAGCACAAAATCTTCGTTCGCCCGGCAGGACTCCATCACTAGACTGTGATTCAACTTGTCATAACAAGTACAGACAACCCCGCAAAACCATGACGAAATCCGACCCCGCCAACGTGCTGCCGCTTGCCGCTCCGCCGCTCTACGAGCAGATCAAGACGGAGTTGCGCGCGCGCATTCTGAACGGCACATATGCGGCCCATTCGCAGATGCCGTCCGAAAACGATCTGTGCGCGATGTTCGATGTCAGCCGCATCACCGTGCGACAAGCCCTCGGCGATCTGCAGAAGGAAGGCCTTGTCTTCAAGCTTCACGGCAAGGGCACCTTCGTTTCCAAGCCGAAAGCCTTCCAGAACGTCAGCGCGCTGCAAGGCTTCGCCGAAGCGATGTCGTCGATGGGATATGAAATCGTCAACCAGCTCAAGCACATCCGTTTCATTCCGGCCACCGCGCAGATCGCTCAGCGCCTTGAGTTGCCCGAGGGCGCGAAAGTGGCCGAGATCCATCGGGTGCGCCTGCTCAATCGCGAACCTGTATCGCTAGAAATTACATGGGTGCCGGAAGCACTGGGCAAACGCCTCGCCAACGCGGACCTCGTCACGCGCGACATCTTTCTGATTCTCGAGAACGATTGCGCCGTGCCGCTCGGCCACGCGGACGTCTCCATCGACGCCATTCTCGCCGACGAAGACATCGTCGAAGCACTGAACGTCGAGGAAGGCAGCCCGGTGCTGCGAATCGAACGTCTCACGCATAGTGCGGACGGCACGCCGATCGACTACGAATACCTCTATTTCCGCGGCGATGCGTTTCAGTACCGCTTTCGCATCGATCGTCAGAAAGAGAAGAAGAGCACAAGGAAGACGAAATGAATACACATGTGATCGAGTACGACCTGGTCGTCGTGGGCGGCGGCACGGCCGGTCCAATGGCTGCCGTCAAGGCCAGGGAACAGAATCCGAACCTCAGGGTATTGCTGCTGGAAAAGGCCAACGTCAAACGCAGCGGCGCGATTTCGATGGGCATGGATGGCCTGAACAACGCCATCATCCCAGGTCACGCGACGCCCGAGCAGTACACGCGGGAAATCACCATCGCGAACGACGGCATTGTCGATCAGTCGGCCGTCTACGCTTACGCGCGGCACAGCTTCAAGACCATCGAGGAACTCGACCGCTGGGGCGTGAAGTTCGAGAAAGACGGCACCGGCGACTATGCCGTCAAGAAAGTGCATCACATGGGCTCTTATGTCCTGCCGATGCCGGAAGGCCACGACATCAAGAAAGTGCTGTACCGGCAGCTCAAACGCGCGCGCATTGCGATCACCAATCGGATCGTGGTCACTCGCGTGCTGACCGATGCGCAAGGGCGCGCCTGCGGCGTGCTGGGCTTCGATTGCCGTACGGCCGATTTCTACGTGGTGCGCGCAAAGGCGGTGATTCTCTGCTGCGGAGCGGCGGGCCGGCTCGGCTTGCCATCGTCGGGATACCTGATGGGCACCTACGAGAATCCCACCAACGCCGGCGACGGCTACGCGATGGCCTATCACGCCGGCGCCGCGCTGGCGAATCTCGAGTGCTTCCAGATCAACCCGCTGATCAAGGACTACAACGGCCCGGCTTGCGCCTACGTGACGGGACCGCTCGGCGGGTTTACGGCGAACGGCAAGGGTGAACGCTTCATCGAGTGCGATTACTGGAGCGGCCAGATGATGTGGGAGTTCTATCAGGAACTGCAGAGCGGCAACGGCCCGGTGTTTCTGAAGCTCGACCATCTCGCGGAAGAAACCATTCAGACCATCGAGCAGATCCTGCATACGAACGAGCGGCCGAGCCGCGGACGTTTTCATGCGGGACGCGGTACCGACTATCGCGAGCAGATGATCGAGATGCACATCTCCGAGATCGGTTTTTGCAGCGGTCATAGCGCATCCGGCGTGTATGTGAACGAGCGAGCGGAAACCACGGTTGCGGGCCTCTATGCCGCCGGCGACATGGCCGCCGTGCCGCACAACTACATGCTCGGCGCGTTTACCTATGGCTGGTTCGCGGGCCACAACGCCGCGCAATACGTCGAGGGCCGCGAGCACGCCGCGCTGGACGATGAGCAGATCGACGCCGAGCGCTCGCGCATCTACGCACCGCTTGAACGCGACACAGGACTCGCGCCGGCGCAAGTCGAATACAAACTGCGCCGCATGGTGAACGACTATCTGCAACCGCCCAAAGTCACGCGAAAGATGGAAATCGGCCAGCAACGTTTTGCCGAAATCGCCGACGACATCGGCCGGATCAAGGCCGACAACCCACACGAACTGATGCGCGCCGCCGAAGTGCGGGCGATTCGCGACTGCGCCGAAATGGCCGCGCATGCTTCGCTGTATCGCACGGAAAGCCGGTGGGGGCTGTATCACCATCGGGTCGATTATCCGCAGCGCAACGACGCGGAATGGTTTTGCCACACGCATCTGCGCAAAGACGCAACGGGTCGCATGAGCAGCGAAAAACGGGCCGTCGAACCCTACGTGGTGCCGCTCGACGCTCACGACAGTCACGCCTATCAGAACCTGCGCATCGGCGAGCCCGCGCTTGCCGACGCCTGAGGAACCACCATGCCGACGACACCGCACGACATTTTCCAACGCAGCGCCGCGCCCGTCACGATCGACGAGGACAAGTGCATTGCCGACAAAGGCTGCACTGTCTGCGTGGATGTCTGCCCGCTCGACCTGCTCGCGATCGATCTGAGCAAGGGCAAGGCCTATATGAAGTTCGACGAATGCTGGTACTGCATGCCTTGCGAAAAAGATTGCCCGACCGATGCGGTCAGGGTCGAGATTCCGTATCTGCTGCGGTAATGACGAAACCATCGCGACGAACCATCCACTTTGAAGCACGGCTGCTTATCAACCGGGATTTAACTCATGAATATCCGTCATCTGCTTGCCACGACGCTCCTCGCGAGCGGCCTGCTGGCGCTCACCACTAGCGCCGTGCGCGCCGAGACCATCCGCATTGCGATCGGCACTCAGGACACGACGATCAATTGCGCCACCGGCGGCCTGCTGATCCGCGAACTGAATCTGCTCGACAAGTACCTGCCGCACGACGGCAAGTACAAGGACGTCAAATACGACGTGCAATGGAAGGACTTCACGTCCGGCGCGCCGATCACCAACGAGATGGTCGCGGGCAAGCTCGACTTCGGATCGATGGCGGACTTTCCAGGTTCCTTGAACGGCACGGCGTTCCAGAAGGCGGGTAAGAAGAGCGTGTTCATCACCGTGCTCTCGGGCAGCATCGAGGGCAGCGGCAACGGCATCGTCGTGCCGGACGACTCGCCGATCCACTCGGTCGTCGACCTGAAAGGCAAGACGATTTCCGTGCCGTTCGCTTCGGCGGCACACGGCATGCTGCTGCGGGCCGTCAAGGCACAAGGCTGGAATCCCGACACCGACGTGAACATCATCACGCAGTCGCCTGAAGTGGCCGGCAGCGCGTTGAAGGCTCATAAGATCGATGCGCATGCCGACTTCGTGCCGTTCGCCGAACTGTTCCCGTTCCGCGGCTTTGCGCGCAAGATTTACGACGGCGCGCAGACGCATGCGCCGACCTTCCACGGCACGCTGGTCGACGCGGACTATGCGAAGCGCTATCCGGAAGTCGTGGTCGCCTATTTGCGCGCGGTGATCGAAGCCAACCAGTTGTTCGCGCAAGATCCGGAGAAGTACAGTCAATTGATCCAGAAAGTGACCGGCATCGACGCCGAAGTCAACTATCTGTTTCACGGGCCGCTCGGTCTGCAAACGCGCGATCTGACGTGGAAGCCCGAATACCGTCAGGCGACGGTCACGGCGATCAGCACGCTCAAGCTGCTGAAGAAGACCGACGTCGATCTGGATGTGAACACCTTCATCGACGATCGCTATATCCGTGAAGCGTTCAAGCAATCCGGCCTGAACTACGACGCGGCGCTCAAGTACTACGCGAAGCAGCCGCTCGTCGCCAACGACGCGCAAACCGGCAAACACATCACCGATCTGCGCGGCGTGACACAGGTCTGGGTCGATGGCGAAGGCAAGGTGCGCGACTATGCATCGGCTCAAGAAGCGTTCGCCGTGGTCAATACGCTCGAACAAGGCGGCAAGAAAGTGCGCGTCGTGTACATCCAGGATCATTCGAGCGGACTGAAACTCTTCGCCAATCAGGCGTGGTACGTGAAGGACGCCAAGGGCAATCTCGCCGGATTCCTCCTGAAAGAAAACGCGGATAGCTACGCGAAGCAGGTGAACGGCAATGTCGTGGATTTCGCCGCCGCCAAAACCGACGCGACACAGGCCGTCGCGGCGCGCTGACCGATAGCTCGCAGCGTGCACTGACGCGCATTATTCAGGAGAGTCTTGGATGTCAGCCATTCTTGAAGCAACCGACAGCGCAAGCATCCGGCGCGGCGCTCCCGATCAGCGAATCTGGAGACCGGCACGCCTTATCCGCGCGTTGGCCAGGATCGCCGCCGTTCTGGCGTGTGTGGGCATCTGGCAAGTGCTCGCCGAATATCATGTCTCGTTCGGCTTCGTGACCTTCGCCAATGTGCCCGCGCCGAGCGATGTCGTGCCGGCGGCATGGGCCCTGCTCCACTCGCCGAAGCTGCCGATGCATCTGCTCGCGAGCCTCATGCGCGTGCTGGTGGGATTCGTCGCGGCGAGCGTCGTGGGCATTGGACTCGGGCTCGCTATCGGCCGCTATCGCGCGTTCGAAGACACCTTGCTGCCGCCGCTCGAAGTGTTACGGCCGATTCCCGCGGTCGCGTGGATCCCGCTCGCCATCCTGATGTTTTCTTCGTCGGAGATGAGCATGATGTTCATCACCTTTATCGGCGCGCTGTTTCCGATCCTGCTCAACACGATCCACGGCGTGGAAGGCGTCGATCCGCGGCTGGTCGCGACGGCGCGTTCGCTCGGCACGCGAGGCGGCGCGCTGTTCAGCGAGGTGATCCTGCCCGGCGCCGCGCCCGCCATCGTCACGGGCCTGTCGATCGGCATGGGCACCGCGTGGTTCTGCCTGGTGAGCGCCGAGATGATCGCGGGCCAATACGGGATCGGCTATTTCACATGGGAGTCGTACACGTTGCAGAACTATGCGGACATCGTCGTCGGCATGCTGCTGATCGGCGCGTTGGGCATGGGCAGCAGCCTGCTGGTGCGGCGCGCCGGCCTCGCGTTGATACCGTGGTACCGGATGGAGGCGTCGCAGCGATGAGTACGCAATTGCAATCGAAACCGGCGGGACGCATCGACGTGCGGACTCTGAGCGTGGAAGTGGGCCTGCGCGAGCAGCGTTTCACCGCGCTCGATCAACTCGACTTCAGCGTCGAACCCGGCGAATTCGTCTGCGTGCTGGGACCGTCGGGATGCGGTAAATCCACCCTGCTGGCCGCGCTCGCCGGTCATGTAAAGGCCAGCGCGGGCGAGATCGCCGTCGACGGCGAACGGGTGTTGCGCCCTCACCCTGAACGCGGCCTCGTGTTTCAGCAGCACACCCTGTTTCCATGGAAGCGCGTGATCGACAACGTCGCGTTCGGTCTGAAGATGCAGGGCCTCGCCGCCGACGAGCGGCGCCGCCAGGCGAGCGATCTGCTCGATCTGGTCGGCCTGAGCGGATTCGGCACACGCTATCCGGCGCAGTTGTCGGGCGGCATGCAGCAGCGCGTGGAAATCGCGCGCGCGCTGATCAACCGGCCGCGCGTGCTGCTGATGGACGAGCCGTTCGGCGCGCTCGACGCGCAAACGCGCCGCATGATGCAGGCCTTGCTACTCGACGTGTGGACCCAGGTCCCCACGACCGTGCTGTTCGTCACGCACGATATCGACGAAGCGCTGTTCCTCGCCGACCGCATTCTCGTGCTGTCGCAGCGGCCCGCGCGCATCGTCGCCGACCTGCGCGTGACGTTGCCGCGTCCGCGCGACGACGAGACCACGACCGATGCGCAATTCGTCGAGATCAAGCGGCGCTGCCTCGCGTTGCTGCGCGAAGCGGCGGCGGCATGACAGGTTTCGTCTACTTTACTTGCGTCATGGCCCTATCCGTTCCACTCCAGACATCACTTCATTCATGACCGATATCTCGCTTCCGCTGACGTTCGACCCCGACTCTCTCGATCCGGAAGCCGCCGAACTGCTGCCGCGTTTGACATCCACGGACGCCGCCGTGCGCCGCATCGCCCTGCTGGCGCTCGCCGACCTCGAGGACGAAACCGTGCTCGAACCGATTGTCGCCGCCTTGCGTCACGACACGTCTTCGGAAGTTCGCGCGCAGGCCGCCCAGGTGCTTGGTGCGTGGGAACGTGCCGATGCGGTCGAGGCGCTCTGCGAGGCGCTAGTGGATCCAGAAGACGAGGTACGCGAAGCGGCCGCGCAAAGTCTGTCCGGTTTGAAGGACCCACAATCAGGGCCGCTGCTCGCAGCCTGGAGCACGCATCAGGATCCGTTCGTGCGCCAGGCCGTGCTTCGCGGACTACGTGAATTGCGCTATGCGGGCGCACTGGAACCGGCGCTGGACGCACTGACAGCGAGCGAGGACCTCGTGCGGCTCGAGGCCGTGAGCGTGCTCGGCTGGCTGAAAAGCGAGCGCGCTCTCGGGCCGCTGACCAGCATCGCCACGCATGATCCGAATGCCGCCGTGCGGCGCGCGGCGATCGGCGCGTTGGGCATCGGCGCGGCGTCGACCGAAGACACCGTTGTCGCGTTGCTGGGCGCCCTACGCGATGCCGCATGGCAGGTCCGTGAAGAAGCGGCGGCCACGCTCGGCAAACTGCGCGCGACGGCCGCGCGCAATGCGCTGATCGAGGCGCTCGATGACGACTACTGGCAAGTCCGGCTGCAAGCGGTCCGTGCCTTGGGCAAACTACGCGACGCAAGCACAAGCGCGGCGGTCGCATCGCTGTTGACGCACGCGATCAGCAATTTGCGCAAGGAAGCAGCCTTGTCGCTCGGCGAACTGGGCGACGCGGCGTCGCTGCCAGCCTTGCAGGCGGCCGCGACGGATCCCGATCCGGAAGTCCGCAAGGCGGCGCGGATCGCCTTGACTCAAATCGAAAGCACACAGCGATGAACGCCCCTCAACAGATCACGGTCCACGCCGCGAGCGGGCGATTGTCCCTGACGTGGGATGACGGACGCACGCAATCGATCGACAACACAACGTTGAGAGAGCGCTGCCCTTGCTCGACATGCCGCCGGCTGGCGCATACGGGCGAGGCGCGACTGGATTCGCCGCGTATCGCGATCGTCGACATGCAGCCGATGGGCTACGGCATGCAGATCGTGTTCAGCGACGGGCACGCGCAAGGGATTTATCCGTGGGAATATCTGAAGAGAATAGATTGAATGCAGGCGTCAAGGCCGATCGATTAGGACCTGACCCAAGTGCTTTCATCAATAGTTGCGTCGATCAGCCACGCGATCGACGGATGAAAAACAGTTCACGCCCTGTCCATGGCGCTTTCAGAGCGGGTAACAACTGGGCGAATTCGCGCTTCACTACGCCATAACATTCGCACACACGCTTTTCGATTCCCGGCCTATCCAACACCTCAATGTGGTCATGGCTGTAGCGAATCAAACCCGCGTCCTGCGGTTTCAGAATGGAACACCCCGAGCAATGGGCGCCGCTGCTGGAACGCTGCCAGTAAGGTGCGCCCGATGCCGCGCTTTGGCGCGAAGAGTCCCGGCACACCCTTCTGGCCGATCGTTTTTCGAAATGCCAGCGTGCGGCAGCCTTATCCGGGCGCGCAGCACAAATCCTTCAGCACGTTATCGGTGCCGCATGAACAGCTACCGCCACGAAAATCCGCAGAAGCACACCCTACCCTTACCGCGCACGCGCGGCCATGCCGCCGATCTAACCCTGTCGAGCCGCGCACTGCAGCTCGGGACGGCATGCCCTCAATTGACTGAAAAGGATGACACCATGAGCGTGAACCTGCAACCTGTCACCGGCCAGGAAGTCCTCTGGGGCGACATGAAACCTACGCCGAATCAGCTCAAGCTGATCAACGCGAGTCCGACCTTCGTCTCGGATATCCATGAAGCAGATGAACGAATCAAGAGCGGCGCGTACCGGCCTATTGCGGTGATCAGCGACTCGTATACGCAATTTGATCCGGTTCGCAAACAAGTCATCTTGACTCCGCAATTGCTCAATGATGACGATACTGAGCTGCTCGGAACCTTGTCTCACGAGCTAAGCCATTTTCTCGACGATCCCAAAGAGAGGGCATTCGCACAAAATTACGGTGTCAATCCCCGCGATCCGGACGCATATAACCAGGCGGCCACGAGGTATATAAGAGCCCAGGCTGTAGCGGAAGGCAATCAATGGAAGATCGCTCGGGAAGTCGAGCAGAACACAGCGACGCCAGATCGGCCGGGGACAAAGCTCACAGGAGCTGGTTCATCAGCGCTCTTCCCATATTTCGACGAAGCCTACGCAAAGAACACCAACGCTGGTCTTACGGAAACGCAAATCCAGAACCGGCTCATCTCCAGCTTCATGGGATCTTTCGCGAACATTCCGAGTGATGTCGGCGCCGGCAGCGAGTACAACGCTGACGGCAGCATGAGCGGATCCGCGCCTATCGAACCCGGCCAACCGACGGTTCACTACAACAGCGACGATCACGGCGACATCACGTCAATGACCGAGACGTGGCCGTCCGGCGACGTGTCCACACAGACCTTCAAGGATGGCAAGCGCCTGCAATCGCAGACAGTCGACTCGCAAGGCAAGCCGTTGCGGACGGCCAACTACTCATACTACCGCCCTGACGGCAGCTATGGCGTCAACGTAACGGACGGTGGCGGAAAGACGATTCAGCAGAGCGACTTCAACGCCGACGGTTCCGGCACTGAGCGCGGCTACCGTCCGGACGGCTCGCGCATGGAAACGCAATTCGGCCCCACCATGAAAGGGGAAGATGCGTTCTTCTCCGCGGAAAACCGGACCAAGCTGATGACGCAGTACGACTCCCAAGGCCGGGAAACCCAAAAAGACTATTTCGACCCCAACGAGGGAGTCGACACGAATCAAGTCGTAACACGTCCGAACGGCAGCAAGACGCTGTATTCATTCAACGATCAGGGCAAGATCGGCTTGCAGAGCGACTACGACGCCAAGGGAAACCCTGTTGACAAGTACCGTTACGATCCCGGCTCGGGACGGGTTTCGTCACACACGCATTACAACCAGGACGGCAGCCGCACGCTGGATTCGGTGCGCGCCGATGGAAACGGCACGCGCGTGACCATCAAGAAGGACGGCAACCGGTCCGTGGAGCAGCCCATGACGTTCAGCGCGACGGATCAGCAGGCGTTCAAGGAGCACAGCGAGCGCGCGGCGAAGATTGCACCGCCGCAGCCGGTCGGTGCGGAAACAGCACTCGGTGGTCAGAACAACTACTACGATCCAGGCAACAACCGCCTGACCAATCAGGACATCACCCATCCGGATGGCAGCAAGACGAGCTATGCGTACAACGACCAGAACCTGGTGGGATACGAGCAGAACTTCGACAAAAACGGGCGCATTGTCTCCGCCAGGCATTACGTCCCGGCAGGAGGGCCGGATGTGATCGTCCAGTACGCTCCGGACGGCAGCCGCCAGGTCATGAGGCCCAACAACGGGCAACCGGTGGTCGAACACTACAACGCAGACAACCAGCTGACGCGGAAACAGATGATGGGCGGCGGTGAGACCGAGACAGACGATTACGATCCGCTGTCCGGCCGCGTTGGGGACACGACCGTGCGGAAGCCGGACGGCGGCCATTCCGTCTATTCATACAACGATCTCGGCAACGTGGGCGAGAAGTTCGACTACGATTCGAAGGGCCAACCAACCGCTTCCATCGCCTTCGACCGCAACGAAGGCACGGGCACGCTCACGATGGTCGACTACAACGGGGACGGTAGCCGCAATGTCACAAAGGTTGATCGTTCTGGCGCACGGGCCTATACCGTCGGCAGCGATGGGCAGATCTCCGCCACGCAGTCTCGCCCACTGACTTCGGCCGACCACGCAGCCTTGAATCGATGGATGTGGAGCGCGGGCATGACAACGGGTTAGGCCGGGACGCAGCCGCAGGCACAACAGACTGCTCCGGTAGCGCCAGACGCCACCGCCGGGCAGTCCGCCTCGTCAGGTGCAAACGGTTCCGCTGATCAAGCGGCGCCTGCATCGACCGCTGATGCAGGCCAGAACGCTTCCTTCGACACTGACGCCTAACCCGGCACTCCGCTAATGTGCCGCCGCCAAGCCGCTCCGTATAGCGGCGTGGTGGCGGCCCGTGCGCGGACTCGATTGAGCGTCGCGCGCTAGCGGGTCGTGGCGTCGCCGAGCTGACTGGCGCCGGAGTGAGTTCTTTGGGGAGCTTGCCGTCACGGCGCAATACTGGCAAGCGGTCAAAGCCGTGATCACTGCTCCCGCGCGTTAGTCGAGCCGAAGTTCGCGTGCTTCAATCAGCGACGCGCACACAACGCGTCTAACGCCAACCCGCTGGTTTGAAAAAGCCATTGCGCAAGTGAGAGTGAGAAAAGCGGCGGCCATCGCGACCGCCGCTTATCGTCAACGTCGTGACGACAGCCTTCGCACCACCGACACCAGCGCGTCGACTTCATCGCAAGTGTTGTAGAACGCGAGGGACGGCCGCACGGTCGCTTCGACGCCGAAGCGCCGCAAGATCGGCTGCGCACAGTGATGCCCCGAGCGCACGGCGATGCCCTCTTCGTTCAGCGCCTGCCCCACTTCCTCGGTCTCGTAGCCCTTCAACACGAAGGACAATACGCTGGCCTTGTCGCGCGCCGTGCCGATCAGACGCACACCGGGCACCGGTTGCAGCACGCTCGTCGCATAAGCCAGCAGATCGTGCTCATAGCGCGCGATGTTCTCGATGCCGACGCGCTGAACGTAGTCGATTGCCGCACCCAGCCCGACCGCATCGGCGATATTGCCCGTGCCGGCTTCGAAACGATTCGGCGGAGGCTGGAACACGGTGCGCTCGAAAGTCACGTCAGCGATCATGTTGCCGCCACCCTGCCACGGCGGCATGTCTTCCAGAATCGCGCGCTTGCCGTAGACCACGCCGATGCCGGTCGGACCGAACACCTTGTGACCCGAGAACACGAAAAAGTCCGCGTCGAGCGCCTGTACGTCCACCCGCATATGCGACACCGACTGCGCGCCGTCGACCAGCGCCTTCGCGCCCGCGCGATGCGCCAGTTCGACGATTTCCTTGACCGGCACGACCGTGCCGAGCGCGTTGGACACCTGCGTGACCGAGACGATCTTCGTCCGGTCGTTGAGCAGCCGCCGATATTCGTCGAGCAGGACCTGGCCGCTGTCGTCCACCGGAATCACGCGCAGCTTCGCGCCGGTTTGCGCGGCAAGCTGCTGCCACGGCACGATGTTGGCGTGATGCTCGAGGTGCGAGACGATGATCTCGTCGCCCTCGCCGACATGCTTCACGCCCCACGTCTTTGCGATCAGGTTGATCGCCTCGGTGGTGCCGCGCACGAAAATGATTTCCTCCGGCGACGCCGCGCCGATGAAACGCTGCACCTTGCTGCGTGCGGCCTCATAGGCGTCGGTGGCGCGGCCGGCCAGCGCATGCGCCGCGCGATGAATGTTCGAGTTTTCATGCGCGTAGAAATACGCCAGCCGGTCGATCACCGCCTGCGGTTTGTGGGTGGTCGCCGCATTGTCGAACCACACGAGCTGACGGCCGTTGACACGCTCCTGCAGGATCGGGAAATCCCGGCGGATCGCATTCACATCGAATGGCGGATGGGCCGACGGCCCGGCATGCGGCACGCCGTGCGCCGCGCCGGATGTCTGCGCAGGAAAGCGCGACGGCTCATTCAGGTTCAGAAAATAATGCGCGCCGTCCGTATGCTGCGACGGCCTCGGGGTCGACGCCGCGTGCGAGGCGGCCGGACGGTCGTACGGGAAACGTTGCTCGGCAAGCGGTTCATCGACAGCGGGCAGACCGAACGATTGCGCACTCACCTCGTTCCACACCGGCACGACGATATCCGGCGACGCCGCTGTCGACGAGTGAGGCTGGCCCGATTCGCCCAGAAAATAATACGGCGATGCAGATGCCGGCGAGACCGGCGACGCAACTGACGCGGGCGACGCACCGCCGGCCGACGGACGCTGTGCGCCATGTCCCTCTGGCACACCCAGCGCGGCTCCGCCAAAGCGCGGATCGAGTGCGGGCGCAACGGTCACCACATTATCCGGCAAGCCGTTCGCCGCCGTGGCATGTGGCGCCAAGGCGGGCGCGCGATTACCCAGCGAGAGCACCTGCGTCGGCGCCGAGGGCAGCAGGTTGCCACCAGGCACATGGCCTTGCGGCAACGCTGCGCCGGGCACGCCGGTGCCCGTGCCGCCCGGGCCCGCGAGTGGCGAGCCGGCCGGAGCCGGATTGCTGATTTCGCTGGTCACGGGCGCCGTGAACGGCAGCGTGCCCGCGACACCGGGCGTCGCGCCCGCGTGCGCGGCGTTGCCCGGCAATGCCGAGAAGAACGCATTGGCCAGCGACGCCAACGTCGCTGGATCCGGCAAGCCCGCAGGCAAACCCCCAGGCGGACCGGTCGGCACATCGTGCGGCAGGACGCTGTCCATGGGCTTACTTGTAGGTGTCTGGGTAGTCATGGTACTTGCCGATCTCCACGTCATCGAGAACTGCCAGCGCGTCCGGCGAATGCACCGCGAGCGAGCAATAGAGCGAGATCAGATACGACGCGATCGCATGATTGTTGATGCCCATGAAGCGAACCGACAGACCCGGACCCTGCTCGCCGGCCACGCCCGGCTGGAACAGGCCGACCACGCCCTGGCGCTTGTCGCCCACGCGCAGCAGCAGGATCTTGGTCTTGCCGTCGGCGACCGGCACCTTGTCCGACGGAATCAACGGAATACCGCGCCACGTCAGGAACTGCGAGCCGAACAGGCTGACGGTCGGCGGCGGCACGCCACGGCGCGTGCATTCACGGCCGAAGGCGGCGATCGCGAGCGGATGCGTCAGGAAGAACGCCGGCTCTTTCCATACCTTGGTCAGCAATTCGTCGAGATCGTCGGGGGTCGGCGCGCCGGTCAGCGGAAACACGCGCTGCTCTTCGGCCACATTCGCGAGCAGGCCGTAGTCCGGGTTGTTGATCAACTGGCTTTCCTGCAACTCCTTGATCGTCTCGATCGTGAGGCGCAGTTGTTCCTTGATCTGATCGTGCGGGCTGCTGTACAGATCCGAGATCCGCGTGTGCACGTCGAGCACCGTGCTGACGGCATTCAGGAAATACTCGCGCGGCTGCTCTTCGTAGGGCACGAAGGTGCGCGGCAGAATACTCTCGTCTTCGCGTGCGGTGCAGGCGGCCACCACGGCTTCGGGATTCTTCACCTGGTTCAGACGATAAATGCCTGCCTCGACCGGCAGCCATTGCAGCAGATGCGTCAGCCAACGCGGCGTGATCGTGGCGAGTTGCGGAACGGTTTTGGTGGCATTGGCTAGTTGCCGTGCTGCGGTATCGCCGAGCGCCGTCAGGCCGCCCACTGTTGCTGTCATCTGAAGCTCCGGGGTTGATAGAAGAAAAACGGGAAAGCTTATGAGCGAAAGTGATTATCGGGAGGCAACCCCGGCCCTTCAACATGCTATAGACGGCAACCGAAGGTCTGCTAACTCGCTGGGACCGGGTCGACACGTGCGGGATGCGCGAGTGCGGAGATGTCCGCGCCGTCGGAAGATGGATTGAGCAGGCGTTCGATCGGCACCTGGAACGCGCGGGCCAGCTTATCGACTGTGACGATCGACGCGATGGCGGAACCGCGTTCGATCTCGCCGACATACGATCGGTTGAGTCCGGCGTGCTCGGCCAATTGCTCCTGCGACCAGCCGCGTGCCTCGCGAAGGCGCCGCACGGCGGCGCCGAACTCCCTGACGAGTCCGCTCATCGCGCGGCCCCCGCCGCCGCGATATGCTCAGCGCCTGCGTGAACGCGCGGTGTACGGTCGAGACCCGCGGCAGCGCTCGTGCCTTCGTTGCGCGACACCGCCTGCGTCACATGCGAACCCGGCGCGACGTCCTGTGTCAGCCACACATTGCCGCCGATCACCGAACCCTGTCCGAGCGTGACGCGTCCGAGAATCGTCGCGCCCGCATAGATCACGACGTCGTCCTCGACGATCGGATGACGGGCGTGGCCTTTCTCCAGATGCCCCTGTGCATCGCGTGGAAAGCGCTTCGCGCCCAACGTGACGGCCTGATAGAGGCGCACCCGTTCGCCGATGACGGCCGTTTCGCCGATCACTACACCCGTTCCATGATCGATGAAGAAGCCGGCGCCGATCTTCGCGCCGGGATGGATGTCGATACCGGTTTGCGCATGCGCGAGCTCGGCGACGATCCGCGCCAGCAGCGGCAGGCCCAGCCCATAAAGCTCGTGGGCGAGCCGGTGGTGAATCATCGCCAGCACGCCCGGGTAGCAGAGCAGCACTTCGTCCACGCTGCCCGCCGCGGGATCGCCGTGAAACGCCGCTAACACGTCGCTGTCGAGCAAGGTGCGAATCGCCGGTAGGCGCGCCGCAAACGCGCGCACCGCGATGGCCGCCTGAGTCTCGATCGTGTCGGCGGGCGGCGGCTGATGCCGGCTGCGGTAGTGCAGCTCCAGCCGCGCCTGGGCGAGCAGCGCGTGCAGCGCGGCGTCGAGCGCATGCCCGACGTAGAAGTTTTCGCTTTCCTGACGCAGATCGGGTGGCCCGAGCCGCATCGGAAAGAGCACGCCTTTGAGTGTATCAATGATCTCCGCGAGCGCCTCGCGCCCCGGCAATTCGCGCCCGCCCGGTTCGAGCGAGCGCTTCTGCACTTCGCGCCATTGCTGGCGGACCGTCTGAAGCGCTTCAACAATCTCATCGACATCAAACACAGCCACAGCGGTTACTCCCCGTAAAGTGCAGCGTGGACGACCCGGTTCGCTTCAGTCCTGAATCCACGGGAGCCCGTGAAAACGCCAACCATTGCTGGCGCCGCGCCGTTGCGCCTCATCCAGTTCCCCTTCAAAGCCTTCCAGAACGTTGAAGACCTGCGTGAAACCGGCCTTCGCGGCGGCCTCGGCGGCTAGCGCCGAGCGGTTGCCGCTGCGGCACAGCAACAGCACGACCGCATCTTTGCCAGTCTTGGCTTCCAGCTCACGCACGAAGCGCGGATTGCGCGTCAAACTGGTGCCGGTTGCCCAGGCGACATGCAGACTGTCCGGCACGAGTCCGACAAATTTGCGTTCTTCGGCAGTGCGCACATCCACCAGTACCGCGTCGCCGGCCTGGACGAGCGCCCACGCAGCCTGCGGCGACACGCCGCCCGCGTAGGACAGGCCGGCTTCGGTCGCGTGGGAGCGGGCGGCTTCGAGCAGCGCGTGGGTGGGTCGTTCTGCGAGTTCAAGCGTCATGACGTCTCCTTCGATATCGCGCGAATTCTTACGCGCTGGTTCAAGGCACCGGCGAAAGCAACCGCCTATAGCCATCAGGAGACACTATGAAAGAGACGCGGCCGAAGCCGAACCAATTAATTGTGATTTCTAAAGAAGCATCGGTTTGGTCGCTCCGGCTCGCGGCCACCTGCTCCACGCCACCGTCCGCCGCGAGCTCATTCCGATGGCATGTCGAGCGGCACGACAAACATGCCCGCGGTGTATTCCATATGGAAATAGCCGCAGCGTGCGTAAGCCGCGATGCGTTCGAGCCGTTCGGGAGACTGGCATGCGTAGCCGGCGGTGGGTGTCTCGCGCGTGGTTTGTTCAGACATGACGGGTGCGCGATTTGACCATTGCTTTCGCAGACTTCGCACAGGATGCCGAAGGCCGCCCCAGATCAGCGTCGTTGAAAGCGTGGCCATGTGGCCTCCGTCGATTCATTGCCCTACCAATGAATCTAGCGGCCTGAAAATGGAAGCGCAAACAAGGTTTTGTGGATTGGTTTTCGGAAAATGCATTCAACGCTAATCACGCCGCGCGCAGAAAGACGCTTCGACATGACTTCGGGCATGAAGACACACGTCGAGCCGGATTGGCAAAGTCGAATCGATGGCGGAATAACGTTGCGAGAATAAATCGGTTCAGTCACGCAGAGCGCTCGGATAAAGTGATCCGGCATCGCCTGGGGCACCCCTGCCCCTCAGGCTCGAGCGTCGATTACTTTCTTCCCAGGAGCAACCATCCATGACGACATCGAACGCACGTACGGCCGAACATTCGATCGACCGGCAATTCCTCGACCGCTGGTCGCCGCGCGCTTTCCGTTCTAATCCCATCCCCGAAGCCACCTTGCTGACGCTTCTCGAAGCGGCCCGCTGGGCGCCCTCTTCCTATAATTCCCAACCTTGGCGATTCGTCTATGCAAGACGCGACACGCCTCATTGGGACCAATTCCTCGGATTCCTCAACGAATTCAATCGGGGTTGGGCGCAACACGCGGCGGCGATTGTTATCGTGCTGTCGAAGAGCACGTTCACGTCGCCCGGCGGCGCGGCCGAAGTCCCCGCGCCGACTCATTCGTTCGATACCGGCGCCGCGTGGGGCTATCTGGCGCTACAGGCCAGCCTCTCCGGCTGGCATGCACACGGTCTGGCCGGCATCGAGCGCGAGAAGATCCGCCAGGCGCTCGCCGTACCCGACATCTATTCGATCGAGGCTGCTATCGCGATCGGCCGCGCGGGCGACAAGACATCGCTGCCGGAGGCGCTGCAGGCGCGCGAAGTGCAGAGCCAGCGCAACCCGCTGTCCCTCATTGCGTCCGAGGGGCGACTCGCGCTCTGACGAGTTGGATTCGACCCGGCGCGCCTCGATGCGCGCCCCGTGCGCTCGTTCAATGCGCCCGAACCAGCAACTCGTAGCTCGCGTCCTGGTTCGCGGTCGACTGCCGTTGGCGCCCCCAGCCGACTGCGCGCCGGTAGTGCCCGAACACCGTTTCGCCGAGTTCACCGACCGGCATCGGCTCGACCTGCGGCGCGACGAACAGTGCGTCCTCCGGACAATACAGCTCGCACATGAAGCAGGTCTGGCAATCGTCCTGACGGGCAATACGGGGCACGCCGTCTTGCACGGCGTCGAACACATTGGTGGGACAGGCGCGCACGCAGATGTTGCAGCCGGTGCAGCGCCCGCTGTCGACGATTTCGATCATGCCGCCACTCCTTCGGTTTGGGCAATTGGCCGCGGCACGCTCAGCCTGTCGATCCAGACTTCGTCCAGTCCGCCGCTCAACAGACGCTGCCTCTGCGACGGGTCGAGTGCGGCATGCTCGCGGCGCCGATGCATCCCGCGCGTCTCCGTGCGTTGCTGCGCGCTGCGATACATCCAGCGCGAAGTGGCCAGCATCGCCGCCGCTTCACGCGCGCGCACGGCATCCAGCGCAGTTCGCGCCGGAGCGGCACGTCGCACGCGATGCCATAGCGCATCGAGCCGCGAGAGCGAGTCGTCGAGCAGATCGCCCTGGCGAGTCCAGTTGCGCTGCGTCGGAAACACTTCGTGCTGCACGCCGCGAATCACCTCATTGCTGTCGTAAGGCGCCGTGCCGCCGCCGTCGCGTAGTCCTGCGCCACCCGCACGCAACACCCGGCCCTGGCGGCCGCCGGGCCCACGCGAACGGGCATGGTCCGCCGCGCCCGCACCGGCCCAGAAGCCGGACGACATGGCCCACGCGGCGTTATGGCTGCCGCCGCCGGTAAAGCCGCCGCAGATCAGTTCACGCGTGGCTGCGTCGCCGGCCGCATACAGCCCCTCGACCGAGGTCGCGCATGTCTCGTCGATCAGATGAAGGCCGCCGGTGCCGCGCACCGTTCCTTCGAGACGCAGTGTGACAGGGAAATGCTGCGTGAACGGGTCGATGCCGAGCCGGTCGAACGGCAGGAAGAAGTTCGGTTGCGCCGTGCGCATCCAGGCGCGAATCTGTTCGTCGGCGCGATCGAGGCAGGCGAACACCGGTTGGGTTTGCAGCGTCTGGGCGATCACACCACGCCCGTGCGACGAACCCGCGCCCGGGATCACGGACCCGTCGCGGTAGTAGAACGTCGCCCAGTTATAGAATAGCGATTTCGTCACCGATGAAAACGCCGGCCCAAGGCCATAAGCGTTCGAAAACTCCATGCCCGACAGCGCCGCCCCGGCTTCGGCGGCCATCAGCTGGCCGTCGCCGGTGAGCACGTTGCAACCCAGCGCATTGCTGAGAAACGCACAGCCGCCCGTCGCGATCACGACTGCGCCCGAGCGCACGATCCACGCGTCGCCGGCCTGGCGATCGACGCCCGCCGCACCGGCTACCGCGCCGCTTTCATCGACCAGCAGTTCCAGCGCCGGGCTGTGATCGAGTATGCGGACGTTGGCTTCCTTGACGCGCTTGCGCATCAGGCGCATGTACTCGGGTCCTTGCAACGACGTGCGTCGTTGCTGGCCGTCTTCGTCGACCGGGAAGGGATAGCCCCACTCGGCCAGGTGCTGCGCGTTGATCCAGGTCTGCTCGAGCACGCGATCCATCCATGACTGTTCGGCGAGTTCTCCGCCCAGCTTGAAACGGCTCGCTTTCGCGTGGCCGCGCGCGTCGTCGCCGGGCGGCACGTACCAGACGCCCGTGCCGGCCGGCGCGGTCGCGCCCGACGTGCCGCAAAATCCTTTGTCCGCCAGCACCACGCGCGCGCCATTGGCCGCTGCGCTAATCGCCGCCCATGCGCCGGCCGGACCGCCGCCGATCACGAGGACCTCGGCATCGTGCCGCACCCCGCTGTCCGCGGCCGTCACCGGCGGCCGGGCGTGTTTTCCCGCATTGTCCGTCATGAAAGACATTCCCTAAGTGATGCGCCGGGTGCCCGGCGAAGTTGAACGCTCAGCGTTCGCCCTGCCAGGCCGTCAGCCGCCGTTCCGCCAGCAGGACGGCGTGATTGAACACGAGACCGAGAAGCGCGAGCGTGACAATGCCCGCATACATCTTCGGAATCTCGAACGTGAATTGCGAGTAGTTGACGAGGTAGCCGAGTCCCGCTTTCGCGCCCACCATCTCGGCCGCGATCAGCACGAGAATGGAATAAGCGCCCGCGACGCGAATGCCCGTGAAAACAGTCGGCACCGACGCGGGCAGCACGACCTTTCGAAAGAGCTGCAACGGAGTCAGCCCCATCGAGAGCGCGGAGCGGATCAGCAATGGATCGACATTGCGCACGCCGCTCACTGTGTTGAGTACGACAGGCCAGATGCACGAGTACACGACCATCGAGACTTTCGAGGTCTCGCCCATGCCCAACACCAGCACAAAGACGGGCAGCAGCGCGAGCGGCGCCGTATTGCGAAACAACTCGAGCAGCGGATTGAGGATCTCCGCAAGCGTGCGATACCAGCCGATCACAAGACCGAGCGGCACGCCGATGGCCACCGCGATCGCAAAGCCGCCCACGGCTCGCGTCGCGCTGGCAATCAGATGTTCGGAGAGCTCGCCCGAGCGCACCATCTCGAACAGCGCGCCGAGCACCGTCGAGAACGGCGGCAAGAACGTCGCATCGACCCATCCCGCGCGCGGCAGAAGCTCCCACAGCGCACAGAAGGCGACGATGGCTACGCTGCCACGCAGCACGCGCGGCAACGCAGTGACGACACCCGAGGCAAGCGAGTTTGCCGACGAGATTCGTGTCGATAAGGTACTCATCACTCAAACTCCTTCCTGTATCAAGCCGCATGCGCGACAGCGAGGCGCGACACCGCCCGCCGCTGATGCGTCAATTGCCAGATCTCGTGTCTGAGCCGCACGAATTCCGTGGTCGAGCGCAGATCTTCGGACAGGTCGTCACGTTGGAGATGCACATCGAGCGCATGGGTGATACGACCGGGTGCGGCCGCCATCACGAGGACCCGTTGGCCGAGATAGATCGCCTCATCGATTGAATGCGTGATAAACACGACTGTCGTACCGGTGCGTTGCCAGATGCGCAGCAGTTCGTCCTGCAAGGTCTCGCGCGTCTGCGCGTCGAGCGCGGCAAACGGCTCGTCCATCAGCAGCACGGCGGGCTCGAAGGACAGCGCGCGAGCGATCGCTACGCGCTGCTTCATGCCACCGGATAGCTCATGCGGATACCGGTCCCCGAACCCACCGAGGCCGACCAGATCGAGAAACGAACGGGCACGCGCGGCACGCTCCGCCTTGGGAACGCCCTTCGCTTCCAGACCGAACTCGATGTTGCCGAGCGCCGTCTTCCACGGAAAGAGCGCGTATTGCTGGAACACGATGCCACGATCGAGCCCCGGTCCTTCAATCGCCTTGCCGTCGATCAGTATCTGCCCGCGATCCGGCTTCGCGAGCCCGGCGACCAGATCCAGCAAGCTCGTCTTGCCGCAGCCGCTCGGACCGACGAGCGTAACGAACTCGCCCGCCTGAACGTTGAAGGACACGTCCTCCAGCACGCTGAAGTGTCCGCGCCGCTTGAGATGAAATCCCTTCGTGACGTTGCGCACGCCGATTGCAGCACCCATATTCCCGGGCCTCGTGATTCGACGCGGTAGCCGCCTAATGGGCCGCCACCGACTGGTTGAACGGATTGAACTGATTCGAATAGATGTTTTCGGGCTTCACCTGATCGGGCTTCAGCACCCCGTTTTTCACGTACCAGTCGATATAGGTCGTGAAGTCGTTGGCGTCGATCAGGCCGCCCTTGCCGCCCACGCCGGCCGATTTCCAGTAGTTGACGATCGAGGTGTCTTCATTGCGATGCCGCGTCTCCACGATCTTCTTCAGACGCGCGACCACTTCCGCACGCGGCGTGTTCTTCGACCATTCGATCGCGCGCGCCGTACCGTCGACGAATTTGCGCACCGTGTTCGGGTTCTGCGCGATGAAGCGGTCCGTGAACAGATAACTCGCATAGCCGAACGAGCCGAAGAGCTGATAGTCGGTGGTCAGCAGCGTCGCACCGCCGTCCGCGAGCAGCTTGTCCTTGATGATGTCTTCGAGGAACACGGCATCCAGTTGCTTCTGCCTGAGCAACTGCGCGAGATTGACCGGCGGCGCGGCGACGAACACCACCCGCTGGATCTCTTCCTTGGACAGGCCGGCCTTCTCGAGATACGCGGTCACCAAATATTGTTCGTAAGCACCCGGCGTATTCACGCCGACCTTCCGGCCGATCAGGTCACGCGCACTATGAATCGGACTGCCTTGCAGCACGAACAGTCCGCCATTGGTCTCCTTGTCGGTGCCGACGTAGGAAATCACCGCCTTGACGGGCGCATGCGCCGCCACCAGCTTGACGATCGAACCGTTGAACGCACCGCCGAAATCGACGTCGCCGGTGACCGCCGCCTGGATGTCCTGCGGCCCGCTGATCGTATTGCCCACCCATTTGAGTTTGATCGGCGCAAGGTAGCCCAGGTCTTCGGCGAGTTCGGGATACAACACCTTGCTGGCCCACCCCTGATAGCGCAGTTCGAGCTTCTCGGGGGTTTGCGCCAGCGCGGCGTTTCCGAAAGACACCAGGCCTGCGACGAGCGCCGGCAGATAAAACAGGCGAGCAACACGATGCCGCAAGTGACGCGCGGTTGGCTTCATGCTTCGATCTCCGTGATCCAACGTTGACGGTGGACGTGCGCCGCTCAGAACACGCCGTCGTGTTCCAGCGTGATGCGGTGAATACGCCGGCGCGCCGACCCGTAGTCGCGCGCCGCGTAATGCTGCACCTGACGGTTGTCCCAGATCGCGACATCGCCGGCGCGCCATTCGAAGCGGGCCTGCACTTCCGGCGTCTTGATCAGGTCGTAGAGATAATTCAGCAGACTCTGGCTGGCCGTCTTCGACACGCCGAGCAGATGGCTGGTATGCCCTTCATTGACGAACACCAGCTTGCGGCCGTTTTCAGGGTGTGTCTTGATGACCGGCACTTCGATGGGCGGATACTTTTGCGAGGCATCGCGCACCCGCGCCAACCCGGCCTCCACACTCTGCTCGCTCGTGCCTTCGGGAATGTCGTAGCCGCTCAGCAGATCGGACAGCGCGTTCTTCTTCGGCGACGCAATGAAGGTATTCACTGCTTTCAGCTTCTCGAAGTAGCGGGCCAGATTGGGATCCAGCAAGTCGTAGACTGCCGCCGACGAGGTCCAGATCGTGTCGCCGCCACCCCCCTCAGGAATCTCCTGCGCGTGGAGGACGGTGGCTTTGGGCGGCTGCGACTGCCATGAAACATCGACGTGCCAGTTGTCGGTGCCGCCCGATTGTGTTTTATCGCTGTGGGCGATGACCTCGATCTCCGGAAAGCCCTCGACGGCCGGCAGATAGATATTCTTGCGGATCGGGGTGCCGAAGATCCGCGCAAGCGCGACATGCTGTTCTGACGTAAGCGTCTGTTCGCGAAAAAAGATCACGCCATGCTCGACCAGTGCCTGCCTCACCGTTTGCTGGTTGTCATCACTCAGCGGTTTTGACAGGTCGACGTTTTCGATCACCGCGCCGATCAATGGCTTGTATCGGCGTACGCGAAGCTCCTGATGAGCGGCGGATTGCTGATGCTGTTGCTCGAGCACTGTACTCATGGCGTCCTTCTCCTTGGGGTCGATGGCGTGGTCCATGAAAGCAGCATCGATGCGGCGTCGGCAACCAACGATTCAGCGCATGCATATGCGTTGGCGTGCGATTCGATTAGTCGCCGTCACGGCAAAAAGAGTCCATGAAAGAAGCACTTTGGTTCGAACAAAAGCTTATTTCGAAGGCCGTTGCTACTTGCCTATAGTTGAAGGTTGGGCGATTCGCAGCGCGTGATGCATTTGCCTGCTATCACAGATGCATCCACGCGGCCGCGACGCAACGCACTCGTATCGCTTTGCAAATACCCAATCGATATTGGCGTGCGCTCGGAACTGCTGCCGATAATCATCTACGTCGTTCCTGAGGATAGGTACTTCGAGGCCCTGCTTGAGCGGATCGGCACGCGCGCCGCGCTGTACGATCGCGAGAATCGATTCTTTTACGAAGACACCGAGGAGTTGAAGGAAGCCGGATTTCTGCGTGCGAGCGTGCCGGTTGAGAGGGCGAACGAGAATCGCCAGGCTTCTGGCCGCGAAGCAGCACGCGGTGGACGGCGCACTGCGCGTCGTGAATCTCTCACTGCAAATTGCGGGAGCGGGAGCGTTGGCAAGACAGGCCGAGTTGGAGCGGCCTGTATCGCGATGTCCGTGCCCGGGCCTTCCATCCGCCTCATGCCGACGCCTCGCATGAGGTAATCGGCCAGGCATGGCTCGGAGTGCTGGATCTGGTGTGAACGAATTTTGGTCTACAACTGCGGTTGCGGGCGTCGCCGACGCCCGCGTGTTTTTCAACTACTCATTCTCACCTGCCGCATCAGGCGTTCGAAGCCTCACGCTGCCATACGCTCGACGCATACGCGGACTCGTCGAAGTCAGCAGGAATCTCCGCGGCTAGGCGCTTCGCATGTGAGCCGATATCCGCGAGAAACAGATCGCGGCTAATGCGCCGGACCACCGCTGGAATATCGCGCTTCATGCTCGGCACGTCGCCGACCGGCACGCCGGCACTGACGAAACCTGCCGGATTGTAGACGTGAAGGTCCTTCAGATACGGCGCCTGTCCCGGCGACTTCTCCAGATACTCGAGCGCCGCGCCGAGATACGGATGCGCACCGAGCCCTTCATCGGCGTCGCTCGCGGGAGGTGTGTACTGATCGCGCCACAGCCGGATCTGCGGCGCGAACCCGGCCAGTTCCGGCCGCGCCGACGGATCGATGAAATAGCCGGTGCCGGCGATGGCGAAGTCGAATCGAAACGTTTCGTCCGACACTTGCGCCACGATGTGCCCTGCTTCCTCACGCGCGGATTCCCATTGCGCGCCAGGATGTAGATGGAAATTCGGAAAGCGCGTGACACGCTCGATCGAGTCCAGCGGCGCCGTCGATCCCGAGCGCTTGAAGCGAAGCGCCTGCGCCCAGCGCAATGCGTCAGGCAGATCGAAGTAGTTGTCGTAAGCACCGGGGTAAGCACGCGCGCGCGATACCGGTACGGCCGCCAGCGTGGCGCGGCGCACGAACAGATGCACGCCGGCCGCGCCCGCTTCCAGCGCGGTCGCCGCGGCATCGAAGGCGGACGCCGCACCGCCGAGCACCGCCACCGATTTACCACGCAACGGGGCGAAGTCGATGGCCTGCGACGTATGCGCGACAAGCGACGCGGGCAACTGCGCCAACACGCGCGGCACAAACGCGCCACCGTTGCCCGCGACGCCGTTGCACAGCAACACCTTGCGGGCGGTCTCGACTTTCGCATTACCATTGACCTCGAGGTGCAAGCGGAAGTGCCCGCCTACTGGCTCGATTCTGATCAGCCGTGTCGCGTACCGAATCGGGATCTCGAGAAATTCGCGGTACCACGCCAGATAGTCCGCCCACTGTTCGCGCGGAATACGATCGATCTCGCGATATGCCGCCGCGCCGAAGCGCGCTTCATACCACGCCTGAAAACCGAGCCCCGGTAGACCGACTTCCGGCCCGACCAGCGACTTCGGCGTGCGCAGCTTGTTCATGCGTGCGCGGGTGCGCCACACGCCGGCTGTCGATGCATCGTCGGCCGCATCGATCACGCTGACACGGCCAATGCCGGCTCGCCGCAGCGCGAACGCGAATGCACAGCCGGTCTGGCCGCCGCCGACAATCAGCACGTTGTGGTCGATGCCTGGCTGGTCCGGCACCCAGTTGTCCGGCGCCGGTCCGAGCAGTTCAAGTGTGCGGCTCGCCTCGTGGTCGGGATAGGCAGTCTGTGTCATCAATCAATTTTCCTGGTTGGCGGCGTATTGCCGATGCGGCTCGATCAGTCCAGTCGCGGCGGCGATGCGCTCAGCCGCGGATGCATGAAGAGACAATCGTGTGCGTTAAGCCAGCACATCCGAGAACACCCGATTCGCCAGGCGATTCGAATCGGTCCCACTATTGAGTACGCCGACCGCTTTCAGGTCGTCGGCATACAGCGAGATCTCCTTCCTGAATGCATCGCCTACCGGATGGTGGCGATCGGTATGGCTCTTGAGCATCGCGGCCAGCTGGCTCACCTCGGCGGACGGCGTATAGGCCGAGAAAATGGTGGCCGCGTCGTCGGGATGATTGGCGGTCCACTCGGTCGCTTCGAGCAAGGCCTGCGTCAAAGCCTGCGCGGTGGCGCGATCCTTGCGCACCAGCGAGCCGCGCACGCCGAGCACGCAGCACGCACGCGTCTGATATTCGCCGCACAGATTGTTCGACACTTCATAGAGGTGATCGGACTCGCGGATCGTCCAGATGGTCGGGTCGCCATCCGCGATAGCCTGTACTTCACCTTTCTTCAGCGCCTCGCCCAGCAGATTGGCCGGATACTGACGCCAGTTCACGTCACGCTCCGGATCCACGCCGATCTTCTTCAACACGATCGCGAAGAAGTTCTTGGTCGGGCTCGCCATATCGCTGACGCCGATCGTGCGGCCCTTCAACCCCGCCACGTCGACGATGCCCGAGGCCCGCGTCGCGAGCAAGCGCATGCAGCCGCCGTGAATCCCGGCCGTCAGTTTCACATCGAAGCCCTGCTCCAGCGGTTTGATCCAGCGCAGCGCCATGCCGACGCCCGCGTCGGACTTGCCTGTTGCGATGGCTTCGAGCAACTGATCGGTCGAACCCGAAAAATTCACGAGCTCGACCTGCAAACCGTGCCGTTGAAAAAATCCCTGCTTCACCGCCACGGCCACCGGTGCGGTACAGATCGCGCCGGCGTTCCAGGAGAGCTTGAGCGGTTTGAGCGGCGCTTGCGGTGTTTGCGCAAACGCCAGCGCGCCCGGCATCAGCGCGGCGCCGCCGAGCGCCGCCGCGCCCGCGCTCCAGGCCGTCTTGCGCAACCATGCGCGGCGTGCCGGGCTCAGCGGGGCTTCATCGTAGGGATTCATGGTGACTGTTCCTCAGGTCGTTTATCGATTGTTCTATTCGTTCAGGTGTCGAGGCCGAGTTGCGCGAGCACCTCGCGCCGTAATGCCACCAGTTTCGGATCGTCGCGATGGCGCGGATACGGCGCGTCGTTGCGAACTTCGGCGACTACCCGCGCCGGCCGTTCGCTGAAGACGATCACGCGATTGGCCAGCAACAGCGCCTCCTCCACGTCGTGCGTGACCAGCAACACGGAGAACCGCGCGTCCTGCCAGAGTCGCGCGAGTTCGCCCTGCATACGGATGCGCGTCAGCGAATCGAGCTTGCCGAAGGGTTCGTCCAGCACCAGCAACGCGGGGTCGTTGACGAGCGCGCGGGCCAGCGCCACGCGCTGCGCCATGCCGCCTGACAATTGATGCGGAAAGGCTTCGGCGAACTCACTGAGACCGACCAGTTCCAGCGCCGCGTCGATTCGTTGCTGCACGCGTCCCTCTTGCGGAGCGCTGCGCCGCGCAAAGCCCCTGCGCTGCGCTTGTGGACCGATGCCGACGTTGCCGCGCACCGTGCGCCACGGAAACAAGGTCGGGTCCTGAAAGACCACCACGCGCGACGGATCGGGGCCCGCGATTCCCACGCCGTCTGCGTGCACGGTCCCTTGCGTCGGCGTATCGAGCCCGGCGACCAGCCGCAGCAAGGTGGACTTGCCGCAGCCGCTCGGACCGAGCAGCGCGACGAACTCGCCCGGCTCGACCGCGAAGCTGACGTCCTGCAGCACCGGCAATGCGGCGCCACGCAGCGCGAATTGATGACTGACGTGGCGCACGTCGATGCGCGCGCCATCGCGGACCGGCACCGTGGCGGCCGGCTGATTCAATACTTCGGGTACGGCTACCATTTGAGCAATCCTTTTTGCCAGGCCAGCAAGCGGTCACGCAGGCGGAACAGCAGCGTGATCAGGCCGGAGCACATCAGCGCCATCACCAGCAGCGCGGCGTACATGTTCGAATACGCCGCCCAGCCCTGCGCCCATTGCAGATACCAGCCGAGGCCCGCCTTCACGCCCATCATCTCCGCGACGATCAGCACGGAAAACGACGCGCCGAGACCCATGAACAGTCCGACGAACACCGACGGCAACGCGGCGGGAATCGCGACTCGCAGGATCAGGAAAGCGGGTCTCGCGCCAAGCGTGCGCGCGATGTCGTAGTAAGCGGAGTTGACGCCGGCCACACCCGACCAGGTCAGCACGGCAACCGGAAAAGCGGTGGCCAGCGCGATCAGGAACACGCTCGCGCTAAAGCTCGACGGAAAGAAGAAGAACGCCAGCGGCAGCCATGCGGTGGCCGGCAGCGGTCCAATCAGACGCAGAACGGGATGCACCCAGTAGCTCACGGCCTGCGACCAGCCGATGCTCACACCCGTCACGAAACCCGCCGCTGCGCCCAGCACGTAGCCGTATGCGAGCAAACCGAACGAATGCACGACACTCGTGCCGAGCCGCGGATAGTCTTCGGCAAAGACGCCGATGAGCGCTTGAGGCGGCGCGAAAAAGGGCCGTGGCAACCATTCGAGTTGCGCCGTGACGGCCTCCCACGCGCTGACCCCGAGCGCCAGCGCGAGCAGCCACGGCATCGCGCCAAGCCATGCGCCGGTGCGCGTCGTCGCTTTCTCGGAAGACGGGGCACGCACGCCGGCGATGGCGGTTGCAATAGCGAATGCCGCAAGCACCAGCTTCAGCGCAATGAATTCCTTCATATAGGGCCAGTCGTCGAGACTTGGCCACCACTCGGTTTGCGCCGCACTCGCGAGCCACGCGACGGCGGCAAGGCCTGCGATCAACGCGCCGCGTGAGAGGCCGCGCTGTCTTCCGGTTTGGTCGGCGCCAGCCAGGTCCGCGTCGACGGCCGGAGCATGCGTCGCTATCGATTCGAGCTGGGTGGACATAAGCGTTGCCGCCTCCTGCATGGATGAGTTGACGTGAGCCGGATCGGCGAGAATGAGATCGTGGCGGGTCCTTTGCGACTGGTTGAGACCGCCATTAGCGAGTCAAGTATCGCGGCGCTAATGACGTATGCAAACGAAGTTATTTCACTTTGCTTATTTGTTTCATAGCGCCGCGTTTGCGGATACGGCAGGCACTGCATAGTCCTTGCCGTCGATACAAAAAACACCGTAAATATCGAAGCAAAATCGCTGTTATGGCGCACAACCATCCTGCTGCAGCAGCATGGCCGGCCACCAGTTGACGCCTCGATTGGAAAGCAGAATTAGTTCTTTGGCATTGCCAATCCTCGCGTGATTTACTGCGGATCTCAGCCTGTTCCACCGAACACACGCGCTTTCACGCCGATCCGCACGGACCATCACTGTGACTCACTCAACTCTGGCTGCGCCCTCGCCCGCGTCGACGACTTCCGCCGAAGATTCGCGTGACGCCTCACCCTTCGTTCCCGTCCGCTCGCCCGCCGCATTCGCGGATAGCCCCGTATCGCGTGCCTTGGAACAACCCCTGCTCCTCGGACTGTTCCTGCCGATTCAGGCCGGCGGCTGGAGTGCTTCGACGCTTGCACGTACCACCGACTGGTCATTCGACTACAACCTCGCACTGGTGCAGAAGGCCGAGGCATTGGGATTCGATCTCGTCTTCGCACTCTCGCAATGGCTGCCGAAGGGCGGCTACGGCGGCGTGTTCAACGGCGAAGCGCTGGACTCGTTCATGTCGCTCGCCGCCATGACCGCTCGCACCGAACGCATCATTCTGGTGGCGACCAGTCACGTGCTCTACGGCCCGTGGCATCCGTTGCATTTCGCCAAATTCACGGCGACACTCGATCATATTTCGAAGGGCCGCTGGGGTATCAATGTGGTCACGGGGCATCGTGCCATCGAGCATGAGATGTTCGGCTGGCATCGAATCGAACATGACCGGCGCTACGAACTAGCTGCCGAGTTTCTCGACGCCGTGCAGCAGTTGTGGGCGCAACCGGAGAATTTCAGCTTCGCGCCCGAGCTTTCGACGTGGAAGTTGGACAAGGCCTTTGTGACCCCGAAGCCGCGCTACGGGCGTCCGCTGCTCGTGAATGCGACCGGTTCGGATGCCGGCATCGAGTTCGCCGCGCGTTACTCGGATGTGGTTTTCATCACGAGCCCCGCCGGGTCGGAGATTGAAGCCGCGTTGGACGCGTTGCCGGCGCACGCGGCGCGCGTGAAAGCCGCCGCCGCGAAACAAGGACGCAAGATTCGCACCCTGATCAATCCGATGGTGATCTGTCGCGAGACGGCGGCGGAAGCACGCGCCTATCGCGACGCGATCGTGGCGCATGGCGACGAAGGCAGCTTCCATCGTTTCGACAGCGACGCCCATGCATGGCGTGGCAACGCCGAGCAGCGCAATCAGGCGGCATCGCGTGCGGTGGGCGGCAATATCTCGATCGTCGGTTCGCCGCAGCAGATCGCCGATTACATCGTGCGGCTGCATCGAGCGGGCGTCGACGGCGTACAACTGAGCTTCTTCGATTTTCAGCCGGACCTCGATTTCTTCGGTGAGCGCGTGCTGCCGTTGTTGCGCGAAGCGGGCTTGCGGTACTGATCAGAAAGCGGCCCATGCCCTCGCCGACTTCAATCACTTTCTGTTCGAGTGGGGATTCATTCCTTCGGATTTCGATTTCGACGCGTGGGTCGATCCCGCGCCCCTTCGTGCCGCGCTCGCGCGGCACATGCGCCGGCGCTTTCCACCGTCTGACAGGCTTCGTTCCCCTCTTCTCTTCTCGCACATAACACGATGACTCATGCCACATCGCAGGCGGCGCTACGCCGTCGCGGCCAACGCTTGCTCAGCAGCGCATTCGGAATCGCAATCACGTTGATCGCCGCGCTGTCCGCTCAACCTTCGCAGGCACAGACTCGCGGCGGTACGCTCAATTTCATCGTCACACCGGAACCGACCGCACTGGTCGACCTGGCGACCACCGCGACCAATGTCCTGAAGGTCAGCCCGAAAGTCGTCGAAGGGCTGCTCGACTACGACTTCAAGTTTCAACCCAAAGCGTCGCTCGCCACCTCGTGGGAAGTGAGCGACGACAGCCGCAGATACGTCTTTCACCTGCGCCACGGCGTGAAATGGCACGACGGCAAGCCCTTTACGTCCGCCGACGTCGCGTACTCGATCCAGACGCTGAGGCAAGTCCACCCGCGCGCCAAAACCACCTTCGCCAACGTCACCGATATCGCGACGCCCGACCCGTATACCGTCGTCATTACGCTGTCGAAACCGGCGCCGTATCTGATCAAGGCGTTCTCCTCGTCGGAAACGCCGATTGTGCCGAAGCACATCTACGAAGGCACCGACGCGCTGACCAACCCCGCCAATAACGCGCCGGTCGGCACCGGGCCGTTTCGCTTCGTCAAATGGGTGCGCGGCAGCTACATCGAATACGTGCGCAACGACGACTACTGGGACAAAGGCAAACCGTGGCTCGATCGCATCGTCGTCAAGGTGATCAACGATCCCGCCGCGCGTACGGTCGCTTTTGAGGACGGCTCCGTGGACCTGAGCGGCGACACACCCGTGCCCCTGTCCGATCTCGAACGCCTGAAAAGCAACCCGAAGCTCGGGCTCGAGACTCGCGGCTACGAGTTTCAGGCGGGCGTGGCGCGCATCGAGTTCAATCTCGACAACCCGGTTTTGAAGAATCCGAAAGTGCGCCAGGCGATCGCCTCCGCGCTGGATCGCGAGGTCATTCGCAAGGTGATCTACTACGGCTATGCGACGCCGCTGGCCAGCCCGATCATTCCGTCGAGCCCCTACTACGACCCCGCACCCACGCCCTATCCGTTCAACGTGGAGCGCGCCAACACGCTGCTCGACGAAGCCGGCTATCCACGCAAAGCCGATGGCACTCGCTTCGCCCTCACCGTCGATCCGCTGCCGATCGGCGATCTGCCCGCGCGCACCGCCGCGTACGTCAAGTCGGCACTGGCCCGTGTCGGCATTGCGGTTACCGTTCGCAGTCAGGATCTGCCGGCCTATCTGAAGCGCATCTACACCGACCGCGATTTCGATTTTTCCATCAACGGCATGAGCAATCTGTTCGATCCGGTGGTGGGCGTGGCGCGGCTTTACACGGCCAGCAACTTCCGGCGCGGCGTGCCTTTCACCAACGGGTCCCATTACAGCAATCCCGAGATCGATCAGTTGTTCTCGCAAGTCGCCGAAGAAACCGATGAAGCAAAGCGCAAGCAGCTCTTCTCGCAGATTCAGCGCATTCTCGAACGCGATCTGCCGGACATCAACCTCGTGTCGCCGCAATATCTGACCGTCTACTCGCGCGCGGTGCACAACCATACGAACTCGCCGGACGGCGTGTCGGCCAGCTTCGCCGACGTCTGGCTGCAACGCTGAACCCCTTTCGATTCATCCTCACACGGAACCCCACTCACATGGAATACAGACAACTCGGCAAGAGCGGCATCAAGGTCTCGACGCTGACGCTCGGCACGATGATGTTCGGCGGTCCCACCGACCAAACGACCGCCGCGCGCATCATCGATCAGGCCGTGGAGCAAGGCGTCAATTCGATCGATACCGCCGACGTCTATGCCAAAGGCGAATCGGAGCGCGTGGTCGGCCGCAGCATCGCGGGCCAGCGCGAGCGCTGGGTACTGGCGACCAAATTCGCCAACCCGCTGCAGGACGGCGACGTCAACGCGCGAGGCGCATCGCGCAAACACATTGTGCGCGCCGTCGACGCCAGCCTGACACGCCTCAATACCGACTACATCGACCTGCTGTATATCCACCGCGAAGACCACGAAACACCCGTCGAGGAAACGGTGCGCGCGCTCAACGATCTGATCCGGGCCGGCAAACTGCGCTACTACGGACTGTCGAACCACCGGGCGTGGAGGATCGCCGAGTTCAGCCACACGGCGCAGGCGCTCGGACTCGACGCGCCGGTGGCGAGCCAGCCGCTCTACAACATCGCCAACCGTCAGGCCGAAGCCGAACAGTTGACGGCCGCGCACCGCTACGGGCTCGGCGTGATTTCCTATAGCCCGCTCGCGCGCGGCGTGCTGACCGGCAAGTACGAGCCGGGCGCGACGCCCGGTGCGGACACGCGCGCGGGCCGCAGTGACCGGCGCTTGCAACAGACCGAGTGGCGTCCGGAATCGCTCGAACTGGCGCGGCGCGTGCGCGAGCATGCCGAAGCGCGCGGGCTATCCGCCGGGCAGTTCGCGCTCGCCTGGGTGCTCAACAGCCGCTACATCAGTTCGACCATTGGCGGCCCGCGTACGGAGGCACAGTGGCAGGACTATCTGCCGGCGCTTCGCTACCGGTTGACGGCCGAAGACGAAGCGTTCGTCGATTCGCTCGTCGCGAGCGGGCATCCATCGACGCCCGGCTTCAACGATCCGGGTCATGCGTTCTTTGGGCGGATTGCGCGGCATGGCGCGTCGCAGGATGAGCAAGCGCTCGTTCAACGGGGATAACCATGGCCTTCGACCGTCGCATTGCAGCTCCATCTTCCATCGGATTGCGCGTCGGCTTCGTGTGAGACAGCTTGAGGGATGGCGAGGGCGGCACTAGCCGCCCTGCCCGGTGACGTCTGAGCGAGACTGCCCAGGCCGACTACGCAGCCTGCGCGTCGAAGGTCTTGCCCGGAATCGCGTCGAGCAGCGTGCGTGTGTACGGATGCTGCGGCGCACGCCAGATGTCGCGATGATGCCCGCTCTCGACAATGCGCCCCGCCCGCATCACATGCACGCGATCGGCGATATAGCGCACCACCGAGAGATCGTGCGAAATGAACAGATACGCGAGGCCGAGATCGCGTTTCAGATCGACCAGCAGATTGAGAATCTGCGCCTGAATCGACACGTCCAGCGCGGAGACCGGCTCATCGCAGATCAGCAGATCCGGTTCGAGCACTAGAGCCCGCGCAATGCCGATGCGTTGCCGCTGGCCGCCCGAGAACTCGTGCGGAAAGCGGCCGAGCGCCGAACAGGGCAAACCGACCCGGTCGAGCATGGTGGCGATACGCGAGCGGCGCTGCTGCGCGTTGCCGACGCCGTTCACCACCAACACCGTATCCAGAATCTCCGCCACCGTGCGGCGCGGATTGAGCGACGCATACGGATCCTGAAACACCATTTGCACGTGACGCCGCAGCGGCCGCAATTCGCGCTCGCTCAAAGGCACGAGATCGGTGCCACGCAAACGGATCGCACCGCTCGCTGTCGGCACGAGCCGCAGAATCGCTTTGGACAGCGTCGATTTCCCGCAGCCGGATTCACCCACCAGTCCGACCGTCTCGCCGCGGGCAATCCGCAGCGACACGCCGTCCACGGCGCGCAGCGTGGATTTGCCATGACGTTGCGGATAGTCGATGCGCACGTCCCGCAGTTCGAGCAAGGGCGCCTCGCCGGCCGCCGCGACACGCTGAGCGGGATCCACATCCGCCACATACTGCCCAGTGCGCACGGAACGCGGCACCACGGCGAAGCTCGGCTTGCCGTCTTCGCCGATACCGTGGCGGATTTCCGGCAGTTTCCAGCCGCGATAATGCAGATCGTCCGCGAGATTCAGCGATGCGCCGAGCAGCCCGCGTGTGTATGGATGCTGCGGTTGCGTGAAGAGCCGCGCAACCGGCGCCTCCTCCACCTTCTCGCCCGCCAGCATCACCGCGACGCGATCCGCGTGCTTCGAGACGATGCCGAGGTCGTGCGTGATCAGCAGCAAGGACATCGAGAGCTCGCGGCGCAAACCGTCGAGCAGTTCGAGAATATGCGCCTGAATCGTGACGTCGAGCGCCGTGGTCGGTTCGTCCGCGATCAGCAGACGCGGCCGGCAGGCCACTGCCATCGCGATCATCACCCGTTGCCGCTGACCGCCGGACAGCTCATGCGGATAGTCGAACACGCGCCGCTGCGGCTCCGGAATCTGCACCAGCGCCAACAGTTCGACCGCACGCTTCCATGCCACGGCTTTGGACAGACTCTCATGCTGCCGCAACGTCTCGACGATCTGCGCGCCGATCGACAGCACGGGGTTGAGCGACGTCATCGGCTCCTGGAAGATCATCGAGATCTGTTGCCCGCGAATCTCGCGGATTTCGCGCGCCGATAGATCGAGCAGCTTGCGGCCGTCGAAGCGCAAGCTCCCCGTCACGCGTCCCGGCGTGGGCACGAGGCGCATCAGCGAGAGCGCGGTCGCCGATTTACCGCAACCCGATTCGCCGACCAGCGCGAGTGTCTCGCCTTGCGCGATATCGAAACTCAGGCCGCGCACGGCTTCATGCGCGCCGAAACTGACGCGCAGGTCGCGTACTTCAAGCAGGTTTGCCACGGTGCATCCTCGGGTACGTTGTCGGCCATGCCATCGGCCAGGTCATCAGCCGGGTGTTATCAGACCCGCTCGCGCAGGCGCGGATTGAGCGCGTCGTTCAGGCCGTCGCCGAACAGGTTCAGCGCAAGCACCGCGAGCACGATCGCCGCGCCGGGAACGGCGGTCAGATACCAGGCGGTGCGCAGCGAATCGCGGCCGGCCCCGATCATGCCGCCCCAGCTCACCACGTTGGGGTCTCCCATGCCGAGAAACGACAGCGACGACTCGATCAGAATCGCGCTCGCCACCATCACCGAAGCGGTCACGATCACCGGCGGCAACGCGTTCGGCAGAATCTCGCCGAAGATGATGCGCGCATTGCTGAAGCCCTGGCTGCGTGCGGCGAGCACGAAGTCCGACTGGCGCAGCGTGCGGAATTCGGCGCGCACGATCCGCGCGACGGTCGGCCAGGAAGCGATGCCGATCGCGAGCGCGATGATCGTCACGCTCGGCCGGCCAATCGCGACAATCACGATCACCAGCAGAAACGACGGCACGGTTTGAAAGAGTTCGGTCACCCGCACCAGCACATCGTCGATCACGCCACCGAAGAAGCCGCCCGTCGCGCCAACCAGCGTGCCGATCACGAGGCCGATTCCCGCCGATGCCGCGCCGATCAGCAGCGACACGCGCGTGCCGTGCGCGATGCCCGCGGCCACATCGCGTCCGAGCGAGTCCGTGCCGAGCCGGTATTGGGGATCGACACCCGGCCATTCGAACGGCGCCGCCACCATATCGAGCGGATCGCCGGGAAACAGATGCCCCGCGCTGAGCGCCAGCGCAATGAAGGCGGCCAGCAGGACGAGCCCGGCGAGCGCCGACGGATTACGCAGCAACGCGCGCCAGACGCCGCGCCCCGCTGTGGTGCCGCCCGGCGCGACGGCCGGGTTGCCGCGCCGCAGACCAAACAGCGTACCGGCCAACTGACGCCGCCATGGCGATGCCGCGGCCTCGGGCGTCGTGGAAATCAGATTGGAAGAGTCGGAAGCCATGTCATCCTTCTGAGAGAAAACGGCTGGCGTCAGCGCGATCCATCACGCGACGCGGGGGTCGAGCCATGCCTGCAACAGATCGACCAGAACATTGGCGACGATCACGAGCAGCGACGACAGCAGCAGCACGCCGAGCAGCACGCTGAAATCGCGCGCCATCACGGAGTCGAGTGCGAGGCGCCCGAGGCCGGGCCAGCTGAACACCGTCTCGGTCACCGCGGCGCCGCCCAGCAAGGTGCCGAAATGAATCCCGACGATGGTCGTGAGCGGCATCAGTGCATTGCGCAGCACATGCCGCACCGTCACGCGCCACGGATGCAAGCCCTTGGCCTGTGCGGTGCGCACGAAGTCCTGGCGTTGCACTTCCAGCATCGCGGCCCGCGTCAGCCGCGCATAGATCGCGACGAAAAAAGTCGCCAGCGTCGCGGCCGGCAGCAGCACGTGCCTGGCTGCATCGACGAAGTAAGCGAAACCGTGGAGCTGGACGCCGAGCGTGATGTTGCCGCCGCTCGGCAGCCAGCCCAGGTGCACCGAGAACAGCACGATCGCGAGCAACCCGATCCAGAAGCCCGGCGTCGAATAGAACAGCAAGGCCAGCACGGACAGCACACGGTCCGGCCACTTGCCGGCCCAATGCGCCATCACCGCGCCAAGCACCACGCCCGCAAGAATCGCGAACGACAACGCCACGCCCATCAGCAGCAGCGTATTGGGCAGACGCGACAGAATCAGCTGCATCACCGGCATGTCGTAGCGCGGCGAGTACCCGAGGCTGAAGTGCGACAGATGCGCGAGGTACGACCACAACTGGTGCAGCACCGGCTGGTCGAGCCCGAACTTCGCGCGCAGCACCTGCATCGTTTCCGCGGTCGCGGAGCCGGATTCGCCGGCCAGCACGTCGGCGGCGTCGCCCGGCATCAGCTTCAGCAGGAAGAAGTTCAGGATCACGATGCCGATCACCGTCGGCAGTGCCTGCCACGCGGTACGCCGGGCAATCGCCCCAAAACGCAAACCTCGACTCATCGTGCCGCTCCTGTCATGCGCTCAGATAGACATCCGCGAGATTGCCTTCGAGACCTTGCGCGGACACCGTGTGGTTGTGGACGCGCCGGTTCGCGAGCGTGATCATGCGCGGCGCGACCAGGTTGAGAATCGGCAAGTCGCGATACACGATCTGCTGGAACTGCTGATACAGCGCGATGCGCTTGCTCTCGTCGGTTTCGACCGCGGCGCTTTCGAGCAGGCGGTCGACCTCGGGATTGCTGTAGTGCGGCGCATTCGAAAACGGCACACCGGGGCGGATATTCTTCGACCAGTAAAGACGCTGAACCCCCACGCTCGGATCGAATAGCGTATTGACGCCGATGCTCGTGAAATCGAACTGGCGATCCGCATACACGCGCTTCAGAAACGCCGGCAGATCTTGCGAGCGAACGGTAACGTCGATGCCCACTCGCGCCAGCGCCGATTTGACGTAGTCAGCCTGACGGCGGTACATGTCGCCGTAGGGCAAAAAGTCGTGCGTGAGGCCGAAGCGCACACCGCCGTCCTTGCGCGGATAGCCCGCGGCGTCGAGCAATTTCTCCGCGTCGCCGATATCGAACGCATACGGTGCGAGTTTGGCGTCGTGATACGGGGAGCCCGGCGTGATCGGCGTGGGCGAAAGATCGGCATAGCCATAGGCAACCGTGCGCTGGACCACTTGCGGATCGATGGCATGTGCAATCGCCTGGCGCACGCGCAGATCTTTCAGAATCGGATGCTCGAGATTGAAATCGATCTCGGAGAGCGGCTCCAGAAAGCGATAGCCGCGCGTTTCGACAGCCAGTTGCGGCAATTGCTTGAGACGCGGCAGATCGGTGAGCGGCACCGGATTCTCGCCGCCCAGATCGAGCGCGCCGGTTTCGAAGGCGGCGGACCTGGCAGCGGCGTCGGGAATCACCTTGAAGACGAGGCCGTCGATATACGGCTTACCCGCGTCCCAATAGTCCGGATTGCGTTCGTAGACGATGTTCGCGCCACGCGTCCACGATTTGAACCGGAATGGTCCGGTGCCGATCGGTGCGTTGTTGTGCGGATTGGACAGCGGATCGCCCTGCGCATACAGGTGCTTCGGAACGATCGGTGATTCGCCGGCGGACAGTGCTTTCAACAGGTACGGCGCCGGCTTCGACAATTCGATCACCGCGGTGCGCGCGTCCGGCGTCGCTACCCGCGTTACATTGGCGAAAGTGCTGCGTCCGCGCGGATGCACGGCCTTGAGCAAGTCGATCGAGAACGCGACATCGGCCGACGTGAACGGCTGACCATCATGCCAATTGACGTTGGGACGCAGCGTGAAGGTGTACTTCAAGCCGTCCGGGCTGACGGCCCAGGCAGTGGCCAATTGCGGCTTGGGGCGCAGGTCGAAGTCGTAGGCAAGCAAGCCTTCGAGCACCTTGGAACTCGCGACGAGCGCGGGCCCGGTGGTCTGGAAGATCGACACCAGCACCGGCGGCTCGGGATTGATCAGCATGTTCAACGTGCCGCCACGCTTCGGCGCGAGCGCCTCGCCCTGGGCGAACGCCAGTGCCGGCATGCCGGCGGCCGCGAGCGCGGCGCCCGATGAAATCAGAAAATCGCGTCGATTCAGCCCTGCCATGTGATTCAGATCCTTTTTTGCCGAAGGTTCGGCCTGCTCGCGCCGAATGGAATGTCGTAGTGGAGATGTCGGCAATGCTGCTGCCGCAGCGCTCACGATAAAGCCGCTGCGGCGGCAAAAGAACCAATCGTTCTGCATATGCAAAGCACGGCGCGGACGAAAGGCCGCGCACCGGTTGCGAGCATCGCACCGGGTCGCCTCATGCAAGGAACACGTCGGCCAGATTGCCGTCGAGCCCGTCCGCGGTCACCGTGTGGTTGTGCACCCGCCGGTTGTAGAGCGTCACCTGCTTGAGCGTGACCAGATCGACGATTGGCAGATCGCGACCGACCACCTGCTGGAATTGGCGGAAGTATTCGACTCGCGCGCGCGGATCGTTCTCCACCGCCGCCGCTTCGAGCAGACGGTCGACCTCGGGATTGTTGTAGTGCGACGCATTGGAAAACGGCACGCCTTTCCTGAAGTTGCGCGACCAGTAGAGGCGTTGCACACCTACAGTGGGATCGAAGGTATTGCCGAGAAAGTTGGCGTCGAGATCGAAGTCGCGGTCGGTGTAAATCCGCTTCACATAAGCGGCGAAATCCTGAGAACGCACGGTCGATTCGATTCCCACGCGACGCAAGGTTTGCCGCAAGTACTCGGCAAGGCGCGCGAAAGTCGGATCGTACGGGTTGTAGTCGATCGTCAACGGAAAGCGAAAGCCGTTGCTCTGGCGCGGCAGGCCGGCTTGATCCAGCAGTTGCCCGGCTTTGGCCAGATCGTAGGGCAAGGTCGGCACGCCCGGATCGTAGAACTGCGTCAGTAGCGGACTGATCGGCGACGGCGCCACGATCCCGTAGCCATACCAGACCGATTTCAAAATAGCTTGCCGGTCGATACTGTGCGCGATCGCCTCGCGGACCTGCTGCTTCGCGAGGTAGCGATTGTCGAGATTGAACTGCAACTGCGTTTGCGCGGCGTCATAGCTGTATCCGCGGGTTTCCAGCGCAAGGTGCGGCAAGGCCTGCAAACGCTGAATGTCGAGCAAGGGCACGGGGTTCTCGCCGGCCAGATCCAGCTCTCCCGTTTCGAGCGCCACCGCGCGCGCAGCCGGATCGCCGATGAAGCGCACCACCAGTTCGTCGATGTACGGTTTGGGCGCATCCCAGTAGTCCGGGTTGCGCACGAACACCGCATGACTGCCCCGCTCCCAATGCTTGAACCGATAGGGTCCGGTGCCCACGGGGTCGATGTTGTGCGGGTTCTCCAGCGGATCGCCGCTGCCGTAGAGATGCGCGGGGACGATGGGCGACTCGGACGCGGCCAGCGCGTAGATCAGATACGGCGCCGGCTTCGATAATTTCAGCAGCGCCGTGTGCGGATTGGGCGTCTGCACTTCCACGACGTTGGCGAACGTGGAGCGGCCGCGCGAGTGATACTGCTTCAGGAGACCGATCGATACCGCGACGTCTTTCGAAGTGAACGGTTGACCGTCGTGCCAGCGCACGCCCTCTCGCAACCTGAACGTGTACTGCAAACCGTCCGGGCTGATCGACCAGGCGGTGGCGAGCTGCGGTTGCGGGCGCACATTGAAGTCGTAGGCCAGCAGCCCTTCTGTGACTTTGGAGCTGATCTTCTGTTCGGCGCCCGCCGTGGTCGCGAAATTGATCAGCACGTTCGGCTCCGGATTCACGAGCAGGGTCAGCCGGCCGCCGTGCCGGGGCGATACGGCGCTGCCTTGCGACGCAGCGTGGGCCAGCGGCGAGAAAGGACCGAGCGCGATGCCGGCTGCGCTGCCCACAAGCCCCAACAAAGCGTGACGGCGTCCGGAATGAAATCCCCTGCGATGGCTCATGCTTACCCCCTTCTGAAGCGAAGACCTCGTCAATCGGCGGAGCCCTCGCGATGTCGATCGGAACCGGATGCGCCGCACGATATCAATCGTCACGCGACAGAAGAACGAATTAATTCAGGATTGCATATCTGTCATCGATGGTTGGTGTTATCGCTTAAATATCGGCGTTTTAGCGCTTATCCAGAAGAAATCATCGATATCAATATCGAATTTGATTGTTTGTTTCATCGATTCGTTTTGCTTATCGTTTGTCGCCGACTTCAGGATGTTCATCGGTCAATCACTTCTCCCTGGCTCCCTCAACACCGATTCAAACAATCATGAAAAAACTGCTTTTCGCTTTCAGCGTTTCCTCTTTGATGGCCGGCACGGCCAGTGCTCAAAGCAGCGTCACGCTGTATGGAATCGTGACCGGCAATATCACCTACTCGAACAACGCGCAAACCGCTGCAACGCCGGCGTCCGGCAGACCGAGGGGCGGCTCGCAGGTGGCGCAGTTCGACAACGGTTCATCGGGGTTGTCGTCGAGCCGCTGGGGTCTGAAAGGCGTGGAAGATTTAGGCGGCGGGTTGAAGGCCGTATTCCAGCTCGAAAACGGCTTCAGCGTGAACAACGGCGCAATCGGACAAGGCGGCACGGAATTCGGCCGCCAGGCCTGGGTCGGCGTGAATGCCGCACGCTACGGTACGTTGACGTTGGGGCGCCAGGCCGATACGTCGGTGGAGTTCGTGTCTCCGTTGCTTCACGGCTGGTATTGGGGCAACCTCGCGATCCATCCCGCCGACTACGACAATCTGAACTTCACACACCGCATCAACAATTCGATCAAGTACCTCTCCGACTCTTTCAACGGGTTCCGCTTCGGCGCGTTGTATAGCGTGGGTGGCGTGGCCGGGAATGTCACGCAGAATCAGCTCTGGTCCACGGGTGCCAGTTATACCGGCGGAGCGTTCGCGATCGCTGCGTCGATCGTCAATGCACGCAATCCGAATACGTCGCTATACGGCACCAACGCCAATGCGAGCGCCACTGGCAATAACCTCGGTTCCGCCGGATCGGCGACGAGCGCCGAGTCCAATCCGGCGATCGCCGGTTTCGCCTCGGCCAGCACGCAGCAAACGATTTCCGTGGCGACAACCTATACCGCGGGCGGCGCGATCTTCGGCGCGGCTTACTCGACTACGCAATTCCGCGGGCTGGGCGCGAACTCGTCGCTGAATACGCTGCACTACAGCGGTTCGGCAACATTGAGCACCGTCAGTGCGAGCTTACGTTATCAGGCGACACCCTTCCTGCGCTTCGGCACATCGTTCGACTATACGGCGGGAGGCAGCGTGAGCGGCAAGGAAGGCGCGAAGTACGAGCAGTTGAACCTCGGCGCGGCATATTCGCTTTCCAAAGCCACCGACGTCTATGTGACCGGTGCTTTTCAGCACGCTAGCGGAACCGACTCGCTGGGGCGCCCCGCGGTTGCGGCAATCGGGTATCTGACGCCGTCCGCAACGAGCAAACAGGTGGCCGTCTCGGCTGGTGTGAAGCATCTGTTCTGAGGCATCCGTTCTGAGGCGGCGGACCTCGGTCTGATTCCTGACCGAGGTCCGTCGTTTCCGCGTCGCGTCGGGACGTCATGCGCAATAGCGCGCTCTCTTTCTGAGCTGGCTTCGTCAATGCACCTTAGGGAACCCGTGACGCTGCGCGAACAGATCGAGAATGCGGCGCGTGTCCGTCACGAAGCGTCCCGCCCAACGTCTGAGCATCGGCAGGCGCCGGATGCTCGTCGCCGGGAATCAGCACGTGCGGATAACGCTCTTAACGTATGAGCGGATGGCGACGCGCTTTTAGAACACGCGCCCTTCGGTCAGGTGCGTGGTTACCCCGTTCAGTTCGTAATCGCCGATCACGCGGGCCTTGTGCAGCAGCGGGTTGTGGCTGAAGAGCGTGCGCAGATTGCGCCAGTGCCGGTCGAAATTGTGCGCGCGCCCGGTGGCCGAAGCACCGCCGATCTCGAACAGACGCTCGCCGGCATAGAGCGCGAGCTTGCTCACCACGAGTTGCGTTTTGGCGGTGGCCAACGCCCCTTCCAGCACGAGTTCTTCCGCGTTGGCCGCGCCGCTGTGGATCGCATTCGCCGAGCGGTCCAGCGTGCGCGCGTTCTGCGCGACCAGCGCATCGATCGACAGACTATGCGCCGCAAGATCGCCCACCACCTGCTGCACGAAACCGTCCTCGCGTGCGGAAGGCGCCGGGCTATGCAGCACCGGGCGGCCGTGTTGCGTGACATAGCGCCGCGCATCTTCCAGGATGTTGCGCACGATACCCGCTGCGACCGTCACCAGATGCAACTGCCGCACCGCGCTGCCATGGCGGCCGGCCAGACTCGTATAGCCGCGCGTCGCGATTTCATGAGAAAAAACCTGTACGTTGTCGAGCACGAGGCTGCCACTCGCGGTCATGCGTTGCCCCATGCCGTCCCAGTCGTCGAGCACCTGCACACCTTCTCGTGACACCGGAATCACGATCGACACCTTCTCGTCGTTTTCATCCTGCACGTTGATCCGCGCATAGTCGGAAAACGCCGTGCCAGTCGAATAATATTTCTTGCCTGTCACGCGGAAGTGCTCGCCGTCGCGCACCAGCTTCGTCACGATTTCGCCCGGCCTCGAGGTGCCGAGCTCGGTCGAAGCACCGCCGAAGATCGCCCCTTTTTGCACGCGTTCGATCTGCGTGTCGTTGAACGCGGAGCGCGGCGACAACAGCAATTGCTCGGTCAGGTCGAAGTGAATCCGCAAGGCGTGCGCGACATTCGATTCATGCGCGCCCAGGGTGGCGATCACATGAAAGAGATCCTCCAGAGAACCGCCGAGGCCGCCCCACTCGACCGGAAAACGGAGCACGCTCAAACCGGATTCGCGAAACAACGCGAAACGGTCGAACGGCAGCTCGCGCCGCACTTCACGTTGCGCGGCGTCTTCGCCGATCGCCTTGGCCAGCGCCGGCAGCGCGGCGAGTGCCGCCTGAAGCGTGGCGCGCGCTACCGTGTCCTGAGAAACCTGCATACCTTGATTCCTTGTAAAAGCGCACGGATCGCATGGGATCCAGCTGTTTGAGTGGGGAGCGTGATTCGGCACACGCGCAGGACGTGCCGATGCGATGGATCAGTACAGGGACGCGGCCCGCCGTGCAAAACGATGTTCAGGCCGACGCAGCCCCAGGTTCTCACGCAGCGTACGTCCCTCGTACTCCTCGCGAAACAGGCCACGCCGCCGCAATTCAGGCAGCACCAGTCCGACGAAATCGGTCAAACCGTTCGGCAGCACCGGCGGCATCACGTTGAAGCCGTCGGCGCCGTGATTCACGAAGCGCTCTTCAAGTTGATCGACGATTTGCGCCGGCGTGCCGACCAGTTGCCAGTGACCGCGCGCGCCCGCGACCCGCAGGTAAAGCTGGCGAATCGTGAGATTCTCGCGGCGCGCCAGTTCCAGCGTCAGCGACTGCCGGCTCTTGCTGGCATTCGTTTCCGGCAGTTCGGGGATCGGACCGTCCAGCGGATACTCCGAGAGATCGAATCCGCCCGTCAGTCCGGACACCAGCGCGAGGCCGACCTTTGGATCGACGAGCGACTGCAACTGCTCGAATTTCTCGCGTGCCTCGCTTTCGGTGCGGCCGACGATCGGCAACACACCCGGCATGATCTTCAGGTCATCGGGATCACGGCCATGAGCTTGCATGCGCCCCTTCACATCCGCGTAAAAAGCCACCGCGTCCGGCAGCGTTTGCTGCGCCGTGAAAATCACCTCGGCCGTCCTGGCCGCCAGGTCCCGCCCGGCTGCGGACGATCCCGCCTGCACGACGACCGGATGCCCCTGCGGAGAGCGGGCGACGTTCAGCGGACCCTTGACCTGAAAGAAGCGTCCCTTGTGATCGAGCACATGACGTTTGCGCGGGTCGAAGAAACGGCCTTCCGTCTTGTCGCGCGCGAATGCGTCGTCTTCCCAGCTGTCCCACAGTCCCGCGGTGACTTCGGCGAACTCGGTGGCGCGCTCATAGCGCTCCGCGTGGTCGAAATGCTTGTCGCGGTTGAAGTTCTTCGCCTCATGCTCGCTCGACGACGTGACCAGATTCCACCCCGCGCGTCCTTCACTAATGTGATCGAGCGAGGCGAACTTGCGGGCAATGTGATACGGCTCGTTGAAGCTCGTCGAAGCCGTGCCGACCAGTCCGATGCGCTCCGTCACCGCCGCCAGCGCCGACAGCAGCGTGAGCGGTTCGAACTGCGCCACGTAGCTGTGCGCGGTGCGGCTCAGAAAGTCGACATCGTCCCCGCGCGTACCCACGCCGTCGGCGAGAAAGATCAGATCGAATTTCGCCGCCTCGGCCGCTTGCGCAAGCTGGACATAGTGACGGAAATTGACGCCGGCGTCGGCCTGCGCCTCGGGGTGGCGCCATGCCGCGATGTGATGTCCGGCCGGATAGAGGAAAGCACCAAGGCGCAGATGTCCGCTACGTTTGCTCATGGAGGTTCGGGAAAATGGATTGAGGGGTGTGTCGCGCGACTTCCTCGATTCTCGGCGCCTCTCACACTTCTCGCCACGAACAAATCCATCGATCCATATTCCATCCACATCGATCGATGACGAACTCACCGCGCTATTCCACCCACAGCGCTATGCAATCGACAATCCGTTGCTAGCGTTTTTGCAAACGGTTTCGCATACTTTTCAGCCTCTCACCTGAGGAGTTCGTCCGGCATGTCCCTCTCACTCGACCACATCGTGATCCGCGTGCAGGATCTCGAGCAGGCCATCGTCCATTTCGGCGCGCTCGGCTTTACGGTGCAGCGCGGCGGCACGCACGCCGATGGCGCCACGCATAACGCACTGATCGGTTTCGCCGACGGCAGCTACTTCGAACTGATCGCCTTTCTGCGCGACGCGCCGGAACATCGCTGGTGGGACGCCGGGCATCGCGTCGGTGATGGATTCGTCGATTTCGCGCTGCTGCCGCAATCGGTCGGGGCAACGATCGACGCGGCTCACCAGCGGGGCCTTCTTTACGACGGCCCCATCGCCGGCGGACGCATCAGGCCCGACGGCGAACGGCTCGAATGGCAGATCGGCAAGCCGCCTGCCGCCGACCTGCCCTTCCTCTGCGGGGATCTGACGCCGCGCCGTCTGCGCGTGGCCGAAGGTGACGTGCGCCATCACGCGAATGGCGCACGCGGCGTCGCGAACATCACGCTTGTCGTGAACGACCTGGAAGCGAGCCTCACACGATATCGCGCACTGCTCGGCGAACTCAACGTGCAGCGTGCGCCCCTGCCAGGCTACGGCATCACGCTTGCCATCCTGCCACTCGGCTCGACCACGCTGACGCTCGTAAGCCCTGCGCGCGCGTCTCACGAACCCGCAGCGGGTCTCGAATCCGACGTTCGCAAACATCTGGCCACACGCGGCGAAGGCGTCTTCGCCGTCGCGCTGGACGCTCACGAGAACGGCCCGGCAGGCGAGCTTGCACGCGAACTCACGCACGGCGCGAAGCTCGAACTCGTCGCAAGTCCCTGATCGCGCAATGCGCGAGTAGCGTCCCGCGGCATAAAGCGCGGGACGTCTCCCCCTTTTGCTCAAGAAGCGGTTTCCGCCGCAAGCGCCCCGCCGAGATAAGCATCGCGAATCCGCTGATCGCCGAGCAGCTCGCTCGCGGTGCCGGACAACACCACGCGGCCGGTCTGCAGCACATAACCGCGATGCGCGATCTGCAGCGCGAGGCTCGCGTTCTGCTCGACCATGAAGAACGTGATGCCCTGCCGGTTGACCGTCTGGATCAATTCGAGCACCTTGTCGACATAGAGCGGCGACAAGCCCATGGTCGGTTCGTCCATGCAGACGAGCGCGGGCCGGCTCATCAGCGCGCGCGCCATGGCCAGCATCTGCTGTTCACCACCGGAAAGCGTGCCGGCGCGTTGAGTCAGCCGCTCCTTGACGCGCGGAAAGAGTTCGAGCATGCGCTCGTAATCCTCCGCGATGCCTGCGCGGTCGTTGCGCGTGAAGGCCCCCATCAGCAGGTTTTCGCGCACCGTCATGTCGCCGAACAGCCGGCGCGCTTCCGGCACGGAGGCGATGCCGCGCCGCACGATCTGCGAGGTCGGCAGGCCGTTCAACGGCTTGCCTTCGAAACTGACCGTGCCGGCTCGCGGTTTGTGCAGGCCGAGAATGACCTTCATCGCCGTCGATTTGCCGCTGGCGTTGCCACCTAGCAGGCTCACGATCTCCCCGCGTCCAATGCTGAGATTCACGCCGAAGTGCACCTGGATCTGTCCATAGAACGTGTCGATCCGATCGAGTTTCAGCAACGGCTCAGTCATGGCGGGTGATGTGGAAGGTGAATCGTTCGATGAAACCAGATGCAGGCTGGACGTATTCATGCGGCGGCCGTTTCGTTTCGGCCGGCCTGCGCGCCGACCTGCCGGTGCCCAAGGTACGCTTCGATGACGGCCGGGTCGTTGCGCACCTCGTCGGGCAAACCTTGCGCGATCTTGCGGCCGTCGTCGAGCACGAGCACGCGGTCGGACAGCCGCATCACGAGGTCGAGCTTGTGTTCGATCAGCAGAATTGTCAGTCCGTCGCGCTTGAGTTCGAGAATCAGTTCGAGCATTTCCGCGGTTTCGGACTCGTTCATGCCGGCCGTCGGTTCGTCGAGCAACAGGATGCGCGGACGCAGTGCCAGCGCTCGCGCAATCTCGACACGCCGTCGATTCGCGTACGACAGGCTGTGCGCCGGTTCGTCGATGCGAGGCGCGAGCCGTGTGCCGAAGCGCGCCAGCAGCGCGGTCACCTCCTCGCGCAGTTCGGCGTCCTCGCGACGTACCGATGCGGGTCCGACCAGCGCGCGCAGGACTTCCGCGAATGCGCCAATGACAGGCCAGCCGCGGCGTGTCGTGGCGAGTCGCGCGTGGGCGCCGATCAGCACGTTGTCCAGCACGCTCAGGTTGCCGAACACGCGTCCATGCTGGAACGTGCGCGCCACGCCGCGCGCGGCGAGCTGTTCCGGCGCCATGCCGGTCACGTCCTCGCCGCCGAAGCGCACCTCGCCCGCGTCGGGCGTGTCGACGCCGGTGAGCAGATTGAAGAGCGTCGACTTGCCCGCGCCGTTCGGGCCGATCACGCTCACGCATTCGCCGCGCGCAACCGACAGATTCACCTCGTCGACAGCAACGAGACCGCCGAAGCGGCGCGTCACGCGTCGCACGTCGAACAGAATGTCCGCGCCGCTCGTGGAAGTAGAACTCATGGTCGTCTCCGTCATACCGCGCCGAACAGGCCCTGCGGCCTGAAGCGCACCAGCAGCAGCAAGATCACGCCGTAGATCAGCATCCGGTAGTCGGCGGCGAAGCGGAAAAGCTCGGGCAGGCTGATCAGCGCGATCGCGCCCGCCACCGCGCCGATCACGCTGCCGAGGCCGCCGAGAATCACCATCGTCAGCGCGAGGATCGATACCTGCGAGTCGAAGGTCTGGTAGTTAATGTAGCTGTACAGATGCGCCGCAATGCCGCCGCCGATGCCGGCCGCCAGTCCGCCACATGCGAAAGCAATTGCCTTGTAGCGGTTGGGGCGAATACCGTAAGCGCGCGCGGCAACATCGTCCTCGCGGATCGCGCGCCACGTGCGGCCCAGATGCGAGCGCAACAACCGCACCTGCAACAGCGCGAGCAAAACGAGCACCGCGAGTGTGAACCAGTAAACGGCGCGCACGCCCGTCAATTGCCAGCCGAATAGCGATAGTGGCGGAATGCCGGTGATGCCGACTGGCCCGCGCGTCAGGCTGTCCCAGTTGAGCACGACGAGTCCGATGATTTCGCCGATGCCGAGCGTCGCGATCGACACATAGTGTCCGCGCAGCCGGAACGACGGATAGACCAGCAGCGTGCCGATCGCCGCGGTGATGAGGCCGGCGAGCGGAATCGTCAGCGCGGGCGACCAGCCCAGGTTCACCGACAGCAGCGCCGACGCGTAAGCACCGATCAGCAGCAGCGCCGCGTGGCCGAGCGAGATCTGTCCGACTGTCCCCGCGACCAGCGTCAAACTAAGCGCAAGGAGCCCATAGATCCAGCCGTTGGTCAGTGTTTGCAGCACGTATGACGACGGCGTCACGAACGGCAACGCGAACGCGAGCGCCACCACGGCAACGATCACGCGGCGCGGAATCCGCACCGCGCGGCGATTCGACAGAAACGTGCCCGTCAGCGGCTCAGGCGGCAGTCGGCGGTTCGAACTGAAGAGCCCATTGGGCCGCCACACGAGAAACGCCAGCAGCAGCACGAACGCGAACAGGTCGCGATAGCTCGTGCCGAACAGCGCGACGCCATAGCTCTCGACGAGACCCAGCAGCAGGCTGCCGGCAATCGCACCCGGCACGTTGCCCAGTCCGCCGATCAGCAGTGCGACGACGCCCTTGAGCGTCGCTTGAAAACCCATCGCGGGATCGATGCTGTTGTAGTACATGCCCACCAGCAATCCGCTCAGACCGCCGAGGCCGCATGCGATCGCGAAGACCGCCTGATTCACGGCATTCACGTTGACGCCCATCTGCTGCGCGGCGTCGCGATCCTGTGCGGTCGCGCGCACGGCCCAGCCGAGGCGAGTGAAGCGCAGGAACACGTAAAGCACGGCCGCGGCGCCGACGCCGATCGCCGCGATCAGCAGATCGAGCGAACCGAGGGTCGCCCCGCCGACCGAAAGCGTCCATTGCGGCAGCGGGCTCGGCACCGGACGCGGATCGGGTCCGAAGACGATCTGCGCCAACTGGTCGAGTACGAAGCTGATGCCGATGGTGGCGAGCAGCGGCGCGATGCGCGCGGCGCCCTGCAACGGCCTCAGGCCGATCCGCTCGATCACGATGCCGAGCACCGCGCAGCCCGCGACGGTCGCCAGAAGCGCGACCGGCAACGGCAAGCCGAGCCGCGTCAGACATAGCCAGCCGATAAAGCCGCCCACCATATACACCGAACCGTGGGCGAAGTTGATCAGATGCGATACGCCGAAGATCAGCGCGAGGCCGACCGCCAGCAGCGCATAGATATTGCCGACGATCAGTCCGTTGATCGTGTAGTCGAACCAGGCAGTCATGGCGTGTCGGTCCCGTGGCGCAAGGTGTTCGTGCGTTCGATCATTGCGCGTGCACGGCGCTGGCGCCGTCCCACAAGGCGAATTTCCCGTCCTTCACGACGAGGTCGAGGTTCTTCGCACCCGCCACACGGCGCGTCTGCGGATCAAACTTGAACTTGCCGAAGATCACGCTCGGCACGTCGCTGATTTTCGAAAAACCGTCACGCACGGCCGTACGGTCTGCACCGTAACGGCGAATCACTTCGCTCGCGAGAATCATCGCGTCGTAGGCGCGCGCGGCGAAGGTGTCCGGCTCGGCGCCGTATTTCGCGCGGTAACGCTGCACGAAGCTCTGCACTTCCGGACGTGGATCGCCGGGGAAGAAATTCGATTCGGTATAGACGCCGTTCACCGCGGCGCCGCCCAGATCGAGGAATTTCGGCGAATACACGGAGCCGACCGCCGCGATCGGCGTGCGCACACCCGCCGCGCGCGCCTGGCGAACGATCTGCGCGCCGTCGGAGTAGTACGAGATCAACACGATCGAGTCGGGCTCTTCGCTGCGCACCCGTGTGAGCGTCGCGCGAAAGTCCTTCTCGTTCGGCTGATACGCTTCGGCCGCGACCACTTGTGCGCCGTTCGCCGTGGCGGCCTTCGCGAAGATGTCCTTGCTCGTGCGGCCCCAGTCGGTGTTCAGATAGAGCACGGCGATCTTCCTGAAGCCGAGACCCTTGGTGACGTAGCGCGCGAGCATCGGCTGTTCTTCCGCCTGACTGATCGCCGTGCTCCACATGTAGTCGCCACCCTTGGTGAAGTCCGGGTGCGAGTTGGTGAAGCCGAACTGCACGAGACCGGCGCGCTGATAAACCGGCGACGCGGCCATCGATGCGCCGCTCGACAGATCGCCCAGTTCGAGCAGGATGCGTTTGTCGTCGACGAACTTCTGCGCGATCGCGACGGCCTGACGCGGATCGCTGCGGCTATCCTCGAAGTCGTAGCTGAGCGGATGGCCGTTGATGCCGCCATTGCCGTTGATCTGCTCGAGCGCGAGATCGAAGCCGCGCTTCCATTGCTCGCCGTATTGCGCGTCCTGGCCGCTGAGCGGGCCGGTCACGCCGACCCAGTAGGGATCCGCTGCATTGGCCGCGGACAGGGTGCCGCCGAACGCAATCGTCAATGCGCCGGCCAGTTGAAGCAGTGTGCGGGCGGCGCCGCGCTTGGGGTTCCACAGAATCGACATGCTGTTCTCACGCCATGAAATAGAGTGAGCCGATGTAACCATGTCGCCGGGAAGCGGGCCAACGAAGATAAGCATCAAAGCTTATTCCGACGCGAGTGCAAAGGTTATGAAAACGGCTGGGTAGGCGACGTGCCGCGGGTTGTGCGATGCGCTCGCAATCACACAAAACCCCTTGTTTCATGGGCTTTTCCGCGATCCCGGGAGGCGACCGACTTGTCGCCGGATTCCGCTCACGCGTCGGCTCACTGCAACTTCCGTCAATTGCATAGCGGAATTTATTATAAAAATCGCGCATTCAACCGCCTCTAAAATGCACCCACCACATGGATGAGGCATCGCATGGAGCTGCATCAACTCGAAGCGTTTTCGGCGGTCATGTCGACGGGCAGCATCACCGGCGCCGGCCGGTTGCTCGGCCGCTCGCAACCGGGCGTGACGAGAATGATCCAGGACCTCGAACAGGAGATCGGCTATGCGCTGTTCGACCGCAAAGGTCCGCGTGTCACGCCGACCCGGCGCGCGTTTCTGCTGTATGACGAGGTCGAGCGCTCGCTGATCGGACTCGCTGCGATCCGTGCGAGCGCGCGCGCCATCGGCCGCGACGAGCCCATGCCGTTGCGCATTGTCGCGACGCCCGCACTTGCGGCGGCGTTAGCGCCGCGCGCACTCGCGCAGTTGACGCAAAGCCACACTCAGGAACGTCCCCGCATCGACGCGCAATTGCGCAGTGCCTCCGCCGAGCAGGTCGTGCAGGCCTTGCTCTCGCGCGCAGCCGACATCGGCATTGCGACGCTGCCGCTCGATCATGCCGCCCTCGACGTGCACTACATCATCGAAGCGCCGTGCGTGGCGGTTCTGCATCGCGACGATCCGCTGGCACAAGATGCCGTGCTGCGGCTTGCCCAGCTTGCCGGCCAGCCGGTCGCGACGTTGGCGAACCGCTATCGACTGCGTAACCGGATCGATCGCGCGTTCGATCAGGCCGGCATCGAGCTTCACGTGGCACTGGAAACGAACGCGTCCCTCAACGCGATGATGGCGGCGCAGGAAAAGCTCGGCGTCGCCATTGTCGATCCGGTGACCGCGTTCGGCATGCGTCTCACCGACGTCGAAGTGAGACCGCTCGACGTGCCGATTCCGTTTCTGTACGGCGTCGTCACGCTGTCAGGCCGGCCGCGCACTGGCGAGGTGGACGCCATGATCGACACGTTGGCGGACGTATCACGCGCGCTGCTGCCCGGCGCCGTGCGTCACGCGGCGTCGCAGCACGGCGCACTGGTCGCACAAGATCCCGCGGATAACGCCGCTCCTCCTACTCACCGCGACACCGGAGTCACGGCATGACCGCAACAAATCTTCCACACGCCGCCGACGGACTGGCCGCGCTCGAAGCCCGGCTTCGCGAAGACCTGAGCTGGCTCGAATTGCCCGCGCCGCCCTGGGTGCCGGCGCGCAGCGTCGACGCGCAACGCGTGCTCGACGTCGCCGTTATCGGCGCCGGCATGGCGGGACTCGCGGCGAGCGCCGAGTTGCAGCTGCTCGGCATCGACAACCAGCAACTGTTCGATCAGGCGCCGGCGGGCTATGAAGGCCCGTGGGTCACCTACGCACGCATGCAAACCCTGCGCTCGCCAAAACAGCTGACCGGCCCCGCGCTGCGCTTGCCCGCGTTGACCTTTCGCGCATGGTACGAAGCGCAGTTCGGCCGCGAGCAATGGAGCGCGCTCTACAAGATTCCGCGCGCGCAATGGATGGACTATCTGCGCTGGTATCGCCGCATGCTTGATCTGCCGGTGCGCAATGACACGCGCGTTGCGAAACTGCATACGCGCGGTGACGGCCTGCTCGAACTCGATCTCCTGCACGGCCCGGCTGGCGACAGCAGCCAGGCTCGGCGCGAAACCGTGCGAGCCCGCCATGTCGTGCTCGCCACCGGGCGCGAGGGTCTGGGCGGCCCGTTCATTCCCAAAGTGGCCCGCGATCTTCCCACGCGTTTCCACGCGCACTCATCCGACGCGATCGACTTCGCCGCCTTGCACGGCAAACGTGTCGGCGTGGTGGGCGCGAGCGCATCGGCGTTCGACAATGCCGCGAGTGCGCTCGAAGCCGGCGCGGCGCAAGTCGATCTGTTCGTGCGCCGCGATGCACTGCCCCGCATCAACAAGCTGACCGGAATCGGCAGCCCCGGACTTGTTCACGGTTTCGCAAGCCTGCCCGACGCCTGGAAGTGGCGCTTTCTGCACTACTCCGCCCAGACTCAAACACCGCCGCCGCGCGACAGCGTGCTGCGGGTCGCGCGACATCAGCAGGCGCGGCTGCATCTGGCGAGTCCGCTCACGCAGGTGCATCACGAAGGCGAGACGGTCGTTGTCGATACGCCGAAGGGTCGTTACGCGCTCGACTACCTGATCTTCGCCACCGGTTTTCACTCGGAACTCGACACGCGCGACGAGTTCGCGCTGATCGCGCCGCACGTGCGCCGCTGGCGCGACCGGTTCTCCCCGGCAACCGATCTGCCGAACGACGACCTCGCCAGCTCGCCGGACCTCGATCGCAACCTCGCATTCCAGGAGCGCATTCCGGGTAGCTGTCCGGCACTGGCGCGCATCCACTGCTTCAATCACGCGGCGAGCCTGACACACGGCAAGATCGCCGGCGACATCCCCGCGATCAGCGACGGCGCGCAACGTCTGGCACGCGCGATCGCCGCGATGTTGTTCGACGCCGACCGCGAGACGCATTTCGTCGCGCTGCAGGCGTTCGACACCGCCGAACTCGCCGGTGACGAATGGGCCGATGCCGATGCCGACACCGATGTGCGCCCCATCGACACGACTGCCTGACCACTCCTTCTGACGGACTGACACCTCATGTCTTCATTGCCCGACCATCGATCATCTGCCGCGAGCGACGACTTCGTCGCACAACTCGCGGGCCTCGCGCCCGACGGCGCCACCGCCGTGTTGCGTGCCTTCCGCGCCGACGCGACACGCTATACGCAAGGCAGCCACGACGCGCTTTTTTCGAAAGACGTCACCGACCTGGCGCTTCAAGAGCGGCTGATCGCAGCCTGGTATGCAGCACTCCTGTCGCGCGCGGACCAGAGCGCGCAGGCCTATCGCGAACGTCTGCTGGCACTCGAAACGGCGGACAGTGCCGCGACGCAGGCGCTGCTCGATGCCATCGCGCAGCATCATGAGCTTCCATTCGAAACGATTGCCGACAAGCGGCTCGCGGCGATCCTCGCTCACACCGAAGCCCTCGTCCTGCGTCCCGCTGCGACCGGCCAGGCAGCCCTTTCGACGCTACAAACCGCCGGCCTGACGACGCGCGCCATCGTCGCGCTCGCACAGCTCGTCGCGTTCGTCACCTATCAGGTGCGAGTCGTCGCTGCATTGCGCGCATTGGAGGCAAAGGCATGAGTGCGGATCACGGCTTCACGTCGCAAACGCTCGGCTGGCGCGCATGGCTCGACGTCGTCCCGCTCACGCAGGCAACGCCGGCGCAGACTGCGGTACTCGAGACGAGTCACCCGCAGGCAAAGACGTCCGACTATTACCTGCTGCTGGTGCACGAAGCAGAAATCCTGCGGCAGCGCTCGGGCGCGTTCAACAGCATCATGTATGCGCCCGGCGGCTTGTCACGCGCGGAGCGCGAACTGGCGAGCACCGTCGTGTCGCGCGTGAATGGCTGCGTGTATTGCGCCTCGGTGCATGCGCAGCGCTTCCAGCAACTCACGAAACGCGACGACGTGATCCAGCAGATTTTCGCCGACGCCGAAACTGCCGGCACGACGGAACGTGAACGCGCCATCGTGCGCTATGCGATCGATCTCACGCTGCATCCGGAAGCGGTCGACCCTGCATCGCTCGACGCGCTTCGCCGCGTCGGGCTCGACGATACGCAGATTCTCGACCTGAGCCACGCGATTGCGATCTTCGCCTGGGCGAACCGGCTGATGCTCACGCTGGGCGAGCCGGTCTTTCCCGCGCAGCCTTGAGCTTCATATCGCGTTGACGTCGCAGCGCGCCGGCCGGCGAATATGGATATGCCAATCGCTTCGTTGCCGCAGGATGTGATGCGTTGGAGACTCGGAGTCCAACTCATTTCCGGGGAACCACTCATGTCCGCCTCGCATTCATCCGCGCTGTACCGGCGATTCTTCGCATTAGCCGGCGCCGCTGTACTCGCCCTCTCCTTCCACCATGTGTCGCATGCGGCGCCGGCCAGCGGCGAGCCGGTTTTCTTCGGCGTCAGCGGACCGTTGACCGGTCCGAACGCGCAATACGGCGCGCAATGGAAAGCCGGTTTCGACCTCGCGCTCGACGAAATCAACAGCCAGGGTGGCATCAACGGCCATCCCTTGCAGTACGTGTTCGAGGACAGCCAGAGCGATCCGCGCCAGGCGGTCGGCATCGCGCAGAAATTCGTCGACGACAAACGCATCCTGATCGAACTCGGCGACTTCTCGAGCCCGGCTTCGATGGCGGCATCGCCAATCTATCAGCGCGCCGGCCTCGTGCAGTTGGGCTTCACCAACTCGCATCCCGACTTCACCAAGGGCGGCGACTTCATCTGGAGCCCGTCGGTCAGCCAGTCGGACGCGCAACCGCTGCTCGCGGACCTGGCCGTCAAGCAAGGTTTCAAGCGGATCGCCGTGCTGTTCCAGAACACCGACTGGGGCCGCGCCAGCAAGGACGTGTTCGTGAAAGCCGCTGCCGCGCGTGGCGCGCAAGTGGTGGCCGCCGAAGGCTATCAGCCCACCGACAAGGATTTTCGCGCGACGCTGCTGCGTGCGCGCGATGCGCATCCCGACGCGCTCGTACTGATCTCGTACTATTCCGACGGCGCGCAGATCGCGCGGCAGGCACGCACGAGCGGTATCAGCCTGCCGATCGTGGCCGCGAGCTCGGTGTATTCGCCGAAGTTCATGGAACTCGGTGGCGAGGCGGTGAACGGCGTGACGACCAACACCAGTTTCTTCCCCGGCGACCCGAGCCCCGAAGTCCAGCATTTCGTGCGCGGCTTCGAAGCGAAGTATCACCATCAACCAGACGACTTCAATGCATTCGCCTACGACGCCACGATCATCGCCGCCTACGCGCTGCGCGCGGGCGGCAACGATCGCCGCGCGGTGCGCGACGCGCTGCCGAAGCTGCATGACGTGCCGAGCGTCGTGTTCGGCAAGGCGACCTTCGATCCGGCCACGCGCCGCGTGATCGGCGTCAAGAGCGTCAACCTCGTCGTCGAGAACGGCCAGTGGGCGCTGCTCGGCAGCAAGCCGGCGCTGGCGGCGAAATAAGCGGCGGTTGCGCCACGAGCGCGTCATGAACTGCCGGCCACCGCGCACCGGCCGCGAATGGCAGAAAACAGCGTATCACTGGCACGCTTAGCCGGTCGATTGCCACTCACCCCGATCCGACTCCGGCGGATACTTGGATATCAGCGGGCGGTGCTCACAGCGAATCCATCACGCTGTGCAGACACTGCCCAAACGACACGAAGTCCATCGCCTCACGAGGCACTATCTTTGTCCAGGAGAAATTCGATGAGTACGACCATTGCCGGCATTCAGATTCCAGACAGCCGTCTCGCGAGAGCCGCAACCGATCTGGTTCGCGACACCGAGAACGACCTGCTTTTCAATCACTCGCGCCGCGTATTTCTGTGGGGTGCATTGACGGGCGCGCGCCGCAACCTCGCGTACGACCCCGAGTTGCTGTACATCGGCGCGATGTTTCATGACATGGGCCTCACGCCGGGCTACAGCAGCAAAACAGATCGCTTCGAAGTGGACGGCGCCAATGCCGCGCGCGACTTTCTCAAGAGCCACGGCGTCAACGAATACGACATCGAACAGGTCTGGTTGTCGATCGCGCTTCACACCACGCCGGGCGTCCCCGAGCATCTGAAGCCGGTCGTCTCGCTGGTGACCGCGGGCGTGGAAATGGACGTGCTCGGCATGCGGTATCACGAGTTCGACGACGCGCAACGCGTCAGCGTGGTGGCCGCGCATCCGCGGGAGCAGGACTTCAAGAACCTGATCATCGATGCATTCGCGCAAGGCACGATCAGCAAACCCGAAACCACGTTCGGCAACGTGAAGGCCGACGTGCTCGAGATGAAAGATCCCAACTACAAGCGGCTGAATTTCTGCAAGATCATTCTCGGCTCGGCATGGGACGATAGCCAGGCAGGTCACGTCCATCACGCGGGATGCAATCACGGCGCAGCGGCGGAATAATCGCCAGCGCAAAACGAGCGGCCGGCGCTTTGCGTGCCGGCCGATTCAGGACTCAGGGCGTGCCGAACCGGAAAACCGGCGGCGCGTCGCAACTGTTGGCGCGGCCCTATTTCAATCGGCCGTTGCGAGCCTTATTTCACGATTTATCCGTCGGTCGCGGCGTCAGCATCAGCGCCAGCACCGCGACGCCGAGCACCAGCAACAGGCCGCCATAGAGCATGGCATTGCGGGTGTCGAACAGCACGCCGTGAATGACCATCGCCATGCCGCCCAGCGCGGCGAACACCGCGATGGCCGCGAATACGATCCGACGTTCGGCGCGAATCATGGCGCTCTCCCGCAAGATGTTAGTGCCGTAAGACGCACAGGAACAACGGAACACCTCGAACCGCGCGGTATTTTTTCTGGCAACGAACGTCGCGCGCTGCAGTCGGGTCTTCCGCTCGGGTCATCGCGATGAGCCAGATCGCTCATGGTTCGACGATGCCTGTCGGAAAGCTTGCATCGGTTCGCCCAGAACGTTTTGCAAGTCAATTTGTAAGCCGGTCTGTCAGCCGGCTATCTGGTCTCAGCCACAACGATCGCGTGCGCCGTCAGACTGAAACCTCAATCTATCGTAGGCGGCGAACGGGCAATAGTAAATACGGGTAACCATGCCGTTCACCGCCTGCGCCGCCCTCAATGGCCACCCGCTCCCGCCGCCGCAGCCGAACTGGCGCGGTCCGGCTTCGTCACCCAGATCAACGGGATGATCAGTACGAAGATCACCGCCGACAGCCAGAAGATATCGTTCAATCCCAGCATGGCTGCCTGGGTATTCATCGAACGTTCGAAGAACGCCATCGCCTGGGCGTGACTGCCTCCCAGCGAACTTTGCAGCGCATCCAGCGCCGACGTGTAAGTCGGATTGTTCACGCTCGTCTGCTCGGCCAGTTGCGTATGATGCAGGATCGTCCGGTCGTTCCATCCCGTCGAAGCCAGCGACGTGCCCACCGCGCCGGCGAACACCCGCGCGAAATTCGACAGGCCCGCCGCGGCCGGGATCCGGTCGGGCGCAAGGCCGGACAAAATGATCGCGGTCAGCGGCACGAAGAAGAGGGCCGTCGGGATACCTTGCAACAGCGTCGGCAAAACCAGCGTCCATGTATCCACGCCCGTGGTGTAGTTCGAGCGCATGAAGAACACGCCGGCAAAACCGACGAAAGCCAGCGTCGCCAGGACCCGCGCATCCGACTTCGGCATGATCTTCGCCATGACCGGCGCGAGAATCACGGCGAAGATGCCAAGCGGCGCGGTGGCCAGACCGGCATCGACGGAACGGTAGTTCAAATACGCCTGCATCCATTGCGGCAACAGCACGAGGTTGGAGAAAAAAACCGCGTACGCTACCGAAATCGCGACCGTGCCGCCGAGGAAATTGCGCTTGCCGAACAGTCTCAAGTCGACGATCGGGTTCTTTTCAGTCAACTCCCAGATCACGAAGAACACGAAGCTGATCGCCGCGAACACAGTTAGCGCGACAATCACCGGCGAGTTGAACCAGTCGAGATCCTTGCCCTTGTCGAGCATGATCTGCAACGAGCCGACCCATGCGATCAGCGAGAGCAGGCCGACCTTGTCGATCGGCAAACGCTTCGTCGGGGTTTCGCGGGTGCGATAGATCGCCCACGTCACGCCGGCCGCGAACAGGCCCACCGGAATGTTGATGTAGAAGATCCATGACCACGAGTAGCTGTCGGTAATCCAGCCGCCGAGCGCCGGGCCCGCAATCGGCCCGACCGTCGCGGTCATCGCCCACAAGGCGAGCGCGGTCGAGGATTTTTCTTTCGGGTACGAGCCGAGCAGAATCGCTTGCGACAGCGGAATCAACGGACCCGCCACCGCGCCCTGCAGAATCCGCGCGGCGAGCAACACCGGCAGATTGGGTGCGATCCCGCACAGCCACGACGACAGCACGAACAACAGAATCGCCCACACGAACAACTTGATCTGCCCGACACGCTGCACGAGCCAGCCGGTCAACGGAATCGCGATGGCGTTGGCGGCGGCGAACAGCGTGATCACCCACGTGCCCTCGTCCACCGAGACGCCGAGATTGCCGGCGATCGTCGGAATCGCCACGTTCGCGATCGATGAATCCAGCACGTTCATAAACGTGGCGAGCGCCACGGCAAGCGTCGCCAGCACCAGCTTGCCGCCAGTCAGCGGCGGCAGCGTGGCGGGCTTCGTCGATCCATTCATTTCATCACCTGTCGGGAACGGTAAAACAATCTGACTTATCAGTTAAATGCGCGAAAAAAAAGGCGCTCGGTGGTCGCGGGTTCAGCCTGCCTTGCGTGCGGTGTTTTTCTGCGTGGTGCTCGCGGCCACCTCGCGCTTCGCCGGCATGTTCTGCTCGATGATCCGCGCGATCTCCGCGTCGGCTTCGTCGCCGTATTGCGCGAATACGTCCGTGTGGTACGAGGTGTTGACCGCCGCGCCGAGTTGAGCGCCGGTTTCCTCGTGGGTGTCGACGTCGACCTGCATCGACAGGCCGATCCGCAACGGATGCGCATTCAATTCACTTTGATCGAGCTGGATCCGCGCCGGCAGACGCTGCACGACCTTGATCCAGTTGCCGGTGGCGTTCTGCGCGGGCAGCGTGGCGAATGCGGCGCCCGTGCCCGCCGAGAAGCCCACCACCCGGCCGTGATACTTGACGCCGGAACCGTACACGTCCGCAGTGAGCGTGACGGGTTGGCCGATGCGCATGTGCCTCAGTTGGCCTTCCTTGAAGTTGGCGTCGACCCACACGCCGTCGAGCGGCACGATCGCCATCAACGGCGTGCCTGGCGCCACGCGCTGGCCGACCTGCACCGAACGGCGCGCGACGTAGCCGGTCACCGGCGCGGGCAAGGTGTTGCGCGCGTAACTCAGGTAGGCGTCGCGCACTTTCGAGGCCGCCGCCTGTACGTTCGGATGCTGTTCGATCGACGTGCGATCGGTCAGCGCGTGGTTGGCCTCGGCCTGCTGACGGGCGGCGTCGAGCGCGGCCTGCGCGGAGCTGACCGCATCACGAGCGTGGGCGATATCCTCGCCGGACACCGCGCCTGTTTCCGCCACCGCCTGACGGCGCTTCAGGTCGTCGTTGGCGCGGGCCAGATCCGATTGACGTTGCGCGACGGTCGCCGCATAGAAATCGTTGTTCACGTACAGGCCGCTCACCTGCCGCACGGTCTGGCCGAGCGTCGCTTCCGCATTCGACAGTGCGACCTTCGCGTCGGCGTTATCCAGGGTGACGATGGGCGCGCCCTGCTTGACGATCTGCGTGTCGTCCGCGTTGACCGCGACCACCGTGCCGCTCACTTGCGGCGTCAGTTGCACGAGGTTGCCGCTCACGTACGCGTCGTCGGTGGACTGATAGTAGCGGCCGGTCGTGAAGTAGTACGCGCCGTAACCCGCGCCGGCCAGCACGACGGTGGCCGCGAGCAGGGAGAGCAGCAGTTTGCGCTTGGTGGGGGCCTGCGTTTGCAGGGGTTGGTCCGCGTCCGCCTTCGCGCGGCCGGTGTTGATCGTGTCGCTCATGATGTGGGTCCTGACAGATTGGCAAAGTGTCGCGATGGCGCCTTAGCGAGCGGCGGCGACGACGGGATTGGCGGATGCTGCTGGAACCGCGGCGGCGCTGCTGGCGACAGAATCGGCGTTATCGACATAACCGCCGCCGAGTGCAGCGGCCAACGCGATCTGCTGATCGCGCCGGTTCATCTTCAGATTCGCGACTTGCTGGTCGGCGGCGAGCGCGGTGGTGTCGGCGTTCAGCACCGTCAGCTGATTCGTGAGGCCGGCCTTGTATTGCGTGAGCGCCAATTGATCGGCGCCGCGGGCGGCTTCCTGGGCGGCTTGCGCGTCGGTGAGCTGCTCGTCCGTCGAACGGATTTGCGCGAGTTGCGTCGCGACCTCGGACAAGGCGGTGACGAGCGTCTGGTTATACGTGGCGACGGCGTAGTCGAAATCGGCGTAACGCCCTTTCAATTGCGCGCGCAATTGACCGCCGTCGAAAATCGGCAGATGGATCGCCGGGCCGACCGACGCCGTGCGGCTCGCCGCCGTCAGGAAACGGCCGAAACCGAACGCGTCGAGACCGATCGCGGCGCTCAGATTGATGTCGGGATAGAACTCGGCCTTGGCCTCTTTGACGTCGTGCGTGAGCGCGTCGACGCGCCATTTCGCCGCGACCAGGTCCGGGCGGCGGCTCACCAGATCGGCCGGCAGGTTGTCGGGCAGGCGCACTTCGTCGCCCACGCCGAGCGTCGGCCGCGCGATGGCGAGACCGCGGTCCGGTCCGGCGCCGAGCAAGGCGGCCAACTGATAGCGCGTCGTGAGGATGCTGCCGTCGATCGAAGCGAGCGTCGCGCGGCTGGTGGCGAGATTCGCCTGGGCCGTCTTGCGTTCGACTTGCGTGTCGAGACCCGTCGCAATGCGGCCGGCGGTAATGCGGTCGATCTGTTCGCGCTGCGTGATTTCTTCCTGCGCGATGTCACGCAACGCATAGAGCCGCGCAAGCTGGTTATAGTCGCGCGCGGTGGCCGACGTGAGGGACAGCTTGACGACTTCCTCGTCCGCCTGGGTCGCCTGCAACTGCGACAGCGAGGCCTTCAGCGCTTCGCGATTCTTGCCCCACAGATCGAGGTCGTACGAAGCCGACAGCAAGCCCTTGTTCTCGGATTGCCACGAACCGCCATACGGGGGCGGCACAAGCGCCGTGCCTGAATACTGCTGACGCGTGAACGAATAGGTCGCGCCGACTTGCGGCATGGTGTTCGCCTTCGCCGTGTCGCTGTAGGCAGCAGCGGCCGCGACGCGGGCGCGGGCCTGCTCGACCGATGGATTGCCTTTCAGCGCTTCGGCAAGCAAGGCTTTCAGTTGCGCGTCGCCGAACTGGTCGGCCCAATCGACGGCCGGCCAATGACCGTTGTCCTGCGGAATGCTTTGTTGAGTCGCGTAGGTCTGCGGCTGCGCCATCTGCTTGTCGCTCGAGATACCGGCGTAATTCGCGCAAGCGGACAGCACGGCCGCGACGATCACCGTCACACCAGCCTTCGCGACCCGCGACCCGACTATCCGTGGAATTAACTGTGGCTTCATTTTCTGACTTGTCAGATATATGGTTGAAAAAAACGCTGCGAGCGTCCGCAGCACGTTTGCCTGGCCTCGCCTACTCGGCGAGAAACTTGTTCAACAGACGCCGAAACTCCTCGAACTCGGCTTTCGTAAACCTCTTCAGGCGCCGGTTCAGCACCACCGGGGCGATCGAGGGAAGCTGCGCGGCGATCGCCTCGCCCTCTTTCGTCAGCTCGAGGTTGACGACGCGGCGGTCTTCGATGCTGCGCGAGCGTTCCAGCAAACCCTTGGCTTCCAGCTTGTCGAGCATTCGCGTCATCAGGCCGGTGTCGATGCCGAGCAACCGCGACAGTTCGAATGGCGTGGTCGCGACGTTCCAGTGCACGGACAGCAGAATGCCCATCTGCTGACTGGTGATGTCCAGATCCTTCAGCGCAGTGTCCATTTCAGTAATCAGCAAGTTACGTGCTTTGTTGATCGAGAAACCCACGCTCTGCGTCAGGCTGAAATTTTCCGGCGTGTAGTGGTTCATTCATGCCTCCCTGTTCGATGCGTTGAACTTTATCTGCAAAGTCAGATATTGTCAAAGACCCATTTCGGCATATGACTGTTTCAGTCACGTGCATAATCGCGCCCCTTCGCGGCTATCGACAGGGCGAAAAGTGGTTACCTTGAATTACCCAAAACCGGTCATTTCACAAAGCCAGTCGAGCATTTAATCTGCCCTCACGTTAAATCACTAATGGAAGGACGGAAATCATGAAGATCATGCACGTCGACGCCAGCGCCAAACGCGAACGATCCAATTCCCGCGCGTTGAGCCGCTATTTTCTGGAACGCCTGCGCGAAGAAGGCGCGCAGTTCGAAGTCGATTATCTGGATGTGACGATCGACACGCCGCCGCACGTCACCGAGGCTTTCGCCATTGCCACGTACACGGCCACGCAGGATCGCACGCCTGCCATGAAGGCGACGCTGGCCGGCTCGGATGCGCTGTGCCAACGTCTGCTCGCCGCCGACGCGTTCGTCTTCGCCATGCCCATGTACAACTGGTCGATGCCCTCCGCGTTCAAGGCGTTTATCGACAGCGTCACGCGTACGGGCCTGACCTATGTGAATGCGGACGACGGCCGCGTGGTCGGTCAGCTTTCACGGCAGAAGGTGCTCTTCATTACGAGCCGCGGCGCGGATTTGCGTCCGGGCTCGCCTTACGAAGGCATGGATGCGCTCACGCCCTCGTTGAAGGCTGCGTTCGGCTTTCTCGGCGTCGCCGATCCGACCTTTGTCGATGCTCAGCCGCTGCAGTTTGCGAATCCCGAAGCGCGCACCGCAGCCCTTCAGCGCGCCCGCGCGGAACTGGACGCGGTGGCGTCGAACTGGGCGGCGTCGTCTTCAGATTCGAGCCTTGAGAACCATGATGCTTTGTCAGGAGTCACAGCATGAAAATCCGCACACTGATCGCGGCGGCCTCGCTCGCCGGCCTTTCTATTCTGGGGACCTCACAGTCCGCATTCGCCGCTGAGGCAACCGCACAGCACGAGACGATCACGCCTGCTTTTGCCGAGGCGATCGCCAACGTGCCCGGCAAGACGATCACGGCGCTCGTCGTCGACTATGCGCCTGGCGCCAAGTCGCCGTCGCATCGGCATGGCCAGGCGTTTGTGGTCGGCTATGTGCTGTCGGGTGCGATCCGCAGCCGCGTGAACGACGGCGAAGAGCGCGTTTACCACGCCGGCGAGCACTGGACCGAGAAGCCCGGCGTACATCACACGGTCAGCGAAAACGCGAGCGATACCGAACCGGCGAAGCTGCTAGCGATCTTCGTGGCTGATACGAAAGACAAGAATCTTGTTACGTTCGACAAGAAGTGACGGGGTTGACGTGACTGGATGACCCGGCAAGCGCACCAATAACAAGCGCCGCTCGTGATCGATCGATCACGAGCGGCGCTGCTCAATTCACGCCTAGAACTTCGGATGACATTCGAAATTCATGGACGACCCATGCTCCGTCAGCCCTTGCACACCGCTGACGGTTTCCGTCGTCACGCTGGTCTGCACGCCACGACGCTCGCAGTAATCGCGCGCCTCATTCATGGCGTGCTCATGCGCGCGGGCCCAGGCGAGGCGTCCGCCTGTCGCGCTTGCCGCGACCGTATAAGTATTGGCTTTGCTGGTGGCGACCACGTCGCTGGAACTGGCGCAGCCCACGAGGCTCGCGCACGCAGCCACGGCCGCAATGAAGGCCCGTGCCCGTCTCGACAATGCGTTTCGCGCCACGGGCGCGCCGGATGCCGCCTCCCGTTCGGGCATGCCACCTGAGACAGTGTTGAACATGTATCACCTGCACATTTTTGCGGATTAACCAATCATGAAATTATCCGCAATCACGCGTAAGAGATCAGCCTCACCAACTGAAAACACTGTTGCGGGGCGCCGAACAATCACTCACGACGAGGTTGCTTTGCTCCGGCTCAACATCAATTCGACCGCCTGCCAGGCGCGCTTTGCGGAAGACGGATCATTGAACGCGCGCGCTTCGACCGTCGCTCCGTCGAGCAGCATCATGCACACGCTGGCGAGATGCCGCGCCGTGTCGGCCGGCACGATGTCGCGCAGGATCTCGTCGATCCAGTTCACCATTTTCTCGCGGTAGCGGATCGCGACTTCGGAAACCTTCGGGTAGGACGTGCCGAACTCGGCGAGAGCTCGCTCGAACAGGCAACCGGCGAACTCCGGCGTATGGAACCAGGCCTCGTACCAGTCGAAGATCGCTTTCACGCGCGCGAGCGGATCGCTCACACTTTGAACACGCTGTCCCACGCTTTCGATGATGTAGCCGTAGCGCTGTTCCAGCACTTCCCTGACCAGATCGTCCTTGCCCGCGAAGTGCCGGTACAAGGTCATTCTGGCGACGCCCGAATCGTCGATGATCCAGTCCACTCCGACAGGGTGAAAGCCGTGTTTCGAGAAGAGTTCGGTGGCCTTGTCCACGACCTGCTGGCGCTTGCTTTCGCGCATCGATAGCTCCATGAATTCCGCCCGCATCTTAACATTCGGCGGCGTTTTTCATGCGCCTGACGACCCGCGCGAACGGCGCGGCGCAGTCGTTGCTATTGGGTTTCGTGTGAGCGCATCGCGGCTCGCTTCACGGAGTGTGCAGACATGCCCGATCACCGACCTATTCCTCCGAAACCGGCACTGCCGACCGACGCGCGCGGCATGATCGGCAACATGAAAACCACGGCGCTCGTCTCGCTGCGCGGCTCGATTGATTTCATGTGCTTTCCGCGCATCGACTCGCCGGCCATTTTCGCCGGCCTGCTCGAGCCGTCGCGCGGTGGCGCATCTGGGAATTTCGCAACGGCCTGCGGCCCCTGCTCCATTCGCGACTGATGTGCTGGGTCACAGTCGATCGCGCGCTGCGTCTCGCGGAAAAACGTTCGCTGCCCGCGCCGCTCAAACGCTGGTTCGACACGCGCGACGCGATCGGCGGCGAACTGAAAGTGGACCCGCTGATCTTCCGCTACACGCGCGGCACGACGCTCGACGGTTTGCCCGGCATCGAAGGCGGCTTTAGCGCCTGTTCGTTCTGGTATGCGGAAGCGCTGGCGCGCGCCGGACGCGTGGATGAAGGCCGCCTCGTGTTCGAGAAGATGCTCGCGTATGCGAATCACGTCGGCCTGTTCTCCGAGGAAGTGGCCACCAGCGGCGAGGCGCTCGGCAATTTTCCGCAGGCCCTGACGCATCTCGCGCTGACCAGCGCGGCGTATCAGCTCGACCGCAACCTGGACAAGGTTCGCGTTCCGTGGACCTGAGCACGCCGTATCGCTCGCATCGCTCACAGCGCAAAAATCTTCCGGAATCGGATTTCAGCGTCTAGTCTGTAACGACATCATTTAAACCAGCCGGACGTTGAACCGGAGGAGACATCGAATGCAGCTCGAAGCACGCACCATGAAACGCGTAACGGTACGGCTCGTGCCGTTCCTGATCCTGTGTTATTTCATTGCCTATCTCGACCGCGTCAACGTCGGCTTTGCTGCACTGCAGATGAACAAGGCGCTCGGCCTGTCCGCGAGTGCTTTCGGTTTCGGCGCGGGGATCTTTTTCATCGCGTATTTTTTCTTCGAAGTCCCATCCAATCTGCTGCTCGAGAAATTCGGCGCGCGCCGCTGGATCGCGCGGATCATGTTCACGTGGGGCATTCTCGCGGGCGCGATGGCCTATATCCCAGATATTGCGCGCTTCACGGGACTCTCCGCCGCGCACGTGTTTTACGGCCTGCGCATTCTGCTCGGCGTGGCCGAGGCGGGCTTCTTTCCCGGCATCATCTTCCTGCTCACGCTGTGGTTTCCCGCGGCGTATCGCGGTCGCGTGGTCGGCTATTTCATGGCGGCGATTCCGCTGTCCACCGTGATCGGCGGGCCGATTTCCGGCGCCTTGCTGTCGATGGACGGCTTCGCCGGGCTGGCCGGCTGGCAGTGGGTCTATCTGATCGAGGCCGCGCCCGCGCTGGTGCTCGCGTTCGTCGTGCTCTACTACCTCACCGACAAGCCCGCCGACGCCACCTGGCTCGCCGCCGACGAGCGCGGCTGGCTGGTCGCGCGCCAGAAGCAGGAACGCGCGCATCGCGAAGCGGTGCATACGTTCAGCGTGAAAGAGGCGCTTTTCAATCCGCGCGTGCTGGCGGTCGCGCTCATCTATTTCGGTGCGAACGCAACCAACTACGGGCTGAGTTTCTTTCTGCCGCAGATCGTCAAATCGTTCGGGCTCACCAATTTGCAGACGGGCTTCGTGACGTCGCTGCCGTATATCGTCGGCGTGATCAGCATGGTGTTCTGGGGACGTCACTCGGATCGCAAGCTCGAACGCAAATGGCATGTGGCGATTGCGCTGCTGGTGGCGGCCGGCGGCATCGCGGCGGCCGCCGGGCTCGACAATCCGGTGCAGAAGATGATCGCGCTATCGATCGCCGGGTTCGGCATCTTCGGCTGCCTGCCGGTAATCTGGACCTTGCCGGCCGCGTTCCTGTCGGGCGCGGCGGCGGCGGGCGGCATCGCCGCGGTCAACTCGCTCGGCAATCTGGCGGGCTTCTTCGGCCCGTACGCGATGGGCTGGATCAAGGACAGCACCGGCAGCTTCGGCGCCGGTCTGCTGTGTCTGTCGGGCGCGGGGCTCGTCGGGGTCGCGGCCGTGCTGTTGCTGCATCACGATGCTTCGCTCGAAGCGTCGGCGGGTTTTTCGGACCCGGAGGTGGCGAGCGGGACGAAGGTGGCTGGGCCGTAGGGGCTTGGTGCCGCGGCCCACGCGGTTTTGCGGCGGCCCGCCGCGTCCGTGGGAAAGCGCAGCTCGTGGCTCTGAAGAGTGATACGTCGCTCAAAAGCAGTCGTAGCGAGCGCCGCGCGCGCAAGGCCATGCCGTGCCGATGAACCGTGACACGAATGCAGCGGCCCGAAGGAAGGAGCCGCACAACCTTAACCCCACGCGCGGAAAGCGCCGGTGCTGTCCAGCCACACGGCGCGGATACTTCATCGCTCACGGCGACCCGCGGCCACCCGCCGACGTGTCCGGCAGCGCATTAGCCGGACTGCCCGCATCCGGCGGCACCACATCGTCCGGCGTGGGCGTCGGCGCCAGCGCCGGTTCGCCGCCGCCGCGCGCCTCACCGTCGACCGCCCCGCTCGCCGCCACCGGCGCGGAACCCGGCGCCGGCAGCATCGGCGGCTGCGGCAACGCTCGCGGCTCCGCCACGACAGCCGACGCCGACGGTTCGACCGGCGCGACAGCCGGCGCGCGACGCGTCGTGCTGCGCGGCACAACCGGCGCCTCCTGCTTCGCCGGCGACCCCGCGAACAGATTCTGGAACCACTCGCGCAACCGGCCCGAGCGCTCGGCGAACCAGCCCGGCTCCCGGTCGGTCGCGAATTTGACGCGGCTATCGACCAGCCTCGAACGCTGCGCGCGCTGGAAAAAATCGCCGACGATTGGCAACGCGCTGTGCGCCCCCTGGCCCCAATAGTCGCTGCGCAAGGTCACGCGGCTGTCGTTGAAGCCCACCCACGCGCCCGCCACGAGTTGCGGATGAATCAGAATGAACCAGCCGTCCGCGTTGCCCTGCGTCGTGCCCGTCTTGCCCGCGACGTCGCCGCGCACGCCGAAGCGGCTGCGGATGCTCGAGCCCGTGCCGCGGTTCACCACGTCGCGCATGACGTCGATCAGCACGCGGTCGGCATCGGCGGACAGTTCCTGTTTCGGCGACACCGGCGCGAACTCGGCCAGCACCTCGCCTTTGCGGTTCTCGATGCGCGTCACCATCACCGGTTCCACGTAGCTGCCGAGGTTGGCGATCGTGCCGTAGGCCGAGACCATTTCCTTCAGCGTGACGGGGCTCGTGCCGAGCGCGAGCGACGGCACCGGGTCCAATTCGCTGTCGCGCACGCCCATCGCGCGAGCGAGGCGCGCGACCTTGTTCGGGCCGACCGTCTCCATCAGTTGCGCGGTGATCCGGTTGCGCGAATACGCGAGGCCGTCGCGCAGGCTGATCTTGCGCTCGCTCGGCTCGTCCTCGTCGCTCGGACGCCAGACTTCGCCGCCTGCCAGCGGAATTTCCACGGGCTTGTCGACGAAGGTGTCGGCGGGTTTCGCGCCCGACTCGAAAGCCGCCGCGTAGACGAACGGCTTGAAGGTCGAGCCCGGCTGGCGCCGTGCCTGCTGGACGTGGTCGAACGGGTCCTGGCTAAAGTCGCGGCTGCCCACCCACGCGCGGATCTGGCCGTTGCGCGGGTCCATCGCGAGAAAGTCCGCCTGCACGCGCGTCTTGGACTCGCAAACCGACTTCACGAGGTCGCGGTCGGACGAGACGCGCTTGAGCGCGTCGTCATCGGTCAGGCCGGCGTCTTTGGCGGCGCGGTAGTCGGGCGTTTCGCGCAGGAAAGTCTGCAGAAGGTCCTTGCCGTTCGAGCAGCCCGCGCGAGTGCCCCACGCCGAATTGGCGATGTTCTGCAACTGGTTGCCCTGCAAGGTCACCGCCTGGGTCGCCATGGTTTGCAGACGGGAATCGATGGTAGTGCGCACCACCAGCCCGTCGGAATACATGTTGTAGTCGTTGCGGTCCGCCCACGACGCCAGCCACTTGCGCAGCTGCTGCGCGAAATGCGGCGCGGGTCCGGGCGGCTCGGTCTGGCGCTCGAAATCGATGCGCAGCGACCGGCGGCTCAGCGTCGCGTAGGCTGCGGGCGTCAACTGGCCGTACTTGACCATCTGGCCGAGCACTATATTGCGCCGCTGCAGCGCGCGTTCGGGATTCAGCACCGGGTTGTAGTAACTGTTGCCCTTGAGCATGCCGGCGAGCGTCGCGCTTTCCAGCACGTTCAGGTCGGAGGCCGATTTGTCGAAATAGGTGCGCGCCGCCATCTCGATGCCGTAGGCGTTGTAGAGAAACGGCACCGTGTTCAGGTAGGTCTCGAGAATCTCGTCCTTGGTGTAGAGCGCCTCGATCTTGAAGGCCGTGATCGCCTCCTTGAGCTTGCGCGTGAGCGTCGGCGCGCGGCCGATCTCGTCGGGGTAGAGATTGCGGGCGAGCTGCTGGGTGATGGTCGAGCCGCCCTGCCGGTCACCGGAAAACGTGTGCAGCGCGGCCGACGCCGTACGCCGCCAGTCGAGGCCCCAATGCTGGTAGAAGCGGTGATCTTCGGTGGCGATCAGCGCATTCACCACGTTCGGCGAGATGTCCTTGAGCTTGACCCACTCGCGGTTGGAGGGCTTGAATTCGGCCAGCAGCTTGCCATCCGCCGACAGGATCTGCGCCGGCTGCTCGATCTTGGCCTTGCGGATATCGCCGATGCCCGGCGTGAACGGAATCAGGATCAGCACATACAGCACGAACAGCAGCGGCAGCGCCGCGCAAGCCTTCAGCACGCCCCGGCGCGTAGGATGGCGCAGGTGCCACAGGGCCTGAGCGACCAGCGGGTTCGCGAGAGTCAGCCCTTTTTCAAGGGCCGCCAGAAATGAGGGGATGAAGCGCTTCACACTAGCTTACCGTCGGCTTGGAAAGGCGCAATCCTACCAAGATGCGCGACGGCAGCCGATTTTTTGCCGCGAGCGCGTTGCAGACGCGCCGCAAGCGCATCGCAATCCGCCAAACCGCTGCGGCGCGCCCGCAACAATCGCGGCCCACTATAATGTCGCCAATTCCGACAAGAGGTGCTTCATGATCATCAAACCGCGCGTGCGTGGCTTCATCTGCGTTTCCACCCATCCGACCGGCTGCGAGGCCAACGTCCGCGAACAGATCGACTACGTCAAGGCACGCGGCCCCATCGCCAACGGCCCGAAGAAGGTGCTCGTGATCGGCGCGTCCACGGGCTACGGCCTCGCCGCCCGCATCAGCGCGGCATTCGGCTCCGACGCCGCCACGGTCGGCGTGTTCTTCGAGCGCGCCGGCAGCGAAACCAAGGCGGGCACGGCCGGCTGGTACAACACCGCCGCCTTCGAGAAATTCGCCACGGAAAAAGGCCTGTACGCGACCAGCATCAACGGCGACGCTTTCTCCGACGCAGTCAAGCAGCGCACCATCGAGGTCATCAAGCGCGATCTGGGTCAGGTCGATCTGGTCGTCTACAGCCTCGCCGCGCCCAAGCGCACGCATCCGAAGAGTGGCGAAGTGTTCAGTTCGACCCTCAAGCCGGTCGGCAAGGCCGTCAACCTGCGCGGCATCGACACGGACAAGGAAGTCATCAAGGAAACCGTGCTCGAACCCGCCACCCAGAAAGAAATCGACGACACCGTCGCCGTGATGGGCGGTGAAGACTGGCAGATGTGGATCGACGCCCTGCTCGAAGCCGGCGTGCTTGCGGACGGCGCGAAGACCACCGCGTTCACCTACCTCGGCGAGAAGATCACCCACGACATCTACTGGAACGGCTCGATCGGCGCGGCCAAGAAGGACCTCGACCAGAAGGTGCTGGGCATTCGCGAGAAGCTGGCGGCCAAGGGCGGCGACGCGCGCGTTTCGGTGCTCAAGGCGGTCGTCACCCAGGCCAGCTCCGCGATCCCGATGATGCCGCTGTATCTGTCGCTGCTCTTCAAGGTCATGAAGGAGAAAGGCACGCACGAAGGCTGCATCGAACAGGTCTACGGCCTGTACAAGGACAGCCTGTACGGCGCGGCGCCGCACATCGACGATGAAGGACGTCTGCGCGCGGACTACAAGGAACTCGATCCCGAGGTGCAAGACCGTGTACAGGCACTCTGGAATCAGGTGACCAACGACAATATCTACGAACTCACCGACTTCAGCGGCTACAAGACGGATTTCCTGCGTCTGTTCGGCTTCGAGATCGCGGGCGTGGATTATGAAGCGGACGTCAATCCGGACGTGCAGATTCCGAAGCTCGTGCAGGTTTGATGAAGCGCGGGGCCTTTGCCGGCCCCGCTTCGGTCTCTTGCGCCGCTAAATCGCGTCGCCGTCCACCCTCCTCGACTGCGCCACGTAGCCGTCCACCGCGCGCATCACGCGCGCTTCCAGCGCGGCGGCGTCACGCTCGTCGCGCTCACCCGCCTGGTCGACCATGCCGCGCACGATCGCCAGCAGATCGCGTGCGACCAGATTCACATCGTCCAGTTCGGGCACCTGCGCCTTCTCCGTCAGCGCGCTGACCAGCGCCGTATGAATCGTGTCGGCGATGCGTTGATTGCGCTCGTCGACCGGCAAGCGGCGCTCCTCGATATCGATGATGCGCGCCAGCACCGGTCTGCGCATCTGATGCGCGACGGACGCGCGCACCATTGCCCGCACGCTGTCACGCGAGTTCTCCAGGAACGACGCCGCCTCGATGTCCGCCACCAGTTGCGCGGTTTCGCGCTCGATCAACGCCACGGTCAACGCATCGCGATTCGGAAAGTATTGATAGAGCGAGCCGATGCTGACGCCGGCCCGCTCCGCGACCGCGTTGGTCGTGTAGCCATCGAGTCCGCGCGTCTCCAGAACGCGAGCCGCCGCTTCGAGCACGGTCTCGACGGTTTGCGCCGAACGCCGCTGAAGCGGCGCTTTACGGGGCTTCAGACGCTGCGTGGAAGCTGATCTGGCCATGTCCGGAATGCGAGTTTTAAATGTGAGTGTTCGCTCGTATTCTAATCCTGTTTTCGCGAAAACCCCTTCAGCCCTTCAGCATTCAACAGGAATCGATCCTCATGACTTCAACTGGGAAAGAACCCGTACTGACCGTATTCATGCTCGTCAAAACGACGCCCGAATGGCTTGCCTTTTCCGTCGACGAACGCTTCCGTCTGCTGGCCGAACACGTCGAGCCGATCCTCAAGCGTCACGCCGACGAGGTCAGCATGCGCTTTTACGACATCGAGTTTTATTCGGCGCGTGTCACCGATATCTGGGTGTGGAGTGCCGCAAGCCATCACGCGTATGAACTCGTGGTCGAAGCCTTGCGCGAGACGCCGTTCTGGGACCGCTACTTCGACATCGTGGAGATTCTGCCGGGCGTGGAAAACGCCTATGCGAAGAACTACGACCGCGACGCGCTGACGGCGGCCTGAGCGAGGTCAGCCACGCCGTCGCGATCGACTTCAGCAGGGAAACGCGGCCTGAAGCGAACGAAGAATCGCAAGGCCGATCGGAAAGTCGTCCGAAATGCCCGGGTGATTTTTGAAGAACTCATCGAGCAACGGGTAGACGTTCTGATTGCCGATGGCGAGGTTTTGCGGCGGGCAGAAGAGCGGCGGCTTCTTCTTCGATACCAGCTCGCCGTTGGCCCAGCCGAACGCGTTGATCGTGCCGGTAATGTACGCCGCGTAGACCGAGTTGTTATCGGCATGCGCCCATTGTTTGTACTGGGCGGCCGTCATCTCGGCGCTCGCATTCAGAGTGAAACACGCGGCCAGCAACGCCAGCGCAACTTTCGATACCCGCATCATGGAACCTTCAATCGGTGTCGCAAAAGCGGCCATTGTAGGCGAGTCGGGTGTGCGGCGCAGAAGCGCTTGCATGGGCAGGAATCCGTAAGCATTGCATTCGGATTCTTGTAAGCGTTAGGGGTGTGCGCGAACGCGTTACGGCGTGCCGTTGCGGCAATAGGTTCGGTAGGCTTCGCGCGCGGTGAGACGCGCCATATACGCCGCGACCGCGGGCAAATCGCCGTGCTGCAACGGCGTTTCCAGCCAGCGGTTGATGGAGAGCGCGATCGGAATGTCCGCGAGCGAAAATGCGTCCCCCGCGATGAACGCGCCGGTTTTCCGCAACTGGTCTTCGATCATGGCCATATGCCTCGCCCAGTTCGCGCACGACAGCTCGATCTGCTGCGGATCCTGGTGTGCCGGAGAATGCCGGACCAGCGCCAGAAAGGCGTAGCTCCAGGAACGGTTCAATTCGCTCGCCTGCCAGTCGATCCACTGATCGCAGCGGGCGCGCTCGCCAGGCTCGACGGGATATAACGACTCGCCGTGATAGCGGCCGGCCAGATAGCGGATGATCGAATTCGACTCCCACAACACGAACTCGCCGTCCTTGATGACGGGGACCATCGCGTTGGGATTCAGCGCGATAAATTCCGGCACGTCGGTCGCGCGAAATCCGGAGCCCCAGTCTTCCTGTTCGAATGGAAGCGCGAGTTCCGCACACGTCCACAAAACTTTGCGGACGTTGATGGATGAGGTCTTGCCGAGTATCTGTAGCATGGGTTCAAAGCGTATCGACGGCTCGATGAAACGGACAGGCACAGTTTGCGCCATGCGCACCGGGCCAGCGCCGTTTGGTGCGCCACTCAGTGCGCCACTCAGTGCGACGCGACGAAGATCGACCCCGGCGCGGGCGGCGGCACGGCGAAGGATTTGCGCATCCGGTCGGCCTCCTCGACCGGACTGCGCCCGAACAGGCGCTTGAATTCGCGACTGAATTGCGAAGCGCTCTCATAGCCCACTTGCACGCAGGCGAGCGCCGCCGTCACCTCGTTCCTCACCATCAGCAGGCGCGCCTGATGAAGCCGCGTCGACTTCAGATATTGCATCGGCGAGGTGCGCGTCACGGCCTTGAAATGCGAGTGGAAGCTGGGCACGCTCATGTTCGCTTCCAGCGCGAGTTGCTCGACGTCGAGCGGCTCGCGATAGCACGCGTGAATCTTGCGGATCACCTTGGCGATCCGGGCGAACTGGCCTTGCGCGGTCAGCGCGGCGCGCATCGATCCGCCCTGCTCGCCGGTCAACACGTGGAAGTAGATTTCCCGCACCAATGCGGGGCCGAGCAGCTCAGCTTCGAGCGGCACACTCATCGCCTCGAGAAAGCGCAGTACCGTAGCGCTCAGCTTCGCGTCGAGCGGCGTCGACATCATGCCGCGCGGTTCGGCCGGCACGCCTGCGTCCCGCTCGTCGAGTTGCAGCATCAGATCGGCGGCGACTTTGAAGTCGAGGCGGAAATAGATGGCAAGCAAGGGCTCGGCCTCGCTCGCTTCGGTTTCCATCGAGAACGGCACCGGCACCGAGACGGCCAGGTAGTGCTGCGAGTCGTACACGTAGACCGTCTCGCCGAGAAAGCCCCGCTTGCGCCCCTGGCAGACGATCACCACGCCCGGGTCGTACAGCACCGGCGTGCGACTGAGCGGGCGGTTCGAGCGCAGAAAGCGCACGTCGGGCAGCACGGTGAGGTTGTAGCCTTCCAGCGGCGCGAGATTTTCGAGCAAGGCCACCATGCGTTGCCGCGCGTTCGAATCATGGTGTTTGTGCTTCAATGCGGGCCCCGTCGACATGGCTAAGCAGATTGCACTGTGCCATCGTCACGCCGGAAAATCCATCTGCTCATAGAATTAGGCAATCACCACAGACGAACCGGCATTCGCACCCGGCCCTGCCGCTCCTACCATTCAGTCCTGTGCTGGTTTCCGTCGATGCCACGCGTTTTCGCCCGAAAGCGCCATGCGATGACGGACAAAACAAAGGAGTGGATCACCATGAGCAAAACGTTTCTGATCACCGGCGTCAGTTCCGGTTTCGGCCGCGCGTTCGCGCAGGCGGCGCTCGACGCGGGCCACACCGTCGTCGGCACGGTGCGCAATGAAGCGGCGCGCGATGCGTTCACGGCGTTGGCGGCCGAACGGGCGCACGCCGTCGTGCTCGACGTCACGGATTTCGAAGCGATCACGCCCGCCGTCGCCGCGATCACCCAAGCCGTCGGCCCGATCGACGTCCTCGTCAACAATGCCGGCTACGGACACGAAGGCACGCTGGAAGAATCGCCGCTCGACGACCTGCGCCGTCAATTCGACGTCAACGTCTTCGGCGCGGTCGCGATGATCAAGGCCGTGCTGCCCGCCATGCGCGAGCGCCGCTCGGGTCACATCATCAACATCACGTCGATGGGCGGCTTCATCACGATGCCCGGCATTGCGTATTACTGCGGCAGCAAGTTCGCGCTCGAAGGCATCACCGATACGCTCGCGAAAGAAGTGACGGGCTTCGGCATCAAGGTCACGGCCGTCGCGCCCGGCTCGTTCCGCACGGATTGGGCCGGCCGCTCGATGGTCCGCGCGGGCCGCAGCATCGCCGACTATGACGCTCTGTTCGATCCGATCCGCGAGGCGCGCGAGGCCAAGAGCGGCAGGCAGGCGGGGGATCCGCGGAAAGCGGCGCAGGCGCTGCTGGAGATCGTCGCGGCAGCGAATCCGCCGGTGCATCTGCTACTCGGCAACGATGCGTTCGATCTGGTGAAGACGAAGCTGGTGGCGCTGAACGACGAGATCGAAACGTGGGAGGCGTTGTCGCGCTCGACCGACTTCGCTTGAAGCAACGGCCCCTCATGCGCCGCAATGAGCGCGTGAGGGGCACGTTGAAAGCGGCGCCGCGCAATCAGCTTGCCGACTGCGCGCGCCCCAGGTCGCCGCCTTTGCTAACTCAACTGCTTACTGATTGCGAACCCGAATCGGACCGCCAATGCTGTTGAACAGCAAATCGCCATTCGGAAAAAGTTGCGGCTGTGCGTAGGCGCCGTTACCCCAGTTGGTCTTGCCGAAAATCGCGCGATACACGACCTTGCCGGTATTCCAGTCGAGGCCCGCCATTTCCCAGCCGTCCTTGTAGTAGCCGTTGGTCATCACGATGCCGGAGGGACCACTCATCGTCGGCGCCATGCTGATCGACACCACCGAAGCGTTGGTCCACGCCGACTTCCAATGATGCCTGGTCGGATCCCAGTCGATCCGTTCGGCCCCGCGCGCCGGCTTGTTGATCGGACCCAGCGAAAGAACGTCGACCAGCTTGTCTTTCTCACCACGGTCTGCAATGTTGTTGACCACGAACGCACCGTAGCCATTGACGACCACGGACTGCTCGGACTGAATATATTTCGTGCTCGGCGGCACGCCAGCCGTCACGAGAAACTGACCGGCGATCCGGTTCGACTTCGTACCCGGCTGCTGTTTGAAACCTTCAGGAATCTGGTCGCGCCAGAACGCAACCAGCTTCATGCGATCCGCGCCGTCCGTCATCACGACAAGCCGGTCGTCGTCCTTGCCGAAGCCCATCAGGGTCGGCGTCGAGCCGGTACCGGTGCCGAACTTGACGGTCGGCATCCAGTCGCCCGTATCGTATGGCGAACTCCACGCGCCGTCGGCCGGATCGTTGGAGAGCTTACTGCCCGTCCAGACGACCTTGTGCATCTTCTTGTCGGACGCGAAATAGAGACCATTCCTGTCGTCCACCGCAACCGAATTGCTGACAAACTCGTTCTCATCGAGGCGGATTGTTTGCGCCGGGCCGGCCAGATCACGGTTGATCACGGAGATCGAGTTGTTGCCCAGCACGACGAGCTTGCCGTCATAGGTCAGATTCAGACCCATGATGCCTTCCTTGCCGGAGAAACCGTGCTTGCCCATCAGCACATCTTTTGTCATATCGCGCGACGCGACAACCTCGATACCCGCGGCCGGATTCCGCGGATCTTTCAACGCATAGACGAAGATGCGGCCGTCGGCGGTGTTGTAGTACACCCGGTTGTCTTTATCGACGAGACCATAGATACCGTTGCCGACGCGAACCTGATCGACGCCCATCTCCTTGAAGACCGCGTCCTTGATCTGGTCGATATTCGTGTATTTCTGGTCGACTACCTTGGCCAGCAGTTCAGGCGGAAGGGCTTTGATGCCGGGCGGCGTGATGCGGGCGACTTCCTTGAACCCACCGTTGGAGACGTCGATGTACGTGGCACCTTCGCTCGAAACACCCCACATATAGTCCGTCGACGTGGATGCGAGCGTCATGATGTTCACCGGACCGCGAACCACGCGCGGCTCCTTGGCGAGGTCGATGTGGAACGTGCCTCGCGTGAGCGGATATGGTGCGACGTCGGTAGCGGCTGGATCGACGTGTGTCAGCGCATAGGTTTTCGACGCGAGAAACGGGTTCGGCGCGGGCTCGCTCACGACCGCATACGCCGACGAAGCACTCAGAAACACCGCAGCAGCCATCGCGCCGAGCCGCGGCGCAATTTTCTTGTTATTTTTCAATCGATTTCATCCTCACAGTGTGGGTGGTAATGCGGTCGCTATGTTCAACTGATCGTCTTCACAAGACAACGCCACGCAGGTTAAAACTCAATTTGAGCTTGTGAAATGACGAAGCGACCCTCTTCCCGAAACGAAACAACGCCGGACGGGAAGCGCATTGAGCGAAGCACTCCCTGTCCGTTATCAGCGCCTGTTGGCATGCACGCCACGATCACCGATAGTCAGGATCGCAATGCATTCATGAATGCCCGGCCACGCTTCAATCGATTGTTCCGCATAGCCCGCCGCCGCGAGAGTGACACGGCGTCGCATAACGCCTGAGGCAAAGCACCCGCGGGAGCGCCGCCATCGAACGCCACGCGCCCGGGTTTCATCCAATTTCCCAAACCGCGAAATTCGTGGCATGATTTGATCAAATCCCACAATGCAAAAAATCCAGCTTTTCCGAACAGGCGGCTCAGCGCGCTCCGTTGTCGAAAGCGCCTCGCGCCGCTGTCATCAACCGACTGGAGTCAACCTTGCAAAGCGACCTACACGGCAGCTTGCGCGAATTCCTGGAACATCACCGGATCCATGAAGTGGAGTGCGTGATACCGGACATGACCGGCGTCGCGCGCGGCAAGATCGTGCCGAAGAACCTGTTTCTCTCGGAAGGCAAGATGCATATGTCGAATGCGCTGCTGATGATCACCGTCAACGGCGAATTCGCGAATTTCGAGCGCTTTGTCGGGCCGAGCGATCCCGACATGGTCTGCATACCCGATCCGAACACGGTGCGGCTCGTGCCGTGGGCCATCGAACAGGTTGCCGTGGTGATTCACGATTGCGTCGGGCTGGACGGCAAACCGATCGGCATCTCGCCGCGCGCGGTATTGCGCCGTGTGCTGCAGCTTTACGAAGAGCGCGGCTGGCGCCCGGTGGTCGCGCCGGAGATGGAGTTCTACCTGATCGCCCAGAACAAGAATCCGCATGAACCGTTGCGCCCGCCGCTCGGCCGCGCGGGGCGCCACGAAGCCGGCCGCCAGTCGTTTTCGATCGACGCGGTCAACGAATTCGATCCGTTCTTCCAGGACCTGTCACGTTTCTGCGAGATGACGCATCTCGGCGTCGAGACGCTCGTGCACGAAGTCGGCGCCGGGCAGATGGAGATCAACTTCTCGCACGGCGACGCGCTCGATCTCGCCGACCGCGTGTTCCTGTTCAAACGCGCGGTGCGCGAAACGGCCTTCCGTCACGGCATTTTCGCCACCTTCATGGCCAAGCCGATGGAGCACGAACCGGGCAGCGCGATGCATATCCATCAAAGCATCGTCGATCGCGAAAGCGGGCAGAACATTTTCTCGCTGCCCGACGGCTCGGCGAGCCCGCTGTTTTTCAACTATATCGGCGGCTTGCAGAAGTACATGCCGCAGGCCATGCCCATGTTCGCGCCGTACGTGAATTCCTACCGGCGCCTGTCGCGCTTCACCGCTGCGCCGATCAACGTGCGCTGGGGCTACGACAACCGCACCTGTGGGATCCGCGTGCCGAACTCCGGGCCGGACGGCCGCCGGCTCGAGAACCGCGTGCCGGGCGTCGACGTGAACCCGTATCTCGCCATGGCGGCCACTCTCGCCTGCGGCTATCTCGGCATGGTGGAGCAGCAGGAAGCGTCGGCGCCGATGTTCGAAAGCGCCTACGACCTCGAGTACGAGTTGCCGCGCGGTCTCGAAGACGCGCTCAAGGCGCTGTCGAAATGCAGCGAACTCGCCGAGGTGCTCGGCGACAGCTTCGTGCAGGCGTATTGCGCGGTGAAGGAAAAGGAATTCGAGACCTTCTCGCAGGGCATTACCGCGTGGGAACGCGAGCATCTGCAACTGCTCGTCTGAACGTGGACCGCGGCCGATAACCTGATTGGAGAGCGTGCAATTGCAATTGAATACCCGTCACGGCATCAACTGGACGCGCGCGCAAGCGCTCGTCGAGCGCGAACGCCGCGCATTTGTGGAAGCCATGCCGAAGTCGCGCGCGCTGTCCGAACGCGCCGCGCGCCACCTGCTGTTCGGCGTGCCGCTGCACTGGATGAACGACTGGTCGACACCCTTCTCCCTTTACGTCGAGGAAGCGCGCGGCGCCGCGTTTACCGATGTGGACGGTCACCGCTATGCGGACTTCTGCTTCGGCGACACCGGCGCGATGTTCGGCCATTCGCCGGCGCCCGTCGCACGGGCGCTCGCCGCGCAGGCGCAACGCGGCCTGACGACCATGCTGCCGGGCGAAGACGCCGCATGGGTCGGCGAAGAACTCGCGCGCCGTTTCGGGCTGCCGTACTGGCAGTTCGCGATGACCGCGAGCGACGCCAACCGCTTCGCGCTGCGCTGGGCACGCGCGGCGACCGGACGCAGGCAGATCGTGATTTTCAACGGCTGCTATCACGGCACCGTGGACGACGTCTTCGTCGATCTGGTCGACGGCAAGCCGCAACAGCGCGACAGTTTGATCGGCCAGGTGCACGACCTGCTCGGCAGCACGCGCGTGATCGAATTCAACGACCTCGCCGCGCTGGAAAACGCGCTGAAAGATGGGGACGTGGCCTGCGTGCTCGCCGAACCCGCGATGACCAACATCGGCATGGTGCTGCCCGATCCGGACTATTGGCGCGAGGCGCAAGCGCTGATGCGCCGCTACGGCACGCTGCTCGTCATCGACGAAACGCACACGATCAGTTGCGGCCCCGGCGGTTATACGAAAGCGCACGGGCTCGAACCCGATCTGTTCGTTCTCGGCAAACCGATCGGCGGCGGTTTTCCGTGTGCTGTATACGGCTTTAGCGCCGAATTCGCCGAACGTGCCCAGCAGGCCAAACGCAGTGCGCCACCGGGACACTCCGGCATCGGCACGACGCTCACCGCGAACATGCTGGCGATGAGCGCGATCCGCGCGACGCTCGCCGAGGTGATGACCGACGCTGCCTACGCGCATATGTTCGCGCTGGCGGAGCGCATCGAGAGCGGACTGCGGGACGCGATTGCGCGGCATGGCCTCGCGTGGTGTGTGACGCGCGTCGGCGCCCGCAACGAATTCCAGTTCATGCCGACGCCGCCGCGCAACGGCAGCGAAGCCGGACGCCAGCTCGATCCGGAGCTGGAAAACGTCTTGCACCTTTATTTGCTGAACCGTGGCGTGTTAATCACGCCGTTTCACAACATGATCCTGGTGTGCCCGGAGACGTCGGTACAAGACGTGGACAAGCTGGTCGCCGCGTTCGACGCCTGCCTTGGCGAACTGATCTAAGGTCGCGCCGGCGCGCCGGGCTTTTTTGCACCCTTTTTTTCATGGGGTTTCGCATCGAGCTTTATGAAAACTTCGCACCATCACACGCTGCAGGACCAGACCTACGACACGCTGCGGCAGTGGCTGACGATCGGACGCTTCGTGCCCGGCGAGCGCATCAAGATCCGCCACGTCGCCGCCGAACTCGGCGTGGGCGAAATGCCGGTGCGCTCCGCCTTGCAGCGCCTCGCGGCCGAATCGGCGCTCGTCAACGTGCCCAATTGCGGCGTGACGGTGCCGCATCTGTCTAAGGAACAGTTCGACGATGTGCTGCGCGTGCGCCTGATTCTCGAAGGCCAGGCCGCCGAACTCGGCGTGCCGCATCTCACGGCGCACGACCTTGGCACGCTGGAAAGCCTGAACACGCAGATGGCGCAGGCGCTGCGCAGTGCCGACGCCAAAGGCTACCTCGACGCCAACGAGGCATTCCATCTGATTCTGTACCGGGCGGCCGGCTCGCCGCTGCTGCTGGAGTTGATCGAAACCGTGTGGCTGCAGGTCGGGCCAATTTCGAATTTGCTGTTCGGCGAGACGCTATTCGCCGATACGCTCAATGATGCGCACGACGATCTGCTGAGCGCCGCGAAAGCGCGCGACGCGGCCGGCGTGCGGCGGGCAATCGAGCGTGATCTGAATCACGCGGCGACGTGCTTGCGGGCGCAGTGCTTGTAGGCGACGGTCCGGCCACGCTCAGCCTTTTAGCGTCGCCTGCTCGCGAATCATGTCGTATAGCGCCTGCGCCGCCGGCGACAACTGCGCGGTCTTGCGCGCCACAAGCACAAGCGTGCGCGACACGACCGGATGCGTGAGTTCAACCGTGCGCACGGTGGGATACGCGCCCTTCTGAAGCGCGAGCGCCGGCACCACGGCCGCGCCCACACCCTGAGCGACCAGCCCGACCGCCGTCGAACTGCGCTGCACTTCGTAAAAGGAGCGCAACGCCAGTTCGCTCGTTTCCAGCGCGACGTCCAGTAACGCGCGGTTGCCGCTCACCTCGCCGGCAAAGATCAGCGGATAGGACTGCAGTTGCTGCCAGGCGATGCGGCGCCGCTTCGCCAGCGGATGATCCTGATGGCAGATCAGAACGTAGCGGTCCTCCGTGAGCGGCACGCTGGCCAGATCCGGATGATGCTCGCGCGCGATATTGATGCCGAATTCGACTTCCCGGCGCAGCACGGCAGCCTCCACCGCGGACGACGCGTGATCGAGAATCCTGATGCGGTTATGCGGATAACGCGCCGAATACGCCTGCAGAATACGCGGCAAATATTGCACGCCCACCGTCGGCACGCAGGCGATCGACACATCGCCGCGACGCGCCACGCCGGTCTCGCGGATTTCCACCAGCGCGTCGGCGAGTTCGCCAAGCAAGCGGCGCGCTTGCGGCAAAAAACTGCGCCCGATTTCGGTGAGCGCCATGGTGCGCGTGGTCCGCTCGATCAGCGTGACGCCGAGGTAGGTTTCGAGCTTGCGCAGACGCTGCGTGATGGCCGTTTGCGTGACGTGCAATGAATCGGCGGCGCTCTGGAAGCTGCCGCGATCCGCGATGGCGACGAACGCCTGAACGCCGAGCGTGTCGATTTTCATCAGAAAAATGAAGGAATCGGAATCATAAATTCATTTTACTCCGCCCTTGGCGCCGCCGAGAATGAGCGGATTGGATCGGTTGGAGCGGCCACGAAAGCGAAACAGCCGGCCACCGATCCGGCCACCGCGGACACAAGGAGCATCAGATGACGTCGAAGAAGGATTGGCACGCGAAGCAGTACGTGTTGTTCGAGAACGAGCGCACGCGTCCGGTCAGGGATCTACTGGCGGCCGTGCCGCCGACGGACGTGAAGACCGCGGTGGACATCGGCTGCGGACCCGGCAACTCGACCGAGACGCTCGCCGCGCGCCTGCCGGGCGCGACGGTCAGCGGCATGGACAGTTCGCCCGACATGATCGAGGCGGCCCGCAAGCGTCTGCCGCAATTCCAGTTCGACGTGAGCGACATTTCCACGTGGGACGCGCCGGGACCGTACGACCTGATTCTCGCCAATGCGGTCCTGCAATGGGTGCCCGACCATGAGCGGCTGTTTCCATCGCTCGTGAAGAAGCTCGCCCCGGGCGGCAGCCTCGCCGTGCAGATGCCGGACAATCTGGACGAACCCGCGCACCGTCTGCTGCGCGAGATCGCTGCGGACGGCCCGTGGGCCCACAAGCTCAAGGGCGTCGAGCGCACCATGCGCTACGGCGCCGGCTGGTACTACGGGTTGCTTGAGCCGCTGTGCGCGCGGGTTGACGTGTGGCGCACCGTCTACCATCACCCGCTCGCGGGCGGCGCGGACGCGGTGGTCGAATGGTTCAAGGGCAGCGCGCTGCGGCCGTTCCTCGCCGAACTCGACGACGCCGAGCAAGCCGCTTTCTTGCAGCGTTACCGGGACGCGATCGCCGCGGCTTATCCGGCGCTCGCCGACGGCACGGTGCTGCTGCCGTTTCCGCGGCTGTTCATCGTCGCCACCCGCTAGCGGCGCCCGCCCGCGAGCGGGTTGCCGTGCGGCCTGTGGCGCTGGCGCGCCAGGGTACTCAGGAATTGCCGCGCTTGAATTCTGCGTGATATTGTTCAATGAAAGCGGGGGACGGCGGATCGCCGTTCTCACCGGAACGCAATTTTCAGCAGCGAGCGTCGCCATGAGTGATGTACGCCATCATCTGAGTCCACGAGACCGTTTGGAGCTGTTGTGCTGGCTCACATGCGGGAGTCTTGGCGCTTATTACCTGAATGAGGACTGGCCGGACGCCGCGTTTCATGTGCAGGCCGCGCATAAGTGGCTCGACCGGCGGGCGCGCGAGGCGGATTGGCTCACTATCGCGAAGTTGACCGCTACCGCGGTGGAGATTGCGCGGCGGCATGCGCAGTTTGTCGAAGCGGATTGGGCGAGAGATGCGGTTGAAGAGATTCTTGATACTGATGAGCTTGATCCTCAAGCCAGGCTTGTGAGGCAGGTTATTGCGGATTGTCAGAGTGCTTTGGCGGATAAGAGGTTGGCGGATTGATTTTGGTTTTTTTGCCGGCTTGGCGGGTGGGTGTGGGTTTTGAGTTTTGGCCTTTCCTTGATTTGCTTGTGGTCTATTAGCGTTGCCCCTGTGCGGGGCGGCACTTACTTCTCTTTGCCGGCCGCAAAGAGAAGTAAGCAAGAGAAAGCGG
>NZ_JAQQEK010000079.1:0-5800 GCF_046027355.1 Paraburkholderia sediminicola | reverse complement strand
ACGCCCGTGCCGTCCGACTTCACCCGGACTTTCACGTTGTAGTCGACTACGCGCTTTACTGGCACCAGAATCTTCATAAAATCCCCAATCAACAAATATGCCGCGGCCCGCCAAGGCTGAGCAGGTACGGCCGCGGTCGGTCGTTACGGTCACGCACTCTGCGGATCGTAGAGCTTCTCCCTGATGAAGAGCGCGGGCACAAGACCACAAAGAAAGTAGGCTCCGCCCATGACCAGAAAACCGAGGCCGATCGTTCCGTTCGTTGCAAGGAAGCCAATCGCGGCAGGGGCGATCGCCGCACCGGCACGTCCCAGGTTGTATGCGCCGCCGACGGCCGAGCCGCGAATGCGGGCCTCGAAACTTTCGGTCATATAAGTCGCGTTCACGCCATACGGCATTCCGTAAAGGAGACCAAAAAAGGTCATCAGATAGACAATGTTTCCGGGCGTGTGCCACAGCACGATCGCCGGCAAGAACACCGCCGCACCGAATGCGCCGAATGCGAACACCGCTCGCCGGCCAAACTTGTCCGCGAGCCAGCCTGCCATGATCTTTCCGAGGATCATCGCGACATAGGTGCCGACCATATAGCTCGTCATCGACGAAAAGTTCAGATGCAGTTCCTTCTCCAGGTAGGTCGGCATCCAGTTGCTGACACCGTAGTAGCCGAACTGCAACAGACCTGCCGTCAGCGACCACAGCATGAACATGCGACGGTGAGCCTGATCGCCGAAGACGAGCTTCATCGTACCCGTACCCTTCTCTTTTCCGACGGCCTCGCCGCGACGACGCGCATCCCGCGAAGCAAGGTAACTCTCCGGCTCGGGAACAATACGCTGCATGATCAACGCAAGGACGACTGGAACGATCGAGATGAAGAAGAGATAACGCCAGCCGAACTCGGGCAGAATCCAGGCGGCCAGAACAGTTGCCACGACATAGCCCACTGACCATCCTGCCTGTAGCGTGCCGAGGATCGTCGAACGAAATCGGGTAGGCGAATATTCGGACATCAATGTATTGCACGCGACGTACTGTGCGCCGAGCCCAAGCGCTGCAATGAAGCGAAAGGCGGCGAACTGTGAGAAGGTGTGCGTGAAGCCGAGTGCTGCCGTACCAATCGAAAACACCGCGATAGTCCACACCACCGTACGAACGCGGCCGAAGCGATCACAAGCCCATCCGCCGTAGATGCCGCCGATCGCCATGCCCGCGAGCGTGATGCTACCGAGCGCGCCTGCTTCAACATTCGAGAGCCCGAATTCGCGCTTGAGACTCGACAGGCTATAGGACAGGAACATCAGGTCGGCTCCGTCGACCATCAGACCGAGAAAAGCAAACACAAACGCCGCGATCCATACGCGATCGTGGGCGATCAAGCCTTGCTGGCTAAACGAATTGATTTCCATCTACTCTCCTCCATGCGACAAACATGCCGCAAGCGCTCTCTGGTGCTTTTACGGCAAACGATTTGCGGTGATCAGTCACCGCACACTTCCCTATTTCGACACAGCGGCAGCGATCAGATACTCGCGCTGCGTATCATGTTTCGCGCGATGACAAGTTGCTGAATCTGGCTCGTGCCTTCGTAGATGCGGAACAGGCGCACATCGCGGTAAAAGCGTTCGATCGCATACTCGGAGACATATCCCGCGCCGCCGTGAATCTGTACAGCGCGATCGGCTACACGGCCACACATCTCCGAAGCGAACAGCTTGCAGCACGATGCCTCCGTGGATACGTCCTCCTTGTTGTCACGGCGGCGAGCCGCGTCGAGCACCATCGAACGGGCGGCGTAGATCTCCGCCTTGCTATCGGCGAGCATGGCCTGGACAAGCTGAAATTCGCCGATCGGCTTGCCGAATTGCTGCCGCTCCATCGCGTAGTGAAGCGCATCGTCGAGCATGCGTTCATCCGCGCCAACGCAAATCGCAGCAATGTGCAGACGCCCTTTGTCCAGCACTCTCATGGCGGTTTTGAAGCCAGTTCCCTCGATACCACCGATGAGGTTTTGCGCAGGCACACGGCAGTTTTCGAAGATGACGTCACACGTATGCGCGCCCTTCTGCCCCATCTTTTTGTCGATTTTCCCCAGCGATACACCGGGGCTGCCTCTTTCGACGATAAATGCGGAGATGCCGCCCGCGCCTCTGACATCGGGATTGGTGCGAGCCATGACGGTAAAGATGCCGGCTTCGGGTGCGTTCGTGATGAAGCGCTTGGTGCCGTCGATGACATAGTGGTCACCGTCGCGCACGGCCCGCGTAGACAGTGAAGCGGCATCCGAACCGGAACCCGGCTCGGTCAGCGCGAACGAGGCGATGAGTTCACCCGACGCGAGCCGCGGCAGATAGTGTTGCTTCTGTTCTGCCGTTCCATCGATGATGATTCCCTGCGACCCGATACCAACATTGGTGCCGAACAAAGAGCGAAAGCATGGCGACGTTTTCCCGATTTCAAACGCCACAAGCACTTCCTCTTCCATCGTGAGCCCGAGACCACCATATTCCTCGGGGATGGAAAGGCCGAAAAGCCCGAGTTCGCGCATCTGCGCAACGATGTCAGCGGGAATCTGGTCTGTTTCCGCCACTTCATCCTCGGCGGGGACGAGCCGCTCGCGCACGAAGCGCGAAACTGCGCCGAGAAGGAGGATTAGCGTTTCATGGTCACGGATCATCTGTATTCCTGATTCCAGCAGGGCGCTTCGTTCGAGCGCCCCATGTGTCGTTCATCGCCGCCCTATGGCGGCACCTAAGCGTTGCACCAGGTCCACGAGGCGTGGACCAATGTCGTTTTCCAGCGTATCCCGGCTCATCACGAATGCCGGACCGCCGCAGTTGAAAGCCATGCGCGTGCCATCGGGTGCCGTGAACGGCGCGCCGACGCTTGCAATATCCTTGTCCCATTCGCCCACCGAAAGGCAGAAGCCGCGTTCCTCATAGTCCTTCACTGCCTGATCGATGCCGCGCTTGATGCGCGGCCAGTCCGATTCGTCCTGAAGACGCACTTGCTCGAGCACCTCGTTGCGCTCTTCCTCCGGCGCCGCTGCAAGGTACGCCCGTCCAATCGACGTCGTCGCGAGCGGCAAGCGGACGCCGACGGCACGCATTACCGTAATCGGCGCGCTGCTGCGCACCCACTCGATGTAGACGATCGAGAGGCGGTCACGAACCCCGACGGCCACCGATGCGCGCGCATACTCGGCAAGCTCCTGCATGAACGGGCGCGCGACATCGCGGATGTCCAGATTCGACAGCATCGAATAGCCAAGCGAAAGAACACCGGTCCCAAGGCTATATTTCCCGAGTGACTCCGAGTAGCGCAGATAACCCAGCTTCGCGAGCGTGCCCGCCAATCGCGACACGGTTGCTTTCGGCAGACTCGTGCGACGAGCCAACTCCGACAACCCCAGATAGCGCTCCCCAGGGCCGAAGCACCGCAGCACCTCGAGTCCCCTTGCTAGCGCGGTCACGAACTGCCGATCCGTGCCCGCCTCTTCGTCGAAACGCGCCATGTCACGTTGCTCATACGGTGGGACCGATGATCCCGCCGCGTTCTTCGTCTTCGACATGGCTGCACTCTGCTCCTGCTCTCCTGAACCCTTCCTTTTGCCGAATCCTGTCATGGTGAAAATCTCCGTGTCAAACATTTTCGAATTTCGGTCCGCACAGCGGACCATTTTGAAACGATCGTGCAATTTTGCATGGCAAACCGGATAGTGCGGCGAAAACGCTAACAATATTGCATATGCATGGGCAATTGCGACCGAACGCGCCACCGATGTAACGGTGTTTACATTCCGCACCGGGTCCGTTACTGTGCGAATCAGTTCAGATTCTATCTCGTCGGTCCGCACAGCGGACCAAACAGAAACACCCGAATTACCTTCGACTTCAGGATGACGTTCATGTCCAGCGCACTTTCACACCTTCGCATTCTCGATCTGTCCCGCGTCCTGGCCGGCCCCTGGGCGAGTCAAACGCTGGCGGATCTGGGCGCCGAAGTGATCAAGATCGAACGTCCCGGCACGGGCGACGACACGCGCGGCTGGGGCCCGCCCTACCTGCACGACCATGACGGCAATGCCACTGGCGAGTCCGCTTATTTCCTGTCGGCGAATCGCGGCAAAAAATCGGTGACGCTGGACATTGCGACGCATGAAGGACAAGCCATCATCCGCAAGCTGGCGCAACAGTGCGACGTGTTCATCGAGAACTACAAGGTCGGCGACATGGCACGCTACGGGCTTGCGTACAGCGATCTGCGCGCCATCAATCCGCAGCTCATTTACTGCTCGATAACGGGCTTCGGGCAAGACGGTCCGCTCTCGAAGATGGCCGGTTACGACTTCATCGTTCAGGCCATGGGCGGATTGATGAGCATCACCGGTGAGCGGGACGAACTACCGGGTGGTGGTCCACAAAAGGTCGGCGTAGCGTTTGCCGACCTGATGACGGGCATGTATGCAACCGTCGGCATCCTGGCCGCACTGGCGCATCGTACCGAGACGGGCGAAGGCCAATACATCGACATGGCCTTGCTCGATGTGCAAGTCGCGGCAATGGCGAACATGAACCTCAACTACCTGGTATCGGGAAAGACGCCGAAGCGCGAGGGCAATGCGCACGCGAACATCGTGCCTTACCAGGTGTTCAAGGCCAAAGATGGGCAAATCGTGCTGGCAGTCGGCAACGACGGACAGTTTCGCAAATTCTGCGAGATTGCGGATTGCGCACACCTGGCAACCGATCCGAAATTTGCGACGAATGCAGCACGCGTGATGAACCGTGAAATGCTCGTTCCAATGATTCAGGAAATCCTGGTCACGCGCACGATCGAGCAGTGGGTGACGCCGCTCGCGGCCGCGGGCATACCTTGCGGACCGATCAACGACATCGCGCAGACGTTCGCACACCCACAGGTCCAATACCGCGGTATGCGGGTGGATTTGCCCCATCCGCTCTCGGGCAGCGCGCCTGGCGTGGCGAATCCGATCCGGATGTCAGCGTCGCCGATCCAGTATCGAAGTGCGCCGCCGACGCTCGGGCAACATACCGATGATGTGCTGGTATCGCTGTGTGGGATCGATGCGGATGAACTCGGTGAGCTGAGGAGAAAAGGCGTCGTTTGACACGCGCCCGATGCAGGAAGCTCCCCCGCTGAAGAAGTCGTCGACCGGGTCCCTGGTGGGTCCCGCTCGATATGAAACTCCAGACTTTCAAGCCACGGATCCGAGAGGGCTCCGGATAGTAGTGCGCCGCTCAATGTCGAGTTCTTCCTGGGTAGTCGCTCGTGGTCCAGGGCCGATAGTCACCATGCTTTGGCCAACGTCGGACAACGCGTCACTGTCCTGATACTGTCCATTGCCGGCGATCCTTGCACGGCGCTCCATTCGCGACGGCATCGGCGACCCGCCCGGCCCGAAACACCTTACTGTCCGGTAAGACCTTGCCGGCATGATCTGTTCGTCGAGCGCATACCCACCTGCCCAGAAAGCCACGTTCTTCAAGACTGTTGTTTAAATATTCCAGCGGATCGTGTGGGCTTTAGAGCACGTGGTAAACACGGTTGGCAGGATGATCCTCGTTGTCCGACAAATGAGACTCCTATTTTCTAGAGTTCTCCGCGTGTGGAAATGTTCTCCTCCATTCGTGCAAAAATTCGCAGACGTGTTGTATCAGGCCGCATCTTCCGTCGACTGACCGCTAGCGGTACTAGAGGCGACCTGTGAGCGTCCGGGGAACGCAAGAAGCCAATGTCGCTTCATGGCCGCATGCTGCCCGATGCGTTTTGCCTCATG
>NZ_JAQQEK010000078.1:0-7205 GCF_046027355.1 Paraburkholderia sediminicola | reverse complement strand
GCGCGGCGGACGTCTAGCAGGCTCGTCCGCCGCATGTGGCTCAACGTTCGTCGTAGCTCACCACCACGCGGTCGCTGATCGGATGGCATTGGCACGTCAGCACGAAACCGTCGCGGATTTCGTGTTCTTCGAGCGTGTAGTTCTTTTCCATCTTCACTTCGCCTTCCAGCACCTTCGCGCGGCAGGTGCAGCAGACGCCGCCCTTGCACGCATAAGGCAGCGCGAGGCCGGCGCGCAGGCCGACGTCGAGCACGCTCACGCCCTGATACGGCAGGCGCAGCTTGCGGCGTTTACCGTCGAGCACGATTTCGAGGTCGGCGGCGGGGGTGTCTTCGGTGATTTCGACCGGCGGCACGCCCGCTTGCGGCAGCGGCGAACCGAAGCGCTCCACATGCACCTTTTCCGGCGGCACGCCGGCGGCTTTCAGCGCGGCTTCGGCGGCGTCCATCATCGGGCCGGGGCCGCAAATGAAGGCTTCGTCGATCGCCTCGGCCGGCAGCAGATTCTCGATGAAGGCCGCGCACTTTGCCTGATCGAGCACGCCGTTGAACAGCTCGACGTCCTGCAGATCGTCGGACAGCACGTGATACAGCACGAAGCGGTTCATGAAGCGGTTCTTCAGATCCTCGAGCTCTTCCGCGAACATGATCTGGTCGACGCTGCGGTTGCCGTACACGAGCGTGAAGGTGCTGCGCGGTTCGACTTCAAGCGTCGTCTTGATGATGGCCAGCACCGGCGTAATGCCCGAGCCACCCGAGAACGCCAGGTATTGCTGCCCCTGATCGGCGTTCAGGTGGGTGAAGAAACGGCCGTCCGGCGTCATCACGTCGATCGTGTGGCCGGGCTGCAGCGTGTCGAAGGCGAAATTCGAGAAACGCCCGCCGCGTACGCGCTTAATCCCGATGCGCAGTTCACCGTCGCGATCGTAATCGGTGACGCCGACGCAGATCGAATACGAGCGGCGCGTTTCCTCACCGTCGATATGCGTCTTCAGCGTGACGAACTGGCCTTGGGTGAAGCGATAGTGGTCGCGCAGGTCGGCGGGGACTTCGAAGGCGACCGAAACCGAATCGGCGGTTTCGGGCCGCACTTCGCGGATACGCAGCGGGTGAAATTGCGGGGTGGCCATATCAGTATGGTTTGAAGTAGTCGAAGGGTTCGCGGCAGTCGAGGCAGCGGTACAAGGCTTTGCAGGCGGTCGAGCCGAACTGCGCGAGCCGCTCGGTGTGCGCCGAGCCGCAACGCGGGCACGACGGCGCGGGCAGTGCGCGGGGCACGAAGCGCATCACTTTTTCCCGCACCGGCGCAGGCGAACCGCAATTACCCGTGGGCGGCGCGATGCCGTAGGCGCGCAGCTTTTCGCGCGCGTCGGCGGTCATCCAGTCGGTGGTCCAGGCCGGTGCGAGTACCGTGGCGATTCGATAAGGCTTGAGCTCCGCCACGTCGAGCGCGTGCGCGACGTCCTCGGCAATCTGCGACATGGCCGGGCAACCGGAGTAGGTCGGCGTGATCACGACTTCGAGCGTGCCGTCCGCGGCGCGCCGCACGTCGCGCAGAATGCCGAGCTCGCGAATCGACACCACCGGAATCTCCGGATCGGGCACCGTTTCGAGCACGGCCCATGCGCGTTCGAGGGCGGCGTCGGTCGTATCGGTCATTTCGGTCACGCGAAGGGCAGTCGAAGTCGTCATCGTCGGATTACCAGGTGGCGCCGGGATGCTGGCGTGCAAGGCTCTGCATTTCGGCCAGCACGAAACCCATATGCTCGGAATGCTCGCCGTGCTTGCCGGTCGTGATGTGCTTGACCGGTTCGGGCAGCGTCAAGGTGGCTTCGTCGAGCGTGGCGCGCACGTCGTCTAGCCATGCCGCTTCGAGGTCCGACGTCAGCGGGCCAATGCCGGCTGACGCAACGGCTTCCTCAACGGCGTCCGTGCTGAAGAACTCGCGCGTGTACGGCACGAGATAGTCCAGTGCGGCTTGCGCGCGGCGATGCGATTCCTCGGTGCCGTCGCCGAAACGGATCAGCCACTCGCGTGCGTGATGCACGTGATAGCTGGTTTCCTTGATCGACTTCGACGCGATCGCCGCCAGCTGCTCGTCGGTGGATGCCGTGAGCGCCGTCCAGAGATGCGCCATCAGCGTCGAGTAGAGGAAATTGCGGACGATCGTGACCGCGTAATCCTTCTCGGTTTTCGCCGTGGCCGACAGCGGCCCGACATGCGGCAACTCGGCGAGCGTGTAGTTGGCGAACTCGCGCTCGGCGCGAAAGTACGCGTAGTCGTCTTCCGTGCGGTTCTTGCCGGTGAGTTGCTGCTCGAGCGAGGCGGCGTGCGTGTACAGCAGGCGCGCCTGGCCGACCAGGTCGAGGCTCATGTTCGACAGCGCGATATCCTCTTCGAGGATCGGGCCGTGGCCGCACCATTCGGTATTGCGCTGACCGAGGATCAGCGCGGTATCCGCGAGGCGCAGCACGTATTGGAGATGTTGGGGCGTGATGTCCATGGCCGCGCTTACATGTGGTTGACTTCGTCGGGGAGCGTGTAGAACGTCGGGTGGCGGTAGATCTTGTCGCCAGCCGGTTCGAACAGCTCCGCCTTGTCTTCCGGCGCGGACGCCGTAATCGCCGACGATGGCACCACCCAGATGCTCACGCCTTCCTGGCGGCGCGTGTAGACGTCGCGCGCCATGCGCAGCGCCATCGGCGCGTCGGCGGCGTGCAGGCTACCGCAGTGTTTGTGGTCGAGTCCCTGCTTGCTGCGCACGAAGACTTCCCAAATCGGCCATTCCTTGTTCATTGCAGATCTCCTGAGATTCTTTGTCTGGCATGCCGCGCTGCTTAGGCGGCGTGCTGTTGTGCGCGCTGGCGCTGCTTGTCGGCGTGGGCGAGGGCGGCTTCGCGGACCCAGGCGCCGTCGTCGTGGGCTTTGACGCGGGTGGCGAGACGCTCGCGGTTGCACGGGCCGTCGCCGTTCACCACGCGCCAGAATTCTTCCCAGTCGATGTCGCCGTAGTCGTGATGGCCGCGCGCTTCGTTCCATTTCAGGTCCGGGTCGGGCAGCGTGACGCCGAGCACCTTGGCCTGGTCGACGGTGGCGTCGACGAATTTCTGGCGCAGGTCGTCGTTCGAAATGCGCTTGATGCCCCATTTCGATGACTGATTGCTGTGGATCGAATCCTTGTCGCTCGGGCCGAACATCATCAGTACCGGCCACCACCAGCGATTCACGGCCTGCTGGACCAGTTCACGTTGTGCTTCGGTGCCGGCCATCATCGACATGAGCGCGTCGAAACCCTGGCGTTGGTGGAACGACTCTTCCTTGCAGATGCGGATCATGGCGCGTGCGTACGGGCCATAGGTGCAACGGCACAGCGGAATCTGGTTCATGATCGCCGCGCCGTCCACCAGCCAGCCGATCACGCCGACGTCCGCCCATGTGGGCGTCGGGTAATTGAAGATGCTCGAATATTTGGCTTTGCCCGAGTGCAGCGACGCGATCAACTGGTCGCGCGACACGCCGAGCGTTTCCGCCGCGCTATATAGATAGAGGCCGTGGCCGGCTTCGTCCTGCACTTTGGCAAGCAGGATCGCCTTGCGCTTCAGGCTGGGCGCGCGCGTGATCCAGTTGCCCTCCGGCAGCATGCCGACGATTTCCGAATGCGCGTGCTGCGAGATTTGCCGGACCAGCGTCTTGCGGTAGGCCTCCGGCATCCAGTCCTGAGCTTCGATCTTGCCGTCGGCGGCCATGACCGCGTCGAATTGCGTCTGCTCGGACGAGTCTGCGCCCGCATCCAGCGGGGCGACGTTGCCGGGAATATCCAGGGATTGCGTGTACATGGGGACGCTCTCTGCGGAAGTTGTCTGTGTGCGCACAGTATAAGCCAACCGACCGGTCGGTTAATAAATTTTTTGAGATGGGTCGATCGGACCGATAGGGGAGGAACGGGCTCGTTACAAAGGCGTTTCATCCGTGCCGACGCCCCGCCCCCACACTAAACCTATAAAATTGCGAATTGGCCGCGATTTGCGGCCTTCCTGCATCCCCCGGTACTCATGTTACGTCTAAGCGAAATCAAACTCCCGCTCGATCATCCCGAGAGCGACCTGGAAGCCGCCGTGCGTGCGCGCCTCGCGGAACTCGGCGTGGCCGCGGACGGGCTCGTCCGATACACCGTGTTTCGTCGCGCGCACGACGCGCGCAAGCGCGCCGACATCAAGCTCACCTACATCGTCGATGTCGAGGTGACGGATGAAGCGGCGGCGCTCAAGCGGCTCGCCGATGTGCCGCACTGTGGCGTGACGCCTGACATGGCCTACCGGTTCGTCGCCAAAGCGCCGGCGCAGATGACCGCGCTGCGCCCGGTCGTGATCGGCATGGGGCCGTGCGGCTTGTTCGCCGGGCTGATTCTGGCGCAAATGGGTTTCCGGCCGATCATCCTCGAGCGCGGCAAGGCCGTGCGCGAGCGCACCAAGGACACCTTTGGCCTGTGGCGCAAGTCGGTGCTCAATCCCGAGTCGAATGTGCAGTTCGGCGAAGGCGGCGCGGGCACCTTCTCGGATGGCAAGCTGTACAGCCAGATCAAGGATCCGAAGCACTACGGCCGTAAGGTGCTCGACGAATTCGTGCGGGCCGGCGCGCCGGAAGACATTCTGTATCTGAGCCGGCCGCATATCGGCACGTTCCGGCTCGTGAGCATGGTCGAAAAAATGCGCGCGACCATTCACGAGCTGGGCGGCGAGGTGCGTTTCGAATCCCGCGTAGACGATATCGAGATCGATCAGGGCAAGGTGCGCGGGCTGAAGCTGTCGACCGGCGAAACGCTGCGCTGCGATCATGTTGTGCTGGCCGTCGGCCATAGCGCGCGCGATACCTTCCAGATGCTGAACGACCGTGGCGTCTATATTGAGGCGAAGCCGTTTTCACTCGGTTTCCGTATCGAACATCCGCAGGGTTTGATCGACCGTAGCCGTTTCGGCAAGTTTGCCGGTCACAAGCAGCTTGGCGCCGCCGACTATAAGGTGGTGCATCACTGTAGCAACGGGCGCGCCGTCTACAGTTTTTGCATGTGCCCGGGTGGCACGGTGGTGGCGGCGACCTCCGAGCCGGGCCGTGTCGTGACCAACGGCATGAGCCAGTATTCGCGGGCCGAGCGGAACGCCAACGCCGGCATCGTCGTCGGCATCACGCCGGATGACTATCCGGGCGGCCCGCTCGCCGGGATCGCTTTTCAGCGCAAATGGGAAGAGCGGGCTTTCGAGCTCGGCGGCGGCAACTATATGGCGCCGGGCCAGCTGGTTGGCGACTTTATCGCCGGCCGGCCGTCCACGTCGCTGGGTTCGGTGGTGCCGTCGTACAAACCGGGCGTGCATCCAACCGATCTCAGCACCGCGCTTCCCGACTATGTGATCGAGGCCATTCGCGAAGCCTTGCCGCAGATGGACAAGAAGATCGCCGGATTCGCGATGCACGACGCGGTGCTGACGGGGGTCGAGACGAGAACGTCGTCGCCGATTCGTGTGCGTCGGCGGGACGATTATCAAAGCATGAACGTCGAAGGTCTGTATCCGGCTGGCGAAGGCGCAGGCTATGCCGGCGGGATCTACTCAGCGGCCATCGACGGGATTGAAGTTGCTGAAGCGCTTGCGTTGAAGATGAGCGGGGCGCAGGCTCCAGCCTGAGTGGGCGGGGTACGGGAATGCCGTCGCTCAGACCCGCGACGGCTGGTGCGATCGGGCACAATGCACGTTTCGCCTCGAACCGACCACCCGAATGACCATTCGCACCTTGGCCGCCGCATGCGGTGCGGCGCTGCTTGCCCAATTTGCCGTTTCGCCAACTGTCTTCGCAGCCGACGCCCCGGCACATTGGGTCACCGCATGGGCGACAGCGCTGCAACCCATCCCACAGCGAGCGGACTTGCCGCCGCTCTATCGCGCACCGGAAGTAGCGGGGCGCACGGTTCGCCAGATCGTCTATCCGACGCTGTCCGGAAAGTCGGCGCGAGTCCACCTAAGCAACCAGTACGGCAAAACTCCGCTCGTCATCGAAGATCTGCGCATCGCACGCTCGGCGGGCGGCGCGGCGGCGGCTGGTGACGGCGAGACGCGCGTGACGTTCGGCGGCAAGAGTGCGGTCTCGATTCCGCCGGGCGGCGAGGTGGACAGCGACCCGGTCGCTATCGATATTGCCGGAGGCGCGCCCTATGCCGTTAGCGCGTTTATGGGGCCCGAGCAGCGTATCGTGGCGTGGCATCGCGTGTCGAACCAGGTGAACTACGTTTCGATGCCGGGTAATCACGCGGCGGACGCCTCTGCGGAAGCGTTTCGCGGCCGGTTCACGCAATATGTATGGGTGACCGGGTTGTCGGTGGACGCGGCGCCTGCGTCTGGCGCCGTTGCCGCGATCGGCGATTCGATCACGGACGGCATGCGCTCCAGCCTGAACCAGAATCGCCGCTGGCCGGATGCGTTGGCGCGTCGGTTCGCCACTAGCGGCGATCGGTCGACCGCGATCGTCAATCTGGGGATCAGCGGCAACCGCCTGCTGAGCGACTCTCCTTGCTACGGCGATGCGCTCGCGACGCGCTTCGAACACGACGTGCTCGCGCGCCCGGGCGTCAAGACGGCGATTCTGCTGATCGGCATCAACGATATCAACTTCGCGGCGATGCCGCCGCATAACGGTCTCGACTGCGACTTCCCGCACACCTCGGTGACGGCTGCCGACCTGATCGCCGGATACCAGCGGTTGATCGCCGCGGCACGGCACGCGGGCGTGAAGGTCTTCGGCGCGACGCTGACGCCGGCGTCGCTTCCGCCGCAGCGAGAAAGTATCCGGCTCGCCATCAACCAGTGGATCCGGACCAGCCATGCTTTCGATGGCGTCGTGGACTTCGACGCTGCGCTGCGCGATCCGGCGCAGCCGGACCGCCTGCAGCGCAACTTTGACAGTGGCGATCACATCCATCCCAGCGACGCCGGTTACGCAGCAATGGCCGAGGCAGTTCCGATCGACGCAGTGGTGAAATCGACCCGCAAGTGAGCCGCCAAAAAAAGATTTCGGTCAAACCCTTGTCATATGGCTGATGTTGACCTAAGATTCGCCTCCTCGTTTGCGAACGAGGGCCGCGGCAGAAACCAGCGGCCGTAGCGTCAACAAGGTTTTAAGCGAAAGCGAAAAAATGTTGTTGACGAAACGAAAAAGGGC
>NZ_JAQQEK010000077.1:0-7891 GCF_046027355.1 Paraburkholderia sediminicola | reverse complement strand
TGAGGGACTGTTGACCTTCGACAAATGTCGCGGGTAGGTCCGAAGCGTGCTAACCCCGGCTAAATCGGTCGCCCTCGCCCATTGGATGAACATCCATTCCGCGACCAGCCGGTGACTCGTGCGATATGTAGGCCGCGACCTGCGGCTGCGCGAATCACGATCGCTTGACGCAACACCTGCGCTAACGATCAACGTTGTTGTTAACCCTATTTCAACAACGCAACTAACCGTCAATTCGCGGTGTGGCAGCCTTGCCAATCAACTGCATGCTTTGCGCGGGGACGGGGCGTTTTCCAGACGCGCTGTTCGATGAGCACGCTAGGGCGGCCGCGCATTCATGGACTGCGCGCATTGCCGTTACGCTCTGATACTCTGGCGACGACGGTATGACGTTCACCACGCGCCCCGGGCAGGTCGCCTCGATCATGTGCTCCCGAAAATCCTCACCAGTCAATCGAAGTGCGGCTGGAGCACGTCCTCACGATCGCCTGCCAAAAGGGTTCTGTCGCAGTAAGGAAGGGCCGGAGTGACCGATCCAGCTTCTGGCCTCGCGCACTAGGCGATTCCGTTCAATTGCAAGCGCTCCTTTTGCGGGGCGCTCAGCCGAGCAATACCGAGCCACCCTTCTCGACGTACGCCTGTAGCAAATGATGGGCAATTGCGAACGGCTTAGGCGTCGACAGCTCGTCCGCGTGCGTTCCCGCGAGCATCGCCGCAACCTCCTGGCGCGAGAACCAGCGGGCGTCTTCGAGTTCGTCCGTATCGACGACGATGCCGGTATCGCTCGCCTGCGCAAAGCAGCCGATCATCAGCGATGAAGGAAACGGCCACGGCTGCGACGCGAAGTAGACAACCTGTGCACACTTCACGCGAGCTTCCTCCATCACTTCGCGGCGCACGGCGTCTTCCGCGGTCTCGCCCGGTTCAACGAAACCAGCAAGCGCCGAGTACATTCCAGGGGCGAAATGGCGCTGGCGTCCGAGCAGACAGCGTTCGTCGTCTATCACCAGCATGATCACGACCGGATCCACCCGCGGGAAATGGCGTGCGCCGCAAACATCGCAGATGCGTTGCCAGCCGGCCGTCGTGACGCGGCTTTCGGAGCCGCAGTTTGCGCAGAAGGAGTGGCGGCGATGCCAGTCGAGCATCGACTTCGCCTCGGCCAGTATTCCCAGCGTTCCCGCAGCGACGAGGTCTTGCAGCGCGAGCGAGCGAAGGTCGATGCGGTCATAGCCGATGCCTGGCGATGGGTCCAGTGGCGCAAGGTTGAGCGCGAAGCCGAGCGCGAAGCGTCCGCTGCCGTCGGTGTCTTCCCCGAGGAAGATGCTATGAAACGGCTGACCAAAGGCAGCGGTCTCGCTGGCGACGAACCACGGGTCATACTCGCTGCCTCGCTTGAGCAAGGGGACGTCGCCGTCGAAGACGAGAAAGCGCGCGGCCGGGTCGCTTCGTAGATGCTCGAAGAAGGTGTGGTCGTCCCGCTTGTCGGAGCGGCGGTGGAGCGGGTTGAAGTTAAAGCCGATGGACGCGGAAAGGGCGGTCACCATGGTCGTTGACATATGGGCGAGAGGATCCGCAAGTATGGCACGGGGTTCAGTCCGGTCGCTCGCTGGGGTTCAGTCGGCGTCGACACGAAGGACGCCAGCCGGGCCGCGTGCTGCCGATCGCGGACAGGCAGGGACCGGCCATGAACAGCCGTTCGACACACGTTTCTGATTCGTCGACAATTGGTGAACCTAAACAAACCTCGACGGAAAACCTGAGATGCTGCTGCGGCCGACAGGAATCCAGATTGAATCAACCCGGCTCTTGATCAAACCGTTCACGGCCAACGACGCGGATGCCACGTTCGCATGCATCACCCCTTCGCTCACCCGTCACATGGCGTGGGAGCCGCCCGCATCCCGGCATGACTTCGACGGTGTCTGGCGGTCCTGGATACCGTCGATAGACGACGGGTCAGACTATATATTCGCGATACGGCAACGCGCTGACGGGAGTATCCTTGGGTTGGCCGGACTCCACCGCGTACGCACTGAGAGCCCGGAACTTGGCATCTGGATTCGTGAAGATCGCCATCGAAATGGCTTTGGCCGCGAAGCCGTAACTCTTGTTGCGCACTGGGTAACGCGAACCATTGGCTGTGCAAGCTTTACCTATCCGGTTGCCGAAGAGAACCGCCCCAGCCGGCGCATCGCCGAATCGTTAAGCGGCGTCATCGTGGAAAGCCGCGTGACGCCAAAGTACAAATCCTGCGTTTACCGAATTCCTCGCCGGCCAGTCACGAGCGAGGTATAAGCGGTTCGGCCTTCGAATTGACATCCATCGGCCAGGAACGGCCGGTCGACCACGTGGCTGAAATCGGCGACAATCCCAGGGGAGCAAGTAAGAAACCGTTCAACCAAATGATCACGGATACCAGAGATAGCGCCGTCGAACCTGCCTGGATGTCTGTGGCGATTGCCGAATGCGGCGTCAAACGTTTTCCGGTTGGCGAAACGAATCCACGGATCGTCGAATACAACAACCAAACCAACCTCGTTGGTTACGACGACAAAATCTCTTGGTGTTCCTCATTCATAAACTGGTGCCTGGCAAGCGCCGGAGTTCGCGGTACGGGATCGGCATTGGCGCGGTCCTGGCTCGATTGGGGTGTCACCCTTGAGAACCCGATCTTCGGCTGTATTGCTGTTCTGACGCGCGACGATCCCACAAGCTGGAGGGGGCATGTCGGTTTCTATCTTCGCCACGACGCTGATTTTATTTATCTCTTAGGCGGAAACCAGTTGGAAGAGGTTCGCGAGTTAGCCTATCCGATCGCCTCGGTGCTCGGTTTTAGATGGCCGAAGTCGTTCTGACGCCGTCCAGTTTATTGAAAAGCAACGCGCTGACCGTGAAGGGTCTTCTGCGCTAGCGTGAATGTCCGTTACGGGGAAACACGGCCGACCGCTTCGGGTTGTGCCCAGTCCACAGCGATTCCCGCGAGATCCGGGAAGCTCATGCTTTTTGAATAAAGCAAAGGTCGGCCACCGGACCTTGATCCGGCGCAGCCGAATCGGCGACAATCCAGGGCCGTATCCGTTTATCAGATGGAGCCTCATGAGTGTCATTCAGATACGCCGCGCGATCCGCGCCGACGCCGCCGAGTTGATCGCCGCAAACTTGGCAAGTCAGGACTACCATTTGCCTTGGGTCACATCATTTACCGATCAAACGGGATTCGATAACTGGTTTGCGCGTGGCCTCACAGGACCGAACGTCGGTCTCGTTGCGCGTGGCGTAGCAGCGAATAGAGTCGTCGGCGTAGTAAATATTAACGAGATAGTCGCAGGCGCTTTCCAGAGTGCATATCTCGGGTATTACGGGATGGTGAACTTCGCCCGGTCCGGGTTCATGACCGAGGCACTGCGGGCGGCTGTTGGCTATGCCTTCAGCGAACTTGGATTGCATCGGCTGGAGGCAAACATTCAACCAGGAAATACAGCATCGATTGCACTTGTGCGTCGGTTGGGTTTTAGACAGGAAGGCCTTTCGCCACGCTATCTCCGCATAAATGGCGAATGGCGAGACCACGAGCGATGGGCGTTGCTGGCCGATATGGCCGGTTAAACACAGCGTGCTCACGCAGAAATTGTTTTTGTGTCAATATTAACAGCATGGAACTTCGTAACGTCCCGAGCAAGGCTCACCACCATCATCACGGTCGCTATCCGTTGCGCCGTGGTTCGTTACGTCCATAGCAAGGAATTCGGCCTCATGGTCCATTCCATGTGCAAACGACCAAGGCGCTTAAGGCGCCTTTTTTTATTGCTCCACCATCAAGAGCTGAAGATGACCGACTCGATAAGCTATCGCCGCGCAACTATCGACGACATTTTTAAAATTTGCGAGCTGGGTCAAATCTTGAACGCGATTCACCACTTGGCACGCCCCGCTATCTATGCCGATGCCACAACTGTGATGGGTCGGGACAAACCGCACTGGCTCTCCAGCCTTCAGGAAGAAGATCGAGCTACGTTTCTTGCCGAGCTTGGCAGCAAGGCGATCGGCTTTATCACCGTTCAGGTGGTGCAGCCGATAAGCCCGTTATTGCAGCCGATGGTCGTTGGCCGCATCGGCTCGGTCGCTGTTTCCGAACAACTGCGGGGACGCGGAATCGGCAGCACACTGATGAAACTCGCAGAAGAGTGGGCGCGGAAACGCGGTGCCACCGACGTCAGGCTGGCCGTTTGGGCGTTTAACGAACAGGCGGTCGATTTGTACCGGGAGCTTGGCTATGAAATTCGTGCATTCGAGATGGGAAAGCGAATTCAGGCTGCTGCGGATATGGCCGCCGATGGACAAGGCGAGGCATCCCGCGTCGAACGTGCGCCGGATGTCGCGCAACTTCCAGGCTAGACTTTCTCGCACATCCTGCTCGCTTCACGAGCGGCCATAGTCTTGCCATCTCAACAGCCTGGTAGTCTAGGTGCCACACGGCAGCGGCGGGCGGGCATTGCCGGGCCAACAATCTGAAACAAAGGTGCAGCCGCGACAACAAAGGCTCGCGTCGATCATGTGTATCTGACAACGGAGCTCTCTGCGGTCCATAACATCACGATGAGCGCAGTGGTGAAGCGTTTCATCAATGAAGAGGGCCCTCGGCATCGACAACATAGGCCTAGAGATCGCAGATAGTCCTGCCGCAAGGCGAGCGCCATTGCAGACGCTCCATTTATGGAACCTGCAGTCCACGTCCGGGCTAGTTTTGATAAAGTGAGGCGCTTGGCCAGTGACGATGATCCAGTTATCGTGCTCCCTGGGATTCGAACGCGCCAGCGGCCGTCTGACCGCCAGTTTATGCATCGGCTCGCGCGGGAAGCCAGGAAAATCGACAATCGGCGCGGGCCGAAGCTCAAGGTCGAGCTGCTCTCCCGTGCGCGCCAGTAGCGCCGCGGCGGCAGCAGCAAGCTTGTCGACGTGCGGCCCCAGAGAGAGTTCGTCCGTTGTCTCTTCCTTCGTGTACTCGAGCAAGGACTCCTCAGATTCCTCGAGCACTGTCAGGAGCATGTTGTCCGCGCCACGCAGCACCAGCGCGGGATAGACCAATACACGCGGCTTTCTCCCGAAGACAGGTGACCCGCTTGCCCCGTAGCTCACGTGAACCGCGTGAAAACATGCGACAACCGAGTCCCTTGTGAGGTAGTTCAAGACCTGCGTAGGCCGCACGTTGAAGGGCGTCTCGGCAGCGAGAGCCTTCTTCGATATCAGCGAAAACAATTCGCTGGCCTGAGCCTTGAAATTCTGCTTCTGAAAGATTTTGATCTTGACGTCTTCGACGGTGCCCTCAACGAAGGCCTGCACTGGGTCAACGAATACGACGATCCATTGCCCACTTGTGATCACGGCTCTGGGCAGCGTGTGACCATATCTCTCTTTCAGACCTTTAACGTAGCCGCCCACTTGCTTGATGTAGGCATGCCATTGCCCCGCCACCGGAGAGTCTTTCTCCTCCCCGCCGCTTCTCCAATGATTGATTCCTGCACCCAACAACACTGGGGGGTCAAAGGACTCCTTCTTTCGCGGCTCCAGAAACGCCTTGTCCCAAGCTTTGGCCTCTATGAGTAAGGCCGGAGCATTGGTGTCTGCTCTGACGCCAAGATAGTCCATGAACGTGGTCGTCTCGCCCTTGAGACGGGCCTCTTCCGCCATGTCACCACCCAAACCGAGCGACCAACCAAGCAGTTCTACGAGTTCATCTAGAAAGTGAACGCGAGTCGTGTGTTCGTGAGGATCGCCTGCCTCCGCGCCGGCGAACTCCGGGCGCGCGTCTGCAGCGATCGACGCATCGAAGCGATCGATCAGATCGGCAAATCGTTGGATGAATTCTGCCTCCTTGACTTCGCGGATCACTGGAGCAGCTCCGGCAGACGATAGAGCAGCTTTCTTGCCGACGGCCACCCTGCTTCCATGAAGATCTCGAGGCAGTCCACGAGCGCCTGGCGCCGTTCTGTAGCCCCAAAGATATCCTTGCTATCCGCCAGGAAGCTGCTTATCAGTCGCACCATCAGCTCGGCGCCCAACGGTTCGTATTGGTAGCCGCCCTTCGCGCCGCCCCCTCGAATCGCACGCGCGGTCAGATCGAACGCACGCTCTGGGTTCTGCGGAGCCAGAATCTCCACCAATTGCAAGAGTTGGTAAATGGTGTGCGGCTGTGCTTGATCTGCGATAAGGTCGAGCGTTGACGCTACCTCGCGCAAGTAAATCTCACACCCAGCCTCGTCGATTCCCGTACCGCCGTTGACTCGACCGGTCGCGAAATAGAGCTGCATGGCTGCCTTGTCGATGAGCTCGACGCACGCTTTCAACCTCGGCACCTGGTCGTCGGGAACAGCGACGCTCGGGTCGTACGTTGCAAGTGGTCCGCTCGCGGCAACGACGATTTGATGAAGGAGGGCTTGAGCCCGATGCCGAAGCGCACCTTCCTCTGATTGGCCAGGATGCAGGCCCAGCACGACTGCATCGCGGAGCGTGAACAGAATCGTTCCGAGCTGTCCGCTGTGCATAGACGGATCGTCCAGCCATCTTGACAGGACGGTCTCCGCTGAGGCTCTCTGATGGGTCACCGAAAGAATCGCAACGAGGTCAGCCAGAGAGTCCTCAAGATCAGCCTGCCTCACGGTGCCGCCGTACCGCGCAAGGAGCGCGAGGATCAGTCGTTCGCTTCGTTCGGGCTCGACATGGATGACCATCCGCAGCACATTGACGACGGAGCCCAAGACCGCAAAGTTGGTCTCTCGTTCAAGACGAAGCTCAAGGCGCCGCCAGAAACCAGCCCGATCGAGATCCCACAATCGAATGAGATGCCCGACCGACTGAGACCGCGCCGCAGGATGGCGATCATCCAGTAAACGATCGATATCCTCTGCAAGTCGTGGGTACAGATCGGCCCGCTGCAGGCAAACGTCCAGCACCGCCGTTGCGGCCTCAATGCGAGCGGCAGGCCCGCCCCAGGACTGCGACTCTTCGTACCGAGACTCCGTCTCGTCGGTGACCTCCGGGTTGCCGGAAGTGGCCGCTATCCGAAAGAGCGCAAGATAACGATCAGTTGGATCGAAGCCCTCTCTGACAACCAAGCGCTCGCCCTGCGCAAGTCGTCCACATCCCTGGCCGATGACGCCTTCACCGTGGTTACGCAGCGCTTCGTCCAAGTCGGGAGCCTCTAGGCCACGAGCGATTGCCTCGAGCAAATTGAGCGTGCGCGCCGTGTCGATCTCGGCGGTCGACGGGCGACCAGGCTTGGCCTCGATGTAGTCCCGGGCCGCCTCTATGGCCTCCATGACGGTGATATTCGACGGTCTATCCCTGTCCAGGTCCTTGATCCAGAAGAAGGGATCAGACGGACCGAATCCGCTTGTGATGCGAAATGGACGCTCGTTTCGAAGGCTGCGCTGGACCGATTCTGTTGGCATGGCCGCAAGAACGGCACGTGCACTCTCGGTGATGAGCTGATCAGGCCCGATGACGCTGTACAGACGCTGGATCAGGTGTTCCCTGGCCGCTTCCGGAGAGGTGTACTCTTCCATTGAGAAGGTCGTCACCGAAGTTTCGAGCGCCTCCCGCTCAGCCATGCTACGCCGCCCATACCCGCGGGCCACGAGGTCGATCGCATCCTTCTGAGTATCGATATTGGAGAGCCAGGCTTCATCTGCCGCAATCGGCCAAAGCCGATCGATCAAGCTATCGTTGCGTCGCACTGCCGCAAGAAAGAGCCTTGCCCATGTCAATGCCCATGCCGATGAAGTCGAGATCTGGTCAGCAACCAAGCAAGCATCGAACTCGGGCAACGCAACAAATGCAGACAGGAAATTCGCGATTAGAGCATCGCCATCCTCGCCATGCTTGTGATGGT
>NZ_JAQQEK010000076.1:0-10046 GCF_046027355.1 Paraburkholderia sediminicola | reverse complement strand
ACGAGCCGCCGCTGACCAATCTGCTCCCAACGACCCATTGAAAGCCGCAAGCGGTCGTTCGGGACGTGATCGCGGCCAGCTAGATCCGTCGCGCACTGCTCTCGCGGCAGTTCGTCGAGCGAAATCCGGTAGTACGTGGCGATTCGCTCTCGACAACAGTCGAAGCCCATTGACTTGATGGATCGTGCCTGCCTATCGCACCTGAATCTCGAAATCGACAAGATATCCCGATACTTCTGTACCGTGCGCGTGAATCAGTGCGATAAGCTCTTCCGTCGTAATTTCGACACGCCATTCTCGCTGGCTGCCAGGCTTGCGAATATCTAGTGCGACCAGGAGCACACTGCGACCATCCGCTGAAGCTTCGAGGCGCATCGTACGGTTAATCGTCTCTGTCTGCGGATCAATCTCCGTCAGTAATGACAACGTGCCATGAGCGCCAGAAAAGTGCGGGGAGTTCATGAATGAAAGTTTCCTGATTCCTTCGAACTGCTACGTTTGTCGGCTCTTATGGGGGAGGCATCCGCTCCATTTCCGGTTGCTTTCGGCCTCTGTCGACGTTTCAACTCCTGGTGGTGGCGTAAGTAGCCAGTCTCCCTGAGAAATGGAGAACGAACCCGAGCAACGTCAACGCGCCACCAAATACGCATGCTGCATGCCATCCACCTAGTCGCCAACTGATACTTGCTCCCCAGGAACCCGCGGCGCCGCCTACGAACATTCCGCTCATGAATAGCGTGTTGAGCCGACTTCTTGCCTCCGGTCGAAGAGCGTAAACCACATGTTGGTTGGAGATGAGAGCCGACTGCTCACCGAAGTCCAGCAGGATGATGCCGACGACCAGGCCAGCGAGGCTGCCCCAAAGGCCCAGAACCGCGTATGACAGCAGCATGATCAGGCAACCAAGTCCGATAACGACATGGGGTCCCCGACGATCGGCGACACGGCCGGCAAGTGGGGCAATCAGAATACCCGCCGCGCCAACGATCCCCATAAGGCCTGCCACATCAGCCCCCAAGCTGAAGGCCTCATGCAGACGCAATGCCAGAATTGTCCATAGCCCAATAAAGGAACCGAACATCGCGGCTTGAATACACGTTGCACGGCGCAGTGAACGTTCTTCTCGCCACAACTCGATGAGTGACTTCATGAGACCAAAGTAGCTGTGGTTCGTCCTGGGTTCACTGTGTGGGAGTTTGACTAGCAACATGACCCAGATAATGGCGGTCATCGCGGCCCCTAGCCAAAACGTAGCACGCCAACCCCAATGATCCGCAGTAAATCCGCCGACGGCCCTTCCCAGCAGAATGCCGCAAAGCAAGCCGCTCATCACGGTACCGACGACCTGGCCACGGCGATTGGATCCGGCTAGTTCTGCAGCGAACGGTACGACTTGCTGGGCAACGGATCCTGAAATACCTACTGCCGCTGAAGCGATTACCAGCAACCAGGCATTCGGGGCTGCAGCAAGGCATACCAATGCCACGATTAACACTGCTGCTTGCCCGAGAATCAATTTTCTCCGATCAATCCGGTCCCCCAGAGGTACCAGAAAAAACAGACCACAGGCGAAACCCAGTTGTGTCGCCGTCGGAACCAGATTGACGAGGCCAACCGATCGTGGGAAAGCCTGCTGCAATAGTTCCAGGATCGGCTGGTTGTAGTAAATATTTGCGACGAAAACACCGCAGGCAACCGCCATCACCATCAGCAATGAACTGTCCAGGTGATGTGTTAGCCCGGGCTCTTCAGGGACGGCGGACTGCGCCGGAGATTCGCTACCAACCGTATTGGGTGACATGTCCAGACTCACGACTTAGTACAGGGACCTTCATCGTGATGCAGCGCATACAAGAAGTCTTTGGCCTACAATTTCAGACGTCTGAAATTCCCGTTGATCCCCGCGATCTTGCGATGTGACATTAAAAAATGCTTACAGGTACAAAGACTCGGCATGAAAGGTCGTCGAAGGGCCCTGACTCCCGCGACGACGATATGGTTGCTTTCGGCCGCTACCAGTTGTTCCCACGTTTGCGGCTACTGTTAAGAGACGGTGTACGACTGGACGTAGGTGAGCGTGCGCTGGACGTGCTAGTCCAGCTTGTAAGTACGGCAGGCCAGGTCGTATCCAAAGATTTGCTTCTTTCCCGGATATGGGCGAAGGAAGTCATCGAGGAAAACAGCTTGCAGGCGCAAATCTCGTCGTTGCGAAAAATACTCGGGGATGATCGAGACCTTATCGCGACGGAATTTGGTCGGGGCTACCGTTTTACAGGTTCAGTGCAGGCGCATCGGGCTGTCACGTCGTCCATAGGCGCACCTCAAGCACGGGCCGGACTCCCGAGAACCCACGGTCTCCTTTGATCGGCCGCGTTGACGAGCTGCTGGAATTAAACCGGCTGTTGGCTACCCAAACGCTATGCACGCTCACAGGCCCTGCCGGCATTGGTAAGACTCGCCTCGCGATAGAGGCCGCGTCAGAATCCAGTCTCTGTTTTCCCGACGGGGTTTACTTTGCCGACCTGTCCCAACTGAGCGCAGCCTCAGTATCGCCGGCTATCTCGAGCGCGTTGGCGGGGCTTGCTGGAACAAGCGCACAGTTAATCTCTCACCCGGGAAGGGCGCTACTCGTCGTTGATAACTGTGAACACGTTACGTCTGCCTGTGCAGCGGTCCTTGAGCGGCTTCTGGAGTCTGATCCTCAACTGAGCGTGCTGCTCACCAGTCAGACTCCACTGGGGCTGGACGGCGAGCAGGTTTACCGGCTCAGTCCTCTCGCGTTACCTCCGCGCACCGTCAACGCATTAGACGCAAGAAGCTATAGTGCGGTTGAACTGTTTGTCCGCCGTGTAACTTCGGCGGACTATCATTTCGAGCTTACGGAAACGAACGTAGAGCAGGTTACGACGTTATGCAAAGCGCTTGATGGAGTTCCACTGGCATTGGAAATCGCTGCAGCCCGCGTGCCATCGCTGGGTCTCGCCGCGGTCACCGAGGATTTAGCCCTTTCATCCGGATTACTTGCAGCCCGGAAACGCCAGACACCGGGTCGCCATCGGACGCTTGGTGATGCCCTGCAGTGGAGCTACCAATTACTCGACTCCGCAGAACAAGCGGTGTTCCAGGACCTCGCCATTTTCCCTGCCGATTTCACCGTCGCTGCCGCGGAACGTATCGTATCCACCAGGCTGGAAGGGCCCACCCGACTGGTTGATGTTCTTTGCAGCCTCGTTGAAAAGTCGCTAATCACGTTGCAGGCCGGAACCCAGCCGATTCGCTATCGCTATCTCACCATGGTGCGGGCATACGCCCTGGAGCAGCTTGCGAACCGCACGGCGGCCATGACCGAAAAGCATACCCGCTTCGTTGAGCAATTGATTTCTCAAGCCCAACAGGATTGGATGTCGCTACCCTCGACGCAATGGAAGCGACAATACGAACACCACATTGACGATATCAGGGCCGCTCTTGACTGGTCATTGTCAGATAGTAAGCGCCGCGCCACGGGACTGCTCATCCTCGCGAACTCCGCCCCATTCTGGATACAACTATCACTCTACGACGAGTGTCGCCAGCGGATTACGAACGTACTGGAAGAAACGAAAGTTCCTCCCGTTGATGAGCGCCAGGAGATGATGATTCAGGCCGCACTGGCCACTTCGCTGACTTGGTCACGCGGACCCGTTCCCGCGAATGGGCGGGCCTGGACCCGGGCCAGCGATCTCGCGCTCCGGCTGGACGACGCGGAAATGCAACTGCAGGCTGAATACGGTCTATGGCTTTACCATCTCCGTAGCGGTTGCTACGGACAGGCCCTCCAGCACGGGAAAAGCATGGCAGATCTAGCCGTGAGGCATCGCGATCAAGCGGCACTTCTGACGGCACGTCGTTTGATTGGGACATCTCATCATTTTCTGGGCAATCACACTGAAGCTTTGACCGAAATTGAGTGCATGCTCGACAGTTATACGCGCGACGAACGTCATGGCTCCCATTTCAGATTTGGAATGGACCAGCGCGTGGCGGGTTGGGCTTTCCTTTCTCGCATTCTGTGGGTAATGGGGAACACGGCCAAAGCGCGACGGGCTGCCCAGGTAGCGATTGACGAGGCGATGGCACTGGATCACGCCTGCACCCTATGCTGTGCCCTTGCGGAGGGAAGTTGTACCGTGGCAGCATTTTCAGGAGACGTAGAAGAAGTCAAGCGTGTGTCACAGCAGCTTAACCAGGTGGCAGGTAATCACGGTCTGGACTTTTGGGGACTCTATGGTTCGGCTTTTTCACTTTGGGCGAAAGTATTCCCGGACCCGAACGCTGTCTCTTTCGTAGAGCTTCGATCGACACTGGAGACGCTTCAAGCCCGTGGATTTGATCCGGCTTATTCCGTATTCTTATCCGACTTTGCGAATGCAATGCTGGAACAGGGCCGTACGCGAGAAGCAGTCAGCCTCATTAATGCCCGGCTGGCAGGCGACACCACCGGACAGTTTTGGAACGCCCCTGAACTGATGAGAGTCAAGTCCCGGACGCTATCGGAGAAGAGGTCATCTCGACGGGCGCCACGGTCGATAATTTTGCAACAAGCGTTGACGCTGGCACGCGCTCAGGGTGCGAAAGCGTGGGAGCTTAGACTCACGGACGAACCTGTAGCATAGGCGTTCGGCGTAATGCGGTATCACCCGTTTGCCGCGCCGAGCGCTTCACTGGAGTGGGACATGCCCGCGAGCGGGCCCGTTTCCGTCGATTCGACCAGGTAGTCGAGGAAAGCCCGCACAGAGGGCGACGTGCGTCGCGCGCGTTCGAAGAGCACGTTCACGGGCGCGGGCATTGTCTCGTAATCCTGGAGGATGCGCCGAAGCCGGCCACGCTCGATGTCGTCCGCCACTTGCCACGAGGGGGCGCGCACGATGCCCGCACCGTCGATCGCCGCGGCCGCCAGGACGTCGAGCGCGTTGGCCCAGAGACGGCCCGCAATGCGCGTGGAATGACGAGTGCCAGCGGACTTGAAGCGCCATTCGACGGGGCCAGGCTGGTCGGAGAAAACGAGGCAGTCGTGCTGGCGCAACTCGTCAGGCGAGCAAGGCGCGCCGCGGCGCTTGATATAAGACGGTGCGGCGCAAACAATCATGCGTACGTCACCAAGCTTGCGTGCCACGAGCGCCGAATCGGGCAGGCGACCCACGCGAATCGCGAGGTGGATGTCTTCCTCGACGAGATTCACGGCGCGGTCGATTAGCAGCAGCTCAACCGAAACAGCGGTGTGGCGCGCAAGAAAGCACGGCAGGAGCGGCGCGATGACGGTTCGGCCGAGTAGCGTGGGCGCAGCGATGCGCAAACGGCCCGCCGGCTCGCTGCGGCCCGCGCTGAGCAACGTGCCCACTTCGTCAAGCTCCGCGAGGATCGACTTCGCGCGCTCAAAAAATAGGCGCCCCTCGTTCGTCAGCGCAATGTGCCGTGTCGTGCGGCGCAGCAGCTGCATGCCGAATTGCTTCTCGAGCGCCGACAAGTGGCGACTCACCGAAGTCAGCGACATTGGAATCGCACGGGCGGCGGCAGACAGACTGCCGGCTTCCACCACCCGGACAAACACGTTCATCGCCTCGAATCGGTCCATCGGTCACCTTTCCTTAAATCGCAAGAGTCATTGCCGCTGTACGACCGTACTCCCGAGACCGGGAATAGTCTACATTCCCCTTTGAGCAAACCGCAAAAGCCCGCACGCCACGTCTCGGATCGAGCGCGTGAGCGCTTCGAACATTTCCGACAAAGGATGGACGCAGATGAAACAGTCGATCTACTGGGTCATGGCACTCGCAGCCGGACTCGTCGTCGCCAACAACTATTACAACCAGCCGCTGCTCGTCGATTTCGCGCATACGTTCAGCGCTACCGAAGGTCAGGCCGGCGCGGTTTCCATCGCTGCGCAGGCTGGTTATGCGCTGGGCCTGCTCCTGCTCATTCCCCTCGGCGACAAGGTCGAGCTTCGCAAGCTCTTCGCGCTCACATTGGCGGCGGCCGTTGTCGCGCTCGTCGCGATGGCCGCGGCGCCCACGCTGCCCTGGGCCGTGGCGGCGAGCTTTGCCGCGGGCATGGCGAGTGTCGCGCCGCAACTGCTCACGCCTTATGCGGCGAAGATTGCGGGCCCCCAAAACCGCGGCAAGGCCGTCGGAATCGTGATGTTCGGTCTACTTTGCGGCATCCTCGTCTCTCGCACGGTATCGGGCACGATCGCGGCGCATTTCGGATGGCGCTCTGTCTACGAGTTCGCGGCAGTCGCGATGGTGGGCGTTGCCGTCATGCTTGCGCGCGTGCTCCCGCGTATCGAGCCGACCTTCTCGGGCAGCTATGGTGCGTTGATGCGTTCGCTGTTGGCGTTGCTGCGCGAGGAACCCGTCGTACGGCAGACTGCTTTGATCGCGGCGTTGCAATTCGCTGTATTCAGCGCTTTCTGGACGACGCTCGCGTTTCACCTGCACGCCCTCGACCCCCGTTACGGCAGCGAGACGGCGGGGTTGTTCGGGCTTGTTGGCGTCGCCGGCGCGAGCGCGTCCTATGCGGCGGGAAAGCTGACCGATACGCGCGATCCGTGTCGTATCATCTTCGCCGCCAGCATTGTCCTCATTGCCTCGTACGTGGTGCTTGCGTGGAAAGGCTCGAGCATCTGCGGGCTGATCGTCGGGGTGATCCTGCTCGATCTCGGCATGCAAAGCTCCCATGTCTCGAACATGGCGCGCAGCCTGGCGGTTAAGAGCACTGCGATGAGCCGTGCCAACACGCTTTACATGACATGCCGCTTCGCGGGCGGGGCGATCGGCGCGGCGCTTGGCAACTGTGCGTGGAGCGCGTGGCACTGGCCTGGCGTGTGCGGCGTTGGGCTCGTCTTTGCCAGTGCTTCGATGCTGCCGCAGATCATTCCCGCGTCCGGTCGGCGCCCGCCTGCGGCGCAACGCGAGGCAAGCGCCGACTACAAGGGGCGTGAAGCGCGATAGGCGATCGAGCGGTCGCATCAAGCGGATCGCACTTCCTTAGGCGTATGGATGGATCGACCGCTTTTGATCGCTGTTGGGACATCCGAAGAAACGAACTGAAGGACCGCTCCGGGTCGCCTACGGCCGACCGCATCGGCTGCGGTCGGCAAGTATCGGTCGACGAGGACAGTGTACAGATCGTCGTCAATCCGTCGGCACCGACACCGCGCACTCGCCGCTTCCATGACTGACAGAAATGCTTCAGGAAATCGGTCCATCAAGACGTTTTCCATTGTCCACGCGAACAGGCTCATGCAGCTAGCCGTGATAACCGGCGGCCACGGCCTGCTTCCCGGGCCGACTGCGCCGTGTTTTTAAATAACCAACAGAGGGTCGTCGTGTGTTGGAATCGAGCCCACATCCCGCATATCCTGAATCGCTCGCATCAAGGGGGCGAGGTTTAAAATTTCTATTTCAAACAGTATGTTACGCCGCAGCGCGTGCCGGAAGCGAGCTTGGCACAGATCGTGATTGGTAGCTTAGCGAGCGTAAATGACAACCGCTCAATTACAAATTCCAGATCTTGTTACCAAACTACTCTTAATAGGTGAATCGAAATGAACACGCTGAATATTGTTGACCTGCATCAGGAGCAGGAGCTCTCCCCTTCCGAGATGGCCCGTGTTGTTGGTGGACACGATGTGGACAAAGAAAAAGCACTCGTGGAAGCCTACCGTGTTATCAACGGGATAGACGGTTTACTGAATACACCAGACCCAGCCCCCGCCCACGTGTCAATGAAGTTGCCTGGTTAATTGTCGACCGTGGATAAACGGCGCCGGTCGAACGCAAGGATACGGCTCCAGATAGGAGACTGCCATAAGGGCTTGATTACCGGCCCTTATGGTTTTGGCTACTGCCAGCCTGGTTCCGTCCGACGCGCTTCACCGACCATAGAAAAAAGTTAACAGCTAGCCGAATCGACCCAACGTTGAACGACCGTTTCGCGGAAGATTGAAGGACCGAAATGGGCCAAAACGGTCTATATTAAGATATCGCCCTTTTTTTGTGGGGTCTCAAATGGCTGCCACGCAATCGGGGGCAAGGCCCCTGTCCGATCAGGACGCCCGGCGCCAGTTGCGCCGCGCCGTCATCGCCAGCACAATCGGCACGACGATCGAATGGTATGACTTCTTCCTTTACAGCACGGTCACCGGCCTGGTTTTCGCGAAGCTGTACTTTCCCGGCTCGGACCCACTCGTCGGCACACTGCAGGCTTTCCTGATCTACGCCGTCGGCTTTATCGCGAGGCCGGTTGGCGCTGCCATTTTCGGCCATTACGGCGATCGGATCGGACGTAAGGCCACGCTGATCGTGACGCTGCTACTGATGGGACTCGCCACGTTTGCCGTGGCCTTTGTTCCAACCTATGCGACGATCGGCATCTGGGGCGCCGTCGCGCTCACGGTGCTGCGCTTCATCCAGGGGGTGGGCGTCGGCGGCGAATGGGGCGGCTCGGTTTTGATGTCGATGGAATGGGCACGCACCAATGCGCACCGCGGTTTCGTCGCCTCGTGGCCGCAGTTCGGGGTGCCGGCGGGACTGTTCCTGGCCAACCTCGCCGTGCTGGCCATGAGTGAGATCTCCGGCAGTGCTTTCCTCACGTGGGGCTGGCGCGTACCCTTCTTCCTCAGCGTCGTACTGGTCGCGATCGGCCTCTACATCCGCCTGAATATTCTTGAGACGCCGATCTTCGCGCGGCTTCTGGCCGAGCACAAGATCGAGAAGACGCCGATGCTCGAGGTGTTGCGTCGCCAGCCGAAAGACATCCTCCTCTCGGCCTTTGCGCGCATGGCCGAACAGGCACCGTTCTACATTTTCACGGCCTTCGTCTTCACGTATGGCGTCACGACACTGGGCGTGACACGCGACCTGCTTCTGACGGCGGTGCTGGCGGCTTCCGTGCTGGAATTCGGCACCATCCCGCTGTTTGGACATGTGTCCGATCTGATCGGACGGCGGCGGATGTACATGATCGGTGCTGCCGTCGTCGGCGTATTCGGCTTCCTTTATTTTGCGATGGTCGACACCAGGAATCCAACGTGGATCTTTGCGGCCATCGTGCTCTCGCTGGTACCGCATTCAATGATGTATGGTCCCCAAGCCGCCTTGATCGCTGAATCCTTCACGGGGCGGCTGCGTTACAGCGGGGCGTCCATGGGCTACCAGTTGGCTTCGGTCATTGCGGGCGGCCCTGCGCCGCTGATTGCGACTGCGCTCTTCGCTTACTATCATTCGGGCTATGCAATCGCGGGCTATGTCCTGGTGTGCGCGGTGCTCAGCCTGATCGCCGCTTCGCGGCTGGGTGACTACACGAACAAGGACATCTCGCAGGAATACGACGAGCCACGGACGATGGGCGATAGCGGACACGCCAGCCCAGCCGCATGATTGGTCGGCTTGACGCGGCTTCCATCAATACGCCGAGGTTAAGTGAGGCAGGCCGGGTTCAGCACGCCCGCGTGGTGGCGTTGACGCGGCGGCCGACGAGCACGGCCTTGTTATGCACGCTTGCGAAGAGATGAACCTCCGCCACGACGTTGTACGGTCGGATCGTTCTCGGCAAACATGGGGGCGTCCGCGTGCGACTCGGTCCACAGAACCATTGTATTTACTGTCCTCGCTCCCATTACGCTAATACCCGCTATCCCAGGTCGGAATGAGGTCGCCCATCCCACACCCTTATGAACAGACTGTGGTGGGACAAGCAGCGCACCTCCAACGAGACATTCGTCGACGTAATAGAAGACCCGTTTTAGCCGCAAGGTGACGAGTGACCGACCGTCTGCGAGCGTCCGCTATCGAGAAAAATGGCCGTCCCTTGCGGGTCGCGTGCTGACTGTCGCGAGAACACCAGGCCTCGATCAACGTGCGATCAGCGACCACCGCGCGAATGCCGAGAAATGCCGAACACGCTCTCCGGTCCGGACTGGAAGCCGACCGGATTCCTTATGCACCGCTGCCGTACGGCTGCGTGATGATCTCCAGATTGTGGCCGCTCGGATCTTCGAAATACGC
>NZ_JAQQEK010000075.1:0-10481 GCF_046027355.1 Paraburkholderia sediminicola | reverse complement strand
TGCCGCGTCGGACAGGCGGCAGGTGCGCTCCGCTCCGGCACGGTCCCCCGCCTTGCGGTGCGAGTCACACAGGCTCACACGCTGCGCATCGTGCGCAGGCAATCCGCCGCAAGCCGCTGATACACCCGCGTACCCGACGACTTCGCGCGAATCTCCTCATCGCGCAGCAGACGCACCACCCGCCCCGGCACGCCCGCCACCAGCACACGTGGCGGCACCCGCCAATCCTTCTTGACGAACGCGCAGGCGGCCACGATGCTGGCCTCGCCGAGCACGGCGCCGTCCATCACCACGGCGTGCATGCCGACCATGGTGTTCGGCTCGAGCGTGGCGCCATGAACGATCGCGCCATGGCCGACATGACTGTCGACTCCGAGCCGGCACGTGTTGTCGACGCCGGTATGCAGCACGCAGGCGTCCTGCACGTTGCTGCCGCGCTCCACCACCACCGCGCCGAAATCGCCGCGCAGGCTCGCGAGCGGCCCGATATAACAGCACGCGCCCACCGTCACGTCGCCGATCAGCACCGCACTGGGATGCACATACGCCGACGGGTCGACGCGCGGCCGCTTGCCGTTGAACTCATAGAGCGCCATCGCGTCGCCGTGTCCGCGTCAGGCCGACGGCGACGACAGGTGATAGTCGTCGCCGCCCCAGTACGCGCGCATGCGCACGATCTGGCCGGCGGCGTCGAAATCCATCACGTCGGTCACGTCGATATGCGCGGGCTGTCCGTCTTGCGACGTGATATGCACGCGAAAGCTGATCGACGCGCTGTCGCCGTGCGAGCCGCGCGGCGGCGCCATCAGTTCGAGCCGTGCGCCCAGCGAGGTTGCGTACGCATAGAACGCGTCGATCTCGCCGCGGCCTTCCTTGACCGGCGTGCCGACCGGATCCTCGACGCTCGCGTTGTCGGCGAACAGCGCCGCCACGCGCGCGGCATCGGCCGCGTTGAATGCCTCGATATAGTCGAGCAAGCGCGCCTTCATGTTCTCACTGGTGTTCATCCGTGCTCCTAGCGTGCGGTGTAGCCGCCGTCGATCACCAGCTCGGTGCCGGTCACGTAGCGCCCGGCCGGCGAGACCAGATAGAGGATGCCCGCGGCGATATCCTGCGGATCGCCGATCTTCGCGAGCGGCACGAGCGTTTTCATGTGCGCGAAAATCTGCTCGGGGTCGCCGAGCTTGGCGAACGCTTCTTCGAGCAGCGGCGTGCGAATGAAGCCAGGGTGCACCGAGTTCGCGCGGATGTTCTGCGTGGCATACAGCATCGCTTCGGTTTTCGCCATCAACCGCACCGCGCCTTTCGACGCGTGATACGCCGGCACGTCCGGTCCGCCGACGAGGCCGTACATCGACGACAGATTCACGATCGAGCCGCCGCCCGCGGCCAGTATGTGCGGGATCGCGTACTTGGTGCAGAGGAACACGCCGGTCACGTTCACGTCGATGACGGTCTGCCACTGCTGCAGCGTCATTTCGTGCGTCGGCAGATTGGCGCCTTCGATGCCCGCATTGTTCACCAGCGCGTCGAGGCGACCGAAGCGCGCGGCGATTTCACCGAACACGCTTTGCACGCTGTCCTCCTGCGTGACGTCCATCTTCCAGAACGCTGCCTTGCCGCCCGCCTCGTTGATCTCGGCGACGAGTTGTTCGCCGGCTTGCGTGAGCACGTCGAGCACGGCGACCGCCGAGCCGGCCGCCGCCAGCGTGCGTGCCGTCTGCGCGCCGATGCCGCGCGCGCCGCCCGTGATCGCGGTCACTTTGCCGCTCATGTCGAATAGCTGATGGGGGAATGTCATACCGTCTCCGTCATGTTGTAGTTGGATGGTCCGCGCCGCGTTGCCTTGCGTCGCAACCTGAAGGATGCCTCAAGCGCCGCGCCGCTCCGCGAGAAATTCCAGACATTCGCGATTGAAATACCGCCGGTGCTCGACCATCACCCAATGGCCGCAGCGGTTCATCAGCACAAAGCGGGCGTCGGCGCAATGCTCGAGGAAGCGCATGGCGCCGCTCGCCGGATTGAAGCGGTCGTCGCTGCCCCAGAAGCCGAGCACCGGGCACTTCAGCTCGGCGAGGCGCGCGGTGAGGTTCGGCACGCGCATCGTCGACAGCACTTCGGGCGGCTGCTGCTCGCACACGCGCAGGCGTTCGTCGACCAGCGCATCGGTGACGAGGCTGCGATCGAACACCAGCATTTCGAGCAGCTGCCGCATGGTCAACCGGTTCATTTGCCGGTTCGTGAAGAGCGACACCATCTTCTGGATGCCGTCCATTCTGAAGTAGGTTTCGCGCTCTTCGACGCCGCCGGGCGCCATCATGATCAGGCTGTCGACGTCGTCGGGATAGTCGAGCGCGTACTGCAGCGCGATCGCGCCGCCGAGCGAATTGCCGAGCAGCGTCGCCCGCCCGATGCCGTTCGCGGTGAGCTGCGCGCGCAATGCGCTGACGAAGAAATCGAGCGTGTATTGCACGTCCGCGGGCTTCGACGACGCGCCGTAACCCGGCAGATCGACCACGATCGCCCGTTGGCCGGCGGCGGCGAATTGCGGGTAGTTGTGCTTGAAATTGCTGAAACCGCTTGCGCCAGGCCCGCTGCCGTGAATGAACACGACGGGCGCGCCGCTGCCGGCTTCGAAGTGATGCAGCGTGAGGCCGCCGGGCACTTCGGTGAAAACGCCGGTGGGCGGCTGCAAAGGTGCCCGCGTGTGCGGCGCGGCTTCCTGAAATTCGGTGGGCGTTGCGGTCATACGCGCTTGTCTCCTGTGTCGATCGGAGTTAGCGCTTTAGCGCTTACTCCGATCCCATGCAAAGCTGTCGATCGGAGTTAGCGCTTTAGCGCTTACTCCGGTCCCATGCAAAGCTGTCGACTCGGGGATGTGAGGGTCGCCAGCGCAATCATCATCGGCGCGAATACGCGGGCCGGCATCGTCTTTTCAGACTACGAGGCGGCACCGCATTTCTCCTACCATCGGGCCCACACGAACCGATGGAGACAGCGGCAATGACGGGATTCGATTTCAGCGGCAAGGTAGTACTGGTGACAGGCGGCACCAAAGGGATTGGCGCGGGCATCGCGCAAGCATTCGCCGAAGCGGGCGCGACGGTGTATGTGTGCGGACGCACGCCGCCCACAAGCGCGCCAAGGCCGGCACCGCGCTTCATCGCAGCGGACGTGCGCGACATCGACGCAATCGACGCCCTGCTCGCGCGGATCGAGCGCGAAACCGGCCGGCTGGATATCGTGATCAACAACGCAGGCGGCGCACCGTTCGCGCTCGCCGCCGAAGCTTCGCCGCGCTTTACCGAAGCAGTGATCCGCCTGAACCTGCTCGCGCCGCTGCAACTCGCGCAACGCGCCAACGCGCTGATGCAACGCCAGTGCGACGGCGGCGTGCTGCTGTTCATCGGCAGCGTGAGCGGCTTGCGGGCCTCGCCCGGCACGGCCGCTTACGGCGCGGCCAAAGCGGGCCTGCTCAACGCGGTGCGCTCGCTGGCGGTCGAATGGGCGCCGAAAGTGCGCGTGTGCGCGGTAAGTCCGAGTCTCGTGGAGACCGAAGCCGCCACCAGCGGCCACACCGGTCCAGCCAACAACGACACGCAAGCAACCTCGCTCGCCAGCATCGAAGGCACGATTCCCGCGGGCCGTCTCGCCCAGCCTGCCGACATCGCCTCAGCGTGCCTCTTTCTCGCGTCGCCGCACGCGGCGTATGCATCGGGCAGCAACCTGATACTCGAAGGCGGCGGCGAGGTGCCGGCCTTTCTCGCCGCCACCGGTTTGCATCAGGCGTTTGCCGCGAACGCCGACGCACCTGCGCGCGAGTAGTGCGCACGTCCCCAGGACAATCGACTAGTCCGTTTTGACGATTCTCGCGCCGCACGCGCCGCCTAACCTCTGAGCACAACAAATTTCAGATGTGACCACAGAGGAGACAGGATGCAGATCAACGGAACACGAGGGCGCGCACCGGCGATGCGCGCGCTGTGCACGGCATGCAAACTCGCGATGCTGGCAGCGGCGACGCTCACGATCGCACCCGCCTACGCGGGCGACACGCTCAATCTCGGTGCGGACACCACGCTCGATTACACGTTCACGCTCGGCTATGGCCTGGGCATGCGCACGCGCGCGCCGAGCGGCAATCTGCTGACGCCCGAGAACATCAACGGCGACGACGGCGACCGCAACTTCGCCAAAAACAAGCTGATCCAGAACCAGGTGAGCCTCCTAGGCGAAGTGAACCTGAAGCACGACGACTGGGGCGTTTTCGTGCGTGCCGACACGTTCTACGATCAGGCCTATCAACATCCGAACTACAACGACGCACCCGGCACGGTGAACCACGGCGGCGTCTACAACAACTTCACCGAACAGGCGAATTACTGGGCGGGCGGCCGCACGCAACTGCTCGCGGCCTACGTGTACAACACATTCAAGCTGGGCGGCACGAGCTTGAACGTGAAGGTCGGCGATCAGGTCGTGGCGTGGGGCGAGAGCGTGTTCTTCCCGAACATCGCGGGCGCGCAGGGCCCCGCCGACGCCACCAAGTCGTTCGTCGCGGGCGCGGAAGTGAAGGACATTCTACTGCCGGTTCCGCAGATCTCGACGCAATGGCAGATCGCGCCGAATTTCAGTTTGCTCGGCTATTACCAGTTCTCCTTCCAGCCGAATCAACTGAGCGCGCCCGGCAGCTATATGAGCTATTCCGACGTGGTCGGCCCCGGCGCCGAATTCATCATCGGACCGGGCGGCATACATATTCCGCGCGGCGACGACATTCGTCCGGGCAACAGTGGGCAATGGGGTCTTGGCGCGCGCTGGCGCGTGTTCGGCGACACCGAGATCGGCGCCTACTACCTGCACTACAACGACATGAATCCCAGTGTCGTGACCACCTACTTCCCGACGCTCGCTTATCAGCAGAAGTACTTCGACAACATCAAGCTCAGCGGGCTGAGCTTCTCGACCGATCTGAACGGTGTGAACGTCGCGGGCGAAACCTCGTACCGGCAAGGCGCCGCCGTGCTCGTGAATACTCCCGCCGGCGCGCAGTCGACTCGTGGCGACATCTGGCAATCGAATCTTTCCGCGATTTATTCGATCGGCCCGACTTTCCTCGCCGCTTCGCAAACGCTGGTGGGTGAAGTGTCGTACGTGCACGCCGGCAACATCACGCCGCTGCTCGGCTCCTCGACGCTTGCCAATACGCGCAATTCCGCAGCGTTCGAGGTGGCCTGGACACTCAGCTACAAGAACGTCTTCAGCGGCTGGGACGTGGACGTGCCGATCACTTACGCCGACGACTTCACCGGCAAATCCGCGCTGGCCGGCGCACTCGGTTCCATGACTGGCGTGGGCGATCACCGCGTGACGGTTGGCGTGAACTTCACACGTCTGAGCAACCTGAAACTCGCGCTGGTGTACGCGAAGTTCCTCGGCCGTCCCGACCCGACCAACCGTCCGCTCGCCGATCGCGACTATGTGCTCGCGACCGCGACCTATTCGTTCTGACGCTGCGCGCCGCGATGACCCGGACGGTGAAGCCGCGGCACCTTGCGACACGCATCACCCTTTGAATCAGCCGTCTTTTTACTGCAAGAGGATTTGGTCATGAGTCGAATTTTCAAACCCGCACTGCGCGTCTGCGTGTTCGCGGCAGGCGTCGCGCTCGCTGCCGCAGCGTTTGCCAAAACCGGCCCGGAAGATATCGCCAAGCTCGAGGGCCCGCTCACGCCGATGGGCGCCGAGCGCGCGGGCAACGCCGACGGCACGATCCCCACATGGAGCGGCAAGTGGTTCGGCACGCCGCCCGGCGTCGACTACAAGCAGAGCCAGCGCTTTCCCGATCCGTATGCGAGCGAGAAGCCGCTCTTCGTGATCACCGCGCAAAACATGCAGCAATACGAAACGCGCCTGACCGACGGCGAAAAAGCGCTGCTCAAGAAGTATCCGGACACGTTCAGGATTCCGGTCTATCCGAGCCACCGCGATTTCAGTTACGGCGATGCCGTGTACAAGGACATCCGCCTGTACGCGCCGACCACGACGATGACAAAGGACCAGAACGGCCTGAAGGATTTCCCGCCGGTCACGCCGTTCCCGGTGCCGAAGAATGGTGTGGAGGCAATGTGGAATCTGCGCTTCGCCTCGGCCATTGAAGGCGAAACCGCGACCTACGATCAGGCCGTCGTCTATCCGGACGGCAACATCGCATGGGGCAAGGTGCAATACGCGATTTACGGCCCACGCAGCGCGGACCGCTTCGATCCGAAGAGCGCGCTGAACGCCAAGAGCTTCTTCCGCCAGACCACCATGCTGCCGCTCTCCGATCGCGGCACGATCATCACCGGCTTCGAGATGTGGGACCAGGAAGGCTCGGACACGCGCCGCACCTGGTCGTATAACCCCGGCACGCGGCGCGTTCGGCAGGCGCCGGAATTCGGTTTCGACCAGCCCGAAGGACCTGGCGGTTTCCGTACCGTCGACGACGATCGCCTCTTCAACGGTTCGGGCGAACGTTACGACTGGAAGATCATCGGCAAACGCGAGGTCTATGTTCCGTACGACAACTACAAGCTGATGGACCCGTCGATCAAGTACACCGATCTGCTCACCAAGGGTCACGAGAATACGCAGTACATGCGCTTCGAACTGCACCGCGTGTGGGTGTTGCAGGCGACGCTCAAGTCCGGCTATCGCCATCAATACGCAAAACGTGTGCTGTATCTCGACGAAGACACGTGGAACGCCGTGGCCGCCGACAACTACGACGCGCGCGGCACACTGTGGCGCACGAATTTCGCGCCGACCTTGTATGCGTTCGACGCGAAATCGTTCTATTCGACCGCCGTGTTCTATCACGACCTGATCTCGGGCGCCTACTACGCCGACCGTCTGGTGAATCAGGAACCCATGCCGGTGCTCACGCGTGGATCGCAACTGACCGAAGCGTACTTCTCGCCCGACGCGATTCGCGGCGCGGGCAACTGAAGCCGCTGGCACTTTCTTCGCATGCAGGAGCCGCGCCGCGTTCGCGCGGCTCCGCTCGCAACTTTCCATTATGTCCATGCCATGACCTCGACATTTCACGCCGAACTCGGCGACACGCTCTACCGCGCATGGCTCGACCGCACGCCGATCGCGCCGTTCTCCGCGCGCGCGGAGGGCTTGCCGCTCGCCGACGCCTACCGTGTGCAACAACACTTCATCGCGCGCCGAATCGCGGCCGGCGAAACCGTCGTCGGCAAGAAGATCGGCGTGACGAGCCAGGTCGTGCAGGACATGCTCGACGTGCGTCAGCCGGACTTCGGCGTGCTGCTTTCCGGCATGCACAATGCCGCCGGCGAAGCGATTCTGACCGACACATTGATCCAGCCGCGCGCGGAAGGCGAGATCGCGTTCTATCTGAAACACGATTTGCGCGGTCCGGGCGTGACGCGCGAAGACGTGCTCGCCGCCACCGGATCCGTGGGCGCGTGCTTCGAAATTGTCGATTCGCGCATTCGCGACTGGGCGATCCGCATCGGCGATACGGTCGCCGACAACGCGTCGTGCGGCGTGTACGTACTCGGCGACGAGCGCGTGCCGCCGCACGCGCTCGATCTGGCCGCCTGCCGCATGACACTCGACAAGAACGGCGAGCGCGTCGCCGAAGGTGTCGGCGCCGCCGCGCTCGGCCATCCCGCCGACGCCGTCGCGTGGCTCGCCAATACGCTCGGCGAACTCGGCGTACCCCTGCTCGCCGGCGAGCTCGTGCTGTCGGGTTCGCTGGCGGCGCTGATTCCCGTCACTGCTGGCGACGCCCTGGAGATGCATATAGAAGGCATCGGCGCCTGCTCGGTGCGTTTCGTCTGATGGGTTGACCGTCTCTCACTTAAGGATGCATTGAATGAGCAAGATCAAATGTGCATTGATCGGGCCCGGCAACATCGGTACTGATCTGCTCTACAAACTACGTCGCAGCGCGGTGCTCGAACCAGTCTGGATGGTCGGTGTCGACGCCGCCTCCGAAGGTCTCGCGCGCGCCCGCGAACTGGGCCTGAAAACGACCGCCGAAGGCATCGACGGCCTGCTGCCGCACCTGGCCGCCGACGACATCCGCATTGCCTTCGACGCCACCTCCGCCTACGTGCACCGCGAACACTCCGACAAGCTGACCGCGCGCGGCGTGCGCGTGATCGACCTCACGCCCGCGGCGATCGGCCCCTTCTGCGTGCCGCCGGTCAACCTTGCTGCGCAGAACGACCAGCAGGTCATGAACGTGAACATGGTCACATGCGGCGGCCAGGCCACCATTCCGATGGTCTATGCCGTGTCGCGCGTGCAGCGCGTGGCGTACGGCGAGATTGTCGCGACCGTCTCGTCGCGTTCGGTCGGCCCCGGCACACGCAGGAACATCGACGAATTCACGCGCACCACCTCGCTCGCGATCGAACAGATCGGCGGCGCGGCCGTGGGCAAGGCGATCATCGTGATCAACCCGGCGGAGCCGCCGCTCATCATGCGCGACACCATTCATTGCCTGACCGAGAGCGATCCCGACATCGACGCGATCACGGCGTCCGTGCATGCGATGGTCGATGAAGTACGGCAATACGTGCCCGGCTATACGCTAAAAAACGGCCCGGTATTCGATGGCCGGCGTGTCTCCGTGTTCATGGAAGTCGAAGGTCTCGGCGACTATTTGCCGAAATACGCTGGCAATCTCGACATCATGACCGCGGCCGCCGCGCGCACCGCTGAAGTCTTCGCCCAACAGATGCTCGCAGCATCGACCGTTACTGCATAAGGAACCGGCCATGTCTCTAGAAGGAACCCGCATCACCGTGCACGACATGACGTTGCGCGACGGCATGCACCCCAAGCGCCACCAGATTTCGCTGGACCAGATGCGCACCATCGCGCGCGGCCTCGACGCCGCCGGCGTGCCGCTGATCGAAGTCACGCATGGTGATGGTCTTGGAGGCGCGTCGGTCAACTATGGTTTTCCGGCGCATACCGACGAGGCGTATCTGAGCGCCGTGATGGCCGAACTGAAGCAGGCGAAGGTGTCGGCGCTGCTGCTGCCCGGCATCGGCACGGTGGATCATCTGCGCATGGCGCACGGTCTGGGTGTGCAGACGATACGCGTGGCGACGCACTGCACTGAAGCGGACGTGTCCGAGCAGCACATTGGTCTTGCGCGCAAGCTCGAGATGGACACGGTCGGCTTTCTGATGATGGCGCATATGGCGCCGCCTGAGCAGCTCGTCGAGCAGGCGAAGCTGATGGAATCGTATGGCGCGAATTGTATTTATGTCACCGACTCCGCCGGTTATATGTTGCCTGACGATGTGACCGCGCGGATCAGCCAGGTGCGTGCTGCCTTGAAGCCGGAGACCGAGCTTGGTTTTCATGGGCATCACAATCTGGCGATGGGCGTGGCGAATTCGATTGCGGCCGTTGCCGCTGGGGCGAATCGGATCGATGCTGCCGCGGCTGGTCTTGGGGCTGGTGCCGGCAATACGCCGATGGAAGTGTTTGTTGCTGTTTGTGAGCGGATGGGGATTCGGACTGGTGTCGATGTGTTTGGGATTTCCGATGTGGCTGAGGATCTCGTTCTGCCGATTATGGATGCGCCGATTCGGATCGATCGGGATGCGTTGACGCTTGGGTATGCGGGTGTGTATTCGTCGTTTCTGTTGTTTGCTAAACGGGCGGAAGCTAAGTATGGCGTGGCCGCCAGGGATATTCTTGTTGAGCTTGGGAGGCAGCGGCTTGTGGGGGGGCAGGAGGATATGATTGAAGATACTGCTTTGAGTATTGTTAAGGGGCGAGTTGCTGCTTAGTGGGTGGGTTGTTCGCGTGGCGCATTTTTTGGTGTGCTCTTTTGGGGGTTGGCCTTTCCTTGAAGTCATGGTGGTCTATTGGTGTTGCCCCTGTGCGGGGCGGCACTTACTTCTCTTTGCCGGCCGCAAAGAGAAGTAAGCAAGAGAAAGCGGCTCAAACCGCTAATTCTTAAGCGGGTCCCTCGCACAGTTGCCGTAGTGGCGCATCTGGAATCGGTGCTCTCGCACACTCCGCGTTCGTGACACAGCAGTCATTCTTCCGGCGGCGCTGCGCGCGCCGTGGCGGTCGTTCGGGGTGCCGTTGCGATTTCTGTGCGCGGCTCGGTATCAATTCACCTGGCGCCATGAGTCGAGGCCTCGTTATCGGCCCGTCGGTCATATCTCGGCCGGCGCCGCCGCCGGGACGTCCCACAACGAAGCGCATCGCCGAGGCGAAGCCGACGGCCCCCCAAAACACCCAAACGAAGCCACTGGTTTCAGGCAGACCATTCCGGCGAGCGCGGAGCGCGAGGCGGGAAGTATGACGGCTGTGTCACCGGAGCGGAATGTGCGAGAGCACGGATTCCAGATGTACCACTACCCCCTCCAAGCCGGGGGACCCGCTTATGAGCTAGCGGTGCGAAGCCGCTTTCTTTGCCTACTTTCTTTGCGGCG
>NZ_JAQQEK010000074.1:0-11731 GCF_046027355.1 Paraburkholderia sediminicola | reverse complement strand
CTCAGCTTGGTTCTCCCCCAATAGCAGCACTGACGCCTTCGCAATGCGAAGTTCGAGGGTTCGATCCCCCTCCTCCCACCAGAGAATTCAAAGGGTTACAGGCGATTTTCCTGTAACCCTTTTTTATTTTCCAGCGTCGTGTAACCGCCATGTAACCAGATTCGATCCGTCTGGAACCTTCTCGATCCAACGGTCTCACCCGGCGAGGAGGCACTGAGGGCGAAGCGCCAACTCTGCGGTTACCACTCGCCCGTTCCCCATTTGCGCTGTAGCTGATTGCATTGACGCAGATGAAATCTGTGGATTAGCTGCCGACGCGAGTCAGGAACTGCTTGGGTGCTCACGGAGGGGGGGCGTTGATGAAATTCGTGAAGGATGTTCCGTGCAGAAAGATCCTGCTCGTGTTCACGAGCACGATGTTGTGTATCTCCTTGTCGGGGATATACGTCACTCGCCACGGGAAGAGGCCGTGAAATGCCGCTGAAGAATTCAGCGCATATATAGGCATTGGAAATTAGCTCGCGCCCCGAGGCGCACGTGTACACCACTTATCTGGCGGAGACGGAGGGATTCGAACCCTCGATCCAGGTTTTAGCCCAGATGCTCCCTTAGCAGGGGAGTACCTTCAACCTCTCGGCCACGTCTCCTACACCCTAAACCCGCGCGAGTTGCAACGGTCGTCGCATGCTGCTTCACGTGTTGATCACATGCATGGCGGAGGCGAGCCTCAGTCGATCGCGACCGAGCCAAGCACCTGTGCACTACGAGTCGATCAATAGCGAAGTGCGCCAGCCAGCAGCCAACATACAAAAAGTCCGGAAACCTTGCGGCACCGGACTTTCCGTACAACATGACTTTGGTGGCCTGGGACGGAATCGAACCATCGACACGCGGATTTTCAATCCGCTGCTCTACCAACTGAGCTACCGGGCCCCGTAAGAAGGCTAAGTATAGCAAGCGACGCCACAACGCTCAAGTCCATGTTGTGCCACTTGTCACGCCCGACGTCAGCGGTCAGGGGGCGTGCCTTGCGAGACGAACATCGTCGCTTCGCTCTCACCCTGCAGGTCGGCCGAAGTCTCCCTGACCGGACGAACGGTCGGGTGAAGCATCTTCTACTCTGGCTCATACTCATACGTTTCGGACGCGCTTCTACCGCGGCAACCGTGAGCAAAGGAAATCGTCCCCCGCCATCGGGCCAACAAACCCAATACCAAACCTCGCACAAAGCGGACCAAATCCAATCGTTCGCGCAATCTCTAAATGGCCCCCTTTGAACCACGCCCGAAACCTTACATCAGCATCCGGTAGTGTCGATCATTGGCGTCCGACGCTTTGATTATTCGGTATTCCATACCGCTGGCCACCGCCATCTGATGCGCGAACTCCTTCTTGGCCTGAACGACAACATCCTCGATCTGGTTGTCTGCCTTCACCTCAACGATCACGAATGAGCCGTCTTCGCGCTCGAAAAGAAAGTCAGGGTAGTAGCTTCGTACCGTGTGCGAGTCCGGATCGATGTACTGGATGAAAAAGTCTGATTGGCCGTGTGTGAGCATCCCGGTGAAGTAGAGGCGCTTGACCTTCTCTTCGTGCAGCAAGTCCCAAAAAAGGGTCCGTTCCGGGTTGGAGTCGAAGCAATAGGTATCGAGGTGAAAGCTCTTCCCTCGTTCTATGCCCTTCACGTCGCCCATTCGCACGATCTTGTCTTTAGCTGCCGTCACTTCATAGTAGCCGGTTGGTGGCAGTTTGATGAGCTCAACCTCGTGCTCTTCGGTTTCCTCCTTCGGATCGAGATCGTAAAGCTCTTTAAACAAGCGCGGAATCACTTCGTCGTAGAGCAACTCATTGAACAGATTGGTCGCAGCAACCAATTTGTCTGTCCCTTCCTTTGTGGAGTCGAGAATACGCTCCACCTGCAAGGGATTGCGGTTGAGATAGCGAGCTACCTCGGCGACGAACGAGAGCCGACTAAACTCCCGTTTTTCACGGCGTGACGTGTGATCGAATGTGCGGTTGACGCTCGCGCGAGCAGCCACTTCTGCTGTTAGGCCAGACTGCTGGGTTTCGATCAGTCGGTACTTCTCGATTATCTCGCCCCACTTCTTCGCATCCGAAGGGTCGATGCCGATGGCCACGCCTGATGTGATCTGCTTCTCTCGCAAAGTGTAGGTCTTGCGCACCCGCTTGAGCTTTATCTTGACAGGCGGTTCTGTCACGCGAATTTGCACTCGCTCCTTGTCTGATGCCGTGTTCTGCAGCTCTTCCACGCTTATACGGAAGTTTTGCAGCAGTTCCTCGTTGAGTGTCGCTAGGTTGTCGTTGGAAAGGAAAACGTGACCGGTATGCTGTGCCTCCCCGACAGCGCGTAGGCAACGCATCGTGGCTTGCAGCACAAAGACCTTGGACTTCGGCTGACGGAACAGTCCAACGCCGAAGAGAGAGCGGCAGTTCCAGCCTTCGCGCCCCTTGTTCACCAACAGGATGAACTGTTTTTTTGATGCCTCCGTGTCGAGCCGGTTGAACTCGCGGATTTCGTCATTGGTGGTCAGCTTCTCGTCGCCCACGTTAACCAAGATCGGGTCTAGCGGCATGTCTGGATACAAGGGGCGAAGGCGCTCAATCGCCTTCTCTAGAGCAGGACGAAGCTCAGTCTTGACCTCGTCGATGGTGGCAGCGAACAGGGCTAGCTTTGGAAGCATCCCCTCAGGTCGTAGTGCTGCAGTCTCCTTTAGGAAGGTTTCGACCGTAATATCGACGAACTCATCTGTGAGAGTGTTCGTGTAGCCGTGCAGAACGACTTTCTTCAGAAAGCCTTTGTCGATGGCTTCCGTTAGGCCGTAGGCGTAGACGACCTCGGGCAACACTTCCTGTCCGACGTAAGGCGTCCCAGTGAAATTGTAGCAAGCCACTACACGAGTGCCTGCGCGATCAAGGCTCGCAGCTAAGATGTCAATAGTGGTACGTAAGCTGGTATCTGTTTCCTTGGCTCCGATTCCCATATCTTTGGCTAGGTTCTTGCCGAACGCGTGGTGCGCCTCGTCCACGAAAATTCCCAATTGCTCCAAGCGACACAGTTTTTCGAAACGCTGGTTCGTGGTCAGTTCACCTTCTTCCTCGGGCTGCTCAAAGTTGTACAGATCTTCGGCAGTTGCGTAGACGCTGCCCTCGTTGAAGGTAGGTTTGCCGTCGCCGAACAGTTTGTCTGTAGCAGTTTTCTCCTTGCGCTGGCGTTTAAGGATGATCTTCTGCGTGTTGGAGACAATGATGTTAAAGCGCGATTTATCCAAGGTGTCGAGAGACGTCCCAGCCTCTTCGAGGTAATGGAAGCGCAAGTGCGCGTTCAGAAAATTCACATATTCTGGAGGCACGACACGAGTCATGTCGAACGACTCAATCTCTTTGAGCGAATGCAGCACCGTCCTGTCCGGTGCGAACACAAGGGCGTTGTGGCAAAAGCGCTCGTCCTTCTCGAACTTGTTTCCTAGCAGGAACTCGTAGAAGATGCACGTGGCCATGAGAATGGTCTTGCCTGTCCCCATCGTCAGTGCAAAGATGTAGTTCGGGTAGACCCGCGAGTTCTTGCGCATCAAGGTAAACACGGCTTTGTACTGTTCTTGAGTGATCGCATCGAACAGTCCAACTTGGCCCGCATGACCGCTCACGACCCCGCCTTCGGCGCGATTTGCGAAGCGCCCCTTCTTCTCAAACCAGTTCTGGAAGATCTCCTCAACTTTTGCATTGCCGAGGAACTCCTTCAAAAAGACATACATCTCCAGCGCCTCAAACTGAGGTTGTCGTAGGAAAGCCTTCGGGTTCCTCTCAGTGTTGTTGAAGTCGAGAAACTTGCGGGAAAGCTCCTTGTAGTGCGCGCGAATGGTGCCCCGATTGGATTGGTAAAAGTGCCACAGAAAATTGAAAAAAGCGAAGTCTAGAGACGCATTCTTGGTCTTAGTGGTTACTTTAGTTGCCATCAACGCCTCCTTCCCAGGACTCCGATAGTAGGTCAGTGATTTTCACGCGGATGGTGCCCGCGTCGGCGGGAACCTTGTAGGTGGCGCTGACAAGGTCGTGCTTACCTGGAATATCTACTATGCTTGGCTGCAATACAGCGCCGTCGTAATTCCAATCGACCATCACGCTCTCAACCATCTCGCGCCAATCTGCGACGGTCTCTTTCTGCAACGAAAGTTTCTGCAGCAGGTTCATCGGGTAAAAGCGTTGAATCAACAGCTCACCGTCTTTGATCGTTACCTCTGCATCCGAATCGCGCTTGAACTCGAGATCGGCTTTGTCGCGCAGGATATCGACCACGTCGACGTCCACTTTGAAGGGCTTGACCGCTAGCTCCAGTTCAGCTTTGAGATTAGGTTCGTGGCCCATGCAGATGAGTTGAATTTTCTCAACGGGTTGATTCGGCTTCTCATTTTGCCTGCGCTCCCATGCCCTATAGTCGAAGCCGGCGGTTAGCTCCGCGAGATCGGCACGTGTCGCAATTCGGTTGACGGGCATAATCTTGACCATCCGGCCGTCTTTTTCACCATCAAAAACGCAGTTGAAGTCCAGCTTCTGGATCTCCAGCGCCTCGATCAGGAGTTCTTTTGCCTGCACTGGATTCCGGAATACATCGTAGTTGTTGACGGTGAAAACTTCAAAGCCCGGGTAAAACTTGGGCACCTTGAATACGGTCGTCCAATCGCCATTTCCCTCCTCGCCTTCCTCGCTTTCCTGGAGCATTGCCTGTTCGCTTTGACTTGCTCGAAGGCCATTCTTGATGGTTGGTCGATACCCAGGTACGCTGATCGCCTCACTCAGTGCCAGCAATCGCTTGGACGACGTCTGTACCGAACCCAAGTTGATGTCGTTGCCGATGAATCGGCGTCCGTACTTGGCGGAGACAGTTTGCGTCGTTCCGGACCCCATAAAGCAATCAAATACGAGGTCCCCGGGATTCGAGTACGCAAGGATGATTCTTTCAAGTAGAGCTTCAGGCTTCTGTGTGGGATAGCCGACCACCTCTACCTTATCGGCAGGCTGGAGCATGGGTAAGCGCCAGACGTCATCAATCGTTTTATGAGTTGAAGTGATGTAGAGAACATTGCCGTTTTCATCCTTCGCATTAACCAACGATTGAGTTGCCTTGTCCCACACGCGTTTAATTTGCTGGACAGGCTGATCACGCTGTTCGCGGAGCTTGTTGAACTGAAATTTAGACGACTTTGTATAAACTAGAATGACGTCATGGTCGGAAGCAAATCTATTAATATTTCCTTGCATCTTGTTGTAGTAGTGCCAGACGATCTCGTTCTGGAACGAACCCAACCCAAACACCATGTCAAGGAGTGCTCGAAGATAGTGCGATTTATGCCAATCGCAGTGCAGGCAAAAGACTCCGTCGTCGCTCAGAAGCTCCCGCATGAGAATCGCTCGCTCATACATGAACTGAAGATACTCATCGTTCGTCCAAACATCGGTGTACTGCTTTTCTTCAAAAGAGGTATAGCTTGTCTCAGCGGTTACCCCTTTCAGCCTTATCATTTTCTTGTATTCGATTTTTGAATCAAATGGAGGGTCAACATATATAAGGTCAACTTTTCCTCGAAACTCCTTGAGCAGATGACTCATCACCTGAAGGTTGTCACCCCAGAAAATTTTGTTGCGCCAACCATCCACCTCTTCGCCATGTACTTCTTTTAGTTGCGCCGGAAAGTACTGGGTTGAGGTAAACGGACGCTTGCCGCGCCAGTTCAGCATCGGGTAGCCCTTGATTGGCACGAATTCGTACTCGTTGACGTTCTCGACGGTCGATGCGCCATTCGGCAGGTCGAGCGAATCTTGCTGCTTGATTTTTGTCGTCATTTTTGGGTTTTCCTAAAATTCCAATCTTTGTTGTCGCAATATGGGCGCATGTCGCAGTTCTGACAGAGCTTGGTCGGTCGCGCCGAAATCTGGTAGTCCTTGATCTCGATGCGATTCACGATCTCATCGAAGTCTGCAATTGTTTTGCCAATGGCACGTTCGTCCTTGGTGAAGGACACATAGGGATTCCCGCCATCCTCTCCGGTGTAGTAGAGATGCATCCGGCTAACCTTTTGCCCGGTGCGCTCCTCCACGAGGTGTGCGTAAACCTCGAGCTGATGCTGGTACTGCCGAAGGCGGTTACGATCCTTTTCCATGTCGGGTTTCTTCTCCGACTTGAAATCGATGATCTCGACCGTATCGCCTTCTCCGCGGAGAAGGTCGACACTCCCCTTGAGGATGTACTGATCCTTGACCAGCGAAATTTCGACCTCTGCTTCCTTGATGCGATCCCAGTTGCCGTTCTCGCGCTCGTAGTAGCGCATCACGTGCAGCAGTGCTGCCTGCTGCGAGCTGGGCGCGAGGTAGACCCGTTCCTTCTTCGAAAGCATCGCGTAGTTAGTCGAGAACCAGCCCTTGATCGCATCGAAGGTAATCGTGCCTTCGTCTCCGCGCAGAACTGTCTTGTGAATGTCCTCGATCGTCTGATGCACCAAGGTACCGAAGAGCATCGGACTCTCCCGGATCGGTGCAAACTCCAACTCCTTGAAGAACCGGTACTGCTCGGCGCAGTTCTCGAATACCGTGATGTGAGACGTGAACGAGTACTCACGCTTGAGGGCGATCTCCTTCACCGCCTCCAAGGTAATTTCGCCCATCGGCACGTCACGCCAGCTCGGCAGCGCGTAGAACAGGCGCTCAAAGTACTTGGACGGTGACTTGCCGAGGCCCCGGCCATTGCGCTCCTGCGCGGCCAGCACCAGCAGGTTCTGCGCGCGGGAGAAGGCCGTATAGAACAGACGCCGGAAGTCGAACTGCTTGATGTGTACCAGCGGCTCGAAGCGCGCTTTCGATAGGTAGCCGCCGTCCTCCAGAATCTCATCTAGCGCGGCGTGCTGCTTTCTCGGAACTGCCTCCAGCGAACCGCACACCACTACTGGAAACTCGAGACCCTTGGACTGGTGGACGGTTAGGAACGAGACGCAGCCCTTGGGCGCGTACTCGGCCTCATCCTCGTACTCGCCGATGCCGCCGTCGGACAGGAAGCGCAGGAACTGGTTGAACAGATCGCGCAGGTTCTTCTCAAGGAACTCAGGGTTGAGGACGCTGACGTAGTGCAGGTATTCGAACTTGGTGAGGAGCTTGGAGAAAGTGCCGAGGTTGCGTGCGGCTCGTCCCTTGTCCACACCAAGAAGAGCTTCCTCCGACAGAAAGCGTGAGAAAAGCGGGAACTGCAGCAATTGATAGAACAGGCCGGAGATCGCGTAGTCCGTGTTCTGCGCCAGCACGGCGTGTCGCTTGGCTAGCGGGCGCGCCCAGTCGAGGAGGCGCTTGTTTTCCGGCTTTCGCAACTCGTCGGTGAAGGGTTTGAAGCAGGTGTGGTCGTAGTAAGTCCAGATGTCAAGCTGCGCGCCCTCGGCCCACTGTCGCACCTTCGGGAACTGCGGAAACAGGAAGATCAGCGCGCCGATCATCAGGCGGATCTCTTCGCGTTCGAAGAACATATTCGAACGTGGCGAGTAGACCGGTACGCCCTCGGTTTCGAGGAAGCGCGCCAGCGCCACAACTCGGTCGTTCTTGACCGAGCGGAACAGGAATGCAACCTGATTCCAGTCCGACAATCGCCCGGAAGCTTTCAGGCTATTCAAGAAAGCCAGCACTTCGCTGTGCCAATTGGCGTTGTCGTCGGACGCATCCTTCGCAGCAAGGCGCACCGCTGTCGGAACGTCGGGAAACTCATTGTCGCGCGGCACAATCTTCTTGGAGAACCTGAAACTGCGCGTGCCGTCGTCCCACGTCTGATCCTGCATCCACTCGTTGTAGAAGCGGATGATGTCGGGGTGCGAACGATAGTTGACGGAGAGCGTCACCCGCTTGCACTGGCCCTCGCCGAACAGCGTGGGGAACTCCAGGATGTTGCGGATCGTCGCGCCTCGGAAGCGATACAGCCCCTGGTCGTCGTCACCGACCACACACAGATTCCCGCGGTCGCCCGCTAACAGCAGGAGGATGCGCTCTTGAATTGTGTTGGTGTCTTGGTACTCGTCCACCATGAGGTACGAGAACTTCTCGCGCAACTGGCCCAGTACCTCCGGACGTTTCTCCAAGAGTTGCAGAGCCTCGTACTGGATACCCGAGAAGTCGAGACAGTTGTTCTCGTGCAAGAGTTCATGGTACTTACGAAAGCAAGCCCCCAGCGCACGCACTTCGACGTCGAGGGCAGCTTCCAGATCGGCCAAGTTGAGCGCTTCCTCGCTGACCTTGTTCAGCCACTTGAGCAGGTGTTCCGATTGCGCCCAGCGCCCTGTTTGGTCATCGCCCATGACGAGCTGGGCATCGGGCAATGACCTGAATTCATTGATGCGCTGGTACAGGAAATACTGCTGATCGAACTGATCGAACAGCGTGAAGCTGCGCTTGAGTCGGGTGAATTCCCTGAAGTCCTCCAGAATGCGCAGGCAGATCGAGTGGAAGGTGCCTAGGTACATCTCGTTCAGATTGAATTTGATGCCCAGATCGCTCAGACGGGTCGAGATGCGCGTGGTCAGCTCGCGCGCCGCTTTGTCCGTGAACGTCACGACGAACAGCGACTCAGGCGCGACACCTTTTTGCGTGATGAGGTAGACGACGCGCTCGACAAGCGTGAACGTCTTGCCGGAGCCGGGGCCCGCAATGATCAGCACCGGGCCGTTAGTGGCCAGGATGGCTTCGAGCTGTTGCGAGTTGGCCTTGCTCTGAAGCGTGGAGGTGGCGCCCGTCATTCTTCGTTCCCCTCGTCCTGCCCGTCGCTAACTTTGGTAATGCGGCTGGCGATCCACTGATCGAGCTCCGCACGGCGAAAGCGCCAGGTGCCGCCTAACTTGAAAGCCGGGATCACCCGACTCGACGCGAGGCGATAGACCGTCCGTTTGCCTGCCTTGAGGTATGCGGAAACCTCGTGGATCGTAGGTATTTCGTCCGGCTGGTCGTTCATCTATGTACCAATCGCAGGTTGACGCATGTTAACCGCCGAATCTTGTCATAACAGGGCAAGGTTTGGCAAACTTGAGCAAGGCTGGCGGGAAATTGCCACTTTAAGCAATCAACATCTAAAAACGATGCATCCTGATTAAGAGGCTGCTTCAACCGAGGGGAAAGCAGTGGCATCGAACTACACGGCGATTGGTGGGGAAAACCGGCAGCGATATGGTACGGACATCGGTCGGATAGGCCCGATGTTGCTGGCAGATCGGTACGACGACAGAACGCACTTCATATTCGAGCTTCTTCAAAACGCGGAAGATGCTCTCGGACGACAACTCGACGCTACCGCGCCTCGCGGAGTCTCCTTCTGTCTAAACCCGGAGAGCTTGGTGCTATCGCACTTCGGCAGACCGTTTGACGAGGCTGACGTTCGCGGGGTGTGCGGCATCGCGGAAAGCACAAAAGACAAGCACGCTATCGGACGATTTGGCATCGGCTTCAAGTCGGTTTACACGTTCACCGACAGGCCTGAGATTCACTCAGGGAACGAGGACTTTGCCGTTGAAAACTACGTTCAGCCGACGTGTACGCAACGAAAAGAGCGTCGTCCGGAAGAGACCTTAATCGTCCTGCCACTAAGGTTGGACGACGGGACTGCGCATCGTGAGATTATCGGAGGATTCAAGCGTCTGGGCCCTGGCGCACTTCTGTTCCTGCGCAATATCGATGAGATAACCTGGAGAGTTGCGGGCGAAGCATCGGGAGTCTATTTGCGCAGCAGCCCGGAGCCCTTAGGTTCAAACGTTCAACGCGTCACTGTTATAGGCCAAGAGAGCGGCCAGCAGGAAGTTGATCAGAACTGGCTAGTGTTTCACCGTGAGGTGTTCCCGCCTGGCAACGAGAAGGTCGGGCACGTGGAAATTGCTTTCTCGATCGTTCCCGTCAAGGACGTGCCGAACCGTTGGTCAGTCCAGCCAGTGGCTGCGTCGCCGTTGGTCGTGTACTTCCCGACCGTTGTGTCGACCAACTTAGGCTTCCTCGTTCAAGGGCCATATCGCACCACCCCTAGTCGAGACAACATCCCACGCGGCGATCCGTGGAATCAGTATTTGGTCAAGGAAACAGCCGAGCTGTTGGTCGATGCATTGCGGTGGTTGCGCGATCAAGCCATGCTCGACACCTCCGCGCTGCGGTGCTTGCCGCTCGATCGCGAGAAGTTCTCCGAAGGTTCGATGTTCACGCCTCTCTTTGATAGAGTTCGAGAAGCGCTGACGCAGGAGGCACTGCTGCCGCGCTTTGGGGGCGGATATGTTTCCGCGCGGCAAGCGAAACTCGCGCGAACCCAAGACCTCCGCGAACTATTCAACCCGGAACAACTAGCCGCGCTTGGCGGCGACGACTTGGCAGCCTGGCTCGCTGGAGACATTACACAGGACCGCGCGCCGGAGATTCGCCAGTATGTCATACACGAGCTCGACGTTACAGAAGTGACTCCCGCGACAATTGTGCCGCGGTTGACCAAGGATTTCCTCGAAGCCCAGACCGACGATTGGATCGTGAAATTGTACGAGTTCGCGAGCGGTCAGGAAGCAGCGTTTCGCCGCCACCTCGACACGATCCCCCTGATCCGGCTGAGTGACGGCACCCACGTCGTCGCGCGAGAGAATGGAAAGTCCAAGGCCTTCCTGCCGAGCACCATCGAGACTAGCTTTCCGACCATGCGCAGAGAAGTATGCGCGACACCGGAAGTGCGCGCCTTCTTAACAACGCTTGGCATCACGGAGCCGGACCCTGTCGATGACGTCGTATGGAACGTCTTGCCAAAATACCAGCAGCATGAAGTCTCCGTGAGCGTCGATGGGTATGCAGCCGATATTGGAAGAATCCGAACAGCGTTCAGCACCGATTCAAAGGTGCAGCGTGAAAAGCTTCTCACTGCGCTCCGCGAGACGTCGTTCCTAATGGTTGTGGATACTGGTGACAACAAGCGATACATCAGCAAGCCCGGGAGCGTATATCTCGCAACTGATCGCTTGAAGCGTCTCTTTACAGGCGTGCCCGGTGTCCTAATCGTCGACGAGTCATATGCCTGCCTTAGCGGCGAGAATATGCGGGAGTTGATGGAAGCATGCGGCGCACTACGTTATCCACGCCCGTTGGACGCTCCTAACACGCTGACCGGCGACGAGCGTCGCGAGCTGAGAAGACTTGCTGGTCACGAGGAGACGTCCTACCAGAGGGATCGCATCGAGGACTGGAACCTCCGGGGCTTTGACGCACTCGTTGGATCCCTCCCAGCTCTCCCCCCTGAAGAACGGATCCAGCGTGCACGGCTGATTTGGGAGAGCTTGGGCGATCTCGAAGAGCGGCGCGGGCGCGGCATCTTTGAGGGGACTTACAGTTGGTCGCACTATGGTAGCTATAAAAAGGATTTCCCCGCTGCGTTCGTACGACACTTGAATTCTGCTCCGTGGGTGCCGGATGCGAGCGGCGAACTTCACCAGCCAAGTTTTGTTGTCTTCGACACTTTAGGATGGAAGGGCAACCCTTTCTTGCTAACGAAGATCGATTTCAAGCCACCAATCATCGACCAACTCGCGAGGGAGACAGGGATCGATCCTGCTGCGTTGGACCTCCTGAAGAAGCTCGGCATTACCAGCGTGGCCGATCTGACATCGCGTCTTGGTATCGACCTATCGTCGGGGGGCGAGGAGCGCGGGGCGCCGCCCCGCGCCGCGGGTGTTTTAGG
>NZ_JAQQEK010000073.1:0-13198 GCF_046027355.1 Paraburkholderia sediminicola | reverse complement strand
GGTGCCGCCCCGCACAGGGGCAACGCCAATAGACCACCATGAATTCAAGGAAAGGCCAACGCCTCAGAGAACACAGGCAAAAACACGCGCCGAGCAGACAAAAAACCTAACTCTTACTCGCGACTAGCAATAGCCCGCCGCGCATCGGCGCCACCAGCAGCAGACCCACCATCAGCCGTCTGCGAAGACTGATCCCCCCAAACAACGGAGTTATTCACCGCATACAACCGGCAAGGCGCGGAAGACTGCTTCTGGCAATTCGCCACCGCGACAGACATCGGATCATCACCACCCTCAGCCCAGGACCAGGCCCCCGAGTCAGACACAGCAAACGCCCGGCTAGGAAACTGATGCAAGAAATTCCGATACCCATTACGCCCGGCTTCATCGACAAACGGCACGGCGTCGACCGCATCGACAGCAGCAAACCCGCTCGCCTTCGGCATGGACGGATCCGACACCCGATACTGCACACCAGTCGGCATGCCCACCTGCGCAAGGAACGCCTCGACAGCCGGCCACCAAACGTGCACGCCATCACGATCACCGACCAGACGATGCGCATCGTTCTTGTAGTTGCCGAAATCCACCATCTTCGCGCTCGCGCCATGCGCGCCATAAGCGGCGTACATGCCCGTCACCAACGGCGCGTTCCAGACCGAATCGTTATCGCCATACATCCACAGCGACGGCACCTTGGTCTTCTCGCCATATGCGCCGAATGCACGCGTCAGATTGCCTTGCCAGTCGCTGCACGCGTCCTGCCGCAAGCCGCCCGAGAAGTTGATCAGCGCCCGCACGCCGTGTGCGGCTTCCGTGCCGTAGGCCATCGTCGCAAGACCGCCGTGCGAGGTGCCGGCCACGACGATATGCGTGGCGTCCACGTAAGGCTGCTTCGACATGAAGTCGACCGTCGCGGCGACATCGCCGGCCTGACCGATGCCGTTCTTTTCAACGTCGCAACCATCTTGCTGATACACGCCGTCCGAGCGGCCGAAACCCTGGCGGTTCGGCGCCACCACCACGTAGCCGCGGCGCACGAATTCGCGCGCGAACGGCAGCGGGTCGCTGCGTTCCTGCGTGTGTGGATCGCCGGGGATTTTGCCGTGGTTGAAAACGATCATCGGAAACGGGCCTGCGCCGTCCGGTTTGTAAATCGTCGTTTCGAGGGTGACCGTGCCGGCTGCATCGACCGGTACGCGGATGATCTGTTCGTTAAGACCTGCGGTGGGCAGATAGACGTCGTCGTCGAGTGCGATGCGCGGCACGTGCGCGCGGGTCAACGGTCCCGCCTGGGTGTCCGCGAGCGGGTCGGCGTGCGCGAGTGCGACAGCGCACGTAGCCGCTGCACAGATCACCGCACACTTCGTCAGAACCTTGCTGAACACCATTCACGCACCTGCCTCAAAAACCTGCCCTGAACACCGTGATGCCTGTTCATCGAAAGTCATTGCTGACATTTGCCTTTCAGGCAGGTTTTCGACAAACAAAAACACACTCGCGTACGGAGTGCGCCAGAGGCGCACGCACGCTAATCGAGATCGCACGGGATGAACCCAAACGGCCGACGCGACCCCACGCGCCGATGATGAGCGCCACGCCTGCTGCCTGAAAACCGCCGCCGGAACCACACTGTCTAGTGCCTGGCAGGGCTTCCCGCGCATTTTGCGGAGTTGGTATGGACCGGCTCTCGCAACGTGACGTCATGAAGCTACGGCCTCATCCTGGCACGACAATTTTGTTTTGTGCAATCAAGGAGAACCCGCGCCGCAAAAATTGCTGCGTGCTGTTTCGTCGCCTGAGGCCGGTCGATGCAGGCCTCACCAGTGTTTGGCGCACCGAAGCAATCAGGCGTGGCGCGGGTCGTGTGGCATCGCACCAACAAAAAAATGGCCCTGCTATCAGGGCCATATGTGAGCGCGGCGTAAGGACGCTGCGGCGTCTTGTAAGGGGCAGAAAGGGACTTTATTCGCCGACGTCGCCGTCGACGTAGCGCCAGCCGCCGTCATCGCCGCGAACGAAGCGGCTCAACTCGTGCAACCGGTGCGCGCGGCCACCCACCTTGTAACGCGCGACGAATTCGACCGTCGCGTGATCGGCGTCGGTTTCAGCAAACGCCTTGATTTGCAGTCCGAGCCAACGCGGCGCGTCGGGTGCGGCCACGTCGACGTCGAGATCGGCGGGGCAGGTGTGCGGCGCCCACGTGGCGCGCAGATAGTCCGTTGCACCCACAACATACGCGCTATAGCGCGAACGCATCAATTCAAGCGCCCGTGGCGCTACTTCGCCGCCGTCGATATAGCGGCCGCAGCACTGCGCGAAGCGCGGCGCCTTGGCCCCGCTGCGCTGGTCGGGCGCGGCGCCGCCGCAGGGACAGTCGGATGGTCGTTGCATCGGCAACAGTTGCTTATTCATCCGACTTTTAGCCAAGACCGCGCGCGATCAAAATTTTCTGGATGTCGCTGGTGCCTTCGTAGATCTGGCACACGCGCACATCGCGGTAAATGCGCTCGACCGGAAAGTCGCTCAGGTAGCCGTAGCCGCCATGAATCTGTAAGGCGGCCGAACAGATGCGCTCGGCGGCTTCGGAGGCGAACAGCTTGGCCATCGCGGCTTCGGTCAGGCACGGTTGGCCGGCGTCCTTCAACGCCGCGGCGTGCCAGATCAACTGACGCGCGGCTTCGAGTTGCGTCGCCATGTCGGCGAGGCGGAACTGCACCGCCTGGTGCGAAAAGAGCGGCGCGCCGAAGCTTTCGCGCTCCTTCGCATAACTCAACGCTGCTTCGAACGCGGCGCGCGCCATGCCGACGCTTTGCGCCGCGATACCGATGCGGCCGCCTTCCAGCCCCGATAGCGCAATCCGGTAGCCTTCGCCTTCCGCGCCGATCAGGTTCGCAGCCGGCACGCGGCAGTCCTCGAAAATGATCTGCGCCGTATCCGACGAATGCTGGCCGAGCTTGTCTTCCACTCGCGCGACAACGTAGCCCTTCGTATCGGTGGGCACGATAAACGCGCTGATGCCGCGCTTGCCCGCGGCTTTGTCGGTCACGGCCATCACGATCGCGACGTTGCCGTTCTTGCCGCTCGTGATGAACTGTTTGACGCCGTTCAGCACGTACGCGTCGCCGTCTCGTGTCGCGGTGGTGCGCAGCGCGGAAGCATCGGAACCGGCTTGCGGTTCGGTCAGGCAAAACGCGCCGAGCATTTCGCCACGGGCGAGCGGCGTCAGCCAGTCGCGTTTCTGCGCGTCGTTGCCATAGGTCAGCAGAATGCTGCACACCGGACAGTTGTTGACGGAGATAGCCGTCGAGGTGCCGCCGTCGCCGGCAGCGATCTCTTCGAGAATCAGCGCGAGCGCCAGCGCGTCCATGCCGGCGCCGCCGTATGCTTCGGGCACCAGCACGCCATATGCGCCGAGTCCGGCGAGTTGCCGATGCACGTCCTGGGGAAAAGTGCGCTCGCGGTCCCACGCCGCCGCATGCGGCGTGATCGCTTCGCGCACGAAGGTGCGCAGCGCATCGCGGACCATCAAGTGATCCTGATCAAGCACCATGAGTGTGTCTCCCTTGCCAGCTTGTTGCTCACCAGTCGAGCAGCGTGCCGTCGTATTGATAGAAGCGGCCGTTGAACGCGTCGTGCGCGGCCGCGGCCTGCGCCAGCACTTCACGCATGCCGGCCACGCTGCGCGCCGGATCGATCGCTGCCTGCGCGCCGCCCATATCGGTACGCACCCAGCCCGGATGCAACGAAACGCACGCGGCGCGCTTGGCTTCCAGCGACGCGAGTTTCAGCGCGTCGTTCAACGCCGCCTTGCTCGCGCGATACAGCCACCCGGTCGTGCCGCTCGCGTCGCCGATGCTGCCCATCTTGCTCGAGATCACCGCGAACACGCCGCCCGCCTCTTCGACGAGCGGCAGCAGGATCGGCATCAATTGCATCGGTCCACGCACGTTGGTGTGCATGACGTGGTCGAAGTCTTCGGCGGTAATCGTCTCGATGCCTTCGGTGCGCGGGCCGTACACGCCCGACACCAGGATCGCCGCATCGAGCCGTTCACCGTCGAGCTTCCAGCCGAGCGCGGCGATCTCCTCGGGCGCACTCACGTCGAGCGAAAAAGTCTCGGCGCCGAGTTCGTTCAACGCGTCGAGCGCGGCGCCGTCGCGCGCGGTGGCGAGCACGCGCCAGCCGCTTTTTTTGTACTGCCGGACAAACTCCTGGCCGATGCCGCGCGACGCACCGACGATCAACACTGTCTTCATCGAATACCTCAGGCCGTCAAAACAGAGCGCTGCGAAAACGCGCGTTACACCAGTTCGATACCCATTGCCGTCGCTTCTCCGCCGCCGATGCACAGCGTCGCGACGCCACGCTTCAGTCCGCGCTTCTTCAATGCGCCGATCAGCGTGACAAGAATCCGCGCACCCGACGCACCGATCGGATGGCCGAGCGCACAGGCGCCGCCATTCACGTTGACCTTCTCGTGCGGCAGATGGTGTTCCTTCATGGCCGCCATCGTCACGACGGCAAACGCTTCGTTGACCTCATACAGATCGACCTCGTCGGCACGCCAGCCGTTCTTCTCGAACAGCTTGCGAATCGCGCCGACCGGCGCGGTGGTGAACTTCGCCGGTTCCTGCGCGAAGGTTGAGTGACCGACCACGCGCGCGATCGGCTCGACGCCGAGACGCTTTGCCGTCGACTCGCGCATCATGACGAGCGCGGCCGCGCCGTCGGAAATCGACGACGAGTTCGCCGCCGTCACCGTGCCGGTTTTGCTGAACGCGGGTTTGAGCGTCGGAATCTTTTCGATGTTCGCCTTGAACGGCTGTTCGTCGCGATCGATGGTGACGTCGCCCTTGCGGCTCTCCACCTTCACCGGCGCGATTTCCCAGGCGAACGAGCCGTCTTCGTTCGCGCGCTTCGCACGAGCGAGCGACTCGACGGCGAATGCATCCTGCGCCTCGCGCGTGAAGTCGAACGACGCCGCGCATTCCTCGGCGAAGGTGCCCATCAGACGGCCTTTTTCGTAAGCGTCTTCGAGGCCGTCGTAGAACATGTGGTCGATCACCTGACTGTGGCCCATGCGCATGCCGCCGCGCGCCTTGGGCAGCAGGTACGGCGCGTTCGTCATGCTTTCCATGCCGCCCGCGACGATCACGTCGACAGAGCCTGCGGCGAGCATGTCGTGCGCGAACATCGCCGCGCGCATGCCGGAGCCGCACATCTTGTTCACCGTGGTGCTGCCAGTGGCAAGCGGCAAGCCGGCGCCGAGCGCGGCCTGACGCGCGGGCGCCTGGCCGAGGCCGGCGGGCAGCACGCAACCCATTACCACTTCGTCGATCTGCTCAGGTTTCAAGCCCGCGCGTTTTACGGCCGCTTCGATTGCCACCGAGCCCAACTGCGGCGCCGTCAGCGTGGCGAAGTCGCCTTGAAATGCTGCCATCGGCGTGCGGGCCACGCTCACGATGACGATCGGATCAATCTTTGTCTCACTCATGTTTAAGCTCCTTGATTACGCCTTCGACGATAGCCGGCACGTCGCCGAGCTGCGCCGCATCGGCGGCGACCACGTCGTTCTCTGCCTTGTGCGCGCCGCTGGCCGACACCGCCGCGACGCACTTCTGATAGGTTGCATCGAGCGCGCCCGGCTCGCTGATCGTCATGCCGAGGTTGCGCACCTTGCCGTCATGCACGCCGTACGCCCAGCCGTGCACCGTCAACTCCTGGCCGCGCGCCCACGCATCGTTGACGATGGTGGTGCGGCATACGTTCATCACCTGTTCGATCGCGTTCAGTTCAACCAGACGCCGATGGCGGGCCTCACCGATCGGCCATTCCTCGATCAAAGCGGCGTGTTTGGTGCGCACGTCCTGCACGTGATGCAGCCAGTTGTCCGCGAGACCCACGCGACGGCCATGCAGCGCCGCGCCGACGCCCGAGCAGCCGTAGTGGCCGACCACCATGATGTGCTTGACCTTCAGCAGATCAACGGCGAACTGGATCACCGAGAGACAGTTCAGATCGGTATGCACCACCACGTTGGCGATGTTTCTGTGCACGAACACTTCGCCCGGCGGCAAGCCGATGATCTGGTTCGCCGGCACGCGCGAATCGGAGCAGCCGATCCACAGATACTCGGGCGTCTGCTGATGCGCGAGACGCGAGAAATACTCAGGGTCTTCGGACAGCTTGCGGGCGACCCATGCTTCGTTGTTGTCGAACAGATGCGAGAGCGGATTGTCAGGAGTGGAATCGTTCGTGTTCATGTTGCGTCTTGGCGGTTGCTCGACCGATTGACCGGTCGATGTCGTTACATAAGGTTCGGACGAGGCAGTCAACACTGCGAGCGGCGCTTGAGCTTCACGCCACCCGCACGCTACGCTCGTCGGCTGGCGCATCCGGCGCGGGCGATGCACGGCCGGCGGCATCGGCAAAGCGTTCCGGATAGCGGTTGCAGAAGCGCACACTGTCGTCGTACGGGAAAAAGTCGGGCAGTTCGCCTTTCAATAGGTGATCCTTGTGCCGTTGCCATAGCGCAGGATCGAAGAAGTCCGCGTGATGCTGCATGAAGGAACGGCGCACGCGTGGGTCGCCGAGCAAGAATGTGCCGTACGTCTCCGGGAAGATGTCGTGCGGGCCGACCGAGTACCACGGCTCGCCCGACATTTCGTCCTCCTCGTTACGTGGCGCCGGCACCGCGCGCACGTTGCAGTCGGTCAGATATTCGATTTCGTCGTAGTCGTAGAACACGACGCGGCCATGACGCGTCACGCCGAAGTTCTTGTACAGCATGTCGCCTGGGAAGATGTTCGCCTGCATCAGATCCTTCACCGCATTGCCGTATTCCTTGATGCCGTGCTCGACGTCCTCGTCGTTGCCGTTCTGCAGGAACAGGTTGAGCGGCACCATGCGGCGCTCGATATACATATGGCGAATCACCAGGTTGTCGCCGTCGTATTCGATCAGCGACGGCACTTCCTTTTCGAGCTCACGCACCAGCGCGTCGTCGAGGCGAGAGCGGGGCAACGCCACGCTCGAATATTCGAGTGTGTCGGCCATGCGACCCAAACGGTCGTGCCGTTTGACGAGCTGATACTTGCCCTGGATCTGCGCGCGCGTGGTTTCCTTCGGCGGCGGGAAGTTGTCCTTGATCAGCTTGAACACGTACGGAAACGACGGCAGCGTGAACACCAGCATCACGAGCCCCTTGATGCCGGGCGCGACGACGAACTGATCGCTCGAATGCGAGAGGTGATGCAGCAGATCGCGATAGAACAGATTCTTGCCCTGCTTCTGCAACCCCACCGACGTATAGATTTCCGCCTTCGGCTTGCCCTGCATGATGGTGCCGAGAAATTCGACGTAAGCGGACGGCACTTCCATATCCACCAGGAAGTACGAATGCGAGAAGCTGAAAATGATCAGCAACTGGTCGCGCTTGAGCAGCACCGTGTCGAGCGCGAGCACGCCCGGTTTTACGTGACGCAAGGGCACGGCGAACGGCAGCAGCAGGTCGCCGTTGATGATCCGTCCGACGATATACGCCGACTTGTTCCGGTAGAACAGCGACGAGAGCACGTGAATCTGGAAGTTGGCCGCTTCGTCGAACACGCCGAACGCGTCGTGGATCGCCTGCATCACGCAGCCGACGTCGCGCGTCAGGTCTTCGAACGGCGGCTCCAGCTGGAAGTTCGTGACGATGCGTTCGAGCGTCGCCGCGAGCCCGTCCTTGCCGGGATAGTACGCGCGATAAGTCGGCTTCGCGGCCGGTTCGTCGTTCTCGATGTATTCGGTCGAGATGGCCGGGCGCACGAAAATGAAGTCGTTGTTGAAGTACGAGCGGTGCAGGATCTTGCAGCACACGGAATTGAAGAACGTTTCCGCGCACTCCGGCTGGCGGTGCGTGGTCAAAAGGCCGATGTAATGCAGCTTGATCTGCTGCCACACTTCGCTGTCGATTTTTTCCGCGTCGTATTCGTCTTCGAGCAGTTCGACGCATTCGTCGACGCGCTCGTCGTACGAGGTAATGCGATCGCGCGCGAGCTTCTGCAGACCGTGCCAGTCGGCCTTTTCAAAGAGCGTTTTGGCGTGGATCGCGGCGTCGCGAAAGATCCGGTAATGCCGGTCGAATCCTTCGAGCATCGTCTGCGCGAGGTCAAAGCCGATTTGCGACGACAACAGTTTGGGGAAGTGATTCATGTCGATCGTGCATTCGTCTCATGTCGTGAAGACACCCGTGATTGTATCGTTCGGGTGGACCCGTGCCGCATCGCGCCGCCGTTGTTCATGCCGGCTTGGCTTCACGCGTGCCGCTTTCCAGCAGCGCGCGCGCCTGGTTTTCGTATTGCGCGAGGTCTTCGAGCGTCGCGTTCAGGTCTTCCAGTTGACGCTCCAGCACGTCGCGATGACGCGCCACCGTGGCGAGGAACGCATGCAACTGCGGCACCGTATCGGTCGGCGACTCGTACACGTCCAGCAGATCGCGAATCTCCGACAACGTGAAGCCAAGTCGTTTGCCGCGCAACGTGAGCTTCAAACGCGTTCGGTCGCGGCCTGAATAGACGCGCCGCAAGCCGCTCGATCCTTCGCGGCTAGGTGAGAGTAAACCCTGATCTTCGTAGAAGCGGATGGCGCGAGGCGTGACGTCGAATTCCCGCGCGAGCTCGGTGATCGTGTATTGCGTGTTCATCGGGGCATTCCGTGGCCGGGCAGAAAATCGGATTGAACGATAGAATCGACGTTTACGTTATCGTCAACTTGAGTTGAACGCAACCAGGCGCAGTACGGCACCAGCACGCCGCAACCACGCCGACCGGCATCGCATACCTCGCCATGCCGGACGGCCGACGGAGGAAGACACCCACAATGAATGCACTCGAACATCAACTCGACTACCCGTTCAGCGACAGTTTGCCGGACGCGGGCCAGGCGATGGAAGTCGCGCCAGGCGTGTTCTGGCTACGCATGCCGCTACCTTTCGCGCTGGATCACATCAACCTCTGGCTGCTGCGTGACGAGATCGACGGCCAGCGGGGCTGGACGGTGGTCGACTGCGGCATCACCTCGGACACGATCAAGGAGAACTGGGAGAAGGTGTTCGACTCGGTGCTCGACGGCCTGCCGGTGCTGCGCGTGATCGTCACGCATTGCCATCCCGATCACATCGGCCTCGCGCACTGGATCTGCGCGGGTGGCGACAAGAAGCGCTGGGACGTGCGGCTATGGATGACGCTCGGCGAATACATGCAGGCGCGTGTGATGGGCGCCGGCGACGGCTCGAATGCAGGCGGCGAGGGCGCGGCACGGCACTTCGCGCGGCACGGTGTGACCGACGAGGAATCGCTTGAAAAACTGCGCAATCGCAAGAGCTATTATGCGAGCCTCGTGCCGGCGATTCCGGGGCAGTATCGCCGCTTGCGGGAAGCCGATGGCGTGAGGATCGGCGGCAAGACGTGGCGAGTGGTGACCGGATTCGGCCATTCACCGGAACACTGCGCGTTGTTCTGCGAAGAGACCGGCGTGCTGATTTCCGGCGACATGGTGTTGCCGCGTATCTCGACCAACGTGTCGGTGTTCGATATGGAGCCGGAAGGCACGCCGCTCGCGTTGTATCTGGAGTCGCTCGGCCGTTACGAAACGATGCCGGAAGACACGCTGGTGCTACCGTCGCATGGCAAGCCGTTTCGCGGCGTGCGCACGCGGATCCGGCAATTGCGCGAGCATCACGACGCGCGTCTGGCCGAAGTGCGCGAGGCATGCGCGGAGAAACCGCAGAGCGCCGCGGATATCGTGCCGCTCATGTTCAAGCGACAGCTCGATATTCATCAGATGACGTTTGCGATGGGTGAAGCGCTGGCGCACTTGCATCTGCTGTGGCTTGCGGGCGAGTTGAAGCGTAAGCAGGATGCGGATGGGGTGATACGGTTTTCGCCGGTGTGATCGAGCTGCTGTGTCTTTGTCGCCCAAAAGTAAGGCGCGGACACCCGCGCCTTACTGGTGTATGTTAGCTTTCGTCGCTTGCTTTCGGTTTTGACGCGTGCATCAATCGTCGAATTTCCACTAGCGCTTCGATCAGTTCTTCAAGCGGCACTCGGCGGGCCATGCTGCCGTCCGGTTCCGGGCCGCCCAGTTCAGCCACGAGGTTATCCACCCCGCTCTCCTGGTTGACGCGAATGACGGGGTACCGGTCCAACAGAATTTCTAGTGTAAGTTGTTCGTACTCGTTCATTGCGGACGACCAAACTATTTCAAGCTTGTTCATGACTGTGCCTAATTTTGTGGAGGATTCAAAACTCCGCTAAATCCGCCGCCGGAGTTCCATCTTGCTCCGGTCCCGTCCGGTGCGCGATACTCTATCCCACCACGTCCCAAGTCCGACCGCGCCGTGGTTGGATTTTCCATCAGGTTGCGCAACCACGCTTCCGTTGTTGCATTTTTTGCGTCAACGTTGCCTGACAGCGCGGGGTAAAAATCCGGTTCCCGCCCAGAGTGTTTATCCCAGGCACGAGCAAGCTTTGAGAGCCCAGTGCTATTTTGTGCAGTTGTAGCTTCTGCTATCAATTGGTCCGTCGTTAACTGGGTCGGCTTGCACTGGCTCGCCATCCCACCCACCGCCCCCCGTATCGCGCCCGCCAACCCGACGATACCGAACGGATCGTCATGGTTGGACGACATGGCCCAGCCCCAGGACAGCGCCGGGTTGAGGATACATTCAATGCAAATGGGTTGTATCGCGTCGGGTGCGGCACCGAGCAACGACCGGACAAGTCCGGCGAGGTTCGGCGCTGGACCTACTGGCACGCGACCGTCTTCCATATTTGCAACCCACTGATCGATCTCATCGCTGTTGATTGCCACATCCGGGCCGTCATTTGTCGAGACAGTGCCCGTGCGTGAAACGATCTGGCTGTCGGGTGAATAGCGATACCAGACCTTCAGCAAGCGATGGACTCCGCCGTTCAGTGGGGCGGGGTAGTCATTGAACCAGATGAGATCGGGCCGCCCGCGCTTGTCGTATCGCGTGTTGTATCCGCCGTTGGGTCTGTAGCCGGTCACAATGCGATGGGCCGCGTCACGCGCTGACGCTTGGCTTGCCTCGTCGAAGCCATCAGGGGCCCCACCGACATGGACAACAGACTTGACGTTACCTGTGTCATCTCTGGTGAGTCGGAACGCTGCAGACGGCACGCCGTCATAGTAGATGCGTACCGAGCTGAGCCGGTTCCACTCGTCGTACACCCGACCGTAGGCGCGCGTCACACCGTCCGCTTTCAATGCATCGAAGCCGCTTTCGCCGGTTGTGTCCGTGGTCGGCGTTTCGCTGACACCAGTCACGTTGCCGCGCGAGTCATAGACAAGCGTCTGCATCTTGCGAGGCGAGGCAATCATCCATGGGTGGAGAGTTGTCGCGTCGGCGTAGCGTATCGATGTAACGACGGTACCCGACGCGTTTCGTGCGACCAGTCGAACGGGACGGCCTACATCGTCGTAGCTGTACTCGGCAGCGTTGCCACTGACAAAACTGTTCTTTAGCAGTCTGCCTGACGCATCCCAAGTCGAGGTGCTATTCCCTGCGGATGAGTTGCCGCCAGTAGCTCGTAACTTGCCGCCGATTGACGAAAAATTCAGCGTTGTGGTGCGGTGACTATCCGTGACGGTGGTCGAACCGTTGCTATACCCGAATTGCACATTGCGCGCCGTATCCGGATGACTGACCAATGTTGCGCGACCCTGTGCGTCATAGGTCCAGGTTGCGATTCGCGCCCCGGCCTCATCGATCTCGCCTGTTATGGCATTCTTGAATCGCGCGTCTTCGTAGACATAGCGTCGCGCATAGCCATCTGGCCAGGTGACGGAAACGAGGTTGCTGTTCGTGTCGTATTCATATTGCGTGACGCCTCCTATCGGATCGTTTAATCGCGAAATTCGGCGTTTGTCATCGTAGTCAAAGCGAAGCGTCAGATCGTTGTTCGCACTCGTCCCAGCACCGTGTTGAGTGATCACGGTTAGCAAGCCGGCGCTGTCGTAGCTCAACGTTCTTATAAAGCCGGTCTTCGTCGTTTCAGACAGCAGGATGCCTTGTGCGGAATAGGACTCGACGGCATCGTTAGTCAGATTGGTCAACCTCCAGCCAGATTGAGTTTGTGCCAGGGCCAGCCCGGTGAAATCGACTGTGCGCCACGTGCCTCCGGACCAGTTAAATACAACGGAGTCGCCATTCTCGCGATAGGCAGTCACCGTCGATGAACCGCCGCTGTTCGCATTCGCCAGTCCCAATTGCCGCTGCCAATTATGGAACCACACCGGCCCCATCGCGTTGACATTCTGTGCAAGGGGCTTAGAACGGTAAGTACGTTTAAATATCAGAGCAATGTCGTCACCGCTGATAAAGTCGACCGCGCCAAGTGTGACTGCACCGCTTGCAGGGTGTACCGGATCAGCCACCGGACAGGAGTCTTCCGGCTGCGGAACGCTTCCACACCACTCTCTTACAAGATCGAGTTGAGCGGTGCAGTAATAGGTTCCCATGCCTATGGGGGTGTTAGCGGCAGCTTTCGCGACGCATTGTGGGTCGCCGGGAACTGCGCCGGATTTTGGATAGAGTCTGTTGCAGACATCGTCAGCGTTTGCACCAAGCGAGGCGAGCAGCAACGCAAAAACAGTGAAGAGACGGGCCAGCATATCGGCCGGCCTTGTTGGTGGTTTAAAGCGGGGCATGTTTCTCCTTTGTCCGTTTTATTAATGTTTTTGTAATGATGTGGCCTGACACCATTTCGGCTTCGGAGAAAAGTCGGTTTTATGGGTGGAAACGTCCGGAAAATGCTCTCGCATTGCGGGGGCAAAAGCTCTTGGAAGGGCCAGGACGAGGAAAAAACCTAGGAAGGAATACAAGGCCTCGCGTTTTCCGTGGGCCTGAAAGAGGAGTGCTTTTGAGCCATAGTGGGCTGAGAGAGATGGCCCACAAGTGCGATTGGTTTGTGGAAGAATTGCTGGCGTTACCAAAAACATGGCTTTCTAAGCTATGACGTCCTGTTCGGGGCTGTCGCTCTCTACCAATCGTTCTCGGGTCTACTCTGCCTTGGACGCAAGGTCAGGACGGCCGACATGTTGGCCTCGATATTTCGGCGCCAATGTGGACAAAAAAGCCCGGTGCTTTCGCAACCGGGCTTTCTTCCGCACGTTCAAACGCAAGCGCAAC
>NZ_JAQQEK010000072.1:0-14177 GCF_046027355.1 Paraburkholderia sediminicola | reverse complement strand
ACGCCGTTCGTCGCAAAAGTCCACGTATAGACCTGGGTCGCCAAACGCGTCATTGACAAGCCATGGTTTGAAGAGGGCGTGCATGAATCTGTCAGGGCAGCGTACGAATGGGTCTGGTGGATAAACGTAGTATGGATCGTCTTCGTGCTGTGGCAAAAATCAGAACCGTCCGGCGCCTCAGTCCCGGCTCGTGAAGACCGTCAATACGCCGGTGTAGCCGTAAAGGTGATTCCTTGCAATCTCGCCGCCGGCGAAGAATCCCACCAGCGGTACCTCACCTAGCGCATTTCGCACCGTCTGCAACTCCGCATGCCGCGCTCCGAAGTGCGGCCCGCCCCGTCCCGAGCAACTGACATATAGGGCGCCCGACATGTGCCCCGCCGTGCCGCTTTCCAGTTCCGCGCGGATTTCCGTTGCAATGCGCACCAGATCGACCCGGGCGGCCTCGGGATTGCGCGTGCAAAAGGCCAGATGCATGCTGGGCTCGACCCGATCCGCAATTGCCAGGACGCGGTGCTGGGTATCCACGCCCACCAGGTGCCGCACGAGTGTATCCGCGCCGAACTTTCCAGGCCATTTCGGCACGTCCTCGGCGCCGGTGCTCAAGCCCGCCAGGGTGGTAGACAGCGCCTGCGACAATGCATCGATTGGCAGATCCCGGTCGAGTCCAAGATCTTGCAACACGCAATCGAGTGCGGGCTTGCCGTCCAGCGTGACCACCAGATTGTGGTCGGCCTGGGTGATGGCGCGCACCGGCCCGATGGGCTGGCAGCCCTGCGTCACGCGTGAGATCAGACCGACCTCGGGGCCGAAGAGCACGCCGGACACTCCCCCGGTGAACACGCCATTCGCCATGTGCAGCGGACGGTTTCGCGCCGAGGACAGGCCGCCGAAGAGATAACCCGTGGTCGTGCGGGCGCTCAATTCGTGCAGCAATTCTTGCACGTCCGGCGTGCTGCCCTCGGCATGGACCAGCGCGGTATGGGCCACGAACCCGGAGGAGGATGTCGCAGGCAGGGGCTGCAGACCGGAGAATAGCCGGAACGATTCACGTGGCAGCGGCGCGAGCATCAGCACCAGGGCCGGTTCGTCGATGTATTCGATGCCGCTGGCGGCCACGCCGACACCGGCCGTACCGACCCAGGCGACGCCTCGCTGACCCCGGTGCAGTTCGTCGAGGATCGCCTCGGCCGCGGGTGCGAAATAGTCGCTCACATAACACCAACCGAGCGTGAACGGAGCGGATTCGTCAAGCTGCGCCGCACGGGCCGCAATTTGGGTTTGAACTTGCCTCTGGCACTCGGCGAGAGCCACCCGCCAATCGGCGTGGGCAGCGTGAGCGTGGACAAACGAAGCGTGGGACATGGCCCCAACCTGTCGAAGACAACACTAAATTGGACCTCCGCTGGCACGGCATGTTCAGCCGGCCGTTGAGAAACCCGCGATCAAACCGGCCGCTAGGGCTTGCGGTTCGGTCAAGCGTGAAGTCGGTCCACCAGGTAACCCGCGCCCGAACGATAATTGGCGATCCGCATTTCCGCACGGCGCTTGTTTAGCACCTGTGCAACGTTGGCCCGCCTGACCTCGATCAGGTACTGGGATCCAATGGCTGCAATTGGCGTGTGCCCTGCTAAGGCGGCGCTTTTCCGGTGGGTGAAAGCCATGTCCGGTAAACGCTTCAGCCGGAAGCAAACGGGAGCAGTCACGGAGGTATTGAAAACGCTGAAGCCTGCGGGCACAGCATACGCACGTGTACTCGACTTCTGTCGACGAGAAGGGTGGTCGCAAGGTGCGCCATCCGATGGCGTTGCTCGCGGCGAACCGGTGGAGTCTTGAAATCGTACGTCTTGCGATATGGCACGTGGAAGTGAATTCCGCAAGGCGTTGCTTGACCTGACTGCGCGGATGCTTCCCAACTGTTTGCTCGTCTGTTCAGGCCAGTTCCTGCCAATCACGTCATGGGCACAACCCCTGATGTCCGCGACCGGCGCTTGTCGACCCACAACCGCCTTTGGACCTGGGGGCATCGCTAGGGCAGTTTCCAAAGGTATAGCGGTCTTTCGTTGGGCAAGGTTGCGGCGGCCGTCCAACCGCTCGACACAGTGCACGGCGGTTCCCACTGCTGGTCGAACATGACTACAGCAACGGCCCACTTGATTAGCTTTGCGAAACGTTATCCGTCTCTTTTTTAACCGGCCGCGGCGTCGACGTTCAACCAGGCGTCGAGGTCACCCGTCGCTTTGCCAAAGCGCTCTACCAGGAAGTCGAGAAGCGCCCGAACACGCGGTGCCATGTGCCGGCTGGGCTGATACAAGGCATGCACGGGGACATCCGGAGACCGCCAATCCGGCATCAGGATAGTCAATTTCCCCACGCGCAGATCAGATCCAATGTCCCATATCGATTTCATGGCGATGCCGTGACCCGCCACCGCCCACTCGCGAGCAAGCGCACCATCGTTGGTCTCTCGGGAATTTGCCAGCGGTACGGTATTAGTCTCGACCTCCTCGTTGCGCGTGAACCGCCATTCGTTCGCAAGACCGGATGCTGACGCCAGGACGATGCAGTCGAAGCGATCCAGATCCTGCGGGTGCTCAGGCACGCCATGCGTTGCCACATACTCAGGCGATGCACACAGCACGCGTCGATTGGGCGCGAGACGCCGCGCGACAAACGAACTGTCCGGTGGCACGCCGAACCGGATGGCAAGATCGATGTCATCGTGCAACAGATTCAACAACGAATCCGATAACACAACCGCGAAACTGACCTCCGGATACTGCACGTTGAACTCATCGAGCCAGCCCTTGAGGACATGACGGCCAAAGTCCGATGTCGCCGAGATCCTGACCTTTCCGCGAACGATACTGCGACCGGCCTGTAACGCCGCATGAGCGTCGTCAAGGGATTGAAGCGCCTGCTGACAATGAAGCAGATAGATCCTGCCCTCCTCCGTCAGCCGTAACTGCCGCGTCGTGCGCTCGAAGAGCCGTGTATGCAGGCTCGTTTCAAGTTTGAGCAGACGTGCGCTCGCGGCTGCAGGAGAGAGTCCGAGCTTGCGTCCTGCTGCCGACAGCCCACCAAGGCTTGCCGCTTCAACAAAAAGCCGGATGTCTCCGAGGTTGTCCATGATATTTCCGTTTTTTTTGAAAATGATTCAAATGGTATCCCGATTATCAAACGGCACCGGACTCCGCATAATCCGCTACATCCTTAACGGAGTCCGGAGACCAGCATGATGTCAATCACCGCCACGCCGCTTTTCACGCCCGTAGTCGTTGCAGGCCACACGCTCGCTCATCGTGTCGTCATGGCACCCATGACACGCGCTCGTAGCACCCAGCCCGGCGACGTGCCCAACGCGATAGACGCCCGCTACTACGCACAGCGCGCCTCGGCCGCCCTGATCGTGACCGAGGCGACTCAGATCTCGCCTCAGGGCAAAGGGTATTCGTTCACGCCGGGCATCTACAGTCCCGAGCAGGTCGCCGGATGGCGACTGGTGACCGATGCGGTCCACTCGGCAGGCGGCCGGATCTTCCTGCAACTCTGGCATGTGGGCCGCATGTCCCACGCTGATTTCCAGAACGGCAAGTTGCCGGTGGCACCCTCCGCCGTCTCCTTCGATGGTCAGATCTGGAAGGTCGATCCCACCACCGGCATGGGTGCCATGGTTGCCTCACCGACGCCGCGCGCACTGACCCGCGACGAGATCGACGATGTTGTCGCGGATTTCCGCCAGGCCGCTCGCCATGCGATCGATGCGGGCTTCGACGGGGTCGAGATCCACGGCGCCAATGGCTACCTCATCGATCAGTTCCTGCGTACCAAGTCCAACGTGCGCACCGACGAATATGGGGGCTCGCGTGAGAACCGCCTGCGTTTTCTCAAGGATGTCGTCAATGCCGTGGCGGACGAAGTGGGCGCAGAGCGCACCGCCATTCGCCTCGCGCCGTTTCTGACTGCCCGTGGCATGGCGTGTCCCGATATCTTGCCGACCATCCTCGCAGCCATCGAATTTTTGCAGGCACGCGGTATTGGCTATCTGCACCTCGCCGAAGCGGACTGGGACGACGCACCGCAATTCACCGAGGAATTCCGCAAGGCCATTCGCGCCCGGTTCAAGCGTCCCATCATCGTGGCGGGCAACTATGACAAGGCGCGTGCCGATTGGGTTCTGTCCAGCGGGTATGCCGACCTGGTCGCCTTCGGCCGACCATTCGTCGCCAACCCGGACTTTCCGCGCAGGCTCGCCGAAGATTTCCCGCTGGCCAGCTTCGACGGCAGCACGCTGTTCGGCGGCGACGAGCGCGGTTACACCGACTATCCCGTTGCGCCGGAAGCAGCGGCATCCGACAAGGTCAGTGAAGCGCTCAGCCTTTCCTGAAGTCCGATGTTGCGCGCAACGTCAATACCGGTCCAACCCGCAGCAAGGAGCAGAAGATGTTTGTCTATCGCGGTTCAACCGCCTTGATCACCGGCGCGTCCAAAGGGCTTGGAAAAGTCTTTGCACAGACCCTTGCCGCGCGCGGCATGAACCTGGTGTTAGTCGCCCGATCCGCCGACGCATTGCAGGCCCTGGCGACCGACCTTGCTGGGAGGTACGGCGTGGAATCCATCCCGCTCGACGCGGACCTCGGCGATCCCGACGCAGCTCAGCGGATCGCTCAGGAACTCGAGCGCCGTGGCGTTCAGGTGGACCTGCTGATCAATAATGCAGGGCTTGGTCTGACCGGCAGCTTTCTCTCGCATGAACTTGGGAAAAAGCAGTCTGAGATCCAGGTCAACGTACACGCGCTCACCACACTGAGCCACGTGTTTGGCGGCGGCATGGCAAAGCGTGGCAGTGGCGGCATCATCAACCTCGCGTCCAATGCAAGCTTTCAGCCACTCCCCTATATGGCCACCTACGCTGCGACCAAGGCGTTCGTTCTTTCCTTCAGCGAGGCGCTGCAATTTGAACTCGCAGGAACGGGTGTTCACGTGATGGCTGCTTGCCCGGGGCCTACAGCAACGAGCTTCTTTGATGGGGTGTCGACCAACGTGTCGCCCAAAGACATGGACAGCTCGGATTCGGTCGTTCAGCAAACACTGAAGGCGTTCGACCAAAGGAAAGTCGTCGCTTACCCCGGCCGGACAAGCGTGCGAGCCGCTACGTGGTTGTCGCGATTGCTTCCGCGAACGCTGGTTGTTCGCATCGCAGCCATGGCCAGCGGCAAGATGGGACTCCACGGCTAACAGAACGTGGGGCGATCACAGCACAGGAAAGTGAATTGCATTCACGGACCTACCTGACGAAGCAGGAAGCCATTGAGGAGCGGCGCCGACTTTCGCATTTCAGGCGGCACGCGAAGCGAGTGACGACGAATCGGGTAGCCGCGAAATCCGAGGACATCGACCCGGTCGGTCAACCCAAACATGGTTCTGTGTCGTTCAAGGAGCGCCGTCGGGTGTGAGCGAGTCGCATGGGCATTCGCCGGGTCTGTACGGCGGTTTTAACTCTCAGATCAATTCGAAGTGGATATGAAACAGCAGCAAAGCATGCCGACCCCGCCAGAAAGAAACACGATGAAGATTCTGGTAACCGGAGCGACCGGCTATATCGGTGGCGCTGCCGCCAGGGCACTCGTCAAGCGCGGCTACGAGGTCTTCGGCCTTGCGCGATCGGAAGATTCCGCTGGGCGGCTTCGCCTCGCCGGCATCACCCCTGTTGCTGGCGACTTCGCTGACACAGCGAGCCTGATCAGTGCGGTCGCCGAAGTCGACACGATAGTCAGCACGGCAAGCATCGGATCGCTGGCGGGTAGTGCTGAAACGTTCGCGCAGGATCGGGACGCAATTCGCGCGATGCTCGGCGCTGTCGAAGGCTCGGGCAAGACCCTGATCTTCACCAGCGGCTCGGCGGTCCTTGGCATCGTCAACAGCGGCGAGGCAACGCATGACGTATTCAACGAAGATGTTAGCTTCACTCGAAACGGTCGAATATCGTGACTGGACATGTACTCAGGAGTCGACACCGCGTTCGAATATCTAAGGTTCAAGGCTTATGCTGTCCAAGCAGTCGCGATAGGTTGCCAGTCGCCTGCTTGAGCAGTTCACCGAAAAAAGCAACACGCTGCTCGTTAACGCGGACGCTGGGACCAAAAATACAAAGCGAACCCGCAACCTGATTCGCGCCATTGAAGAATGGCGCGGCCACAGCGACTGCACCCTCAATCAGTTCGTGTTGACTCGTGCCGAACCCCTTGGTGCGAATGTGCTCGAAATCACTCATTAGCGCCGACACATCCTGGTCGGGGTCAACAAGATAGCGCCGCAGCTCGTCTGGCGTGAGGCGCATCTGCGAAAGAATCGTGCGCCCACTCGCCCCGCGCACGAGCTTCTCGCGATAGCCGACGCCACGTCGGAAGCTGAGTGGCTGATTGCTCTCTAACTCGGCGACGCAAATCCGATCCGTGTCGTCAGGAACGAACAGAGCGACGGTCTCCGACGTGGCTTCCCAAAGATTTCGAAGCACCGGTTGAGCGAGTTCCGCGATTCGGTTGTCACTAAGCCAAACGTGAGCTAACTGTGCAACCGACCTACCCAGCTGGAGCCGCTGCGGTTCACCCGACGAGGAAAGAAACCCTGCCTGCTCCAACGTATTAAGTAGCCGATACAGAGTTGGACGGCTGAGATTCACTCGAGTGAGCAGTTCAGCAACCGTCAGCGATTTGTCCCCAGCTTTGAACGCCAAAAGTATCTCCAACGCCCGCTCAACCGCGCGAACGCTCTCGTGCGCCTTCTTTTCTTCCATTTTTCCTTATCCCTTTGGGCGATGCCGTCTGCGCCATTGTAGAGAAATCCCCTATCTCCCCATGCTTGAAGTTTACGCCGCCTGTCCGTAGAATGAAATCACGGTCTCATCAGACGGACAATCTCACAAACGATTTGGAGTTGAGCATGGACAAGAACATGTCGGAAACGCTGGTGCGCACTGGTCCGGGCACCGCAATGGGCAACCTGATGCGGCGCTATTGGGTGCCGATTCTGCTGGCGAGCGAAGTCGCCGAGCCAGACTGTCCGCCCGTGCGGGTACAAATCCTCGGCGAAAAGCTGCTCGCGTTTCGCGACTCAGACGGCAATGCGGCACTGATTGACGAGTTCTGTTCGCATCGTGGCGTGTCGCTGTATTTCGGCCGCAACGAGGAAAACGGCATCCGGTGCTCGTATCACGGTCTCAAGTTCGACCGAAACGGGAACTGCGTGGAAGTGCCGTCGGCGCCGCAAGCGTGCAAACACATGAGCATCACGGCTTACCCGTGTATCGAGCGCGCGGGCATTGTCTGGGCCTACATGGGGCCGAAGGACAAACAGCCGGCACCACCGGACCTCGAATGGTGCAATCTGCCAGCGGACCACGTTTTTGTGTCCAAGCGTCTGCAGGAGTCGAACTATCTTCAGGCGATGGAAGGCGGCATCGACACGAGCCACGTGTCGTACGTGCATCGTTATGAAGTCGACGAAGACCCGATGCATCAGGGCACCAAAGCGCTCGAGTACATCAAGGCCGACGGCAACGTTATTTTCGAAATCGAGAAGCAGCCGTTCGGGCTCACGCTCTTTGGACGACGCAATGGCGAGCCGAACTCGTTCTACTGGCGCGTCACCCAGTGGCTCTTCCCGTGGTACACGCTGATTCCTCCGTTTGGCGACCACTCGTTGGCAGGCCACGTCTGGGTGCCGATTGACGACCACAACTGCTGGTCATGGAGCATCAATTTCCGACCGGACCGTCCGTTGTCCGAGGAAGAAATGAACGACCTGAATGCGGGCAAAGGCATTCACTGCGAATACGAACCGGGAACGTTTCGTCCGAAGGCCAACAAAGCCAACGACTACCTCATTGACCGTCAGGCACAGAAGGACAAGCGCGCGTACTCGGGCGTCTTTGGCTTCGCGATGCAAGACGCATCGTTGCAAGAAAGCATGGGGACTATCCAGGACCACAGCAAAGAGAAATTGCTTCCGACGGACCGCGCCATCGTAATGGCTCGACGCATGCTGTACGAGGCCGCCACCGCGCTGACGGAGGAGTCCCAACCTCCCGCTATCGATGCCGACCAGCAGCGGGTGCGTGCTGCGGGCGCATTGCTTCCGCGCGACCAGAAGCCGCAAGAGTGGGCTGTTATTCACCTCGCGGACGGGAAAGGCCAGCCGATTTACTCCATCTGAGCGAGCACAACGTCTGTCATTCATCTCTATCAAAGGAGGCCGGCGTCATGCCGGCATGAGATGCAAGGTTTAAGACTTAGAGACAAGGTCGCGCTGATTACAGGCGGCGGAGGTGGCATCGGGGCCGCGACTGCACGCATATTCTGCGACGAAGGCGCAGCAGTTGTCCTCGTGGACGCGAATGCACAAGCGCTCGCCAAGGTTTGCGACGACCTGCTCAGCCGCAACTCCGAAGCAAGGGTTCAAACGTATGTCGCTGACGTCGCGAGCGCTGACCAGGCGACTGCAGCAGTCGAACTCGCCACGCGTACGTTCGGCCGACTTGACGTGCTCGTCAACAATGCCGCGATGCGTAACTACAGCACGCTCGCCGATGCGACGCCAGAAGAATGGCAAAGCATGGTGTCGGTGAATCTGGTGGGAACATCGAATTACTGCAAGGCCGCGCTGCCGCGTCTGCGAGCTGCGGGCGCTGGGAGCATCGTCAACGTGTCGTCCTGCTACGCGGTGACGGGTCGCAAAGGCATGGGTCTGTATGACGCGACCAAGGCCGGCATGCTCGCAATGACGCGTACTCTCGCATTTGAGGAAGCGGACCAGGGCGTCCGCGTGAACGCCATTTGCCCGGGCTCGACGCTCACCGACTTCCACGTCAATCGTGCAAACGCAGCCGGAAAGAGCGTCGAGGTGCTCAGGACACAAAGGCAGGACACGTCGTTGATAGGTCGATGGGCATCTCCGGAGGAAGTCGCATGGCCAATTCTCTGGCTTGCGAGCGACGAGGCGTCGTTTATCACCGGCACCACGCTGATGGTCGACGGCGGTCTATCGATTATGTGACGGTAAGAGCGATGAACGATTCCACAATGACCCTTCGCGTTGCGCGACGAAATGTCGAGGCTGATGGCATCGTCAGTTTCGAACTCGTGAGCCTCGACGGTCGCGATTTGCCCGCGTTCGATGCCGGTTCACACATTGACGTCCACTTGCCTACGGGACATGTGCGGCAATACTCGCTTTGCAGCGCGCCCCACGAGCGGACTCGTTACCAGATTGCCGTATTGCGTGAGCCTCAGTCTCGGGGTGGTTCCGCGGGCATGCATGAAGCAGTCCACGAAGGAGCGGAACTGCGGGTTAGCATACCTCGGAATCACTTTGCCCTCACGTCTGGCCCAGCTACGCATCTCCTGCTAGCCGGGGGCATCGGACTCACGCCGCTACTCTGCATGGCGCAGCACCTTGACCGTGCAGGCGGAGACTTCGAACTGCATTACTGTGCGCGCTCACGTTCACGCGCAGCGTTCGTAGAGCGACTTGCGAACGAACCCTGGTCCGAGCGGGTGCAATACCACTTTGACGACGAAAACGAGCAACAACGACTCAACCTGGAGTGCCTGCTTAAAGAGGCAACCTCCAGTACGCATCTTTACGTCTGCGGTCCGCAAGGCTTCATGAACGCCGTGCTGGATGCGGCGCGCGCCGAGGGCTGGCCGGAGAATCGGCTCCATTATGAGTTCTTTTCGGCCCCCGCCGTCGACACGTCATCCGATGAGACGTTTGAAGTGTCCCTCGCACGCACAGGGAAAACGGTGGCGATTCCCGCAGACCGCACAGTGACGCAAGCCCTTGCGGACGCTGGAATTGATGTTCCAGTTTCGTGCGAGCAGGGCATCTGTGGAACCTGTCTCACTCGCGTACTCGACGGGGAGCCAGACCATCGGGACCTGTTCCTGTCTCCGGAGGAGCAGGCACGCAACGACCGGTTCCTGCCGTGTTGCTCACGCTCGAAATCCGGGCGGCTCGTGCTGGACCTGTAACGCTGCAATCCGGCAATACACGCCCTGCGTTCTTTGAATGCCGGATGTCGAACGAAAGAAAAAGAGGGCGGCAAACGCACGCCCTTCCTGGAGGAGTCGTGGAAAAGAATCTGACGTCATCGAGTGACGCCCGGGGCGCGGTCTGGGCCGCATCAAACGCCGGTGAAACGGAGGCAAGCCCTTATCGTTGGGTTGCTCTGTTTATCGTTTGGGCAGCATTCCTTCTCAGCTATGTTGACCGCGTCGCATGGAGCACGGTCGCAGCGCCCGTTGGCTCATCGCTTGGCATCCAGGTTTCGCTACTCGGCGCCTTCGTGACCGCGTTCTACGCAGGGTATGTTGTAGCAAACATCATCGGCGGCATGCTGACAGACGTCCTCGGCGGAAGGGTCATGATGACACTTGCCTTGCTGCCGTTGGGCGTCTTCACATTCTGCTTTGGTGAGACGACGTCGTTGACAGTAGGTATCCTGATTCAACTGGCAATGGGTTTTGCCGCCGGCGCAGATTATTCCGCTGGCATGAAAGTGATTCCAGCGTGGTTCACACGAGACCGTGGCCGAGCGATGGGCATCTACACAACGGCGACATCGCTGGCTGTGGTGCTCGCGAACGCAATTGTGCCGTCAATCTCAGCCCAGTACGGTTGGTCCAGCGCTTTCCGCATGCTGGGCATTGCCACATTTGCCTGGGGCATCGTCTCCCTTCTGTTTCTCAAGAATCGTCCAGGAGGCGAGCGAGCCCCGACACGGAACAGTGCAAAGGAGATGCTCAGCCTCTTGCGCAATCGCAACCTGATTTTTCTATCGATTGCCGGGTGCGGCGGACTTTGGGCGACCGTTGGATTTGGTGCTTGGGGAAATGCTCTGATGACGCGGCAATACGGAATATCCCCAGTCGTGGCTGGCTCAATCATCGCGTCCTTCGGCATCGGCGCTGTCATCGCGAAGCCGACGCTCGGATGGATTTCTGACCTGCCCGGAATTTCACGGCGGCTGATGTCCATCCTGGTCCTCGTCGCGTTCGCCATCATGCTTGTGATTTTCGGGATGTGCTCGACGGTCACACAGTTTTATATCGTCGCGCCGGTTCTGGGCGCATTCTCATACGGCTACCTGCCGGTGCTGATGGCACAGGTGAGCGACGCATCCGGAAAACGTCTGGCGGGAGCGAGCGCCGGTTGGACAAACGCGATTTGGCAGCTGGGTAGTGCTGTGTCTCCTTTGGCCGTCGGGCATGTATACGGCGGGACACACTCCATCGTGCTCGCGGTTCTCACGCTCGCTATCGGGCCAGTCGTCGGAATGATAGCGATGTTGTTCGTGGGCAAGCGCATCGCCCAGGTCTAAACCGCTACACAAGGTGTGACGCGAGTCGAGCAATTCGGTCACATGCAAAATCTATAAATTAGTACACCTACAAAGATATACAAGGAGATAAGCTTGAATTCGAACCACACTACCCAACTGGCAAGGACTGTGCTCGCCGCTACGATATGTTCTTCGGCGAGTATCGCGGTGCACGCTCAGTCCTCGGTAACGCTATACGGCATTGTTGACTCGGGTGTCGAGTACGTAACTCATGCTGCCAAGCAAGGTGCCGGCAACGTATTTCGCATAAACACCGGCAATCGTATCAATTCTCGTTGGGGCTTCACCGGAAAGGAGGACCTAGGAGCAGGCCTGCGCTCGATTTTCACACTCGAATCTGGCTTTGCGACGAATAACGGGACATTGCAACAAGGAGGCCGGCTGTTTGGCCGCCAGGCGTTTGTCGGACTGGAGAGCGACAAGTTTGGCGCCGTCATGGCTGGGCGGCAAATGACGCCGATGTATCGTTTCTTCTTGACGCTCGACCCGCTCAACTATTCTAGCTATGGACTTTCGGCGCAGGATTCGCAGTTTGTTGGACGCGCAGATAATGCGCTCGAGTATCTGGGGCATGCTGGCCCGTTCGAGCTCAACGCGCTTTACAGTTTTGGCTACGATTCGACGATTACCAACGGTGCCCAGGTCCCAGGAGAGTTTCGTGTTGGCAAGCAATTTGATGTCGGTGGCCGGTACCGGCAAGGCCCGTTTAATCTGAGTTTGGTTTATGAGCAGCGCCAAGGCACGACTGTCGCCTCGTCCGGAAACAGCGAACGACGCTATCTCGCGGGCGGTTCGTGGACCATCGGTGACGCGACCTTCTACGCTGGTTACGAACTTCTTTTGAACGACATTGTCGCTACGCTTGCCGCCTCCCCGCCTCAGACCATGGCATTTGGAGGCCTCCGCTATAAGATAACGCCCGCGTTTCAAGTATCGGCGGCCTCTTACTATCATGCGTTCCGGACAACTTCTGCGCACGCGGTGAGTTCAGGGGTCAACGCAGATTACCTGCTATCGAAACGCACCATGCTTTACACAGATATAACGTACGTCATCAACAGCGCAAAATCTGCTTTGAGTGCAACAGGGTCGACCACCCCAATCGCGACCGGTGCGAACCAACTTGCGGTTGTTGTCGGAATTGTGCATTCGTTCTAGGTCAGTCTTGGTCGCCGGGACACCGCGGATTGCAAAAGATTGAATGCGTTGGCGGCACGCGTCCGCGTCTAAAGGTAGCCCGAACGACCACGAGACCAATCCATTCCGCGACTCTTGGTCAGACGGGCCGACGCCGGCCACATCATCAACACCGCACCCGATTTTCATCATCCATCGGCGTATCCCGACGTCCCGGTAACTTGCGCTCCTGTACCTTGCGCTGGTAGCGGCAGACCTAACTCGTCCAGAAAGACACAGTTTTCGGACAGGTTTGGTGAGGAATCACACACTTTTCGGACATGCCACGGCAGTCCGCGCTTTGAATCGCGCAGGTTTCGGTCACGAGCAAGGTGACCGAGCGTCACATATTTGGAGCCCACGTGCCGCGGCATGTTAGCAATGATGGTCCCGTAGATGTGGTTGATTTCCGGAATGTCCGGATGTCGGATGGGCCTTGTTTGCAGCCTCCTTGACCTCGGCGCCGAAGCGAATGAGTTCCTCGACAGAAGACTCCCGCACTTCGAGGCCGTGAGGCGCGCCGTCAGTGTAGAAGTAGAACGCGCCACCGAAAGCGATGTCGCCCTGGACCTTGTCAAACGACGGGGTCTCGACCGTGACATCCTGCTTCCAGATGAACGATGGAACGTTCTCGAAACGAACGTTGCCGGCATGCTCGCCGTCGACGCCTCGATAAAACCGCATGGCGCGTCGATGCCGATGCGAGTCTCGGGAGTTTTGCGCTGGACCCAGCCCAATTCGGCAGCCACGGTAGACAGCGCGATAAAGCCGTGTCCGCAGTGTTCCCTGTAGCCCTCGTTGTGAAGGGAGATGACGCCGAAGTCGGCGGTGGACTAATCGGTTCGGTCAGGTAGCCACCGTACATGTCAGCGTGGTTCAAGCACCAACGCCTTTCGAATCTCGTCGGCGTTCTCTTTCAGCCATGCACGACGTTAACGATGGTGTCACCCGGCAGGCGAGGAAGCCGCTCGTGAAGATGCGGAACGCCTCTCCGCCGGTTTGAACTTCAACTGCCGAAATAGTCCGGCGTGATGTTCATGTGTGCCGGTCGTTATCTCAAGACCCAACTCGGCGACTTCACATACGTTTAAGATTCAGCAGCGGGACACCCGCGCCCCGCCGCCGTCTTGAGTGCGCCAACATTCGAGTACCTGACGAGCGTCGCCAACCAATGACGGGGCGCAGGCGAGAGGTGCGGTGAGGTATCATCACCCTCTTCACTCACCACAGGACGCGAAATCTGATGTCGGCAGATTCCAGCTGGTTGGGTCAAATTGAACGCGAGTGGGCGCAACTTCGCCAGTGCGACCCGTCACTCGACGTGGAAAGGTTCTTCCGGCACGTTGTATCAGCAAACAAGGTCGGATTTCTTTCACTTGAATCTATCGCGGCCATTGCGAATGGCCTGCTCACAAGCCCGTTGTCGGGCGCGCCTTATCTCGGCCGGCGACTGCTTGAACGGGTTGGCCCTGGCCGGCATCCCTCCCTCCGGGTCGCGCTTGCACTGTCTCTTGTCACGGAGACAGGTGGGCCTGCGGATTACGAGGGCGGACACGTCATTCTGGGCGACGTGCTGAAGGACGATACCGCGAGCGAGCCA
>NZ_JAQQEK010000071.1:0-14313 GCF_046027355.1 Paraburkholderia sediminicola | reverse complement strand
GATCGCGGCCCGTTAATCCGCGATCCAGACGAAGCATGGCGCCGGTTTCAAGACCGCGCGTCATGCAAAAAAAAGGCGCGCCCGCAATGGGCACGCCCGAGGGTGAACAGGGGAATGTCACCCAAAAAACGGCAAATCAGACAAGATTCCGCCTTCAAGAGCGTTCAAGGGTTTAAGACCCTCGCCACGGGGAATCAAAATGTCTGCAGACTCATGCGAAGCGGCCTGCCGTCCGCTCCCTACTTGCCTCCATCACCTCGATTCGCACCGTCGAGCTAAGTTTAGCTTGACTAAGCTAAATATTCTGTCAAAAGTCGTCAAAACCGCGCCGGTGGCCCATTCGCGCCTGATCGGAGGATGTCGGCCGCCCGGCGAACGTTGATTCTGGGGGCCATTAGCGATACCCTTACGACTTTCATGGTCGTCAAACTCGTGATCTAACAGCGGGGAACCCTGATACATGGCACGCAAGTGGCAACGCATGAAAGGCGTGCTGATCGGTGCTGTTACGCTGTGCGCTCTATCCGGCCCCGTGCCTGGCGCGTTTGCGCGCGACTCCACGGCCCCCGCCGATGCGGACGCGCAGTTGCAGGGCACCATCGCGCTAACGCAGTTGCCACGTGAAGCGGTCAATACATTGAACTTGATTGCCGCGGGCGGGCCTTACCCGTATGAGAAGGACGGCATCGTATTCGGCAATCGCGAACGGTTGCTGCCGGCCCATCGGCGCGGCTATTACCACGAATACACCGTTCCCACGCCTCGCTCACGTAATCGCGGGGCGCGTCGCATCGTCTGCGGAGGTCCGCTGAAGCGAACCGACAGTTGTTACTACTCGGACGACCACTACACCAGTTTTAATCGTATTGTTGAATGACATCGGGATGAACGGCATGAGCGACAACGTCTACGCGCACGACTCCGGAGTCGCGACGGATCTTTTCGCGGCCGGCGACGGCAATTTGTTCCAACGCGTCATGCAGATGCGCGCCGGCGATCAGGGCCGCGAGAACCAGAGCGAAGCAGGCACTGTGGTTTCATCGAACGAGGAGCCCATGAGTCTTTTCAAGACCGTACGACCGAACATCGTACAGTCGATCCGCGCGTTCCGCGTGCAGGATCTCGCCGACGAGGCCAACCAGCTCGGCCAGCATTTTCTCTATGCGTATTGCGCCAATGCGCAGTCCAAGCAGGAAGTGCTCGAAACCATCGCGACGTCGTTCCTGTTTCCGAAACACTTCGGCAAGAATTACGACGCGCTTTACGACTGCCTGACCGATCTGGTTCAGAAGGCGGGTGCGCAGCCGGGCTTCGTGATCGTGCTGGAACAGTTGCCGGTCGCGCAGAAGTTCGACAAGGAAGGGCGCGAAACGCTACTGGACGTGTTCCGCGAAGCCGCGGAGTTTTGGGCTGAGCGCAAGGTCGCGTTCCGGGTCTTCTACTCGTTCGCTTGAGTTTTTTGCTTGAACGTTGCCTGTTTAGGCTAAGCAGAAGAAAGGCCCGCCAATTGGCGGGCCTTTTGCTTTGCTGCTGCTGCCGACAACATGGCTTGGCCGCCCTCATCGAAGCGGCCAGCGCGCCACGCGAGCGGCTTACCACCCGCCCCAGCCGGCGGCCAGCGCCGAGAGCACCGCGATGCCGGCAGTTTCGGTGCGCATCACGCGCGGGCCGAGGCCGACGGCGGTGAAACCGTAATCGGTCGCCGCCGCTTCCTCGGTCGCGGAAAATCCGCCTTCCGGGCCCACCAGCACCGTCACGCGTCCTTTCGGCGGCTCGGCGGGCAAGGCGGAAAAGCTGATGCTGGCGCGCGGCGAGAGCAGGATACGCAAGTCGCCTTCTTCGGGCGTGCGGGACATCGTGCCGAGCCAGGTGGCGATTTCGCGCACCGGCATCACTTCCGGCAGGCGATTGCGCCCGCACTGCTCGCACGATGCCCGCACAATGCCTTGCCAGTGCGCATGCCGCCGCTGCGCGCGCTCGCCGGTGAGACGCACGACGCTGCGCGTGGTGGTCAACGGCACGAAGCAGGAGGCGCCGAGTTCGACGGCCTTTTCGATCAGCCAGTCCATCTTGTCACCGCCGGCAATGCCCTGCGCGAGCGTGAGCTTATACGGCGCCTCGACCTCGATATTGCGGAATTCGCGGATTTTTACCATGGCCGAGCGCCTTTCGACTTCGACGAGTTCGGCGCTGTATTCGCCGCCTTCGCCGTTGAAAAGGACGATCGAATCGCCTGGCTGCAGGCGCAGCACGAGCACATGCCGAACGACGTCATCGGGAAGCGGCATGACGTCGTCGGGCTTAAGAGGCTTATCGACGAAAAAGCGTGGCATCAGAAAAATACTCATTGGTTCACGAAAGGTGGCGAGCGAGCGCCCAGCGGTAGCCGTCCAGGTCTTCGACCTGGGCGAAGCGGTCGCCCCAGAACTGATCCTGTGGCTCGCTCAGCGATTTTGCGCCGGCGGCCAGCGCCCGCGCGTAAATCGCGTCGACATCGTCGACATAGACATAGAACGATTGCGGTGCGATTGCGCCCGCGCTTTTGGGTGTTTTCGCCGCCGAGCCGAACGCGCCTTCCGGAGCGAACATCACAATCAATTGGCCTTGATAGGTCATCTCGACATGCATGACGACACCGTCGTCCTGGACACTGTCACGCACTTCGAAGCCGAACGCCGCCGAGAAGAACGCGGACGCGGCACGTGCATCGCGCACCGTCAGATAGGGGGTCAACCAGGGCACACCGGCTGGGCGGGAGGCGGTCATGGGATTCTCCGGATCGTGAGGTTGGCGGGGCACATGCTGCGAGTCCAGGCGGAAGTTCGCGTATCGATATGCCGATAGCGCAATCCGGCGGAACCGTGCATTTTGCCCACGCGTTAGCTTGCTGGCTTTAAGAATTGACTTAGTTTATCGCGCACTGAGCGGGATGCCGAGGCCAGTCCGGCGTGCGCGGCCGCGTCGTAATGCATCAGGGTGTCGATTCCGTGCGTGGCTGCATCCGGCGTGCAGTGGGTTCTGGTTGTGCAATTGTAAAGGCCGAAGCACGGCGTGGCCTCGGCGGGCGCGCCGAGCCGCACGGCCAGGCGGCTTTCGGAGCGGGTCGCGGTCAACGTTCTGTTAGAATGTCACGCTTTCAGCCTTGTCCGTTTGCTCTGCCCGTTTCGCGTCTCCTGGCGCCGCATCGTGCGCCGAAGTGAACCGGCATTCGAGCATCCGGGCCTCAAGCGCGCACCGCTTTCTGACTCTGTCTCCGGACTCGACATGACGACCCCGTCTCCCGCACCCACCTCCTTGATGGCCAACGCAATCCGCGCGTTGGCCATGGACGCCGTTCAAAAAGCGAATTCCGGCCACCCCGGCATGCCGATGGGCATGGCCGAAATCGGCGTGGCTTTGTGGTCGCGTCATCTGCGTCACAACCCGAAGAACCCGCAATGGGCCGATCGCGACCGTTTCGTGCTGTCCAACGGTCACGGCTCGATGCTGCTGTACTCGCTGCTGCACCTGACCGGCTACGATCTGCCGATCGACGAACTGAAGAACTTCCGCCAGATGCATTCGAAGACGCCGGGCCACCCGGAATACGGCATCACGCCGGGCGTCGAGACGACCACCGGCCCGCTCGGCCAGGGTCTGGCGAATGCGGTCGGCATGGCGCTCGCCGAGTCGCTGCTCGCCACCGAATTCAACAAGCCTGACGCGAAGATCGTCGACCACCACACGTACGTGTTCGTCGGCGACGGCTGCCTGATGGAAGGCATCTCGCACGAAGCCTGCTCGCTGGCGGGCGTGCTGAAGCTGAACAAGCTGATCGCGTTCTACGACGACAACGGCATCTCGATCGACGGCGAAGTGGTGCACTGGTTCCACGACGACACGCCGAAGCGCTTCCAAGCGTACGGCTGGAACGTGATCCCGAACGTGGTCGGCCACGACGTCGACGCGGTCGACGCGGCGATCAAGCAGGCCAAGCAATCCGACAAGCCCACGCTGATCTGCTGCAAGACGGTGATCGGCGAAGGCTCGCCGAACAAGGCCGGCAGCCACGATTCGCACGGCGCGGCGCTCGGCGACAAGGAAGTCGCGGCCACGCGCGAAAAGATCGGCTGGAAGTGGGAGCCGTTCGTGATCCCGCAGGAAGTCTACGCAGCATGGGACGCGAAGGAAGCCGGCGCGCGCAACGAATCGGACTGGGACAAGGCATTCGCCGCGTACGCAGCCAAATATCCGCAGGAAGCCGCTGAATTCAAGCGTCGCGACGCGAAGCAATTGCCCGCCGACTGGAAGGACAAGGCCAAGGCGATCATCGCCGGCGCGAACGAACGCGCGGAAACCGTCGCAACGCGCAAGGCATCGCAACAGGCCATCGAGGCTTTGTCGGCCGTGCTGCCGGAACTGCTCGGCGGCTCCGCCGACCTGACCGGCTCGAACCTGACCAACTGGAAGGCCGCCAAGCCCGTGCGTGTGAACGCCGAAGGCCAGGCCGCCGGCAACTACGTCAACTACGGCGTGCGCGAATTCGGCATGAGCGCCGCGATCAACGGCATGGCGCTGCATGGCGGCTTCAAAGCCTTCGGCGGCACGTTCCTGACGTTCTCGGATTACAGCCGCAACGCGCTGCGCGTCGCCGCGCTGATGAAAGCACCGTCGATCTTCGTGTTCACGCACGACTCGATCGGTCTCGGTGAAGACGGCCCGACGCACCAGTCGGTCGAACACGTTGCCAGCCTGCGTCTGATTCCGCACCTCCAAGTGTGGCGTCCGGCTGATACCGTTGAGACTGCAGTGGCTTGGACCCACGCGGTCGAACACCACGGCCCGTCGTGCCTGATCTTCAGTCGTCAGAACCTGCCGTTCTCGGAGCGTACCGACGCGCAGATCGCCAACATCGAGAAGGGCGGTTACGTGCTGCGCGACTGGAACGACGAAATCGTCGCGCGCAAGATCATCCTGATCGCCACCGGTTCGGAAGTCGAACTGGCGCTGAACGCAATCGAGCCGCTGGCGCGCGAAGGCATCGCGGCGCGCGTCGTGTCCATGCCGTCGACCACCGTGTTCGACAAGCAGGACGCCGAGTACCGTGAACGCGTGTTGCCGCATGGCGTGCGCCGTGTCGCGATCGAAGCGGGTGTGACGGATTTCTGGCGCAAGTACGTGGGTCTGGAAGGCGGCGTGGTCGGCATCGACACGTTCGGCGAATCGGCCCCGGCGGGCGTGCTGTTCAAGCATTTCGGCTTCACCGTCGAGCACGTGGTAGAGACGGCAAAAGCCGCCCTCGGCTGATTTTCGATCAAGCGTTGCCGCTGGCGTGCGAACGCGCGGCAACGCGGTCAGTCAGACGAACCTGGACGTATTTTTTCAGCCCTCAGGAGATAGACCATGACGATTCGCGTCGCAATCAACGGCTACGGCCGGATCGGCCGCAACACGCTGCGCGCCTTCTATGAAAACGGCAAGAAGCACGATATCGAAATCGTCGCCATCAACGATCTTGGCGATGCCAAGACCAACGCTCACCTGACGCAGTACGACACGGCGCACGGCAAGTTCCCGGGCGAAGTGTCGGTGGACGGCGACTACCTCGTTGTCAACGGCGACAAGATCCGCGTGCTGGCCAATCGCAACCCGGCTGAACTGCCGTGGGGCGAACTGAACGTCGACGTCGTGCTGGAATGCACGGGCTTTTTCACGACCAAGGAAAAGGCGAGCGCGCACATCAAGGGCGGCGCGAAGAAGGTGATCATCTCGGCGCCGGGCGGTAAGGACGTCGACGCCACGATCGTCTACGGCGTGAACCACAACGTGCTGAAGGCATCGGACACGGTGATCTCGAACGCATCGTGCACGACGAACTGCCTGGCACCGCTCGTCAAGCCGCTGAACGACAAGATCGGCCTGGTGAACGGTCTGATGACCACGATCCACGCGTACACGAACGACCAGGTTCTGACGGACGTGTACCACGAAGACCTGCGCCGCGCGCGCTCGGCCACGCACAGCCAGATCCCGACCAAGACCGGCGCGGCTTCGGCGGTCGGTTTGGTGCTGCCGGAACTGAACGGCAAGCTGGACGGCTACGCGATTCGTGTTCCGACGATCAATGTGTCGGTGGTCGATCTGTCGTTCATCGCCGCGCGCGACACGACGGTCGAAGAAGTCAACGCGATCATGAAGGAAGCGTCGGAAGGCTCGCTGAAGGGCATCCTCGGTTACAACGAGGCGCCGCTGGTGTCGATCGACTTCAATCACAACCCGGCTTCGTCGACGTTCGACGCCACGCTGACCAAGGTGTCGGGCCGTCTGGTGAAGGTGTCGAGCTGGTACGACAACGAGTGGGGCTTCTCGAACCGTATGCTGGACACGGCTGTGGCGCTGGCCAACGCGAAGTAAGTTACCGCGCCTCGTGCGCTATGCCCTGCAAAGCCGGCTTCGAGCCGGCGGCGCCAAGGCACAGAAAAGCCGCTCTTCCGGAGCGGCTTTTTTTTACGCCTACGCCTGCGGCGTCGGGAAATACACGCCGGCGCGCTGCGCGGCGTTCGAGATATGCGTCTCGATGCCCTTGCCGGCTGCGGCGGAATCGCGCGCCTTGAGCGCGTCCAGAATCACGCGATGCTCGTTATACGTGGACAGCACCAGTTCGCGCCGGTAGAACGGCATGCGCTGGCTTTCCTTCATGATCTCCGCGCTGCTGCTCAGAATCGATTCGATCGCCGCGTTGCCGGCGATGTTGACGATCCGCATGTGGAAGTCGTAGTCGAGGCGGGCGGCTTCGTCGAGTTCGTCGCAGGCGAGCGCTGTTTGCATGGCCGTGATGTTTTCTTCGAACCAGGCGAGGTCTGACTCGCTGACCGCAAGCGCCGCCATGCGCGCGATAAAGCCTTCCAGCGCGAAGCGCATCTGATAGGTGTCCGGCAGCGACGACTGCTCCGCGAAGCGCCACGCATGCGCGGCCGAGGCCTGCGCGCTTTCCACGTACACGCCTTTACCGGGCCGGATCACCAGCAAACCGAGCGCTTCGAGCGTGGAGAGCGCCTCGCGCAACGACGCGCGGCTGATCGCGAGTTCCTCGGAAAGTTGACGCTGCGCCGGTAGCAAACTGCCCACGGGATAGGCGCCCGCTTCGATCCGTTCGCGGATGGTCGCGATGGCGGCATCGGTAACGGTGTGCGGGACGTTTTTCATCGTTGGCTCACTTGAAAGCGCGGTCTGACCAGCATTGTAATACACGGTCTGAACGCCCGTACGGCTTGCCGCTCGCCGCTGCCGATCCGACCCGAAACCGCTTGAAAAACAGCGGGTAAACACTGTTCTATGAATCCTTGACGTCAGTATATCGGCTTCCTACTATTCGAGATAACAGAACTGGTCGGACCAGTCTGAACAGATGTGAATCGAAACCAGGAGGAAGCCGTGTTGAAATTTTTCAATTCGCTGTTTGGCCGGGTCGTCATAGCGCTAGTGGCGGGCATCGTGATCGGCGCCGTCTTTCCGCATTTCGCCCAATCGTTGCGCCCGCTCGGCGACGGCTTTCTCAAGCTGATCAAGATGGTGATCGGGCCCATCGTCTTTTGCGTCGTGGTCAGCGGCATGGCGCACGCGGGCGACCTGCGCAAAGTGGGGCGCGTTGGCCTGAAGGCGGTGATTTACTTCGAGGTGATGACGACGATCGCGCTCGTGATCGGCGCGATCCTGGCGTATGTCACGCGTCCCGGCGTCGGCATGAACATCGATCTGCACTCGCTGGATCCGGCTTCGCTCTCGACGTACACCGAGCACGCGAAGAGCCTCAAGGACACGGCCGGCTTTCTGCTGAAGATCATCCCCGACACCGCGATCAACGCGTTCGCCACCGGCGACATCCTGCAGATTCTCGTGTTTTCCGTGCTGTTCGGCTCGGCACTGTCGCTGCTCGGCAATAAGGCGCAGCGCGTGAGCAACCTGATCGACGAACTCTCGCAGGTGTTTTTCCGCGTGATGGGTTTCATCATCAAGCTCGCGCCGCTCGGCGTGCTCGGCGCGATCGCGTTCACCACCGGCACGTACGGCGTCGAGTCGCTCAAGCAACTCGGCATGCTGGTACTCGTGTTCTACGTGAGCTGCTTCGTCTTCGTGGCCGTTGTGCTGGGCGTCGTCATGCGTCTGGCCGGCTTCAGCATCTTCAAGCTGATTCGCTACCTGCGCGAAGAACTGTCGATCGTGCTCGGCACCGCTTCGTCGGATGCGGTGCTGCCGCAGATCATGCGCAAGCTCGAATGGATGGGCGTCAAGGATTCGACCGTCGGGCTCGTGATTCCGACCGGCTACTCGTTCAATCTCGACGGCTTCTCCATCTATCTCACGCTGGCCGTCATTTTCATCGCGCAGGCCACCAACACGCCGCTGTCCGTGCATGACCTGATCGTGGTGGTGCTGGTGTCGCTGGTGACGTCGAAGGGCGCGCACGGCATTCCCGGCTCGGCCATTGTGATTCTGGCCGCCACGTTGTCGGCGATTCCGGCGATCCCCGTGCTCGGCCTGGTGCTGATCCTGCCGGTCGACTGGTTCGTCGGCATTGCCCGCGCGCTGACCAACCTGATCGGCAACTGCGTGGCGACGGTGGTGGTCGCCGTGTGGGAAAACGATATCGACCGGGCGCGCGCCCATCGCGTGCTGAACCGCGACGCGGCGTTGCGCTACGTGCCGGCCGGTGACGACGCCGAGCCCGCCGCCGGCGAACACGCTCACGCCGTCTGAACCTGAGAAACCGTATCCAATCAGCGCGCCAATGCAGCGCGCTTCCAGCGCCGGCAGATCCAGGAACGCCGGCTCTCCTTCACTTTTTCGCTGTCTGACCGAGACTAGAGACTATGGCTAATCCGATCCTCGACCCCAACGCTCCCGCTTTCACCCGTCGCTACATGAACCTCGCCGACCCGCGCCTCGGCGCGAAGGCGCTGTTCGCCAGCGACGAATTCTTCGCGCCGAAGGAACGCATGCTCGAGCCGCAACCGGCGGTGTTCATCCCCGGCAAATACGACGATCACGGCAAGTGGATGGACGGCTGGGAAACCCGTCGCAAGCGCACCACCGGCCACGACTCCTGCGTGATCCGCCTCGCGCACCCGGGCGTGGTGCACGGCGTGGATCTGGATACGAGCCACTTCACGGGCAACTTCCCGCCGGCGGCGTCGATCGACGCCTGCTACGTGGACGGCGACGTGCCGCCCGATAACGCCGACTGGCAAACCCTCGTGCCGGCCACCACGCTGCAGGGCAATCAGCACCACTACGTCGGCGTGAGCGACACGCGCGCCTTCACTCATCTGCGTGTGAATCTGTACCCGGACGGCGGCCTCGCGCGTCTGCGCGTGTACGGCCAGCCGAAGCGCGATTGGGAGCGCGTGGAGCGCGGCACGCTGCTGGATCTGGCGGCGATCGAGAACGGCGCCTATCTGGTCGCGGCGAACAACCAGCACTTCGGGCCGGCCTCGCAGATGCTGATGCCGGGCCGCGGCGTCAACATGGGCGACGGCTGGGAAACCCGGCGCCGTCGCGAGCCGGGCAACGACTGGGCGATCGTCGCGTTGGCGCGGCCGGGCGTGATCCGCAAAATCGAAGTGGATACGGCGCACTTCAAGGGCAACTTCCCGGACCGCTGTTCGCTGCAGGCCGCGTCGGTGACGGGCGGCACGGACGATTCGCTCATCACGCAGGCGATGTTCTGGCCGGTTCTGCTCGGTGAACAGAAACTGCAGATGGACCACGTCCACACCTTCGCGGATAACCTCGCGTCGCTCGGCCCGGTCACGCATGTTCGTTTCAATATCTTTCCGGACGGCGGCGTGTCGCGCCTGCGCCTGTGGGGCGAAATCGCATAACGGAGTGGCGTCGATGAAGACATTGCAGTTGGAACGCCTCACGCGCGCGGCCTTCGCGCCGTTCGGCGACGTCATCGAACTGGACGGCGCGCGGCATTTCGCCATCAACGGCGGCACGACCGAGCGCTATCACGACCTGGCCACGGTCGACGTGACGGAGAACGGCGGCCGGCCGCTGATCAACCTGTTTCGCGCGCAGCCGCGTGCGCTGCCGGTCGAGATCACGATGATGGAACGGCATCCGCTCGGCAGCCAGGCTTTCATTCCCTTAACTGCCGGCCGCTATCTGGTGGTCGTCGCACCGGCCGGCGAGTTCGATCCGGCGCGGATGCGCGCCTTCTGGACCGATGCGTGGCAGGGCGTGAACTATGCGAAAGGCGTCTGGCATCACCCATTGCTCGCGCTCGATCGGGTGAGCGATTTCGTGGTGGTCGATCGTGGCGGCGAGCAGCCTAATTGCGACGAATTGTCATTGGCGGAGCCGTGGCGGCTAATGTTCGAAGCGAACGCGGAATTGGTGGAATAGGGGCGCAATCGTTCCCGCAAAGAGACAGCGCCGCAGATGAAAAAAGACCCGGCCGATTCGCATCGGCCGGGTCTTTTTTTGCCCGCCTGACCGCGCACCCCAGCGCGGCGGGCCCGCGTCAATGCTTGCGATGCGGGCAATTTTCCTTGGTGCAGGCGCCGTACAGCGCCAAAGCGTGTTCCTGCAGCTTGAAGCCGCGTTCTTTCGCGATGGACTGCTGACGGCTCTCGATCTCGGAGTCGAAAAATTCTTCGACGAGCCCGCAATCGAGACACACGAGGTGGTCGTGATGCGACCCTTCGTTCAGTTCGAACACCGCCTTACCCGACTCGAAATTGCTGCGCGAGAGCAGGCCCGCCTGCTCGAATTGCGTCAGTACGCGATACACGGTTGCAAGACCGATATCGAGTTCTTCGTGCAGCAGGTTGCGGTACACGTCTTCGGCCGTCAGGTGGCGCACCGGGCTGTGCTGAAAAATCTCAAGGATTTTGAGGCGCGGAAGGGTCGCCTTGAGCCCGATATTCTTGAGATCGGTTGGATTGGTCATGACAAGGGATCCCTAGAGTACAATGCTGGGCTCTCATAGTAATGTGTTTTTGCCGTTCTGGTCATCTTCGATGGAATGAAACTCGCGCGGCTCGTCAGCGGGCCCGCACGGTGAGTGAAATGATTTCAAAATCTCAATTGATCTACCGGGGGAGCCGCATGCGGGGTACCTTGATCGCTGTTGCGACTGTCGCGGTTCTTGCCGGATGTTCCACTTACGACAGCCTGACACAGCGCATTGCCCAAAGCATCACGCCGTACCGGATCACGGTGGTGCAGGGCAATTTCGTCTCGAAAGAAGCGGCTGCACAGATGCAGGTCGGCTTGTCCCGCGCTCAGGTCAAGCAATTGCTCGGCACGCCGCTCCTGACCGACATGTTCCACGCGGACCGTTGGGACTACGTGTTCTATTTCAAGCGCGGCTCGACTAGCGTCGTGCAGCAGCGCGACTTTGTAGTCATGTTCGCGGGCGACCGCGTCGCCAGCTGGTCTGGCGGCGAAGATCTGCCGTCCAACCTCGAGTTGCTGGCTGAAATCGACGGCGACAAGTCGGGCAAGAAGAAGGCCGCAGCGGCCGTGGCGAGCGGCGCCAGTGGCGCAAGCGCGCCGGCGGCTGATGCGACGCTGGTCGTGCCGGACACCACGCGTTCGCCGACCGTTGCCGGCGCTGCCGCAGCGGGCGTTCCGTCCACGGACGCCAACGCCGAAGCCGCGCAAGCCGCCAATCGTGCGACCAATGCGGTGCAGTTGTCGCCCAACGCGCGTCCGAGCGTGCCGAGCGCGCCGACCGCCAACGGCGGCGGCATCCCGCAGCAAGGCCCGACGGCCGCGGGTCAGCCGCAATTCCAGTTCCACCGTCCGCCGCCGCCGCAGAATCCGGGCACGGACAACAGCAATCCGGTCGGACCGACGGGCCCGCAGAGCAGCAACAGCAGCCCGACGCACAGCGCGCCGCTGACCTCTTCTCCGGCTTCGGGAACGGGCGGCTAACCGCGCTGTCCGTGTCTTAAGACGGGCGCCGCGCGCGGGCAACCGCACCGCGCAAGGCGTCTGTCCGGTTCTTCGTTTTTTCAGTCATGCGCGGCGCCTGGGTGTGCTGCCCGCCGCCGCTTTTGCCCGCCTTTGCCGGGTTTTGTCTTTCGAACCCTCGTAGCCATGAAAATTGCCATTGCTGGCGCATCGGGCCGTATGGGCCGCATGCTCATCGAAACAGTCCTTAACGATCCCGACGCCACGCTGTCCGGCGCGCTCGATCGCGCGGGCTCCCCGCAACTCGGTCAGGACGCCGGCGCGTTTCTGGGCAAACAGACGGGCGTCGTGTTGACTGACGACGTCGAGCGCGTGTTCGCCGAATCCGACTACCTGATCGATTTCACGCGTCCCGAAGGCACGCTGATGCATCTGGAAGCGGCGCAGCGTCACAACGTGAAAATGGTGATCGGCACGACCGGCTTCGACAACGAGCAGAAGGCGCAACTGCGCGCCGCGGCGGACAAGATCGCCATCATGTTCTCGTCGAACATGAGCGTGGGCGTGAACGTCACGCTGAAGCTGCTCGAATTCGCGGCCAAGCATTTCGCGACCGGCTACGACATCGAGATCATCGAGGCGCATCATCGTCACAAGGTCGACGCCCCGTCCGGCACGGCGCTGACCATGGGCGAAGTGATCGCCCATGCGCTCGGCCGCAATCTCGACGACTGCGCGGTCTACAGCCGCGAAGGCGTGACCGGCGAACGCGACCCGTCCACGATCGGTTTTTCGGCGATTCGCGGTGGCGATATTGTCGGCGATCACACGGTGCTGTTCGCGGGCATCGGCGAGCGCATCGAAATCACGCACAAATCGGCGAGCCGTCTGTCGTACGCGCAAGGCGCGCTTCGTGCTGTACGTTTCCTCGAAGGCCACGCAACCGGCTTCTTCGACATGCAGGACGTGCTCGGCCTGCGTTGAGTGGGTCCTGAGCGAACCGAAGGGGCATCGCGCCCCTTGTTCGCGCCCCTGAAATCACTACTCCACGGCGAGGTCAGATGGCAGGCAGCAGCGGCATCATCCATTACCTGCAAACCAGCGATGCGATCACGCATGGCGTCGCGTATGTGCTGCTGGCCATGTCGATTGCGAGCTGGTGCTTTCTGATCGTCAAAAGCTGGATCCTCACGCGCGCCAAACGTCAGGCCACGCGCGCGATTGCGCTGTTCTGGCAGGCGCCCACGCTGTCCGAAGGCGTCGCGGCGTTAAAGCGCGCGGATCGTGAGCGGGTCTTCACGCCGCTGGCGGAAGCGGCGCTGCATGCGTCTGAAGTGGATATTCCGGGCGCGCTGCTCGCCCGCGTCGAGCGCGGCGAGCGGGTGTTGCGGGCGCTGCGTCAGGCGCTCAACGCGTCGCAGCGGCGGCTCGAATTCGGCCAGGTGTTGCTGGCCTCGGTGGGCAGCACGGCGCCGTTTGTCGGCCTGCTCGGCACCGTGTGGGGCATCTATCACGCGCTCGGCAGCATTGCGGCGAGCGGTCAGGCGCAGATCGAAAACGTCGCCGGGCCGGTTGGCGAGGCGCTCATCATGACCGCCTTCGGCCTCGTAGTAGCGATTCCGGCCGTGCTTGCCTACAACGTGCTCGGACGGATGGTGCGGCAGTTGACGGAAGAACTCGACGGCTTCGCGCACGACCTGCACGCCTACGTTTGCGCGCCGGCGGAGCAGGGCCACACGCAGGCGCCGGCGCGGGCCCAGCAGGCCTCGACCCACTAAGCGCGCCGCTCGGGCGGAAGGAGGCGATATGGCATTCGGCGGACTCGAGAAAAAGCAGACGGCCGCGCCCATGGCCGAGATCAACATGACGCCGCTGATCGACGTGATGCTGGTGCTGCTGGTGATTTTTATCATTACCGCGCCTTTATTCACGCACGCGATCCGGCTCGATTTGCCGAAAGTGGCGGCCGCGCCCGCGCGCCAGACGCCGCAAACCATTTCCCTTTCCATCGACGCCGCCGGCAAGCTGTATTGGGACGGCAGCCTGATCACGCTCGAGCAGATGCGCGCGCGCTTCGCACAAGCGGGCAAGCAAAGCGACCAGCCGGAGATCCAGTTGCGCGCCGAGCGCTCCACGCGCTACGAGGTGATCGCGCAGGTCATGGGCGCGGCGCAGCAGAGCGGGCTTGAACGGATCGGTTTCGTGACGGACCCGCCGCCGCCCGCCGCGAGGCCTTAGCGGGGTCGCGCTCGACAGGATTAGCGGCTAGTCGAGCCGCTGCGGTTCCTGGCTGCGAGCGTATTGCATTAGCGCTGCGCACCCGCAAATACTTTCGACGCCAAGCCAAGCCAAGCCAAGCCAAGCCAAGCCAAGCCAAGCCAAGCCAAGCCAAGCCAAGCCAAGCCAAGCCAA
>NZ_JAQQEK010000070.1:0-15088 GCF_046027355.1 Paraburkholderia sediminicola | reverse complement strand
GGTGCCGCCCCGCACAGGGGCAACGCTAATAGACCACAAAGAACTCAAGGAAAGGCCAACGCCCACAGAGCACACCCCCAAAACCCCACACCACATCAAATCCCATTATATGAATCCAACACTCACATATTGGAGCTTTATCAAAAACCGCCCTACAATCCAACCCAACACGCAGAAAGCGCCACATCGGCAAGGAAAAACTCCCGCCGCCAAGCGCCGAAAAGCAGCAGCAAAAAAAACCGGAGACAAAGCCCAAACCATGCCTAAACCGCAAAGGCATCGCCGCCGCGCCAGCGACACCGCGAGCAATCAAGGCCCACTCTCCGGCCCCGCGCTGTAAGCGCAAAAAAACCACCGAAAAGCGAATCGCCATGAACAAAGCGATGCCCACTCACGCCGCGAGCGCGTCCGAAGCCGATCTGGCGTCATCCGCCGATCACGCGTCCAGCGCCACGCCGCCACGCCCTGCGCCCGCCGCCAAAGCGCCACGCGCGGGCGCGAGCGCCAGCGTCCACCCGGCCCCGATCGACGGAATCGCGCTCCCCAGCACGCTGCTCGACATCACCCCGCAGCAAGCCGGCACGCAAACGCTCCTGCGCGGCCTGGCGATCCTCGAAGCAGCAGCAGCGGGCGTCCGCGACCTGCGCACCTTCGGCGCCGCGCTCGGCACGACCCGTAGCACCACGCATCGGCTGGTGAGCAGCCTCGTGCAGGCGCGTTACCTGCGCCAGGTGCAAGGCGGCTACCTGCTCGGCCCGAAGCTAATCGAACTCGGCACCATCGCGCTCGAACAGATGCCGCTCACCGCGGTCGCCCGCCAACATCTGGAATCGCTCGCGGAACAAACCCTCGACACGATCCACCTCGGCGTGCGAGACGGCGACGACGTCCTGTACATCGACAAAATCCCCGGTACCCGCGGCCTCGAAATGCGCTCGCGCGTCGGTCACCGCATGCCGCTGGCATCGACGGGAATCGGCAAGGCCATGATGCTCGACCTCACGCCGGACGTCTGGCAGTCGCTCTTCGATGCATCGCGCCGCGCGCTCGCCGGCGTCAGCTTCAAGCCGGATAACCGTCCCGACGCGCAGACCTTCATGCAGCGCATGACCAACTATGCGGCCGGCGGCTACACCTTCGACCTCGAAGAAAACGAAGCGTCGATCCGCTGCGTCGCGGCCCCCGTTCGCGATGCTTCGGGCGCGGTGGTGGCGGCGCTGTCGGTGGCGAGCACGATTCCGTACATGTCGCTCGAACGCATGGACGAACTGATTCCGGTCGTGCAGCGCGAAGCGCGCGCGATCTCGGAAGAACTCGGCTGGCGCGCCCCGCAACCGGCAACCCGCAGGATCAAGCGATGAAGCGAGCGGGTTCTCCCATCCCGGCAGCCAGCCACGCCGCAGCAGTTGCGGTCGACGCCAGCCACGAGCACGCCGCGCTGATCGCGCTCGACTGGGGCACGACATCGCTGCGCGCGTATCTGTACGACGCGTCCGGCAACGTGCTGGCGACGCGCGCATCGACGGCGGGCATCATGAATCTGCCGCGCAGCGCCGAGCAGGGCGGCTTCGACGCGGCCTTTGAGGACGCCTGCGGCGCCTGGCTCGAACACGCGCCGGCCGCGCCGGTGATCGCGGCAGGCATGGTCGGCAGTGCGCAAGGCTGGCTCGAAGCGCCGTATGTCGAAACGCCGGCGAGCGCCGACGCGCTGGTGGCGGGCATCGTTCGAGTCAAGGCGGCGTGTGGCGTAACGCTGCATATCGTGCCGGGCGTCCTGCAACGCGGCGAACTGCCCAACGTGATGCGCGGCGAAGAAACACAAATCTTCGGCGCACTCGGCGAAGAAACGAACGTAACCAACACCGCCGACAGCGGCAAGCGCTCCCTGATCGGCTTGCCCGGGACCCACGCCAAATGGGCGGTGGTGCAGGCGGACCGCATCGAACGTTTCCACACCTTCATGACTGGCGAAGTATTCGCGGCATTGCGCGAACACACCATCCTCGGCCGCACGATGCTCACGCCGGATCGTCCGGACGCCGTCGCGTTCCTGCATGGCGTGAACATCGCGCGGGAAAAGGGCCAGGCGGGTGTGCTCGCGACGGTATTCAGTTCGCGCACGCTCGGCCTCACCGGACAACTTTCGCGCGAACAACAGCCCGACTATCTGTCGGGATTGCTGATCGGCCACGAACTCGCCGGCCTCGACGCCGTGCTCGCGCAGCAGCAAAGCGCGCTCGCCGGCCAGAGCCTGCGTCTGATCGGCAACGAAGCGCTGTGCGAGCGCTATCGCCTCGCGCTCGCGCAATTCGGCTGCACCCAGGCGGAGCTGGTCAAGCACGCCACCGAGCGCGGCCTGTGGCGCGTCGCGTCGCAGGCGGGGCTCGTCAAACCGGCCGCCAAGACGGCGCGCGCCTAACCCACGGCGCCGCCGCCCACGAAACAAGGAACCGACATGCAACCTCACATCAATCTGCCCGCTCCGTACATGCCGCACGCGGGTCTGATCGCGGCGTTCGAGGCGTGTCCGCTGATCGCGATCATGCGCGGCGTGACGCCCGCCGATGCCGCCGAGCACGGTCAGGCGCTCTACGAAGCCGGCTTCCGGATCGTCGAAGTGCCGCTGAACTCGCCGCAGCCGTTCGACAGCATCGCCGCGATCCGCAAGGTGTTGCCGGCAGATGCGATCGTCGGCGCGGGCACGGTGCTGCATCCGAGTTTCGTCAACGACGTGAAGTCGGCGGGCGGCGAACTGATCGTCATGCCGCATAGCGATCCGGAAGTCGTCAGCGCCGCGAAAGCGCAAGGCATGGCCTGCGCGCCGGGCGTCGCGACACCCAACGAAGCGTTCATCGCGCTGAAGAACGGCGCGGACGTGCTGAAGATGTTCCCCGCCGAACAGCTCGGCTGCCAGGTCGTGAAGGCATGGCGCGCGGTGATCGCGGCGGAAGTGCCGCTGGTGCCGGTCGGCGGCATCACGCCCGACAACATGGGCCCGTTTCTCAGCGCGGGCGCGAACGGCTTCGGCCTCGGCTCGGCGCTGTACAAGCCGGGTCAAAGCGCGGCCGTGACGGCCTCGCACGCGAAGGCGTTCATCAACGGTTTGCGTATCGCCCGCGCGGGTGCGAAGAAATGAAACGGCTTGCCGGCAAAGTCGCCTTGGTCACCGGCGCCGGTCGTGGCATCGGCGCGGCGATCGCTCATGCGTTCGCGCGCGAAGGCGCGGCGGTCGTGTTGGCCGAACTGGATATCGACACCGCGCAGCAGACTGCGGAGCACATCAAGGCGCAAACTGGCGCGCGCGTGCTCGCGGTGCACACGGACGTGACGCAAGCGGCGTCGGTTCAGCACGCGGTGAGCGAGGCCGAACGCGCATTCGGCGCGCTCGACGTACTGGTGAATAACGCCGGCATCAACGTGTTCTGCGACCCGCTCACCATGACCGACGACGACTGGCGCCGCTGCTTCGCGGTCGATCTCGACGGCGTGTGGAACGGTTGTCGCGCGGCGTTGCCGGGCATGGTCGAACGCGGTGCGGGCAGCATCGTGAACATCGCGTCGACGCATTCGTTCAAGATCATTCCGGGCTGCTTTCCTTACCCGGTTGCAAAGCACGGCGTGATCGGACTGACGCGCGCCCTCGGCATCGAATACGCGCCGCGCAATGTGCGGGTCAACGCAATCGCACCGGGTTACATCGAAACGCAATTGACGCATGACTGGTGGAACGAACAAGCCGATCCGGCCGCCGCGCAGCAGGCGACGCTCGATCTGCAACCGATGAAACGCATCGGCCGCCCGGAAGAAGTGGCGATGACGGCGGTGTTTCTCGCCTCGGACGAAGCGCCGTTCATCAACGCCACCTGCATTACCGTGGATGGCGGCCGCTCGGCGCTGTATCACGACTGATTTTTGCAGGACTCAGATTGCGCAGGGGCGCATGGAGTACACCGGACGACGCGCTGGCCGCGTGTGTCACACCCGGTACAAGAAGACGCGGCCGATACCTTCTCGTTATCAATTAGTCAGGAGACACGCATCATGAAACGTAGAATTTTCCTCACGCTGGCAGCAGCGGCGGCGGGTGTGCTCTTCAACGCACCGGTCGCGCAAGCCGCCGATCCGGTAAAGATCGGCTTCCTCGTGAAGCAGCCGGAAGAACCGTGGTTCCAGGACGAGTGGAAGTTCGCCGAGATCGCCGCCAAGGAAAAGGGCTTCACGCTGGTGAAGATCGGCGCGCCGTCGGGCGAGAAGGTGATGAGCGCAATCGACAACCTGTCGGCGCAAAAGGCGCAAGGCTTCGTGATCTGCACGCCTGACGTCAAGCTCGGACCGGGCATCGTCGCGAAGGCGAAAGCCGACGGCCTGAAGATGATGACGGTGGACGATCGTCTGGTCGACGGCGCGGGCAAGCCGATCGCATCGGTGCCGCATATGGGCATCTCGGCGTACAACATCGGCAAGCAGGTCGGCGACGGCCTGGCTGCGGAAATCAAGAAGCGCGGCTGGGACATGAAGGACGTCGGCGCGATCGACGTGACCTACGAACAACTGCCGACCGCGCATGACCGCACCAGCGGCGCAACCGACGCACTGATCGCCGCCGGCTTCCCGAAGGCGAACATCATCGCCGCGCCGCAAGCGAAGACCGACACGGAAAACGCGTTCAACGCCGCCAACATCGCGCTGACGAAGAATCCGAACTTCAAGCACTGGGTCGCTTACGGCCTGAACGACGAAGCCGTGCTCGGCGCCGTGCGTGCAGCGGAAGGCCGCGGCTTCAAGGCGGACAACATGATCGGTATCGGCATCGGCGGTTCGGAGTCGGCACTCAACGAGTTCAAGAAGCCGTCGCCGACGGGCTTCTACGGCACGGTCATCATCAGCCCGAAGCGCCACGGCGAAGAAACCTCGACGCTGATGTACGACTGGATCACGCAAGGCAAGGCACCGCCGGCGCTGACCCTGACGACCGGCATGCTGGCCACGCGTGACAACGTCGCCGATGTGCGCCAGAAGATGGGCCTCGCGGCAAATTGAGCGGATTGATTCAGCACGCGGTGACATGAAGTGAACTGCCGGCGCGTCTTTCTCCAAAGAACGGCGCGCTGGCAGTAGCAATAAAAGATCAGCAGTAGAGACAGGCCATGCTTTGCGATGTTGCCCACGCGGCGCCGTAAAGCACGGTTCACACGAAGCTGTAATAAATTGCATGGGACCAGAGTAAGAGCTTTGCATGGGACCGGAGTAAGCGCTAAAGCGCTAACTCCGGCCGACAGCTAAAGCGCCAACTCTGATTGACCGCAATAACTTTCATGGGACGGGAGTAAGCGCTAAAGCGCCAACTCCCGTCGACATAGGAGGCGAAGTGTCAGCGACGCTACGTTTTGACAATATCGGCAAAGTCTTTCCAGGCGTGCGCGCGCTCGACGGTGTGTCCTTCGACGTCAACGTCGGCCAGGTGCACGGCCTGATGGGCGAAAACGGCGCAGGGAAATCGACCCTGCTGAAGATTCTCGGTGGTGAATATCAGCCTGACTCGGGCCGCGTGATGATCGACGGCAACGAGGTGCGCTTCTCGAGCGCGGCGTCGTCGATCGCGGCGGGCATCGCGGTGATTCACCAGGAACTGCAATACGTGCCCGACCTGACGGTCGCGGAAAACCTGCTGCTCGGCCAGCTGCCGAACTCGCTGGGCTGGGTCAACAAGCGCGAAGCCAAACGCTTCGTGCGCGAACGCCTCGAAGCGATGGGCGTGGCGCTCGACCCGAACGCGAAGCTGCGCAAGCTCTCGATCGCGCAACGCCAGATGGTGGAAATCTGCAAGGCGCTGCTGCGCAACGCGCGCGTGATCGCGCTGGATGAGCCGACCAGCTCGCTGTCGCATCGTGAGACCGAGGTGTTGTTCAAGCTGGTGCGCGACCTGCGCGCCGACAACCGCGCGATGATCTACATCTCGCACCGCATGGACGAGATCTACGAGTTGTGCGATGCCTGCACGATCTTCCGCGACGGCCGCAAGATCGCCTCGCATCCGACGCTCGAAGGCGTGTCGCGCGACACCATCGTCAGCGAGATGGTGGGGCGGGAAATTTCTGACATCTATAACTACTCGGCGCGGCCGCTCGGCGAAGTGCGCTTCGCGGCGAAAGCGATCGAAGGCCATGCGCTCGCGCAGCCGGCCAGCTTCGAAGTGCGGCGCGGCGAGATCGTCGGCTTCTTTGGTCTGGTGGGCGCGGGCCGCAGCGAACTGATGCATCTGGTGTACGGCGCCGATCACAAGAAGGGCGGCGAGTTGATGCTCGACGGCAAGCCGATCAAGGTGCGCAGCGCGGGCGAAGCGATCCGGCACGGCATCGTGCTGTGCCCGGAAGACCGCAAGGAAGAAGGCATTGTCGCGATGGCGACCGTGTCGGAGAACATCAATATCAGTTGCCGTCGTCACTATCTGCGCGCCGGGATGTTTCTCGACCGCAAGAAGGAAGCGGAAACCGCGGACCGTTTTATCAAGCTGCTGAAGATCAAGACGCCGAGCCGCCGCCAGAAAATCCGCTTTCTGTCGGGCGGCAATCAGCAGAAGGCGATCCTGTCGCGCTGGTTGGCTGAGCCGGATCTGAAAGTCGTGATTCTCGACGAGCCGACTCGCGGTATCGACGTCGGCGCGAAGCACGAAATTTACAACGTGATCTATCAACTTGCCGAACGCGGCTGCGCCATCGTGATGATTTCGTCGGAGCTGCCGGAAGTGCTCGGCGTGTCCGACCGCATCGTCGTGATGCGCCAAGGCCGGATTTCCGGCGAGCTGGCGCGCCAGGATGCAACGGAACAATCGGTGTTGAGCCTCGCGCTGCCGCAAAGCTCGACCGCACTGCCCGGAACGGAAACCGCTGCCCAACAGGCGGCCTGAACATCATTCGGACGAAAGTCCGGCAACCCGTGGGGAACGGGAGGAGTCTTCAACATGCAAGCCAGAGAAAACCTCGCGCAACAGGCCGCCAAGAGCGCCGCCGATGCGCTGATTCCGCAGTCCAACGACAAGGCGAAATGGTGGCAGCAGATCACCGAGTACAGCCTGATCGTGATCTTCGTCGTGATGTTCGTCACGATGTCGCTGACCGTCGACCACTTCTTCTCGATCGAGAACATGCTCGGCCTCGCACTGTCGATCTCGCAGATCGGCATGGTCGCCTGCACGATGATGTTCTGCCTCGCCTCGCGCGACTTCGACTTGTCGGTGGGTTCGACGGTCGCGTTTGCCGGCGTCTTGTGCGCGATGGTGCTCAACGCGACCGGTAACACCTTCATCGCGATCGTCGCGGCGGTGGCGGCGGGCGGCGTGATCGGTTTCGTCAACGGCGCGGTGATCGCGTATCTACGCATCAACGCGCTGATCACGACGCTCGCCACGATGGAAATCGTCCGCGGTCTCGGCTTTATCGTCTCGCACGGTCAGGCGGTGGGTGTGTCGTCGGATACGTTTATCGCGCTGGGCGGCTTGAGCTTCTTCGGCGTGTCGCTGCCGATCTGGGTCACGCTGCTCTGCTTCATCGTGTTCGGCGTGATGCTCAACCAGACCGTGTACGGCCGCAATACGCTCGCGATCGGCGGCAATCCGGAAGCCTCGCGTCTGGCGGGTATCAATGTGGAACGCACGCGCGTCTACATCTTCCTGATTCAGGGCGCGGTGACCGCGCTGGCCGGTGTGATTCTGGCCTCGCGTATCACGTCGGGCCAGCCGAATGCCGCGGAAGGCTTTGAGCTGAACGTGATTTCGGCTTGCGTGCTGGGCGGCGTGTCGCTGCTCGGCGGCCGCGCGACGATTTCCGGCGTCGTGATCGGCGTGCTGATCATGGGCACGGTCGAGAACGTGATGAACCTGATGAACATCGACGCGTTCTACCAGTACCTCGTGCGTGGCGCGATCCTGCTCGCCGCCGTGCTGCTCGACCAGTTGAAGAACCGCGGATCGCGGGACTAAACCCGCGACCAACTCACTTGCTCTAAAAGGAATCGAACGATGTCGTCTCCGGCCAATGCAAACGTCCGTCTCGCGGACAGCGCCTTCGCGCGCTACCCGAGCCTCGTCGACCGCACGGTGTTGATCACGGGCGGCGCGACCGGCATCGGCGCATCGTTCGTCGAGCATTTCGCGGCGCAAGGCGCGCGCGTCGCGTTCTTCGATATCGACGCGAGCGCCGGCGAAGCGCTCGCCGACGAACTCGGCGATTCGAAGCACAAACCGCTGTTCCTGCCGTGCGATCTGACCGACATCGACGCGCTGCAAAAAGCGATCGCCGATGTGAAGGCCTCGTTGGGCCCGATCCAGGTGCTGGTGAACAACGCCGCGAACGACAAGCGCCACACGATCGGCGAAGTCACGCGCGAGTCGTTCGACGCGGGCATCGCGGTGAATATCCGTCACCAGTTCTTCGCGGCGCAGGCGGTGATGGAAGACATGAAAGCCGCCAACAGCGGCTCGATCATCAATCTCGGATCGATCAGCTGGATGCTGAAGAACGGCGGCTATCCGGTCTATGTGATGTCGAAGTCGGCGGTACAGGGTTTGACGCGGGGTCTCGCGCGCGACCTGGGCCACTTCAATATCCGCGTCAATACGCTGGTGCCGGGCTGGGTGATGACCGAAAAGCAGAAACGGTTGTGGCTCGACGACGCGGGCCGTCGTTCGATCAAGGAAGGGCAGTGTATCGACGCCGAGCTGGAACCGGCCGACCTCGCGCGCATGGCGCTTTTCCTCGCCGCCGACGACAGCCGGATGATCACCGCGCAGGACATCATCGTCGACGGAGGCTGGGCGTGAGTGCGAGCGGTTCATCCGGTACGGCCGCGCTGCTGCTCGATACGAAATGCACGCTCGGCGAAGGCGCGACATGGTGCGCGCAAACCGGCCGTTTCTACTGGACGGATATCGAAGGCGCGCGTCTGTGGCGTTATGACCCAAGGGACGGTGGCAACATGTCCTGGCGCATGCCCGAGCGCCTCGCCACGTTCGCGCTGTGCGCGGATCCGCGTTACCTGTTGCTCGGTCTGGCCACGCACCTCGCCTTTTTCGAGCTGGCCACTGGCGAGACGCGGCGCATCATCGACATCGAACCCGGCTTGAACACGCGCGTGAACGACGGCCGCTGCGACCGTCAGGGGCGCTTCGTGTTCGGCACCAAAGATGAAGGCGCGCCGTTGCGGGCAATTGGCGGTTTCTACCGGCTCAATCGCGATCTGTCGCTGGAGCGTTTGCCGCTGCCCGCGCCGGCGATTTCGAACAGCATCGCGTTCAGCCCCGACGGCGCGACGATGTACTACTGCGATTCGCCCACGCGCGAAATCCGCGTCTGCGACTATCGCGCGGACGGCGGTATCGCCAACGACCGTCTGTTCACCCGGCTCACCGACGCAACGGGCGAACCCGACGGCTCGACCGTCGACCGCGACGGCGGCCTGTGGAATGCGCAATGGGGCGGTCGGCGGGTGGTGCGCTACGGCCCGGACGGTGTGGAAACGGAACGTGTCGACGTGCCGACCGCTCAGCCCAGTTGCGTGGCATTGGGCGGCTCGCAACTCGGCACGCTGTACATCACGAGCGCCCGTTGCGACCTCGATGCAGCGGCGCTCGCCGACGATGCGCGGGCGGGCGGCGTGTTCGTCGCCACGCCCGGACGGCAAGGTTTGCCGGAGCCGGTGTTCCAAGGCGCGCCCGCTTAGCGCAGAATGACGCTGCCTCGCTCCCGAGGCGGCAATGAAGAATGAAGCGATGAAGCGCGGTTGCGCAGTGAATCTGAAAGTGAATCGCAAGTTGATGGTGCAATCCCAGTGGCAGCAAATCGGCAGCATGCAGTTCGGACCCAGAGGCGACCGTTTTAAGAAAATCGCCCAACAGCATCCGTCAGCAATGACGGCAACGTCCCAAGCCTCTCGATGGAGCCAGATATGACTGTTGCGAATCTTGTTTCCTCCTTCCCTCAGACCTCACAGAGTCGACGCTCGCGACTCGCGGCGGCGGCCAATCCGGTGCTCGCCGGTCCCAGCACGTCGGCGGTGGCCGTCGGCGAAGCCAGCGCCGGCGATGTCGCGTGCATCACGCTCGCCAATGCGCATTTGCGTCTTGACGTCGCGCCGACGCTCGGCGGCGGCGTCACCCGTTTCGACTGGCGCAACGACGGCGCGCTTACGCCGATCTTCCGGCGCTGCCGCCACGTCGCGGCCGATACGCAACCGAACCAGTTGTCCTGTTATCCGCTGCTGCCGTATTCAAATCGCATCGGCGGCGGGCAATTCAATGTGGCGGGACGGCGCGTCGAGGTGCCGCGCAATCGCGCCGACGAACCCTTGCCGATTCACGGCGACGGTTGGCAATCGGCCTGGCAGGTCGCGGAGTCGGACCGCGAAAACGTCCGCCTCACACTCGACCGCCGCGACGGCAAGCCGTACACCTACCGCGCGACGCAAACCTATACGCTGGACGGCCCGACGCTCGTCGTCACGCTCGAAATCGAAAATACCGGCCGCGAGGCGCTGCCTTTCGGGCTGGGCGTGCATCCCTTTTTCGTGCGTGACGCGGACACCGAGTTGTCGGCCGCGGCCGGCGGTCTCTGGCTCTCCGGCGACGACTGGCTGCCTGTACGGCACGTGCAGGCGCCGCCCGCGTGGCAATTCGGCGTGGCGTATCCGCTGCCGGAAACCATCGTCAATCACGCTTTTACCGGCTGGAGCGGACAGGCGGCGGTGGTGTGGCCGAAGCGCCGCCTGTCGCTGAATATTGCCGCCGATACCGATTACTACGTGCTGTACACGCCGCCCGGTGAAGACTTCTTCTGCTTCGAACCGGTGGATCATCCGATCAACGCGATGAACCTGGCCGGCGGCGCGAGCGAAAACGGCATGACCATGCTGGGACGTGGCGAGCGACTGACGCGCACGTTCCGCTTCACCGTGGAACGCACGGGTTTGCGCTCGATGCCGGGTGCGCGGGGCTCGAAGCGGCGGCAATAGCGGGCGGCGCAGCGCGGCAATCGAGCGGAACGACATCGCGTAACGTATGTCGGCTCGGGCGCGCTGCGGGCAACCGGCTCGCACGCCTCGCAAACGTCTGCTGATACACGTGCGCATTCAGAGCGCGCTTCAGGCGTTAGTCGCGCTTGCCCGAGGCCCGCTCCGGGCCACCGATGCGCACGCTCCCGGCGCGGCCCGCCGCGCGGGACGGGTAAAATACGCGCCTGTTCCGTTTTCCAGCTTGCCGCGAGACCCACCATGTCCAACTTCATCCAGACACTCAACGACGCCTGGCGGCGCACCAACTCGCTGCTGTGCGTCGGCCTCGATCCCGAGCCGAGCAAATTTCCGGGCGCGCTCGCAGGCCGTCCCGAGGCGATTTTCGACTTCTGCCGCACGATCGTCGACGCGACCGCGCCGTATGCGTCATCGTTTAAACCGCAGATTGCCTACTTCGCGGCGCATCGCGCGGAAGACCAGCTCGAGCAGCTGATCGCCCACATTCATGCGAACCATCCGGGTCTGCCGGTGATTCTGGACGCGAAGCGCGGCGACATCGGCAGCACCGCCGAACAATATGCGCGTGAGGCGTTCGAACGCTATCAGGCGGACGCCGTGACGGTGAATCCGTACATGGGTTTCGACTCGATCCAGCCGTATCTGGAGCACGAGGGCAAAGGCGTGATCGTGCTGTGCCGCACATCGAACCCGGGCGGCTCCGATCTGCAATTCCTGGAGACGGGCGGCCGTCCGCTGTATCAGGTCGTGGCGCAACTGGCGGCGGAGAAGTGGAATGCGAGCGGCCAACTGAGTCTGGTGGTCGGCGCGACGTTCCCGAAAGAGATTGAAGTGGTGCGGGGGATCGTCGGCGATATGCCGCTGCTGATTCCGGGCATCGGCGCGCAAGGCGGCGATGTGGAAGCGACGGTCCACGCCGGCCGCACCGCGAACGGCACGGGCATGCTGATCAACTCGTCGCGGGCGATCATCTACGCGGGCAAGGGCGACGATTTCGCCGAAGCCGCGGCGAAGGCCGCGATGGAGACGCGGGACCGGATCAACGCGTTCAGGTAATCGCAGGCTGTCTTTCTCGAAGACAGCTTCATGAGCGTATGCGGTTCAGGCCGGCCCTAGCCGCTCGATCAACGCCGCATGCTGCGGGTGTCGCGCTTTCAACGTGCCGACATCCGCCAGTTCAAATTCGCTGAATTCAAAGCCCGGCGCGACCGTGCAACCCACCAGCGCGAAGGTCGCCGGATCGGCGCATTCCGCTGCGAACCATAAACCTGCCGGCACTATGGCCTGAAACACGGCATCGGGGTGCGTCAGCGCGTTGCCGAGCTTATGTGTCACCAATGCGCCCGTTTCGTCGAGCACGTGGACGTTCAACGGTTCGCCCGCATAGAAATGCCAGACCTCGTCGGATTTGATCCGATGCCACGCCGAATGCGCACCGTCGCATAGCAGGTAATAGATTGCCGTCGACGCGGAGCGCGTTTCCGCTGAACCGTCGTCGCCGTCGCGAATCACGCGGTCCGCCGAGCGGTACGTCTCGCTAAAAAATCCGCCTTCGGGATGCGGCTTGAGATCGAGGCGGAGGATCAGTTCGTCTTTGACTGCGTGCGAATCGGGCATCGGCTTTCCGCTTCGAACAGAGGTTAATGCTCGCGCTCGTCGAGCAAGGCGAGGACTCCGCGCAATGCATGTGCGGCAGCCTGCACGCGGATCTTCTCGCGGTCGCCCTTGAAGATCTTCGTTTCCACCGATGTATGCAGCCGGTTGCTCCAGCCAAATGAGACCATGCCGACCGGTTTGGTCTCGGTGCCGCCGCCCGGTCCGGCGACGCCGGTAATCGACAGCGAGACCTGCGCGCGGCTGTTGCGCAGCGCGCCTTCGGCCATGGCGCGCGCCACCTGCTCGCTGACTGCGCCGTGCTTGTCGATCAGCTCGGCGGGCACGCCGATCATTTCGCTCTTCGCCTGATTCGAATACGTGACGAAGCCGCGCTCGAACCAGCCGCTGCTGCCGGAAATGTCGGTGATCGCGGTCGCCACCATGCCGCCCGTGCAGGACTCGGCGGTGACGAGCATGAGGCGCTCGTCGCGCAGACGGTTGCTCACGCGAATGGCGAGCTGGTGAACGACGGAATCGGTAGGCATGGCGTCAATCCGGAAACGAGGGCTGGCGGTGAATGCCCGGCGGCGCGGCGGCCGCCGGGCAGCAGTCAAACGGACATGCGCCAGAGCGCAATCACGAGCAGCGTGAAAAACGCGGCGACCAGGTCATCGAACATGATGCCAAAGCCACCTTTCAGACGGCGATCGAAATAACCGATGGGCGGCGGCTTCACCATGTCGAAGAAGCGAAACACGATGAATGCCCAGAACTGGCCGGTCAGCGTGACCGGCGTGACCATCAGCAGCACCAGCCAGAACGCGATGATTTCGTCCCACACGACCGGCGACGGATCGTCGATGCCGAGCTTCTTCGCGGTGAATCCGCAAATCGCAATGCCGCCAAAGAAGCCGGCGACGATCAGCAGGCCCCACTCGATTACGGTCAGATAACGGCTCAGCACGGCGAACGACGCCCACGCGAACAGCGTGCCGATCGTCCCCGGCGCGACCGGCGACAGGCCACTGCCGAACCCCAGCGACAGAATGTGCAGCGGATGCGACAGCATGAAGCGCGCAGTGGCGCGGCGCGGCTGACGGCCCGGCGGGCGCGGATCGGGCGCGCGCGGCGCCTGCGGTGGCTCGGTGCCGATGAGTTTGTCGGCTGGGCCGAGCGGGGGATCAGTCTGCATGAAAGTGGTCGAAGCCTTGCAACGTCAGAGTGAGCGGCGCGCCGGCGGCATCGCGCCAGCCGATCGCCGGGCGGTCGGCCGCCGTTTCGAGAGCGCTTATTGTACCGATGCGGGTGAGCTGAATGCCCACCTCGCCGCCGGCCTTTTCGACTGCGGCACGCACCGCGACCGGCGCGGTGAAGCACAGCTCGTAGTCGTCGCCGCCGGCGAGTGTGCAGCGTCGTTGAATCTCGGGCGCAAGCCGGCGCAGGGCGGCGGAGCGCGGGACGGCGTCGACGTCGACCGTGGCTCGCAGGTTCGAGCGTTCCAGAATGTGCAGCAGGTCGCCCGCGAGGCCGTCCGAGAGGTCGAGCGCCGCGTGGGCGACGCCGCGCAGCGCCAGCCCGAGCGCGACACGCGGCTCCGGGCGTTCGAGGGCGCGGCGAAACGTCGCAGTGTCGCTGGCATCGGCGGACCATTCGGCGCGCCGCACGCCAAGGCCGGCGCGCGCGTCGCCGAGCGTGCCGGAAATCCAGATGTCATCGCCCGGCTGCGCGGCGTCGCGGCGCAGCGCCGCGCGCGGCGGGACGCTGCCGAACACGGTGATGCACAGATTTAGTGGACCACCGGTCGTGTCGCCGCCGATCAGTTCGCAGCCGTAGCGTTCGGCCAGCGCGAACAGCCCTTCGCTGAACGCGGCCAGCCAGGCTTCCTCCGCCTTCGGCAAAGAGAACGCCAGCGTGAACGCCTGCGGTTGCGCGCCCATCGCGGCGAGGTCCGACAAATTCACAGCGAGCGCTTTGTGACCCAGCGCCTCGGGATCGACATCGGCGAAAAAGTGACGGCCTTCGACCAGCATGTCTGTCGATATCGCCAGCATTTCGCCGGCGCGCGGCGCGAGCAGCGCGCAGTCGTCGCCGATGCCGAGCGTGCCGCTCGCGACGTCGGCTGGCCGGGCAGCGGCGCGGCGGGCAAAGAAACGATCGATCAGCGAAAACTCGGAGAGCATGGTGGCGATGGGTGGACGCGAGGGGTGAACGATTAAATGTCGCGAAATGCGGCTAACGGCGCGCATTGTACGGAGTGGTCATCGGGTAAACATTCGATCGCCCGGCAACTCCGATTCGGGTCGCGTTCCGGCCACAGCATGCCACGTCAGCCTTTCGCTATGTTTCAGTCGCGGCAGTTGTACCCGTATTGAAGGAATTGGGCCGGCAATTGGGGCTACAATGCCGTCGAACGTCTATTCTAATCCGCCCTTCGAAGCCCGCCTTATGTCGACTCCCGTCAATAGCAAAC
>NZ_JAQQEK010000007.1:0-354454 GCF_046027355.1 Paraburkholderia sediminicola | reverse complement strand
GCTTCACACCGCTAACTCTTAAGCGGGGCCCTCGCGCAGTCGCGGTAGTGGCGCATCTGGAATCCGTGCCCTCGCACATTCAGCGCTCGTGACACAGCAGTCATACATCCCGCCTCGCGCTTCGCGCTCGCCGGTATGGTCTGCATGGCAACCAGTGGCTTCGTTTGGGTGCGGTGGGGCCCGTCGGCTTCGCCTCGGCAATGCCACGAAACGGCCGGTGGTTTTTTAAAGCGCTCCACGCGCCTATTGCGTCTCGCACTCCATCAGGGCGCCGTCGGGCGCAAGAAATGGCCAGTAGTTTTTGAAGGCGCCCGAACGCTTCTCCCGCTCCAAAAGAAATGGCGTCAGGCGCACGAATTGGTCACGCACTTCACTAACCATTTGCTGCGGTTTTTGCGGAAGTTTCTTGGGCGCCGTAGTCTTGTACTCCAGCAGAAGTTTGGGCAATTTCGGAAATGATATCCGCGCGCGCGTTTTAGCTTGTTCGGGTGATCACTCGCAGCGCGATATGTTTAAACTCGTTTCGTCGTGTACTTCACGACAAACAGGTTTCGCAGCCTGCATCACACAGAACCCGCATGCTTGCACGAGCAAGTGCGCGGCTGCCTTTGCACGCCTGATTCCAATGGGCGGGCCTTGGCGGGGGAGCCTTACGGCTCGCCGGTTCTTGGTTCTGTGTGCCGGTCTGCGAATCCCGTCAATGTGCCCGCTCACCACCGCGCTAGCGTGTGTTGGGCGATCCAGATAAGTTTCAGGGAGATCGCGCCATGAGTAAATCTGTCAAGCATTCACGAACCGCGTCGCGCCCACCCGTTGACGCGCTTCAATACGAGAAACTCGCGCTGTCCGCTTTCGGATTGATTGAGCGGCAATTGAGCCAGTTGGAAAAACTGGTCACACTTGTGGCATCGATAGTTAGGAGTCCGGCTGTGACGCGCGAAGAGAGACATCGCCAGCGAAGATTGCTGGAGCTGTTGCTCGACACCGGCGAGGACTACCAGCGCGAAGTCGAGATTGATCGTGAGCTATATCAGGTGATTGCGCTGGACGCGAAGGGAATTCCTCAAAGCCGCATCACAGCGCGCCACGCAGCGGACGTTCTGGAAAAAGCCACGCGGACGGCATCGGAAAGCCGCGAACATATTGGCGCAACTAGAACGATGCAGAGCAAGCCGATCCGCTTCAAGACGATCGCGCGAACAACAGCGACGGCGCATTGAGACATTCGCGGCACGGCGACGGCGTATTGGCAAAAAATTGGCGTCGCGGTGACGTCGCATTGACGGACACTGGCGGCGCTGTGACACCGCATTTGGGGAGACGCATGGCAGATGCGGTTGCGGACTGAAAGCGGCACGCGGTACCGCGTCGCAACCGCGACAAAGGCGGAACCCTTGCGCCTTTGTTGTGTGAGGGGCGGGCACGATTCAAAGCGCGTGGGGTCTTACTCGCGAACGAGCGCCATTTGAAACGCAAGAGCAATCCGACGAGAAAATTGCTTCAGAACCAGAAGCCGCTGAGGGCATTTCACCGAGGCGAAGCCGACGGCCCCCACCGTGCCTAAACGAAGCCACTGATTTCCGAGCAGGCCGTTCCGGCGAGCGCGCAGCGCGAGGCGGGAAGTATGACTGCTGTGTCACAAGTGCGGAATGTGCGAGAGCACAGATTCCAGATGCACCGCTACCGCAACTGTGCGAGGGACCCGCTTAAGAGTTAGCGGTTTGAGCCGCTTTCTCTTGCTTACTTCTCTTTGCGGCGGCAAAGAGAAGTAAGTGCCGCCCCGCACAGGGGCAACGCTAATAGACCACAAAGAATTCAAGGAAAGGCCAACACCGACAGCACACAGAAAAAAACACTTGCCGAGCAGGCACCAACCCTCAAAGCGCCGCAGGCAAATTAGTCACCTTAGCATTCCGAAGATAAAGCAAAGTAGAAAGTCCAACGCCTCCAGCAGCGGCAACAGCGGCAAAAAGAAACACCGACCCATACCCAAACTCACCGGCGATATACCCGGCCAACGGCCCAGTAATCCCAAGCGAGAGATCGAGAAACACGGAGTACGCCGACAAAGCCGCCCCTCGACTAGCCGGCGGCACGAGCCCCACAGCCTCGACCCCGAGAGCCGGAAACACCAACGCAAACCCAAACCCGGTCAAAGCCGCGCCAGCGAGTGCGATATGAGGCTCAGGCGCCAACCACAACATCAACAAACCCGCGCATTCAAACGAAAACGAAGCAATCGCGACCCGAAACCCACCGTAGGTCTTAATCGTATTGGCAAACAACAACCGCGCCCCAATGAACAACGTCCCGAACACCGTCAACGACAACGCCGCATTCGGCCAATGCTTAGCCGCATAAAACAGCGTAATAAAAGTAGCAATCGACCCAAACCCGGCAGAGCCAAGCGCCAACCCAATCCCATGCGGCAACACCCGCGTGAACACGCTCCGATACGACATCCGCTCGCCGTGCACGATCGGCACCGGCGCAATGGGACGAGCGAGATAAAAGCCGAGCGCCGCCAGCAGAATCACCAGAACTCCCAACGCGGCAAACCCGACCGTATGCTCAATCGCCACGCCCAGCGGCGCGCCGACCGCCAGCGCGCCATACGTCGCTATACCGTTCCACGAGATCACCCGCGCATTGTTACTCGTGCCCACCCGGCCGATGCCCCACAGAATCGCGCCCGTGCCGCACAGGCTCTCGCCGAACCCCAACACAAGACGGCTGCACACCAGCAACCCAAGGCTCAGCACCGGCCAGCGTCCGCACAGCACAGCCAGCAACAACAAAACCCCGCTTGCACCACAACCCAGCAAACCAATCGAAACGGTCCGCTTTGGCCCCAACGTATCCGCGGAACGGCCGGCGAGCGGCCGCGACGCCAACGTCGCCAGGTACTGCACGCTGATTGCCGCACCCGCCAGCACGGCGCTGTAACCGAGGTCGTCGTGGACGTAGCCCGGCAACACCGCAAGCGGAATTCCGATCGTCAGATAGCAAAGAAACGTGAAAAAGACGACCGGAATGATCTGCATGGTCGTCGCAAATTCGCTGCGAGGTGTCGCTGAGTCGGTGGACATGGGGAAAACGAGACTTGAATTCGGCGGGAAGGCGTGATTTTCCCATGGAACCGGTTTTCTTGCAGGACTTGCTTAATAATTCATCCGACAAAAAGCCGTTCCGGGAACCATATAGTGGTCCGTTTTTGCCCCGGTAATGCCCAATTTTTCAGCACGGCCAGCCAAAACGCCAGGATCTGTCTTGTCCGTTAGTCGGCATAAAATAGAAAAACACGGCAAAAAGTCGTAATCACCATAAGCCAACCGTCTCCCAAACCCATCTCGATATCTTTTCGCGGATATGTCCCGCATGCGATCCGAGCTATGGGTTGTATTTATTGACGGTGATAGTTTTCGAACCATCACTGCTGCACGTCCCCACGGACATAGAACATTCGAGAGTAACGAGACATGACTGAGCCGATTCGCTTCTACCACCGCAACGCGATCCGCGAGATCAAGGACGCGCCCGTCACCCGCACCGTCCTGCAATATCTGCGCGAAGACGCGCATTGCACGGGCACCAAGGAAGGCTGCGCCGAAGGCGATTGCGGCGCGTGCACGGTCGTGATCGGCGAACGTAACGAGGCGGGCGGCGTCGACTTCAAGGCGGTCAACGCCTGCATCCAGTTCGTGCCGACGCTCGACGGCAAAGCGCTCTATACCGTCGAAGACCTGCGCCAGCCGGACGGCTCGCTGCATCCGGTGCAGGAAGCGATGGTCGAGTGCCACGGCTCGCAGTGCGGTTTCTGCACGCCGGGCTTCGTCATGTCGATGTGGTCGCTGTACGAAAAGCACGGTCACGAACATAGCTGCGCGAACAAGACCGTGCCGTCGCGTGAAGCGATCAGCAACGCGCTGACCGGCAACCTGTGCCGCTGCACGGGCTATCGTCCGATCGTCGACGCCGCCGTGCGCATGTTCGAAGCGCCCGCGCCGAAAGCGCCGGTCAACATCGAAGCGCTGTCGAAAACACTCGCCACGCTCGAGCGCAAGGACACGTTCCACTATCAGCACGCCGGCCAGCAGTTCGCCGCGCCGCGCACGGTCGAGGCGCTCGCCAGGATCAAGGAAGCCGAACCGGCCACGCGTATTCTCGCCGGCAGCACGGACATCGGGCTGTGGGTCACCAAGATGATGCGCGACCTCGGCAACATCGTGTATGTCGGGCAGATCGCCGAATTGCAGAAGCTCGAAACCAACGACGAATGGATCGAGATCGGCGCGGGTGTGAGCGTCGAAAAGGCCTACACGGAAATCGTCAAGCAGTACCCGGAACTGTTCGAAATGCAGCAACGCTTCGCGTCGCTGCCGATTCGCAATGCCGGCACGCTCGGCGGCAATATCGCCAACGGTTCGCCGATCGGCGATTCGATGCCGGGCCTGATCGCCCTCGGCGCGCGCGTGATCGTGCGTGGCGGCGAGATCGAGCGCGAAATGCCGCTCGAAGACCTATACCTCGCGTATCAGAAGAAGGATATGGCGGAGCATGAGTTCGTCGTCGGCCTGAAAGTGCCGTCGCGCAACGGCGTACGCAAGAACCTGCAGTTCCGCACGTACAAGCTGTCCAAGCGCTTCGATTCGGATATTTCGGCCGTGTGCGCCGCGTTCTCGTTCATCGCTGATGGCAACGTGATCCGCGAGCCGCGCATCGCATTCGGCGGCATGGCCGCCACGTCCAAGCGCGCGACGCACGCCGAAGCCGTGCTGCGCGACGCCGAATGGCACGAAGCCACCGCGCAGGCCGCGATGCTCGCGCTCGGCAACGACTACGCGCCGCTGTCGGACATGCGCGCGACCAGCAACTACCGCCTCGAATCGGCGAAGAATACGCTGTACCGCTTCTGGCTCGAGACGCGCCCGAACAATCCGCTGCCGAAGAGCGCGCTGGATGTGCGCGCGGTCGCAGCGGCCTGCGCGCCTGCAAGCGTCTAAGCAGAAGCCCAACGGATACGGAGAACACACACAATGAATCAGCACGCCGAACCGTTCCTGAAAGACCTCAAGGAGCTCGACGACTTCACCCAGGTCCACGTCTCGCGTCCGCACGAGTCCGCGCATCTGCACGTGAGCGGCCGCGCCACCTACACCGACGACATTCCGACGCTCGCCGGCACGCTGCACGCCGCGCTCGGCCTGTCGTCGAAAGCGCATGCGAAGATCGTCTCGATGTCGCTCGACAAGGTGCGCGCCACGCCGGGCGTGGTCGCGATCTTTACCGCCGACGACATCCCGGGCGTCAACGACGTCGGCCCGATCATCCACGGCGACGATCCGATTCTCGCCGACGGCCTCGTGCAATACATCGGTCAGCCGATCTTCATCGTGGTCGCGACGTCGCATGAAACCGCGCGTCTCGCGGCGCGCCGCGCCGAAATCGTCTACGAGGAACTGCCCGCGATTCTGACGGCGCAACAGGCGCGCGCCGCGAACCAGCACGTGCTGCCGCCGATGAAACTCGCGCGCGGCGAGGCGGACACCAAGATCGCCCGCGCCGCGCGTCGCGAAGCTGGCGAAATGTTGCTCGGCGGCCAGGAGCAGTTCTATCTGGAAGGCCAGATTTCGTACGCGGTGCCGAAGGACGACGACGGCATGCACGTCTATTGTTCGACGCAGCACCCGACCGAAATGCAGCACATGGTCGCGCATGCGTTGGGCGTGGCGTCGCACAACGTGCTGATCGAATGCCGCCGCATGGGCGGCGGTTTCGGCGGCAAGGAATCGCAATCGGGTCTGTTCGCCTGCTGCGCGGCGCTCGCCGCATGGAAGCTGCTGTGCCCGGTGAAACTGCGTCCGGACCGCGACGACGACATGATGGTCACGGGCAAGCGCCACGATTTCCACTACACGTATGAAGTCGGCTACGACGACAAGGGCGTGATCGACGGCGTGACGGTCGACATGACCTCGCGCTGCGGTTTCTCCGCCGACCTGTCCGGCCCGGTGATGACGCGCGCGCTGTGCCACTTCGACAACGCGTACTGGCTCTCCGACGTGACGATCGACGGCTTCTGCGGCAAGACCAACACGCAGTCGAATACGGCGTTCCGCGGCTTCGGCGGTCCGCAAGGCGCGTTCGCGATCGAATACATCATGGACAACGTCGCGCGCTCGGTGGGTGAAGACTCGCTCGACGTGCGCCGTCGCAATCTGTACGGCAAGACCGAACGCAATCAGACGCCGTACGGTCAGATCGTCGAAGACAACGTGATTCACGAACTGATCGACGAACTCGAAGCGACCAGCGAATACCGCGCGCGCCGCGCGGCGATCAACGAGTTCAACGCCAACAACGCAATATTGAAGAAGGGCATGGCGCTGACGCCGGTCAAGTTCGGCATCGCGTTCAACGTGACCCACTTCAATCAGGCCGGCGCGCTCGTGCACATCTACACCGACGGTTCGGTGCTGGTGAACCACGGCGGCACCGAAATGGGCCAGGGCTTGAACACGAAGGTCGCGCAAGTCGTCGCGCATGAACTGGGCATTGGTTTCAACCGCATTCGCGTCACGGCGACCGACACCAGCAAGATCGCCAATACGTCGGCGACGGCAGCTTCGACGGGTTCCGATCTGAACGGCAAGGCCGCGCAGGACGCCGCGCGCCAGTTGCGCGAACGTCTGTCGGCGTTTGCCGCCGAGCGTTTCGGCGGGGGGCAGGTAAGCGCGTCGGAAGTGCGCTTCGTGCATGACCGCGTGGTGGTGGGCGACGCCATCGTGCCGTTCGAAGAAGTGATCGCGAAGGCTTACGTCGCGCGTATCCAACTCTGGTCGGACGGTTTCTACGCGACGCCGAAGCTCTATTGGGATCAATCGAAGCTGCAAGGCCGGCCGTTCTACTACTACTCGTACGGCGCGGCCGTGTCGGAAGTGGTGATCGACACGCTGACCGGCGAAATGCGCGTGCTGCGCGCGGACGCGTTGCATGACGTAGGCGCGTCGTTGAATCCTGCGCTCGACGTTGGCCAAGTGGAAGGCGCGTTCATTCAAGGCATGGGCTGGCTTACGACCGAAGAACTGTGGTGGAACGCGGGCGGCAAGCTGATGACGCATGCGCCGTCCACCTACAAGATTCCGACGGTCAACGATACGCCGCCCGACTTCCGCGTGCGTCTCTTCAAGAACCGCAACGCGGAGGACAGCATCCATCGCTCGAAGGCGACCGGCGAACCGCCGCTGCTGCTGCCGTTCTCGGTGTTCTTCGCCGTGCGCGACGCAGTGTCGGCGGTCGGCGACCATAAGGTCAATCCGCCGCTGAATGCGCCGGCGACCAGCGAGGAAATCCTCAAGGCGGTCGGCGCGGTGCGTGCTGCGACCGCAGCACTGCGGCAATCAGCGTAGCAATGGACCGGGAAAGAAGCGCGTGAACAACACACTCACTGGAATGATCGCCATGAACGATTTTTCATCCGTTCAGATCGGCCGACGCAGCGCCGTGCAGACGCCGCGTCCGGCACCGATGCATATCGTGCTGTTCGGCGCGGGGCACGTTGGGCATGCGCTCATCAAGCTGCTCGGCAGCTTGCCGTGCGTCGTCCAGTGGGTCGACGAGCGCGACGAACTGTTCCCCGACGAAACGCCCGCCAACGTGCAGATCGAAGCGACCGACACGCCGGACGCGATCGTCGATACGGCGCCGCCCGGCGCGTACTTTCTCGTGATGACGCATAACCACGCGCTCGATTTCTCGCTCGCTGCCCGCATCATGCGGCGGCGCGATTTCACCTACTTCGGCATGATCGGTTCGAAGACGAAGCGCGTGAAATTCGAGCGTCGTTTGCTCGATCGTGGCGTGGATCTGGACCGGCTCGTGGAGATGACGTGTCCGATCGGCGTGGCCGGTATCGTCGATAAGGCGCCTTCGGCGATCGCCGTGGCGGTGTGCGCGGAGTTGCTGCAGATTCGCACGCGGCAGGTCGTGGCGCAACTCGCAACGCAGCAGCTCTGCGCGAGTGTCTGAACAATAGAAGTAAGTCAAGACGAAGGCGCTCAACCGGCGCCCGTCAAACCTCAAACCCAAACGTCAGCCCATTGCGGCTGACGTTTCCTTTTTGGGCGTCCGTTTCGCGCGCCGCACCTTCTGCGCGACCAGCGTATCCGACACTTGAGACATCAGCGTACGCAGCCAGCCGACATCGCTCGGCCGGTCCGGCTGCGGATGCCAGAGTTGGTAGCACTTGATGCGCGGAAACGGAATCGGCACGTCGACCACCGCGAGCGGCAGCATGTCCGCATAGTGCATCGCGAAGCGGCGCGTCGTCGTGAAGATCAGATCGGATTGCAGCAGCGTTTGCGGCACCAGCCCGAAGTAGGGCAGCGTGGCGACGATGCGTCGCTCGGCGCGCGCCCGCGCGAAGCCGATGTCGATGGCGCCGCTGCTCGCGCCGCTATACGCCGTCGGCGCGAGATGCGGCGCGGCGAGATACGCCTCGCGCGTCAACGGCATGCGCGTCAGCGGATGATCGGCGCGCATCATGCACACGACCGTGTCGGAGAACAGATCGCTGCGTTCGAAACGCGCATCGGGCTTCGGCCAGTTGCCGATCACCAGATCGAGTTCACCTGCATCGAGCGCGGCGGAATGATCGAGCATCGGGCTCAGCGAATCGATCTCCAGCCGAGCATGTGGCGCCGCCTCGCGAAACTGCGCGATCACCGTCGGCATGAAGAAGTCGTTCAGATAATCCGGCGCGGCCACGCGAAACGTGCGGCGCGAGCGGCCGGGATCGAAGTCGCCATGCGGCGTCGCGACGAAGTCCACTTCGCGCAGCACGCGTTGCGCGGAAGCCAGCAGCGATTCACCGTATTCGGTCGGCACCATGCCCGACTTGCCGCGCACGAGGATCGGGTCGTTCAGCGTCTCGCGCAGTTTGCGCAGCGCGGTGCTGATGGCAGGCTGGGTCTGATTCAGACGCAACGCGGTCTGCGTGACGCTGCGCTCGACCAGCAGCGTGCGCAGCACGCGCACGAGCCAGATATCGAGGGAGGCGGCAGTGTCGTCCATGGTTTAAGCGAGGCGGGGCAAGCGGATCGGATCCGATGAGGCGTCGTACGGAGCCGCCCGCGAGCGTCTCGCGAGAGCGGAGCGCCAACGCGCACGGCGCGAAGGTCATAACCTTAGGCCCGTTTGCGGTGTAGCGGCATAGCGGGCACGGTATGGCCGGCATCAGCAAGGCTGTTTTGCCGTAACAAATCCGCGCAAGCGCCGTGGAACGCGCGTTTCGCCCGCTATACGCTTACGTATCGCCTACGGTTGAATGTCCGCGAGCCCCGACGGCAACGAACTAATCCGTTTGACTTCTCTCGATTCGAGCCAGTTCGGCGTGCGCGCGCAGTACAGCACCATGGGCAACGCGTCCTCACCCCAGAACAATTGATCGTTCAGAAAGAAGGTCGGCACGCCGTAGACGCCGAGGCCGATCGCATCCGCCGTATTGCGCTGCAATTGCGCCAGCACGGCTGCGCTTCTGATGATCTCCGGACCGTCGGGCATGCCGACGCGGTCGCACAACTCGGCGAAGGCTTCGTCGGTGGACGGATCGCGGCCTTCACGCCAGATGAAACGGAAAATCTCGCGCACGAAGTTGATGTCGCCGTTCGCCGCGGTGGCGAGCAGCAACGGCTTCATGGAATCGAAGGGATGCGCCGGCGGCATCTTGTACGGGATGCCGAGTTGCTCCGCGCGAAACAGCGCGTGCCGGTACAGGAAGGTGCGCTTCGAGGGCACGCCGTAAGCCGGCCGCTGTCCCCAGTGACGATACAGATCGTTCAGTACGACCGGCGTGAACACGAAGTCGAAGCCCGGCCATTTGTCGTGCTGCTCCAGCAACAGGTAGGTAAACGGCGAGACAAAGTCGTAAAACCACAGCGGTTGCCTGGCGTCGATGCCAACGGTCATAAATGTCTCCCGAATTGCCTGTTCCGCACGGCGCGTCTGCTGGACCGTCGGAATTGTAATGATCTTACGCGGTGCAGCCGCGGCTTGCACCCGTCAATATGGTTTTGCGTCGTTGTCGTCGCGCGTTTCGCCGATTTCGGCCGCTTCGTTCGCGGCGCGCGGCGTGGGTCCGGCGCCTGCTTCGCCCGCACCGTTCTCCGCGCTTTCCGCTTCGTTGGCGGCCTCGTCGCGCTGGGCGTCGCGGGCCTGCATGAGCCGCTGGCGCACGAAGCCGATATGCTCGCGCAGCACGTAGAACTGATCCGCATAGGCGAGCGGCATCTTCAGACCGTTGACCGACTCCTCGATCGCGTCGAGCCGCTCGATCAGCGAGGCGCGCTCGGCGGGCGAATGGTCGCTGAGCGCGCTGCGTTCGATCGCGATCAGCGCGCCGTACCAGCGATAGATGCGCGATTTCACCCGCCATGCATACAGCGACGGCACCAGACGCAAGGCGGGCACCAGCAACACGATCAGCGGCACCACGACCACCAGCAGCCGGTCGGCGAGACTCGCGAGCCAGAACGGCAGGATCCGGTAAAGGAAGCTCTTGCCCGACTTGTAGTAGCGGGCGGCGTCGTCGCTGATCGGGAAATCGTGCGCGAGCGGCGCGGGGAATTCGCCGGCGCGCTGCATGATGTTCGCCTTGCCGTGCACCTCGCGGGCGGCTTCGATCAACAGGTCGGAAAGCGCGGGATGCAGCGAGTCGCGCGCCACCAGCTCGGCGGTCGGCGCCACCATATGAATCGGCGCGGACGGCAGATTCTTGCCGAGGTCGAACGCCCCCATCGGCATCTCGAGTTGCGTCAGGTAGGGAAAGCGGCGCGTGTACGCATCGGCTTGCGAGAAGTCGTAGAACTGCACGTTCGGCGTGCGGTAGAGCTTACCCATCACCGCGGGTTGCGCCGAATCGCCGGCGAGGAACGCCGCGTCGACCTTGCCGGAGACGAGTGCCTCGGCGGCGTCGTCGCCGGAAAGCGGCAGGAGTTTGGTCGCGCCGCCCGGCACGATGCCGTTGGCCTTGAGCAGCGCGAGCGCCAGTTCGCGCGTGCCGCTGCCTTCGGCGCCGACCGCGAGCCGCTGGCCCTTGAACTCGGAAAGCCGCGTGACGGTCGGCCCGTGATAGAAGATCGCCAGCGGCACATAGGCCACGCTGCCGAGCGACATCAGCCCGTCGGACGCCGCGCCGGGCGCGACGCCGTCCTGCACGAAGGCGACATCGACGTCCGATTTCGGGTCCGACAGCCGCTTGAGATTCTGCAGCGAGCCTTCCGACGACAGCACGTTCAGCGTGATGCGGTTGCGCGCCAGGATCGTTTTGTACTTTTGCGCCGCTGTCCAGAAGGTGCTGCCTTCCGGGCCGGCGCTAATGGTTAGCGTGCTGGGTGGCGCGGGCTGGATCAGCCGCACGGCGACCCAGATCGCGACGGCGGCGATTAGCAGGATCGGCCCGAACGAGACCGCGAGATCGCGCCAGGAGATCGCGACAAAACGGGCGACGAGACGAGGAGGGCTTTTGCGGCCGGTGGCTGGCTTCATCGGATGACGTGACGGCTACGGTCGAAAGTGAACAGGAACGGCGCTCTGCGGCGCGCGAATCGGTGCGAAGCACGCGCGGCTTGCGGGCCCTGCTGCCGCGAAGGGCGTGCGAGCCGCGCGGCAGCTTGCGTCGCGCCGATGGTACCTGAGATTCACCGCACGGCGGAACGCGCGGCGGCGGCCAGCGCCGACAAACCCGTAACAAATCGTGAATGTGGCGTGACAGCCCGTGCGCCTGACGCGATTCGCATCTCGAGCGTCTCGAGTATGACTAAACGCGACTAAACCCTTTGCGCTTCTGGCCCGGCTAGATTAAATTGTGCATCGCTGCCGCGAACAGATGTTTGCGCGGCGCGACCCGGCACGACACACAAGAACCGGGCGCGTCGGCGGACTTCGCGGCTTGCCGGTTTCGTACCGCACTGCATGCCTGTCATCGCAGGCGGCAACGGCAACCGGCCTCTCTCGCCTCTCGCACATCGTGTTACAGCCATAGTCGGCCGTTGCTCGGCCGCGCCTTGTCGTGCGCGCCCAGCATGGCTGCCGGTAGTCGTAACGAAGCCGCTTGTGTATGCGGTCCAATGTGAAGCTAAGGAGAAGAAAAGCTATGAAATCGGTCGGTTTTCTGAAAACGCTGGGCTCGGTTGTGGCAATGGTGGTGGCGTGCAATGTGTACGCTCAGGCAAGCGACGCAACGGCAACCGGCACGACCGCCGCGCCGGCTGCCAGCGCCAAGGCGACCAAGAAGGCGAATAGCCAGCTGGGCCGCAAGGTGCGTGGCGCGTTGGCCAAGACACAAGGCGTCGACGTGTCGAACATCGCCGTGCGTGCTCGTGGCGGCGCGGTGACGCTCACGGGTTCGGTGCCTGACCAAGGCCAGATCGACGCTGCCGGCCAGGCCGCCAAGGGCGTCGCGGGCGTGACGTCGGTGTCGAACAAGCTGACCGTCGTGCAGCAGTAAGCAGGCTGCGACACCTGGCGCGGGCGGTTCACGCCGTCATGCGCCATCGTGATGCAGACGCGCACCAAGGTTCCGGCAAAAAACCGGAGCCTTTTTTTATTTAATTTGGCGATTATTGAAGCGGCGATGATAGGGCTCAGCCGTTCCGAACGGGACGGCGGCGCGGCCACGGTCAGTCTGTGCGCTGTGACACACTGCTGACGCGTTGCGAAGCGTACTGTGATGAGTAGGGAACCGGAGTCAACGCCATGGAAACCCCGCTTTTGCGCTATACCGATCTGCCCATCGGCGATCGGGCGGCTTTCGAACTGGTGTGCGCGCGGCACGGTTTTGCGCCGGCGCATTTCGACATCAGTGCCGCCGCGGATCCGAGCGACGCGGCGCACGAGCGCCTCGTCACCGTGCGGCGCGGCGGCTGGGCGCAGTCCTATCACGATCGTCACGGTCAATGGATCCGGCAGTTCGAAGCCGATCTGACCTGCCGGTTCTTCAAGTAGCCGCTGGACGTTCGCGCCGGCGTGCGTCGATATCCTTAAGGCGGTTTCAGGCCAGCACGAGGCGTACGCCGACTAGCGTGAGCGTGGCGGCGAGCAGGTTGCGCAGCAGCGCGTCCGGCGCGCGTGCGGACAGATAGCTGCCAATCGCGATGCCCGGCAGCGATCCCACCAGCAACGACAGCAGCATCGACCAGTCGATCGAGCCCAGCAGCCAGTGGCCGGCGCCCGCCAGCAGGGTGAGCGGCACCGCGTGCGCGATGTCCGACCCGACAATGCGCGTGGTCGGCAGCAGCGGATACAGCAGCAACAACACCGTCACGCCGATCGCGCCCGCCCCGACCGAGGTCAGCGACACCAGCACGCCGAGCACCGCGCCGGTCAGCATGGTCAGCGCGAGCGTGCGTCCCTGACGCGGCGTGCGCTGTTTGCGCGCGCCGAGCGCCGCGAGTTGCGGACGAAACACTAGCGCCACCGCCGTCACCAGCAACGCCGCGCCGAGCACGACCTGAATCAGCCGGCTTGCGCCCGGCGTGTCCATGCCATAACGATGCAGCAGGATCAGCGTGATGGTGGCGGCCGGCACGCTGCCGGCGGCGAGGCGCAGGGTGATCTGCCAGTCGACGGAGCCCTTCAGGCCGTGCACGAGCGTGCCGGTCGCCTTGGTGGCCGCCGCGTACAGCAGGTCGGTGCCGACCGCGGTGGCCGGATGCACGTTGAACAGCAGGACCAGGATCGGCGTCATCAGCGAGCCGCCGCCGACGCCCGTCAGTCCGACCAGAAAGCCGACGAACAGGCCGGAGACGGAGTACAGCAGATCGATGTGGGGAAGTGCCATTGAGCGGACCGCTGGCGGTCGGGTGGGTTGGACGGGTTATAGGCGGCAAGGCCGGCGCGCCTGCCTTCGACAGTCGATGGAGGGCGGCGGCAAGACCGCCGTGGCGCGGCGAAAGCCGCTATTGTCGCAAAACTGCCGCGTTTGCGTACGAAGCGGTCTGCATACGGTCAATCAACGCCAGCACCTCGGGCCGGCTCTCGCCTTTCGCATGAACGAAGTAGTAGGTGAGCGGCGAGGCGACTTCATGGCGGCTCACACGCACGAGGCCGCTGCGCTGCAGATAGGCGTCGGCGAGCGGCACGCGGGCCAGCGCCACGCCGAGACCCGCTTCCGCGGCGGCCAGCACCAGCGTGTAGTCTTCGAAGCGCCGGTCCTGCGCGCGAGGTTTCAACGGCATGTCCAGCGCATCGAACCATGCGCGCCAGCCTGTCACATCCGAGTCGTGCAGCAGCGGCAAATCCAGCAGCGCCGCGTCGCCGCGCTTATGCCGCTGCTTCGCCAGTTGCGCGGCCAGTGCGGGATGCGCCACCGGATACAGTTTCTCCGGCAGGAACGGCTTGACCTCGAGCTGACGCCAGTTGCCGCGCCCGTAGCGGATGGCCAGGTCCGCGTCGCCGCTGACGATGTCCACGTTGCGGTGGCCGATGTCGAGCTGGATACGCAGCGCCGGCGCCTCGGTTTCGAACGCCGCCTGGCGCTCGAAGAACCACAGCTTGGCGAACGCGGGCACCACGCTTAGCTTGACCAGTTGCGGGCTGCGCGGCGAGCGCCATTGGTCCGCCGCGCTGTCGATAATGCCGAAAGCCTGCTCGATCCGGCCGACAAAACGCTGCCCGTCCGGTGTCAGCCGCACGCCGCGCGCATGGCGTTCGAACAGCGTCATGCCAAGCCAGTTTTCAACCGCGGCGACTCGTCGGCTAATCGCGCCGTGCGTGAGGCCGGCGGCTTCCGCGGCGGCGAGGAACGAGCCTTCGCGGGCCACGTGACAGACGGTTTCGAGGCTGGCGAGCGGCGGCCGCGCGGACGCGGCGGGTGGCAAGGTGTGAGCCATATTCACATCACGGTGTTCATTTGTGTTCTAGCTTAGCAGCTCATGCCAAGGCACGATCGTGGCATGAATACACTGACTTCGCCTCGTCCCTCGCGCTTTGCGCGTCAGCCGCTGTTGGCGGCGGGGGCGGTTGCCTTCACGATTGTGTCGTGGGCATCCGCTTTTCCATTCATTCGCATCGGCTTGCAGGGCTTGCCGCCTTTGCAACTGGCGTCGGCGCGATTCGCTACCGCGGCGCTGCTGGTGCTCGCGTGGCTCGCCTACCGGCGGCCGCGTCTGCCGACATGGTCCGACAGCCTGCGCTTCGCTTTGTGCGGTTTTCTCGGTATCGCGCTCTACAACGCGCTGCTCAATACCGGTGAAAAGACCGTGGCCGCGGGTGCGGCGAGTTTCATCGTCAATACGCTGCCGATTTTTACGGCGCTGCTGGCGGCCGCGGTGCTCGGCGAGCGTTTCAACCGATGGGGATGGCTCGGGTCGCTGATAAGCCTGGCGGGTATCGCCGTGATTGCGCGCGGGCAGCCGGGCGGCCTGACGCTCGGTGCGGGCAGTACCTTGATTCTTGGCGCCGCGCTGTGTTCCGCGAGTTACTTCGTGCTGCAGCGGCGTCTGATTCCGGTCTACGGCGCGCTGACCTGCACCGCCTACACCTTACTGGCCGGAGCGCTGCTGCTAACGCCCTGGCTGCCGGGCGCGTTGCATTCGCTCGTCGGCGCGCCGCACGGCACGCTGCAGGCCGTGCTAGTGCTCGGTGTGTTTCCGGCGGCGCTCGGTTATGCGACGTGGACCTTCGCGCTCGGTCATTTCGGCGCGGCGCGCGCGGCCAATTTTCTCTATCTGACGCCCGCCGTGGCGACAGCCTTGTCCGCGCTGCTGACCGGCGAGCGTCCGGGGCTCGCGACGCTATGCGGTGGCTTGCTGGCGATTGCAGGAGTGGTGGTGGTGGCGTTGCGCGGGCGCTCGTGAGACTGAGGCCACAGCCGCCGATGCAATCGCGGCGCTAGCACGTGGCGTGGTGCGGCGACGCCCGTTCAAAGTGCCCGGCGAATTTCCACGACGCCGAACGCCGCCAGCGTGAATCCGACGATCCGGTCGATGGCAACACGCAGTTTGCTGCCGATTGCATGGCGCGCGAGCGACACCACCGTCACGAGGAAACACCACCACGCGATCGAGCCGCAAAACACGCCGCCCACGGTGGTCAGTGCAATGCTCGATGAAAACGCGCCACGCGGCGCAAGCGTTGTGAACAGCGCGGCGAACATGATGACCGTTTGCGGATTGGTCAGCGTGAGCAGCAATGAACTCGCATAGGCGCGCAGCGCGCCGGCGCGGCCCACTTGCGCGAGCTTGCCGTTGTCCTGGTCGCCGCCGTTTGCAGCGTCGGCGGGTGCTTTCTGCAGCAGCGTACGCACGCCCAGATACAACAGGAACAACCCCGCGAGCAGATGCAAGGGCCGGTCGTACGCGAGCATGAACTGCGAGATGCTGACGAGGCCGAGCGCCGCGATCAGACCATAGGCGGCGTCGCCGGTTGCGATGCCGAAGCCGATGGCGAGCCCGGCGCGCGGACCGCCGGTCAGCGTGCGACGGATGCACAGCATGCCCATCGGGCCGACCGGCGCGGCGATCGCGAGGCCGACGCCCGCGGCGGTGAGGAAGAGACTGGTGGTGGACATGGCTATCTTTGGTCGATTGTTCTGGTTCGTGCCGCGATTCGCATGTTGAGGAGATACTCGCGGCCGGCAAGGTCCTCAGCATAGCCAGACCGGAAAAGTCGGGCAAGTGCAGGCGTGATCGCAGGTTCAGGCGGTTCACGCGGTTCAAGCGGTTCGAGCAGCCCAAGCGGCCAAGTGATCCATGCGGCCCAAGCGGCCCGCTCGGCTCGAGCAGTTCAAGCAACCCAGCAACCCCAGCAACCCCAGCAACTCCCGCGGTGGATACCCTGAGACGGCCTCAGCCGCCGTCATCGTGGGGCATAATTTTCCCACTTCGAACCTAGGGAGCACGCCCGCTCATGTGGCAGATCGATCAGGTCACCTTGCGCTTGTTCATTGCCGTCTGCGAGGAAGGCACGATCGCGCGCGCGGCCGAACGGGAGTTCATCGCGCCGTCGGCGGTCAGCAAACGGCTCGCGGATCTCGAGGCGCTGGTCGATGTCGCGTTGCTCTCGCGCAGCCAGCGCGGCGTGCGCGCGACCGCCGCCGGCGAGGCGTTGCTGCGGCACGCGCGGCTCATCATGCGCGGCCACGAACGCTTGCAGGCCGAACTCAGCGAATACGCGGCCGGCGCGCGCGGCCATGTGCGGGTGCTGGCGAACGTGTCGTCGATGGTGGAGTTTCTGCCCGAGGCGCTCTCGGCGTTTCTGAAGGCGAACCCGCGGATTCGCGTGGACGTTGAAGAGCGCGTGAGCGCGGAAATCGTGCGAGGTCTGGAAGAGGGCGTCGCCGATCTCGGCATCTGCCGCGACGTCGTGCCGATGGGCAGTCTCGACACGCTGCCCTATCGCGCCGATCATCTCGCGCTGATCGTGCCGCGCGACCATCCGCTGGCGGGCGAGGCCTCGATCAGCTTCGAGCAGACGCTGGCCTTTGACCACCTCGGACTCTCATCGAATGCGTCGGTGAATGCGCTGATGCAGCGCATCGCGGTGGAGAAGGGCCGCGAGCTCAACTATCGCACCTACGTGTCGACGTTCGATGCCGCCTATCGTTTCATCCAGGCCGGCCTCGCCGTCGCGATCCTGCCGCGCGAAGCGCTGCCCCGTCACGCCGCCGATGAATACGGCATCATGGCCGTGCCCTTGCACGAAGCCTGGGCCGAACGGCGCTTCGTGATTTGCATGCGTGACCGTCAGGCGCTGACGCTCGCGGCGTCGCATCTGCTCGATCATCTGCTGAACGCGGTCTGAGGCCGAGTCTAAAAACCGCGTCGCGATTTTTCCGTCACACCCTCTGAAAAGCCCTTAAGCGTTTTCCCTTTGCGACGGCTCACGTCCGTCCCGCTTGCCTGAGCCGCCATCGCGAGCGGCGATGGAGTGCGTCGCCAACGCAGACTTTCCCGCGCGCCGATGCGCGGGCACGCTGTCACTCAGTTGCTTCCTTCCCCGCATTCTCCGCGGCATTCAAGACCGGGATTCAAGACCATGAGTGATACCCAGGAGCGCGTCGTCGTGACCGAAGTCGGTATGCGAGACGGTCTGCAAAGCATCGCCCGCACGATGCCCACCGCGTTCAAACGGCGTTGGATCGACGCCGCCTATGCCGCCGGCGTGCGCCATATGGAAGTCGCCTCCTTCGTGCCGGCGAAGCTGCTGCCGCAGATGGCCGACGCCGACGAAGTCATCGCCCACGCGCTCACCTACGACGATCTGATCGTGACTGCGCTGGTGCCGAATCTGAAGGGCGCGCAACGCGCGCTCGAAGCCGGCGTGCATCGGATCGTCGCGCCGATTTCGGTGAGCGCCGCGCATAGCCTCGCGAACGTGCGCAAGACGCCTTCACAAATGATCGAGGCGTTCGCGGCAATGCGCGAGTTGATCGACGGCGCGGCGCATGCCGACGCGCGGCGCGTCGAACTGATCGCCGGTTTGTCGACGGTCTTCGGCTGCACGCTGCAAGGTGCGGTGCCGTACGCGGATATCGCCGCGATCGCCCGCGCCGCGGTGCAAGCGGGCGCCGATGTGATCGCGCTCGGCGACACTACCGGCGAAGCGACGCCGCGCCAGGTCGGCGAGATCATCGAGCTGGTGCGCGACGTGGCGGGCGGCAAGCTGCGCTCGCTGCATTTCCACGACACGCGCGGCCTCGGTCTCGCCAACACGCTGGTCGCGCTGCAACACGGCATCCGCGAATTCGACGCGTCGCTGGCCGGCCTCGGCGGCTGTCCGCATGCGCCGGGCGCGACCGGCAACGTCAACACCGAAGACCTAGTGTTCATGCTCGACAGCATGGGCTACGCGACCGGCATCGACCTCGACCGTCTGCTCGCGTCGCGCGCCGTGCTCGCCGACGCCTTGCCCGGCGAACCGCTCTACGGCTATCTGGCACGCGCCGGCTTGCCGAAGCAGTTCAGCGCCGCCCGTCAACGTTTCGAATCCTCCGACTCGCAGGTACTGCAATGAATCCGCTTTCCTCTACTTCAGCCGCTGCTTCTTCCGTGCCGCAGCCGGGCGCGCTGCCGCTCGCGGGCATTCGCGTGATCGAGTTGTCGCATATGGTGATGGGCCCGACCTGCGGGATGATTCTCGGCGATCTCGGCGCCGAAGTGATCAAGGTCGAGCCGCCGCGCGGCGACGGCACGCGCCGTTTGCTCGGCACCGGCGCGGGCTTTTTCCGCACCTTCAATCGCAACAAGAAGAGCGTGGCACTCGACCTCGATAGCGAAGCCGGACTGGCCGCGCTGCACAAGCTGGTCGACACCGCGGACGTGTTCGTCGAGAACTTCAAACCGGGCCGCATGGCGAGCCTCGGTCTCGATTACGCGTCGCTGCGCGAGCGAAATCCGAAGCTCATCTACGTCTCGCACAAGGGCTTCCTGAACGGTCCGTATGAACACCGTCTCGCGCTCGATGAGGTCGTGCAGATGATGGCCGGCCTCGCCTACATGACCGGACCGGTGGGCCGTCCGCTGCGCGCGGGCAGTTCGGTCAACGACATCATGGGCGGCATGTTCGGCGCGATCGGCGTGCTCGCCGCGTTGCACGAACGGCATGCGAGCGGACGCGGCAAGGAAGTGCAGAGCGCGCTGTTCGAGAACTGCGTGCTGCTGTCCGCGCAGCACATGCAGCAGTTCGCCGCGACCGGTGTGCCCGCGGCGCCGATGCCCGAGCGCATCAGCGCATGGGCCGTGTACGACGTGTTCACGCTCGCCAACAACGAGCAGATGTTCATTGCCGCGACCGGCGACGGACAGTGGCGCGCGCTGTGCGCGATTCTCGGTCGCGCGGATCTGTTGGCCGACCCGCGCCTCACCACCAACAACGACCGCGTGCTGGCGCGCGAATGGCTGCTGAAAACGCTCGGCGAAACGCTGAGCCAGTTCGACGGCGCGACGCTGGTGCCGCAGTTCGAGCGCGACCACATTCCGTTCGCGTCGATCACGAAACCCGAAGAGCTATTCGACGATCCGCATCTGAACGAGAGCGGCGGTCTTGCTCGCCTGACACTCGACGACGGCAGCGAAACCAGCATGCCGTTGCTGCCGATTTCACTCGACGGCGCGCGTCTGCAACCGCGTCAACCGATCGCGAAGATCGGCGAGCACACCGCGCAAGTGCTGCGCGATCTGGGCTACGACGAAGCACAGATCGCGGCGCTGGGCGGCAGCTCGAATCAGGCGCCGCGCGAAGCCGCGTGAGGTCGCGCTTGAGGCCGCTGCCTGAGCGCGGCGCTCGATACATCGAACGCAGTCAAATCAATCTCATCCGGCGCAAGACCGGACAACGGAGACAGACGATGAAATCGTCGAATCATGCGGTATATGCAACGGCGGTCGGCGATGCCGGCGCACTCGGCGGATTGCCGTCCGGCGCGGATGCGTCGGCTGGCGGCCGCGCGGACGACATCGCGCTCGATGGCGCGCGGATTTCCGCGCGGCTCGACCGCCTGCCGGCCACACGTTCGATCTGGAAGCTGGTGATGCTGTTGAGCCTCGGGCTCTTTTTCGAACTGTACGACCTGATGTTCTCCGGCTACATCGCACCGGGACTCGTGCGCAGCGGCATTCTCACCGCGACCACGCACGGTCTGTTCGGCACCAGCGGCGTGGCGAGTTTCATTGCGGCATTGTTCGCGGGCCTGTTTATCGGCACGGCGGCGTGCGGCTTTCTCGCCGACCGTTTTGGCCGGCGCGCGATCTTCACGTGGTCGCTGCTCTGGTACACGGCGGCCAACATCATCATGGCGTTTCAGGACACGGCGCTCGGACTCAATCTGTGGCGTTTCATCGCGGGGATCGGCATTGGCGTGGAGATCGTCACCATTGGCACGTATATCTCCGAACTCGTGCCGAAACATGTGCGCGGACGTGCGTCGGCATGTTCGCAAGCAGTCGGCTTTTGCGCGGTGCCGATCGTCGCGTTTCTCTCGTATCTGCTGGTGCCGCATCGCTACTTCGGTCTGGATGGCTGGCGTCTGGTCGTGCTGACCGGCGTGGTCGGCGCGATCGTGGTGTGGTGGATCCGTCTGCGTTTGCCGGAGAGCCCACGCTGGCTCGCGCAGAAAGGCCGCATCGACGAAGCGGACGCGATCATGACGCGGCTCGAAGCACGCGTGGCGCGCGAATACGGACGACCGTTGCCGGAACCGGCCTTGCCCGAACCGGTGCGCGCACGGGCGGCGTTTCGCGATCTGCTGGTGCCGCCGTATCGCAAGCGCACGCTGATGCTGATCGTCTTCCACGTGTTCCAGACAATGGGCTATTACGGCTTCGCGAACTGGATTCCGACCTTGCTGATCAAACAGGGCATTACGGTGACGACGAGTCTGATGTACGCGAGCATCATCGCGATTGCGGCGCCGCTTGGGCCGTTGCTGGGATTGCTGATTGCCGACCGCTTCGAGCGCAAGACGGTGATCATCTGCATGGCGGGTGTGAATGTGGTGTGCGGGCTGGCGTTCAGCCAGGCGCGCGAGACGGTGTTGCTGGTGAGCCTGGGTGTATGTCTCGTGCTAGCGGGAAATATTATTTCGTATAGCTATCACGCGTATCAGGCCGAGTTGTTTCCGACCAGCATCCGGGCGCGGGCAGTGGGATTCGTTTATTCGTGGAGCCGGATTTCGGCGATGTTCTCCGCGTTCGTGATCGCGGGATGTTTGAGCCGCTTCGGCGTGGACGGCGTGTTCGTGTTTATTTCCGGAGCGATGGCGGTGGTGATGCTGGCCATCGGGACGCTTGGGCCGAAGACGCGAGACGTGGCGTTGGAGGATATTTCGAAGTAGTTGGTCCAGGAGAATGCCCGCCTGTGTGGGCGGGCTCGCTCGCTTTAGTGCTTCTTCTGGGTCGCTGATACGTTCGGTGCTATGCGGATCGGCGGCGCGCCTGAGGGCGAAGTGGCGGGTTGGGGTTTCTTCGCCTGCTTCGGTTTCTTGACTTCGCGGTTACTGCGCATTTGACCTTTTGCCATGATGGACTCCCCAATTGGCGGTTTTTGCTCCGCACGGGAGCAATAAGGTAGTGTGCGCCTGTTTTGTGCTTTATGTTGGGGTTTCTGGTTTTTAAGGCGCTAGCCTGGCCGTGGTCCGGGCGAAGCTCACATCAGGCCCAGCAGCCTGGCCGGCGCACAAGTCATGCAAGCAATCTGACCGGTTTTTTCCAGCGCGATGAAAGCAATCGCCAGCGCCACGAGAGTAAAGGACGCGACGGCGAATATCTGTTTTTTGCGTGGGCCTCGCGGAGCGGCCTCGGTAACCGGCCGCCATCTCCGGCCTGGCAGCCACTGTCTGCACCGCTACTGCGGACTCCGCGTGTAGCGCGTCGACATCCTTGATAAGTTCCGAGAGCACGCCCAGTTTTTTGCTCACAACGTTACGTTTGAGGTGGGCGCGCTTGAGTTCGCTTTCGAGTTCGGTGAAGTACGACTCAAGCGAGTTCGATTCGGCTTTCAACCGTTCGAGCATCGACGATCGCGACTCGAGCCCTCACTCGCCTTGCCTGTTCTGAGCGCCCAAAAAATAACGTCAGCCGGCCCATGAGCCGGCTGACGTTTTTCATGTCTGCCGCAGTACCCGAATTCGGGTCCATCAAACGCGCAACTTACATGCCGACGTATCCCACCGGAGTCGTCGCGTTGGCCTTGGCAACCGACGCGTTGTTCGACACCACATACACCGGCGATTCGGTCAGATTGAGCGTCAGCACGCCGTTGCTGTAGTTCGCATTGGTTGCGTTGCCCATCATGTCGACCACCTTCACGGTGCCGCTCGTGCCCGGCGCGTCGACGTTGAGGCTGTACGCGACGCTATAGGTCGAGCTGAAGCCGGCGCTCGCGCTCCACACGTTGTTGTTGTGCGCCCACAAAGCGGTGACTACCGCGCCGTTGCCCACCTGCTGGAACGCGTAGGCGTAGACGCCGGTCGGCGTGCCGTTGACCGGACCGAGCGTCGTGGTGCCGTCGAGCGTGTGCGTCATCGCGCTGATCGCCATGGCAACCGGCTTCGGGCTGATGTTGCTCGCGCCGAACGCGCCCTGCGGATCGCTCAGGTCGAAGAAGGTGCCGTAGCCGACTTCATCCGGATAGTCCGCGCCGTAGAACACGTAGGTCTGATCCGCGCCTTCGCCGAGCGTGATGATGTGCATGCGCGCCGCGACCGCCGCTTGTGCGTACAGCACGTTCGCGGTCGGATAGTTCGGGCCGTACGAGCTGCCGAGGTCGTAGCTGATGCCCGCTTCCGTCGAGAACAGATGCATGCCGGTGCGGTAGTCGGTGGCCATTTCCGTGCGCAGGTTGCGCATCTGGCCGCGCAACGAACCGTCGGCGGTGGACGGGTCGCTGTCGTAGCGCTCAGGCGGATGCGACGGCGAGGTGCCCGCGTCGTAGTAACCGTGCGTGGCGACCGCGTCGATGTATTGGCCGAAGCCGAGCGGCGCGAGGCGTTTCAGGTGCGTCGTGGTCAGGCTCGGGAAGGCATCGGCCGGGCCCATCACCATCGCGTGCGGATCGGTTGAATGAATGCCCTGGTAGACCGCTTTGTACAACGCGACGAAGTTGGCGTCGGTGTCGGTCCACATCTGGTTCGGTTCCCACGTCACCTGATAGTAGTTCGCCGACTGGGTCGGGAAGTACGCGGCGCGAATCGCGTTCGATTCGGTGCCGACACGGCTCATATAGCTCTGGTAGTACGACATATCGGTCGGCAGCGTGGTGTCGTCCTGGAAGGCGCCGGTGCTGCTCGCCCAGGCGGGAATGCCGTCGAGGCGGATCAGGCGCATCACGTTGCCGTTCTTGTAGAACGAGTCGAGACTACTGGCCGACGGGTTGAACGTGTTCGGCCCGTTCGGTTCCATGGTGGAGAGTTGGCGGTCGTCGATCGTCGACGAAATGCCCAGCGCGGCGAGCAGCGGACCGTTGTCGTTCGCGCCCTGCATGCCGAAGCGATGCTGTTCCTGGCGCGCATAGGTGACGGCCGGAACGACGCCGGACAGGTTCGGCGTCACGCCGAAGCTCGCGATGCCGACCGGACGCGTGCCGGCTTGCGGCAACTGGCCGCCGTTCTTGGCGAGCGTACCCGTCGCCGCGAAATAACCGGCGAGCGTCGAGGTGCAATTGAACGTGATGGTCTTCGCGCCGCTCGGCACGGCGGTGCTGCCGCTCGCGGCGACGCGGCCGAGCGTGTCGGTGACGGCCCAGTTCAGCGTGTCCGCGCTCGGCGCGTTGGTGTTGAAGGCGAGCTGGAAGGTGCTGCCGGCCGCGAAGATGCGCGTGCCGTCGGCGCTGGGCGTATCGGCCGAGATCGTCGCGCTGCCCGAGCCTGCCGACGTGGTGGGCGAGGCGCAGCTCATGGCCGCGGTGCCGCCTGTGGCGTTCAGCGCAACGGTGCCGGTGCTGGTGTTGCTAGCGGCAGACGTGCCGGCCGAGCTGTTCGAGCTGCTGCTGTTGCCGTTGGACTGGGCAGCCGCCGTGCCGGCGGTGCTGCCGCCGCCACCGCCGCCGCATGCGGCGAGTGCGAGGGAGAGTGTCGAGAGTGCGAGTAGGTGCGATTTCATCAATCTGTAAGCAATGCGTTGGCTGATGATTCGTCCGTGTCCTCGCGCAAAGCGCGTCGGGAGGTGGAGCGAACATCGGGGTTCATGTGCAAGCCAGCCGATGACCGAGGCTTCGACACTGGCGTCCTGTGTGCGCAGCTTTGCGGCGGCGCGAAGGTGATGCCTTCCCGGGATGTCGGCCCCGAACGCATTTCTCTGCAGAGAAACTCTTGTCATACGAAACCAGACCGCTGACAGAAGCGGATTTGGCGGAATCGGACGACCGGGGAGGGTACGACGAAAACGGCCAGCGTGTTGAGGAACAGCGCGATTCAGATCGCAGTACGTGAATTCACGGCGCTAGCCGATGAACTTTTTACTGTCCTGTAAGCCAGAAGAGCTCAATTTGGGAAGAATCGACCGCAACAATACGCATTAGTGTGTTTAAAAGAAGTAACGAGTCGTTACGTATGAACATTGATGCAGTACTAATTGCTTTGATCGAATGAAAATATCCGTCAGGCAAAACCAGTATTTTTCCGCCATGACGAATTGGGGTCGCAATAATTTGAAATGGATGCCTAACTATCTGGCACGGCCAATCGACTGAGAAATGGGCGCTAGCGCTCATTAGGCAGCCGAAAAGCTCTTGGGGTTGGCGTAAAAGTGCTGGACCTTGGGTGTAACGTTTCCTCGCGACATGGACTTCGCAGCGGAACTGTCGCTGTTTTACTGAGACTTTGACGCGTTCCGCGAAAGGGAACGCGCCATACACGATGATGGATGCCGACGTTATTTTGCGTCTGCAATAACGGGGGCGGCATCCCTCCGCTGCGCAAAAAAGGCGGTTATCCAGAGAGATAAATCGTGAGGATTCTTCAACTGGTTCATGCACCGCGCTTGTCCGGGGCAGAAGTACTCGTAAAAGGTTTGGCCATTCATCATCAGCGCGGTGGCCATGAGGTCTGCATGACATCGCTGCTCCCGGAGCAGGACGATTTCGCCGCCATTCACGCAGAACTTCAGGCGGCGGGCGTCACGTGTCTGTTTCCCGAGGTTCGCTACGGCAGGGTGGGAAAGCTGCTGCACCTGTACCGCGTGGTGCGGCGGTTCCGGCCCGACTTCATCGTGGCTCACGCCACGCTTGCCGCGCTGTATGTACGCCTTCTGCCGGTCCACACGCCGATTGCGTGGGTGATGCATTCCGGCGTCAACGACTTCGAGAACGGCGCGCTCAAGCGGGCCGAACGTCTGCTCTCGCGACGGGCGAGAGCGATCATCGGCGTGTCGCAGCAGAATATCGACGACTATCTTCGGGAGATTGGCCGGCATCCGTCCATGGTCGTGATTCCGAATGGCGTGGATGCGCAATTGTTCTCGGAAGCCAACGACGCCGTCGTGCCGGATATCGGCATGCACCCGAAGCAGATCGTCCAGCTCGGCCGCTATATCGAAGGCAAGAGCCAACTGGACACGATTCGTGCGTTCGAGCGCGTGCTGCAATCGGAGCCGGAGGCGCGTCTGTTGTTCTGCGGCGTCGTCGAAGATCTCGACTATCACAGGGCGGTGCTGTCGCTTGTTCGTCAGCTCGGCCTGGAAAGCAAGGTGACGGTGGGCGGGCCGCGTTCCGACGTCGCCGCGATCCTGCGCGCCTCGCGTGTCTTCGCGATGCCGTCGCGTTTCGAAGCGCAGAGCATTGGTTTTCTCGAGGCGCTTGCGTCCGGTATTCCAATCGTGGCGAGCCCGATTCCCTCTTTCGGTTTTGCGAGCGCTTTTGCCGGCGTCAACCTGGTCGATACGACCGACCCGGAAGCCTACGGCCGCGCGCTGCTGTATGCACTCGACACGCCGCGTGCGAACCGGCAACTGGCCGGCTACACGCTGCGCGACACAGCGGATCGTTACATGACGATCGCGCGGAAGTTCGTTCACCCGCTCCAGGTTTCGGCCTGACGTCTAGCGGACCGGCCGGCCCGCGTTATTGCGCGAGCCGGTCGATTCGCACTGTCTCCGAGAAAAGCCCCGGCAGTTTGCCGAGTTCCTGAGCTTCGCCCAGCGCCATGCCGTTCCCGGATGGATAGCGCGTGAGCGCGGGTGCGCCGCCGGTGAAATAGAAATCGGCGAGGGTCGCGTCGGTCCGTCGAAACAGCACGAGTGCGGCTCCCTGTCTGTCGCGCACGAATTCAGGGAACACGTCCGACCACGACATGTCGTGCAAGGTCGCCGCCTGGGCCGGCGCGCTTGCCGCGCCGCTCAGGTCGAGCGTGGCGACGTCGATCATGGCTTCTTCGCTCGACTCGTCCAGATGCGGCGTCAGCAGAATCAACGTGTTGCCATCGCGACCATGCACGGCGCCCATTGTCACCTTCACGAAATCGGGGGCGAAGCTCGCCGGCAAGACATTGCGCTCGCCGACGCTCATGCGCGAGCCCTCGTTGGCGATGGGCGTGAGCGCGAGGCGTCCGTTGGCGCCGTCCACCGCGACCAGCGAGGCGCGCGAGCCCGCCGTTTCGCGTGCCAGCAGATTGACGTTCTGCGGCAGATTCCTGGCCTGCGCCCAGAGCGCCGGCGCCGATCCCGTTGAGACGCCCGATCCTTGCGAAGACGCCATCCACAGATCGAGCCCGCTGTCGGATCGCTTCTGCGCGATCAGCACGCTGGCTCGTCCCGCTCCCGTGAAGTCGGCCGCCACATATTGCTGCGTCAGTTCCGGCTTGAACGCATTGCTGGTCTGCAGCCAGAGGCGCGGCGCCTCGAAGCGGTCGCCAGCACTGCGAAGCAACCAGAATGCGGTCCCACCCTGGCGCGCGGCGACGACCATGAGATCCGCCTTGCCGTCGCCGTCGAAATCGCCGAGCAGGAAGCGCACGCTGTCGAAGCACAGTTTGTCGCCGGCGCAGCTCGGTGCGGTAGCCTGAGGATCGAATGGGACGGCGCCCGCGTACCACAGCGCGGGCGGCGACGCTTTCGCGAGCGACGCGGCATACACGTTGAATCCCGGACCGTCGTGTTGCCGCTGGACATACACCGCGGATTGCTCGCCCGAGCCGGCGATGTAACCGACCATCGCCGTGGCGAGCCTCAGGTCGTTCGCCTGAGTGCGTTGCGTGGTGGCCCAGCGGTAGCGGGTGGTGAGCGCGGTGCAGCCGCGCATGGTCAGCTTGCCGTCGTTTTCGCCGAGGCAATGCCGCATTGGCGTATAGACGAGGCCGAAGTCCCACGGCGTCCAGCGCTGCGCCACGTCCCATTGATCGCAGGTCTCGGCGACCAGGTAGCCGTCGCGCTCGGCGATGCATTGCGAAGTCGCGACGCTCACGAGCGCGGCGTTGCGCGTATTGCCGGGATACACGGTCAGCGGATCCCATCGCCATTGCTGCGTGGACGAGTCCGTGCACGCGGCGAGTGTCGGCGCGCGGCCTGGACCCGCGGAGGTCAGGCAGCGGCTCGCCGCCGCGTTGAAGAGCTGAATCGGATGAGATACAAAATCGGGCACGCGGCGGTCGGTGCGATCGGCAAACGCATAGCGCCGCGAAATCCAGTTACCGTCCCATTGAAACTCGCCGAATACGTGCGACGACTCGCTGCCGTCGATCGAAAAATAGCTGGCGACAATGTCGCGCTTGCGCTGCACTTCGGCGGCGGGAAGATTGCCGGGCCAGCCGCCGGTCGGATAGGTGACGTGGTAGACGATCGGCACGCCTTTGCCGAGCGTCTGGGCGACGTGGCGGGTAATGCGCGCGGAATAGATATGATCGGGATGCTCGATAAACGGCACGGTGTCCGGATTCAGCGTGTAGATGAGCGTCGCTTGCGCGAGTATCACTTTCAACGTGGCCGACAAGGCGTCGCGATCGTATTTCACGCGCACGGAGCCGTCCGCGTTCATCGGATAAGTGGAGATCGTGGCGTGCTGCTCCCACAGCAGGCCGAGCGGTACGCGGCCGCCGCGCACGGCGCCGCCGGGCAGGCGCAACTCGAGCAGGCGCACTTGCGGCTTTGCCTTCAGCACCATTTGATGCACGAGCTTGCCGGCGATCGTCACGTTGGATTCGAGCCACTCGTCAGGCACGCCCGCCATGCGCGCGTAGGCGAGCCGCGAAGCCCGCTCGCGCGTTTGAACGTAAGCGAAATCCGCGCCGTTGGCACCGCCGATCAGATGCACCGTGGTGATGCACCAGCCCGCGTCGAGACGCTCGCTGATGGCGGGGTCGACGAAAAGCAGATCGTCGTCGAGGTGCGCGACCACGGTGACCAGCGTGCCGGCGCCGCAATCGGCCGCGTGCGCCGCGCCCGGCAGGAAGGTGAAGAAGAGAACCGCGAGAAAAGCTATGAATGAATCGCGAACGAGCCGGGTTGCCGATAGTCGCATAGTGATTCGAGCTCTGACGGTGAGCTCGCATCATACTGTAGCGGCCCTGGCCGGCACGTTACCGAACTCACAGTCAGCGGCAGATCGCGATCCGGCGCGAGTTCAGGCCCGCGCGACGGCTTGCGACTGCGTTAGCGGAAGTAGGCTTTGGTGTTGTCGTGGACGTCCGCGCGCGCGAGCAGTTCCGAAGGCGCAAGCCACAGATATTCGCTGTGCTGCTCCGGCCGTCCGAGCGGCGCCGTGCCCGTGAGCGTCAGCGAATAGGCGAGCACGATGTAATGCGTCGACACGTCCGGCTCGCCCGCGAAGTTGTCGCTGTAGTGATGTTCGAACACGCCTTCGAAGCGTGCCGTCGAGCGCGCCAATTGCGCGATGCCCAGTTCGGCGTCGGCGATGCGCGCAAACGCGGCGTCGAGTGTTTCGTCTTTATGGATGCGGCCGCCGGGAACGAACCATGTGCCACGGGCAGGGCGGTTGCGGCGGCGGCCGATCAGCACGCGCCCTTGAGCATCGCTGACGATCAGATCGAATGCGACGAGGGGCGTGAGGCGGACCACGTCCAGGAAATCGATCTCGGTCAGCAGCATGTCATCTTCCCCGGTTCTCGCGCAGGCTGAGCGCCTGGTCAGCTAGTAATCGCGATGGTGATCATCGTGCCGTGTGAGGCGGCTTGAGACGCTCGCCAGGAAAAGCGCGAGCACGATCGCGCCGATCGTCGCAAAGAGAAACGCGCCGATCATCGCGGCCAGTATCAGCATCATCCATGCAAGGCCGTTCATGTTCGGCTCCAGCGTGTTGATAGGCATGCTAACGTGCCTGCGCCTGCATACTCTGTGCGTCAAGAGCCGCACAACCTGTCACATCACGCCGAAGTATCGTCACATCGCGCCGCTAATGCGCCGTGTAACCCTCGGGCGTGGTGACCGCGTCCTTGAAGACGTCGGCGTTGCCGGAGACGACATAGACCGGCGCGGGGGAGAGTTTCAGGCTAGCCATTCCGTCGCGGTACGGCAAGCTCGTCGCGTTGCCCATCATGTCGAACGCCGTCACTTCGCCGGTCGTGCCGGGCGCGTCGACCCGCAGACGATAGTCCACGTTGCGGCTCGCGTCGAAGCCGCTTTTGGCGTTCCACTTGTCGTTGTCATGCGTCCATAACGCGGTCACGATCTTGCCGCCGCCGAGCCGGCGGAATGCGTAGGCATAGACGCCTTTGGGCAGATCCTTGAGCGGGCCGAGCGTGTCGGTGCCGTCGATGATGCGCGTCATCGCCGCCACCGCGAGCGCCGCGGGTTTCGGGCTGATGCGCGTCGGACCGTAGGCGCCTTTCGGATGATCGAGCTCGAAGAAAATGCCGTAACCGGGCGCTGCGTCCGGCATATCCGCAAGATAGAACACGTAGGTCATGTCGGCGCCTTCGCCGAGCAAAATCAGATGCGTGCGCGCCGTCACCGCAGCCTGTGCGTACAGCACGTTCGCGCCCGGATAGTTCTTGCCATACGATTGCCCGATGTCGTAGCTGATGCCGGTTTCGGTCACGAAGAGCGGCGCGCCGGGTTTCAGGTAGAGACGCATTTCGTGGCGCAGCGCCCGCATCGCAGCGGGCAACGCGCCTGGCACCGTGCCCTGATTGCCGGTATCCGCGACGCGCTCGGGCGGATGCGAGGGCGTCGTGCCAATATCGTAGTAACCGTGAATCGTCATGCCGTCCATATAGCGGCCAATGCCAAGCGGACCGAGCTTGCGCATCCACGTGACGTTGCCCTGCACCGACGAATAGGTCAGACCCATGACCACCGCATGCGGATCCGTCTGATGGATGCCCTCCCAGACCGCCTTGTACATGGCGATGAAATTCGCGTCGGTGTCGCGCCACGGCAGACCGCCGTCGGCGTCCGGTTCCCACGTCACCTGATAGTAGTTGTCGCGCTGTTTGGGAAAGTAAGTCATGCGAACGCGATTCGACTCGGCGCCCACCTTGGCCATGTAGTCCTTCATCTGCGCGAGCGATGTCGGCGCATAGCTGTGGGTCTCCTTGTTCGTCGGACTCGCCCACTGCGGAATGCCGTCGAGCTGGATCAACCGCATCAGGTCGCCGCGCCGGAAGAAGGGCGTGAGCTGTTTGCTCGCGGGGTCGAACGTGCCCGCTTTTTTCGGCTCCTCCATATACCAGTTGCGATTGTCGTTGACCCACGTGAGGCCGAGCGCGGTATAGACCGGCCGGTAGCCGTCGCCGTCGCAACAGTGTTGTCCCGGCGCAAGATAAGCGGCGCCCTGTCCGCCGAACCGGTGCAGGTCTTCATACGGAAAACGGACGACGGGTAACGCAGCAGACGGATCCGGCAGCACGCCGAACGTCGCGATGCCTGCGGGACGCGTGCCGCGCGATTCGAGCTCACCATGTGCGCGCTCCAGCGATGCGGACACCGCGAAGTAGCCCGCCACGCTCGACGCGCAGCTCAACGTGGACAGCGTCGAACCGGCCGCAACGGGAAAGCGTCCGCTGGCGCGCACGGCATTCCACGTGTCGCGTATCTGCCAGTTGAGCGTGTCGCCTTGCATCGGGCGCGCAGCGAAAACCAGCGCGAACGGTTTGTTCACGGCGAACAGACGCGTGCCGTCGCTGGGCGTGTCGGCTTCGAGCAGATCGCCGCTCGCGGCCGTGGGGACTTGCAACGAAGGCGCTGAGCAACGCAGCCCTTGTCCGGGTGGCGCCTTCAGGTCGGTGGGCGTGGCGGATTGCAGCGCAGCATTCGGGGCTGCGTCCTGCTTCGCGCCAGGCGCGGCTGCATTGCTCGCCGCCGTTGGCGCCATCGCGCAACGCTTCTCCACACCGGGCGCAGGATCGCCGAATACGCCGTTGTTGCACTCCGCGCTATTCGAGAACGTTTTGACGACGTGCTGTTGTGCCGTGCCATACAGCACGTCGCGCGTGCCGTTGAAGCGGCAGGTGCCGTATTCCGCCGCACACGGTGTCCACTTTCTGCCGTCCGCGGTGAACTCGCCATTGCTCACACCATTCGCCTGCGGCGCGGCGTCGGCCGCAGCGCATTGGCCGGCCACGAGGCCGAGCAGGACGGCCGCCGCCGCCGGGGCGGCGATGCCCATCCTCAGTCTTCGACTGCCGCCGGAAAAGGCGCCGACGCGCTTTCGCGGCGCGCGCTGTTCGCGTACATTCGACATGTGTTCCCCGTGTCGTTCGCTGTCCTTCCAAAGGCAACAGACGCGTCGCCCAACTACTAGTTCACCAGGTCAGAGCCGCCTCACCGCACCCCTCGAAGCAATGTGTTGCGGAAACCGCATAGTGTATTTCCGCAAACCGCTGGCGGAAATAGCCCGGTTTCCATTCGACACATTCCGCCACTGGCCCGTCTATTGCCTCGCGGTCTAACGTTGTCTTATTCCCGTGTTTCACGTTTGAAACATTAATCGTCACGTTTATATTCGTGAGTTCCAATAACAACCAATTAAATAATTTTGTCGCGCTCTCAAGTGCTTATATTGGATGTTCGTTTTACTTATTGCCATCCCCGCGGATAAATCGTCAGAAGAAACCCAAGTAGGCATGGGGCGCGGCGGACGCCGGAATAGCGAAGCTGGTTGCGCTCATTCTGACGTCCTGATGGGAATAAGTTACTTCAAATCGGCGTGACGATGGATGGATCAAATTGTAACTGCGCCGTTTTCGAGTAGTCGTGGTGTGTGCGGTGGCGTACGAAATCGCGCTTTTATTTGCATTAACATTCGCAGAATGCAAATTCATTCCTATGTGGAATCGGCAATTAATTCGTTGAAAAGACGGCGGTAGCGGGGTTGTTCCGAAAATCCCTGGTCGGTCACCCTGTCCATACGCCAACATGTCTGCGCTTTCGGTCATGGCGGCTAAATGCTTGAGGGGCGGTGACTATGATGCGCTGCACAGAGGCCGGCCTCTCTGTGGCCGTCCAAGGTGAAAAGTAGATCGGTTTTCTGGTGAGAGGATGACTATGACCTGCGCGAGTCTCGAGTCCGCAATGCTGCGCTGGGTGCACGCTCCGAACAAGGGTATGCGTCGCATCGCGATACTGATGTTCAACGACTGCTCGCTGCAGGGAGCCGGCGTCGTTGCCGAGGTGTTCCAGGCAGCGAACGAAATGGCTTCATCTGGCTCGGGCGGCTGGCTATACGACGTGTCCTTCCTGTCGGCCGATGGCGGCATGGTGACTTCGTCGTCCGCGCTGCGGGTCTGGACAGACGGACTCGACGCACGGCATTACGGCGGTTTCGATGCGTTGTATGTCGCGGGCGGCAAAGGCGCATTCGCCGCCGCTGGCGACGAACGCCTCATCGCGTGGCTGCGCCGTGTGCGCCGCAACACCGGCATGATCCGGCCGATCGCGGAAGGCCGTGCGTTGCTCGAGGCAGCGTATGTGCCCGACAGCAAGGAAGCCGGCGATGCGCAGGCGCAGTCGGTACCGGCGCGCCAGCCGGAACAGACGGCCGATGCGGGCGACCGCCTCGAATCGATGCGAAGCGCGCTCGCCATGATCAAGCGCGATCTCGGCGGCGCCACGGCGCGTACGGTTGCCGAGCGCCTGCTGGCGGACTCGTGCTCGAATCTCGCGCCGCTGCTCGGCGAAGACGGCGGCCTGAGTCCGGGCGACAAGGTGCGCGCGGCAGCGCGCTGGCTGCAAGAGAACTGCCAGCAGGCGATTTCGATCGCCGACGCGGCGCAGTTCGCCGCGATGAGCGAGCGCAACTTTCTGCGCCGCTTCAAGATGGAAATGGGCATTACGCCCTCGAGTTTTCTGTTGCACGAGCGCCTCGCGGTGACCTGCAGCCTGTTGACCGAATCGGAATTGCCGGTCGACAAGATTGCCCGGCGCACCGGCATGGGAAACGGTGACCGCCTCGCGAAAGTGTTTCGCAAGCGGATGAGAATTTCCCCTACCGAATTTCGGATTCAAAGTCGCCGACTAGTCGGCGAATAGCGCGACGGGGCCAGCCGGATGGCCGTGGCAACACGGCCTCCGGTCCGTACTTCCGTCGATCTTTGGGAATTATAAGGAATGCGAATATGTTGAATCAGGGAGCTGTAGGCGCCGCGTCGGTCGCCCCGACCGGTGCGGATGGCGTGACGGCAGACGCGCGTTGCGCGCGCATCGTTCCGGTGATTCTGGCGGGCGGCTCGGGCACGCGCCTGTGGCCGGTGTCGCGGGAAAACTATCCGAAGCAACTGATCGACGTAGTCGGTTCCGACTCGCTGCTGCAAGCCACCGCGCGGCGCATGGAAGGCTTTCCGGCCGGCTGGAGCGTGGATGCATCGCCGATCATCGTATGTGGTGAAGAACATCGCTTCGTAATCGCAGAACAACTTCATGAAAACGGCGTCGACGCTCGTCTTATTGTCGAGCCGGCGCGACGCGATACGGCGCCCGCGCTGACGCTGGCGGCGTCGCTGGCCTGCGCGGACGGTAGCGACGCGATTCTCGTCGTCATGCCCGCGGATCATTCGATCGCCGATGTGCCCGCCTTGCAGGCCGCGCTGGAACTCGCCGCGCGCTACGCGGAGCAGGGCTCGATCGCGACGCTGGGTGTGCCGCCCACGCGCCCCGACACGGGCTTCGGTTACATCCGCATCGGCGCCGGGCTGGCGGGTGGCGGCCATGCGATCGACGGTTTCGTCGAAAAGCCCGCGGAAGAACTCGCGGCGAAGTACGTCGCGGCGGGCATGTATTGGTGGAACAGCGGCATCTTCATCGTCCGCGCGAGCGTGTGGCTCGATACGTTGAAGCGTCTGCAGCCGGAAATGCACTCGGCCTGCGAACGCGCATTCACCGGCGGCCGTGTCGACGGCGCGTATTTCCGGCCATTGGTCGACGCATTCCTCAGTACACCCGCGAATTCGATCGACTACGCGGTGATGGAGCGCCTGACCGAGACGGCCGAGCCCGAAACGACGGATGGCGCGGCTGCGAGCGTGCCGGCGACGCCCGCCGGCGTCGTGGTCGGACTGGATGCCGGCTGGTCGGACCTGGGTTCCTGGGACGCCGTCTGGGCCGCGATGGAAAAGGACGCCAACGGTAACGCAGGGCGCGGCCGGGTGACGTTCGAAGGGGCGGTATCGAGCTACGCGCATTCGGAAGGGCGGCTGGTCGCCTGTGTTGGCACCACCAACGTGGTGGTGGTCGAAACCGCCGACGCGGTGCTGGTGGTCGACCGCTCGCACGTGCAGGACGTGAAGGGTCTGGTGTCGCGCATCAAGGCGCAGCACGCGCCGGAGGCCGACGCGCATCGCAAGGTGCGCCGCCCGTGGGGTTTCTACGATTCGATCGACCATGGCGAGCGTTTCCAGGTCAAGCGCATCGTCGTGACGCCGGGCGCGCAACTGTCGTTGCAATTGCATCACCACCGCGCGGAACACTGGGTCGTCGTGCGCGGCACGGCGCTCGTCACGCGCGGTGAAGAACAGTTTCTGTTGAGTGAAAACGAATCGACTTACATTCCGCTCGGCACCCGCCACCGGCTCGAAAACCCGGGCAAGGTGCCGCTCGAAATCATTGAAATCCAGTCAGGCACCTATCTCGGTGAAGACGACATTGTGAGGTTCAACGACAACTACGGCCGCTGCTCCTAAACAGCACGCCGGACTCAACTGCGGACAAGAACGGCAAGAACGAGGTGACCAGAATGCGCAAGTTTCAGGATTTGCTCGCGCGAGTTTTCGATGTTGCATTGGTGTTGGCGGGAGCGGCGGTGGCGTCGCAGATCCGCTTTGATTACCTCGCTCAATCCGGGTTCTACTGGGCGCTCGTGATGTTTTCCGCTGCCTTCGCGCTGGCCATCTTTCCGGCGTTCGGCGTCTACGAATCATGGCGCGGCCGCTCCAAGCTGGTGCTGGCCGGCCAGGTGTCGCTCGCGTGGCTGATGGTGCAGGGCAGCGCGCTCGTGCTGATGTATTCGCTGCATCGTATCGACTTCGTGTCACGGCTGTGGTTCTCGTACTGGACGGCGGTGACCGGCGGCCTGCTGATCGCATACCGGCTGATGACGCACGCCGTGTTGGCGAGCGCGCGCAGCGCCGGGATGAATCTGCACCAGGTCGCCATTGTCGGCAGTGGCTCGCAGTGCGACGCGATCATTCGCCGGATCAACGCCGCGCCGACCACCGGTTTTCGCGCCACGGCCGTGTACAACGCGCGTCCGGACGTGTCGCCGGTCGCGAGCCCGGGCGTGCCGGTGTTCGATACCGTCGATGCATTGGCCGGCTACATGCGGACCAACGACGTGCATGAACTGTGGCTGATGCTGTCGCTCTCGGAAGAACCGCTGATCTGTTCGCTGGTCGGCGAATTCCGCGACGATCTGGTGAACATCCGCTTCATGCCGGACGTGCGCAGCCTCGCGCTCTTCGAGGGCAGCGGCGTGATCGATCTGCTCGGCGTGCCGGCGATCAATCTCGTGGCCTCGCCGCTGTCCGCCAGTTCGATGCTGAAGAAGGAAATTTTCGACCGTCTGTTTGCGTTGACCGCGCTGATCGCGCTTGCCCCGGTCATGCTCGCCATTGCGATCGCGGTGAAGCTGTCGTCGCGCGGTCCGGTTCTGTTCAAGCAGAAACGCAAAGGCGCCGACGGTCACGTATTCACGATCTACAAATTCCGCTCGATGCGTTTGCATACCGAGCAAAAAGGCACCGTCAGGCAAGCCACGCGCAACGATCCGCGCGTGACCAAAGTGGGCGCTTTCCTGCGCCGCACGAGCCTCGACGAACTGCCGCAATTCTACAACGTGTTGCGTGGCGACATGTCGGTCGTAGGACCGCGTCCCCATGCACTCGAGCACGACGACCTCTATCAGAAAGTGGTCGCGGGCTATATCAATCGCTACCGCATAAAACCGGGGATCACGGGGTGGGCACAGATCAACGGTTTTCGTGGCGAAACCGACCGCATCGAGAAGATGGAACGTCGTGTCGAACATGACCTGTATTACCTGGGGCATTGGTCGTTCGCACTCGACATGCGGATTATCGGCGCGACGATAGTCGCCGGACTGGTGCATCGAAACGCTTATTAGTTGTTAACAAAACGCCGCGCGCTTCCTTCCTTGAGGAAAAACGCCGTGGCACAAGGAGGAACATCATGAGCTCGCTTGGTCTACGCACGGGAAGTCTCCTGGTTTTCGCTACTGCAACACTGCTTTCCGGATGCGGCATCGCACCGGGCCAGCGGATGATCACGCCTGCCGCAATTCAGGACACGGGTGGTGATTACAGTACTGAACCGGCATCGCAACAACAGATTCCGATTACGGATATCAATCTCACACTCCTGCGCAAGATGAGCCAGGCGCAGGCGACCGCGCCGCTGTCGCCGCAGATGCTCGCGCTGTTCGGCAAGCCGACCGCTTATAAGGTCGGCCCCGGCGACGTGCTGCAGATCGTCGTGTGGGATCACCCGGAACTGGCTGCCGCGCTCGGTCAGCCGCAGCAGAATACGAAGACGACGGACGCGGCACCTGGCTTCCTGATCGACGAGAACGGCGATGTGCAGTTTCCGTACGCGGGCACGGTGCATGTGGCCGGCAGGGACGTCGCCTCGATCCAGAAGGACCTGGCCAAGCGTCTGAGCAAGGTGTACCAGAAGCCGGAAGTGACGGTGCGGGTGGCCTCGTTCCGCGCGCAGCAGGTCTATGTCGACGGCGAAGTGCGCACGCCTGGCGCTCAGTCGGTCAACGACATTCCGATGTCGCTGACGACCGCGATCAGCTTGAGCGGCGGCCTCAGCGCGAATGCGGACCGCAGCCGCGTGGTGTTGATCCGCAACGGCGTGCCGTATCAGCTCAACATCGACGATCTGATCAAGCGTGGCAAAAATCCGTCGGACATCTATCTGCAACCGGGCGACATACTGCGTGTGGCGTCGCGCGAGGACAGCGGTGTCTACGTGATGGGCGAGGTCAACAAGCCGGCGACTATCCTGCCGATGCGCAACGGTTCGCTGACGCTTTCGCAGGCGATCTCCGACAGCGGCAGCTTCGACTCGAACACGGCCGCGGCTCGGCAACTGTTCGTGATCCGCAATTCGACGAGCGACAAGCCCGAGGTGTACCACCTCGATGCGACCTCGCCGGTGTCGATGGTGCTCGCGAATCAGTTCGAGCTGCAGCCGAAGGACGTGGTGTACGTCGGTCAAGGCGGTCTGGTCCGCTTCAACCGTGTGTTGAACCTGCTGCTGCCGGCGATCAATGCGGCTGTAACTGGCGTCGTCCTCGCGAAATAGTAACCGTACAACGTGATCTTGAACCGCCGGGCTTTGTTGGGTGAAGAAAATGGCAATCAACTTTGAAAACCGTTACACCGACGTGTCCGGTCCGGACGAGCTTCACTTGTCGGACTATCTGCGTACGATCGTGCGAGGTTGGCGCACGATCTTGATGGTGACGCTGATCGCGCTCGCGCTGGGGTGCGCGTACGCTTTCCTCGCGCCACCGACGTACCGCGCGGATGTTCTGTTTCACGTAGAGGACAAGACGGCGAATGCCAATGCGAACGGCAAGGATTCCTTGCCGCCGCTCACCGGCATGTTCGACACCAAGCCTTCGACGGCGGCCGAGATCGAGTTGCTGAAGTCGCGGCTCGTCACGGAAGAAACCGTCAAGAAACTGCACCTCGATATCACGGCTTCGCCGCGCTATTTTCCGATTATCGGCGGAATGATTGCGGGGTTGGTGAACGGGCAATGGGGCTTCAAGTTGCCGCAGTTCATCAACCTGTCCGGCTATGCATGGGGTGACGAGAGCATTTCGGTGTCGCAGTTCGACACCTCGAAGGAAATGTACGACGCGACTTTCACGCTGATTTCCGGCAATGACGGGTCGTACGTGCTGCGGGACAAGAACGGTATTGCGATTCTGTCGGGGAAAGTCGGCGAAACCGTGGAAACGGATACCGCCGACGGCCCGATCACGCTGCGCGTCGATAGGCTGGTCGGCGCCGCCGGCTCGCGTTTCGAATTGCAGCGCGCCTCGACGCTGAGCACCGTGGACCGTTTGCAAAAGGCTTTGTTGGTGCAGGAAACCACGCTGCAATCCGGCGTGATCCGCGCGAGCCTCGAAGGCGGCGACGCCGGCTTGACGGCCGCGATCGTCAACAGCATGGCGCGCGAGTTCGTGCGTCAGGATGTGGAGAGCCGTTCGACCGAGGCCGAGCACATGCTGGCCTTCCTCGATCAGCAACTGCCGGGCTTGCGCAAGGAACTCGACGACGCCGAGCAACGCTACAACAAATTCCGCAACACGCACGGCACGGTCGACCTGGGCGAAGAGAGCCGCCTGCTGCTGCAACAGATCGTCGATAACAAGACCAAGCTGATGGATCTGCAGCAGCAACGCGCGGAGATGTCGCAACGCTTCACGGCGAATCACCCGGCGGTGGCCTCGCTCGACGCGCAGATCGCCGCGTTGCAGGGCGCAGCGGCCAACATGAACCGCAGCGTGGCGGTGATGCCGGATACGGAGCAGACCGCATTGCGTTTGCTGCGCGACGTGCACGTCGACACGGAGCTGTACACCAATCTGCTGAACAGCGCACAGCAGCTGCGCGTGGCGAAGGCGGGACAAGTGGGCAACGTGCGCGTGGTCGACTTCGCCGAAGCACCTGACGAACCGGTGCGTCCGAAGCGCGTGCTTGCGATCCTGATCGCGCTCGGCGGCGGGCTCGTACTCGGCATTCTGCTGACCTTCTTCAAGCGCGCGATGTACGGCGGCGTGGAGCGTCCTGACGAACTCGAAAGCATGCTCGGCGTGCCGGTGTTCGCGGTGGTGCCGCGCAGCCAGACCCAGTTGAAGCTGCAGGAAAACGTCATGCTGCGCCGTCGCGGGCTGCATGTGCTGGCGCAACAGGCGCCGGAAGACATCGCCGTGGAAGGCGTGCGCAATCTGCGCACCTCGTTGCAGCTCTCGCTCGATCACGCCGAGAACAACGTGGTGATGATCACCGGCTCGCGGCCCGATTCCGGCAAGTCGTTCCTGTCGGTGAATCTGGCGGCGCTGGTGGCGTCGGCGAACAAGCGCGTGCTGATCATCGACGGCGATATGCGGCGCGGCGACGTGCACTCGCATTTCGGTGTCGCGCATCAGCCGGGTCTGTCCGACGTGCTGAGCGGCGGCGATCTGAGCTCGATGATCCAGCGCGACGTGCTGCCGGGTCTCGACGTGCTCGCCAAGGGCACGCTGCCCTCGCACCCGGCCGAACTGCTGATGAGCAAGCGCTTCGAAACGATGCTCGAGGAACTGAAGTCGCACTACGACCTCGTGATCGTCGACACGCCGCCGGTTCTGGCGGTGACCGACTCGACAGTGATCGGCAAATACGCGGGCACGACGCTGCTGGTGGTGCGCCATGGCCGCCATCCGCTCAACGAGGTCATGGAGACGGCCAAGCGGCTGCGCAATGGGGGCGTGGGGCTCAGAGGCGTGCTGCTGACCGATGTGCCGCAGGAAGGCGCGTTCCTCGGCTCGGGCTATCAGGGCGGTTACTACGGCTACGACAGCATCGCCGGTTGAGACAGCAGCCGACGGCCGGCCGCGCAGCAAAGCTCGTGGCACTGGGATTGCAAAGGTTAACGAGGAGAAGGCTCCATGAAACGTAAGGTCGCGCTGATCACCGGCATCACTGGACAGGACGGATCGTATCTGGCGGAGTTGCTGCTCGCCAAGGACTACGACGTACACGGCATCAAACGCAGGTCATCCCTGTTCAACACAGACCGGATCGATCACCTTTACCGCGATCCTCACGATCCGGACCAGCGCCTCTTTCTGCACCACGCGGATCTGACCGACTCGACCAGCATTCTGCGCGTGATCCAGCGCGTCGAGCCGGACGAGATCTACAACCTCGCCGCGCAGAGCCACGTTGCGGTGTCGTTCGAGGAGCCGGAATACACGGCCAATGCGGACGGCCTCGGCGCCTTGCGGATTCTCGAAGCAATCCGGATTCTCGGCTTGCAGGAGAAGACGCGCTTCTACCAGGCCTCGACCTCGGAGCTCTACGGCCTCGTGCAACAGGTGCCGCAGTCGGAGACCACGCCGTTCTATCCGCGCAGCCCGTATGCCGTCGCCAAGCTGTTCGCGTACTGGACCACGGTCAATTATCGCGAGGCTTACGGTCTCTATGCGTGCAACGGGATTTTGTTCAACCACGAATCGCCGGTGCGCGGCGAGACGTTCGTGACGCGCAAGATCACGCGCGCCGTTGCGCGAATCGCGGTGGGCATGCAGAAGACCTTGTATCTCGGCAATCTGTCGGCGCTGCGCGACTGGGGCCATGCGCGCGATTACGTGGAAATGCAATGGCGCATGCTCCAGCAGGAGCAGCCGGAGGATTACGTGATCGCCACCGGCGTGCAGTACAGCGTGCGTCAGTTCGTGCAGCACGCTGCCGCCGAGCTGGGTGTCACCGTGCGTTTCGAAGGCACCGGCGTGGATGAAGTCGGCATCGTCGAAAAGGTGGAAGGGCGCGAGATCAGGATGTCGCCGGGCGACGTGATCGTGCGCGTCGATCCGCGCTACTTCCGGCCCGCCGAGGTCGAGACGCTGCTCGGCGATCCGTCGAAGGCGCATGCGAAGCTCGGCTGGCGGCCGACCACCTCGTTTGAGTCGCTCGTCAAGGAAATGGTGCGCTCGGATTATCAGATTGCACGACGTGACGCGCTCGTCACGCTGGCCGGATTCACGGCGCTGGAACATCACGAGTAACTTGCGATGAACAAACAAGCACGTATCTTCGTCGCGGGCCACCGTGGCATGGTCGGCTCCGCGCTGGTCAGGCGTCTCGCCGCCGAGGGGTATCAGAACGTGATCACCCGCTCGCGCAAGGAGCTCGACCTCACGGATCAGGCGGCCGTGAATCGCTTCTTCGAAAGCGAAAAGATCGACGTGGTGCTGCTCGCGGCCGCGCGCGTGGGCGGCATTCTCGCGAACGCGACGCGGCCGGGTGAGTTCATCTATGAAAATCTGGTGATCGAAACCAACGTGATCCACGCCGCGTACCGCGCCAAGGTCGAGCGGCTGGTGTTCTTCGGCTCGTCGTGCATCTATCCGAAGCAGTGTCCGCAGCCGATCCGCGAGGAGTATCTGCTGACCTCGCCGCTGGAACCGACCAACGACGCCTACGCGATCGCGAAGATCGCCGGCCTCAAACTGTGCGAAGCGTACAACCGCGAGTACAACACGCAGTACGTCGCGTTGATGCCGACCAATCTATACGGCCCGAACGACAACTACGATCTGAAGAGCAGCCACGTGTTGCCGGCGCTGCTGCGCAAGGCGCACGAAGCGAAGCTGAACGGCGAGGCCACCTTGACGGTGTGGGGTTCGGGCACGCCGCGCCGCGAGTTCCTGCACGTCGACGATCTTGCCGCGGCCACGCTGTTCGTGCTCGAGCACAACGTGACGGAGGGCCTCTTCAACGTCGGAGTGGGCGAGGACCTGTCGATCCGTGAACTCGCCGAATGCATCTGCAAGGTGGTCGGTTTTGAAGGCGAGCTCGTATTCGACGCCTCGAAACCCGACGGCACGCCGCGCAAGCTGCTCGACGTCTCCCGTCTCGCGCAAATGGGCTGGCAGGCAACGATCGGTCTGGAGGACGGAATCGCGTCCACGTATCGGGACTTCGTCGAATCACACGCCGGTTCGACACCGGCTGCCGCCATCGAGGCCTAGGCGCGCGGATTGCCGCGCCGTCAGCGCGGCTTTGCAGTAAAGGACCGCTTGGGCAGCTGTGCATGCGCAGGATGCGCAATGCACGCAGGACGATTTTTCGAGGAGTGGCATAAAAATGACAGCGTCAGTCACGATCTTCCACAACGTCGTGTGGTCGCGCCACAAAGGTGTCGTGTTTTCCGCCTTGCATAACATTTCGGCATCCGGAGCGATTCGCTATTCAATGGTGCAGATCGCGGACACGGAGCACGACCGCGTCGGTTTTTCCGACGTCGATTATTCGTTTCACCGCTATCCGATGCAAAAGCTGTTCGACGGCTGCTACGAAGACGTGCCGACCATGAAGCTGATCGCGCGGCTCACGTGGGAAGTCTTGCGCACCAAGTCGGATCTGATCGTGCTGCCGGGTTATCACCGCCCGGAATACTGGGCGATGCTCGCGGCATGCATCGTGACCGGCAAACGGCGCGCGGTGTTCTGCGATTCGACGGCGCGCGACCGGCCCAAAAAGCTGCTGACGTCGATTCCGAAGCGCGTGTTTTTCTCGCTCTGCGACGGCTATTTCGGCTTCGGCGAGCGCAGCCGCGAGTATCTGCTGTCGCTCGGCGCGAAGCGCGACAAGATTTTCGTGCCGTGTCAGGCCGCGGCGATGCCGGGTTCGTTTTCTCCGGAACGTGCGCTGGTCGAGCGGGTCGCCGCTCGCGCGGGTAATCCGCCGGTATTTCTGTTCGTGGGGCGTTTGTCCGAAGAGAAAGGCATCGGCACGCTGATCGAAGCGCTCGCCGGATTGCGGCGGCGTATTCCGGCGGCGAAGCTGCGCATTGTCGGCACCGGCCCGATGTGCGACGCGTTGCATGCGAAGGTGGCCGAGCTCGAACTCGGCGACGCGGTGACGTTCGTCGGGAGTCTGCAGGACGAGCCGCTTACGCGGGAATACTACGGCGCCACCTGCATGGTGCTGCCGAGTTACAGCGAACCTTGGGGACTGGTGGTCAACGAGGCGCTCGCGCATGGTTGCCCGGCAGTGGTCAGCGAGAGTTGCGGCTGCGTGCCGGAACTGGTGATCGACGGGGTGAGCGGCTATGCGTTTACAGCAGGCGATGTCGCCGGCTTGCAGCGCACCATGCTCAAGGCCATGGAGGCGTTCGCCGACGCGGGCGGCACCGCGCGCCGGTGCATGGATGTGATTCGCCGTTTCGATCCGCCTTCCGCGGCTGCCAACATCGCCCGCGGCTGTGCACTGATGTTGAGCGACTGAGCCGCTCCGCCCAGCCACGTCGCGCGCACCACGCCCTAACTCGTTCTGGCAGCCACGATGAAGATACTGATCTACGGCATCAACTACGCGCCTGAGCTGACGGGAGTGGGCAAGTACACGGCGGAAATGGCCGTGCTGCTGGCGAGCCGAGGACATGACGTGCGCGTGGTATGCGCGCCGCCGTACTACCCAGAGTGGCGTGTGGGGGAGGGCTACGCGTCGTGGCGGTATCAGCACGAGACGCGCGACGGCGTGGCGATCTGGCGCGCACCGCTCTGGGTGCCGGCGCGTCCGAGCGGCCTGAAGCGGATGCTGCATCTGGCGACCTTCGCGGCGACCTCGCTGCCGCTGCTCGTGCGGCAGGTGCTGTGGCGCCCCCACGCGGTCATGCTGATCGCACCGACCTTGATGTGCGCGCCGGGCTCACTGGTGCTCGCACGCATCACGCGCGCTCAAGCGTGGCTGCATATTCAGGACTACGAGGTCGATGCGGCGTTCGATCTGGGATTGCTGAAAAGCTCGCTCGCGGCCCGCGCGGCACGCTGGGTGGAAAGCGCATTGCTGCGGCGCTTCGATGCGGTATCGTCGATCACCCGGCAGATGAGCGCGCGCGCGACGACGAAGGGCGTCGACGCATCAAAGGTTGTCTGCCTGCCCAATTGGGTCGACGTGTCGACTATCTTCCCGCTTGCGCGGCCGAGCGAATTCCGGCGCCTCCTGGGGATTCCCGCCGAGCAGAAGGTGATTCTGTACTCCGGCAACATGGGCGCGAAGCAGGGCATCGAAACGCTCGCGGATGCGGCGGTCGCGTTGGCCGCGCGCACGGACCTGACCTTCGTATTCTGCGGCAGCGGCGCCGCGAAAGAGAGTCTGCTCGAGCGCTGCTCAGGATTGACGAATTGCGTGTTCCTGCCGCTGCAACCGGTAGACCGTCTGAACGAACTGCTCAACCTCGCCGACATTCACGTGCTGCCGCAACGCGGCGACGCGGCGGATCTCGTCATGCCGTCCAAGCTCACGGGCATGTTCGCGAGCGGACGCGCGACCGTGGCGGTGGCGCGTCGCGGCACGGCGCTCTACGAAGCCGTGGCGCCGCGCGGCGTGGTCGTGCCGCCGGACAACGTGAAGGCGCTGGCGGCGGCGATCATGGTGCTGGCGGGCGACGCGGAACGGCGCACGGCACTCGGCAAGGCAGCGCGCAATTATGCGGAGCGCACGCTCTCGCCGGAGTCGACGATTCGCACTTTCGAGGAGCGGCTCGCGATGCTGTTGCGTGAGGTGGGCGGCGAACGTGGCAAACGTGGCAAACGCCGCAAAGTCGGCACGCCGTCTTTCGGCGCGCGGCCTTCAGGTGCTGCGGCGAGGCGCCGGCGAAAGCCGGCTACCGCGGAGGAAGCCGCGCCGGATTGATCCGACATGCGGCGCTGTCATGAAGGCGATATCACCACGGAGAACGGTAGACACCCTGTTTGCTGGCGTAGGGATCGGTATAGGTGGCTCTCGCGGCGCCTTGGGGTGTCAGGCCGTCAGCCGCATTCGGCCGTCCCGGCTGGCCGGCTACACGCACCTGGCCGTTGGCCGCAGCCGGCGCTTTGCGCTGGCCCTTGCCCTTGCCCACCGCCGGTTGCGCGGCCTGGTCACCGCCCAGCACCGTCATGCGTTGCGTGTCGAGCAGCGCGGCGCGTTGGGCGTCGTTGGTATTGCCTTGCGCGCCGTCGGTGCTGTATGGGTTCGGGGCGCCGAGCAACCCCTGCTCGCTGCTGCGATGCGCGGCGTGCCGGTCGGCGGGAAGCTGTGCGTTGAGCCCGTAGCCATTGGCCGCCGTCGCGGCGGGAGGACGGGCGGCCGCGGCGGGATTGGGTGCGGCGTTCTGCGCGAACGCCGGCATCGCGCACGATGCGATCGCGAGAAACGTCCAGGTAGCGGTGTGTCGAAGCGAGGTCATCATCTTATTCCCCTGGGAACTGCTGTCGGGATAAAGCTATCGTGCGCCAACCAGTACGCGTGTAGCCGCCAAAACGCTTGCCCGCACGGCCACCGCGCGAAGTCGAGCCAGGCGCGGCAACATAATGTAAAAGGTTTGCCTGGCATGCCTGCGTATGTTTACCACTGTTCGTGGTTCGGAGAAAGCTGATGGGTAACGTAGCCGACGATCCGCACATCGGGCGCATGCCGAAAGCCGAGGGCGAGCGCGAAGACGGCCGCGTCATCGATCTGTCGCAGGCCGGAAAAGGAAACTATCAGGCCAGGCGAGGCGCGCTGATCGAACTCATCTGGTTCGTGCTGGAAGCCTGTGTGATCAACAACAAACTGCTGCCGTTCTCAGGTGTGCGCGTTGCGTTACTGCGTCTGTTCGGCGCAAAAATCGGTACAGGTTGCCGATTCGTGCATCCGGTGCGTGTGAAGGCACCGTGGAATCTCGAGGTGGGCGACAACTGCTGGTTCGGTGTCGATGTGTGGATCTACAACCAGACGCTGATTCGCATCGGCTCGAACGTGTGCATTTCTCAAGGCACGTTCCTCACTGCAGGCTCTCACGACATGAGCACGACGATGGATCTGCACGTCGCGCCGATCCTCATCGAGGACGGCGTCTGGATCACTTCGAAGTGCGTGGTGCAAATGGGCGTGACGATCGGCCGTTCGGCGGTCGTGACACCTTTGTCGGTCGTGCATCGTTCGCTGGAAGCGGAGGGCGTGTACGGCGGAAATCCTTGCCGCTTTATCAGGAAACGGTTCGATTCCGTGACCTGAACCACAGACATAGAACCACAGCGTTTGTACGCTGGGAGGCCGAGGTCGTTTTGCCGGAATGTCGGCTACCGCAATGGGATTGCCGCGCTGCATGATGAGCGGCCTTCGCGGCAGCACCCATGCAAGTTCCGGCCGCGACGTTTGCGTGGCTTGGTTGCCAACTCCGCTTGGCGAACCGTGACGCGCTCAGGAAATGCGTGAAGCAGATGGGGAGTAGCGGATGTTCATCGATACGCGTACGGTTGAACAAGACACGGTCATTGAAACGATGGTTTGCATCATCGGCGGAGGCGTCGCGGGGATTACGCTCGCGCTCGAAATGTCGAGGGCGGGTATCGACGCCTGTATGCTCGAAAGCGGTGGTTTTGGACCTGACGACGCGACCCGCGATCTCTATCGCGGCGAGAACATCGGGCTGCCCTATACGTTCGCGGACGGCTCGCGCAGCCGCTATTTCGGCGGCAGCAGCAACTGTTGGGGCGGCTGGTGCCGCCCGCTCGATCCCTGGGACTTCGAAAAGCGTGACTGGATTCCGCACAGCGGCTGGCCGTTTGGTCTCGATGAACTGGCGCCTTACTATGCGCGCACGCATGAACTGCTGAAGCTCGGCCCGGAGAATTTCGACCCTGCTTACTGGGAGCGCGAGATCGGGCGTCAGGACGTGCGCCGTCTGCCGCTCGCCACCGGCGACATGCGCGATACCGTCGCGCAGTTCAGCCCGCCGGTGCGCTTCGGCAAGGTGTATCGCGAGGAGCTGTCGCGCTCGACGTGGGTGCGCGTGTTCCTCCATGCGAACGTGCTCAATATCGACGCCGATGCGCAAGGCACGACGATTTCCAAGGTGAAGGTGAGCACCATCAGCGGCCGCGCGATGTCGGTGACCGCGAGGATTTTCGTGCTGGCCACGGGCGGCATCGAAAACGCGCGCCTGCTGCTTGCGTCGAACAACGTGCAGGCGGCCGGGCTCGGCAATGCCAACGATCTGGTCGGCCGCTACTTCATGGATCATCCGCGGATGATGTCGGGCAAGGTGCGCATCCGTCCGGGCATTGCGCGCAACAAGCTGTACGACATCAAGTATCACTACCAGAATGTGGCGGTCTCCGCGCACGGCACGAAGATCTCGTCGCAGTTCGCGCCGAAGCAGGAGTGGATGGAACGCGAGAAGCTGCTCAATTCACGCGTGTGGCTCTACTCGAAATGGTACGGCGAAGGCAGCGCGGGTTCCGAGGCGTTGATCCGTTTCAAGGAAGCGCTGATGGGCAAGGACCAGCCGGGCCGCAGCCTGAAGCGCGACATCGAGACCATGATCGCGCACCCGCTGGATACCGTCGGCTTCGGTTTGACGCGGCTGTTGCAGTGGCCCGCGCTGATCACCGACGTGACGCTGCAGGCCATCGTCGAAGCGGAGCCCAATCCGGATAGCCGCGTCACGTTGTCGGCCGACAAGCGCGACCACTTCGGCATGCCGCGCGTGCGGGTGGAGTGGCGCCTGGGCGAACAGGTGCAGCGCACTTTCGATAAAACATTCCAGTTGCTCGCGCAGGAACTGCAGATGGCGAACGTCGCGGACGTCACGCTCGATGAGCCGCTCGAAGGCCGGACGTGGCCGGTGAAGCTGGAAGGCACGTGGCACCACATGGGCACCACGCGCATGCACGATTCGCCGCGCGAGGGCGTGGTCGATCGCGATTGCAAGGTGCACGGGATCAGCAATCTGTACATTGGCGGCAGTTCGGTGTTTCCGACCGTCGGCGCCAATTTCCCGACCATCACGATTGCCGCGTTGTCGCTGCGTCTCGCCGGTCATCTGATGCGGCAGCTGGATGTGCCGGACGTCGTAGGCAGTACGCGAACCGAAGCCGCGAACAGCGCGACCATGTCGCTCCAGACGCCGCCTCAAGTCGAGACGCTGCCAATCGCGGCCTCGACCTTGACGCCGGTGATGAAAGAGCAGTGAGCGTCTGATGAGGACAAACGAAGATGGCGCGCACGAGGCGCGCCATCTTCGTTTTGAGTTGTGAGGCCTTCAGGCCGTGGAATGCCGCCGGTGATCGGCGGCGCGAGTCAGCGGCTTTGCTGGGTCGCTTCGCGCAGTGTGGTGAGGGTGTTGTCACGCACGTCGTCGTGGCCGCCCTTGGTCTCGAGCAGGGCAGTCAGCGCGCTGACCATCGTCTCGACACGGAAGCGCGCATTGAACGTGCGGGCCGCCTGTGCGCGCATCGCCGCGCGAGCCGTGTCGTCCAGTTCGAGCCAGCGCACGAGATTCTTTTCCGTACCGTCGACGGTATCCGCAGCCACCAGCCCCGCGCCGTCCGCTTCGATTTCGCGCCACACGTTGACCTTGTCGGAGATCAGCGCCGGCAATCCGCAGCCGAGCGCCTCGGCCACCGCCACGCCGAAATTCTCCTGATGCGACGGCAGAACGAACACGTCGCTCGCATGAAAAGCGCCCCACTTGAGCTCGCCTTGCAGCATGCCTGGCAGACTCACGCGATGCGCGACGCCGGCCGCCTGCGCCTGGGTACGCAGCGTCGAGGCCCAGCCGGTTTCGTCCGGACCGGCGATCACGAGGTGCAGCGTCGGATCGCGGCTGGCAACGCGCGCGAATGCGTCGATCAGCAGATCGCAGCCTTTCTTCGCATGCACGCGGCCGAGAAACAGCACGATGCGTTTGCCGCGCAGGCTCGGTATGGTTTTAAGGAAGGTTTCGCGTAGCGGCGCGGCTTCGAGTTGCGGCACCGTCGTGCCGAACGGCACGATCCGTTCATGCGCGCGGTACAGCCAGAACGACTGGCGCGCCCGCGTACGTTCTTCCTCGGTCGTGAAGATGACGGCGCGCGCGTCGCGCAACACACGGTATTCGGCCCACGGCCAGTACAGCCACTTCTTCAGATGCTTGAGCGGGTAAGCCTCCTTGAACCACGGGTCCAGCATTCCGTGCACATACACGTAGTACGGCACCTGGCTCTTGTGCAGCGCTTTCCATGCCGCGAAGCCGTGGTATTGCCACAAGCCGTGGACGATCACCGCGTCGAAGCGCTTAGCGTTGGCGGCGAGCCACGGCGCGAGGCGTTCGCTGAAGCTGTAGCGGCCCTTGGTCGGGCCGAAGACGTGGACCGGAAAGGGGAAGGCCGCAAGGTAGGCGTCGCTGGGGGCATCGCAGGTCGCCACTTCGATCTCGTGTCCGGCCGCCCGCATCGCCATGCCGCTGCGGCGGACGCCTTCAACGGGACCGCCGGCGCGAGGGTCGACGCTTGCGAGCAGGTGGAGAATTTTCATCGGGCGATATTCGGTCGGTTGGAGCGATGCCTGGGCGGCGTATGCGGGACGAGGGCGCCGTACTGGCCGGCGTCGGACGAGGAGCCGGGCGTGCGTGACACGCCGAGCGTGGACCCGAGGTCGGCGCGGCCCATGCCCGGCTGGATCCGGCCAGGTAACTCGGGCATCGCTTCCGGGCGCACGTAAGGCGGCCTGCGGAAGCGCCGCGCGCGCGCCGGCAGCGCGCGCTGCAAACGCGCGTGGGTGGCGATCATCAAGCCGAGCGCGACGCCGAAAATCAAGCCCGAAAAACGCGGCCCGAGCGGATTGCCGCCGATCGACGTGGCCGGTAACGCGGCAAACAGCATGATGGCGCGCCCCAACACCGGCAGCATGGGCGCGTCGGGCACGACCGAGCGCCAGTAGCGATACGAGAAGAAGCAGATCGCCAGTGCGGCGAGCGTGGCCAGCGGCATGCCAATGCCGAACAGCAGGCCGCCCGCGAAGAACTGATAGACCCAGAAGTTGTGGCCCGCGGCCCATTCGTTGATCGCGTAAAAATCCTTCTCGCTGATCTGGCCGGCGAGGTCCGGCAGATAGACCGGCGAATAGCGATAGTAGTGGCCGTAGCCTTCGCCGAACAAGAGCGTCTCCGGCTGCGAGGTCACCTGATCGTACTGATCGCGCATTTCCGCGAGACGCGTGACCGTGGTCGGATCCTTGCCGGAGCGGGTTTCCTCGGAGAAGAAAATGCGCTGTGTCCAGTGCTCGGCGACGGTCGGGAAAGTCAGGGCCGCGACGCCGGCCATGCCGGCGAGCACGGCGCCGATGATCATGGTGCGGCTCATTGCGCGCCAGATATGCCGGATCGACGGCGCGCTCAGTCCCATGGCGATCAGGAACAGCAGCACCGTGCCGACCATCACGCTGCGTGTCACGCTCAGCAATTCGATGACGACACTCAGGGCGAAGATCGACACGGTAAAGAACGAAAAACGCTTGGCCACGACGAATTCGTGGAGCAACACGCCTTGCAAACCCAGCAACGTCACGGAGAGGATACGGAAGCGCACGTCGTCGAGATCGCCGCCCGTCGCCATGCCGTAGACCATGGTGAACACGAGGCTGATGACGTTGGCGACGAACAGGGCTTTTTCGAACTGGGCGATGCGGAATTCGCTCCACGGGCGGCACGCCACGAGATAGCCCAGCATGAAGAGGATGAACGGCAGCAGCGTTCGCAAGTAGTTGCCGGTGTCGTTATCCTGAACCAGTTGCGCGACGATGCTGCCGAACACGCACAGGATCATGCTCCACGTGACGACCGAGCGCAGCCGCGAGCGCTCGTGAAAGCGCGGCGCGATGAGAAGGAGGGCAATCCCTGCGGCGATCGCCGGCAGGACGAAGATGAACTGCGCGAAGTGACCCGTATTCGCGTCGGTCGCCTTATAGTCGAACGCAAGCGGCAGCAGAAAAAACCATATCCAGGGCGTTGCATACTGGTGGCGCATTAACGATTCCTCCCCGTCGCCGTCATTTCGCCGTCGGTCTACAGTGGACGGTCTCGCATCGGGTTATTTTGAAGGAATCTGCACGCCTGTTAGTGGGCTGGACCGCATTCGTCGATCATTGCCTGGGTTCTGGCGGCCGCGGAAAGCGTAAGCTCTGCAAGACGCGCGCACACTTGCGTATGTTGTCGGTCAATGCCTTGAAGTTGGCGCGCACGCACGCTTGCCGACACCGAAGATGCAAAAAGGGACACGGGCCCGCGAGAGACGAGCGCAATCTTGCATGGGATCGGAGTGGGTGCTGAAGCGCCCACTCTGATCGACCGTTTTGCATGGGACCGGAGTAAGCGCTAAAGCGCTAACTGCGGTCGACCGCTGTGCATGGGACCGGAGTAAACGCTAAAGCGCTAACTCCGGTCGACCGCTTTGCATGGGACCAGAGTAAGCGCTAAAGCGCTAACTCTGGTCGACAGGGAGTACAACATGAAGTTATTCGGCGGGGCGGGACCCGCAAAAGCCGGACGGGCGATCGAGCTCGACTTCGTCCGCGGCATCGCGATCATCGCGGTGATGGGCTTTCACTTCCATGCTGTTCATACCGGCAATTACCTCATCCAGATTATTGAGTACCCGCTGAAGAATTTCGGCCGCGAAGGCGTGAATCTGTTCTTCACCCTGAGCGGCTTTCTGGTGGGCGGCCTGCTGCTTCGGCAGTACGCCGAAACAGGCCATGTCGACGCACGGCGCTTTATCATCCGGCGGATTTTCCGCATCTGGCCCGCGTATTACGTGCTGATCGTCTTCCATGTGCTGGCCGGACGCCACCCGTGGAATACCTTCCTGTTCCAGAACCTGACCCACCTGCAAAACTATCTGGGCACGTCGATTACGCAGACCTGGAGTCTGGCGGTCGAAGAACACTTTTATCTGGTGCTGCCGGCGCTTCTGCTGGTGTTCGCGCGCTGGCGTCTCGGCGCGTGGACGATCGTCAGCGTGCTTACCGGCATCTGCGCGGTGGTGCTCACGGCGCGCTGCTTCGCGGTGGCGGGCGGCAATCTCGACGGGGCGTTTGCTTATACGCAATACCGTATCGACAGCTTGCTGGTGGGTGTGATTCTTTCCGCGATCTACTGGATGAAACCCGGCGTCTACCATCAGCTCGCGAAGCGCAAGTGGCTGCTGATCTTCAGCGTCGTCCTGCTCTGCGCATGGCTCGCATTCGCCACCAAGAACCTCGCGCTGGATGAAAGCATCGGCTACACGATTCAGGCGCTCGGATTCGCCGCGCTGATCGTGCTGGTGCTCGAATACTCCGGCTCGCTGCGTACGTCGTGGATCTATCGCGGCGTGGCGTGGATCGGCCTCTATTCGTACGGTATTTACTTGTGGCATTCGCTCGCGCTCGCGCCCGGCGACATGCTGATCCGGAAAGCGACCGCACTGGGTCTGGCGCCAAGCCTTATCTGGGTCGTCGCGCTCACGGCGCAGTTTGCGATCGCGATTGCGATCGGCTATGTGACCACGCGTGCCATCGAGTATCCGTTCCTGCTGATGCGCAATGCGCTGTTCCCCGAAAAGCGCAGCAGCTCGGTGCGCGAGGAAGTGCCCGCCGCTGCTGCGGGCGGCCAGTTGTCGTGAGCATGCGGGCATGCGGCCGGTTACTCTCGTATCCGGCCATCAACCGACGCCAAATGTGACGAGGCGTCCATCGCATCGATGGACGCCTCGTGTTTTTTGAAGAGCCTGCCGGGGAATCAGGCCATCTGCTGTAGCAAAGTCTGCTTGAATTGCCCGAGCGTATGCCGTGACAGCAGGTCTTCACGCGCGGACGGCGTGGCTTGGGGCGCATGCGGCCACGAGGTCATGGTCTCGGTGATCGCGCGGCCGATCGACGCGGAACTCAGGTCGCTCAGAATCGGCCCCAATTCGCAACGCCGGCTGAACCAGCCGATCAAACCGTCTTCCGTCGCAATCACGGGCTTGCCGAAACGGTACGCCTGCACCAGCACGCCGCTCATGCCGTAGTGCCCCTTATAGCCGAGCCAGACCGCGTCGCACGCGGAGAACAGATCGCGCTCCATGTCGTTGGAAATGAAGGCGTCGAGCACCAGCGGCGCGGGCTTGAGGCTGCGCACATGATTGCGCATGAAATGACGCGTGCCCGCATCCTGCTCGCCGGCGACGATCAGCGTAGGCGCATGCTCGAGACGCGTCAGCGCATGCACCAGTTCGTAGATGCCCTTGCGTTCCGTGATCGCGCCGTACACCAGCAGATAGCGCTGCTCGGGATCGAGCCCCAAGCGCTCGCGGGCCAGCACGGGGTTTTCCGCGTGTTCATCGGGAAAAGGGTCGGCCACGTAGGCGATGGCCGCGCTGTGCTTCGACGCACTGCGCGCCGACCATTCCGGCAAGGTCGGATCGATCGTCAGCAGCGTGCGCAGGCCGGTGGTCCGGATCGCGCGCTTGAAGAGCAGCGCCTTGATCGCATTGACGACCGGACGATCGGGGGCCTTGATGCCGACCTTGTGATGATGGAACGTCGAGCGCATCGTGATGCCGATCCAAGGCGTCTTGCCGAACGGCGAGCCGAGAAACGGCAGCGAATAGAAAAAGTAATCGACATAGGGCACGACCACGAGGCGGATCGCCTGCATGCGGCTGATGATCGTGTGCACGCGCTTGAAATAGCGGTGGAAGCGCCAGTAATCATTGGGATCGCGCATGAGGCCGCGGGGTTGCTCCTCGGGATCGACAAAAGCGATCTGCTGGTCCGGGCGATTGGCGGCGGTGATCTGTCTCGCGAGCCGGTGGTCTTCGTTGGCGCACTCGGTCACGAGCATGCACGGATAGCCGGCTTCCGCGCAGGCCTGCATGGTCCACTCGACATATCGCCAGCGGTGGCCGGTGAGATTCGGTTCCACAATCAGGACGTAGTCTTGTTCCATTGCGTCGGTAGCCATTTGCGTTGCGGAAAAAAGTACCCGAGCGCCGTTCCCGCATGGCGCTAGCTGAGCAACGTTAGCACCGCCGGAATCCGTGTAACCACTAATTTGTCCGGCTTTGTGGTTCAGCGTACGAGGGGCCGTTGGCTTAGGCCGAACCCGCCTAGCTGATGGCGGTTGTAGGCGATTCTCTCGCGGTATGGTCGTGCATGGAGTTCGATGAAAAAACTTCGCCAGCTTGCTGGTGCAACCTAACAAATTATGCGCCGGCGGCGTTCACAGAGCGATGCTTGAAATCGCTCTGCGCGGCCGATTCAACGGCGCTCCGATTCGACGGAGAAATAGCTTGCGGGCGATCAGGCTTCCGGCGTTCTCGGTGGCGGGCAGCTTCGGCGCGAGTGCGGCGACGTGGGTCCTGCTACAGCAGTTCGCCGTGCGTGGACTTGTAGCGATCAAATTTCTTGCGATTGGCCGGATGCTAGGGCCGGCGGCAATCGGCAGCGTGAGCGTGGCTTTGCTCGCGGTGGCGATTGCCGAGGCGCTGTCCGATACCGGCCTCGCGCAAGCGGTCATTCAAGGCGAACATCCGCCGTCGCGCTCGCAACTCGGCGCGGTGTGGACGACATTGACGGCGCGAGGTGTGCTCATTTCGCTGCTGCTGGTCGCGCTCGCCCCGTTGCTGAGCAGCCAGTTCCATCTGGACGGCTCGCTGATCCTGATCCAGCTCGCGGCGCTGCTGCCGTTGCTGCGCGGTCTGGCGTCGCCCGCTTATTACGTGGTGCAGCGCGAGCGGCGCTTCCAGCACATTGCCGGTGTGGAGGTGGCGGCGTCATTCGTCGATTGCACGGTGGGGCTCGCGCTCGCGTATTTCGGCGCCGGCGCGTCTTCGGTGCTGATCGGCCTCGTGGCCGGCGAAAGCCTGAAAAGCACGCTGACCTGGGCGACCATGAAACCGCGTCCGCCGATCCGCGCGGTGTGGTCGGGCATCGGTCACTATGTCGGCTTCAGCCGCTGGATCTGGGCAAGCAGCGTAATCAATCTGCTGCTCAATCAGTTCGACAAGGTGGTGGTCGGCAAACTGCTCGGGCCAGCGCAACTGGGCAGCTATCAGATGTCGTCGCGGCTCGCGCAGATGCTGCTCGCCGACGCCGCGATCGCCATGTCGCAATACCTCTTTCCGACCTTCGCGGCACATCATCGCCGCAGCCCCGAGTCGGCGTCGCGCATCATCAAGATCTATCTGCTGGTGATCGCGATCGGGCTCGCGGCTTTCGTCTCGGTGCTGAGGCTGATCGCCGAGCCGCTCTTCTCGCTGATTCTCGGCGCGGCGTGGTTGCCGGCGGTGCCGCTGTTCAGGATCCTGGTGATCAATATGGCGATCGGCGCGTTGATCGCGGTGCTCGTGGCCTATCTGCGCGCGGTGGGCGACGCGAAGGCGACCGTGCATGCGTCGGCGATCCAGGTCGTGGTGCTGGTGTTGAGCGCGCCGCCCGCCGTGCACTATTGGGGCGTGACGGGCATTGCCTGGTCCATGACGCTCGGCCTTGGCTGCGCCGCCGCGTGGATGCTGTTCCGAACGTTGACGGCAAGGACGCCATGATGCGCGTCTTTCACCTGGTTCTTGCGCCGCGTCTGTCGGGAGCTGAAGTCCTGGCCAAGGACCTCGCGCTCGATCAGTGTGCGGAAGGCATGGCGGTGTGCGTGGCTTCGCTGTTGCCGGCGCATGCCGATTTCGCGCCCTTGCAGAACGACCTGGAAAGCCATGGCGTGCAGTGCTTCTTTCCAGAGCGGCGGCATCGTGCGTTCGTCAAGTTGTGCCATCTGTTTGGCGCCGTGCGGCGTTTTCATCCGGATGTGATCTTTGCGCACGCGACCATTCCGTCGTTTTACGCGCGCGCATTGCCGCTGCGCGTGCCGGTGGTCTACGTCATGCATTCGGCGACCAACGACTTTGAGCGCCCGTTGTTCAGGCGCGTCGAACATGTCCTGTCGGGACGCGCCCGGATGGTGATCGGCGTGTCGGAGCAGGGGGTGACGGACTACGTGCAGGCCATCGGGCCGCATCCGTCGATGACCGTCGTGCCGAACGGCGTGGACATCGCGCGCTTCGCGTTCACGGACGGCGTGGACCGCGACGGCCGCGCGCCGCAGGTGGTGCAGATCGGCCGATACGCGGCCGTCAAAAATCAACTGCTGACGGTGCGGGCGTTCAGCGAAGTACTCAAGCACGAGAAAGACGCGCGGCTCGTGTTGTACGGCGTGATCGAAGACCCCGACTATCAGCGCGCGGTCGTCGCGCTGGCGAAGACGCTGGGCATCGCCGAGCGCGTCGCGGTGGCGGGTCCGCGCACCGATGTCGCCACCGTGCTGTCGGAGTCGAACGTGTTCGTCATGCCGTCGCAATCCGAGGCGCACAGCGTGGCTTTTCTCGAGGCGCTGGCTTCCGGCGTGCCGATCGTGGCGAGCAAGATTCCGGCCTTCGCTTTCGCGAGCGGATTTCCCGGCGTCCAACTGGTCGATACCGGCAATGTGCAGTGCTATGCCGAGGCGGTGATCCTTGCGCTAGGGCAGGCGCGGGCGGAACGCTCGCTGGTCGGCTTGACGCTCAGGGATACCGCTGACCGCTATCGTGCGATCGCGCGTCAGGTGAGTCTGGCCGTGCCGGCTCGTTAGGGCGCAGCGCGCACCTGTTCTTGTTGCCACTCGTTCATGGCCCGCTCCGAGCGGACTCGGGGTATCAATGATGGTTGATCACGTCACGCATGTCGGGCGCCGGCTCGGGTGCGGGTTCCGCGGGCGGCGGCATCTGCAGTTCGGTTTCGCGCACTGCAAGCGTCATGAGACGCTGTGCCTCCTTGCTGCTCGAATCGATCTGCAGTGCCGTGCCGGCGTTGTGCGAGACGCACGTCCATCGAGCGATATAGCCGCAGCCTCGCGCGAGGCTCAGTAGCGCGTCGCGCTGCTGTTCGCGTTGACTCACTGTCGAGCGCATGTTCAACGCGTCGCGATTGTCCGGCTGCGCGGCGATGGCCGCTGCGAGGCGCGCTCGGGTCGCCGACAGATTGTTCTGCTGCAGATTGGCACGGGCGGCTTTGAGATGCCGCGACACATCCGCGCGTGGTTGATCCGGTGGGTTGCCTGACTGCCCGCCTGGATCGCGCTTCGCGTCGGGTCCCACGGATGCGACGCGGCGCGAAAGCGGTGGCGAAGCGGCTGGTGGCGGAATCGGCGGCGAACGCACGGGCGCGGACCGCGCGGCGGCGACGGTCGTGGCGCGCTGCGCAGCGACGGTGGCCGCGGGCTTTGGTGCGGCGGCAGGGGGCGCGGCCGCGGGCTTCTGCGCGATGACGGTGGCGGGCTTCTGTGCGGCGGCGGTGGCAGGTTTCTGGGTGGCGACGGCGGCAGGCTTCTGGGCGACGATAGTTGCGGGTTTCTGCGAGGCGGCAGACGCGGACCGCTGCGCGACAGCGGTCGTGGGCTTCTGCGGAATGACGACGAGCGGCGGGACATTTTGCGTCTGCACCTTGCCGGAAACCGCAATAGGCGTGCCGACATCCGAGTCGTTGCTGTGGATGAACCCCAGGTACACCGCGGAGGTCACCACCAGCACCGACGCGCCCAGCACGAGGGGCTGGCGCAGTCGCTGATAGGCGGACACGGCAACCACGGGCTCCTCGATGAACTCGTAGGGATTGACCAGCGCGCGCGAGGACGGGTTCCAGATCTTGCGAGTCGGCAGACGGCTGTCGACGAGCGGCTGCGGATCGTCCAATGGATCCTTCAGCGGGACTTTGAGCGAGGGAGGCGGCGCCGAACGCGCGCCGAACGAATCGACCGGCCGCCGATGGCACGAAGGACAGGGCGTGAAGCGACCGGCTAGCGGGACACCGCAGTGCCCGCATCGGAGGGGATCGTGCTGATCGGAAGTAAAGTCGCTAAGCATCGCCGTGTCGCAAGGGGGCGTCGAATGCCGGCGCCACAATCAGAAAAAAACAAGGCACCGTAACGAGGCTTGCAAGCAGGGTTACTGTGCGACGACGTAACCCCGCGCTTGCATGCACGCGCCATACGCGGCCCAATACTGTGTCATTGGCGGCTCGGGCGCCGGCAGAGGCGGCAGCTTCACGCTGGATGCCGCAGCCATCTGCGCTCCACTCGCAGCCGCCGTTTCCGAGGCGCTGTTGTCCGCGCTCGTCGCCGATGCCGCCGTGGCGGCCGTGGTCGTGGTGCCCGCCGAAGTCGCGCTCGCCGCCGTGGGCGCCGAAGCACCCTTCGCCGTCCCCGTTGCCGTCGCCGCCGTGGTCGCTGCGGGCGCGCTCGCGCCCGGCGCGGCGGCGGCCGGCATGCTTGCGCCGATCGGCGCGGACGAGAAGGTGCTGGGCGGCAAGGGCGGCCGCGACGGCGCGCCGGTCGACGAAGTCTTGGTGGCAGCCGGCTTGCGCGGTGGAAGCTGCGACTCGTGGGCGATGTTGACCTTGGTCTGCTTGTTCGCCGCCGCGTAGCACATCGCGGTATCGATGCTGCGCTGATAAGGGCTTTGACTTCGAATTGGATAAGTGAGCGGCTGCCATGCGAGGGCAGCACTGCTAAACACCAATAGCGTCAGTACGGTATATGTTTTGATTTGCATCGCAGTCGCTCCCGCAGCGATGTTTCGCCTCTCGTAGGCATTCGCGCTTCGCGGTACGTTCTATGGCTGCTGACTCTGCCGCGAAGGCTGCTTTCCTGAGCGTAACACCGTGTATTGTCAACGCAATACACTGGCATAGCGCGCGAAACCGCCATCCTGCAGTCGAATCAAGACAGATCCGCGTGAAATGGCGGAAAACGTAGGGAGTATCCCTGGGCGATGCGGTCGTTCTGGAGTTGATTGGGCGGGTATGCCGCCGTGGACGACGAGAAGTCGGACATGAGGAAATGGCAGTACTGCTATCGAATGCTGTTATTGATGGCATGGCCGACTGCCGGACATGCCAAGGTATCGGTGCAAAGCCATTCGGCGCGGAAGTCCGTGCGGCAGCGCACGGATGGCGTGCTCGTGGGTGCCTTGTGCAGCATGTGGCGGCAGGTCTGCAGACCGCCGCACTGGCTGGCGAGGTCTGCAGTCGCGTTGCCAACCAATCTCAACCAGAAGTGAGCGGCTGATCATCCTCATCGGCTAGCCGGCGTAGTACGTTGGCGACCACCCGGTCGCAATGCGCACCACCGAATTCGAAGACGTCGCGCTCGGCGAGATCGATCTCGTGCGCCAATGATTCGCGCAGCAGGCTCCTTGCGCGGAAATGCCGGCTGCGCACCGTCGCTTCCGGGATGTCGAGACATTGCGCGGTCTCCTCGACGCTCATTTCCTCGACTGAACGCAGCACGAACACAACGCGGAAGACTTCCGGCACTTCGTCCAGCTTGCGCTCGAGCAATGTTCGCAACTCGGCGCGCGCGGCCGCTTTCTCTGGGGAATCGGAATCTTGCGCGATCATGGCATCGATATCGACGTGAGTGTTGGCGTCCACCATCGGAATCACGTTCTGACGGCGAGCTTCCCGGCGCAGGCGTCCATAGCATTCGTTGAGCACCAGACGGGACAGCCAGGTGAGAAGCGTGGCATCGCCACGAAACCGGGCGATCGATCTGAAGGCTGACAGATACGCCGCCTGCAGCGCGTCTTCGGCTTCCGCTGCGTCACGCAGCGTGGCGCGCGCCAGACGATACAAGCGCCGGTTATGTCGGCGCATCAGCAGTTCGAACGCCGATCGATCTCCCGCGACGATGCGGCGGACTGTCTCGCGTTCGTCGTCCGCGGCAAAGCTTGAGTGTGCTTCAGCGATGTCCGTCATGACTGCCTCGCCAGGTTGTATCCACGCATCGTGCATCCGTCATTGCACGATCACTGTGCCACGCATCGTGGCGTGCAGGGTGCACAGATACGGATAGCTGCCGGTCTCCCGCGCCACATAGGTCCACGATGCATTCGGCGCGATTTCGCGTGAATCGAACGCTTTCGACATGGCGCTCGCCGTGTGGGGAAACAGATCCTTGTTGACCCACATCACGCGATCTCCGCGGTGCACGGTGAGCACCGGCGGATTGAAACGCATCTGTTCGATCACGATCAGATAGGTTTTCGCCGCGGCGGTGGAAACGCAGGCTAGTGACGTCGAAAAGATCGCGAGCAAAGCGCAGGCGCGGACGAAACCAGTCGTGGGTCTCTTGCCCCAGCGCTTTCCGGCCGCGCGAACACTCGGATTACTCACCGCTCTTGCCCAGCGCCGCCTGCAAATGCCTGGCGTGCTCGAGATGCGCGACAAAGGCCGGCCGCACCTTGACGAGCAGCGCCTTCAGTTCCGCGTTCTGCGCGTCTGGAATTAACGTCTTGTCCAGCGCATCGAGAACGTTCTCGTGATAAGTGACTTCGTGGTCGATATACGCCCGGTCGAATGGCGCGCCTTTGAGCGACTTCAGATGGGCGAGGTTCGCATCGCCGCCTTGCTTGAGACTCTGGCTCGTCGGATTGTCTTCCGGCGTCACGCCCAGTTTGTGCACAAGGTCGGTGGCCGCCTTGTTGACGCCGCTGTGATCGGTGACCATGCGTTGCGCGAACGCTTTGACATCCTTCGACTTCGTTTTCGATTCCGCGAGCTTGCCCGCGTCGATATCCACCTGATTGGCCGTTACGACGATGGCTGCGATCTGCGGATCGGTGGGACCGGCGCTCTGCGCCCAGCACGGAAGGCCGGTAAGCGTGAGTGCGATGAACAGTGCTGCGCTGATCATCTTCATCTTGCGTCTCCTGAATAATGATGGCGAGACCGGGTCGGTCCGCACGCGATCGGCGGCTGATTCGCTCGTCGATATGGTGTTGGATGTCACGTGTGCGAGCCCTGTTCCCAGTTGTAGCTTGCGATGCGCGCGTCTTTGGAACGGTTGCGAAATAGCCATGAAGAGCGCGACGTGGCTTCGCGGCGTCGGGACGATGCCGTGCGGGGAGAGGGGGCGTAATCGGCGGGACATGCTGATGTGCCCCTGGGAAGGGGCACGGAAGAATTGCGTATCGGTTTCTGCTATTTACGGAACCGGTGGGAATGGCCGCTTGCCGGTGTGCACCCGCAAGCGCCGGAACCGCTCTTTCTTGTGCTCTTCGTCGAAATGCGCAAGCGACGGTTTGACCAGATCGCTGCGCGACACGATGCCGACCAGTTGCAACGTCGTGGAATCCGCAACCACGGGCAACCGTTCGAGACCGTGCACCGCAAGGCGTGTTGCAACGAGGCGGCAGGTTTCTCCTGGCAATGCAAAAGTGGGTACACGATGGCGCAGTACGTCGGCGAGTCGCGAGTCGAGCGCATTTTGCGCCTCGCCGTCGCGGATTGTCTCCAGTACCGCGCGATCGACGACACCCACCAGCGCACCTTGAAGCACGACCGGATAGGCGCGATGTGTCTGCGTTGCGCCGAAGTACGTTGCTAACGTTTCTGCCACGGACATGTCGCCATCGATCGTCTTGACCGCGCGCGACATCACCTCGTCGACATGCTGGCGCTCCAGTGGATCGACACCGTATTCCCGGTAAATGTGATAACCACGCCGGGCAATTTTCTCGGTCATGATGGAACGCTTCATGACGACTGTTGCGAACCCATGCGCGATCAGCGTCGCGGCGAGCAGCGGCAGCAGTGCGTTGCTGTCGTGCGTGAGGCCGAATGCGAACACGATGGCGGTCAACGGCGCGCCCAGCGTGGCGCCGAGCGTGGCCGCCATGCAGACGAGCGGCCACAGCGCGGGTTCGCCGCCCGGCAGCACGTGGCCGAGCAAGACGCCGAGTCCCGCGCCCAGCATGAGCAGCGGAGCGAGGACGCCGCCCGAGGTACCCGAGCCCAACGCCACGACCCAGATGACAGCCTTCACGATGAGGATCGCCAGCGCGATCTGGATTGCAATGTGCTGATGCAACAGGTCGCCGATCACGTCGTAACCGACGCCCAGCGCACGCGGTTCGAGAAAGCCGCCGATGCCGACGACGAGTCCGCCGAGCGCGGGCCACCACATCCAGTGGATGGGCAGTTTGCCGAACAAATCCTCGACCTTATAAAGCGCGGCCGACAAACCCGAGGCGAGCGCGCCGGAGAGCAGACCCGCGATGACGCAGGACAGCAGCGACACCGCGCCGGGCGGCGCGGTTTCGAGCGGAAACAGCGGGCCGGTGCCGAAGAATGCCGCGCGCGCAAATCCCGCGACGGCGCACGCAAGCGCGACCGGCAGAAAGCTGCGCGGACGCCATTCGAACAGCAGTAACTCGACCGCCAGCAGCACGGCCGCCACCGGCGTGCCGAAGACCGCCGTCATGCCCGCCGCCGCGCCGGCTACCAACAGCGTCTTGCGTTCCGCGGACGTGACCTTCACGCACTGCGCGATCAGCGACCCCAGTGCGCCGCCTGTCATGATGATCGGGCCTTCCGCGCCGAACGGGCCGCCGCTGCCGATCACGATGCCGGACGACAGCGGCTTGAGAATCGCCACCTTCGGCGACATGCGGCTCTTGCCGAACAGGATGGCTTCGATCGCTTCGGGAATGCCATGCCCGCGAATCTTCTCCGAGCCGTAACGCGCCATTAGACCGACTATGAGGCCGCCGATCACAGGAATGACCACCACCCAGACACCCAACGTATTGACGGCGGCTGAGCGGTCCGCGAACGAGAATTGCTGGAAGAAAAACAGATTGGTGAACAGATGGATCAGGCTTAGCAGCACGAACGCCGCGAGCGTGCTGAGAGCGCCGATCCCCGCGGCAAGTGCGGAAATGCCGGGAAGCCGCGCGTTGATGGAGAAATCGCGCTTATGGGTATCGAGACTCATGGCGACTCAAATATCGATCTGGGGGACGTTAAACGCGCCTTTGAGCGACTTCAGCTCGGCACGGTGCATCTCGGCGAGACGGGCGAGCACCTGCTCGCCCGCTTTCAACAGATGAACCTCGACCTGGCGGCGGTCCGTCTCACTGACTTTTCTGCGGACGAGATCGAGCGCCTCGCAGCGGGACACGAGCGCGACCACGCCGTGATGCTGCGCCTGCAGCCGTTCCGCAAGCTCGCCGACGGTCGCCCAGTCGCGTTCCGGATAACCCTTGATATGCAGGAGCAGCAGATACTGCAACGGCGTGATGCCTTCGCCCTGGGCGGCCTGTTCAGAAAAACGCTCGAAGCGCCGCATCTGGTAGCGAAACTCGGATAGCTGCTCGAAGTTCGCCTTGGTCAAGCCGCGCGTGAGTGTTTTCATCGGAGTGCCGTGGAGAAAGAAGTAAAACGCGGATTGTATCATGACGTGATATGTATGTCCGTGTTCAACCTCGGTGTGAATGACAGTGGCTATGCTGCGGTTCGCTGCTTGGCGTAAGCCTGGCGATACAGTCCCGCGATGAGATCGGCCTGCGTGATCATGCCGGCAAGCCGCTGTTTCGAGTCCAAAACGGGGATATGGTGATGCCCGTAGTTCGCGAACACGGGCACCAGCTCGACGATCGGCGTCGTTGCGTCGACCGTACGAACGTCGACGTTCATCAGGGCGCCGACCAGCGGCGCCGGCGTGACGCTTCGCCTGAACCAGCGTTGCATTGGGGAGGACCGGCCGGGCGCTTTACCGAACGCGCGTTTGTCGACGAGATCGGCGCGGGTCACGATGCCGATCACGTGCTGCCTCTCGTCAGTGACCGGAAGCGCCTTGATGTGGCGCTGTTTCAGCAGACCCCAGGCGGCGGAAGCTCGCGTGGTTGCCGACACGGCGACGAGCGACCGCGACATGATGTCCGCGCAGGTCAGTTCATTGAACGTGCGGGCGTAGGCCTGCAACTGAACATCGCGCAACAGGGATTCCAGATCGTCCGTGTCGATATCGAGTAATTCGCCGCGCCGGTTCAGCACCGCTTCGAGGTCCGCGCGCGTGAAACCTTCATTCGACGCCGAAGCCGATGCTCCCGCGCCTTTGACCGAGCTCGCTTGGGCAACGTGGGGGTATCGATGCCCGGTAGCCGCGTGGTAGATGATGGCGCCGCACAGCAGCGTTACCGACTGGATTGCAATCGGTTCGACCACAAAGCGGTAGCCCAACGCGTGCACAGCCGGACCGCCGAGGACCGCAGTCAGCGCGACCGCGCCCGACGGCGGATGAACGCAGCGCAGCGCAAACATCGCACCGATCGCCAGCGCGACGGCCAAAGCGGCCGCGCCCACCGGATCGGCGATCCAGCTCGCACAGGCCACGCCCACTGTCGCGGAAACGATATTGCCGCCGATAATCGACCACGGTTGCGCAAGCGGACTGGCGGGAACCGCGAACAGCAAAACGGCTGAAGCGCCCATTGGCGCGACGAGAAGCGGAATATTTGCCGCCGGCCCGAGAAGGACGTGCATGGTCCCGCCGGTGAACGCAATCCCAAGCAAGGCGCCGAGACACGATCTCAGGCGCTCGGGCCACCGGACGGCAATGGGATGGGGGGCGAAGCTGGCGAGCCAGCGGATGAGAGCGTAGCGGGACAAGGGTCGAATAGGAAAATGAAAGGCGGTATCACATGAGAGGACGCCACACATTACGGCCAAATCCTCACGAAACGAAAGAACGCATCGTCATGATTATATTTCATTGTGATATAAAAGTCCGCCGCGGGTTGCCGCAGCGCAGCAGAAGTGGGCCGGCAGCCAGGGGTTTAGCCTGGTCCGGCGCGTGACGCGGACTAGCCGCTAGCGGTGGCATTCGCAACTTTTAATGTCTCACGTTGTGATGTAAAGTAAAAGCAGGCCTTCTCGTGACTGGCTCTCGCACAGGAGCAGTCCGGATGAAACTACAAGGAAGATTTGCCCGGATTGCATGCGCCCATGGGGATGCCGTGCTTCGCTCCGATGCACGAAACCGGTCGTCGTGAAGGCCCCATGCCGTCGTCACAGAAGGCGACTGCCGCTTGCCCGGATGGCGCCGCGTCACAGCGTGAAAGACGCGGATGCGCTAATTGCGAGATGACTCAAACGGCTTTCTGGTGCAACGGCGCAACACAGATCGAAGCAAGGAGCCATCATGCTGATCACGTTTCAATCGCCTGCTACACCCGATGTCGTGATGCTCAGGGATCTCGCCCAGTATCTGCTGGGCTTGGTGGGCAAGCGGCTCGATACGCGTGGGGTGATCCTGCACGACGAGCTGCCTCATGCAATCAGCCGTCTAGAAGCGGCAATTTCGGACGATGAAAAAGCGGAGATTGTCCTCGAATCGCTGCAGTATTCCCGCGAACGCCGTCAGGAATCCGGCAGTGGACTTTCGCAGCGTGCCTGGCCATTTCTCGACATGATGCGCGAAGCCTGCAAACAGGACGCCGACATCATCTGGGGGCTGTAGGCGCCGGTTTGTCGCCTGAATCGATGCCGCGGCGCTTATTGAAGGATGCTGGGATGAACCGATGGATTGCACGGAGCCTGTTCGCTGCGGCTCTTGTTATGTGCGGCTTTTGCGCGTCGACGTGGGCAGGCGCGCAACCTGGCGCTCACTCGCAGGATGGTGGTTCAAGATCATGCGGAGACCAAACCGATTGCAAGCTGGCCGGCACGTGGAAGGCGACGCCACGCAACGAAACAGTTGCTCCCTATTTCGCTGATATTCCGATGACGGTTATCGGCGTGTACGGTCATACGACGCTCGATATGCTATCGAGCGGACCATTCATGCTGGTGAAGTGGCCGGATGGCTGCTGTCCGGAAAGCAGACGGTGGCGCCCGGGAGATACACGGCAACGCCATACTGGCGACGATCAGCATGTGAACTTTCTCTGGCCCGCACTGTAGACGGCCCGTATAACGCGAATGAACCGGCGTGGGACCGGTGCAGCCGGCAGCGTCAAGATCCGTGGCGCGTGCGGCTCCACCAATGCCTGCCGGTCGCACGTCGGAGAACGCGCTCACGCGGATCGGCGCGCGAATCCAGAGCGACGACGAAAAGAACCACCATCACCAGCACTGCGGCCGAAACAACAACCTGTACGAGAAGATCCATGATCATCATTGCCTCCGTCATGGTTGCGCGTTGGATGGTCCGCTGGAAAAAGAGCGGACAGTCCAAAGCCAATCGTGGCAAACACGAACAGCGCGATAAAAAACAGCACCCAGTAAAACTCGATATTCATGGTGCTCTCCTTTCACCACAGACGCCGTCTAGCCGCTCGCATCCCGTTTCAAGTTCTTGCAAGGGTGTCAGTCGTCTACCTTGAAGAGGACGGCGCAAGACACTCGGTCAAGCAGCAATGCGTGGTTTTCCCCAGTCCACCAGCGGGCAAAAAATCCGTGCGGGTGGTGTCCAACGACGATCAGGTCGACTCTCAATGAATCCGCAAGGTGGGAAATCTGATCAATCGCCGCCTGGCGAAGGCGAACCGCCCGTCGAGTGATACGCCGGGGGCGTGGCCTGTTCGGCGCGCAAAGTGGTCTTCCGCCGTTACGGCGCGCTTCCTAACGTCAAGTCGGCCTCGCCGCTGCCCAGCGACTGAAATAACGCGGCCGTGTCGCTTAAGCGGGTCGCCTGTGCGTGCGTCTGGTCGAGAGCTGTCTGCAGCGCTTGACGTTGCGTGTCGAGCAGGCTGAACTGGCTGACGCCACCCGCTGAATACTGCGCGCGCGCAATCTCGAGGTTCGCTCGAGCCCGCTGGGCGGCGTCGTCGCGTGCATCCAACTCGTGCGCGTCGTTATGCAATGCCGTCAGCGCGTCCGCAACCTGTTGCAGCGCCTGAAGTACCGTTTGCTGATAGCTCGCCAACGCAGCGTCATAGGCTGCCTCGGCAGCGCGTTTCTTCGCGTGAAGTTCGCCGCCATGAAAAATGGGCTGTGTCAGATTCAGGCCGATATTCCAGATGTTCAGGCCGTTCACAATGTCCTGAATACTTGTGCGCTCAGAGCCGATTCCTGCCGATAGCGAAAACTGTGGATACAGGTTCGCTGTGGCGACGCCTATATTTGCGCTGGCCTGGTGCAGTAGCGCTTCAGAAGCGCGAATATCAGGACGTTGCCGTGCAAGTGTCGATGGCAGCGTAACGGGTATCTCAGTCGGAAGATGAAGCGAGTCCAGCGTAAGTTGATCGAAATCCGCTTTGGACGGTACGTCGCCCACCAGGATCGCAAGCTGGTGATCCGCCTGCGCGAGTTGCGTAGCGAGCGGCGGCAGCGACGCGCGCGCCTGCGCGAGCAGCGTGCGCTGGCTGTTCACGTCGAGCTGCGACACACCACCGGCGGCAAAGCGTGCCTCCATGATGCTGAGTTGCTGCGCCTGTGCATCGGCAAGACGCTGGGTCAGCACGACCTGTTGCTGCAACGAAGCGCGCTGCACCGCCGTCGATACGACATTGCCCGCAATGGACAAGCGCGCTGCGTCGAGTTGGAACGCCTCGTAGTCGACCTGCGCCAACGTGGCTTCGAGCGCCCGGCGATTGCCGCCGAAAACATCGAATGTATAGGCTACCGTCACCGACGCGTTGAATAGCGAAAACGGCCCGGGGTTCTCGACATGCGGAATGCCGAAAGCCGCGAGATCGACCTGTTGACGCGTTCCGGAAATCGTCGCGTCGGCGCTCGGAAATCGTGTCGCGCCCGACTGGGCGTTGTAGTTTTCGCGCGCCTCGATCAGCTTTGCGCGGGCTTGCGCCAGTGTGTGGCTGCGACTGAGCGCTTGCTCGACCAGACGGTCGAGCTCCGCCGAGTGAAACTGGCGCCACCACATCGGCAGCGGCGTGTCCGCCGTTGTGAAGGTTTGTGAGGAACCGTCTGTGCCGCCGGCCGACACCGTGCGGGATGGCTCGGCGTTGTGCGTGTAGGTCTGCGTGTCCGGCGCCGCGGGTGTGTGAAAGTCCGGTCCCACTGCGCAGGCACACAACACGAGTGAGCCCAGGAAAGCGAGTTGCTTCATGATCGTGTCTTCCTAGTCGAGCGTGCGCCGGTAGAAGCGCAAGGCAATGGCCATGACGATTGCCGTGAACAGCGCCATTGGCCACACCGAAGGCCATAGATCAGCCCAGCCATTGCCCTTGAGCAAAATGCCACGAATCAGCCTGTTGAAATAGGTCAACGGCAAGAGGTTGCCGATAAACTGCGCCCAAGCCGGCATGCCCGCGAAAGGGAACATGAAGCCTGAGAGGAGGATGTTGGGCAAGAAGTAGAAGACGGTGAGCTGCATCGCCTGCAACTGGTTTTGTGCAAGCGAGGAAAGCGTGATGCCAACCGTCAGATTCGCCGCAATGAAAAGCAACGCCGAGAGATAGATGGCCAGCGCGCTGCCGACAAACGGAACATGGAAAACGTAGCGCGTCGCGGCAAGAATGATCGACGCCTGAATGAGCCCGATGACGACATAAGGCACGATCTTGCCGGTCATCACTTCGATTGGCAGAACAGGAGTGGCGAGCAGGTTTTCCATCGTGCCGCGCTCGCGTTCGCGAGTCACCGCGAGACCGGTCATCATGACGAGCGTCATGGTGAGGATCACGCCCATCAGCCCCGGCACGACGTTGTATTGTGTAACGCCTTCGGGGTTGTAGAGGTTGTGAATCTGCACGTCGAATGCGTTTTGCGTGCCGTTCAGGTGTGCAAGCGGGCCCGTGAGATCTTTGTCAGCGACTGGTTGGACGAGTTTCGGCAGCGCGCTGACGGCGGTGTTCGTTGCGGTGGGATCGGTCGCGTCGGCTTCGACCAGTAGCGACGGATGCTCGCCACGCAGCAGTTTGCGCGAGAAATCCACTGGCACATTGAGCACGAATTGCACCTTGCCCTGGGCGAGCGCGCGGCGCCCGGCCTCTTCGTTGGGCAAGGTTTCGACGATGTCGAAATAAGCTGAGTTCGCCATCGCCGCAACGAAGCTGCGAGAAAATTCGCTCTGGTCGTGGATGATGACGGCTGTCGGCAGATGCTTCGGGTCGGTATTGATCGCGAAGCCGAACAGTGCCAGTTGGATGATCGGCAGCCCGATGATCATGCCGAAGGTGACGCGGTCACGCCTCAACTGAAGAAACTCCTTGAGGACGATGCTCCACCAGCGTGTCAGAGAGAAGACGGTGCGATTCTTCATGACGGCGCTCCGAAGTTGTCTTTCGAATGGCTCATTAGATAGATGAACACATCCTCGAGTCCCGTGCCGATCGGTTCGATGCGCAGCGAGGTTCCGGCAACCGCTTGCCGCACCGCGGCTTCGAGCGCTTCATGATCGCGGCCGCTGACGTGCAGGGCGGAACCGAACACGACGGTCTGGTCGACGCCGGGCGTCGTGCGGAGCTGCTCGGATAGCTTGCTCAGGTGTTCACCGTGGATGGCCCACGTCGAAAGACCTTGTGATTCGATCACCTCGCTCGCGGTGCCGCGGGCGAGCATCTTCCCGTAAGCGATATAAGCGAGCTTGTGACAGCGTTCCGCTTCATCCATGTAGTGGGTACTGACAAGCACCGATATGCCGGTCGCGGCAAGGCGATGCAGTTCCTCCCAGAAGTCGCGCCGTGCGGTGGGATCCACGCCGGCGGTCGGTTCATCGAGCAGCAGCAGTTTCGGCTCGTGCAGCATGCAGGCAGCAAGCGCGAGCCGCTGCTTCCAGCCGCCCGACAGGGAACCGGTCAGCTGGTTCGCGCGCGTTTGCAAGCCGAGCGATTCCAGCGAGCGATCCACCGCTTCGCGCCGGTTGCGCATCTGGTAGATGCGCGCGACAAAGTCGAGATTCTCGCGGATGGTCAGGTCTTCCCAATAAGAAAAGCGCTGGGTCATGTACCCGACATTGCGTTTGATCTGCTCGCTCTCACGCACGATGTCGTAGCCGAGGCAGGTGCCGCTGCCCGAATCCGGCGTGAGCAATCCACACATGAGGCGGATGGACGTCGTCTTGCCGCTGCCGTTCGGCCCGAGAAAGCCGAAGATCTCGCCGCGGCTGACCTGCAACGAGACGTTGTTGACAACGTGTTTGTTGCCGAAGCGCTTGTTCAGGTCATGCACGTCGATCACGTACGGTTGGGCATCGTCGTTCATTGCAGCACCACCGAGACGGGTTGGCCCGGATGAAGCTTCGTTGCGTCCGCAATCGACGGGTGGGCTTCGACCATGAACACGAGCTTGGCGCGGCTTTCGTTGCTATAGATGACGGGCGGCGTGTATTCAGCCTGACTCGACACGTAAGTAATCTTCGCAGGCACGTCAGCCGCGCAGCCGTCGCAATGCAGCGCTACGCCACGATTGAGTGCCAGTTGCCCGACGATCGACTCCGGAACGAAGAAACGCACCTTGACGTTCTGCGGCGGCAGCATCTGGACGATCGGACTGCCGGCGGGCACCCATTCACCCTGGCGATAGAGCGTGTCATAGACAAGGCCTTCTGAGGGGGCGCTGACGCGTTTCTGGTCGAGCTTCCATTGGGCCTGCGCAACCACGGCATCGGCGGCGGCTACTTGCGCCTCCTGTTCGACGATCTGTTGTGAACGGGCGGGCAGGCGAGCCACGTCGACCTGATGGGTGAGTTCCCGGACCTGCGCGGCGGTGGCGTCTGCGTTGGCGCGCGAATCGTCGAGTTGAGCTTTAGCGATGCCGCCTGCGCGGTATTGGGCTTCGTCCCGCGTCAGTTGCAGCGCGGCCTTGCGGGCGTTGGCGACGGCCTCGGCCAGTTGCGCACGGCTAACGTCCACTTCGGGCACGCGTTTGCCGGTCCGGATATCGGCGAGTTGAGCGCGGGCCGCCGCGAGTTGCTGCTGCGCCTGGGCGAGCGCGTGGGTTTCATCGTCGGACTCAAGGGAAAATAGCGAGGCGTTCACCTTGATCGTTTGTCCGCGAGAGACCGACAACCCCGTAAGCTTGCCGGCTTGCGAGGAGCCGAGGTAGACGAATTCACCTTCGACGTAGCCTTGGTAAGTCGCCGCTTCGTGCCGCGAACAGCCCGATAGCAGGGCGACGAGCAGCACGGAAAGTACGGCGCCGGCAAATCGCCGCGTTCGCGTGAGGTTAGACGAAACTCCAACCGAGAGGCGTTTATTTACTAAGTCATCCATAATTAAAACCCTGTCGTATCGCGATCGGGACACTAGGCGGATCGACTCAACACGACGGAAAGCGCGCGTCGAGTTCGATCCGCAGTCTCCGCGAGGGCGTTCCGGCGGCGTTGATGACTCAGCATTCCATGCCGGCGCGTCCGTTCGCGGACCGGACGCAGATGAAGTAGAATGGATACTATGCGAATTTGAATTCAAATTCAAACTATTGTTTGGAACGTAAGTGTTCAACCATGCCGACCAGCCCGAAAAAGACAGCCGCGACGCAGCCTAAACGGGCCTCGCGCCCTGACGGCGCGGCGACCCGTCAGCACCTGCTCGAGACTGCGGGCCAGGTGTTCGCCGAACGTGGTTTCGCGGATGCCACCAGCAAGGAAATTTGCGAGCGCGCGGGCACACCGATGGCGTCGGTGAACTATCACTTTGGAAGCAAGGATGCGCTTTACGAAGCAGCGCTGGTCGAGGCGCACCGGCAAGTCGTGGGTCTTGACGAGCTAGCAGCGCTTGCCGCGGGCCTCGACGATCCCAAGGATCAGTTGCGCGCGGTCCTTTCCCGTTTCGTCGGCCTTTCAACGAGCGCGGACACGCCTTGGGGCTTTATGCTGATGCTGCGCGAAGTGCTGTCACCGTCGAAAGCCATCCCGGCGCTCATCGAGAAAGCGGTACGTCCGAAAGCCGCATTCCTGCTCAAGGTGATCGGCAACGTGCTGGGACTGGACCCGATCACGCCCGTGGTTCAGCGGGCTTTGATGTTTACGGTGTTGCCCTGCATTGCCATGATGATCGCGCCAAAGCAGATGCAGTCTGCTCTATTGCCCGCGGTCGCAAAGGACAAGGATGCGCTTGCAGAGGATTTTGTGCGATTCGTGCTGGCGGGTCTCGATGCGATCGCACTCGCTCATCGTTCAGAGGCCAGGTGAACACGCCATTGGCTCGCTGAGAATACAGTGATGGCCGGTATCAATGACGGCGGTTTGACGAAACAATAAGCCTACAACTTCTTACCTGGTGGTGACATTGCATAATCATGTAATGCGCCACGTGGCTCCCCACGCTTCCGGACGACGATTCCGATGACTATAATTTCTCATCGGCACACCCGCTTGAGAGACACATTTAGCGGGTCTATCGCAGACCAGCCATACCGACGTTAGGGGAGTTTTTTTACCTGACCACAGAGGGATTCCATGGAATCCGAAAACGAACTGGTCTATCTGGTCGACTACCACGTTCGACGCCCGACGCCAACGTCAAACCTTTGTGAGACTCCATGTCCCGGAGGAAAGAAATGCTCGTGCCTCCGGTTCGAACCGTTGCCGTGATTGACGATGATCGACGGGTTCTGACCTCTCTTGCGAATCTGCTGGCCTCTGGCGGGTATGGAACAAGGCTCTACGAATCGGCACAGGATCTCTTTTCCGACGGCTACCTGGGTCTGTTATGCGTTATTACGGATTTGGGAATGCGGCCCATCGACGGTTTGCAAGTGCTTGAGCGTGTGATTCATTCTGGCGCGGCAATGCCCGTCATCATTATCACAGGCAAACCGGGCGAGCAGACGGAAAACTACTATCTACAAAGAGGCGCACTAGGTTTCTTCAGAAAACCTGTCGACGGGGACGCGCTGCTGGACCTGCTCGATAGTATCGCCTGAAGGCGTCGGTGGTCAGTCGTCGCGCCCGGCGAGTCGCGCATTCGAAGATAAAAGACTACTGCGCACCCCGTCTCGAGTCAGTATATTCGACGAAAATCGAAGCGGCGTGCGGTAGCTGAACCGGTCTCAACAGACGATAGCCGCGGCCAGGTACAGATACAAGCCACTTACGATCCTTGCCCATCATTTTACGAATCCCGCAGATGTGCACGTGAAGATTGTTATCCACGACTACAGTGGTCGGCCACACCTCGTCTATCAGCTTCTCCTTTGTCACTAATGCGCCGTTTGCTTCGATAAGGACGAGCAACACATCCATCGCTCTGCAGCCGAGTTCGACAGGAGAGCCGTCGACGAATATCTCTCGCCGGTCCGGGAAGACAGTCAGATTTCCAATGCGAATCATTGCTTTAAATGTCCATTCGTTTGAGACCGCTGAATTTGGACAGTAACCGGCGCAGACCGGCGACTCCGATAGTAGCGTTGAAGCCATCGAGCCTTGGTCGCTCCAGTGTTCTACCTGGTTTCGATGGTAGTTGGCCGTAAGTCTAAGCGCTATTACATGAAACTGGAGTCAAGGCTGCACTATCTGGCGCTTACCTCCTGTTGGGAAATCTGGACAGGCAAGATGGGGAGGACGACGCCGAAGGTCGCTCCGCAGCCCTCGTTATTGGAGGCAATAAGCTGACCCTCATGAGCTTCGATAATGGAACGAGACACCGCAAGCCCGATGCCCATTCCCTTGCACTTGGTCGTGACGAACGCGTCGAATATGCTGTCGTCGTCAACGATTCCCGAACCGTTATCGATGACCTCAAGCAGCACGGACCGGTCGTCAACGGAGCTTGCGACAATGAGAATCCTGGGTGTGCGTCCCGAGTTTTCCGTGGCCTCTATTCCGTTCGTGATGAGGTTAAGAAGAACCTGTTGAATCTGTATCTGGTCGACGAACACTGCAGGCAGGCCATCGGGCAAGTCGAACTCGATGTGGGCGCTACGCCTGGTTTCGTCTTCCCGTAGCAGTCGGACGGCTTCGAGTACCATGTCTTTCACATTCCGTTCCCGCTTCTGGAATGCTTGCCGCTTAAACAGTGCACGTATGCTTTGCATCGTCTCGTCGGCGGAACGGGCATCCCGAACGACGCTTTCCACGGAAACCCTGGCTTCGCCCAGATTGGGCGGAGACGCTGCGAGCCACCGTTTGCAAGCCTGCGCATTGGCGATAACGGACGTGAGAGGCTGATTGAGTTCGTGTGCGATCGACGCCGAGAGTTCTGCGACCGTGGCAATCTGGGTTGCACGCGCGAGTTCAGCCTGAGTCTGCCTGAGCCGGTCCTCTGCGCGCTTGCGTTCGTCGATATCAAGACTAAGCCCATACCATTGAACAATGTTGCCGTCGGAGTCTCTCATTGCTTCGGCAGTGTTCTGGTACCACCGATAAACGCCGTCTTTTCGGCGAAGGCGGGCAACATGGCAGTACGGTTCGCCAGTCTCGATCGAGTGTGCCCACGCGTGAAGCACGCTGCCCAGGTCGTCAGGATGGAAGGTCTTCCGATAGCCGAGGTTTGCGAGTTGCGAAATATCCAGGCCAACAAATTCGGAGGTTTTCCGATTGATGTAAGTGAGCCCGCCTTGTGGGTCATTGCACCAGAGCATGGCCGGGATGGTCTCGATAAGCTCGTGTAGCTGGTGCTCCCGCTGTTCGAGTACTGCTTCCGTTTGCTTGAGATCATTGATGTCCGTACATACGCCGTACCAGTGCAGGATCTGTCCGCTTTCGTCGCGAAACGGTTCGCCGCGAGCGAGATACCAGCGCAGTTTCCCATCGGCGCCAGTCACCTGGTAGGTGTCCTGATAGGACGCACCTTCCTGGACAGCTCGCCTCCAGCGCGAACGGACACGAAGGCGGTCAGCTTCCGGGATGAGGTTAAGTAACATTTCTCTGTCGAATTCTTCCCCGCTTTTGCCCATGAACGTCAGCATTTGCCGATTCCATCGGTCGACATCTCCTTGCGGTGTGGCCCGCCAGATCATCACGGGCAATGCGTCTACGAGCCTTCGCAAATTGAGCTCTTCGGTGCGAATAGCCTCTTGAGCCAACTGGCGGTCGTGGATATCCGTTGAAAGACCATACCAATTCACAATATCACCGTTGGCATCCCGCATAGGTGTGCCTTTGCATTGAAACCATCGATACGTGTTGTCGGCTGCGCGGAGCCGATAGACCCAGTCATAAGGTCTCCCGCTTTCGATGGAATCCTGCCAGGCTTCAACGGTTGACGCAGAGTCATCTGGGTGCACCAGGTGAAGCCAGCCGGTCGCCATCAAATCATTGAGCTGTAGGCCAGTGTAGTCTTCAGTGCGCTTGCTTACGTATTCCAGACGGCCGTGGGAGTCCGTACGCCAGAGCAGGCTGGGAACATTCTCTGTCAGCCAATTCAGTTGCGCTTCGCGGTCACGGATGACCTCTTTGGATCTGTAAAGCTCATCAATGTCGATGGTCACGGAATACCACTTGTAGACGCTACCGTCATCGTTGAAGTAAGGGACGGAGCGCGAGTGCCGCCACCGATAATCACCGTCGCGGTCTGCCCATCGGTAGGTCGTATCGTGCGCGCTCTTTTCCTGAACAGAGCGAAGATGCCCCTCCTTTATCCTGTCGCGGTCATCGGGGTGAACGAAACTCAGAAAGCCACGCTTCTGTATGCCCTCAAGCGTAGTTCCTGTTTCCTCGAGAATCTGCTGATTGATGAAGTCGAAACCGTCGGCTGTGCGGGTAGCGAAGCGGCCGGGTAATCGATCGAGGAGCTCTCTGGCTTCTCTCTCACTGGCGGCCAATGCCTGTTGAGCCCTGATGGTCGCTTCGATTTCTATTCCGACGAGGTACCAGTTGATGACCTCTCCGTTCGACGACCGGGACGGCTCGGCTAGAAGACGCTGCCAGCGGTATATGCCGTCGTGCTGCTGCATCCTCACGGCAATGTCGACCGGTTCGCGCGCGGCGATGCACGCTTTCCATTGCTGTCGTGCGGCCAGCATGTCATCGGGGTGAATGTAAGCCATCCATCGGTCGCCGACTATTTCCTCCATCGGTCTTCCCAGCGCGGCAACGCCGACTTTATTCACGTAGACAAGCTCGCCGGTGGGGCCACCGACACATACGCATGCCGGTACACTATCCACAATGCGCCGATAGGTTTCTTCTTCGATTCGAAGAAGGGATTCCGCCGTCTTCCTGTCGTGTATGTCCCAGCTCACACCGATCCATCGCAGTAGCCGTCCACTGTCGTTTCTTATCGCTTTGACGCGGCAGAGAAACCACCGGTACTCGCCGTCAATACGTCGGAGTCGAAGCTCCAGCTCTCCCATGTCGTTTCCGGCCCGGAGAGCGGCCCAGTATCGGTCGTTTGTCCGCAGGTCGTCAGGGTGGATGGCGGCTCGGAAAGAGTCGCAGTGATGTGCCTCTTTTATGCCGGTGTATTCGCATAGGCTGGGACTCAGGTATTCGATGTCACCATTGGGCAGCGCGGTCCACACATGACCGGGAAAGAGACTGCTAATGCTTTGAAGTGTCTGGTCCAGTTGGCGGAGCTGCTCGCCGAACGGCTCATCCTTCAATCCGGCCATCGAGTCTGGCTGCCGGGGGCGCCGAGAGGCCAACTCGGCACAAAGCCATGCCGCCGCGATTGCGACGACGGAACGGGCGATAGAGCAGAAGGCCAGAGGAGGGTGACCGGCAGTCAACGCCGCCCCGGCAATTCCAAGCGAAGCGAACCCAGCGGCCAGACGCCCGAAGCTCCTGCCGAAAAAGTGCGCGATCAGGACAACAAGGAAGATGCCGGAAATCGGCTCTATTGACGCCGCCACACCTGACACACTCGATATGGCGACGCTGAGGGCAACATGCCGAGACGAGCGTGGTATCAACACGGTAAGCATGTCAACCTCCGAGTTCGTCGGTGCATTGAACAGTGGTACTTTGCATGTCTCCGCCGATGGCAGAATCTTCCAGCGCAACGGTGCCTTGCGCGCAAATTGAGCGGGGCGTCGCCGGTTGTTTTATGTAGTACGTGCGAGACCTGGTCACGCGTAGTGCGGTGCGCACGAATCGAATATGAGGAGACAGCGATCCGTCATACGATAGTGAATCGCTGCCTGCGTTTGGGGACCAAAGCTTTTCGAAGACACGGTTTGGAAGAGCATAGTCGGGCTGATAGCAATGACGTGTTTTCGAGTGCGCCGCATCGGGATTTCCAATCAAGCCGACGAGGCGGAACGCCAAGCCTACAATTTCATATACGGCGGTGACATTACATGATCATGTAATGCGCGACACGGCTTCCCACGCTTCCTGGCAACGACTCCGACGGCTATAATTTCTCGTCGGCACGCGCGAGGAGAGGCACATTCGGCGCGTCTATCGCAGACCGACTGTACCGACGTTAGGGGAAGTTTCGCCTGACTACAGGGGGTTCCATGGAATCCGCAAACGAACTGGTCTATGTGGTGGACGACGACAGCCGGGTGCGGGAAGCACTCTCTACGCTGCTGCGCGCAAACGGAAGAAACGTCCAGGCATTCAGCTCGGGTGGAGAGTTTCTCGACACCCCGCATCGAAATGTCGTGGCATGTCTGATCCTGGACATGCGAATGCCAGGCATGAATGGCCTGGAAGTCCAGAAGCTTGTCCGCATGGACTCGCCGATTCCCGTCATTTTCATCACCGGAATGGGAGACGTGCCGTCCGTAGTTCTTGCCATGAAGGGCGGCGCTGTCGACTTCCTCACAAAGCCTGTCGATGAAGATGCCTTGATGCGCGCGGTCGACGGAGCCCTCGCCAGGGCGCACGTTCTTCGCGAGGAGGCGGCGAATGCAGCGATACTACAGGCCCTCTATCAATCGTTGACGCCTCGTGAGCAGGAGCTGTTGCCGTTACTCGCAAGCGGTTTGCTGAACAAGCAGGCGGCGGCAATCCTTGGCATCACTGAATACACCGTGCAGGTTCATCGTGGCCACATCATGAGAAAAATGCAGGCGGATTCATTTGCCACGCTTGTCAGGCAGGCAAGCAAACTGCAACTTGAAACATCGTCGACCACCACGTTCGATGCCTGACGTCAGACACGCATTATCACCGACCCGATACGGAAAATTTGTGGCCGACGAACGCCCGAACGCCCAAACGTCGGCGGCTCACCCTTCGGATAGGATCCCAAAACGCTAGCCTGGCTGTAAAGCCTCACGCGTTCGCGCGTCCGCGCGGTCCGGTCTCGCGCATGAACATCGCCAGCACCATTGCAAGCACGATGCCGCCGAGCAGCCATGAGCCGGCTGCGCGGAACACCGGCAGGTTCATTGCGCCGCCGCCCGCGACGTGGGCGAGCACCTTGCCGTACACAGGCGTGAGCAAGGCGCTGAACGTGAACACCAGGAAATTAATCGCGCCGCTGGCGCTGCCCTTGACGTTGTCCGGATTGACTTCCTTGATCACTGTGTAGGGCAGCATTGCCGCACCGGAGCCGATGCCGAGAAGCAGGCCGAGCACGTAAGGCGGCGCCACACCGGCAGGCAGATAGAAAATGCCCGCGCCCGACACAAGCATCAGCAGTGCGCCGGCGATCAACACCGGCTTGCGACGGCCCAGACGGTCAGACAGGTAACCTAACAGGGGGCAGCCGATCACCCAGCCGAGCGGCACCATGCTCGCACGATTGACAGCTTCCGCATAGCTGACGTCGAGACCGTTGTGCAGAAAGGGAATGCCCCAGATCATGTCGCCGATCGTCGTCGGCAAGAACAGCAGGCCGGCGCAGAAACCGCAGAGATACGACTGCGGATTGGACAGCACTTCCTTGTACGGCGCGAACATCTTCATCCACGAGCCCTGGCTGGCTGGACTGTCGTCATGGGCTGCGGGCGTCGCGAAGAACACCAGCACGGCGATCAAGAGGATGACGAGGCCGGACAGCCACCAGAACTGCTGCCACTTGATGAGGCCGTGAATCAGCGGGGCCACGGCGAACTGACCCGCGGAGCCGCCCAGCATGCCGAAGCATTGAGTGAATCCCACCGCTGTCGCGAGAGAACGTGGAGGAAAACCGTGCGTGGCGAGATACACCGCGCCGATGAACCCACACGCCGAACCCGCGCCTTGCAGCAGGCGGCCGACCTGCGCCGCCTCCACGCTGCCCAGACCGAAGAGCGCCGCGCCGATGGCAACGAGCACGATGCCGGCCGGAATGACGGCCTTGCCGCCGAGCCGATCGAGCAACGCACCGCAAACGATCGAGAACAGCGCATAGGTGTAGTAGTACAGGCCGACGAGCGCACCCACGCCCAGCGCATCGCGGGCGAACGCCGCACTCAGCTCGGGTATCATCACGCCCGGCGCGGAACGCAGCATGTACTGCATGAAGTAGAACGCGGCACAGAAAAGCCAGGCGATGACGAAACCCATGTGGATGGGCTGGCGGTCTGATGCAACATTGACAGTGCTGACGACCTTGCTGGACATGGTTCGGTTTCCGTTGAGTTTTGCTAATCGCGTTACCGGAACAGATTGACCTTTGCGAGGTCGATGAGCTGCTGGCCTCGACCGTCCATGACCGCACGAAGCATGAAGAGCCCAAAGTGATAAGTTTGGTCAGCGGTCGTCGCAGGAGGCATCACGAGCTCCTGGCGTGCGCTCACTACATCGACGAGAGCCGGACCCGGATGGGCGAATGCTTCGGCCAAAGCGCCTTCCAGCTCCGCAGGATGCTCGACGCGCACGCCTTTGATTCCTATCGCGTTGGCCATCGCGGCGAAGTTCGGATTTTTCAGGTCACATCCCGTGTCGATGAACCCACTGGCCTTCATCTCCATTTCCACGAAGCCCAGCGTTCCGTTGTTGAGCACGACGACCTTGACCGGCAAACCGGTTTGAATCAGCGTCAGGAACTCGCCCATCATCATGGTGAAGCCGCCGTCACCCGACATCGAAATCACCTGCCGGTCCCTGAAAGCGGCCTGCGCGCCGATCGAGTGCAATAGCGAATTGGCCATCGAGCCGTGGTTGAATGAACCGACCAGTCGTCGTTTGCCGTTCATCTTCAGATATCGGGCGGTCCATGCGATAGGGGTGCCCACGTCGCAGGAGAAGATCGCGTCCTCGTCCGCGAGTTCGCTGACGAGCCGCGTCACATACTGCGGATGGATCGTGCTGCTGCCCGCTTCCGGCTCCGCCAGCGCGTCCAGGCTCTGGCGAGCCTTGCGATAGTCGTCGAGTGCGCGATTCAGAAAGCTGCTGTCCGTTTTCTGCTGAATCCTGGGAAGAAGTTCGTTGAGCGTATCCTTGACGGTTCCCAATACGCCAAGCTCTATCGGGCATCGATTGCCGAGCGCTTCCGCCCTTGTATCGACCTGCGCGATAGTCACCTTCTCCGGGTAGAACTGCCGATAAGGGAAGTCGGTGCCCAACATCAGGAGCATGTCGCAACTCTTCATCGCGGAATAACCGGAAGCGAAGCCGACAAGGCCCGTCATGCCAACATCGAACGGGTTGTCGTATTCGATGTATTCCTTTCCTCGCAGCGAGTGCACGATCGGCGCTTGCAGTTTGCGGGCGAGTTCCACGACTTCCGCATGAGAATCCTTGCAGCCGGCCCCACACAGCAACGTCACTCGCGACGACCGGTTCAGCAGACCTGCGAGTTCCGTGATCTCGTCGTTCGATGGGTGGATCACCGGAGCAGAAGGTGCGCTCCAGCTCGGCACGGGTTTGGTGAGAGGCCCGAGTGCCACATTTCCAGGTATGACGACAACAGCGACGCCTTTACGCGCAACCGCTGTCCGGATCGCACGACCCAGAATTTGCGGTAGTTGGTCGGGACTGTGGACGAGTTCGACGTAGTGGCTACATTCCTTGAACAGGATTTCGGGGTGAGTAGCCTGAAAATAGTCGATGCCTATTTCCGTACTTGGGACATGCGCGGCGATAGCGAGAACGGGAACGCCGCTGCGTTGGCAGTCGAACAAGCCGTTGATGAGGTGCAGATTCCCCGGCCCGCAACTTCCGCAACAGACTGCGAGTTGCCCCGTGAGATGAGCCTCGGCGCCAGCGGCGAAAGCGGCGCTTTCCTCATGCCGCATGTGAACCCATTCAATCGAACCATCCCGGCGCAGCGAGTCCGTGAATCCATTGAGCGAATCCCCCACGACACCGAACACGCGCTTCACGCCCGCGTTGACTAGTGCACCAACCATGTAGTCGGCAGCTATCGTCGCCATTTCACATCTCCATAGGTGAATGAATTACTACGAGTGCGATGCTTTCGCAGAGAGACAAAGAAGGCGCGTCCGCGCGAGCGCGGTGCAATCGCCCAGCCGTATTGGCTGATTTGAACGGTCCGCAGTGTCAGGTTCTTGATGTTAGTGAGCGCGGCGAAGCACGGCTATTACATGAATCTGGAATCAGCCTGGCCAGCTATTGGCGCTTGACACTTTTTGAGTAATGGCAGGACACTTGGACATGCTTCGGATTACATAGATATGACATGTCCCGGCCGAGCATGACGTTATCTGTTGTTGACGCAGAGCCGGATTTGATCCGTTAGACAGCTTCCTCCACAGGGGTCGCGTCCATAATAGTAGCCAGAATCATCGCTTCGACGTTTCGTGGTGGAGGTCGGCCACGCCTGGGTCGATACACAGCATCGCCTGTTGCAATGGCCTGGCCGCTCAGCGCGCAAACCCCGGCTTTCCTCGCGATGCAGCGCCGCCATAGCTGTTCGCCGTAGCAGCAGGAGGTCGCATCGCTCCACGCAATAGTTGCCGAGATCTGTCCATTGCGCTCCAGAATCCGGATCGCACATTTTGAAAATTTGCCTTTGCCGCGCATCGGACGGACGCGACTGGACACAATAGACAGTTGCATTTCGCCTTCGCTCGAGAGGAGCGCCATCGTGGACTGCCACGTTCTGTCTTCTTCAAAGGGAGCTTGCATGACGCGGTTCCTCGATTCTCATTAGACAAAAAGATGCCGTGCGCAATCAATGTGACGGGCCGGATTCTCGAGCCGACGTTCGACCCTGGCTTGATGATAGTCAGCGGACTTGCGGGCCGCTACTACATGAATGTGGAGTGCGTGGGGTTTGACCAGGGAGGGGAACCACTGCGGCGACATTACATATTCATGTAATGCGGAATACCTTTTTCGGCGTTATTGTGACGACTTGGTGCGCCTGCCATCTGTCGACGGGCGGCCCAACGGGCTGCGACCTTGCAAAATGCGCTATCGTTTTCTTCAGAAGGCCTTTGGATGACGGCGCTGTGTTGGAGATGCAAAGCAAGCGTCACATCTTCGGTGTGCCCGAAGCCGTTTCCCTCGCTGCCCAAAACCCGAAATCCGAGGCGAGACGCATCGGCGTATCTGCAAGACGTGACATTGATTTCAACCACAGAGACGACTTTGAAACAACACATGCCACTAGCCAGAGGCAGATGTTCAAAGCGTGCAATCGGCGCGGCCGCGATTGCCGCGATTCCGATGTCAGGGTGTGCAAATTCGCCATCCATTGGCGTGCTGGGCGCGTATTTTCCCGACTGGCTGTTCTGTATCGTCGCGGGCGTCGTGCTCACGGTCGTCATCTATCTGATCCTCAAGCGCTTACAGGCCGACCATCTGATGGGACCTTCAGCCGTGGTGTATCCCACGCTTGTCGCTTTCCTGGCGCTCGCTGTCTGGTTGATGTTCTTCCAACATTGAATCTTTGTCGGGTGGATGAATGGCGACCCCAGCCAGCAGGACATCGAAGAGAAAATGGCCGGCCATCGTGATGGTCGTGGTGACGCTGTTGCTGCTCGTCTACGTCATCCGGCTGTGGGACCGCGCGCCTCGCACCGACGACGCCTATGTCTACGCGGATACGATCGACGTGGTGCCCGAGGTCAGCGGCCGCATCGTCGAACTGGCCGTGCGCGACAATCAAGCGGTGAAACAAGGCGATCTGCTGTTCCGTATCGATCCGCGCCCGTATCAGGATGCGCTCGCGCGGGGCAACGCATCCCTCGTCGCGCTCGACCGCCAGATCGAGCTGACCCAGCGCACGGTCAATGCGCAGCAGTACAACGCGCAGTCGGTGCGTGCGGCCGTCGAGCGCGCGCGAGCCGCAGCCGGCCAGGCGTCGGATACGCTGCACCGCATGGAGCCACTGTTGTCACACGGTTATGTGTCGGCTGAAGACGTCGACCGTGCACGCACCGCGCAACGCTCCACGCAGGCCGAACTCAGCGCCGCGCAACTGCAGGCGCAGCAGGCGGCGGCGGCCGTGAGCGGCGTCGATGCGCTGGTGGCGCAACGTGCCGTCGTCATGGCGGAGATCGCGACTGCCGAGCTGAATCTGGAGTATGCGACGGTGCGAGCACCGTTCGACGGACGCATCGTGTCATTGAAAACGTCGACAGGCCAGTTTGCCACGGCGCTCAAACCGGTCTTCACCCTGATCGATACGCGCCACTGGTACGTTGTCGCGAACTTTCGCGAGACCGAACTCAAGGGCGTCAGGGCGGGGACGCCTGCCACGGTCTACCTGATGAGCGATACGGGCCAGCGTTTTCAGGGCAGCGTCGATTCGATCAGCTATGGCATCGCGCCCGATGAAGCCGGCCTTGCATTGCCTGGCGGATTGCCCCGCATTCAACGCACGCTTAACTGGGTGCATGTATCGCAGCGTTTCCCTGTGAAGATCCGTATCGACAAGCCGAATCCGGAACTGTTTCGCGTCGGTACGTCGGCGGTGGCGGTGCTGGAACCCGGGCGCGGCGATAACGGTGAGCGCCATTGAGAAACCCATGACCGCCGCCGACTATCTGCCCGTCACGCTGCGCGATGCAGGCGCTTTCCTGAGGCGCGAGCTGGCGCCGTTCCCCGGGCGTCTCAACGTGATGTTGCGTTGCATGCTGACAAGCGCCATCGTGATCGTCGTGTCGATGGCGCTCGAGGTGCCCGAACTCGCGCTGTCGCTGCTGGTGGTGTTCTACGTCACGCAGTCGAACGTGGTGCTCACGCGGCTGGTCGGCGTGATGTTCATGGTCGGATCGACGCTCGCCATCGGCCTGTCGATCTTGCTGCTGAAGTTTACATTCGACTATCCGTTGCTGCGCATCGTCATCGCGAGTCTGATGTTTTTCGGCAGCGTGTACCTGCTCCGGGTGCTCAAGATCGGCGTGGTGTTCTTCATCGTCGCGATCGTCGTGATCTACGTGCAGAGTTTCGTGGACCAGACCGACCAGGCCGACCTGCTGATCCGCGCGGTGTTGTGGGTGTGGGTCGCCGTCAACTATCCGATCGCGCTGACGCTCGTGGTCAATACGTTGCTGCTGCCTGCCGAACCGCAATTGCAACTCAAGGAGGAAATCCATCGGCAACTCGTGACGCTGGACGCGCGCCTGACGCAGCTGATCGACGGCACCGCGAGCGCCGCGCCGATCACGCTGGCGGCCGTCCAGCAGGGAGCGCTTACGCTGCAGAAACTGCTACGGTTCACGACGATGCGTGATGCTCACTATCGCGAGCATCAGGCGTCACAGCTTGCGTGCATTGCGACCGTGTCGCGGCTTTATCGCGGAGCGAGTGAACTGCCGCTCAGTTGGCCAGGCATGTCGGCAGCGCAATTGGCGATGTTGCGCGAGTTGCGTGCGAACTGCCGCGCGCTCGACGACTCGGTCATGACCGGCGAGCCCTATCGCTACGTGAGCACGGCGACACCTGAAGAGCGCAATGCCGCCGACACGATTCCTGCCGCTGCCGAATCGCAGCGGGCGCTGCGCGCGTACGCCGATCTTGTCACAAGCGGTGCCGCCGCGGCCGGCAAGCCACCCGCGAGCGAGCCGATGGTCGCGCCCGACGCATGGACCAATCCGGCGTACACGCGCTTTTCGCTGAAGACGCTGCTCGCTGTTCTCGTCTGCTACGTGTTCTACAACGCCGTCGACTGGCAAGGCGTCCACACAGTCATGCTGACCTGCCTGATCGTCGCGCTGCCAAGCCTTGGCGCATCGACGCAGCGTGCGTTGCTGCGGCTCTCGGGGGCCGCCGTCGGTAGCGCGCTGGCGCTGTTCATGGTTGTGTTCATCATTCCGCATTTCGACGACATTGCCGGCCTTCTGCTGATTGCGTTGCCTGTCGTGGCGCTCGGGGCGTGGGTAACGGCGGGTTCGGAGAGGATCAGTTATGCCGGCCTCCAGGTGATGTTTACGTTTTCGCTAGCGCTGCTTGGCGAGTTCGGCCCGACCACAAATCTCACTGAAATCCGCGACCGGATGGTCGGCATTCTGCTGGGCGTTTGCGTGGCGACCTTCGTGCAGATGTCGTTCTGGCGCGAGGGCGAGGGCGACGTGCTGCGGCAGAAGCTCGCGACCCTGTTGCGCCCATCGCAGGCTGGCGCCGAGAAAGGGGATGAGATGCCGCATGCACAGCGCCAGTTGCAGGCGTGGGCCGTGCTGGCCGATTGCGAGACCACGCTCTCGCGTGTCGCGCTCGAACCCGGCTGGCAGGAAGGCGAGCAGTCGCAACTGACACTGCTCGCGCAAACGGTGCTCGCGCAAGGACGCGAGATCATGCTGGCGGGTAATGCGTTGCGCAACGCGCTCGTGGTGCAAGCGGGATCGTCGAGCCCACGCACCATCGACGCAGTGCATGCGGCCCAGGAACAGGCCAGCGCCGAACTCAACCGGTACGCGGATGAGCTCGCGGCCAACCCACCCGATGCACACGCGCCGCGGCGCATCGAGATCGCCGCGCATGCGGTCGAACCGGCTCCACTGGCCGATCAGCCGCTCATCGCCGCAGCGGACGAACTGTCGCGGCAGATTGCGGGGTTGCCGGACTGGCGCGTCGAGGCAGCCGTCGCGGCCCCGGCATCACCGGCGGTACGAGCATGAACGCGCGATCGGGTTTGTGCGATTGGCGATGGCGTCGATGCTTTTTATGCGTCGCGTGGATATCGTCTGTGCTATCGGGTTGCGCGCTGATTCATCATAACGGCACGCCCTACACCGAGATCGCGCCCGAGCAGATCAATCTCGCGGACGACATTCATCTCGCGCGCGACGGCTGGCCCGCCGCACGCTGGTGGACGCGCTATCGCGATGCCCAGCTCGACGCGCTGATCGATCAGGCGCTCGCCGATGCGCCGACGATGGTGATTGCGCGCACGCGCGTCGCGCAAGCGAAGTCGGATGTGGAGCTTACCAGAGCGGGATCCAACCTTCAGGTGGCGGCGCTGGCGTCGCTGGATCGCGAGCATATTTCCGCGAACGGTTTTCTCGGCCCGTTCGCGAGGAACGAACCGGCTGCGGGGTTGACGGGGCCGTGGTACACGGAAGGTGTCGTCGGGCTTGGCGCGAGCCTGGACGTCGACATCTGGGGCAAGCAACGTGCGGAGGTCGCCGCGTCGCTCGGCGTGAGCAATGCGCGGCTCGCCGAGACGTCCGCTGTCGAACTCGAAATCTCGACGGATGTCGCGCAGCTTTACTACGGTATCCAAACGACTTATCAGCTCATCGATTTGTTGGACGAATCGCATGAGATCGCGGCGTTCGCGGTGGAAGCACACGAAGGGCGAGCGGCGCGAGGCCTCGAGGCCCGCACACAGCTCGAAGAAGCGCGCGCGCAGCAGTTGGCTATCGAAGGGCAGATCGTGTCGGCGCAAGGGCAGATCAAGCAGCTGCGCGAATCGATGCGCGCGTTGGTCGGCGCGGGACCCGCTGGCCTGCCCGCCATCGAACCCGTCGCGCTACCGCGCTCGCACGCGGCCTTGCCGGCGACCCTCTCGTACGAACTGCTGGCCCGGCGTCCTGACCTGCAGGCGATGCGATGGTATGTCGAGGCGTCGTTCGACCGGATCGATGCGGCGAAGGCGGCGTTTTATCCGAGCTTCGACATCAAGGCATTTTTCGGCTTCAAAGCCTTGCACCTCGCCGACCTCTTCACGCATGCAAGCCAGCAGATCAACCTGATTCCGGGCCTGACCTTGCCGATCTTCGACGGCGGCAGGCTCAACGCGAACCTGAGCGGCGTACGCGAGGGGAGCAACCTGTTGATCGAGCAGTACAACCAGGCCGTTCTCAACGCCGTACGCGATGTCGCTCAGACGGGCAGCCGTCTGCAGTCCCTCGATGCGAAGACCGCGTTGCAGAAACAACGGATCGAATCGGTGGCGTTCACGAGGGACAGTGTCGAAGCCTATTATCAACGCGGACTGACGAGCCGGCTTGCGGCGCTCGAAGCGCGCCAGCCCGTGATCGTGGAAAAGGTCGCGCTGCTCACGCTCAATGGTCAAGTGCTCAGTCAGGAGATTGCGTTGACGAAGGAGCTCGGCGGCGGCTATCTCGCCGATCCGCCTGTCGAACTGAAGCCGCGTTGAACGGCGCACGTGTGCTGGTCAGAACTGCTGTGCGCGCAGCAATTCGAGTTCCGCGCGGCACACGTCGCCGAACTTGCCGAGAATGTCGATCGAGCCATCCGCGAGCATCTCGCGAATCTCGATGAAGGACTTGTCCGGCGCGAGATAGGTGTCCACGATCTTGCGTCCGATCACGTCGGCTTCGTCCGCGACTTCGCGCGACGACTGGATGCGCATACGGCTGATCTTCGCGTAGAGGTTGCCGAGCCCGGCGAGATCGGGCTGGGTGTGTTGCAGCGCGTCGACATAGCAATTCGTCGCATCCTCGATGAACGCCTTGTACAGCTCCTGCCGCCAGGTGAGGTCATGCGCTAGCCACTCCGCGCGAACCTGGGTGCGTTGGGTCAGCCACGAGGCAAGAACCGAAGTCATGCCGCCGATGGCGGCGCCGACAAGTGCAGCCAGGGCAGAGATAACCGATGCATTCATAGACTATCCTCACGTTGTCATTCAGCTATCCATATTAACGCGGCACGGGAAATTCTGGAGTTGGAGATTGGGGCTCGGAGTGCAAAGACGGCAGAAGTGGAAGTGATTCGCGAGGCCGCGCCGACGATTGTCAGCATGGATGGGTGGACGCCTCTTTATGCCGGGTTAGTGGCGATTACCCGCGCCATCGATACAGCCAGTCTGCGTATTGGCTTCGGTCACACGGGCGTATGTAACGGAGTTAGCGTTCGCGGACCCATATCCGTTGGAGGAAAGTCGCTGCGTGAATGACCGTTTGACTTTGCAACCGGCCGTCGCTGGCACGGAGTATCGTCGGCCCGATCGCGGCCATCAGATGCCGCGGCAATGCCGGGCGTGTCAGCGCTGGACGACGACCACGTGTGCCTGAATCTTCCCGTCGACCGGTCCCGTGCCGGATCGCTCAGCGATCGCAGTGGCGCACGCTGACGTAGCGTCGTCCACACTTACGCCAGAACGGGCCTCGATCTCATTGCGCAAGGGCGTTCCCTAGCAATAGGCGACGGCCGGCACGCGAGCCGATGCCGCGCGGCTACGCGCCGCGATCGTCTCGGAGCGTGGCGCCGCGCTGAAGCCCGCATCCGCGAGGTCGCGCGAGATCACTTCCGGGTCGAAATAGCCGTGCGGCGTGCGCACCATGAAAAGTGGAGGATCCGCGGGGAAGAGACCAGCAAGCGCTGCTGTGACGGCATTGGCAAACTCGTTTTCCTCGATGCGATCCCAGACGTTGAACAACAGCACGCCGTCGTGCCGAAGTACGCGCCGAGCTTCGGAAAACGCACGCGCTTTGTCCGGAAAGAACATGACCCCGAACTGGCAGACCACGACGTCGAAACTCGCGTCGTCGAACGGCAGCCGCGTCGCGTCTGCCTGTTGCCACTTTACCGGCCTTGGGGTGCCGATGCCGCCGCACGATCCAGCATCGGCTGATTCAGGTCGGTCGCAACCAGATCAACATGCAGGGGCAATGCATGGGCCATCGCGCGGGCCACTGCGCCAGTGCCGGCAGCGGTCTCAAGCACACGCGATGGATGACGCGCAGCTACCCTGTTCGCGAGATCTGCGGCATAGGGTTCGAAGATCAGCGGAACAAGGAGGCTGTCATAAAGCTCGGGGATCGAGCCAGTGAAGCGAGTGTCGGTACCAAAGTTGTCCATGCGCCTCCTTCCTGCTCTTGCAGTAATGTTAGGCGCAGCGGGACATATTGAACAGTCGCTGGGTTCTAAGACTGCTCCATGACTGACAGCGCTACGTCCTTTTGCGCTTCCAATACCTTCAATCGGCCAAGGAGCGCCTCGCGTATCGAATGGTAAGCGGACTGGCCCAAAGCCAGGCGCAGCGGCGGATTCGGGCTGTCAATCGCGGCGATCATTGCGTCCACCGTTTTCCCGGCGTCCCCGTAGCTGGCAAAGTTCCCCGACGCAATCGCACGCCGAATCTCGCCGGCGGGCGTAGGTTCATAGCAACTCATCGGCGTCGCGTGATCGAGACCGGCGCCGAAATTCGTCCGCGTCGGACCGGGTTCCACGATCAGAAAATCGATGCCGAAAGATGTGACTTCCTTTGCGACCGCTTCGACAAAGCCCTCGATACCCCATTTGGTCGCGTGATAAAGGCTGAAACCCGGGTACGTAATTTGACCGCCTTCCGATGACACCTGGACAATACGGCCACCGCGCTGATTCCGCAGGAACGGAATGGCAGCACGAATCACCTGAATCGAGCCGGTCAGATTGGTTGCGATCTGACGGTCGATCTGCGCGTCAGTCAGTTCCTCCGCGGCACCGAATAACCCGTAGGCCGCGTTGCTGACGACAACATCGAGCCGTCCCATGACCTCGAACGCCTGGGCGACAGTGGCCCTGACGGCATTCGCGTTGGTCACGTCGCACTCCGCCACATGCAAACGCTCGCGATACCGCGCCTGCAAATCGTCCAGCGCCCCTTTTTTGCGTATTGTCGCCACGACACCGTCACCGCGTGCCAGCAGCCGTTCGGCGAGTTCGCGCCCAAGCCCGCTCGACGCGCCGGTAATCAACCAGTTCTTTGCCATGCTCAGCTCCTGTTGAGTTCTTGCCATTCATACTAGAGCGGTATGATTGTGATGAGAACCGCCTTCAATTTGCATGACGAGGTGAGGAATTTTCACCAATGAACAAGCCAACTCTGGCCGACCTCCAGGCGTTCATGGAGGTCGCCGCAAGACGCAGTTTCCGGCAGGCCGCTGATCAGCTGGGCGTGTCCCGCTCAGCTCTGAGCCACGCCATGCGTGGATTGGAAAACGACCTGGGCGTGCGTCTTCTGCATAGGACCACGCGCAGCGTGTCGTTGACCGACGCGGGCGAGCGTTTCCTGAAGCGTCTCAATCCGGTGCTGGGCGATCTCGATGAAGTGCTGGAGGACGTCGCGCGTACCGACGGGCAAGTGAGCGGAACGCTCAGAATCAACGGGAGTGAAGGGGCAATCAGGTTACTGTTGCAGACAGTCGTGCCGCGCTTTCTCGCGCTCTATCCGGCGATGGAACTCGACCTGGTCGCCGACGGACGTCTTGTCGACATCGTCGAGGGCGGATTCGATGCGGGCGTCCGGCTTGGCGAGGCGCTGCACAAGGACATGATTGCAGTGCGAGTCGGCGACGACATGCGCTTTCTGACGGTCGCGTCGCCGGCCTACCTTCGCAAGCAAGGAAAGCCGGTCGCGCCAGAAGATCTGCTTCGTCACCGGTGCATCCGGCAGCGTTTGCCGAGCGGCAAACGGTATCGTTGGGAGTTCTCGCGTCACGGCCAGGAATTCACGATCGACCCGCCCGGTGCGCTGACACTGGATAGCAATGCGTTGATGATCGAGGCTGCGATCGACGGACTCGGGGTCGCCTACGTACCCGAGATATACGCACGCGCTGCGCTTGCCCGCAAGCGGCTCGTTACCGTGCTGGACGAGTGGTGTCCGCTCATACCCGGTCTGTTCCTTTACTTTCCTGGCAATCGCCATATTCCCGCGGGGCTGCGGGCATTTATCGCTTTGTTGAAGGAGTCGACGGGAGGCGCTCCCAGGAGAAGCTTGAAATCCGATTACGCTAACGAATCGGCCAACCAGGTTGGTCGGGAGATCACATGAAAGCGCGAAGTCTGACAGCGTAAGTGCAGACCACAGGAAGCTGGGATAATGAAGGCCTCACAACGCAACTTTCGGGGCTAGTCTCCAAGGTGTCGGCGGCGAACCGGAGGTGAGTCATGCCCGAAGAAGTCCAATATAGTCACTCAGCCGACATCCCCGGTTTGATCCTTAGCACGGCTCGGTTTGCCGAGTTTCGCTTTGAGCCGCACTATCATCTCGACAGCCATATCGCACTCATTGCCAGCGGCGTGCAACGTCAATCGTTCCGTGGGGAATCGCTGTTGCTCACGCGTGGCGCAATTCAGCTCATGCCTCCGGGCGAGGTTCACGACGGGGTTGCTAATGCGGACGAGTCGTACACGCTTCAAACCTTTCGACTGTCGCCTGCGCTACTGAATGGTTTCGGGGAGGAAATCACGGGCAAGCACTATTTCCCCTCGCAGGCCGCGGTGGTGCTGCAAGATAGCCGCCTCGCAGATCAGTTGCTCAAAATGCACTCAACCCTTCGGCAGGGGATAAACGATCCGATCATGAACGAAACCTACGTTCTGGAATTGCTGGAGTCGCTGTTCGCCCGTTTGAAGCAACCCTCTCCTCAAACCATCGCCGGCGCCTTGTCGTCTCAGCAACTGCGACTTGTTCGAGAATTCGTCGAGGCGCATCTTGCCGACAAAATCGTTCTGGAAGATCTGTCTCTTCTTGTTGGCCTCGCTCGATTCCGGTTCCTGAAACTGTTTAAACGCACTGTCGGCATGACGCCTCACGCCTGGTTACTGCGCATGCGGCTGGAAAAAGCGGTGGCGTTGATCAATGCGAATAGGAACATGCCGATCACTGAAATCGCGCACGCCGTTGGCTTCTTCGATCAGAGCCATTTCACGCGGGCGTTTCGCGAGGCGTATGGTGTCACTCCCGCTCGCTTCTGACGGCGGGGCAGCAATTTTTTACAAGGCGTTTTGCTGACAGATCGGTAGCCTTCGGTTTTTGGCCTCGGACCCATCCTGGGCGGCCTCCATACAAGGCAGAAACACCGAATGACTACTTTCAGCTTTCTCGACGACTACAGCGAGGGCGCACATCCCGACATTCTCCGCGCCCTGACGGACTCCAACACCATCCAACAGGCACCCTACGGGGAAGACTCGTACTCTGCCGAGGCAACGGCTCGCATCAAGGCCCGCTTGGGGGACACGTTCGACGGAGCGATCCACTACGTCGCAAGCGGGACCATGGCCAACATCGTTTCGATATCCAGCTGCCTGCGTCCGCACGAAGCCGTCATTGCCGTGAGCTCGGGACATATCGTAGTCAGGGAGGCCGGTGCTATTGAGGCAACTGGCCATAAGCTCATCGTCGTTCCCGCTGTGGACGGGAAGCTCACGCCCGCCAATATCGAGGCCGCGCTTGCCAGCAATGCTCATTTTCCGCACATGGCAAAGCCTCGACTTATCTATCTGTCGAATGCCACCGAAACAGGCACCGTCTACTCCCTCGAGGAACTGCGGGAGATCTCGGCGCTCGCAAAGCAACGGGGCCTCATTCTATTTCTCGATGGCGCGCGCTTGGGCGCGGCATTGGCGTCAGACAAAAGTGACGTGACTTTGGCCGATATTGCTTCCCTCGTCGACATTTTCTGGATTGGTGGAACCAAGGCAGGCGCGCTTCTGGGTGAAGCCATTGTTGTGTGCAATCCGGCGTTGACGGAGGATTTTGCTTTTCATGTCAAGCAACGCGGCGGCATGTTAGCCAAGGGACGGCTACTGGGTATCCAGTTTCAGGAGTTATTTGGCGTGAAGAATCTCTTCTTTGAAAATGCAAGGCACGCCAATGCCATGGCGGCAAAGCTCGCCTCTGGGATCGTGTCCAGCGGTTACGCGCTCGAAGCGGAAACGGCTACGAATCAAGTATTTCCAATCTTGCCCGATTCTGTCATTTCGGCTTTGACGCAGCACTTTGCCTTCTACGTTTGGAGAAAGTCGGATAACGATCATTCTGTGATTCGCCTGGTAACGTCCTGGGCCACGCAAGAGCACCAGGTCGACGCCTTTTTGGCTCGGCTCGCCCAACTTTGAAGGCACATTGACTCAGCGTCAGCCCGTCGAGCAGATATCTACTAGAGCGATAGGTTTCATCTAGAAATATAGGCTATCCAGATCGAATGTCGAAGCCTATCGTGCGAGTTTCCGGCAAACGCACCGTCTGCCACTTCGGAGATAATTCGCATGAAACTGCTACACGTAGATTCCAGCATCCTCGGGCAAGGCTCCGTCAGCCGTGATCTGTCAGCGGAGGTGGCCGCGACCTTCCGGGCCCGCCATTCCGACCTTGCTGTCACTCATCTCGACCTTGCCGTCACACCGATCGGCCATCTGACGGCAGCGCACCTCGCGGCCGCGCAAGGCGCGCCGGTCGACGAGGCATTGAAGTCCGACGTCGCCGCGGGCCAGGTCGCGCTCGAGGAGTTCCTGGCCGCCGATATCGTGGTCATTGGCGCGCCGATGTACAACCTTGGCGTGCCTTCTCAACTGAAGGCCTGGATCGACCGCATCTCTGTCGCCGGGAAGACGTTCAGCTACGGGGAGCACGGCCCGGCCGGACTGTGCGGCGGCAAGAAGCTGATCATCGCCTCGTCGCGCGGCGGCGTTTACAGCGAAGGCACGCCTGCCGCCTTCTTCGATCATCAGGAAACCTATCTGAAGGCGGCCTTCGGCTTTCTGGGCATCACGGATATCACCTTCATTCGCGCGGAAGGCGTGGCGATGGGTGAGGAGGCACGCAGTGGGGCGATTGCCTCGGCGAAGAAAGAGACCGCCGCGCTCGCTGCATGAGGTAGCACCGCCATGTCCGTTCCACGCTTGCCTACCTGCTTCCTGGGTCACGGTGCGGGTTCGTGGTCGTACATGGCGGACGCTTTCCGCGAGCAGTTTGCGATGCTGAGCAAGCGTTGATCGAAACCGGAAGGGAGCCGGCCATGCCGATGCCCTTCTGCGGGTATCGGCACGTCCGGCATCCGGTTACACCCGTTGACCAAGGCAAAGGAGCCCCTGCATGACGCATTCCATCCACGGCAATAAACGCTGGCTAGCGCTGATCGTTCTATGCCTCGGCGTGCTGATGATCGTGCTCGACACGACGATCGTGAACGTTGCATTGCCGTCGATCGCCGCGGACCTCGGCTTTACCGAAACCTCGCTGGTATGGGTGGTCAATGCGTACATGCTGACCTTCGGCGGCTGCCTGCTGCTCGGTGGGCGGCTAGGCGATCTTTACGGCCACCGCAAGCTGTTCCTCGGCGGCATTACGCTGTTCACGCTGGCGTCGCTTGCATGCGGCATGGCTAATTCGCAAATCCTGCTGGTATGCGCGCGTGCCGTGCAGGGTTTGGGCGGCGCGGTCGTCTCCGCTGTTTCGCTGTCGCTGATCATGAATCTGTTCACCGAGACGGGCGAACGGGCCAAAGCGATGGGCGTGTACGGCTTTGTCTGCGCGGGGGGCGGCAGCATCGGCGTGTTGCTCGGCGGGTTGCTGACCAACCTGCTGAGCTGGCATTGGATCTTTCTCGTCAACTTGCCCATTGGCATCGTCGTCTATGCGCTGTGCGTCGCGCTCTTGCCGTCGGCACGTGGTCATGCGCATGGCGAACGGCTCGACGTGGCCGGCGCGGTGACGGTGACTGCTTCGCTGATGCTCGCCGTGTACGCAGTCGTGAACGGCAATGAAGCGGGCTGGACCTCGGCGCAGACGCTGGGTCTGCTGTTTGCCGCGCTGGCGCTGTTGGCCGTGTTCCTCATTATCGAAGCGCGCGTGGCGCATCCGTTGATGCCGCTCGGTCTGTTCCGCTTGCGCAATGTCGCGACTGCCAATGTGGTCGGCGTACTTTGGGCGGCGGCGATGTTCGCGTGGTTCTTCATCTGCGCGTTGTATCTGCAGCGCGTGCTTGGCTACCGGCCCTTGCAGGTCGGACTCGCGTTTTTGCCGGCCAGTCTGATCATGGCGTTCTTTTCGCTGGGGTTATCGGCGCGCGTGGTGATGCGCTTCGGTCTGCGCCTTCCGCTTGCCGTCGGGCTGCTGGTCGCGGCGTGTGGCCTCGCGCTGTTCGCACGGGCACCGATCAACGGCAGCTTCGTGCTCGACGTGCTGCCCGGCATGATCCTGTTCGGCTTCGGTGCGGGCATCGCATTCAATGCCGTGCTGCTGGCTGCCATGAGCGACGTCGATCCGGGCGATTCGGGCCTCGCGTCCGGTATCGTCAATACGTCGTTGATGATGGGCGGCGCGCTTGGGCTCGCGGTGCTCGCAAGTCTTGCTGCCGCGCGCAGCGACGTGATGCAGGCTTCCGAAAGCGCCACGGCGGCGCTCAATAGCGGCTATCACGTGGCGTTTCTGTTCGGTGCGATCTTCGCTGCGGCGGCGGGTGTGCTGGGCGGCTTGTTGTTGCGTCCTGGGCAGCCGGGCGGCGCCGGTGCGCGACCGGTCGCTGACAGTCACGGCGTAGCGACATCAGGTCCCGCGTCCACAACGGATACCGCGGCAGCGACAGAGCACTACTGATCGATCACGAGCCGTATCGGCAGTCGATCACGCCCGCCCGCAAAAACCGCAAGCGCGATCCAATGCGCCGGATCGCGCCTGGCGATGGATGGCGTCATGCAGACGTCACTGCCCGGACGTCTACACGCCAATCCCAAACCGTTTGTCTGGAGCAAGTCGGCTGATGAGATACTAGCCAGCCTCGAACGGTTTTGTGCGCGGGTCAGGAACGCTGCGGCGGGAACACCATGAATATCGATACCGATGCAATTGATGAAGTCGCCTTGGTTCTTCCCTACCTGACCCTGCACGACCGATACCGCGCATGGAAGGGCTGATCATGGCCGAATCCAATCAACCGCCTGCCTCGTCCCCGGCGCCGGCGGACGCCGACCCATTGCAGGATCCAGCCCTGCTGCGCCGCCTGCTACGCGCCAAAGACCGCATGGATGCCGCCTCGCACGAGGCCTGGCCCGTCGAGCGCCTGGCCGCGGTCAGTGGCGTCTCCGAGGCTCATTTCGCTCGCTCCTTCAAGCGGGCCTTCGGCATCCCGCCGCATCGCTACCTGCTGACACGGCGCATCGAGCAGGCCAATACCCTGCTGCGCGACACTGCGCTCAGCATTACGGAAATAGCCTTCGCCACCGGCTGGGAGAGCCTGGGTACCTTTGGCCGCATCTTCCGCGACATCACCGGGCTAAGCCCCGGCGCCATGCGCCGGGAGGCGCAGGCCGCCATGCAGCAGCCCGACCGCGTACCCGCCTGCGTTCTGAGGGCCGCGCAGCGTCCCGATCTCACCATCGCAGTTTTGGAGAAGCGCCGCCGCGCGGCCAAAGGTACATTCCGGCCATCAACCAAGGAGGTGTCATGAACCAAGGTATTAGTGTGGTGGGCTTGTACGTCGACGATCAGGACGAAGCGCTCAAGTTCTACGTCGACAAACTCGGATTCCGCGTCCACACGGACGTGGTCAACGGTTCCTACCGGTGGCTCACAGTCCAGCATCCGGACCAGCCCTCGTTCCAGCTCGGACTGTTCAAACCCGGCCCGCCCATCCACGACGATGCCACCGCGCAGACCCTGCGCGCGATGGTCGCGAAGGGGGCCATGCCGCCTCTCGTCCTGCTGGTGTCCGATTGCCGCGCCAGCTACGCCCGGCTAAAGGCGAGCGGCGTGGAATTCACCCAGGAGCCGGTCGATCGCTTCGGCAGCGTCGACGCCGGTTTCCGCGACCCCGCCGGCAACGGCTGGAAGATGATTCAGGAGCCGCGAAGCACGACGTGATTGGTCACTCAAACGTCGTTACGGGGGCGGGTAGCGGTCTTCACCTCATTGGTCGACTGCGCTGGTTTCCCATTGACCGGTTGGAGTGATATCGCGCTCCGCCTCGATATTTTCGAGGGCTTTTTGCGCCGCCAGTACGGCCTTGTCGTTCGTGGCTCGCGCATACCGGTTCTGGGGCAGGGATGCCGTCATGGAGCACTTCCGCCAAGCTTTCACAGGCACGTGGCGCCTCGAACCGGACATTCAAAGGCGTCTGGAAGTTCGAGCCGAACGGGGCCTAGGCTTCCACCTCACGCTCGCCGACTTGCCGGGCATGCGCAGCAGCGGCACGGGCGACTGGGCCGGCGTCTTCAACTCCTACTATTGGATCGACCGCTCCAAGGGCATCGGCGCGGTGCTTATGGCGCAGCTGTTGCCCTTCTTCGACATGCCTGTCATCGAGACACTCATGGGCTTCGAGACGGCGGTGTACCAGCAGGTGGGAGCGGCCTTGCCCGCGGCATGACGTCAGAGCGCGAGCGACGCGCACGGAAAGCAACACAACGATTCGGCCAAAGGCGCGCTTGCAATCATCGAGACATTAAAGGCGAAGCAGCCGCCAATGCATCTGCTGCTCGGCGCTGACGCGCTTGACCTTGCGCGCAAACAGCTTGTTGCCATGCTCAAGGAGTTTGACGGGTGGGAGACGCTGACACGAAGTACTGCATTCGACGAAGCGGCGTAGCGTGCCGATCGGGGATCGCGTCGATGATGCCTGTCTTTTCGTTCGAGTCGGGCATGCATGCGGTTTGGAATCAGCGGAACGAGCTAGACATCACCGGCTTCGATGAGAGCCAGCATCTGGACGGCCGCGTTTCTGGCGGATGATGCAATTTCTTCCTCGCTTGCGCTCTTCACGCCGAACAACGCCTCGTCGAAAAGCGTGGCTTTAAGGAGTGCCGCGAAGGTTGCGGCGGCACGGTACTTGTCTTTGACTTTCCAGCCTGTGACAGGTAGCCATCGGTCGAGATAGCTCGCGAATAGCGCATCGCGTGTACCCGTAACCTGTTCGCGATAGCGGCGCGCGAGTTCGGGGAAGCGAGGGGCATCGCGGGTCACGACGCGATACAGCGCCAACTGTTCTTCCGAAAGCGCGTGCCGAAGATATTCGCCCCCCGCGATCGGCAACGCGACGGGTGGCGGTTCGCTAAACCAAGCCGGCTCGTCAACCGCTGCGACTCCCTCTGCCGAACCGGACTGCGCGTCGGTCGTCGAGCAGGCCGCCTCCATCACCGCACTGAACAGATCGTCCTTGCTTTCGAAGTGCCGGTAAAGCGTCTTGATCGATACGCCAGCTTCCTCGGCGATCCGGTTCACCGAGCTTTCCGCGTAGCCATTCTCAAGGAACGCCCGCAGCGCGGCGTCGACGATCATCGTGCGCTTGCGCGACATCAGCGCGGCTTTCGGATTGTCATCCGACCAGGTCTTGACCATAACGTGTCCCTCTTTTATCTACTTGACGCATCATACGACAGCGATCACTATACTACAAACGACAGCGATCACTGTCGTTTGACGCTCGAACCGCTCCTGCTTTGCAGCGGAAGCGCCTGGACTTCATACAATTTTCCCTGATGGACATTCGGATGAACAACGCACTCTCACAGCCGCTCCGGTTACCCGGCGGCGCAATCCTGACAAATCGCCTGGCCAAAGCGGCCATGAGCGAAGGCATGGCCGATGCCAACAATCATTCGACACCGCGTCTCGAAGCGCTGTACCGCCGCTGGGCGCATTCCGGCGCAGGCCTTCTGCTTTCCGGCAATATCCAGGTTGATCGGTGGCACCTCGAGCGCCCGGGCAACATCGTGATACATGACGATAGCGGACAGGAGCAACTGGTGCGGCTCGCCGCGGCGGGCACGTCGGAGGGCGCGCATTTCTGGGCCCAGCTCAGCCATACCGGCCGGCAGGTGCAAGACGCGATCAATACGTCGCCACTGGCGCCGTCCTCCGTGGATATCGATGTGATGCGGGGCGCCGGTTTTTCGTTTGCCACGCCACGCGAAATGACCGAGGAGCAGATCCAGCAGGCCATCGGGCAATTCGCCTTCGCGGCGGGGAAAGTCCGCGAGGCTGGTTTCACGGGTGTCTCGCTGCATGCGGCACACGGCTACCTGATTTCGCAGTTCCTGAGCCCGCTCGCCAACAAACGCACTGACCGTTGGGGCGGTTCGCTTGAAAACCGTTCCCGCTTCCTGCTCGAGGTGCTGGCGGCGGTCCGCTCCACCGTTGGGCCGGATTTTCCGGTTGCGATCAAGCTCAATTCGTCCGACTTTCAAAAGGGCGGCTTTACCAACGCCGAGTGCATCGAGCTGGTGAAGAAGCTCAACGATTCGACACTTGATCTGCTTGAACTTTCGGGCGGCTCGCTTGAGCAGCCGAAGATCGCCGGCCTTACCTTAAAGGACGAAGGAGAAGACGCGCCGCGCGAAAGTACTGTCAAGCGCGAAGCATTTTTCGTGGATTTCGCGGCTTCGGTTCGTGCCGCGGCGAAGATGCCGGTGATGGTGGTCGGCGGGTTTCGCACGACGGCCGCGATGGTCGAATCGCTGGAGCGCGGCGAACTGGACGTCATCGGACTCGGCCGCCCAATCATCGCCGATCCTGAAGTTCCGAAGCGCATTCTTTCGGGCGAGGTTGATCGCGCGTCCAGTCCCGAAGCCACGCTCCATCCGTTCCATCTTCTGCCATGGAACAACATGCAACTCGAACGTCTGGCGGATGGGCTCGACGCGGATCTGACGCTCGATGGCGCTGATGCCGTGGCCCAGTTCACCGAACTCGAGACGCGCAACATGAACGCACTCCTGCAGCAGCGGGCTTAAGCCATGGTGTGATCGGGAGCCACTGGTTTCCGGACCGCAACGAACCCACCGGCGGCCTCCGCTCGTGCTGACGACGTTACGTTGCCAGTCCCGTCGAGCGTGTGAAGGCTCACGCTCGTACCCTCTGCGTTAGTTTCGCGGTGATTGGGTAGCAGGGCGTCCCAATCAGGCGCGCTGCTATTTGTATTCGACGAGCACCTCGCGGTATGGCTTGCTTCCCTCGTTGCGCGCCTTGTGCGTCGCAGGAACCTTGGCGCCCTTGCCGATCTCGGACAGGACTTCCAGATACCCGTCCTCGCATTTGAGCGAATAAATCGCGCCCGTTGGCACGTCGAAGATACCGAGGTCCCCGCCGTTTTCGTCGAAGATATGCAAGGGGGCACCTTCGATCGCGTACCACATGTAGGAATGCGTATGGGTATGTACTGGTGTTTCCTCGCCCGGAGCGAGAACGAAATTCCATACGATGACCTTGTCATTCTCAAACACCTTTTCACTGCCGACACCAGCCATGATCGTCTCCTTGATGTGCGAATGTAACGAGAGGCGTTCTGCGTTGCAGCAGACGCCATTCACGTTCGGACTTCGAAACGTGTTGATCGGCCGCGGGATCAAACTTCGATAGCGGCGAACCTATACGCCAGAGTAGGCGAATTTCCCACTTGTCCTTGTCCCGGCCGTATGCAAACTTGTCACCGACGAGGCCGATTTATCATTCCGGATGATGATTTTTTGCGCGAAGCGGCTGAGCCAATAGGAGCGCTTTGAATTCATCGGGACGGCAGGAGCCCAATCAACATGTCGGAGCCTTTGCGAATCATTCACGGGCCGTTTGGAAGAGTGGCGTTGTTGCTGCTGGACAAAAGCATGGTCTTGCACGCACATCGGGTTTCTCACGTCATCTTCAAGGAAGGCGGTCCGGACATCCAGTTCGGAGTCCGCGCTCGTGAGCACGTTTTGTCAGACAGGAACGTGTTACTCGTGAATGCGTGGGAGCCGCACTTCTATGAGCATCGCCCACAATCGCAGCCGACCGTGCTGCTGGCCCTGTACCTGGAGCCGGACTGGTTGAGGGAGGTCGACCGGCGCTTCGCGTACAGCATTCATCCCCGGTTTTTTCCGAGGCCGTCCGTAGCGTTGCAGGGGAAGCTTGGCCGCCTTCATACTGATCTGCTCGACATTCTGACCGACCGTGAAGGCCAGTCGCTTCAAGCGGTCCAAGGGTTGATCGCCGACATGACCGGCGAACTCGTCGGTGTATTGCCCCAAAGGAATGAACTGTCAGCGGCCGGATCCGTTGGCGGAATCGCTTACGACATCAGGATTCGTCGCGCGATCGAGGCGATGAAACAGGTGAGGGGCATCGCACCTGACTTCGATGATCTTGCGGACACGGTTGGGTTATCGCGTCCACATTTCTTCCATCTGTTCCGCAAGGAGACAGGCATGACGCCGGCGACATTCAGCAGCATGCTGAGGATGGACCTGTCGATTCAAAGTGTTTCGCAGCAGGAAATGGCACTTCAGGATATTGCGCTCAATCTGGGCTTCGACTCGCCTGGAAACTTCACGCGCTTCTTTGCTCGTCAGCAAGGCGTGACACCGAGCCAATACAGACACAACGTACAATTTGTCTCTGGGGAAGGGCGGTGACAGCCGGGCGTGGCGAGTCGACTGTCAATTCCGTCCACAGCTGGCTGGGGCAGAGAATTGGGTGCTGGAGTTTGGTTCGTTTAACTTTGAACTTTCTGGAGCGCATCCAAAACCATAACGGCCAACGGCTGATATCGGCGCATTAGTCCTGAGTGGCCACATCGGTAGCGTCAGCCTGTACCAGTGCGCGCACGAGCAGATACACGGCTGGCAAGTTGTCGTCGTCACGTCGCCAGTCGACGGGTTCGTCGAGATCCATCCCGGACAAACGACTGTCCTCAAACCGGACAAACGTCGAACGTACTGTCTCGTTGTGCCTCGACCGGAAGCCCCGATTCTCAAAGACCTGTTCGTCGATTGTCAGCAGCGTACGCCAGGTTGGCAATCGCGCGCCACTTGAGTAACGGCGACGGCCGCTGTCGAGGTAACGACCTGCGACCGTGGCAATGATCTGCTGGAGGTCGAGCGACGCGCTGCGGAGGGCGCGTTCGAAGGCGACAGGATTGGTGTCGTGGACATCCATATCAAGAGCAGCGTCGTTAATCATACGGTTATCTTCCTGAAGACTTGCGGCAACTCGCAGCATCAAAGTTGATGCTTCAACAACGCCTGGTTTCGCTGTGCCAACAACTGGCGGATCTGGGCAAGATAGTTATCGCCGACCGTACAGTCTTCAACAGGCCGGCTATGTTGATGAGGCGTTGGCGGACGTACGCCGAGATAGCGGCACACCGCGGACAGGTACGGTTTGCCGTTGCCTCCCAGATGTCGTGCGGCAGCAGCCACGCGCACGTCTCCGACATGCTTGCGCAACCACGCAAGCGTTTCGCGGTCACCGTCGTTCAAGATGCGGATGAGTTGGTTCATGACCGATCCTGTATATAAAAACAGTACTGTAAATTTATACAGTATTTGACCAGGATGCAAGTCAATTCGCAGGATATTGGACTCGGCGGAAAGAGAAGATGGCGATCAAGTCGATGCGCAGTTGGTCGTAGAGCACGCCGAGGCGGCTGACGCACGTCTGCCCAATCACCGGGCGCGAGAGGAGCGTCTATAACAGGTCCGGGCCGCATAACGTCAGGAGCGCAACTGTGAGCACTCCTGCCACCCGGCGTATCAAAGCGCTCAAAGGCATCATCGCGGAGCCAGCGAGGCCGATCTCCGTCGAGGATATGAATGCGGCGAACGCCGAACGCGGGTCGGCGCTGCGATGACCAGGTTCAGCGCGACTGTGGCGAGCCACTTCGCACGCGTTGCTACCTTGGTTGCGGCACCTGCACGATCGCAGCGAACACCTCCGGTTGAACTTTGCAGCTATCTATCGCTTAAACGCTAACAACTGCTCGGCCAACAGAAGCACGGCAATCACAATCATAGCGGCTCCCGAAACTTGGCTGACCAAGCGCGCAACCTTCGGACGCGTACGAAGCACGATCTTTGACCCGACACCGACAAGGGTATAGACCACGGCGCAATTGACAATGTGCACTATGCCCATTGCCCCTATCTGTTCGGAAATCGGCCACGCACCATTGCGGCTGGTGAATTGAGGAAGCAGCGCCAGAAAGAGCAAAAGCGCCTTTGGATTCAGACCGCTGGTGGCGAATCCACGAATGGACCACTTTAGGCTGGTGTTCGTGACCCGTTCGTCAGCGACAGTCGGTACGGAAGGGCGAGCGAGGATATTGCCGCCAAGCCATATTAGATAGCCCGCTCCGACAATAGTCAGAACGGTGAGTATGGTCGGAACACTCGCGACGAGAGCCCCAATGCCCGCCGCTACCACAAGGGTGATAGCCAGATACCCGAACAGCATTCCCGTGATAGCCGGTGCAATTGCCCTGTCACGTAAGCCTGCCGCAATCGCATACGCCCAGTCTGCACCCGGAACCATCACCAACGACAACGAAACGAGCCAAAAGGCCGTCAACAAACTGATTTCCACCGCGCCATCCCTATTAATAAACACACCTGTCCGAAGTGGGAAAATGTTACGGCGTCGGCAATCGAAAGTGCTCCCTGTTTCTTGTCATCAAGTCAAGATTTGAGCTAATATTTTGCGAATGGATGCCATTGATCGCAAGATTCTTGCTGAATTGCAGCAAGACGGAAGACTCACCGTTACGGAATTGAGTGAGCGCATAGGTTTGAGCCTATCTCCCTGCCAGAGGCGTCTTCGAGCCTTGGAGGCGGCGGCGGTCATTAGTGGCTATCGGGCCACCATTGATCCGGCATCGGTCGGATTAAACTTCTCAGCGATTGTGTTTGCGACGTTGCGGGAAGTTACGAGCCAGCATGTTTCGTCATTCGAGAGCGCCTTGCTGGACATCCCGGAGATCACTCGAGCTGAACGTCTTTTCGGTGATCCAGACTACATGCTGCACGTCGTCACACAGGATCTCAAGGCGTTCCAGACGCTGTATGACCGCCGTCTCCTAGTTCTGCCTTACGTCTTGCGGCTGTCGTCAACCCTTGTGATGAAGAGCATTTGCCAGGATCGGCCACTTCCGTTGTGATGTTCGTTGACGATTTGGCTTTGCAAATCCAACGGCTCGTCCTGGTCGGCTACAGCGTGACGCGGAACGAGCCACAAGCGGACATTCATCGGCAATACCAGGCAGCAACGAACGTCCGAAAAGGCCGAGTACCAAACGGAAGGCGCGGCCACTCGCCGCGCAACGCTCACATAAGTCACGCTTAAAAGCAGTGTTCCGACGCGGGGAAGAGGTTCTCCTTCACTGCCTTGACATAGGCGCGGATAGCGCCCTCGATACTCGACTCCCCGTCCATGAAGTTGCGTACAAAGCGAGCGGTCTTGCCGGGGAAGACGCCCAACATGTCGTGCATCACAAGCACTTGCCCCGAACAGTCCGGACCAGCCCCGATACCGATTGTCGGGATATCCAGCAACTCCGTCACCTCGCTTCCGACTGAAGTCGGAATGGCCTCAAGAAGGAGAAGAGATGCGCCTGCTGCCTGCAGTGCGATGGCATCAGCTTTCAATCGCTCCACGTCTTCTGCTTTTTTCCCCTGTACCTTAAACCCACCGAGACGATGCACGGACTGCGGCGTGAGGCCCAGATGAGCGAAAACCGGTACGCCGCGCTCAGTGAGAAACTTTACGGTATCGACCAGCCAGGCGCCCCCTTCAAGTTTGACCATCTGCGCACCTGCTTGCATCAGTTTCACAGCATTGTCGAATGCAGATTGCGGAGTTGCATAAGTACCGAATGGCATGTCAGCGGCCACAAATGCAGATCGGTTCCCTCGAGTGACCGACGTTGTGTGATAAGCGATATCCGCTAGAGTGACCGGCAATGTCGTGCTGTGGCCCTGCAGTACGTTGCCGAGTGAGTCGCCCACTAGCACCATATCAACGCCACAGCGGTCCATCAACGATGCGAAGCTGGCGTCGTAACAGGTCAGCATTGCAATCTTCTCGCCTGCATTTTTCATGTTCAATAGCGAAGACACGGTGACCGCTTTGCGGCTTACGGCGCTCTCGCCTTCCTGGAGATATCCAGCCATATTTCCTACTCGTCGTTAAAAAGGGGGCGCCGGTCGCTTGCTTTCCAAGCTTTCAACGGGGAGAAAGCACTCATTTCATGTTTTGACTGAGTTCAACTCGCAAATGCTTCCGGCGCACGCGCGGAGCGCCATGATAAAGGACCGGGTGCACTCGCCCGATATGGAGCAACACTTTGTACGCATCTGCGGGATTGGCCAAGCTCTCCGCCTTCCGCAGACGGGCCGGGTGCAGCTGCACGCGGAGTCGCCATGCTGCGCCGGCCGCTCTCAACCTCGATCTACTTCTCTACCTTGCCGTGCATCACCATAATGGTTTGTTGCATCAATGCACACAGCGTTTCATTGCCTCCTTTGACGGCGAATACTTCTGCCTGAGTGACGATAAGCGTACGGCCGGGACGGACAACCCGGCCACGGGCAATGAGGCTGTTGCCGTCGGCCGCGGCAACCAGATTCAACTTGTATTCTACGGTCAAGACTGAAGCGCTGGCCGGTACCAAGGTCATAGCGGCGTATCCGCCAGCAGAGTCAGCAATCATGCCCACTACGCCGCCATGTACGAAGCCATGCTGCTGCTCGACACCATTCCAAACTGGTAGGTGAATTTCGGTGTGGCCGTGTTCAACCACGGGCAAAGTCGCCTGGATCAACGTCATCGCATTCTGGCGCATGAAGCTGGCGCGAATGCGTTCAGCGAAGAGGGAGTCGGGTAGATGTGTCATTGAGGGGATTGTATTGGCAAATTCCATATCATCGAGCAACGCAAGCGGCTCCAATTCCAATGACGCGACGGACGGATCTGCAGACGCATGTGGCGATTGCTTTTTGTTTGGCGTACTCGCTTAAGTCACTCCTCTTGCGCCAGCCGCACGAGGATGTCGGCAAGGGCACGAATCTTCCGCTGGGCCGCACGTTGAGATGGATATACCAGAAAGTACGACGCACCGTTTTGCACTACCTCGCGAAACGGCGTCATCAGGGAACCCGCATCAAGCTTTTCTTGCGCCATGCGTGGGTCGCCGATTGCAACCCCATGACCTTCTGCTGCGGCAGTAAGCGTCAATTCAAGTGTATCGAATACAAACCCCTGTCGAGGATCGATGTACGCCGGCCGATTCGAGGGCTTCCTGGGTCGATTTGCCCATGGCGACTTGCCAGGGATTGAATTCGCCCCACTCTCCGCGCATCGTGACCAGCATCACGATGGGCATGCGGCATTCGTGTTGCAGCGAGAGCATGTTGATGCAGTTGCCCACGCCGCTCGACTGCAGCAGCAATACACCGCGTTGGCCACCGACCCATGCGCCGCCCATCATGGCCACGCCTTCTTCTTCGGTGGTCAGCGAAACCGCGTGGATTTCGGCGTCTGCCTCGCAGAGCTCGATAAGACGTTTGTGCCCCGCATCAGGCACGTATGCCACTTGCCGCACGTCAGCGGCTTTGAAGTGCTCGAAGATTGTTTCCGGCCAGTTGACTGACATGATGACGAGTTTTGGTAGGTTGATGAAAACGGATAGCCGTCGCGCCAAGCAGGGCTGATCGATTACCTTGCTTTGATGAGTGATAGCGTGCATCAGCAAAAGTCGTCGCTCAATTACTGATTGCGGAAGGCGCGATTAGGCTGGGGTTAACGGGATTGGCCGACGTGAATTCACGCACAGATCCTTTCCGTGTTGGCTTGCGTGTGCATTCGACCGCCTGAAATGCGGTGTTCCAGAATGCCGAATTCCAACCCTCGGTTCGAGTAAGCACACTAGCGTGCAAACCGATTGGGGAGGGAACCATGAAGATTGTTGTGCCAGTCAAGAGAGTGGTCGATTACAACGTGAAAGTCCGGGTCAAGTCGGACGGCACGGGCGTCGACATCGCGAACGTGAAGATGTCGATGAATCCGTTCGATGAAATCGCGATTGAGGAAGCGGTACGTCTGAAGGAAGCGGGCGTGGCGACGGAAGTGATCGCTGTGTCGGCGGGGGTGACGCAGTCGCAGGAAACGCTGCGTACGGCGCTGGCGATTGGCGCGGATCGCGCGATTCTGATCGAGTCGTCGGAGGAACTGCAGCCTCTGGCGGTGGCCAAGCTGCTGAAGGCGCTGGTCGACAAGGAACAGCCTTCGCTCGTCATTCTCGGCAAGCAGGCTATTGACGACGATTCGAACCAGACCGGCCAGATGCTGGCTGCGCTGGCGAATCTGCCGCAAGCAACGTTTGCCTCGAAGGTCGTTGTTGCCGACGGCAAGGCGACCGTCTCGCGTGAAGTGGACGGCGGCGCGGAAACGCTGTCTTTAAAGCTTCCCGCAGTCATCACGACCGACCTGCGCCTGAACGAGCCGCGCTATGTGACGCTGCCGAACATCATGAAGGCGAAGAAGAAGCCGATGGAAGTCGTCAAGCCGGAAGACCTCGGCGTTGATGTCACGCCGCGCCTGAAGACGCTGAAGGTTGTCGAGCCGCCGAAGCGCTCCGCCGGTGTGAAGGTGCCGGACGTGAAGACGCTGGTCGAGAAGCTGAAGACCGAAGCCAAGGTGCTGTGAGGGAGACAGAGCAAAATGACGAATCTGGTAATTGCAGAACACGACAACGCGTCGATCAAGGCCGCGACGCTGAACACGATCGCAGCGGCGCAGAAGATTGGTGGCGATATCCACGTGCTGGTGGCAGGACACAACGCGCAAGGCGCGGCTGATGCGGCGGCGAAGATTGCAGGCGTTAGCAAAGTGCTGCTGGCCGACGCACCGCAACTCGAAGCGGGCCTCGCGGAAAACATCGAGGCAACGGTGGTGAACATCGCGAAGGACTACACGCATATCCTCGCGCCGGCAACCGCCTACGGCAAGAACATCACGCCGCGTATCGCAGCAAAGCTGGACGTCGCGCAGATCAGCGACATCACGGCAGTGGATAGCTCGGATACGTTTGAACGTCCGATCTACGCCGGCAATGCGATCGCCACAGTGCAATCGGCTGACCCGATCAAGGTCATCACGGTACGCACGACCGGTTTCGACCCGGTTGCAGCAGAAGGTGGCAGTGCAGCGGTCGAGAAGATCGAAGCGGCGGCGGACAGCGGCATCTCGTCCTTCGTCAGCCGTGAAGTGACGAAGCTGGATCGTCCGGAACTGACGTCGGCGAAGATCATCGTGTCAGGTGGCCGCGGTCTGGGCAACGGCGAGAACTACACGAAGGTGCTCGAACCGCTGGCGGACAAGCTGAACGCAGCGCTGGGCGCATCGCGCGCAGCCGTCGACGCGGGCTTCGTGCCGAACGACTATCAGGTTGGCCAGACGGGCAAGATCGTCGCGCCGCAGCTGTACATTGCAGTCGGCATCTCGGGCGCGATCCAGCATCTGGCCGGGATGAAGGACAGCAAAGTCATCGTCGCGATCAATAAAGACGAAGAGGCGCCGATCTTCAGCGTCGCCGATTATGGGCTGGTGGGTGATCTGTTCTCGGTCGTGCCGGAGTTCGAGACCATGCTGTCTTGAGCGTACTGCGGGGAACGGTCAAGGTTCGACGAGGTGACAGGTGAGCAATCTGAATGATATGGGGCATGCCAGAGCAGCAGCGGCCTTGGCCGCCAACGCCGAGGATGCCTCTATTTGGCGGTGGTTCGCGCTGCTCCTCGAAGAGCGGAGGATTCGCTGGTGCTGCAGCGGTGACCGTTGGCTCGTCAGTGTCGACAACAGGCATGTGGCCACGGATAGCACCTTCGATAAAGCCATCCGGACTGCGCGGGGAAAGGTAGAGGGAACCACGTCGACTCTGTCGCATCGGCCAGTGCGCAGCAGACGGGCGGCGTGATCCAGTGGACCGCTGAAGATTTCGATATCTGTCAGTCTTTGTCTCCGCTGATTCGAAGCGGGATATCGATGGAGCTACCTTCCATGCCTGCCTGAATGGTGAAGACGGGCGGATGGCCTTACGGCATCGGAGCAAAATGCCCGGCATCGACAGCCGCAACTTGCTGCCCTTCGCCAGTGTCGATGCGACTGGCAGGAGCGGGATGACATGGTCGGTTGATATGGACCGATCTCAGCCGCTCGCCCGCGACCGCCGGACTTGCGGTGCATGCTGCCGTTCACGCTGGTCATACGCCGACGCCTGCAACCATCGGGTAACAATTTTTTCTATTGGCGGTCCGTTCCGCGAAGCGTCCGAGAGCGTAGTTTTTGCGTTGCCAGATGCAGATGGAAGCCGACCATCGCCACCGGGAAGCCGCATCATGCTTTTTTCAGTTCCGCAAGCGTGACTGAGGGCGTCATCTTTTACCGGTTTACCCTGGAGTGAAAAGGTCAGTTGCCAAAATATTCGGGCTGATGCCGCCAGAAAAGACGGGGTATCGTACTCCACGCGCGGCAACGCCGAATAGAAATTAATATTCTAAGTTATTGTTTTTATGCGGAAAGTTCGCCTTGGGCGACGTCCGGATGTCGGTCGCGAGTTCAAACTTCAGTGAACAAAGTTCAAAGTTAGATGAATCTCGCCCCAACCGCAGCATCCCTTCTTGAATTTGTCACCACCCGTCCATATAATTAGCACTCGCTGCACGAGAGTGCTAACAACATCGCCGGTTGGCTCAGCCAGCCGGGTTTTCTCAGCGTTCTTCAGTCTCAATCAAGAGAGGAGTATGTATGAACCTTCGTCCTTTGCATGATCGCGTGATCGTCAAACGTCTGGATCAAGAAACCAAGACCGCGTCGGGCATCGTGATCCCCGAAGCCGCAGCAGAAAAGCCGGATCAAGGCGAAATTCTGGCAGTCGGCCCGGGCAAGCGTGACGACAAGGGCGCTCAAATCGCGCTCGACGTGAAGGTTGGTGACCGCGTCCTGTTCGGCAAGTACGCAGGCCAGACCGTTAAGGTCGACGGCAACGAACTGCTCGTGATGCGCGAAGAAGACATCATGGCCGTGGTGCAGAAGTAAGCGGCAAGTCGCTACTTTTCCCGGTCATATCTTAAAGAATTCAAGGAGTTAGAAGATGGCAGCTAAAGACGTCGTATTCGGTGATTCCGCCCGTGCCAAGATGGTTGAAGGCGTGAACATCCTCGCGAACGCTGTGAAGGTCACGCTGGGCCCGAAGGGTCGCAACGTTGTCCTGGAACGCAGCTTCGGCGGCCCGACGGTCACGAAGGACGGTGTGTCGGTCGCGAAAGAGATCGAACTGAAAGACAAGCTCCAGAACATGGGCGCGCAAATGGTCAAGGAAGTCGCTTCCAAGACCAGCGACAACGCAGGTGACGGCACCACGACCGCAACGGTCCTGGCTCAGTCGATCGTCCGCGAAGGCATGAAGTACGTTGCATCGGGCATGAACCCGATGGACCTGAAGCGCGGTATCGACAAGGCTGTGTTCGCCGCGATCGAAGAACTGCGCAAGATCAGCAAGCCGTGCACGACCAACAAGGAAATCGCACAAGTCGGCGCGATTTCGGCAAACAGCGACTCGTCGATCGGCGATCGTATCGCTGAAGCCATGGACAAGGTCGGCAAGGAAGGCGTCATCACCGTTGAAGACGGCAAGTCGCTGCAAGACGAGCTGGACGTGGTCGAAGGTATGCAATTCGACCGCGGCTACCTGTCGCCGTACTTCATCAACAACCCGGACAAGCAAGTTGCCGTGTTGGACAACCCGTTCGTGCTGCTGCACGACAAGAAGGTGTCGAACATCCGTGATCTGCTGCCGGTCCTGGAGCAAGTCGCCAAGGCTGGCCGTCCGCTGCTGATCATCGCGGAAGACGTCGAAGGCGAAGCGCTGGCTACGCTGGTGGTGAACAACATCCGTGGCATCCTGAAGACCGTTGCTGTCAAGGCTCCGGGCTTCGGCGATCGTCGTAAGGCCATGCTGGAAGACATCGCGATCCTGACCGGCGGTCAAGTCATCGCTGAAGAAACCGGCCTGACGCTCGAAAAGGCAACGCTGGCCGAGCTGGGTCAAGCGAAGCGCATCGAAGTGGGCAAGGAAAACACGACGATCATCGACGGCGCTGGCGAAGGTGCGAACATCGAAGCACGTGTGAAGCAAGTTCGCACGCAAATCGAAGAAGCAACCTCGGACTACGACCGTGAAAAGCTGCAAGAACGCGTTGCCAAGCTGGCAGGCGGCGTTGCAGTGATCAAGGTCGGCGCTGCGACCGAAGTCGAAATGAAGGAAAAGAAGGCACGTGTCGAAGACGCACTGCACGCAACGCGCGCAGCTGTGGAAGAAGGCATTGTTGCTGGCGGCGGCGTCGCGCTGATCCGCGCACGTACGGCAATCGCCGGCCTGAAGGGCTTGAACGCCGATCAGGACGCAGGTATCAAGATCGTGCTGCGCGCGATGGAAGAGCCGCTGCGCCAGATCGTCACGAACGGTGGCGAAGAAGCCAGCGTCGTGGTGGCAGCTGTTGCTGCTGGTAAGGGCAACTACGGCTACAACGCTGCAACCGGCGAGTACGTCGACCTGGTTGACGCAGGTGTCGTGGATCCGACGAAGGTGACGCGCACGGCGCTGCAAAACGCAGCTTCGGTTGCTGGCCTGCTGTTGACCACCGACGCAGCTGTCTGCGAACTGCCGAAGGAAGATGCTCCGATGGGCGGCGGTATGCCCGGCGGCATGGGCGGCATGGGCATGGACATGTAATTTCACTTGGGCCTCGTTACGAGGTCCAGTTGGAAGCACATGGGGGAGTGCGTCGCGAGGCGTGCTTCCCAAAAGAAAAAACCCGCAGAAATGCGGGTTTTTTTATGGACGCTTGCTGCCAGTTGACGCGCCCGAATCAGAGCGCAGCCGGCACTTCGCGCCAGGTATCAGTGCCGCGCTTCGCCCGGCGCCGCATCCTTGCCGGCTGTCGGCGGCGTTTCATCGTCGCTGCTGCGCGCCCAGAAGAACCGGTCAGGCATATAGGCACCCATGCCCGGCCGGAACGCATTGCGCAGGGCCTGGTACAAATACTCCTGCGCCTCGCGCACCGCTTCAGCGGGCTCCTGGCCATTGGCCAGCAACGCGGCGATCGCCGAGCCCAGCGTATCCGTCAAGCCCATGATCCGATGGCTGCCGCGGTCCCACGTGTCCTGACGCAACTGGCCGTCTTCGCTGAAGAGCGTATTGACGTGCCGGTGCGTGCCGGTTTCCGTTGACAGAATGTATTCGCAGCCTTGCGACAGAAGATGCGAGATGGCGGCGTCGAGGCTCGGCGCTTCGGCGTCGCCGTCCGGCTGGGCGAGCGCGAGCAGCGTGGCCGAATCGGCGACCAGCAACGTGGTTTGCGGCGCGAGCAGATCGGCGATCGCTTCGCGCAGTTCGTCGGCGGACAGCACGTGCTCGTCGTCGAGTGTGAAATCGGGGGCGAGAATCAGTGGAATGTCGTCGTAATCGGCGACGACTTCGGCAATCGCGCTCACCACTTCCGCGCGGGTGCAGGCGCCGACCTTGAACGCGGCGATCGGCATGTCTTCGAGCAGCATCCGCGCCTGGGTCGCGACCACTTCAGGGTCGAGCCCGGTGACTTCGTCGCAGCTCGCCGAGTCGCGCACGGTGTAGCCCGTGAGCACGGAGACGCCATGACAGCCCATGCTGGCAAGGGTCATGAGGTCGGCTTGCAGGCCGGAGCCGCCGGTGGGATCGGAAAGGCCGAAGGTGAGGACGATCGGAGGCGTGTCGCTGGGCATGAAGATTGACAGAAAGGAGCTAAATTTAGGCGCAGAGAGTGCGCAATCGACTCAATTATGCGGCCTAAACCGTCGCGAGGGCGTTTTTTCGCATCTCGCGATGCGTCGCAGCAAGCCAGCCGCGGCGGGCGCGCGGCATGGCGCTGCAACCACCGTGCCGGCCGACGCAAACTGCATAGCCAAAGGCCGTCGCACGCTACGATTGCGCGTTTCTGATTGCTAGGCATTGGGGCGGCAACACGGTACCATCATGGCTCCCGTTTCCACGGACTCTACGACGCGACACAAGAATGGAATATCAAAGCTGGATGTGCCTGATTTGCGGCTGGATTTACGACGAAGAAGCCGGTTTGCCGGACGAAGGCATTGCGCCGGGCACCCGCTGGGAAGACGTCCCCATTAACTGGACCTGCCCGGAGTGCGGCGCGCGTAAGGAAGACTTCGAGATGGTCCAGATCTGAAGTCCGGGAGCAGCCGGCATGCCGGCTGCGGGCCGTGCCGCATGCCTGCGGCGCGCCATTGGCATGGTGTTTCGCAGCCGGCGTGGCGCGCCGGATCGAACGCACCCGGTGCGCTCTGAAGTTTGCCCCAACGCGTCGACACGGAACGTCCTCGGCCGCATCGTGTCGCAACGTTAGTCTGTCATTGTCCTGTCGCCGGTTCGCGCGTTAGCCGATCAGTCTGCGTGCGGCGCGAGGTGACGGCCCGTCAGCTTCGTGTCGCCTGCCCATGACTCTTCGATCCGCTGCACCCGTTTCCTTCGATGCCTTGCCGAATCCGCGCGGCGGCGCTGTCCGTCCCGCCGAGTTGGCGCTGGCTGAGGCGCTGCTGGCATTCGAGCAGCACAGTGAGAGCACGTCGGCGTTGCTGCGGGCGTCCCACGCATTGCGCGGAGCCGGCTGGCTGAGCGCGCAGCGCTTCGCTGACGCGCTGGTGCGGCTGTCGCCGCTCGCGGAGGGCGACCCGGCCGACGCGGTCAACGCACGGCCCGTGTTCGGCGCGGCCTTGCGCGATTTCCGCGCTGCCCTTGAGCGTCACAATCTGCGCGAGCTGTCCTGCTCGCCCGTGCTGTTCAATCATTACCGGGCGCTCTGCACGCATCTGTCCGAGCACACACCCGGTTCCGCCGTCGCGTTCGAAGATCTCGCGTTGACCGCGCGGCCGGTGCCGCCGGTCTCGCTGCACGCGCGGTCCGCCGATCAACTGGCGCATTTGCGGGCACGCTACGAGCGCGCGCTGCTGCCGGTGCTGCGCTCGCAGGCCGATACCGGCAGTGCGGCGGCGCTGGCCGTCACCAACGCGGCCCTCGACGAACTGGACGCCGTTTTCAGCGAACTCGCCGGCCCGGACCCCTACGATTTCTGGCGCCTCGCCAAGGCCTGCGCCAAGGCTTTGCGGGTCAGCGGCCGCGCGACGGGGGAAACCGATGCGCGGCGTTTCTACGCCCGCTGCAACCTCGCGCTGGCCGATCATGCTCGCGGCATCGAACTTGCGCCGCGCTCCCTCGTGCGCGCAACGCTTGCGCTGCTGTGGCGCGACTACGCGTTGTTCGGCGCCGCGGCGGAAGACGCCGACCAGGTGGAAGTGCTGCACGACTACGGTTTGACCGTCGACTGGCACGTCGCGGGCACCCAGGCATCCGAAATGCTTTGGGAAGCGGGCGCGGTAGAGGCTCAGGCCATCAACGCCACCCGCAGCGCATTGACGCGCGAGTTGGGCGTGCTGGCCGTCAACGCGAACGCGTACGAAGATTTTCTGCAAACAGCGGACGCCTCGATTTCCGCATTGACCGAGCATGCCCGCGCCGCCGACCAGCCGGAGAAAGCCGATCCCACTGAAGCGCTGCAAGCGGGCGACGCAGCCTACCGGCTCGGTTCCGCCGCGTGTGCGCTGGGCCTCGGCCATGTGGCGCTGCTGGCCGATGCGCTGGGGCTTGCGTGGCGCCGTCGCGCGCATGCCGGCGTATCGACGCCGGCGGTGCGCGCGCATGTAATCGTCGGCGCGCCGGCGGCGAGCACGCTCGAACAGGCTGCCGAGGCCTTGCGTGCGACGTTGCACAAAGTCGCCGCGGGCGTCGCGCCGCCCGGCGGCAACACCGCGCTGGCCGCGTTGACGCGCTCGATCGAGCAGGGCGGCGCATGAGCAATATGCGTGGCAGCTTCGGCCCGCCGGGCCATCTGCCGGCCGACAGCAACGGGCCGCGATGACACAACCCGGCGGCACGCAACACGCGTGCCGCGAAGCCCCGCGAACCTGCACCGTGGCGAGTGCTCGCGTGCGTGATAGAGTGGAACTTGAATCGCCGTCGATGGCTCGCGGCACGCTTCATGGCACGCATCGCGGTTCCACGCTCAAAGCCCCGCCATCCTGCATCGTCTTTGCTAAAATCCGAACTATGTCCAAGAGTACCGATCGCATCAATCTGACCAACCAGTTCCTGATCGCCATGCCGAACATGGCGGATCCGACGTTTTCAGGAACGGTGGTCTACCTTTGCGATCACAGTGAGCGCGGTGCGCTCGGCCTCGTGATCAACCGGCCGACCGATATCGACCTGCAAGCGCTCTTCAGTCGCATCGACCTCAAGCTCGAGATCGAACCCCTTCTCCATGTGCCCGTCTATTTCGGCGGCCCGGTGCAAACCGAGCGCGGCTTCGTGCTGCACGATCCGAAAGACGGCAATGCGTACACGTCGTCCATGTCGGTGCCGGGCGGTCTCGAGATGACCACCTCGAAAGACGTGCTCGAAGCCGTGGCGAGCGGCACGGGTCCCGAGCGTTTCCTGCTCACGCTCGGCCACGCCGGCTGGGGCGCGGGTCAGCTCGAAGAAGAGATTTCGAAGAACGGCTGGCTGACGGTCGAAGCCGACCCGAAAATCGTCTTCGACGTGCCTGCCGAAGAGCGTCTCGAAGCCGCGCTGGCTCTTCTCGGCATCAACCTGTCGATGCTCTCGGGCGAGGCGGGCCACGCATGAGCCTGCCGGCCGGACGTGAGGCGACGCTGCTTGCGTTCGACTACGGTGAAAAACGCATCGGCGTGGCGGTCGGCAATTCGCTGACGCGTCACGCGCGGCCGCTCGTGATCGTGCAGAACCGCAGCCGCGAATACCGCTTCGAGGCGGTCGGCAAACTGATCGCCGAATGGAAGCCGAACGCGCTCGTGGTTGGCTTGCCATTGCATCCGGACGGCACGCCGCACGAAATGACCCAACTCGCGAAGCGCTTCGGCAATCAGCTGAACGGCCGCTTCAATCTGCCGGTCACGTGGATCGACGAACGCTACTCGTCGGTGGAGGCGAAGGCGGAAATCCGCGCCGGCAACGGCCGCGCCGACATGCTCGACGCCGAAGCCGCCCGCATCATCCTCCAGCAATATCTAGACGGACTTTCCGACGATCATGAGTTCCATTGACGCCGAAGCGCTTTATCGCGCGTTGCTCGACCAGATTCGCGCGGTGTATGGCGACCAGCTCGGCGCCGGGCAAGGTGGCGCCGAAGGCGCAGTGCTGGCCGGCATTTACAGCGGCGGCGCATGGCTTGCCGAACGGCTTGCGCGCGACCTGAACCTGCCGAGCTTCGGCGTGGTGAACGTCGCGCTGCATCGCGACGATTACGCGAAAAAAGGCCTGCACTCGCAGGCGAGCCCGACTTCGCTGCCGTTTTCGGTCGATGGCCGCCGTATCGTGCTGGTCGACGACGTCCTGTACACCGGCCGCACGATTCGTGCGGCGCTGAACGAGCTGTACGACTACGGCCGCCCGGCATCGGTCGAACTGGCGGTGCTCGCCGATCGCGGCGGGCGCGAATTGCCGGTGGCGGCACGCTTTGTCGGCGGCGTGGTGAACATTCCCGCCGACGCCACGCTCGTGCTGGCGCGCGCGGAAAGCGTTGAAGCAGGCGGCGCACCCGGTCAGCGTTTCACTTTTCACACTGAAGTACGCATCGATTGAAATGCGGCGCGAGTGTGCATCGAGCTCCTCGCATTCCGCGCTTCGCATTGAACCATCACACGCCACGCAAAAGAGAATTGTCGAGCCGTTCGTCGCAGCTCAACGCGCGAAAGCCGGCTTGGCGTCGTCACACGCAGTCAGCATCCACACCGATCACGTTGAAGCCCGTATTTGAAGCAGGTACACCATGAACACCGCCACCCAGGCCTCCAAGGATCTCGCCGATAGCGCCACCGAGCGCTTCCGTTATGGCTTCCTGAAGGGCAACCCGCAGCTCACGAAAAACGGCGAGCTGAAACATCTGTTGTCGATCGAGGGCTTGCCGAAGGCGATCGTCAATCACATTCTCGACACCGCCGACCAGTTCGTCAGCGTGACCGATCGCGAAGTGAAGAAGGTGCCGTTGTTGCGCGGCAAGTCGGTGTTCAACCTGTTCTTCGAGAACTCGACACGTACCCGCACCACCTTCGAGATCGCCGCGACGCGTCTGTCGGCGGACGTGCTGAATCTGAACATCAACGCGTCGTCGACCAGCAAGGGCGAGTCGCTGCTCGACACGATCAACAACCTCTCGGCGATGCATGCCGATATGTTCGTCGTGCGCCATGCATCGAGCGGCGCGCCGTATCTGATCGCCCAGCATTGCGCGCCGCACGTGCACGTGATCAATGCCGGCGACGGCCGTCATGCGCACCCCACGCAGGGGCTGCTCGACATGTACACGATCCGCCACTACAAGAAGGACTTCACGAAGCTGCGCGTGGCGATCGTCGGCGACATTCTGCATTCGCGTGTTGCGCGCTCGGACATTCACGCGTTGACGACGCTCGGCGTGCCGGAAGTGCGCGCGATCGGTCCGCGCACGCTGTTGCCGGGCGGTCTCGAACAGATGGGCGTGCGCGTGTTTCACAACCTCGACGAAGGTCTTAAAGACGTCGACGTGATCATCATGCTGCGTCTGCAGAACGAGCGGATGAGCGGCGCATTGCTGCCGTCGGCGCAGGAGTACTTCAAGAGCTGGGGCTTGACGCCGGAGCGTCTCGCGCTCGCCGCGCCCGATGCGATCGTGATGCACCCGGGCCCGATGAATCGCGGCGTCGAAATCGATTCGCAAGTGGCCGATGGCCCGCAATCGGTGATTCTGAACCAGGTGACCTTCGGTATCGCGGTGCGCATGGCGGTGATGGGGATCGTCGCGGGCAACCACGATTGATCTTGCAGATGCGGAGCGTCACGGCGCCGCGTCACTCACGCACAGTACGAACCCGCGACACACAACGCGGAACCTAGCTGAACTCAGCTGAACATAAGGCAGCGCATGAAGATTCATATTCAAGGCGGCACGCTGATCGATCCGGCAGCGGGCACAGAACAGCAGCAGGACATTTTTATCGAAGCGGGCAAGATCGTCGCCATCGGCAACGCGCCCGCGGAGTTCAACGCGGCGAAAACGATCGACGCCAAAGGCCTCTGTATCGTGCCGGGTCTGGTCGATCTGTCCGCGCGTTTGCGCGAGCCGGGCTACGAACACAAGGCGACGCTCGAATCCGAAATGGCCGCGGCGCTCGCGGGCGGCGTGACGAGCCTCGTGTGTCCGCCGGACACCGATCCGACGCTCGATGAACCGGGCCTCGTCGAGATGCTCAAGTTTCGCGCGCGCAATCTGAACCAGGCGCACGTGTATCCGCTCGGCGCGCTGACGGTCGGCCTCAAGGGGCAGGTCATCACCGAGATGGTCGAGTTGACCGAAGCGGGTTGCATCGGCTTTTCGCAGGCCGACGTGCCGGTGGTGGATACCCAGGTGCTGATGCGCGCGCTGCAATACGCGAACACCTACGGCTATACCGTGTGGCTGCGTCCCGTGGACGCTTATCTCGGCAAGGGCGGCGTGGCGGCGAGCGGCGCGCTGGCGTCGCGGCTGGGGCTGTCGGGCGTGCCGGTGTCGGCGGAAACCATCGCACTGCACACCATTTTCGAACTGGTGCGCGTGACCGGCGCGCGGGTGCATCTGTCGCACGTGTCGTCGGCGGCGGGCATTGCGCTGATGCGCGCGGCGAAGGCCGAGGGCTTGCCGGTGTCGTGCGACGTCACCGTGAATCACGTGCATCTGATCGACGTCGACATCGGCTATTTCGACGCGCAGTTCCGGCTCGATCCGCCGCTGCGTCAACAGCGCGATCGCGAAGCGATTCGCGCGGGTCTGGTCGACGGCACGATCGACGCGATCTGCTCCGACCACACGCCCGTCGACGACGACGAAAAGCTGCTGCCGTTCGCCGAGGCCACGCCTGGTGCGACCGGGCTGGAACTGTTCCTGTCGCTGACGGTGAAGTGGGCCGACGAAGCAGGCGTGCCGCTCGCCAAGGCGCTGAACCGTATCACCACGGCGCCGGCCGATGTGCTCAAACTGGACGCGGCCGGCCGTATCGCCGTGGGCGGCGTGGCCGATCTCTGCGTGTTCGACCGCAATGCGCATTGGCGCGTCGAGCCGCGTGCGTTGAAGAGCCAGGGGCACAACACGCCGTTCCTCGGCTACGAATTGCCGGCGCGCGTGCGTGCGACCATCGTGTCCGGGCACGTCGCATTCGAACAGCGCTGATGGCCGCGGTGTTGCTACGCTCATTGTCCCGCTCATAGGCCAGCTCATTGGCCCAACCAGGAACGCTCCGACCATGAAGCTCGCGTTACGCAAGGTCCGTCTCGTCGTTCATCTGCTGCACGGCATGTGGACCGTGGCGACGCGTTTTCCCAAAGCCAGCGCCGAGGTGCGTCACACGCTCAATCGCGAGTGGTCGCTGAAAATGCTGCGCCTGTGCGGCATGCGGCTCGTCGTGCATAACGACAGTGCGCGGCTCGATCGCGGCGCGCTGGTGGTCGCCAACCACATCTCGTGGATCGACATCTACGTGATCAATGCGTGGCGGCCCACGCCGTTTGTCTCGAAGGCCGAGATCCGGCAATGGCCGGTGGTCGGCTGGCTCGCGCAGCAACTGGACACGGTGTTCATTCAGCGCGAAAAGCGCAGCGACGCGAAGCGGATCATGCATGAGCTGTCCGACCGCCTGAGCGCGGGCGAGTTGATGTGCGTGTTTCCCGAGGGCACCACGTCCAATGGCCTCGCGCTGCTGCCGTTTCACGCGAACATGTTTCAGGCGGCCGTGTCGGCGTCGGCGGCGGTGCAGCCGCTGTGCATCATGTATGAGGACGCGCAGGGCCGGCAATCCACCGCGCCTGCCTATATCGACGATCTGTCGCTCGCTGATTCGCTGAATCTGCTGCTGCGCGGCGGATCGCTCACCGCGCATATCTATGTCTGTGCACCGCTCGCGCCAGGCGCGGACCGGCGCACGCTGGCGGCGGAAGCGGAAGGCGTGATTGCGGCCGCATTGCGGGAGATGCAAAGCGGCACCGCGATGACCGGCGCGGTGATGGCGGAGCAGGCCGCCACGTCCGCCGCCGTGGCATCGCTGATCGAAGAACCGGTCGATCAGGTCGACCGGTCAGGGCGTTCCGCCTGATACTCGGCCTACCGTCGGGCCTGGCATCAGGCTGGGTCGCGTGGCTAGTTAGTTGCCACCGCTCGGCGCGCGGCAGTTCTCGCAATCGACCTGCGTCAGTGTGCGTTCCGCGGGCTTTTGCGCGAGACGCACGGCGGACAACTGCTCGCCCCACACGCAGCCTGAGTCGAGTCCGATCAGGTTGTCACGCAAAATCAGGCCGAGCGCGGCCCAATGACCGAACACCACGGTCACATCGGCGGTCTTGCGCGACGGTACATCGAACCACGGCATGCAACCCGGCGGCGCCGCGTTCAGGCCGCCGCTGCTGCTGAAATCCATCACGCCTTCGGCGTTGCAGAAGCGGATGCGCGTCAACGCGCTGCACGTCAAACGCAGCCGTTCGATGCCCTTCAGTCCCGGCTTCCAGCGGTTCGGCTCGTTGCCGTACAAACCGGCGAGCGTTTCCTTCCAGTTTGGCGCACGCAGGGCGCGCTGCAATTCGTCGGCGAGTTCGAGCGTCAGATTCACGTCCCACTGCGGCAGCACGCCCGCATGGACCATCAGCATGCCGTTGTCGAAATGCGCGATTGGACGGTGGCGGATCCATTCGAGCAGGTCGGCGGCATCCGGCGCGGCGAGAATCTCGTCGATCGTGTCGCCTTTCTTCGATTTGCGAATCCCCGCCGACACCGACAGCAGATGCAGATCGTGATTGCCCAGCACCGGCACCGCCTGCTCGCCGAGCGCGATGACGTCGCGCAACGTGGCAAGCGACTCGGTGCCGCGGTTGATCAGGTCGCCTGCGAACCACAGCGGCGTGCCGGCCGGCGGCGCGGCCTTGGCCAGCAATTGCTGGAACGGCGTGCGGCAACCCTGCAGATCGCCGAAAGCGAGCGGGAGTAGGGGCGGATCGGAAAGAGCGGAAGACGTAGTGGCGGGTGTCATCAAGGAAATGGGTGCGGTTTGATACACGCTGTTACGCACGAGGCGTGCCGCGTTGGGCAATGCAACATATTAGCGTGACATAATAGCCCGTTTGAAGGGTTGATATCGCGTCAGGGGCCGCTGGCAAGCGGCTCGGTGCAGGACCCCGCGATATTGCGTCACAACAGGATGACTTTCATGAATGGAGAAAGCATGTCGTCTTTTCATGCAGGGCAACCTATCCGTACGCTCGTCACCGGGGCGAGCGGCTTCACGGGCCGCTATCTGGTCGACAACCTGCTCGGTCGCGGCCACACGGTGATCGAAACGGTCGCCGGGCGCAACGAGCCGGAAACGCCGACGCGCCTGAGGCTCGACATCACGTCGCCAGAGGCCTGCCGGCGCGTGATCGAAATCGCGCGGCCCGACTACATTGTCCATCTGGCTGCGATCAGCTTCGTAGGCCATAACGATCCGCTCGACTTTTACCGCGTCAACGTGATCGGCACGCTGAATCTGCTGGAGGCGTGCGCCTCCGTCGGCCATACGCCGCGCAAGCTGCTGATCGCGAGCAGCGCGAACGTCTACGGCAACGTGACGAGCGACGCCATCGACGAGAGCTTTCCGGTCACGCCGGTCAATCACTACGCAGCCAGCAAGGCGGCGATGGAAACGATGGTGCGGACCTGGTTCGACCGCTTGCCGATCCTGATCGTGCGGCCGTTCAACTATACCGGCCGCGGCCAGGCGTCCAACTTCCTCGTGCCGAAGATCGTCGAGCACTTCGCGCGCCGCGAACCGTCGATCGAACTCGGCAATATCGACGTCGCGCGCGATTTCTCCGACGTGCGCTACGTGGCGAGCGCCTATGAAGCGTTGCTCGACTCCGAGGCCGCCTCGGAAACAGTCAATGTCTGCACCGGCACGCCCTTTACGTTGCGCGAAATCCTCTCGGCGGCGAGCGATCTGACGGGGCATGAGCTCGAGATTCAGATCAATCCCGCTTTCGTGCGGCAAACCGATGTCAAAATGCTGGCCGGTTCGCCCGCCAAACTGCGCACGCTCGTGCCGAAAGTCGAGGCAATTCCGTTCATGGATACGCTGCGCTGGATGCTGGCGGCGTAATCGGCCGCATCCGCGCGGCGATCCGCCATCTTTTTGCGTTATGGTGACGCGCGGCTTTCGTGCGCGTATAAACAATCATAATGCTTCGCATTGCATGCTGATTTGTTCAGACGTGTGCGGCGTCTGCCTCCCGTTTTCCCGGCGCATCACGCGCCGCATAGGCTGCTAGCCGTTGCATCGGCGCGGCGCTCCATCATGCTTGTGGCCGTTCACAGCGACATTCGTCCTGGAAGTGACGGCCGAATTAAATGATGGAAACCAAACTTGTCAAGCTGTTTCAAGTTGTTAGGGTTCTAGTTTTTGCCTTTGGCGGCTTTATAATTGGGGCTTCATAAGATTGGCGTTTGAGCGCCCGCCCGCAGTGCCAAGGGCGGCGGCGGGCGTCGACAAGATTCCGCACCACAACGCTAGGTAGCAGGTCAATCAACCTATTTCGACCTGCCACCAACATCTAGAAGGGAATTTCATGATTCTGGTAACGGGCGGCGCCGGTTTTATCGGCGCCAATTTCGTGCTCGACTGGCTCAATGCGTCGGACGAAGCGGTACTGAACGTGGACAAGCTGACATACGCCGGCAATCTGGGTACGCTCAAATCGCAACAAAACAATCCGAAGCACATCTTCGTGCGTGCGGATATCTGCGATCGCGCCGCGCTCGACGCGCTCTTTGCCGAGCATAAGCCGCGTGCCGTGCTGCATTTCGCGGCCGAGAGCCATGTGGATCGTTCGATCCATGGCCCGGCTGATTTCGTGCAAACGAACGTGGTCGGCACCTTCACGCTGCTCGAGGCGGCCCGCCAGTACTGGACTGCGCTCGGCGAGGCCGACAAGGCCGCGTTCCGTTTCCTGCACGTGTCGACCGACGAAGTATTCGGCTCGCTCTCCGCTACCGATCCGCAATTCTCTGAAACGACGCCGTACGCGCCGAATAGCCCTTACTCGGCCACCAAGGCGGGTTCCGACCATCTGGTGCGCGCCTACCATCATACGTATGGCCTGCCGGTGCTCACCACGAACTGCTCGAACAACTACGGTCCGTACCAGTTCCCCGAGAAACTGATTCCGCTGATGATCGCCAACGCGCTCGGCGGCAAGCCGCTGCCGGTCTATGGCGACGGTCAGAACGTGCGCGACTGGCTGTATGTCGGCGACCATTGCAGCGCGATCCGCGAAGTGCTCGCGCGCGGCACGCCGGGCGAGACGTACAACGTCGGCGGCTGGAACGAGAAGAAGAACCTCGAGGTCGTCCACACGCTGTGCGACCTGCTCGATCAGTTGCGTCCGAAGACGGGCGCGTCGTACCGCGATCAGATCACCTATGTGAAGGACCGTCCGGGCCACGACCGCCGTTATGCAATCGACGCCCGCAAGCTCGAACGCGAACTCGGCTGGAAGCCGGCGGAAACGTTCGAAACGGGTCTGGCGAAGACGGTCCAGTGGTATCTGGACAATCAGGAGTGGTCGGACGAAGTCGCCTCCGGTGACTATCGCAAGTGGGTTGAGACCAACTACGCGCAGCGCGCGTAAAGGCACGGCAATGGCGCGCAAAGGCATTATTCTCGCGGGCGGATCGGGCACACGCCTGTACCCGATCACGCATGTGGTCTCCAAGCAGCTGCTGCCCGTCTACGACAAGCCGATGATCTACTATCCGCTGTCCACGCTGATGGTGGCGGGCATTCGCGATGTGCTGATCATTTCGACGCCGCAGGACACGCCGCGCTTCGAAGCGATGCTGGGCGATGGCAGCCAGTGGGGCATGAACATCCAGTACGCGGTTCAGCCGTCGCCGGACGGACTCGCGCAGGCGTTCATCATCGGGCGGGACTTTGTGGGCAACGATCCGTCGGCGCTGATTCTCGGCGACAACATTTTCTACGGCCACGATCTCGCGAAGCAACTCGAGCGCGCCAATGAGAAAGTGGAAGGCGCCACGGTCTTTGCGTACCACGTGCACGATCCTGAACGTTATGGCGTGGTCGAATTCGACAAGCAGTTCCGCGCGCTGTCGATCGAGGAGAAGCCGGCCAGGCCGCGTTCGAACTACGCGGTCACGGGTCTGTACTTCTACGACAAGCAGGTGTGCGACATCGCTGCGGACATCAAGCCGTCGCCGCGTGGCGAACTTGAAATCACCGACGTCAACTCGCGTTATCTCGCCAACGCCGCGCTCGAAGTCGAAATCATGGGCCGTGGCTACGCGTGGCTCGATACCGGCACGCATGATTCGCTGATCGAAGCGGCGACCTTCATCGCCACGCTGCAGAAGCGTCAGGGCCTGGTGGTCGCGTGTCCGGAAGAGATTGCTTACCGGCAACAGTGGATCGACGGCGAGCAGCTGCAGGCGCTCGCCAAACCGCTCGCCAAAAATGCCTACGGGCAATATCTGCAAAACATTCTTACGGATCAAGTGGCATGGCCATCCAAGTAACCGCTACCGCGTTGCCTGAAGTCAAGATCATCGAGCCGAAGGTGTTCGGCGATGCGAGAGGTTTTTTCTTCGAGAGCTTCAACGCGAAGGAGTTCGCCGAGCAGGTCGAGCCGGGCGTCGAGTTCGTGCAGGACAACCATTCGCGCTCCGCGAAGGGCGTGCTGCGTGGATTGCATTATCAGGTCCAGAATGCGCAGGGCAAGCTCGTGCGCGTCGTCGAAGGTGAAGTGTTCGACGTCGCTGTCGACATCCGCAAGAGTTCGCCGAATTTCGGCAAATGGGCCGGCGTGGTTTTGTCGGTCGAGAACCATCGGCAATTGTGGGTGCCGCCCGGTTTTGCGCATGGGTTCGTGGTGCTGTCCGAATCCGCGCAGTTCCTCTACAAGACCACCGACTACTGGTATCCCGAACACGAGCGCAGCATCGTCTGGAACGATCCGTCGATCGGCATCGAGTGGCCGATCGACGAAGAGCCGCTGCTGGCGGCGAAAGACGCCGCAGCCAAGCTTCTGGCCGATGCTGACGTCTTCGCATAAGGGGTTGGCATGAGCGCACATGATGCCAAGCGGACGATCCTCGTCACCGGTGTGAACGGCCAGGTGGGTTTCGAGCTCGCGCGTACGCTGCAAGGGCTCGGCACCGTGGTCGCGGTGGACCGCGCCGCGATGGATCTGTCCGATCCGGATCAGGTTCGTGCCGTGGTGCGCAACATCCGGCCGGCGCTGATCGTCAATCCCGCAGCCTATACCGCGGTCGACAAGGCGGAAGAGGAACTCGATCTCGCCATGCGCATCAACGGCGAGGTGCCGGGCGTGCTCGCTGAAGAAGCGAAAAAGCTGGGCGCGGCGCTGGTTCACTATTCGACCGACTACGTGTTCAACGGCGAGAAAGACGGCGCCTACGTCGAAGACGATCCCACCGATCCGCAAAACGCGTACGGGCGCACCAAGCTGGCCGGCGAGCAGGCCATCGCCGCGAGCGGCTGCGCGCACCTCATTTTCCGCACGAGTTGGGTGTACGGCACGCGCGGCAAGAACTTCCTGCTGACGATGCTGCGCCTCGGCGCGGAGCGCGACGAATTGAGCGTGGTCGCCGATCAGGTCGGCGCGCCGACCTGGTCGAAAACGATTGCGGCGCTCACTGCGAACGTACTCGCGCAGGCGGCGGCGCCGGGCCAGAGCGACTGGTGGCAGCAGCATTCAGGCGTTTATCACCTGACCGCGACGGGCTCGGCGTCGTGGCACGGTTTTGCCGAGGCCATTTTCGAACTGTCGGGTCTGGCGAAAACGCCGACCGTCAAACCGATCCCGGCTGCTTCCTATCCGACGCCGGCGAAGCGGCCCGGCAACTCGCGCATGTCGAATGACAAGCTTGCGCGGACGTTCGGCGTGCAAGCGCCGGACTGGCGCGACGCCTTGCAACTTTGTCTGGCCGAGCGTTGAGCAGCACGCCGCTGACATCGCGTACGGGTGCCGTCGTTGTTTTCTACAACCCCGATGCGGCCTGTATCGAGCGGGCCAACCGGCTCGCCGCAAGGATGCATTGCGTGGTGGTCGACAACACGCCGGGCGTGCGCCCGGCGAGCGAGCTGGGACTAGCCGGCGCGATCGAATACCTGCCCAACGGTGAGAACGCGGGTATCGCGACAGCGATCAATCAGGGCGTCGAAGCGCTGATTCGCGGCGGCTTCGACATGGCGATCATCTTCGATCAGGACAGCGAGCCGCCCGCGTCGCTATTCACCGAGTTGCCGAAGGTCATCGACGCGGCCAACGCATCGGGCGAGCGTGTCGCGCTGGCGGGCCCGGCCTACGAAGATGCGCGCCTGCGCGGCCTCGCGCCGTTCGTGCGCTTCAAGTGGGGCACGCTGGAGCGGATCGTGCCGCAGGGCGATCAGCCCATCGAGGTCGACTTCCTGATTTCGTCGGGGTCGTGCATCAACCTGCGCTGGTGGTCGAGCATCGGTCCGATGGACGACGCGCTTTTCATCGATTTTGTCGACCTGGAATGGTGTGTGCGTGCCAAGCAGAAGGGCTATCGGGTGCTGGGCGTGCCGTGGGTGCACATGAGCCATGAACTCGGCGGCGAGCCGGTCCGCGTACTGGGCCGCGCGTATCCCATGCATAGCCCGTTGCGCCACTACTACCTGTTCCGCAATGCCGTTGTGCTGATTGGCCGTTCCTACGTGCCCTGGACGTGGAAGTCGTCCGAACTGGTCAAATTTCCCGTGCGGCTCGTCATCTATTCATTGATGCCCTCGCAGCGGATGGCCCATTTGAAAATGGCGTTGCTTGGAATGTGGGATGGCATTCGCGGGCGGTTGGGCAGGCTTTAGAACGCGGTGCGGCGGTAGTCAGTGCCATTGGTCAGGAACCCTACGAGCAGCAGTCAGCTCGTCGGATGAGCAGGAAGGAAATGCATGAACACAAAATTTGGTGAGCATCAGCAGGATGTAGTCAGTCAGGACGTCTCCCAAGATGAGCCGTTGTCGCATGGCGCGGAGGATACGCGCCATCTTCAGGGGCGTGTGGCACTGCTCGAAAAACTGCTTGATGATGCGCTGCGCGATGGTGAGTCGATCGCGAAGCTGAACAATCGGATTCTGAAACTGGAAGTTGAGAATGCCGCTTTAATCAATTCGACCTCGTGGCGGGTGACGGCGCCGCTGCGCTCGCTTGCCCGCGTCGTGCTGGCAGTACGCCTCGCATTCAGCACCATTAGCCGGCAGGCCGAGGTCAGGGGCGGGCTGGGTAGCGCGTTGGGCTACTACGCGTCGACGATCCGGCGCGAAGGTCTGCCAGGCGTCGTGGCGCGCGTGCGCCGGCTCAAAAGCGGCCGCGGTTTCGCCGATGGTCCGCCGCGTGACGAGGTCTACCACGAGTGGATCAGCCTGTACGACACGATTACGCCGACCAGGCAACGCGAAATCGAAGCGGATATCGGCCGGCTTGCGCGCAAGCCGCTGTTCTCCGTCGTCGTGCCCACGTTCAATAGCGACGAACGTTTGCTGCGCGAAATGGTTGCCTCGGTTCAGGCGCAGATCTATCCGCATTGGGAGCTGTGTATCGCGGACGACGCGTCGACCCAGCCGCACGTCAAGGTCGTCCTGCAGGAGCTGGCCGCTGCCGACAGCCGCATCAAGGTCGTCTTCCGCGAGACGAACGGCCACATTTCCGAAGCCAGCAATAGTGCGCTCGCGCTTGCAACGGGCGAATACGTCGCCTTGCTGGATCACGACGACCTGCTGCCGCCGCACGCGCTGTACATGGTGGCGCGATATATCAATCTGCATCCGCAAGGCCGGATGTTCTACAGCGACGAAGACAAGCTCACCACGGAGGGCAAGCGCACCACGCCTTACTTCAAGTGCGACTGGAACCCGCAAATGTTCCTGACGCAGAACATGTTTTCGCATCTGGGCGTGTTCGAGACCAAGCTGGTTCGGGAAGCGGGCGGCTTCAGGAAGGGCTTCGAAGGCAGCCAGGATTACGACCTGGCGTTGCGCTGCGTGGAACTTGCCGGCGACGATAGCGTGATCCACATTCCGCATGTGCTGTATCACTGGCGCATCGTGCCCGGCAGCACGGCGGGCAGCGGCAGCGAGAAGCCCTATGCGCTGATCGCCGCGATTCGCGCGCTGGAAGATCACCTGAAGCGGGCCAACATCAGCGCGACGGTCGAGCACCCGATCGAAACACTCGGCGTGCTGCGCGTGCGCTATACGCTGCCGAGTCCGCAGCCCAAAGTGTCGATCATCATTCCGACGCGGGATGGGCTCGCGCTGCTCAAGCAATGTCTGGACAGTATTTTTGCGCGGACGCTTTATCAGAATTTCGAAATCATCATTGTCGACAACGGCAGCGTGAAGCCGGAGACGCTGAGATATTTCGACGAAGTGTCTCAGCGTCCCAATGTGCGTGTTTTGCACGATGAATCGCCGTTCAATTTCTCGGCTCTGAATAATCACGCGGCGCGCGTGGCGACCGGCGAATTCCTGTGTCTGTTGAATAACGATATCGAAGTGATCTCGCCGGACTGGTTGAATGAAATGGTCAGTCTGGCCAATCTGCCGCGCGCCGGCGCGGTGGGCGCCTGTCTGTGGTATCCGAATGACGCGTTGCAGCACGGCGGCGTGGTGCTCGGTCTCGGCGGGATCGCCGGCCACATGCATCACATGATGAAGCGCGGGCATTACGGATACTTCGGCCGCGCGGTGGCGACGCAGAATCTGTCGGCGGTGACCGCGGCCTGCCTCGTCGTCAAGAAGTCGGTTTACGACGAAGTGGGCGGCCTGGAAGAAGAACTCGCGGTCGCCTTCAACGACGTGGACTTCTGCATGAAGCTTCTGAAAGCGGGCTACCGCAATATCTGGACGCCGTATGCCGAGCTGTACCACCACGAATCGGCCACGCGCGGCTCGGATCATGACCCCGTGAAGTACGAGCGCTTCGTGAGCGAGATTCGCCGCATGGAGGCGCGCTGGGAGGGCTGGTTCGAACGGGACCCGGCATACAACCCCAATCTGTCGCTCAGCTGCGAGGTTCTGCCGTTTACGCTGGCGTCGCCGCCGCGCATCGGTCAGTTCGAATAGCTGCGCGGTGCAGGCGGCCTGACGCCTGCACGAAGGGCTTTGCGGCACGCAGGGCCTGATTTGACTGGGTTCAGTCCGCTACGGCAGAATGCCGGGTTAAGATGGCGGCGGCTGTATCCAGAAATATTCATTACGTTCCGGCGCGCCTGTCAACACGGCGCCGGAATTTTTAGCACCGTTTGTATCGGTTTGGACAATCGAAACGCAGACGGTTTGTCGGAATCTATCAATGCAAATTTCTGTTTTGCGGCATCGGTCGCTCTTGTGGGACTTTGTCCGCCGTGACCTTGCGACTAAATTCCGCGGTTCGGCGCTCGGCTCCGTCTGGATGATCGTTACGCCAATCCTCACTTTGCTGGTCTATTTCTTTGTTTTTAGCGTCGTGTTTAAGGCGCGCTGGGCAGGCGAAGGGTTAAACAGTAAGGCGTCCGCGCTGATTCTTTTCAGCGGACTGATCACTTACACGTTCTTTTCCGAATGCTTTCTGCGCGCGCCGATGCTGATGCGCGAGAATCCGAACTTCATCAAAAAGGTCGTGTTCCCGCTCGAAGTATTGCCGCTCGCCATTACCTTGTCCGCGGTCGTGAACGCGGCGATCGGCTACGGTCTTCTGCTCCTGTTCAACCTGGTGTTCGTCGGCTTGCCGCCGCTGTCCGCCATTGCGCTGCCGATTGTCTTGTTGCCGATGTTTTTCGCCGTGCTGGGCGTGACGTATCTGCTGGCGTCGCTCGGCGTGTATCTGCCCGACATCAAGCTGCTGGTGCCGCCGATTTCCATGGCGATCATGTATCTGAGCCCGGTGTTTTATCCGCTCGACATGGTGCCGAAAATCCTGCGATTCGCGGTCGCGATGAATCCTTTTACTCCGGTGCTGGAAAACGTACGGCACGCATTTTTCTTTGGCGAATGGCCCGATCCGGTCGGCATGATTATTCAGCTGGCGATTTCGATTGCTTTTCTATGCGCATGCTACTGGTTTTTCATGAAATCCAAAAAAGGATTTCCGGATGTGCTTTAAGAAATTCGCTTAAAAGGTATAAGTCGAATTAACGTCGGCAGGTATTGGATTAATATAATGAATAGCAAGAAGGCGCGTGTTGGGATTGTTATCGTAACCTTCAATTCAGCGGAGGTGTTCGCGCTTGCGATCGAGAGTCTGATCAAGACCCGAAGCGATACGGAATTCGTGGTGGCCGCGATCGATAACGCATCCCGGCCGCCTGAGCGTGCCGCCGTGCAGGCCACGTTCGACAACGCCGTCGCCCAGCATGGCTTGCAAGGCAAATTCTTTCAGCAAGAGAAGAACCTCGGGTTTTCCGGCGGCAACAACGTCGGTATCGAGTACTGCCTGTCGGACCCGACGATCACGCATATCTGCCTGCTCAATAGCGATGTCATCGTCACCGACCATTGGCTGGACTACCTCGTCGAGGCGGATAAGGATGCGATCGGCCCGCTGACCAACGCGTCGAACAATGAGCAGGGCATTCCCATTCCCTACCATCTCGGCGACCGCAACAGACTGGGCGAAGGCAGCGCCGCGCTCGATATGCCCGTGCTCACCGAGTTCGCCATTCGCCGGCGCGAAGGCTGGCTCGGCCTGACGGTCGACAGCGACTTCCTGAGCTATTACTGCGTGCTGTTTTCGCGCGAGCTGATCGAACGCGTGGGCACGCTCGACGAGCGCTTCTTTCCAGGCGCCTACGAAGACGACGATCATTGCGTCCGCATTCTGGAAGGCGGTTTCAAAATGCATGTGGCGCGTGATGTGTATATCCATCACTGGGGCTCGGCATCGTTCGGCAAACTGGATGTCGTCGAGGCGCAAGGATTCGCCGCGCAGAACCGCGCGCGTTTCGAAGAAAAGCATGGTCGCGCATGGCAAGACCGCACGCGCCTGTCCGTGACCGCCTGGACGCAGGATTCGTTGTTTGCGATTGCCTCGCCGAAGCGGTTTCCGATTCACCTTGAAACGCATCACCTGTACGCGCGCCAGATGCGCACGCTCGTGGAAGGCCTCGAGGGCTATTCGAAGCACCTGAGCGGCGAAATTGCGCGCATGCAAGCGGAGGGGTTGACCGACCTCCGTTCACTGGTGATGGGGCGTCATGTCGACGAACGTGCGTCGGCGGCTTCCTTGCTCCCCGTGGTCAGCAGCATCGACGCGGACATCGAGCAATACCTGTCGACGGACGGCGAAGCGGTTTCGCCGGAGATCGTGCAGCGCATGACGGTTCGGTTCGAATCGCTCGCTCACGACCTGGACGCGCTGGTCGCCAGGACGGCGGGCATGGCTCGCGAACTTGCCGCAATGCAAGCGGCCAAGCCGCAAGACAAGCCGCTCGGACTGATGCAGCGCGTGACGAACCGGCTGGCTCGCGCGGCGCAATTCCCCACCTCGAAGGTGAGCCGCCTCGTGCGCGGATACGAATTGTTGCAACTGATGCTCCACGGCGAAGGAATTCTTTTCTTCGCTCCGTATCCGACCAAAGAGCGTGAACGCGACGGCTACTTCCAGCGCGTGAAGGCGATCGATTCGCTGTTTCCCTCGAAGCAAAGGGTGTATTGCGATGTGCGAGGTCATCCGGAGGCCAAGCCTTTTATCGAAAGGGCGGCGCACAACGCGTGGGTTCTCAATATCTCCCTGCATTCGGTCAATCAATGCCGGGTCGTGGCGCTACTGGCGCGCCGCTTCAAGCGCGTTTATTTCCACAGCGTCCTGCGCATGCCGAATGCGGCCGCCGAAGCGGCGCTCCGCGTACCGGGCCTGAAATGGGTGCTCGACGTGCACGGTGTCGTGCCCGAAGAATTTCGGATGCACAATGATTTCTTCTCCGCGCGCATCCATGACGATTGCGAGCGCATGGCGGTGGAGAAAGCGAGCCGTGTGATCGTCGTGTCGCAGGCCATGGGCAATTATCTCGCGCACAAGTACCGCGAGCTGCTGCGCGCGAAAGTGATCGTGTTGCCGATCTTCGCCCTGGAAGAGGGCAGTGAAGCGGTGCGGCCCTACAAGAATGGCCGACCGACGGTCATTTATGCCGGCGGCACGCAGAAGTGGCAAAACGTACCCGCCATGATGAACGTGGTCGCGCGAGCTCTGGAACACGCCGACTGGTGGATGTACACGCCGGATGTCGACGTGATGAGAAAAGCGGCGGCGCCCGAGGTTCAAAGCCACCCGAACTTCCATGTGGCCAGCGCGACGCGCGCTGAGCTCAACGAGGTGTATCAGCACTGCCATTTCGGCTTCATTCTACGGGACGACATGGTGGTGAACCACGTATCCTGCCCGACGAAGTTGATCGAGTATCTCGCGTTCGGCATCGTGCCCATCGTGGATACGCCCAACATCGGCGACTTCAATACGTACGGCATGCGTTACGTGAACGTCGAGGATTTTGCCAAGGGGCTCATCCCGGACGCGGCGACGCGCATGGAGATGGCCGCGCACAACCGGCTCATCTGCGAGCGGCTGGTCGAGCAGAAGGCCACCGGCGAGAAGGAACTCATCGAGGCGCTGACCTAGTCGGCTAACCGGGGCCGCCGCGTACGAGAGGCGGGCGGCTCCCGATCACAGCTTTGTGTAAAGCTGTTCATCAACAAAGAGAGTGGTCTTGGACGATATAGCTATCCACGTTCGCGAGCTGAGCAAGCGTTACGAACTTTATGCGAAGCCGCACCATCGGCTGGCGCAGATGCTGCTTCGTGGCCGTCGCCAGTTTTTCGGCGAATTCTGGCCGCTGCGCAACATCTCCTTCAACGTGAAGAAGGGCGAAGCGGTGGGTATCGTGGGCCGCAACGGCGCCGGTAAGTCGACGCTGCTGCAGATCATCGCCGGCGTGCTGTCGCCCACTCAGGGCGACGTGGAGGTGCACGGCCGGGTCGCGGCTCTGCTGGAACTGGGCAGCGGTTTCAATCCGGAATTTACGGGCCGCGAGAACGCGTATCTGAACGGCTCGATTCTCGGCTTGTCGCGCAAGGAGATGGACGCGGCCATGCCGGAGATCATCCGCTTCGCGGCGATCGGCGATTTCTTCGACCAACCCGTCAAGCACTACTCGAGCGGGATGATGGTGCGCGTCGCATTTGCCGTGCAGGTGCAACTGAACCCGGACGTGCTGATCGTCGACGAGGCACTGGCGGTCGGCGACGCGCTGTTCCAGAAGCGCTGCTATCAGCGCATTCGTCAGCTGCGGGATCGTGGCGTGGCGATTCTGTTCGTGTCGCACGACATCGAGTCCGTTCGAACATTTACGGACCGCGCTATTTTGCTTCACCACGGCGAGGTCATGGCGGCAGGGCCGTCCGGCGAAGTCGTGCTGGCCTATCGCAAGCTGTTGCACGACGAGGAAAACCTCGCCAAGCAGAAGGAGATCGCCGAACACAAGCAGGCGCTCAAGGCGGACACCGCACCGAAGGTCGCGGCGCCCGTCGAGTCGCCGCAGTTGACGGCGCCCGCCGCGACGGCCGAGCCGCTCGAGGCCGCTGCCGCCGAGGGGCACCTTGCGCAAGCCGTGTCGAATGTCGCGGACGCAGCGGATCAGATGGAAACCGAGGCGCGCAACGAAGGGGGCAAGTTCGAATTCGGCAGCCTGGAAGCGATGATTACGGACGTCACCGTACTGGACGGCGCGGGCGAGCAATGCACGACGTTCTACACCGGCGATACGGTCAAGATCGTGGTGAAATTCTCGATCCGGGAAGACATGGACAAGCTCTATGTCAACCTGCGTATCCGCAACAAGGAAGGCATCAAGATGTACTCCTGGGGGACGTTCAACCAGGACGCCGAGCTGATCGCCGGCAAGCAGGACGGCTTCATTTTCTGGAACCGCAAGTTCCGCGCGGGCGAGGAGCATTCCGTCGTCTTCACGATGGACTCCTGCTCACTCGGCGAAAATTTCTACGAAGTGCAGGCCTCGCTGATCCACCAGGAGTCGATGAATTTCTCCGATCAGGCGATCTTGCACTGGATCGACGAAGCCGCGTTCTTCATGGTCCGCGCGCGCGTCGACACGCATTTCTTCGGCGGCGTGTGCGATCTGCACATGCGCGCCGAACTTGAAGCACCCACCGGCGAAGCCTCGTAAGTGAACGCCTGCCAGTCGCAACAACCAGGAGCGGCTGGCGTCCTTCGACAAAACGGCTCGCCGTACAAAACCTTGGTGTTGACTGTATGACCGTGTTTTCAAGCCACGATGTGCGAGCATGCTTGCGCCAGTGCGTAACCTGTTTCGGGCACGGCAAGATCCTGTACATCGGCGCGCATGCCGCTGATGCGCTCGACTTCCTGCTGGCCGCGGGAACCGATCCGTACGCGCTTTCGCTCGACGCGGATGGCGGGGCGCAAGCCGACCATCGGTTCGTGTCAAATCGGCTCGAAGCGGCGTCAGTCACGGCGCCCGCTCTCGACATTGCCCAGCGCGACTCTTTCGACGCGGCGATCGTGGTTCTCCCGCCGGACAGCAAGGCCGCCGACGCCGCAGTCTGGCTCAAGCTGATTGCGGATGCGGGCATCACGAGCGTCGCGTTGATGAGCCCGCTCGCGCAAGGCGAAAACGGCCATGCTTCTAGCGGCCACGTCAAAGCACAAGCCTTCGAACTCGGGTTCCGCATCCACGCCCGTTTGACATTCGCGCGGCTGACTTGTCCGCTGCCCCCGTTGGGCGGCTACGAAGTCTGCGCTTTCGAGCGTGCTGCAAACGCGTCGACGGAGCAACGCCCCGCGGCCGCCGAAGATGTCTTGCTGCATACCGACCCGGCGTCGCAAACCGCAGTCGCCGAGTTCACGCAGATCGGCAGTTTCGTGCGAGCCGGCGACGCCGTTCTCGTGCTGGACGATAGCGCTGGCAGCGGTGCCTACATCGTTGCGCAGAACTCGACGGCGAGCCACGTGCTCGGCATCGTGCCCGACGCGCAGCAGTGCGACTATGCGTCGAGTCAATATGGCGTGGCCGGACGCGTCGATTTCAAGCCGCGGTCCGGTGAGGAATTGCATGGCCTTGCAAGTCATTCTTTCGACGCGGTGATTTGCCGCGACGTTCGTCGTTTCGCGCCGCTCGACTGGCCGCGACTCGCCGACATCGTGCGGCCGGGTGGCCGATTGATTCTCGGCACGACGGCGCCGGAGAGCACGGGCGACGCTTCGGTCGGAGCGCAGTCTCCTGTCGAACTGCTGCGCTCGAGTACGGGTTCGACCCACGCAAGCTGGCTGCCGGAATGCGCTTTTATTTCGCCGCCGGATGTGCCGCCGGACTTCGCATGGCGCAAGATAGGACTCGACGAGCGCACGGCCGGCAATGACGGCCATCTGATTGTCGTCTCGATGCGCGATCCCGTCGGCGCGGATCCGTCGGCTTTCGTCGATACGATGTACAAGCACGCCGATTCGCCGGCGTTCAACGTATTGCCGGACGGACGCGGCATGGTGAATCCATGGCTCTTCAGGAGCATGGTGACCATCGGCACGCGCATGGACAACGATGCTGCATTGGGCAGCCTGCAAGCGCGCGTCTTGCAGCAGGCGCCGCACGATACCGCCGACTACGGCGCCGCGCTTTGCGGCCACGCCTATCGCGTGCTTGCCGCCCGGGCCTCGGCGGAAACGGTGCGCACCTGCGTGGGGGAAATTCAGGCGTACCTCGATACGAACAAGAACGACGCGCAGTATCTGCGGTGGTCGATCTCGCAGAGTTATGTGGCCGCGAAACTCTTGCAGGCGGTAGGTGACCTGGAAGGTGCCGAGGCGTGGGCATTGAAGTGCGCCGCGATGGACCCGGTTCCTTTTAGTCCGCTGCTGGCCACCAAGACGGTCGCTGCGCTCGACCTGGCGGCAAGCTTTGCCGTGGTTCGCCGCGACTATGAGACCGCACGACAGTATCTCGAGCGGGCGGTGCGGGAAGTCCAGCGGGTTCTGTCGGGCGACTGGGTCAACATTCTCGGCGACCTGTCGAAGCCATTGAGCTTCGGCCTGCCGGAAGTTTCGCAGCTGGCCGAACTGGGTGCGCGGTGTGCGTATCTTCTGAACTATCTCGCCGACGCCGAGTATCGCCCCGGACTGGTGTGGCGTGAACACCGGGGATTCTACGAGCGTGGGTTCGAAGCAAAGGATACGCAGATCGGGGCTCTGTTGGACCGCAACACCTTCCTGTACGGCGAGACACAACGCCTGGAGGATTTCGTCCGCGAGTTGAGAGGCGAAGCCGATCGGCTGGAAGGCGTCATTCAGCAAGGCAAGAACGAGGAAGCTCGCCTCGAAGGCGTGATTAGACAGAAGGATAGCGAAGTGGCGGCTCTCAAACGGACCGTTGCTGCTGACGAGGCAGAGACAACTCGTCTCGCGGCGGCGCTCGAGGAACAACGGCTGGTTGGCGACGCGCTGCGCGCGTCGGCTGCGCGAACGTTGGGGGCGCGGTTGCGTCGCGTATTGCGTGCGCTTGCCAGGCGGGCTCGCGCGGCAGTCAAGGTACCCCAGCCTGCGCCGGTCGCCTCGGCCCCCCCGCCCGTCAAGCGCTTTCCCAATGCGCCGTTGTTGCTCGACGAACGACGCGTCGCGCAGTGGCTCGGCCAGTTCGATACGGACGCGCCTCGCTGGGCGTCGAGCCAGACGCTCGCGTCTGTCTTGCCGGCAAACGAGCATGGTGCGAGCGACCTGACTGCCGATGACACGCAACTGAAAATTATCGCCGCGGCCGACTTGCCGTCTTTGACGCGGCAAGCGTCAGGCGTGGTGATCGTCGTCGTGTTCAGGGCGGGCGACAATCCGTATGCATTACGCAGCGACGTCTACGACCATGTGGACTTGTGTATTGCACTCGACCATCAGGTATTCCTGGGACTGACGCTGCTGCATCCCATGGTGATCGAAGCGACGCCCGCGAACGTCATCGACTCCGCGCGCCGTTTCTGGACGGCGACCAATAGCACGCAGTCGCTGATTGTGCCGGACGCGGCGGCCTTCAACCCGTCGGTCGCACCGGTCGTCATGTTGCAGGTCGACAGCTTCATGGTCGGCGGTCTCGAACGTGTGGTCTTTGATTTGCTGCACCGCTTGAGCAAGGCGGGCTTTCAGCCCATGCTCGGGGTCACGGGCGAAATCGCGACCGAGGCCGAGGCCGAACTCAAGCAACGGCAGTTCAACTACGTGCGCCTGCCCAGCGATCCCACTGAGCTTCGCGCAGTGCTGGTCGAGCGGAAGGTGGCGCTCGTCAATGCTCACTATTCGCTGTCGCTCGGCGAGGTCTGCGCTTCACTGAAAATCCCCTTTGTCCAAACCGTGCATAACATGTACATGTGGCTCGACGCGGCGGGCAAGGAACAGTGGCGTCGCGTGGATGAGGTGACGGACGCCTATATCTGCGTGTCGGCTAACGTTGCGATGTTCGCCGATGTGAACCTGCGCTTGAGCGCGGACCGGATGATCGTCGTGCCGAACGGCTGCGACTCGGGCAGCGCGATGCCCTTGCTCGAACCGGAGCGCGACCTCGCGCTGCGCGAGGAACTCGGTTTTCCGGCGGATAGTCCGGTGTTCCTCAACGTCGCTTCGATCAATCCGGTGAAGGGGCAGGGCTTGCTGATCGACGCATTTGCGATCGCGCATGCGAAGCGGCCCGATATCCGCCTCGTGATCCTCGGCAAGCACTCGGATGCCCGATACGCCGCGCAGCTCCAGGAGCGCATCGCGCATCACGGCCTGCAAGACGTGGTGTCGATGCCCGGCTACCGGTCCGACGTCTATCGATTCGTCGATCTGGCGCGCGCAGTCGTGATGCCGTCCTTTACCGAAGGCTGGAGTCTGGCGATATCAGAAGCCCTGCAGCGTAACGCGCCGGTTATCGCCACCGACGTCGGCGGCGCCCGCGAGCAGTTGATTGGCGAGGCAAGCACGGTGATTCGCGCCTATCGTGATGACTGGTCGACACTGGACGGCACCGAGTTCTATCAGGCAATCGCAAACGAGTGGGAGTTGCACGCGGTTCGCGACGAACTCGCCAGAACGATTGTCGACCACGCCGAGCGGCCGGCGCGCCAACCGCGCGAGGGCTTGCAGCAGTCGTTCCAGTCGATGACACCGATGGAGGCCTACACGCGGCACGCGGAGATTTTCGCGGCCATCCTGACCCGCACGAACGCCGATTGCGTTCGCTATGCGTCGTATCTGCCTCAGCGTCAAAGCCGTTACTTCAAGTTGACCGATGCGCGGCCCGAAGTGGTCTGAAGCTGCCGGTTTCATAGGATATTTACCATGGCAAAGAAAAAAGTAGTGGTGTTTGCCGGCACGCGGCCGGAAGCGATCAAGGTCATTTCGGTCGTGCAGGCGCTGCGCGCGGCTCACGAGCATTTCGACGTGTGCCTGTGTTCGGTCGGGCAGCATCGGGAAATGTTGATGCAGGCTTTCGCGGACTTCGGCGTGACGCCGGACGCGAGTCTGGACGTGATGTCGCAGAATCAGTCGCTGGCGGGATTGAGCGCGCGGCTCTTCACCGCGATCGACGAGTTCCTCGCCGCGCAGTCGCCCGACATCATCCTCGTGCAGGGCGACACGATGACCGTTCAGGTGGCCGCGTTGACGGCGTTCTATCGACGCATTCGCGTCGGGCACATCGAGGCCGGGCTGCGCAGCCATGACATGGCCGCGCCGTTTCCAGAGGAGCTCAATCGCCGCGTGGCGTCGCTTGTGACCGACGTCCATTTCGCGCCGACGGAATTGTCGAAGAAGAATCTGCTGGCGGAGCAGGTGCCCGCGGACCAGATCTTCGTGACGGGCAATACCGTGGTGGACGCGCTGTATCTGATGCTCGAGCGCCTGAAGAACGAACATGTCGAGTTGCCGGAGCGAGTCGAGGCCGCACTCGCGGAAGGTCGGCGGATCGTGCTGGTGACGGGGCATCGTCGCGAGAGTTTCGGGCCTGGGTTCGAGAACATCTGCACGGCGTTGCGGAAAATCGCCGAGGCGCATCCGGACGTGCGCATCGTCTATCCGGTACACATGAATCCGAAGGTCCGGGAAGTGGTCAACCGCGTGTTGAGCGATCAGGCCGGCGTCTATCTGGAAGAACCGTTGACCTACAAGCCGTTCCAGCGGCTCATGGCAGCGAGTCATATCATCCTCACCGATTCGGGCGGGATTCAGGAAGAGGGTCCCGCGTTGGGCAAGCCGGTTCTGGTGATGCGCGACGTGACCGAGCGGCCGGAAGGCGTCGAGTCCGGCGTCAATAAGCTGGTCGGTACGGATGTCGACACGATTGTTCGTGAGACGGCACGCTTGCTCGACGATGAAGCCGCGTATCAGGCAATGTCGGCCGGGAAGAATCCGTTTGGCGACGGTACGGCTGGCGAGCAGATCGTTGCCATTCTGAAGTCGATGTTTGCCTCGAAGTAAGGCGTTCGAATCGCGCGCGCGGCCCGCTGTCAGGTTTCAGCGGCGGGCCGGCGCCAGGCGCTCTTGAAGAGAAGACCAAGCGGCTTCACAAGGTACCGGTCGATTGCGAGCGGCACGACGATACCCGCCAGCACGTAGACGTACCACATGTGCTCGGTATGCCATTGAAAGGCGCTGCCCGTCACGTCCGCCGGTTTGATGATGCCAAGGCCGCAGAGCGCAGCGTTGACGAGAAAGAACGCGAATAGCTGATGAAATACGATCGGCAGGGCGTGGGTGCCGATGAAAGCCAATATCTTTCTCGACGTCGGATTATTCGCGATCATGCCGGCCACGCCGTACATGAAGGCGATGCCCGTGAGGCTCGTCACGATGGGCAGAATGGGATGCTCGAATTGCATGACCTGCATCCAGAAGTCCAGCGTCTTGCCCGTCACCCACAGTTGTTGCTGAATCACGTATAAGGCCACGAGTACGAGGACATTGGGCAGGAATCGCGTTGCTTTCCAATGCGCCGCCAGATAGCCGACGTAATAGAAGAAAGCCGCGAACACGACACGCAGCAGACCGATTTCGCGATAAGTGACGGTGCCTTCGAGGTACATGACCTTGGCAAGATAGATGGCGCAACCTGCTCCAGCCAGGTAAAGCAAACCCCAGGCGGTTTGCAAAACCGCTTCACGTCCGCGCGCCATGCGCGCGAGAGGCGCGTTCACTCGCGTGTGCACGAGCGCAAAGTACACCCGGACAAAGAACAGGCAGGGAATGAACCAGTACGGCGAAGTGAATCCATACGCTGCGGCGCTACCGAACTGATTGAACAGTACATTCGAGATTGAAAACGGCTGCCACAGCCTCACGAAACCGGCGGCGCGAATGACCTGGCAGACGAGCGCATAGACAAGAAAGAATATCGTCGTGGGCAGCAACAGGGTGCGCGCATTTCTTAGTACGAAAGCGACCGGCGCCTCAATCTTTTCCTCTCTGAAAAAGAGGCCGGAGAGGAAGAAAAACAGCGGCATGTGAAACGAATAGGGCGAGAAGGGCGCCAAGCCGGTGCCACTCCATGCATGTCCCGCCACGACAGCGATGATGCCAAGCCCCCGAAGGACATCAACTGTCGTGTCTCTCTCGTTCATTTACGTTATCCGTTCAGCCACAAGGCCTATCTAATTATTACAACATCTTTCAAATCCTTTCCATGGAAAGATCGGCTGCATGAGGGGCGGCTTCGACTCATCCCGTAGGTGATCACGTCAGTCACCGTCGTCGGGGCGCGCGAAGAGGCTTGCGGAAAGCGGATGGTGCGCAGCAGATGAGCGGGAGAGACGGCAACCAAAGCCGCCAGACAGGAAGGGACTGACCGCCATCGTCACAACCCCGCCCGGACGGTCACGTGAGCGATAGCTGATAGAATCGCTATCTCAAAGAGAACTTGGGTGAAGAGGCGGCATATGGTGGATTCGGCGCGCGCGGGTAATGACCGAGCCCCCTCGCTGGACATATTGCGAGGCTATGCCGCGCTGATCGTAGTGATCTCCCATACGACGGTAGCCGGCCTGTACAAGGTCGAACCGCTCTGGGGCTTCCTGAAATGGACGCCGCTGCGCGTGCTGTGGGCCGGGCACCAGGCGGTGATCATCTTCTTCATGCTGAGCGGCTACGCACTCGCGCACATGTATGGCGAGCAGCGTGCGCGCCGCTACGTCACCTTTGCCGCCGCGCGAGTCGTGCGGCTGTATCCACCGTTTGTCGCATCGCTCGTGGTCGCGCTAGGCCTCTACTGGCTGGTTGCGCGCGCCGGCTTCGTCTGGGAAAAAGGCTGGATGTACACGGCGCATCCGCATCCGGACAAACAGATGATCCTCGATCATCTGAAATTGATCGGCAGCTACGATACCTCGGTCATCAATCCGCCCATGTGGTCGATCGTGCATGAGATGCGACTGTCGCTGGCGTTTCCGGTGATTGCCTTTCTCGTGCTGCATCTCCGATTCAAGGCGGTCATTCTCGCGGTCATCAGTTCCACGCTGATCGGTATCGCGGCTCTGGCCGGATCGCCGAGCCATATTCCATGGCCGCTTCAGGATGCGCTATTGACCACGCACTACGGCACTTTCTTCGCGATCGGAGCGTGGTTCTATTCATGCCGCGCGAGGATCCTGTCGTGGGCGCATGCATTGCGGCCGGCGTCGCGCGCCGTGTTGTGGATCGTTGCGTTGGCCCTGTTCGCGTATCCGTTCGACAATCCCTGGAGCATGGGCGCTCGCATTTTCGGCGATCTGGGTTCGTCGACCGGCGCGTTCCTGTTGATGGCGCTGTCCTTTACGATCCAGCCGGGCAGGATCTACAGCGTCGGCCATTGGCTTGGCAAGATCTCCTACAGCCTGTATCTCAACCACTACGTGGTATTGAGCGTGTCGCTAGTCATTCTCTATCCGCGATTCGGCGCCGTGCCAGTCTGGTTCGCGACTGTGTTCGGAGCACTTATCCTCGGCTACGTGATGAACAGGCTGATCGAAGTGCCTTCGCAGAATGGCGCGCGAGCGTTGCGCCGCAAGTTCTCGCCGAAAACGGCAGCTTATTCGGCCAATGGTGTGAATGTTCGTTCGTAAGCCAGCACGGCGCTGATCAGCCGCGCAACGGCAGATGCGTCGGCGTACTGATTCAGTAGGCGCCCAGCATGCAATGACACACCGTTATCGACTGCCAACTTGCGGCGCTGTCGTTCAATGCTGGGCGCGAAAGACCCACCACTTCGCGAATGCGAAGTTGACGAACATGCCGACGATCGAGCCCACGCCCAGCGCGATGAGCGGCGCGATGGTCACTTTCGGCAGGAACAGCAGCACGACCACATAGGTCCCGTAGTTGCATGCGCCGCCCACCGACATGGCAGCCAGGTAGCGCACCCATTCGGTCCAGAGCGACTCCGTCCGCTTCACCACGAAGGTCATGCGGCGGTTGATCTGCCACGTTGCGAAAGCCGCGCAGAGAAAGGAGACGGCGCGGCCGAGATACGGCCCGAGGCCGATTGCCAGTGCCACATACAGCACGCCGGCATCCACCAGAAAGCCGATGGCGCCGGCAATGGCGAACCTGAAAAACTGGGTGCGCATTTACTGGTTGTGCTCCTGCTTGCGTGGGGCAGGGATGGCGAGGTATGCCAGCCGCTTGACCTCGATCCGGCCACGCGTCACGGTATCCAGCACGATGCCGCAGATCAGCAGAATCGCGCCGAGCAGCATCAGCGCGGTACTGAGCAGCGCGGTGGGCAGGCGCGGCACGAGCCCGGTCTCGACGTAGGTTTCGAAGACCGGAATAGCCAGCACAATGGACAGCAGCGCGCAGATCGCGAAGCCGACCGTGAAGAACGCGAAAGGCTTCTCGCTTTTGACCAGTTTGAAAATGGTCATCAGGATACGGAAGCCGTCGCGATAGGTGTTCAGCTTGCTCTCGGAGCCTTCCGGGCGTGAGATGTAGCGCGTGGGCAGTTCGGCCACGGGCATGCGCATGCCGAGCGCGTGCACCGTCAATTCCGTCTCGGTTTCGAAGCCCGATGCATGGGCCGGGAACGACTTCGCATAGCGGCGCGAAAAGATCCGGTAGCCGGACAGCATGTCCTTGAACGTGCGGCCGAAAATCGATGCCACACATTGCGTCAGCATGACATTGCCGAAGCGGTGGCCTAATCGGTAAGCGGCCTGTTCGTCGCTGACGCGGGAGCCGACCACCATGTCCAGCCGCTCCTCGACCAGCTTGCTGATCAATGCAGGCGCAACGGATGCGTCGTACGTCGCGTCGCCATCCACCATCACGTACACATCGGCTTCCACGTCCGCGAACATGCGGCGCACGGCATTGCCCTTGCCCTGCAGCGGAACCTTGATGACGTCCGCGCCCGCTTCGCGAGCGACACGTGCGGTGTCGTCCGTCGAGTTGTTGTCGAAAGCGATGATGGAAGCCTCGGGGAGCGTGCGTCGAAAATCGCGAACCACGGTGGCGATCGTAGCGGCCTCGTTGTAGCAGGGAATCACGACGGCGACGGTGCCTGGGTTGAAGTCTTGCATGGGCGATTGTGTTCTGGGTTTGACGGTCAAAAGTGCGGCGAGCTGATTTTTCGCTGGCTGCGGAGCGTGTTATGCGGGCCAGACGCAATTTCGGCGAGTGGCGTCATGGTAGCGCATACGAAAGCCGGCTCTTTCCGGCTGGTCTGTCAGACGCGCATGGCGGCGCGTCTCGATGTGACTGACATGCCGAGTTCCACCAGCATCATCAGCAGGCCGATTGCGAACGCAACGAACGCCCATTCGATATGCGGAGGCCGGAATACGAATTGAACGTTGGATGTGCCCGCGGGGACGTCGACTTGCTGAAAAATTTCGTCAACCTGACGAACCGTGGTTTCCTGTCCATTGACGAAGGCTCGCCAGCCCGGCATGTAGAGTTCCAGGCGCGTCAGCGTCGTGCGCTGCGTACAGTTGGTGCGCAATTCGCCGCGCGTTGCCGCTTCCAGCGAGCACGCCGGCGCGTCGAAGTAGGGACGCGGGTTGCTCAGTTCGTAGATGCGCATGTTGGTGTCGGCGGCGACTTCCTTGATGCCTCTCGCTGTCGCATCTTCCGGCAGCGGCGCGTTGATCGGGGCCAGCACATAGCGCACGCCGATGGCCAGATAGTTCGGCAAATTCTTCAGCAAGCTGTCTTGCGAGGATGGGCCGGCCGGATCCGCGCGCGATGAACCCGTGAACAGAATAGGCGGTGCATTGGCGTCTAGCTTGCTGGTGACGAAGTCCGTCCAGATGCGGGGAATCGGCAAGTCGTTATGGTTGATCGACGCGATCCCAAAGTAGGAACCGTAATTCGGTTGCACCGGACCGAGCGTGACGAAGCGCTGCATGCCGAGATTGGCCTGCAGGAATTTCACGCCCGCAAGATCCACCGTGCCGTGCGACGGATTGCTCATAACCGGCGCGATGAAATACAGCGCGCTTTCGCCGGCGAGAAGAATCGACAGCGTGAGCGCGAGGCGCTTTGAACCGGCGTTGCGACGTCCGGCGAAAAGCACGAGCGCAAGTGCGGCCAGCAGCAGTCCGGTGAAGATCACCGCGCCAAGCACATAGCGCCCGTGCGGCCTGAGGCCCGCGCTGTGGGCAATCGCGCATCCTGCGACGAGCAGAACGAGCACCGCGCCATAGGCATATCCGAGCCGTCGTTGCAGAAGCCCGCTCGCGGCGTCGTTGAGCGCGAGCGCCGCGAGGACGCACAGACTGAATTCCCAGGAGGGCGGCAGATACCGGAAGAACGCCGCCAGCTTGAGGCCGGGGATGATCCAGACCAGCGCGCTCGTGCCGGGCAAACCGTACGACATTGACACGGTCACGACGACCCACAGGGCGAGCATGATCCGCAGGCCACGGTATCGCTGACCGACGATGCCGCACAGCGCGAGCATGACGAGGACAATGCCCGCGTAGCCGCCGACGCTTCCCCAGAAACCACCCGCGGCGGGATCCTGAAAGATGCCGCCGAAAATGTACGGAACGAGCGTGGCGATCAACATCGACGCAGGCAAGTGCATGGATGCAAAACCATCGCCCTCGTGGCCGCCGGTAAAGCTCAGCGGCAGGTAGTCGAAAAATGCAATCAGGATGGGCGCCGACAGCAGCAGCGCGACCACGCCGCCAAAACAGACGCGCAGCAGAAAACGCAGGCGCAGCGCCGCAGGTAGCGCTGCCGTTCGCACCAGCGTCCAGCAGAGAATGAGCAGTCCGTCGAGATAAGCCATCTCCGGGAAACCGGCATACAACGCCGCGACGAGCCCGATGGTGATCCAGAAGGCGCCGCCGCGACGGCCGCTGGCGACCCGCTCGAGGGCGATTTCGACACCGATCAGCGTGAGCGGCAGGAACGCAATCGGATTGATGACCGCATTGGCCAGCCAGGCAAACGTGCCGTTGAACTGGAAGGCGAGCGCGGCGGCGACCGAGCCGGCTTGCGCGATCCGCATTCTGCGCAACAGCACGTAAGTCGACACACCGGCAATGATCTGCAGCGCGAGGTGCATGTACAACTGGCCATTCTTGAAGTACAGCAGCCATGTCAGCGGGAACAGGGCCGCGGACTGCATTTCGCCGGCAAGCGGCGCGCCTACGCCTTCGTAGTAGTTCCACCATGGCCACTGACCATGGAGGATGTCGAGAATCGCGCGATGTCCCAGCGCATGACTGGTGAACGCGATGTTGGGGTCGATCGTGGGGAAAGGCGGGAATCCGCCGAACGGACCGTGCTGCAAGCCCTGTTGCAGGCCCGCGTAGAGCAAGGTCGGATCCGAGATCAACAGCCCGACCAGCAGAGGCGCTTTGACGATCAGCGGGGCGAGGCACAACAGAAGAATGGCGGTGACGGTGACGCGTTCTGTGGACTGACCTGTGTCTTTCATATCTGGCATGGAGCGGCAACTCATCATGGTTCTGACGTGCGAACCGTGTCGTTCATCGTCACGATGAAGGTGTCGTGGACCTCGGAAAGGCGACATTCTACAGGGCGCTGTATGCCGAACTTGAGGGCGGGCCGTGCGAGCACGGCTTTCACAGAGCGGACATTGGGGTCGGGCGTGTCCCATTTTTTGGGTAAGCGGCGGGCGACCGGTTTGCGCGCGGCGCGCACGATGCCGCAGGGGGCCCGAGAGTCGGCCCGCCCGGACGAATCCAGCATAAAATAGCGCCCGTTCACGGCCGGCGGCCGGTTGCGCAGTGAGGGCTGCGCCGCCGAGTCCCGCCGGGGCGGCCGCGCCGCGCGAATAGTCCCCTTTTGCAGGCTCGACGGTAACCGTATCCGGCCAGCCGTAACAAAAGGAAAAGCCAGTTGCCGAAGCCGGCGGATTTGCGCAAACTGCGGCCTTGTTGCGGCCATACAACGAAGTGTCGTTCCCAAGTGTCGTCCATAAGGCACGCAGTTCCAACTTACATGAATGCTACTAGCGCGCCGCGTCCTGAAATCGAGGGCTTGTCTGTTTCCGTGGTCGTCTATCGGCCGGATCAGGCACAACTGGCCACCACGTTCGCCAGCCTCGGTCATGCCTGCGAGGCGCTGCGCGCCTCGCGGCCGGGCCTGCCGGTTCACCTCTATCTCGTCGACAACGGCGGCCTGCCGGACGAACGTGCCGCGTTGGACGCATTGAACGCCCAAGGCGTCACCAGCACGATCCTGAGCGGTCACGGCAATGTCGGCTACGGTCGTGGCCATAATCTGGCCATCGAGCGCGCCGTCGGCCGCTACCACCTCGTGCTGAATCCGGATATCGATCTGGACCGCCATGCGCTGCTGCATGCGCTCGAATTTTTCGAGGCTAATCCGGCCGCGGGCCTGTTGACGCCGTGGATCGGCGACGAAGCAGGGCATCAGCAGTTCCTCTGCCGCCGTTATCCGACGTTGCTGGACCTGTTCGTGCGCGGTTTTCTGCCGACCGGATTGCGACAGCTGTTCCAACGACGCATCGCCCGCTACGAGATGCGCGACGTAATCAACGAGCGGGACATTTGCTGGGATCCGCCCATCGTCAGCGGCTGTTTCATGCTGTTTCGAACGAGCGTGCTGGAAAAGCTTCGAGGCTTCGACACACGCTATTTTCTGTACTTCGAGGACTACGATTTGAGCTTGCGCGCGCATGACGTCACCCGTGTCGCCTACGCGCCCGCCGTGCGCGTGCTGCATCACGGCGGCGGCGCCGCGCGCAAGGGCTCCGCGCATGTCCGGATGTTCCTGGCGTCGGCGTACAAGTTCTTCAATCGCTTCGGCTGGAAGTGGCTATGAGCCGCGTGCTGGTGACGGGCGCCAATGGGTTCGTCGGCGAGGCGTTGTGCCGCGTCTTGATGCAGTCCGGCCATACGGTCTGCGGACTCGTGCGTCAGGCCGGGCAGCTCGAGCGGGGCGTGAGCGAGTGGGTCGAGCCTCAGGCGGATTTTGCCGGCATCGACGCCGGCTGGCCCGCCGCGCTTCAGGTCGATTGCGTCGTGCATCTGGCGGCGCGCGTGCATGTGATGCATGACACCGCGGCCGACCCCGACGCCGCGTTTCACGCCACCAATGTCGAGGGCGCCTTGCGCGTCGCGAAGGCGGCGTGGCGTTATGGCGCGCGGCGTTTCGTCTTCGCCAGCAGCGTCAAGGCGCTGGCCGAGGGGGACGCGGGTCGTCCGTTGCGGGAAGATGACCCGCCGGCGCCGCAGGACGCCTACGGGCGCTCGAAGCTCGCGGCCGAACAGGCGCTGGTGCGCTACGGCGAGGAAACCGGTCTGGAGGTGGTGATCGTGCGTTTGCCGCTCGTCTATGGGCCGCGCGTGCGCGCCAATTTCCTGCGGCTGATGGACGCGATCTGGAAAGGCGTGCCGCTGCCGCTCGGCGCGATCGACGCGCGCCGCAGCCTCGTCTACGTCGACAACCTCGCGGACGCGCTGATGCATTGCGCTACCGACCCGCGCGCCGCGGGTCAAACGTTTCATGTGGCCGACAGCGACGCCCTCACCGTGGCGGAGCTCGCACGTTCGCTCGGGCGGCATCTGCACAAGCCCGCCCGCTTGCTACCGGTGCCCGCGAGCTGGCTAAGGCTGGCGGGCCGCTTGACGGGGCGCACGGCGCACGTCGACCGGCTGGTGGGTTCCTTGCAACTCGACACCAGCCGGATCCGCGCGGTGCTGGGCTGGCAGGCGCCGCACTCCACCGACGAAGGGCTGGCCGCGACAGCCCGTTGGTACCGATCCACGCATTGAGGCGCGCATGCTGATGTCCCATTCCACGCTGCCGGGCTGGACGACCGTGATCCTGATCACGCTCGGCTCCGCTTGCGCCTGCGCGGCGGTCCTGTGGACGCTGCTCAGGACCGGCCTCGCCTGGCGTCTGGCCACCGACATTCCCAACGACCGCTCGCTGCACACACGGCCCACGCCGCGCGTGGGCGGCTGGGGCATCGTTCCGGTGGTGGTGGTGGCGACGCTGCTCGTCGCGCCGCACCTCTGGCTTGCCGCGCTATGCGCCGCCGTGCTGGCGGCGGTCTCGCAGATCGACGACCGGCGCGGACTGCCCGCGCGGGTCAGATTCGCGGCGCACCTGGCCGCGGTGGCGATCTTCGTCTGGGCGCATCCGGCGCCGGTGCCGGTCTGGCTGCTGGCGGCCCTGTCGTTTTTACTGCTCTGGCTGGTCAATCTTTACAATTTTATGGACGGCGCGGACGGCCTGGCCGGTGGCATGACGCTATTCGGCTTCGCGGGTTATGCAGTTGGAGCCGCGCTTACCGCGCATCCATCACCGGAGCTCAGCCTGGCTTCGGCCGCCGTGGCGGGCGCCGCAGCGGGTTTTCTCCTCTTCAACTTCCATCCGGCGAAAATCTTCCTCGGCGACGCCGGGTCGATTCCGCTCGGCTTTCTGGCGGGCGCTTTCGGCTATTGGGGCTGGAGCGACGGCGTTTGGCCGATCTGGTTTCCGGCGCTCGTGTTTTCGCCGTTCATCGGCGACGCGTCGGTTACGCTGCTGCGACGGCTCCTGCGCGGCGAGAAAATCTGGCAGGCGCACCGCGAGCACTACTATCAACGCATGGTCCAGTATGGACTCGGGCATTCGAAGACGGCCATCCTATGGTATGCAGTAATGGCGGCTGGTATAGTACTTGCTGTCGTGTTGCTTGGCTGGTCTTCAGCCGTTCAATGGTGTAGCGTGGGCGCATGGGTGATCGTGCTGGTATTGATTGGTATCGGAGTCGATTCACGCTGGCGTCGATTCCGGATAGCAGATTCCGAACAACCTGAGGTGTGACGCCGATGTTTCGACACAAAGCCTCATGGCTATCATTTAGCGCTTTCGCCTTCGACCTTTGCGCAGTCGCAGGCGCCTGGCTCGCGGCATACCTGATCCGCTTCAACGGCTACGTCCCGGACGAGTTCTGGTCCGGCGCCGTCCGAACCCTCCTCTGGGTCCTCCCTGTCTACGGTGTGATGTTCCGCATCTTCGGCCTGTACCGGGGCATGTGGGTGTTTGCGAGCCTGCCGGACCTGATGCGCATCGCGAAAGCCGTGCTGGCCGGCGCATTCGTGATGATGATGGTGGCCGTCATGGCCCAGCCGCATCCCATCATTCCGCGCTCCGTCCTCGCTGTTTCTCCGCTTCTGTTGTTCCTCGCCATGGGCGGCTCGCGCGCGCTCTATCGCGCCTCCAAGGAGTTCTATCTCTACGGCGGCCTGGTCGGGCAGGGCAAGCCGGTGGTGGTGCTCGGCGCGGGCAACGCGGGCGCGAGCCTGGCCCGCGAACTGTCGCGCTCGAGCGAATGGCGGCTGGTGGGCCTGCTCGACGACGATCCGGCCAAGCAGGGTCGCGAAATCTACGGCTACAAGGTGTGGGGGCCGATTAGCGACCTGCAGTACTGGGCCTCGGACATGAAGGTCGAGCACGCGATCATCGCGATCCCTTCGGCGTCGGTGGACGCGCAGCGTCGCGTGGCAACGCTGTGCGTGCGCGCCGGTGTGCGGGCCATGGTGCTGCCCGCGTTGACCACGCTGACGCAAGGTGAAGCGTTCCTGTCGCGCGTGCGTCAGATCGATCTGGAGGACCTGCTGGGGCGCGAGCCGGTACGTATCGACATGCCGCACGTCGAAGCGCTGTTGAGCGGCCGCGTGGTGATGGTGACCGGCGCGGGCGGCTCGATCGGCTCGGAGTTGTGCCGCCAGATTCTGCGCTTCGAACCCGCGCAGTTGATCGCGTTCGACCTGTCCGAGTACGCGATGTACCGTCTCACGGAAGAGCTGCATGACCGGTTTCCGAAGCTCTCCGTGGTGCCGGTGATCGGCGACGCCAAAGATTCGTTGCTGCTCGACCAGGTGCTGTCGCGCTATACGCCGCACATTCTCTTTCACGCCGCGGCCTACAAGCACGTGCCGCTGATGGAAGAGCTGAACGCATGGCAGGCGGTGCGCAACAACGTGCTGGGCACGTACCGTGTCGCGCGCGCGGCGATTCGCCACGACGTGAAGCACTTTGTGCTGATCTCCACCGACAAGGCGGTGAACCCGACGAACGTGATGGGCGCGAGCAAGCGCCTCGCGGAAATGGCGTGTCAGGCGCTGCAGCAAACCAGCACGCGCACGCAATTCGAGACGGTGCGCTTCGGCAATGTGCTCGGCAGCGCGGGCAGCGTCATTCCCAAGTTTCAACAACAGATCGCGAAGGGTGGGCCGGTCACGGTCACGCATCCGGAGATCACGCGCTTTTTCATGACGATCCCCGAAGCATCGCAACTCGTGCTGCAAGCGTCGAGCATGGGGCATGGCGGCGAGATATTCATTCTCGACATGGGCGAGCCGGTCAAGATCGTCGATCTGGCGCGCGACCTGATCCGCCTGTACGGCTTCAGCGAGGAGCACATCCGCATCGTCTTCACGGGCCTGCGTCCCGGCGAGAAACTCTACGAGGAACTGCTGGCCGACGACGAAGCGACCACGCGCACGCCGCATCCGAAACTGCGCATCGCGCAGGCGCGTGAAGCGCCCGACAATCTGCTCGACGAGCTGCTGCCCTGGCTGATGCAGCATCGTGTGCCGAGCGACCAGGAAGTACGCCGCGATCTGCGACGCTGGGTGCCGGAGTATCAGCCGGCTGCCGCGCCGGCGTTGCATAGCGTGGCGCCGGCAACGCGGGCTTCGTGAGCTGGAACCGGTGAGGTGAGCTTGCCTTCCGCGGCGGCCTTGGCGTCGCATCGCAAGGCGGACGTCACAAAGGTCACAAAGCAAAAGGCGCTCATTCGAGCGCCTTTTTTTGTTACCGCCTGGTCTTCCTGACCACCATCCACCGTGGCGACTTGAACCGCACGATACTGACGTAGAGCCATACATACGTCGCGGCGAACACCACCACGAAGCAGAACAGATGCAGCGTATGCCGCCAGAACAGCGTGGCCGGCACGACCGCGATCAGACACAGCAGCCACAAGTACGGCGACGTCAGCGAGTTACGCCGCGTCAATTCACGTGCGGTACGCGCGCCGACCGCCCAGCGCATGAGCCGCTTGTACACCAGCATGTGCAGATGCACGCCGTCCGGAATGCCCGGCGACATGCCGCGAATGAATTTCTTCCGGTAGATCGAAAAGCAGGTCTCGAAGATCGGATACATGAACAGCAGCACGGGATACCACGCCGATACGTCGCGATTGCGCATCACCAGCATGATCGACAGTTCGGCCAGCATGAAGCCGATGAAATACGCGCCGCCGTCGCCGAGAAAGATCAGCCCCGCCGGAAAATTCCAGATGAAGAAGCCAAGCACCGCGCCCATCATCATGAACGAGGCGGACAGCACGATCGGATCGGACACCTGGAACGCGACGTAGGCGAGCGAGGCGAACATCATGAACGCGACCATCGACGCGAGTCCGTTGAAGCCGTCGATGATATTGATCGCGTTGGCGAGCGCCGCCACCGCCAGCACCGTGACCGCGCAGGAGATCACCGCATACGAGAGCAGGAAGTCGAGCGGCGGCACGCTGATGCGCGTCACGGCGATGTTCAGCAGGAAATAGGCGAGCGCGGCCGCGGCCATCGTGCAAACCAGCCTTGTAAGCGGCGACACGCGCTTGGTCAGGTCTTCGACCAGGCCCGAGCCGAAGGCCGGCATGCCGCACGCAATCAGCCCGAGGATACCGCCTGACACGGCGGGATACGCGTGATGCAACTGTACGGCGGAGACGATCAGCCCGAGCAGAATCCCGGTCCCGCCGATGCGCGGCACCGGGCGAACATGGAATTTCTGCACGCCGGCCAGATCGGTGTCGGTGGAGAATTTTTCATGCAGATGCGCGTAGCGCACGATCAACAGCGTGATCAGCAGGGAAACGAGAAAGCCGAGCGCAAAACTAAGCATGAAAGTGGGCCTGAGCGAAGACGCCGAATTATACAAACGAAACGCACAACGCCCGGAAAAGCAGCGGTGCCGCGTGGTTGCCCGAATATCCCAGATAGTGAGGTGGAAGGCACTCGCAAACGCCCGCTGGTCATGGATTCCACCTATTTAGCAGGGTCCGTGCGAGGTCGTTAACCTGGATGCGGCGAAGAGTAAGTCACGCGCAAAAAAAAGCGCGCGCCTGCCAATCTGTTTCGCCGCCGATCGGCAAGACGTTCCGGAGACCCAATGCTAAATAACATCACAATTCGTGGCGGCCTGACGCTGGTAATCAGCGTATTCGTCGCTTTCCTGCTGACAGTGATCGGTGTCGGCTACGGCGCGCTCAAGCTCGCCAACGGCAGCCTCGACGACACGCAGCGTAGCGCGGCCGCGCTGTCGCATCTGAAGGCGAGCTCCGAGAAGCTGCTGCAAGTGCAGCTCGCACTGGGTTCGTATCAGACGCTCTTTAGCGTCGGCAAGCAGACCGACGACCTGTTGCCCGCCGCGCACAAGGTGCTGGTCGAATCGAACAAGGACTTCCGCAATTACATGGCCGGCCCGTTTGCAAACGAAACCGAGCAGAAGCTCGCGCAGAACGTGGAGCAGGCGCGCAGCGCGCTGGTCGATAAGGCGATCGAACCGGAGTTCAAGGCGCTGACCGACTTCGATTTCAATACCTTCCGCAACATTCAGGGCGAGACGGCGAACGGCTTTTACGCCACCTATTCGAAAGCGATCGACGCACTTGAACATTCGCAGATCGACAGCCAGCATCAGCAAGCCCAAACGGCCGCGCAGCGCTTCCAGATCGCGACGCTGCTGTTCGCCGCGATCGGCGCCATCGCGCTCGTGATCGGCGTGGCGGCGCGCATTGGTTTGTCAGTGGCGTTGATCAAGCCGGTCAACGCAACCGTCAAGCATTTCGAGCGCATCGCCGCCGGCGATCTGACTGTCGCGATCAAGATCAAATCGCGCAACGAGATGGGCCAGTTGCTGGGCGCGTTGACGAAGATGCGCGACGGCCTCGTCGAAACCGTGTCCAAAGTGCGCGGCAGCACGACGGCGATCACACAAGGGGCGAACGAGATTGCGTCCGGCAATGCGGATCTGTCCTCGCGCACCGAGCAGCAGGCTGCGGCGCTTCAACAGACCGCCGCGAGCATGGAGCAGTTGTCGGCCACGGTGAAACAGAACGCGGACAACGCGAAACAGGCGAACCGGCTCGCGCACGGCGCGCTCGACACGGTCACGCGTGGCGGCAAAGTGGTCTCGCGTGTCACTGAAACGATGGATGGAATCAGCGAGTCGTCGCGCAAGGTGACGGAAATCATCGGCATGATCGAGGGGATTGCGTTTCAGACCAACATTCTGGCGTTGAATGCCGCGGTGGAAGCAGCGCGCGCCGGCGAACAGGGGCGCGGGTTCGCGGTGGTGGCTTCGGAAGTGCGCAGCCTCGCACAGCGCTCAGGCGCGGCGGCGAAAGAAATCAAGGAGCTGATCGGCGAATCGGCCGCCAAGGTTCAGGAGGGCGCATCCCTCGTGTCCGACGCGCAGAAGACGATTCACGAAGCCATGAGCGCCGTCGAACGCGTGACCGGTGTGATGAACGAGATCGAGGCGTCCGCGCTCGAACAGAGTGACGGTATCGAACAGGTCAACAAGGCCGTCTCGCAGATCGACGAAGTCACGCAACACAATGCGGCGCTCGTGGAAGAAGCGGCTGCGGCGGCGAAATCGCTGGAAGAGCAGGCGACTATATTGCGCGACGCCGTGGCGGTATTCCAGATGGCGTAAATGGCGGCGAGGCCGCGCTCGCGGTGTTCGCGAGCGCCGGTTTTAATCGGGCATTGAACGGAAATTTAATTAAGAAATCCTAATTGTTAGATTTTGTAAAAGCTGTTCATATGTGTGAAATTTTATGTTTATTGTGGCATCTCGGCTGCTGGTTCGAAGAACATTTTCCCGGCGCAATGGGTGGCCGGAAATTTATTCCGTACAGCAAAATGTTAGTCGGCGGATGCCTTGCGGTAAGGTTCCGAAATATTGTCCGTGCGCGAGCGCACAGAGTGATGCTTCGCATTCAGGGATATTGTGTGTTGAATCCGATCCGAGGGAATGTCCTCGACTCCGGCAACGCGCATGGTGCGCATCATTTCACAGCGGACAACTATCGAGCCCCAAAGTCATGCAGAGGTCCTCAGCGGTAGATCCGGATAGTTCCGGGAGCGTACCAAGCGATTACTCGTGTGTGTTGTGCGGCGCTGGCCCGGCAGGAATGGGCTTCCTGTTCTACGCGTTCAAGAGCGGCAAGCTGGCAGAGGTGGCCAGAAACGGCTTGCTGATCATCGACAAACGCGCGAGCCTCGGAGCGGGCAAGCTCGGCGACTATGTGAACGTCACGGGCAACTCGGTCGCCAAATCTTTCCTCGCGTGCCTCGAGCACGAACGCTTCGACGGCGTGTTCGGCGACATCCGCGAATACAACGAGTTGCATAGGAAATTGGCCGCGGACCCCGACGGTGCGCCGCTGCTCTCGGAGGTCGGCGAACTGCTCACGCTGGCTGCCGAGCGACTCATCGCGCACCTCGTCGAACATTTCGACGTCGACGTACTGCGCGGACACGAGATCGATGCGATTCGTCACGGCCGGGACGGCCGTTTCGAAATCGCTTATCACGACACGCGCAGACCAGCGGCGCGCCGGATGGTGATCAGCGACACAGTCGTGATGAATCTGGGCGGAACGCAGCGCGTCGAAGAGGTCGATGATCTGTGCCGCACGCTGGACATTCCATTGCCGGGCGACGGCGTCATCGCCTGCACATCGGATGAGCTGCTTCGCCTCACGAGCACGCAACTGGTCGACACCTTCGCGCCCGTGTTCGCCCCTGGCACGGTCCCGCGTACGAACCGGATCACGATCATCGGCGGCTCGCATAGCGCGTTCACCATGACCGAGCGTCTTGCGACTGATCTCGGCGGCGCCGGACTCGATGAAATCGCCATCATTCATCGCTCGCCAGTCCGGCTGTTTTTCGAAACCGAGGAGGAAGCGCGCGCATGGGGCTATAAGGTCGATCCAGTCAACGATATTTGCCCGATCACGCGGCGTGTCAATCGTTCGAGCGGTCTGCGCTACCGCGCATTCGAGATCGCATGTTCGGTGATGTCGCACGGCCGAGTCGCGGGAACGATGCCGCGTGTCGAATTGATCGATGCCGCCTCCGGAGAAGCCGAGCGCGCCCGCGCTGCCACCTGTCTCGCGCACTCGTGCGGTGTGATCCATAGCGCCGGCTATCGGCCCAACATGTCTGCACTGGTCGACCACCGAGGGGCGGAGATTGCGCTGCAGTTCTGCCAGGGCGGCATCGAGGTCGACAAGTTCGGCCGTCCGCTCGACATGGGCGGCAAAGTGATACGCGGACTCTTCACCTTTGGGCTGGGTTCCGGCTTTCGGCCCGACCCGGAGATCGGGAGCGAGGCCGCATTCACCGGACGAATCCATGGCGTCTGGATCTTTCACCATGAAATCGGCAAGCGGATTCTGACTGGCGTTCTGAAAGCGCTGGCCGAGAGGGTTGTTACGCAGGAAGCGGAAATGATCGCGACGACGGATGACGACACACATGCCGGCGGCCGGCCACGTCGCGGTCGAGCGGACCATCGCCGCTGACTGACGGGCAACGCCGACCAAGCGGCATGCTCGCTTACCGATTCGAGTCGCTGAGATAAGGCATTTTGTCCGCTTTATCTCATCTCATAGACATCCTTAATAAACTGGACATATTGCGATTTCATACTACCACTTGCCGACACTTCAGCTAGCATCGGGCTTCTTTCGATCTGCAGCAAAGTGACATTGGCGTCCAGCGTTTCAACGAACGTTCAACGCAAATAAGTCCTCTTAAATCCGCCGATCGTGCGGGCTATTCCGCCAGCATTATTGGCGCGACCCTCTTTGCCAGCTATGCTGCACTGCGACATCGAACGCAACGCGATGACCAGTGCGAAGCTTTGATCGTCTCCATTACCGCTTCTGTTTGCCGACCGCGCGAATGAGGGCAATGCATCGTCATTGGCTCCTTGATTCGAGCGAGGCCTGCCGTACCAAGGCGGGCTGCGATACTTACGTGAGGGAAATGATGACGACATTCCAGTCATACCGCCGTGGCAACCGCCTGCTCGAGGCGCTCCCAACGCATGAATGGGAAGCGCTGCTTCCTCATCTTGAACTCGTCGAATTGAGTCCGGGGCAACTGCTGTCGAAATCCGGTGAACTCATACGAACCGTCTATTTTCCGGCCACCGCGATCGTGTCACTGCTGCAGACCATGGAAAACGGCAGTTCGGTGGAAATCGCCGCGATCGGCAGGGATGGCACGACAGGCGTGCCGATCCTGACGGGCGGCGACACCATGCCAGCCAGCGTTCAGGCTCAATGCCGGGGTTTTGCTTATCGGATCAGCGCTACAGCGCTGCGCGAGGCGTTGCGCAATTGCGCTTCTCTGCGTTCATTGATGCTGCTGTACATGCAGGCTCTCCTCACCCAGGTCGCACAGACTGCGGCGTGCAACAGGCTGCATCGACTGGACGAGCAACTGTGCCGGTGGCTGCTGGTCGATATCGATCGTTCGGGCACAAGTGATTTGCAAGTCACGCAGCAAGTCATCGCCGACATGCTCGGCGTGCGTCGTGAAGGCGTGACCGAGGCGTCCGGCAAGCTTTGCGAAGCCGATCTCATCCATCACAGTCGTGGCCGTGTCCGGATTCTCGATCGGACCGGACTCGAGGCGCGCTCGTGCGAATGCTACGAGATCGTGAAACGCGAATTCGACCGCTTATTGCCGCGTATCAATGTGATGGAAGTCACGCGCTGACGGTAGGCATATCCGCAAGCCGAATCGACAGATGCGGTGGGTAGCAGTGCATTTGTGTGTTTGCGTACATTGCTCGACTTTCTACAAAGATAAACTGCGGCGACAACCCGTCTTGAGGAAACCTGATGCCGACACCGGAAAGAGTAAGGTTACCGAATGCGGGCCGGGCGGCGACCTCCGGTGGTCGATACGCCTTCATCGATGTCCTCCGTGGCGTCGCTGCGCTCCTCGTGATTTTCCAGCACGGCGGCGAGGGCGCCGGCTGGTTTTCGATCACAACAGGTTTTGGCCCGTGGATCAACTTTGGGCAGGTCGGTGTTCTAACATTTTTTCTTGTCAGTGGATTTGTCATTCCACTGAGTCTTGAGCGCGCAAATGCGCTCGGTAGATTCTGGAAACACCGTATTTTTCGGATTTATCCGCTCTACCTGGCGGTCTTCACGTTTGAGTTTGCACTTTATCTTGTCGGCTATGGTGCTTACCCTCCAGGCGCCGTACATAATTTTGGCTACTTCTTTCTGTTGCACATCTTCTTCCTGCAGGACTACGCGCATCAACCCAACTTCGTTAGCGCGTCGTGGACGCTGTCCATGGAGTTTGCATGGTACATCCTGCTGTCGTTCGCGTTCGCAGTGCGGGCGAATCGACGCAGCGTCTTGCTGGCTGTGCTCACGGTGGCCGCGTTGCTCGCATTGTCCGTAGCATCATTCGTTTTGCACCTGCGGATACCGCTTGGCCGCTTCGGCATCATGGCGACTTGTGTCGTAGGTTTGCTGTTCTATCGCCGGCATACGCGTGAACTCGGTCAGCAGGCGTTTCTGGTTCTGGTCGGCTCGATTATCCTTGCGATCGTTCCAGCGCTTTACGTAGGATTTGGCGTGTTTCAACGCCCGGAGGTCGCGACAGTCCAGTCTGTTTTCATTTCGTGGGGTGTCGCCTACCTCCTGTTCATCGGCTGTTATGCGGCACGCGAGCGATCGATCATGCAACTCAAGCCGCTGCTGGGTCTCGGGACAATAAGCTATTCGCTGTACCTGGTGCACCCGACTGTCCAGAATCTGATTGGACTGGCCAATATCGAAGGCTGGGCGCATCTGGCGATCCTATGGCCGGCAACTTTGGTGCTCTCGTATCTGACGTATCGCTACATCGAGAAGCCTGCGATCGATTACCCGCGGCGCATGGAGCGGAAGAAGGAGCGTGTGGAGATAAAAGGTCAGGCGCTGGCCAACGATTGAACACGCCGCGATCCGCGTGCGTCGGATCGCGCGCGTGCTTTACTCCATGCCGGGCGCCGTTCGTGTGATGCCGGTGATCGCACACGCGCGGAGCGCCCGCACACGGCTCATCGGCTTTGTGGCTTTGCACCGTGCTCGGTCTGATCGGAAGCCACTGTTCGTCTGCTTTGCTGTCAAACTGCCATTCCGCGGCGGCCCGTAGCCCTTGCCCCGCGTCGCATCACATCCGCCCTATTGCCGACCCTGCCATGCTCGTATGCTCGGCGGGCTTCACGTCGTCACCTCGAACCGGCGCGGTCATCCGTGTCCCGCCTTGGAGTCTAATGCGACGCCATAGGCACACTGATTCAGTTGTCTCCGTTTTTCGACCTGGTCGCGATTCTAGTAAAGTATGATGTTTGGCGCGACGATCGCCGCGTCTTACCGTCACTGCTGCCTATGTGTCTTTTGTTCGGCTCGTGGCCTTACCGGCTGTGGGCGACGGGTTGCGGTAAATCGCGAAGAGGTGAATCGTTATAAATTTAATCTCGCCTCAATTGAGAGGACCAGGTCAATGTCGAGCGTTTTGACACATTTCTTATGCTTCATATTCGGCGTGCTCGTTGGCGTTTTCGTATGCGCATTATGTGTCGCACGTTCCAGAACGCCACGAGACGATATATAACTCTTTCTTCGGGCCGCGCAAGCAGCCGGCGTCCCGATGCGCATCGGCAGGCCCATCTGCCGCAAACCATGAAGGCGGCGCAGATCATCGCGATGACGCAGGCGCGGCTCTCAGCAAAAGAATTATCCGGCCATCGGCGATAAGGCCGAACCACGTCAACGCCATGCGGTCGAGATACGGGCGACGCGAACATTGCAAGCGTTGCCCGACCGCGCGAAGCTTCCCTCCTTACCCCCGTTAGCGCAGGCGAAAGCGTGTATGTTGCTTTCCGCACTGAAACAAGGTTTCTAGAACCCTAGACTAAGCTGGTTGCATCTGTTCGCGGCAATGGAAGTCGCGATGGAAAGCTATACCAAACCTGCTTACCGACGTCCCGTGGCCGCACCATTCACCGGATGTCAGCCAGACTCCAATCGACCTTCCGCGCAACTGCGTGAAGGCGGCTTCCAGAGGGCTTCCATGATCTTGGTGACAGGCAGCGCCGGTTTTATCGGCGCCAACTTCGTGCTTGACTGGCTGCAAATCTGCGATGAACCCGTGGTGAATGTCGACAAGCTCACCTATGCGGGCAATCTGCGCACGTTGAAATCTCTGCAGCACAATCCGCTGCATATCTTCGTATGCGCCGACATATGTGATCGCGTCGCAATGGACGAATTGCTCGCCGAATACAAGCCTCGCGCGATCATCCACCTGGCGGCCGAGACTCACGTCGACCGGTCTATTCACGGGCCGGAGAACTTCGTGCTGACCAATGTCGTGGGTACCTTCACGCTACTGGAAGCGGCGCGCTCGTATTGGAGCAAGTTGAACGATGCCGCCAAAGCGGAATTCCGTTTCCTGCACGTGTCGACGGACGAAGTATTTGGCTCACTCTCCGCTACCGATCCGCAATTCTCTGAAACGACGCCGTACGCGCCGAATAGCCCTTACTCGGCCACCAAGGCGGGTTCCGACCATCTGGTGCGTGCCTACCATCATACGTATGGTCTCCCAGTGCTCACCACGAACTGCTCAAACAACTATGGTCCGTACCAGTTCCCCGAGAAGCTGATTCCGCTGATGATCGCCAACGCGCTCGGCGGCAAGCCGCTGCCGGTCTATGGCGATGGTCAGAACGTGCGCGACTGGCTGTATGTCGGCGACCATTGCAGCGCGATCCGCGAAGTGCTCGCGCGCGGCACGCCGGGCGAGACGTACAACGTCGGCGGCTGGAACGAGAAGAAGAACCTCGAGGTCGTCCACACGCTGTGCGACCTGCTCGATCAGTTGCGTCCGAAGGCGGGCGCGTCGTACCGCGATCAGATCACCTATGTGAAGGACCGTCCGGGCCACGACCGCCGTTATGCGATCGACGCCCGCAAGCTCGAACGCGAACTCGGCTGGAAGCCGGCGGAAACGTTCGAAACGGGTCTCGCGAAGACGGTCCAGTGGTATCTGGACAATCAGGAGTGGTCGGACGAAGTCGCCTCCGGTGACTATCGCAAGTGGGTTGAGACCAACTACGCGCAGCGCGCGTAAAGGCACGGCAATGGCGCGCAAAGGCATTATTCTCGCGGGCGGATCGGGCACACGCCTGTACCCGATCACGCATGTGGTCTCCAAGCAGCTGCTGCCCGTCTACGACAAGCCGATGATCTACTATCCGCTGTCCACGCTGATGGTGGCGGGCATTCGCGATGTGCTGATCATTTCGACGCCGCAGGACACACCGCGCTTCGAAGCGATGATGGGTGACGGCAGCCAGTGGGGCATGAACATCCAGTACGCGGTTCAGCCGTCGCCGGACGGGCTCGCGCAGGCGTTCATCATCGGGCGGGACTTTGTGGGCAACGATCCGTCGGCGCTGATTCTCGGCGACAACATTTTCTACGGCCACGATCTCGCGAAGCAGCTCGAGCGCGCAAATGCGCGTGACAGCGGCGCGACCGTGTTCGCGTATCACGTGCATGACCCGGAACGTTATGGCGTGGTCGAGTTCGACAAGAGTTTTCACGCGCTCTCCATCGAGGAGAAGCCCACGAAGCCGCGTTCGAACTATGCGGTCACAGGCCTCTATTTCTACGATAACCAGGTTTGCCACATTGCAGCGGACATCAGGCCGTCGCCGCGTGGCGAGCTCGAGATCACTGACGTCAACTCATGCTATCTGCGGCGCAATGCGCTCGAAGTCGAAATCATGGGCCGTGGCTACGCGTGGCTCGATACCGGCACGCACGATTCGCTGATCCAGGCGGCTACGTTTATCGAAACGCTGCAAAAGCGTCAGGGTCTGGTGGTCGCGTGCCCGGAGGAGATTGCATTCCGCCGACATTGGATCGACGAGGAGAAGTTGCTCCAACTCGCCAAACCGCTCGCCAAGAATGCGTATGGCCAGTATTTGCTCAATCTTCCGAAGGATCAGGTGGCATGGCCAAGCCGCTAACAAGACCCGCGTTTGAGCCGCGTGAAGCGGCTCGCTAACTTCATGCGATAGCCGAAACGCAAAGCGTTGAACGTGCGCCGCCGCACATTTAATTTGCAACTGGACAGGTACGCTTCAACGCATGGGCCGCAGGGAGTGTATCGCTCGCCGGCTGTGTTCAAGTGTTCATCCGCGCGGTCTGCGCATGGGTTGAGAGGACTTCTCCGATACCCGCGATATACCTGCAGACCGCATCAAGAAGCCTGCCAATACGTCGGATTGGCGGGGGTGAGTTTCAAATCGCCGATACGTATGTGGCTAATCTGAATCGCCAATCCGCTGACGGCCGGACGGAGTGATAGGGAATCTTTCGGTCGCTTGACGAATCACGCGCTCGCCCTGAGACAAGTTCGCGAGAAAATCAATTCGATGTTCGCGATACCTCTGGCGGCGCCCGCAGTCCTCATCTAATTTACTGGCAGACCAGACCGCGATGTTGAGACGAAGCCTGCTCGCAAATTTCGTTGGCCAGATGGTGACCGTATCGCTCGGTATTGTCATGGTACCGATCTACGTGCGCCATCTCGGAGTGGAAGCGTACGGGCTGATTGCCATCAACGCCGTGCTTCTCGCATGGGTACTCATACTCGACTTCGGACTTTCACCGACGTTATGCCGCGAGTTAGGCAGTTTGCGCGCCGGCACGGGTTCGAAAGCCGAGGTGGGACTGCTGCTGGAATCGCTGGAAAAACTGATTCTCTGCACAAGCGCGGTCCTGTTCATCTTATCGATCTTCGTGGCGCCGTATTTTGCCGAGCGGTGGCTGAACGCCTCTACATTGCCGCCGAGCGAGATCCGCACGGCGTTCGTGTTGATGATGCTGACAGCCATCGCGCGCTGGCTTTCCGCGCTGTATCGAGGCGGCGTGGTCGGTATCGATCGGCAGGTCGCGCTCAATGTCATCGGCATTACTTTTGCCGTGATACGCAATGTGCTGGTTGTGCCGGTCATCATGATCTGGCCACACGTCGAATTTTTCTTCGTCTGGCAACTCCTGGCCATTGTTGGAGAGGCCATCGCCATGCGTATCCTGCTTGGCCGCACGATCGACATACCGTTCGTGTCGAGGCGTTTTTCATGGAAGGTGCTGTCGTCGCGCGCGAAGCTGTCGCTTTCGATTGCACTGTCGGCGCTGATCTGGGCGTGTACCGCGCAGCTCGACAAGGTTGTGCTTTCAAAGGTGCTGCCGCTGGCGGATTTTGCCGTGTTCAGCATGGCCACGCTGCTTGCGAGCGGCATCGTGTTGCTGGCCAACCCCATTCAGCAAGCCTTCATTCCACGATTGAACGCCGAGAACTTCGGCGGCGGCGAGCGGATTCGTCAGATGTACGCGCTCGCCACCGAGGTGACGTCATTGGCGGTCATTCCAGTTGCAGCCGTGTTCGCGTTCGCGCCCGAAGCCGTGCTTCGATTGTGGTCCGCGAGCGCGCCGGTAACTCCTGACGCATTGCGAACAATGCAATGCTACGCAGTCGGAAACGCCTGTTCGGCACTGGCCTCGCTCGCGTTCTTCGTGCAGTACGCAAAGGGGGATTTGTCTTTGCATCTGAAAGGCAACATCGGCTTCCTCATTCTCTTTGCGCCCGCGGTCGTGTACGGCGGCATTCATCTCGGCGCAATCGGCGCTGCCTACGCGTGGCTTGGGATGAATGTTCTGCTCCTGTTCGGCTGGGTATTGATCGTACATCGGAAGTTTATGGCTGGAATCAACGCAAGCTGGTATCGCGGAGTCGTCGTGCGGGTCGCCGCGGTGATACCTGTCGGCTTATTGGTGGGTCATGCGGACTTGACCACGTCCTCGCGTATTGGTCTCTTCTTTATTCTGTCGGGCACATGGCTTGCCATGGTCGCCCTGACCGTCGCGGTTTCGCCGATCGTGCAACGCAAGGCTCGCCACCTGGCGGGACGACTGGCCCTCAACTGAGAAAACAGCATGGATACAACTCTTCAGAATCCGGTCCACGAGCAAGTTGCGCCTGTGTTGTCAGTCATTGTGCTTTGTTATCGACAAGACGAATACATTGGCGCGTGTATTCAGAGTGTGCTCGACCAGAAACTCGATGTGCCGTTCGAAGTGATCGTGGGTGACGATAACTCACCCGACAATTCGCTCGAGGTAATCGAATCGTTTCGATTGCGCTATCCGGATGTGATCAAGGTGGTTTTGCACGAAAAAAACGTTGGCTTCTCGGGTAACTTCGCAGATGCGGTTGCTGTTGCTAGAGGCGAATACATCGCCAACATCGACGGCGACGATGTCATGTTTCCCGGCAAACTGCAGCGTCAACTCGATTTCTTACGGGCTCACCCGGAATGCGGTCTCGTCGTGCACAAGATGCGCCCAGTCGACCAGGATACGTTGGAGACCGTATCGTATCCGCTGCCGGAAAATAAACCGGCAACGTTCGACGCGGAGTATCTCATCAAGAACGGACCGTTCTTTTTTCACAGCTCGGAAATGTACCGGGCGCACTTGCGCCGCCGCCATCCCGTCGACATCGGTCTCAAGTCAGTGGCTGACGTGGCCCATCTGTTGCAGGTCCTGACGGGTTCGCAAGGCTGCTACCTCGACGAAGAGTTTGGACTATACCGCGTCAACCGAACGGGTTTGACTTCCGTGCGCATCAACAATCCCGCCCGCCATAGGGAATGCCTGAACGACGTGATCCAGACCTGCCAGCTCGCGGCCGAGCTCGGCATGGCGAGCGATGTTGTTAACCAGGGGCGAGCAAAGTTCTATCTGACCTCGGCGATTTTCTTTCTGGAGCACGGGCACGAGGATAGTTTCGAGGACTGCGTCGAATCGAGCTGGCGCGCGGCACGAATCGGTCCGAAACAGATGATTTTATACGCCATGCGCCGCTGGCCCCGTACGTTGCGCACGGTCTATACGGGACTCAAGCAAATGGCCGGACGACAACGGGTCAACGCATGAGTACGCATGTGCAGGAGAGCGAGCGGCTTGCCACCAGGAAAGTGAGGCTGCTCGAACTATGCAACCGGGCGTCATTAGCCTGGTATCGGCTCAAGACGCGCCTGTGGTACGCGCACGTGTTCGAGTCGGTCGGCGCGAAAACGACCATCTTTCGTCCCATGCTACTCGTCAACGTGCATTACGCGTCGATTGGCGAGCGTGTACTGATTCGGCCTGGTGCGCGCATCGAACTTGTCGTGACGGATTCGGCTGCGCCGCCGCGGCTCACGATCGGAAGCCGCGTCAATATCGAGCAGAACGTGCATATCGTATGCGGCTCTTCAATCGAGATCGGCGACGGCGCGACCATTACCGGGAACGTTGCCATTGTCGATGTCGAGCATCCGTATGAGGACGTCAACGACACCACCCGCATTGGCGATCGTATTCGCACGCGAGGTAATTACGTGCTGATCGGGCAGGGCGCATTTATTGGATTTAGCGCAGTCATTCTGCCTAACGTGAAGATCGGCCGCGACGTCGTGGTCGGCGCGCATTCGGTAGTGACTCGCGACGTTCCCGACTATTGCGTGGTCGCAGGCAATCCGGCGCAAATCATCAAGCGCTACAACTTCGAAACCAGATGTTGGGAGAGGGAGAAACAATGAAAGTCCTGATTACGGGTGGCGCCGGATTTATCGGCTCGAGTCTGGCGCGCAAGCTCTGCGCCAACAATGCGGAAGTCACGGTCCTCGATAACCTCTCCCCGCAGATTCACGGAGAGAATCCCAGTGTCACGTCTGCGATCTTCGCATCGTTGCCGGAAAGCGTGCACTTCGTGAAGGGGTCGGTGACTGACCGGGCCGTTCTCGAACGTGTCATGCAGGGGCAGGACGCGATCGTTCATCTGGCGGCCGAGACGGGTACGGGCCAATCGATGTACGAGGTCGATCGCTATGTCGACGTGAATGTGCATGGCACAGCGCTGATTCTCGACATACTGGTGAAGAATAGCCGCAATTCCGTGCGCAAAGTGGTCGTTGCTTCGTCGCGCGCGATTTACGGCGAAGGCAAGTATCGTTCTCCGGCCGCCGGCATTCTATATCCCGGTCCGCGGAAGGAAAAAGACATGCTCGAAGGCCAGTTCGAGCATCTCTGCCCGATAAGCGGCGAAGCGATGGAATGCGTGCCCACCGACGAGGAATCGAAAATCCATCCGACGTCGCTTTATGGCATTACCAAGCAGACTCAGGAACAGATGGTCATGACGACGTGCCGTTCTATCGGCATCGATGCATCGGCGTTGCGTTATCAGAATGTCTACGGCCCAGGGCAGTCGTTATCCAACCCTTACACCGGCATTCTCTCGATCTTTTCGACGCGCATCAAAAATGGCAATCCGATCAATATTTTCGAGGATGGTCTGGAAAGCCGTGACTTCGTCTATATCGATGACGTAGTGGATGCGACTTACGCAGCACTCACGAACGCCAACGCGGCGGACAACGTGTTCGGCATCGGCTCGGGCGTGCGCACTTCGGTCATGGACGTCGCCAAGACTTTGTGCGAGGTGTATGCCAGCGATGTCAGCGTCACCGTAACGGGCGCCTTCCGCTTGGGCGATGTCCGCCATGTCTATGCCGATTTGACCAAGGCAAGGGACATGCTCGGGTTCGAACCGAAGGTGTCGTTTAGCGAAGGCATCGCACGGTTTGCCCGGTGGGTCGACCAGCAGGAGGTGATGGCAGATACCTACGAGAAAAGCATCGCCGAGATGCGGGAGAAGGGTCTATACAAGGGCTGTGAACGCGCCGCATGACACATCGGTGACGCCCTCACGCCATGACGGAGGCGCCGCGACGGCCGCCTCCGCAACTCATTTGAAGGACGCGAAATGTCAACGAGATATGGTTCGCCGCTGATCGGGATTGTCACCGTGCTGTATCGCTCCGATTCCGTGCTTCCCGATTTTTTCAAGAGTCTCGCTGCCCAGCGCGATGCGAATTTCAAGTTGTACGTGATCGACAACAGCGAGAAGGATACGGGGTGTGTGATATCGCGCGAGCTTGCGGCGCTCAACGATATTCACGCCGATATCGTGTTCAATAACGACAATGTCGGCGTCGCTCGCGGCAACAATCAGGGTATAGAGATGGCGCTTGCAGACGGATGCGAGTACGTTCTGCTGGCCAACAACGACACCGACTTTCCGGATCCCGTCGTGATCGCAGGACTTGTGCGGCACACCGAGGAGGCGGGCGCGCTGGCCTCGGTGCCCAAGATTACCTATCACGGCACCAATCGGATATGGTGTGCGGGTGGAAGATTCTCGCCGCTTACCGCCACCACGCCGCACGTGGGCGATCGGAAGGAAGATCGCGGGCAGTTCGACGAAGAAATGTTTACAGAATACGCGCCGACATGCTTCATGTTGCTGCACAAAAGCATCTTCCAGACGATTGGAATGATGGATGAGAAATACTTCGTCTATTACGACGACAGTGACTTCGTCTGGCGTATGAAGGACGCGGATATCGGCCTGCTGTATGTGCCGACATCTTGCGTCGGTCACAAGGTGGCGGTGTCCACCGGCGGCAATGAAAGTCCCTTCAGCCTCTTCTATACGGCACGTAATCGCGTCTATTTCAGCCGCAAGCATTTGGCTCCCGCACACCGTGCGATTGCGATTGCCTATGCCGTCGTCACGTTGACGGTCAAATGCGTGAAGTTCTCGCCGGCGGCCAGATCGAGCGTGTTCAAAGGACTTAGAGCCGGCTTCGCACTGTCAATCGCCGATCATTGACTGAACTGCCAGGCAGCGCGTCGCTACTCCGGGGTGCTGCCATTTTTATGACACGAAGCCGTGCATAAGAGATGGCGATAAAAGTCCACGGCGCGAGATATGAGAATTCCGGGACGGAGATCATCATCATCACCCATGTCGTGACGCAGCACTGGCGCAATGCCATCCCCTCTGCCGACCAATCGAGTTTGAAAGCCGGGTACAGAATCAGCATGCTTACGAGGATGAGCCCTGCGATCCCTGTGTTGACAAGCAGAGTCGAGAAAAGATCGGTCGACCGTATATAGCCGAAGCCGATCCCAAACAGCTGATTGGCTAGCGATCCACCCGCCCACATGTCCATGGACGCACGGAAGAAGCCGGATCTCTCAACGCCGGATACGTTGTGCCCGTCCATTTTATCCAGGATCATCTGTTGAAACAGATCGGCAATGTAGTCCCTTGCCAGATATGCCACCACAAAAACCACTAGTGCGCCGGCCATGGCCTTGATCGGATGGAAGCCAATCTTTCTTATGCGAATAAGCAGATAAACGACGTAGCCGATAAAAGCCGTCGACGAAGTACTCATGATGAGTGACGCGCCGATGATCCACACCGGTAAGCGTCGCTTTGACGTCGCGTTGAAGTAAACCCAGAATGGAAACATCGACAAAGCGTACATCGACGGTTCACCGGTCAGGCTCTTCAGCCGTTGCATATGGAAACCATGGATGTCGAGCCATTGGAAGGAACTCCCGTTCAGCGAGCCGTCCTCCGCGCTTCCGTCACCATTTCGAAATTCGGCGCCGAAAGAGCGGTTGGAAATAAAGTCACCAGGCTGACCGGTAATGGTGAAGTAGATCACTTCATAGATGCCGTACACAGCGAAGATCGCCGCCGAGGCAAGCAGCCACTGCTGCCACGATGGTTTGTAGAAGATATAAACATATGATGCATAGAGCACGACAGCGACAAGATAGATCGTCTGTGTGAACAAGCTTTTTCTAAGGATGAAGGTCAACACATCGCTGTCGTCGATGAGCAGAACTTTTGTAAAATCAGGTTCGTAGGGAGCTGCAGTGTCGGCGAGCTGGGACGCCAGGAAGAAGACTGTCCAGACCGACGCCGCAACGATCAGGAAGTTGATATAGCGGGTGCGCGACGCGCCGGCGCACGCCAATGCCAGCGGCAACGAAAAGAAACACATGATGTAGCCGAGCGTCGTGCCTTGGATAGAAGGCATGAGCAGCACAGACGTCACCGGCATGGCAAATACCCAGACGAAATAATACAGATCGGCGTGTGAGGAAATGCTCTGTTTCATGGAATTCCAGAGGAAGCTTGCAAACCGGTACAGGAAGCGTAAATGAATGACATCCGGACCGCCGACGAAGACCTTTCTTCAGCGCCCGGATGCTACTTTGCGTGCCTGTCTTGGGAGTCGGCCGGCCCTATTTCAGAAGCGCGTTAAGAATATCGACCACGCGCATTTGTTGCGTCTCCCGCAAGCCGGCCCAGAGAGGAAGGCGGATCAGGCGTTTTGATTGGTTGATGGTCACGTCCAGCGAGCCGCAAACTTTGCCGTACCGTTGCCCGCCAGGAGATGAGTGAAGCGGTACATAGTGGAACACCGAACCTATTTCCTGCCTTCTGTATTCATCGAGTATGCGCTGGCGCACGTCCTCATCTTCAACCAGCACGTAGTACATGTGTCCGTTGTGCTGACATTCTTTCGGTATGCTAGGGCGGCGAAGCGCGCCTTTGCGTTCGAACGGCTCGAGAAGCGCGTGATATCGCTCCCAAGTCGCGAGGCGTTCTTGCGTAATTTTTTCGGCACCTTCTAACTGAGCCCAAAGATAAGCGGCGATCAGCTCGCTCGGCAAGAACGAGGAGCCGACTTCCTGCCAGGTATATTTGTCGACTTCCCCGCGCAGGAATCGACTGCGGTCGGTGCCTTTCTCGCGGATTATTTCCGCACGCCTCGTGAGGGCGGGATCGTTGACCAGCAGGGCGCCACCCTCGCCCGAAATGATATTTTTGGTTTCGTGAAAACTGTATGCGCCGAGGTCCCCAATCGAACCTAGGCTGCGGCCCTTATAAGTGGCCATGACGCCCTGCGCCGCATCTTCCACGACTTTGAGCCCATGGCGTTGGGCGATGGATACGATCGTGTCCATTTCGCACGCCACCCCGGCGTAATGCACCGGGACGATCGCGCGGGTTCGTGGCGTGATCGCTGCTTCGATCAGCCGCTCGTCGAGGTTCATGGTGTCCTCACGGACATCCACGAAAACAGGCACGCCACCGCGTAGGACGAATGCGTTCGCCGTTGAGACGAACGTATACGAAGGCATGATGATCTCGTCGCCGGGCTGGATGTCCAGCAATAGCACGGCCATTTCAAGCGCGGCCGTGCAGGAGTGGGTCAGCAATGCCTTGCTGGAACCGCTTCTTTCCTGCAGCCACTTGTTGCAACGTCCCGTGAAGGAACCGTCGCCGGCAAGCTTTTTGTTGAAGTGAGTTTCCGCGATGTACTTCAATTCGTTGCCCGTCATGGCGGGTGTATTGAAGGGGATGCGGCTCTCGTTTACCTCGATTCCAATTTGCGGCGTAGATCGGCTCATGAATGGTTCACCCCACATGATCGAGAATCAATGCTTCTCGCTGCGATACATAGTTGGACCTCGAAATCGCATGGCTACGAGGCCCCGCTTTCTGGCGAACTCGCCAGGTGTTTCAAGGAGCAAGCTGCGCGAGCGCCCTTGCTGTAGAGCTCTGTGGCGTCACACTTCGTCCGTCTCGTCGAGCGTGCGCGTGTACTGCGCGGCCTGCTCATAGCTTCTCCAGTTGCTGGCCCGCTTGGGTATCGCGTTGAAGACCGATCCCAGAAGTCGTCCTCCGGCGCGCCGCAGCTTCTTGACTGTCTCGGAGATCTCGTCTTCGCTTTGCATGCCGGAACGCAACACCAGGACGGTCGCTCCCGCGTGGGGCGCCATGATCGCGGCGTCGGTCACCACCAAAAACGGCGGAGTGTCGATCAGGACAAGATCGAACTGCTCGCTCAATTGATCAACGACCTGCTTGAAGTCGTGCATCATCAACAACTCTGACGGGTTGGCCGGATAGGCGCCGCACGAGATAAAGGAGAGGCCGCGAACGCCAACGGACCGAACGGCATCCGCGCTGGGGAGCTTGCCCTGGAGAACCTCGGACAGGCCGCCGCGATTGGATTGCTTGAAGAAGGAGGCGAGATTGCCTCGGCGCATGTCAGCATCGATGAGCAGGATGCGCAAACCGACTTCCGTGAGAAGTATGGAAAGATTCGCCGCCACAAAACTCTTGCCGGTGGACGGGCTCGGACCCGTCAGCATCACAATGTTGTTCTTCTTGTTCAGGCGATCGCGACACACCTGCGTGCGTACCTCGCGAAGTGCTTCGACTGACGGCTCATGCGGCAGCCGGCTGGCTAGAATCCGCGCGGCCGACTTGCGTACTAACCCAGGGGCGAAAGCGCCGGCCGACGACTGTGAATCGAGCGGGTCCAACGCTAGCGAATGAGGATCGGGCAAGCCCGGCACGCCGTCGTCACGCCCGGGTAGCGATTCCCGCGAGGGCTGCACCGATGTTTCGTTTTCCAGTTGAGCCTGTTGCCGGCTGAACAGTACTTCGCCGAGTACCGGCACATCCAACCGGCGTTCGACGAAGAGCGGGTCGGTGACGCCGGTCGTTGCATAGCGTCTCAGTACAATGAAGAACGCGCCGATGAAAAAGCCAAGCCCGCCACCCGCGAAGATCACCAACGGCCGGTTCGGCTTGATCGGTCGATACGGCTGCATTGCTTCATCGACAATGTGTGCGCCACCCGTCGCGCTTGCACGGCGCACGGAAAGTTCCTCGGCTTTGCTGACCATACCCAGATAGATAGTTTCTGCCACCTTCGCATCGCGGGTGAGTTCAGCATTGCGCCGCTCGGAAGTCGGCATGCTGACGAAGCGCGAGTCGAACGCACGTTTTGCATCGGCCAGTTGTGCGAGTTGCGCGTCGATCGTCCTGACCTGCTGGCTGTTGGGCGTGAAGAGCGACGCCGCCTGCGTGCGCTGCAGTTGCAAGGCGGACGTGCGCTGCTGTAGCTCGATGCTTCCCTGCAGATAGGATTGCGCTTCGATCGTCGGGCGCATTGTCTCGGTCGACGATTGATAGTCGCTCAATGCCTGTTCCGCGCTAGTGAGATCGCGTTTTAGCCGCGGCAACTCGCCCTGGATGAATTCGAGCGTTTTAGTGTCGTTAAGCTGACGACTCGAAACCGCGGATGCAATGTACTGGTGAGCAACCGCATTGGCGACGTCGGCGGTCAGCCCTCGGTCTTTCGAGGCAAAGGAGATCTGCACGATTCCCGTGTCTTTGGTCACTTCAGCGATCTTGAGTTGACGCCGCAGCCCATCGATTGCATCGAGCGTATTGCGATGGGTGACCGTGAACTGGGTACCGGGTCTGGCGATGAGTTCCTTGACTGTGATCGATAGCCCATCGGGCATGGTCACGGGCTTGCCCGTTTCGCCGCGCAGCAGGAGATCTCCGTTGGGCGCGCGAAGTTCGTACTGCCCGTTGTCGAGAGCAATCAGTTCGAGAGGTTTTTCCTCGAGATATGCAGGCACGTTGAGCGACGGGATCTGGAGCCGTTCGCCGCCCCAGGCGAACGAGCTCAGTCCGAACCACGGCCTCGAGGGATGGCCGGGATAGGCCAATTGCTCCGCGAAACGTCCGAGGATTGGGAAAGCATGCGGCGCGACATCGACATCGAACTGGAATTGGTGAATCACCGGATCAAGCACTGAACGGCTTTGCATGAGGGATATTTCCGCCGCGGTCGCTTGCGTGCCAGGTTGCTGCTGCGCCGTGCCGTCCTGCCGGGAAATGCCGAGCGCGTTTGCATCGGGCGGGGCGGGCGGGTCGACACGCACGACGACGTCGGCAGAGTACGTCGGCGCCGAAAGGAACGCGTACGCAGTCGCAAGCGTCGTCGCTATCGCCACGAATGCCATGAGTGTCCAGATATGGTCTCGTAACAGATGAAGCATGTCGCGCAACGAAAAGTTACCCTCGTCGTTGCCTGCACGAAATGATCCGGAGTTAAGAATATGGGTGTTCAAAGGCGCCATCTCCAAGGTTCGGGGGTAACAAGCTTCTCGATGGTGCGACAAACTTCGCCGCGTCGATCATTGGACACTGATCCTAGGACTCGCCCAAGGCAGAAATTGATACATGGATTCACATTGATTCGACGAATCACTGGCTCGGATTTGATGTCGTTCCCTGGTCCGCCACTCACCGATTCGTCGCAGCCGCGTCCAGCGACGCGGCTCTGGGCAAGTGTGATATGAATACCGCCTTTGCCACTTCTTAGTCTGTGGTTTAGCGCACGTTGCGCTGCGCTGGTTGAGCTAAAGTAGGTGGATACTCGATGAGCGCGCATGTTTTTTTTGCTGCTAATAGCGGTGCGGCAAGATTGACATTTATGCCACGTCATATTTACCGGACTTCACATTAACTGCGCCCTATTCAGTGCTTCCTCCATCGGTCGCGATGACCTGAACGCTACCTCGATTGAAATTAGCTTACGGGACTCCACCGGGCGAATGCGGACACACGGATATTGGCCATGACAGCGAGGCTCCAGTCGGATGTTGAAACGATCGATCGCAATCGCCATTGTCTTTTGTGGAATAGCAATCAGTCTCACGATTGCCACTCTTGTTCATCTGAGAGAAACCAAATGGTCGGACTTTATTCTGGAAAGTGCTCTTTCCGCGGATAGGCATTTCCATGTCCCGGTCGTGGCGACCCCTCAGATTCCGTGCTCGAGCGGGCGCACAGGCGTCTTCTATGGAGTCGTGGGCCATGTCCAGCAGGGCGGTATCTATACGGCGCGCAGCTACCAGGCGCAGATCTCGCAATTGCGCGATCTTGGCATGACCATATACGCACAGGACATCGGGGACAAAGCTGCGGCAGAACAGGTCGCGCAACTTGCTCGGGTAGCGGCGGCACAATGCGTCGGCATACTGCCGTTGATCATCACGCCGGACGTGCAGGCGAATTTGAACGAATCAACGGCTTACGTTCAGGGCCACAAACTTGGGGTCGACTCAGCGACGGCGTTGAAAGGCCTGGTTTCGTACTACCAGGTGGGTAACGAATTCGACAACGACGTGATCTTCAACGGTGCGAGCGGCGACTATCCCTCCCATTACGACAATGCCAAGTACCGGAAGGCGCGTGGTGCGATTCGAGGCATGATAGACGGCATCAAGGAGGTCCAACCGTCCGCCAGGATATTGCTCGGCTCGCTAAGCTGGCTGCATTATGGTTTCTCCGACATGCTGAGAGACGGTACTGAACCGGATGGGAAGCGGGATAGTAAAAAAGTAGTGGAGTGGGATATCACCGCGTGGCACTGGTACTCTGAAATGAGCCCGAACCGGGCGTCGTGGTTACCGAAACCCGATATTCTGAAACACGTATTGACGCATTTGAGCACGCAATATCAGAAACCAATCTGGATCACGGAATTCGGCGTGCGACCGGACTACTCGGACGGCGACCCCGGAGCATACCTGGTTGGACAGGACGGGCTTGCCGGTTTCGTTGCAGACGCAAAAAAATATGGAATCCAAAATGTAACGCTGTATCAACTCTACGATCAGCCGGATGAAAAATATGGGTTGATCTACGGTGACGGCATAAAACCGAAACAGCGTTTTGAACAGGTGAAAAACTTTATCGAGGCCCACCCAATGCCTTGAGTATGCCTCGCAGAATCAAAGCTTCTCCAGCGCGTTTAGCAGGATTTGTGCACTCGTTTGCCAGCGGTACTTGTCGGCGTGAAGATGGCCACGGTGCTGAAGATCCGCTCTGATCTCGCTGGAATAAAGCAATGATTTCAGCTTGTCGGCGATGTCGTCGGAAGAGTACGGGTCGCAATAGAGCGAGGCGTCCCCGCAGACTTCGGGCAATGCGGCCGCACTGGCCACCAGAGTAGGGCAGCCGTTTTTCATTGCTTCGAGCGGCGGAATCCCAAACCCTTCGTAGATAGATGGATACACGAAGCAGCGGGCATGCTGATAGAGTGCCTTTAGTTTGCTGTCGCTAACATAACCGACATACTTGATGTTGGGGGCAACGTTGGAGATATCGTCGATCTTGCCGAAGATCGGGTTCTTCATGCCAACGATGACAAGATCGAGCGAAGAGTCATTGACTTGTCGAAATGCCTCGACAAGTCGAGCGAAGTTTTTGGTCGGATTGAGATTGCTAACCGCGAGCACGAACTGCTTCGACGTTAAGGCATGTTGGCTCAGCACGCTTTCGTCGGGTTCCATAGTGTCAAGATGATCGGCGCCGAGCGGAACGACGCCGATTCGCGAGGGTGGCACGCCGCAATGATGGGCAAGGCGTTGGCGGGAAAAGTCGGAATTGGTCAAGATGCAACTCGACGTTCGCGCAAGAATCCAGAACATGATGCGATACCATGCACGAAAGCGCCGGGAAAAGTGCGCGGGCGTGTCGAATACGGCCGCGTCATGCATGAAGATGACCTGACGAGGGCGGAATATCGACCCTGAGTTACTGAGGTTGACGATTCGGCGTCGTCCGGCAAATATGGGGAGCACGATTTGCTCCCAGAACAACCCTTTGCCGAATCCGATCTTCACTGTCTTCGTGCCGTCAATGGGCAATATCTTGTCGCCAGGTGGGACGGCGACAGTTACATTATTGATTTGCGGGAGTTGCGTCATGGCAACAATCAGTTCTCGCGCAACGCGTTGTACGCCGGTGGCCTTCTGACCCGTAAATCTCCCGTTGTAGACAAAATTTTCTGGCCCAGTGAGTGTGTCAATCGCGTTTTCCAGCGCACGTGAAGACATATTTTGTCCTTGGTGTCGAGACATTCTTCATCGGTGGCTCAGATCAGGAGCCAAACAGAAAAATATTGGGTGAAACGCAGGCTTCTGCGTGGCTTTTTGCCTTCTCACGAATCCAAGCCATGAAAAGCAGAAGAAGATGGGCGCCGATTGCCGGTGCATACTCGTAATGACGCTTCGAATCGGGCGACAGGAGGAGACCACGTTCAGTCCCCACGGGACTAATGTACGTTGAACACGGTATCGAGTCGAACAAGCGAGTATGCGTGCTGATCAACTGATCTAGTATGTCAAGTTCCCGACCTCTTCAATCTGTCGCGCCACGTCTGCGAACTCCATCGCTCGTGTGACCAGCGTGAATCAGGTCCGATATCGTGATGCGGGTCTGGAAAAAGCCCTTCGCTCTTACTCGAGGAGCATCGCGCGCCCGACGCGAATGGGATGAGCGTCTACGTTATCGAGTCGAATAACCCGGGTCCGTTCGGTACCGCTCATATTGTGGAAAAGGGAGTCCGTCCAGCACAGCTGTGGTGATGAGCAACTCGCGCTCGTGGATGGTCCGTAAATGTCTGGACATTCCGAACGGGTGGCAGATCGGTGTAGAGGCGAGGTCCGGTTGTTAGCCGTGAAAAGCTGGCCGATGCGGTTAGGTAGTCATTGCAGTAGCACCTTTTAAGACAAATGGAGGGAGGGGGCATTCAAAAAAAAACGCGCCAGCGTCGAGGCGCTGGCGCGTATGTGCTGCTACAAGCAGACCCGAATCCGTTTATTTCGGATGCGACGCGATGAAGGACTTTACGCTCGAGTACTGCGACTTTTTCGTCTTCCCATCACTTTGAAGCAACCCGTATGTGCCGGCAGGATCATCGTACAGCTCGTACATCTGAATGGACTGCAGGTTGTACTTCGAAGCGACCGACGCGTATTCGGCCATCATGGTATTGCCGGTCAGGTAAGCCCCAGCTTGCGAGTCCGTGGCAGTCCAGGGGCGTACGCCATATTCGGTCAACCAGATCGGCTTGCCGAACGCCTGAAGCTTGGACAGCACGTTGTAGCAGCCCGATCCGCCACAGATGTTCTGGATATCGTCATAGTCGTTGTACCAGTGCCACGCTGTCACGTCCCAGGAAACGACAGGGTGACCGGCTGTGCCATCCGGTTGCGTACCCTGCGCGAGCATCTGGTCGAAACCCCAGTGCAGCCAAGTTCCCGCTCCCATGACGATTTTCCCTTGCGTGTCAACGGACTTGATGCCGTCGATCATGCCGCGGATTGCGCCACGCGCAATCATGAACTTGCTGTTGACGTAATCGGTCGGGAACGTGCCATCGTAGTTGCCCGCGAGGGTATCCGCTTCAAGCTCGTTGCCAACTTCATAGTACGAAGCGTGCATCGCTGACGCTACCTGCTGACCAAGCGCATATCCAGCGTTGTAGGAGGCCGTTTCGTTCGCATACTCTTGCGGGGACATGAGGAGCACCGGATACACGGTGACGCCTCCGGCAGCCATGGTGGTCGCGATCTGTGCGAGTGCCGTCGCAGCTGCCTTGCTGGAAACGTCGCTGCGATAGATCGTCATTCCCAGATCTTGAAGCTGCGCCAACTGCGTCTGCGTGCTCGATGCGGCGTAGGCGCCGCCTTGCTGGAAGTGGCCGTTGACGCCATAAAAAATCTTGCCGGTCGGCGCTGTCGTTGTTGCCGGTGTTGTTGCAGGCGTAGACGGGTTGCGCTTCGCTCTATTGGCCACTGCCGCTGCGTCTTGCGGAGAATCCCCACCACCGCCGCAGGCCGCGAGGAGGACGCTGCTGGCAATCGCGGCACCGAGAAGACGCGCCCTGTGCGACGACAGAATTCTCTGGAGGTGTGTCTGTCGATGAAGCTTGTTTTGTCGTGAATTAGTACTGCTTATTTGAGTATGGTGCATGGTTGTTAGGAGTGCGAATAATAGAAATAAAGGGTTCAAATAATTGGCGAGTTTCCAGAACACCATGCAATTCGTGTGGGTGTCCAATCAATCCCGCGTTGAGACCCGAAGGAAAGAGACGAGACGCTACCCGGCGTGCAGCCCTTTGCAGGGGCGGTGCGTCTCACACCGAGCCTACAAAACTGGATCGCCGTTCACCTCACCGTTAAGGTCGCTGCGCAGACCTGGCTCTTCGCAGGTCGAGTGCAGGCGTAGGTACCTCCTGGCTCAGTGTGCTACGCGCAAACGTTTGCCTTTCGTATGGAATGAAAGGCGTAATTTATGTAGCGACAGTCGACCGCTACACGGCCTCGCCCGGCTTGGGATTTGCAGAAGCTACCGTTGCAAGATCCTCGCGCAGAGAGGGAAAACCCTTGGATGGAAATTCGCATCAGTAAATAGTGCTTAGTGAAAATGGGTGGGCGGTCGTATCAAACTGCCTTTTCTTCATACAAAAACAAAATGTTTTGTAAAATCTACCGAGATCGAATCCTAACATGAATAGAAAAAAATGCCCAACCAAAAATTACATCAGTAATTAGTACTTTTAACAGGGTCGGACTTTAAATAAGCGAGTACTCTTCGGACAAAGTGTGATTCGCATACGCCAGAAAGCTGGCGTCGGAATATTGATTAGCGTAACGAACAAATGCCATGCTCAGCGGTGTCTCATTTCTGCATCAAACCCCGCTGAGCCTAGGGTTTTTGCTGAGTTGGAAACTTCAGACAATTGCCGTCGTGTTCGTTCTACGCGCGTCTGCAACATGCTGGCGCGCGAGTCGAATGGGGTGATCAAAGGGGGGGCGGTACGCGCTTGTCGGCGTGATCAGGATGATAAAAAAATAAAAACAAATGAAATATAAAACGCTAATATTTTAATTTACGTCATCTGCGTTTCATAAAGCGCGGCCACATCGTAGAAGAAGCGGTCTTCGCTGAAGCGCTTACGCACTTCGTCTTGTGCGCGCTCGGCGATAGCGATCCGAAAGTCGTCGTTGTCCATCATTCGAGTCAATGAGGCCACGGCCTCTTTGGCGCTATTGAAGATCATGCCGGTCTGGCCGTGACTAAGAACGTCGACGTTCCCCGGGCAACCCGAAGCAACGATGGGCGTTCCGAGTGCCATGGCTTCGATGATGGAAATGGGCATCCCCTCCCACGAGGAAGTGGAAAGATAAACGTCTGCGCTTTTAACCCTTTCCATCACGACCGACCGGCTAAGCCATCCGGTGACCGTCACGTTTGCCTCACGGAGTGCTTTCTTTGCGGCTTCGTCACCATCGCCGATCCAGACGAATTCGACATCCTGTCGTTTGAAAAGACGTGCTATTTCCGCGAACAATTCGGGGTTCTTCTGTCGTCTGATTCCGCCGACGGTCACCACGCAACTGGATGGACGGGTAGGCTCCTGAGTCGAACCAACCAGGTGATCCGTTGCCATGTGTTTGTCGAGCGCGTTCTCGACCAGTACCACGCGCGTGCGCAAGTAGCGTCGTACGATCGCGCGCTCACTCTCGGAGCATGCGACATACGTGGATCTTTTCAGGCAGGCCAAGGCCTCGAGTCCGATGAAGCAGGTCTTTTTCAGCCTGGAGACATCCGAGCGCATGAAAGAAATGCAATGCGGACTGTAAAAGAATTTGGCCGATTTCAAACAGGAGATCGTCGACAGTCGCCCTAGAAATCCTGCAAACGACGAGTGCAGATGAACGATGTCCGGCCGCAAACTATTGAGCTCACGACGCAACCCGAACAGAATGCTGGTCACCGGCCGGCCTTTCATCTGAAATTGCCGCAACTGGACGTTCGGATGAAAGAGAGAGGATAAATTGTCGGGCGTCTCGCTGCGCTTGGAAAATATGACGTAGACTTCGTGACCCTCGCTCGCCAGACGATTCGAGATCATGCACACCACCGAGAGCGTACCAGTAGCTGTCGATTCGACAACATGAACAATTTTCATCGGCAGTCCGTAAGGGTCGTTTCAGCATGGTTCAATGGCATGTTACTCAATACGCTCCGCTTCCATCGAAGACCACCTTAAACGTGCGCAGCAGGATGCTGATGTCGAGTAACGTCGAGCGTCGCTTCACATAGGAGACGTCGAGTGCAACCCTCGTCGCATAATCGACATTGTTTCGTCCGCTGACCTGCCACAATCCTGTCACTCCAGGCCTAACGGACAGGTAATAGTAAGCGTCGGTGCCATACCGTTCCAACTCTTTGTTGACGACTGGCCGGGGGCCAACTAGGCTCATGTCGCCGCGAAGGACGTTCCAGAGTTGGGGAAGTTCGTCAAGGCTCGTCTTGCGCAGAAAGCGGCCGACAGACGTGATGCGGATGTCGTTCTTCAGCTTGAAGTCGCGATTCCATTCCTCACGCGCGCTGGCGTCTGCGGCAAGGAGTTCGGCGAGAACGACGTCGGCCTTCGGTACCATGGAGCGGAACTTCAAACAGCGAAACGGCCGTCCGCCTCTTCCAACGCGCGGATGGCCAAAGAAAGCCGATCCTCCGTCACTCAGTACGACGCAGCCTATTACGAGAAAAATCGGCAGCAGCACAATGAGCAAGGCGGACGCGCCGAAAATGTCAAAAACGCGTTTTATGAAGTCGCCTTTCCTTGCCGGAATATCAGGGTCGTTCGCTGCCGACAAGGTGCGGCAAACCAGGGGGCTTGCGGCCGTATCCGCTGACGCGCCCGAAGAAAAGGATTCTTCGCCGCGACCGAATTCCGATGCGCCATCCATATGCGAAGCTGAAAAGTCGCGACCGCCCATTTCAGGATGGTCGGCATGCGAACGACTTTCGAAGCGGGTATCGAAAGGATTGACTTCCTTTGACACTGATTCCGATACCTTGCCGACTAAAGCCATTGCTGCCCCCCGTTCAAAGTTCGTTGACGAGTACATCAGTGTTTCGGCGTTGCAAGTCGTACCGGCTAATTCAACCGTTGAGTCAGGGCGCTCGCCGCATCGGACAAAAGAAGTTCATCAGATGATCTGCGGCGGACAACAAAAATAGGGAAAAAGCGGAATGTAGCAATCTATAATTGCTACAAAAATTAGCTTCTGACGATTGAGAAGAAAGTTAAAAAATCGAATAAAACCTTCTCCGCGCGACACGAGGAAACGCGCGAGCAGCATGCGATGCGTCGCGTTCCCCAGCAACATAAATCCTAATTGTTTCAGTAAGAAGTATAGCTTTTAAGTTCGGCATCCGACCACGGAAAAGTCGTAAAATGCCGATGTCTTGGCGGACCCAGAAAGATATCCCAGCCAATATCGACTTGCATTAAACGGTAATTATTGGTGGTGTGAAAATGTAATTTACTTCAAATGTCCCAATTGTCATTACCAAGCGGATGCGAAAATAAACCGGACTTCATTTAGCCGGCTGTCCGCTCGCAATTCGGCATTGCTCCACGATTGGCTCAATGCGGAAAATTCGCACCTGCTGCACGTGTGGTCGAGCATGTGTGGACGTAGAGTATCTGTACGAATGTCGCTACTCCGTTCGGTACAGCACATAAAGCACGGTTACGACGCACGTCAACCGTCGCCTCGATGTGTATGATGAAAGCGGCTTACCGCGCAGACGCCCGGCGTTGTTGGCATGACCGTGGCAAGTCGGCGCGCTGCGTTGCAGATCGTTGTCAGATTACAGCCGGACCGTAGCGAGAATTCCATTGGCCGAAGTGTGCGATCAAAGTCTGCAGACGAGTGTTCGATTTCGTACGGAATACGTTAAATCGGTCAGCTAATCTGTGCAGCCGAAAGGCAAGGTTGAATGTCCCCGAAATCCCCATCAGGGTCGCGATCAGGAAACGCAGAACTGCGGCCGGTGCGCGCGTCGTCTTCGATGCGTGGTCGATTTCAAGCGGCGTCGCATGACATAAGTGGAGCCTCCATGAATCGCGTCGACCTACCCGACCTATGGCTTGCGCCTGAGCGCTTGTCGGTACGCACACCTGTTTATGCGAGCACGTTCGAGCAAGTAGGTGCATCGCAGTTAACAGCGTTCAGCAAGTTCCTGCGGACCCACACAGGTCAGCCCCTTTGCGATGAGGAAGCGCTCCACAATTTCTCCGTGCGAGAGTTCCGAACTTTCTGGCAATGCTTCGTGCAGTGGTCGTACGGACTCGAATGGTCGGGCGACGTGGAGCCGGTCTGCCTTGGCGACGACTGCGAACACGCGAGCTTTTTTCCGCGGATGCAGTTGAATTACGCGGACAATCTGCTCGCGCTGTCAACGGCGCAGGCGGACGCGCCCGCATTGACTGCCTGCCACGCCGATGGTCGCCGCGTCCACCTCACCCGCTCGGAACTGCGGGAGCGTGTGGCGCGCCTCGCGCAGGCGCTGTCGGAGTTGGGACTGGCCGAGGGTGACCGCGTGGTTGGCGTTCTGCGCAACGACGCGGATGCGATCGTTGCCGCACTGGCCGTCGTGGCCCTCGGCGCAACATTGTCGACTGCGGCGCCGGAGATGGGTGTCGACGCGATCCGCGATCGCTTCATGCCGCTCGCGCCACGTATGCTGATCGCACACACCGCCGCGCGGACGTTCGACACCGGCGCGTCGGTTGCAAGCAGAATCTCGGATCTGGCGGCCGCGTTGCCATCGCTACAAGATGTCGTGTGTCTCGACGAAGGGACTTTGCCGAGTACGGTGACGCAGCCGGTCCATTCGCTCACCGAACTGCTCGACGCCGGCGATGCCAGCCGCTTCGTGTGGCGGCGCTTCCCATTCAGCCATCCACTATTCATCATGTTTTCGTCGGGAACCACCGGCAAGCCGAAGTCCATCGTCCACGGTGCCGGGGGCACACTGCTCGAGCACCTGAAGGAGCATCGTCTGCATACGGACCTGCGGCAAGGTGATCGACTGTATTTCCACACGAGTTGCGCCTGGATGATGTGGAACTGGCAACTGTCCGCATTGGCTTCCGGCGTCGAGATCGTGACATACGATGGCCCGATCTCGACGGTCGACACGCTATGGCGCCTCGTAGCGGAAGAGCGCGTCACGGTGTTCGGCACGAGCCCCGCTTACCTGAAAATGTGCGAGGAAGCGGGTCTGGAATGCGGCGCGAAGTTCGACCTCGGCGCGTTGCGCGCGATGTTGTCGACCGGAGCCGTACTGTTCGACGCGCAATTCGAATGGGTGCACGCTCACGTGAAGGCGCTGCAGCTGCAATCCATCTCGGGCGGTACGGACATTCTCGGCTGTTTTGTGCTCGGCAATCCGAATCTGCCTGTCTACGCTGGCGAAGCCCAATGCAAGAGCCTTGCGCTCGACGTCCAGGCATGGGAGCGAGGGGCGCGCACCGATGGCGTTGGCCAGCTCGTTTGCGTCAATCCGTTTCCATCGCGTCCTCTCGGGTTCTTCGGCGACATCGACGGGAGGGCCTTTCACGCGGCTTATTTCGCCAGCAATCCGGGTGTCTGGACGCACGGCGATCTGGTCTCGTTTTCGCCGGACGGCGGCGTACGGATGCACGGCCGCTCCGACGGCGTGCTGAATGTGCGCGGCATCAATGTGGGTCCGGCTGAGATCTACCGGGTTTTGAACGATATTCCAGATATCCGCGACGCCCTGGTCGTCGAGCAGCGAGTGCGAGATACGTCCAGCAATCAATCGCTCTCCGACGACTTCGAGTCGCGCGTCGTGTTGCTGCTAGTGCTGACCGACGGCGCCGTGTTGAACGGTTCGCTCGCCGCCCGTGTACGCCGCGACCTTGCGCGCCGCGCGTCGCCCGCGCACGTGCCGGACCGTATCATCGCAGTCAACGCTTTGCCGACAACTCACAACGGCAAGCTTTCCGAAGTCGCTGCGCGCAACGCTGTCAATGGCCTGCCGATCGGCAATACGGCGGCGTTGCGCAATCCCGAGTGCATCGAGGCGATCCGGCGTCATCCGGCGCTGAATCTGGCCGCGCGTGAAGTGCCGCCGGTGGGGGAGAGCCGCGAGCAACTCGAGGCGCATCTGCAGGCGCAATGGGAGAAGTTGTTCGGCGCCGCGCCGATCGGTCGCGACGACAACTTTTTCGATCTCGGTGGTCATTCGCTGCTGGCAATGCGTCTGCTCGCGGAAGTCCGCCAGTCGACTGGGCGCGCGATTCCGTTCACCATGCTAATGATTGCGCCGACGATCACGCGGCTCGCCACGCTCATCTGCGACGACGCGCTGCCGCCGTCTTCGCCGACGCTCGTGCCGGTGCGCGCCGGCACCGGCCTGCCGCTTTTCCTCATGCACAGCGCGAGCGGCTCGGTGATGGAGTGCCTTGCGTTGATCGGCGCGCTGAATAGTCCGCGTCCGGTATATGGCCTGCTGGCGCGCGGTCTCGACGGTGAGCAACCGGCGCAGTTGCGCGTCGAAGACATGGCGTCGAGCTACATTGAACAGATGCGCACCGTACAGCCAAAAGGGCCGTACGCGTTGGCAGGCTATTCATTCGGCGGGCTATTGGCGTTTGAGGTCGCACAACAGTTGCGACGCGCGGGTGAGCGGATCGAATTGCTTTTCATGCTCGACACGTACGTGGATCAACATTGCCTGCCGTGGATGGCTCGTTTGCGGCGGCGTGCGGGCTCTGCCCGCTTACATTGGCAAGCCCTGCGCACGCTTCCCGTGGCGCGGCTTCCCAGCTATCTGAACGACCGCCTCACGGGCGTGATGGATCACCTGCGGATGCGCGCGGGGCTCATGGCGCGGCGGCCCCAAGGCTATAGCCCCGCGATGCCGGCGCTGCTGCGGCATATGCGCGAAACGACGCGGGTCGCGATGGCGGCCTATCGGCCCAAGCCCTACGACGCGGGACCCATCATCTATGTCCGTGGAGCGGTTGCGCAGAATGGACACGGCGACCCAGTGCTGCTTTGGCGGCGCATCGCGCGCGCCGGGCTGGTGGTGACGGAAGTCGCCGGCGGCCACGCAGATCTGATCGTCGAACCCAACGTGCAGTTCGTGGCGGCGGAGCTTGATCGCGGTCTCGCAAGCCTATGAGTTCGATAAACGCGCTATCCGCCGGGAACCCACGTGCACCTCAGTGACTCGCCCCCAGATACGCCGCCTTCACCGAGGGATCGTTGCGCAACTCCGCCGCGGGCCCATGCGCCGCGATCCTGCCGTTCTCCAGCACATAGCCATAATCGGCCACATTGAGTGCCGCGGCGGCGAACTGTTCGACCAGCAACATGGTGACGCCCTGGCTCTTCAGATTCCCGATGATGCGAAACACCTCTTCGACCAGAATGGGCGCGAGTCCCATCGACGGTTCGTCGAGCAAGACCAGATCCGGGTTCATCATGATCGCGCGCGCCATGGCCAGCATCTGCTGCTCGCCACCGGAAAGCGTGCCGGCTAGTTGGTGACGCCGTTCCTTGAGCCGCGGAAACATTTCGATCGCGCGCTCCAGATCGGCCTTCACATCGCCGCGCGGCCGCGCCGATGTCAGGCGCGGGAACGCGCCGAGCATCAGGTTGTCGGTCACGCTCATGGTCGCGAACACACGCCGGCCTTCCGGCGAATGCGCGAGTCCGAGCCGCGCGATGCGATGTGATTCCAGCGCGTCGATACGCTTCGCGTCGGCGCCGATGCCCATCGTGATCTCACCGGCGCTCGGCCGGATCATGCCGGAGATCGCCCGCATCGTCGTCGTTTTGCCCGCGCCGTTCGAGCCGATCAGCGTGACGACCGACGCCTTCGGCACATCGATCGAAATGCCGTGCAGCACTTTGACCTTGCCGTAGCCCGCATGCAGATTTCTGATCGATAACATGTCTGTTCCTGTAGGCGTGTTGGGTCGGTTCACGCCGCTTGGCCGGCAGGCTGGCCGCCGAGATAAGCTTCGATGACTTTTTCGTTAGACTGAATATCGGCAGGCTTCCCTTCGGCGATTTTCTGCCCGAAATCCAACACCGAAACCCGGTCGCACACGCTCATCACCACGTCCATGTGATGTTCGATCAGCACGACAGTAATGCCGTGATCGCGTACTTTGCGAATGATCGCGACCAGTTCCTTGATATCCGGCGCAGTGAGTCCCGCGGCGGGTTCGTCGAGCAGCAGCAGTTGCGGATCGAGTGCGAGCGCCCGCGCGATTTCGAGCAGCCGCTGTTTGCCGTACGGCAGGTTGCGGGCTTCTTCGGCGGCGACATTGTCCAGACCGACGAACCGCAGCATGCCGAATGCGCGCTCGCGGGCGGCGCGTTCCTCGCGTCGATAACGCGACGACATCAGCCCGACATCCGCGAGATTGGCGTTGAACGTGTGATGCAGGCCGACCAGCACATTCTCGAGCGCGGTCATTTCGCCGAACAACTGCACGTTCTGGAAAGTGCGCGCGATACCGGACAGCGCAATCTGTGCGGAGGTCTTGCCCGCGAGCGAGGCGCCGCGATAGTCGAGCGTGCCCGCGGTCGGTACATAGATACCGGTCAGCACGTTCATCATCGTGCTTTTGCCCGATCCGTTCGGGCCGATCAGTCCGTGAATCGTGCCGCGCCGCACGGTCAGATCGACGTTGTTGAGCGCCTTCAGTCCGCTGAACTGCATCAGGATGCCGCGCAATTGCAGAATGTCTTCCGTACCGCTTGCCTGGACCGCCTGAATCGCATCGCCAACGATCGCGGCCGGTCTCGTGGTGTCGACGGTAACCGTGCGAACCCTGCCATGCATCACGATCTTGCGCACGAAGCCGACCACACCGTCCTGCAGGTAATACACCACCAGCAGAATCATCAGCCCGAAGATCGTCAACCGCCAGTCGGCGAGCGTATCGATCCGGTAGGAAAACGCGGCGAGACCCACCGTGCCCAAAACCGGAATCGCGACCTTGCGCGGCGTGGACACCTTGCGCGCCAGCGCGACAGCCGCACCGATCACGACGACCGCCGCCAGCACGGAGGCGACAGTGCGGAACATGTCGATGTCGTCGAGCAGTTTGGGCAGCAGCACGATGATCGCCGAGCCGAGCAGCGCGCCGGTGCGGGTCTTGCGGCCGCCCATGATGATCGCGAGCAGGAACAGGATGGTGAGTTCGAAGTTATACGTATTCGGCGAGATGTACTGCTCCGAATACGAATAGAGGCAGCCGGCCAGTCCGGCAAATCCGGCGCTGATCACGAACGCATACACCTTGTAGCGGTACACCGACACACCCATGCAGTCCGACGCGATCGGACTATCGCGCAGCGCCTCGAAGGCGCGGCCCAGATGCGATCTGAGCACACGGTGCACGACGATCAACGAGGCAACCAGCAGCGCCGCGACGAGCCAGTAGTATTCGACTTCGTTCATCGGCCGCCCGCCGATCGAGGGCTTCGGGATCTTCACGCCCATCGGCCCGTTGGTCAGAAAATCCATCTCGTTGATGAGAATCTGGAGGATCGTGCCGAACGCGAGCGTTACCATCGCGAGGTAGGGACCGGACACCCGCAACGCCGGCAGCGCGAGAATCGCGCCGAAACCGGCGGTGATGAGAATCGCCAGCGGCGCGGTGACGATGAACGGCATGCCGAGCTTGAAGAACAACACGCCGGCCGTGTAAGCGCCCACGCCGAACAACCCGGCATGCCCGAGCGACACCTGCCCGGTATAGCCGACCACGATGTCGAGACCGAAGAGCAGGATCGCGTAGATCATGATCGTCTCGAGCAGGTGGATGTAATACGGGTTCCCCGACAGCACGGGAAACACCGCGAGCGCGATCAGCGCCAGTGCGGACGCAATGAGTTTCTTCGGATTCACGGCGGTCCTCACACTTTCTTGATCGACGTCTTGCCGAACAGGCCGGCAGGTTTCAACGCGAGCACGATCAGCAGCAGCACGAGCCCGGGTACGTCCTTGTAACCGGTGGAGAGGTAGAAGCCGGTCGTGGTCTCCGCGATGCCGAGAATCACGCCGCCCACCACGATACCCAGCCCGCTCGACAGCCCGCCGATGATCGCCACCGCGAACGCCTTGAGTCCAAGTACCGCGCCCATCGTCGCGCCGGTGAGCGTGAGCGGTGCGATCAGCACGCCGGCAAAAGCGGCGGTCAGCGAAGACAACGCGTACGAAAACGTGATGACGAGACCGGTATTGATGCCCATCAACGCCGCGGCGTCGCGGTCGTTCGCGGTGGCCACCACCGCCTTGCCGAAGATCGTCTTGCGGTTGAAGAACTCGACCGCCAGCATCATCACGAGGGCGCCGCCGACCACCAGCAATTCCATCGGCAGCACATTGGCGCCGAACACTTTCAGTGGTGCTTCCGGCAGCGGCGAAGGGAAGCGCAGATCGTCGCGTCCCCAGAGGTTCTCCGCAACGTTCTTGAAGATGATGCCGAGCGCGATCGTCGACATGATCCAGCCGAATTCGGATTTGATCTTGATCGCGGGCCGCACCCCGATCCGCTCGACAAATGCGCCTTGCAGCAGACCGAACACGCAGACGAGCGGAATCATCAGCCAGTAATTGACGCCGAGCGTGACGAGCGTGAGGCCGACCAGCGCGCCGAGCATCAGCGCGTCGCCCTGGCCGAAGTTCAGTGTGCCGGACGTGGCGAATGTGAGTTGATAGCCGAATGCGATCACGGCGTAGATCATGCCGAGCGCAATGCCGCTATAGATGAGCTGCAGAAGAATGGCCATCGTCGACCGCCTTGGAGTTCACCGGATATGAAGCAAAGCCGCGCCCGCCTCGAGGCGGGTGCGGCTTCGTAGCATGCCGCCGCGCGTGCTTCGCGCTTGCTTTCGCGCTTATTTCACGCTCAGTTCGCCGAGCTCGCCTGCTTGCTGCGCAACTGGCCGCCGCCTTTCTTGTCGGCTTCGTACGCATAGACCACGCGGCCGCCCTTGACCTCGCCGACCACCGGCACGTTGGGGCTGATTGCTTCGTGGTCGTCGTGCGTGAACGGCTTGTCGTAGACCATCACGACGCCTTCCACCTTGGTGTTGAGGGTCTCGAGCGCGGCGCGCACCTTCGGGCCGTCGGTCGAGCCGGCCTGGGTGATCGCGGCGGCCAGCAGATAGACCGAGTCGTAACCTTGCGCGGCGGACACCGGCGAGTCGATCCGGTTGTTCTTCGGCTTGAATTCCTTCAGATACGCTTCGATAAAGGCTTTGCGCTTCGGCGTGTTCGCTTCCTGAATGAACGTCTGCGGCATGCGTGCGCCTTCGCCGTTGGTGCTCGCGTTGTCGATATAGTTCGCCATCGACAGGGTCCAGCTGCCGATCAGCGGCACTTTCCAGCCGAGCTTGGCCATGCCGTTGGCGATCTGCGCGAGTTCCGGTCCGATCCCGTATGTCAGCACCGCTTCCGCGCCGGCCTCTTTGGCCTTGAGCAGCTGCGCGGTCATGTCGACGTCCTTGATATTGAATTTCTCGACGGCGACGGGTTTCACGCCTTTGGCGGCGAGCGCTTTTTCGAGGTCTTCGCGGCCGAGCTGACCGTAGTTGGTCGAGTCGGCGAGAATCGCGACTTTCTTGAAGCCGCGTTTGGTCACGGCCTCTTCGACGATCATCGGCGCCTGGATGCGGTCCGCGGCGGCATTGCGGAACACGTAGTTATCCGGCTGATCGGTGAACTGCTTCGTCACGATGCTGCCTGTGGCGACGTTGTTGAACACGGGAATCTTCGCTTCCTGGAAGAAGCGCTGCGAAGCGAGCGCGACGCCGGTGTTGATGTAGCCGACCACCGCCACGACTTTTTCCTTGTTGATCAGCTCTTGCGCGATCTGCACGCCGCGTTCGTTCTTCGCTTCGTCGTCGCGTTCCACCAGCACGATCTGGCGGCCCAGCACGCCACCGGCTTTATTGATCTCGGCGGTCGCGAGGCGCACGCCGTCGCGCATGCTCACGCCCATCGAAGACGAGCCACCGGTGAAAGGTCCATCGACGCCGATCTTGATCGGATCCGCCGCGTAGCTGACATTGGCGAGGGCACAAAGGGCGAGCGCACCCACAACGCTTTTCAAGCGAATTCCCATAGCTGTCTCCGTAGCATGTCTTTTCTTGCATGAAGCCTCGATGCGGGCTCATGCGCGCCGATTCACACGTTCTTAGGAAGCCTGACCGTCAATCGGTGAGTCAGTATAGAAATCGTAAAGTATTAGTAATATGCGGAATTACCCGCGTGGTGCAATCCCGCAATCGACGGCGGCGGAACCCCTGCCTGGCGGCTCCTTCGCGCCGCCGTCGACGTCATTCAACTCACGCGAATCCTTGCGGATTCGTGGACTGCCAGCGCCAGTGATCCGCGCACATCCGCTCGATACCGAACTGCGCGCGCCAGCCGATGATCTTCTCGGCCGCGGCCGGATCGGCGAAACACGAGGCGACGTCGCCGGGGCGGCGCGCCACGATTTCATACGGCACCGGCCGGCCGGCGGCTTTCTCGAATGCCTTGACCACATCGATCACGCTATAGCCCTGGCCCGTGCCGAGGTTCGCGACGAAACTGGCGTCGCGCTTGACCAGCGCGTCGAGCGCGGCCAGATGTCCGCGCGCCAGATCGACGACGTGGATATAGTCGCGCACGCCGGTGCCGTCGGGCGTGTCGTAGTCGCCGCCGAACACGCGAAGCTTCTCGAGCTTGCCGACCGCGACCTGCGCGACATACGGCATCAGGTTGTTCGGAATGCCGGCGGGATCTTCGCCGATCAGGCCGCTCTCGTGCGCGCCGACCGGATTGAAGTAGCGCAGTGTGGCAATGCGCCACGACGGATCGGCCACTTCCAGATCGCGCAATACCTGCTCGGCGATCAGTTTCGACTGGCCGTAGGGATTGGTGGCCGACAGCGGGAACGACTCGTCGATCGGCGAGCTCTTCGGCACGCCGTAGACGGTGGCCGACGAACTGAACACGAACTGCTTGACGTTACGGTCGCGCATCACGCCGAGCAAGGTCAGCAGGCTGCCGACGTTGTTGCTGTAGTACTCGATTGGCTTCGCGACCGACTCGCCCACCGCCTTCAATGCGGCAAAGTGAATCGCGCCCGTGATCGGGTGGGCGTCGAAAATACGGTTGAGCGCCGCTTGGTCGCGCGCGTCGGCTTCGTAGAAGGTCACCGCCTTGCCGGTGATCTTTTCCACGCGCCGCAGCGATTCGCGGTTGCTGTTCACGAGATTGTCGATTACTACGACGTCGTAACCGCCGTTCAGCAGTTCGACACAGGTGTGCGAGCCGATAAAGCCCGCGCCGCCCGTTACCAGAATCGTGCCCTTCGTGGTCATGCTGTTGCTCCGTTAAAGTAAAACGCCCGTCATTTTCTGCACCAGGTCCTTATACGTTTCGACGACCACGCGTTCGTCGAATTCTTCCGCGACTTTCTTCCGGCCGCGTTCAGCCATGGCTCGCCGCTCTGGGCCGCTCATGTCGAGCATGCGCGCCAGCGTGGCCGCCAGGCTTTCTGCATTGCGCACTTCGCACAGCAATCCGTTGACGCCGTCCGCCACCACCTCGCGGCAGCCCGGCACGTCGGTCGCGACGATCGGCCGGCCCATTGCCGAGGCTTCCATCAGCGTGCGCGGCACGCCTTCGCGATACGACGGCAGCACAACGCAATCCGCCTCGGCGATGAGAGGCCGCACGTCGTGCGCCTCACCAAGATACTCGATGATGCCTTCCTGTTCCCACGCCGCCACTTCTTCGCGCGTAATCGCGCTGGGATTGTCGACGCCCACCGGACCGAGCAATTGGAACCGTGCGTGCGGGTAACGTTCACGCAAACGCCGCGCGGCGTCGACATATTCGCCCACGCCCTTGTCCCACAGCAGCCGTCCGATCAGCACGAAGCGGTAGTCGGTCCGCTCGGGCAACGGCGTGAAAGCGAACTGCGCGAGATCGACGCCTTCGCCATGCAGCAACCTCGCGCGCTCAGGATGCACCAACAAATTCCGTTCGACAAACGCGGCTTGATCGTCGCGATTCAAAAACCATATTTCGCGCGGAAAACGGAACGCAAAACGATACAGTTTTTTGGCTACTTGCGCGGCACGGCTGTGCTGGATGAACACGTAGCCCAATCCGGTTGTGACCGCAACCGACTGCACGCCCGCCAGCTTCGCGGCGATCGAACCATAGATGTTCGGCTTGATCGTGTAGTGGAACACCACGTGCGGGCGGATGGTCCGGTATTGCCGGTACAGCGCGTACAGCGTGCGCAGGTCGTCGCGTGGACTGGTGCTTTTGGAGGCGACCGGCAATTCGATGCAGCGGCAGCCCATGGCGGTGAGCAGTTCGAACGTGCGGTCGCGCGGCGCGAGCACCGTCACGTCGACGCCGCGTCCAACCAGCATACGGATCAGCCCTTGCCGATAGGTATAGATTGCCCAGGCGGTGTTACAGACGAGTGTAATGCGCAACGCGGGCGTCGACTTCAAGGCAGGCTTCATGCGGGAACGAGCTCGGCGGTGATTGGGGTGGTGAATGATTTAATGGCTCGCGCGCGGCGTGAGCAGGCTGCGCTTGATCCGCTGCAGCGCGCGGTAAGGCGTCACCAGATGCAGCAGATTTTTGGCGAGGCCCAGCCAGTCGTACAGGTTGGCGGCGTTGAAGTAGCGCAGTTGCAGCCGCAGCGTCGAGCTCACCTGGCGGCGCCGTTTGGTCGCGCTGATGCCGCCTTCGTTCAGTTCGTAGTAGAGCCCGAGCTCCGGCAGGTTCGCGCAGTCGTAGCGCTCCATCAGCCGCACGAACAGATCGAGGTCCTCGGCGGAGCGGTACTCGGCGCGGTAATTGCCGACCGCGCGCACGGCGTCGATGCGCAGCATCATCGAAGGATGCGCGAGGCATGAGCGGAAGAAGCGCAAGCGGCGGATCGCGTCCGGTTCGGCGGGCGGCGTCAGCATGAAGAGCGGCTTGCCTTCGCGGGTGACGACCTGCGTCCACATGCCGAGGCCCGCCACGCGTGGATGCAATTCCATGAACACGCGTTGTTTGGCGAGCCGCTGCGGCACGCAGCGGTCGCCCGCGTCGATGCGCGCCGCATAGCGAAAGCCGCGCTGCGCAAGGGCGTCGATACCGGTTTGCAAGGCACGTTCGATCCCGCCGTTGCGCGCCATGCGCAGCACCTCGATCTTCATATTGGCGATGGCCGGCGCGACGATCGGCGGCGTGCTGCCGTCGTCGACGATCAGCACGTGCACCGGCGCGCTTTCACTGAATGACGCGAGCGTGAGGTCGACATCGGCCTGGCCGTTGTAGGCGGGAATCAGCACCGCGACGTCGTCGAGGGTCATTTGCGCGGTGGCGGGTGAGTTCGTCATGGGCGCAATTTGAAACGAATGTAATAAAGATTAACCGACGCGGCCGCCAGATAGCCGGCCGCGAGGCCGACAAGCGCGCCATATGCGCCAAAGCGCGGAATGGCCAGCAGATTGACCACGAACGCGACGGCCAGCGCCAGCAGCCACTTCGCGAGCAACACGAATTTGGCCTGATATTTCAACACGATCAGATTGCCGATCGCCTCGATGCCGGCGGGTACCGACAGCCACACGGCCCAGCGGAAGATCTCGATCGCGCCTTCGAACTGCGGCCCGAACACGCGGCGGATGATCAGCCCGGCCAGCAGATCCAGCACGATCGCGCCACTCACCATCAACACGGCGGTCATGGCGGTGAGCCGCCACATGTTGCGGCGCAACTGGGCGGCCTCCTGCACACGATAGACGAAGGCGGGCGCGATGGTCTGCGCGAGCATCAAGGCGAGCGTGATCCAGTTTTCGTTCAACTGCTGGGCGGCGGAATAGCGTCCGAGATCAGCGAAGGAAATGGCCCGTTCGAGCATCAGCCGATCCAGTTTCAGGAACAGATACATACAGATCAGGCCGAGCCAGAACACCGTGCCGGCGCTCGCGAAGTGCCTGAAGAGCGAGCGGTCGAGACGCCAGCCGAGCTTGCCGCCATGCCGGCGCATGTAATAGATCAGCAGGACCGCGCCGATCGCCGCCGATTCGAGTGCCCACAGCCAGCCGAAGCGCGCGGGCGTGGCCGCCGCGCGCACCAGCAGATAGACCAGCGCGGCCTTCAGCACCGCGGTGCTCATGCTGGTGAGCAACTGCGGCTTGCTGTAGGTCATGCTTTGCAGCCACGCATTGATCACGCCGACGAACGGTTCGCGAAACAGCATGGTCACGGCGAGGCCGGCCAGCATGGCGCCGACCAGCGGCTCGAAGAAGTGCAGGGCGACACCGAGCCAGGTCAGCAGCAAGGCCGCCACCGACACGGAAATACGCAGCGCGAAAGCGCTGCCCAGCACCGTGCCGAGTTGCGCCGGCGGCCGGTTGACGATGGTGGGCACCAGAATTTCGGCGCCGCAAACCCAGGTAATGGGCGAGAGCACCAGCAGCAGGGTGTTCGCGTATTGCCATTTGCCGAACGTGTCCGGCCCGAAGTAGCGCGCCAGCATGCCGCTGATCACGATTGCCACGCCGATCTGCGTGAGCCGTTCCAGCCCGAGCCAGACGATATTCGTGAAGGCGCGCGTGACGTCCGGATTGGCGAAGCGTTTGAGCGTCAGCATCCGCTGGCCGCTCGCCGGTCCGCTTGCGCCGAGCGTGCCGACGGCACCGTGAGCGCGAGCGGTGCGCATGACCCGAGCGGCGCAGTGCGCGCGTTTGCCCACCCAGCCGACTGTCGCGGCAACTTTACATTTGGAGGGCGTCTAAGCATTAGAATGGTGCTATAAGGCTGGTCCGAAAAGCGCAATTATAAGTTGGAACCGGATCGCTTCCGGCAAGGGCGCATCGCTGTGTTTTACCGATTCATCATCGGTGCGCCGGTCAAAATTCTCCATTGCACGCAAGTGAGCCAACATGATCTCCAAATCTATTTTCAAGGCGTATGACATTCGCGGTGTAATCGGCAAGACGCTCGACGCCGATGCAGCGCGTTCGATCGGCCGCTCGTTCGGCAGCGAAGTGCGGGCGCAAGGCGGCGACGCCGTGGTGGTCGCGCGTGACGGGCGCCTGTCGGGTCCCGAGCTCGTCCAGGCTCTGTCGGACGGCCTGCGTGCGGCCGGCGTCGACGTGGTCAACGTGGGCATGGTGCCCACGCCGGTGGGCTACTTCGCGGCCAGCGTGCCGTTGCAGCTTGAAGGCGGCGAACGCCGCGTCGATTCGTGCATCGTCGTGACGGGTAGTCATAATCCGCCGGACTACAACGGCTTCAAGATGGTCCTGCGCGGCGCGGCCATTTACGGCGAACAGATTCTCGCGCTGCATCAGCGCATCGTCGACGAGAACTTCTCCGAAGGCAGCGGCACGTACGCCGAGTACGATATCGCCGACGCCTATCTCGAGCGTATCGCGAGCGACATCAAGCTCACGCGTCCCATCAAGATCGTGGTCGACACCGGCAACGGCGTGGCCGGTGGCCTCGCGCCCCAGCTGTTCAAGAAGCTCGGCTGCGAACTGGTCGAACTGTTCACCGAGATCGACGGCAACTTCCCGAACCATCACCCGGACCCGGCTCACCCGGAAAACCTGCAGGACGTGATTCGCGCGCTGAAGGAAACGGACGCTGAAATCGGCTTCGCGTTCGATGGCGACGGCGACCGCCTCGGCGTGGTCACCAAAGACGGCCAGATCATCTATCCGGACCGTCAGCTCATGCTGTTCGCCGAAGAAGTGCTGTCGCGCAACAAGGGCGCGCAGATCATTTACGACGTGAAATGCACGCGCAACCTCGCTAAGTGGGTGAAGGACAAGGGCGGCGAGCCGCTCATGTGGAAGACCGGCCACTCGCTCGTCAAGGCGAAGCTGCGTGAAACCGGCGCGCCGCTGGCCGGCGAAATGAGCGGTCACGTGTTCTTCAAGGACCGCTGGTACGGTTTCGACGACGGCCTGTACACCGGCGCGCGTCTGCTCGAAATCCTCACGCGTGTGGAAGACCCGAGCAAGCTGCTGAACTCGCTGCCGAACTCGAACTCCACGCCGGAACTGCAACTGAAGCTCGAGGAAGGCGAAAACTTCGAACTGATCGCCCGCCTGCAGCAAAACGCGAAGTTCACCGGGGCGGACGACGTCGTGAAGATCGACGGCCTGCGCGTCGAGTATCCGGACGGCTTCGGTCTCGCGCGTTCGTCGAACACCACGCCGGTCGTGGTGATGCGTTTCGAAGCCGATAACGACGCGGCGCTCAAGCGCATCCAGGAAGACTTCCGCCGCGTGATCATGGCGGAGAAGCCGGACGCGAAGCTGCCGTTCTAAACGCATGAGCGGCGCCACGGTTCGGTTCGAACCGCGGTGGCCGTCGAACGCGGCGCGGGTTTCTCTTACCGCGCCGCGTTTTTTCATGCCATTTACATGCAACGCGCTAGAATTGCCGTCCTCGTGAGAAAACGCCGGGCCGCCCCAAGTTTTCTCATTCCCCATGGGGAGCCTGGCGCGAAGCGACAGGTTCGGGGGCTCTCTCAACGCATCTTCGGGCCGGATAGCCGGTTTTCCCACTCTTGAGCGTGCAAAAGATACTGATCGTGAGGGTGTCGTCATTGGGCGACGTCGTTCACAACATGCCGGTGATCGCCGACATCCGACGCCGCCATCCCGATGCCCAGATCGACTGGCTCGTCGAAGAAAGCTTCGTGGGGCTCGTGCAACTCGTGAGCGGCGTGCGGCGGGCGATTCCCGTGTCCCTGCGGCGCTGGCGCAAGCGCATTCTGTCGGTCGACAACTGGCGCGAGATCGGCGCCTTCCGCCGCGCGCTCGCCGCCGAGCACTACGACCTCGTGATCGACTGCCAGGGGCTCATCAAGACCGCGTGGGTCGCGAGCATGGCGCGCGGGACGCTGGTCGGCCTCGCGAACCGCACCGAGGGCGCGGGCTTCGAATGGCCGGTGCGCTTCTTCTACGACAAGCGCGTGCCAATCGAGCCGCGCACCCATGTGGTCGAGCGCACGCGCCAACTGGTGGCCGCGGCGCTGGACGACCCCCCGCCGCAGCCCACCGATGACATCGACTTCGGCATCGACACCGGGCGCGCCGCGCTGGCTTTGTCGGAGGCGAATCTGAACCTGCCGGTGCCGTACGTCGTGTTCGTGCACGCCACCTCGCGCGCCGACAAGCAGTGGCCGGACACCGCGTGGATCGAACTGGGGCAGTCGCTGGTGCGGCGCGGTGCCTCGATCGTGCTGCCGTGGGGCAGCGAGGAGGAGCGCGCCACCAGCGAGCGTCTGGCGAAGGAGTTCGGCGCAGCGGCCATCGTGCCGCCCAAACTCACGTTGCCCGCGGTGGTCGGCCTGATCGAAGGCGCGGCTGCGACGGTCGGTGTTGACACAGGTCTGGTTCACATCGCCGCGGCGCTGAAGCGGCCCACGGTCGAGTTGTACAATTTCGCCACTGCGTGGCGCACTGGCGGCTACTGGTCGCCGAACGTCGTCAATCTCGGCACGGCCGGACAGCCGCCCACGCTGCAACAGGTGAAGTCGGCACTCGCGGGCTTCGGCCTGCTATGACACGTCCGGGGCGCTTCGCCTTGCGCTCCAACCGTTTTCAAGGGCGACCATGAACGAAACCCAGATCATCGAAGTAGCGAACGCCGACTGGCACGGACGCAATCTGTCCGTGCCGCGCGAGACGCTGCTTGCCGGCGTCGAACGCGGCAAAGTGCTGTATTTCCCGAATCTGCGCTTCGCGATCGAAGGCGGCGAACAGGCGCTGCTCGACCCCGCGCTCGCCGACCCGAGCCGCAAGAACATCAGCCTCGAACCCAATGGCGGCGCGTTGCATGGCGTGGCCGGCGACGCCGTCACGCAATCCGCCGTGCGCGCATTGATCGCGCGTTATCAGACCAATGCGCGCACGCTGGTCGACGGGCTCTTTCCCGAATACAACGGCAGGCTGCGCGTGGCGCCGACCAGCTTGCGGCTGCATCAGGTGGAAACGCGCGAGACGTCATGGCGCAAAGACGATAGCCGTCTGCATGTGGACGCCTTTCCTTCGCGGCCGAACTACGGCGAGCGCATTCTGCGCGTGTTCACCAACGTCAATCCGCATGGCGCGCCGCGCGTGTGGCGCGTCGGCGAACCGTTCGAGGACATGGCCAAACGCTTCCTGCCGCGCATCAAGCCGCAGATGCCGGGCGCGGCGTGGCTGCTGAACCTGCTGCACGTGACCAAGACGCCGCGCAGCGAGTACGACCATCTGATGCTGCATCTGCACGACGGCATGAAGGCCGACCTCGACTATCAGCAATCGAGCCCGCAGGAGACCATGCCGTTTCCGCCCGGCAGCGTCTGGGTGTGTTTCTCGGATCAGACCTCGCACGCGGTGATGTCCGGGCAGTTCATGCTGGAGCAGACCTTCTTCTTGCCGGTCAAGTCGATGGCGCAGCCCGAATGCGCGCCGCTCGGCATTCTCGAGCGCCTGAAGGGCAGGGCGCTGGTTTGAGCGCCGCGCTCCATTTGCCGGTTTCGCCCGACGCGTTGGCTCGTCCCTTCAGGCAGTCGGAGTGCCGATGCTGAGGGCGATCTATCACGCGCTCTGGTGGATCATCGCGCCGCTGGCGGTGTTGCGCCTGTTGATCCGCTCGCGCAAGGAACGCGGTTATCGCGAGCATATCGGCGAGCGGTTCGGTTACTCGCGCGGCCGGTTGCCTGAAGACAATGCGCCGCTGATCTGGGTGCACGCGGTGTCCGTGGGCGAGACGCGCGCCGCGCAACCGCTGATCGACGCGTTGATCAAGGCGCGTCCCGACGCACGCATTCTGTTGACGCACATGACGCCGAGCGGGCGCGCCACCGGCGAGCAGATTTTCGGCGACCGTGTGTTGCGCAGCTATCTGCCGTACGACATGCCGCATGCCGTGCGGCGGTTTTTGCGAGCGTGGCGGCCGTCGCTCGGTCTGGTGATGGAAACCGAAGTGTGGCCGACGCTGATCGACGAGTGCCGTCGCGCGGACGTGCCGCTGGTGCTGACCAACGCGCGGATGTCGGCGCGCTCGTATAAGCGCGCGGCCAAGTTCGGCAGTGCGACCAAGGACGTGTTCGGGGGCTTTGCGCGCGTGCTGGCGCAGAGTCCATCGGATGCCGAGCGGTTGACTGCGCTCGGCGCGCGCAATGCAGCCGTGCTCGGCAATCTGAAATTCGACATGAGCACGCCGCCGGAACTGGCGGCGCGCGGACATGCGTGGCGCGCGGCAATCGGCGCGCGTCCGGTGTGGGTCGCGGCGAGCACGCGCGAAGGTGAAGAGGAACTGGTGCTGCAGGCGTTCGCGGCGCTCGGCACCGATGACGCGCTGCTGATTCTGGTGCCGCGTCATCCGCAACGTTTCAACGAAGTGGCGGGGCTGGTCGAGAAGGCTGGGCTACGGCTCGAGCGGCGGTCGGCGTGGGCGCCGGATGCGAAGGTGGCGTCGGCGGCGGCCGCGAGCGGTGGCGTGCGGGCTTTGCCCGCGGGTGTGAAGGTACTGCTGGGTGACTCGATGGGCGAATTGGGCGCTTACTATGCCGCTTCGGATCTGGCGTTCATCGGCGGCAGTTTGTTGCCGTTGGGCGGGCAGAATCTGATCGAGGCGTGCGCGGTCGGTGTGCCTGTGCTGATCGGTCCGCATGTGTTCAACTTCACGCAGGCCACCGCGGATGCGGTTGCGGCGGGCGCTGCGGTACAGGTAAAGGACCCGGCCGATCTGGGGCGCGCATTGCGCGAGTTGTTCGGCGACAAGTCCAGAAGACTGGCCATGGGCGGCGCGGCGTCGGCGTTCGCCGCGCGTCATCGTGGCGCGACGGCGCGGACCGTGGATGTGTTGATGGCGTTGTTGCCGGAGGGGGAGTGAGGGAGGGGGGCTGTGAAATACGGTGCCTGGCTCATTGCTTAGCGAATCAATAAATAATATATCCTGCGAAGATCGGGCTTGGTCATTACCGGCCCTGTGACTTAAACCGCTCTCTCACCGCCCGCGATGACGCTTTTCACCGACCTCGGCTTTCAATGGGACCGCGCCGCGATTCCGCAAGACATCCCCACTCATTCGATCAAACGGGTGTGCTTCCGTTTTCATCGGATGCTGCCGGAATTCGTGTGGGATGCGAGTGTGCTGGAAGGCAATCCATTTACGTTCCCCGAGGTCAAGACACTGCTTGACGGCGTTACCGTCGGCGGCCGGAAAATCTCGGATCAGGAGCAGGTCCTGAACCTCGCTGAGAGTTCGAAGCATTTGCTGGCGATCGTGCAGAACGGGCGATTTGCACTCGACAAGGCTACGTTTTGCGACTTGCATCGGCTTGTCGCCCGTAACGAGGCTCTTGAATGGGGTGTGTTTCGAGGCGAGGGCGAGGAAACACGTTACACGCCCGACGTCGCATTGGGCGAAGCGGGACGCCATACGCCGCTACCGACCTTGCCGGGCGCCCCGGAACTCAACCGCGTCTTTGCTGCAGGCACCCGCGCGCTGACTGATCAGGTCTCCAACCCCTTCGAACGCGGTTGTGCCTTTTTCCTCTTCGGCGCATTGCAGCAGTTTTTCTTCGACGGCAACAAACGCACGTCACGGTTCATGATGAACGGCGTGCTGATGGCGAACGGTATTGACGCGATCAGTGTTCCCGCGCAGCGTGCGGCCGACTTCAACGAAAAGATGGTGCGTTTTTACCTTTCGAAGGACGGCTCCGAAATGATGGCATTCCTGCTGGAATGCCATCCGGGCGAGTGAAGCCTCAAACCTTCAACAACCCCTTCTCCTCGATAAACCTCACCACCACATCCAACCCGTCGAGCGCCTTCAGATTGCACATCACGAAGGGCCGCTCGCCGCGCATTTTCTTCGCGTCCGACGCCATCACCTCGAGATTCGCGCCGACCATCGGCGCGAGGTCCGTCTTGTTGATCACCAGCAGATCGGACTTCGTGATGCCGGGGCCGCCCTTGCGCGGAATCTTCTCGCCACCCGCCACGTCGATCACATAAATCGTCAGGTCCGACAGTTCCGGACTGAACGTCGCCGCGAGGTTGTCGCCACCCGATTCGATGAACACGATATCCGCATCGGGGAAACGCGTCAGCATGCGGTCGACGGCTTCGAGATTGATCGACGCGTCCTCGCGGATCGCCGTGTGCGGACAGCCGCCCGTCTCGACGCCCATGATCCGTTCGGCCGGCAACGCGCCCGCTACCGTCAACAGGCGCTGATCTTCTTTCGTATAGATGTCGTTGGTGATGGCGACGAGGTCGTACTGTTCGCGCATCGCCTTGCAGAGCATTTCGAGCAGCGTGGTCTTGCCCGAGCCGACCGGGCCGCCGACGCCCACGCGCAGCGGCGGCAGTTTCTTTGTGCGGACGGTCGAGTGGGCGGGATGATGAGGTGCGTTCATGATGGTTCGTGTTATGAGCGAAAGAGCCGCGAATACTGCGACTCGTGACGCGCCGAGAGAATGCCGAGTTGCGGCGCGAAGGTGTTGATGTTTTCGGGCGATGTGGCCATGGCGCGCGTGACGGCGGCATCGATCGGCTCGCGCAACGCGACGATAATGCGTTGGCCGGCAAGTTGTCCCAACGGCACGGCCTTCAACGCGGCGGCCGCCTGGTTTTCCACCCAGCTGAAGGCGTAGGCGGCGAGGGCGGCGTCGACGGCTGCGTCGTGGGCGTAGGCGGCGAAGGCGAACGCCGTGGGTTGAGCGAGCGGCGTCATCGAGGCGAGCGTCGCGCGCCGGTCGGCATCGCCCCATTCGAGCGATGCGCACAACTGTCTCAACGACCAGCCCATCTGCTCCGTTTCGCGGCGCAATTCAGCGGATTCACGGCTCGCCAGGAATTCGCTGTTGGCGTGCGCGAGGGCCGAGGCGTCATGCGTATGCCAACGTTCCATCTGATGCGCGAGGAACGGCAACTCGCCATGCGCAAGCACGTCGGTCAGGCCGCTGGCGATCCAGTCGCGGGCGGAGTCGGCATCGGTGATCAGTTGCGCTTCGATGGCGGCTTCGAGACCCTGCGAGTAGCTGAATGCGCCAATCGGCAGCGCCGGCGAAGCAAGATGCAGCAGCGCCGTCAGTTCAGCGATGCGCATGATGGTGGTGATGCCCGTGGCCGCACGATTCGTCGTGGACGTGATCGCCGTGATCGTGGTCGTGGTCGTGATCGTGCGCATGCTCATGGCCGTGCTCATGCGAATGCCCCTGCACCGCGTGGCTATGTCCATGCTCATGGTCATGCGAATGCTCATGCCCATGATGCTCGCCGAAAACCTGCTGCGCTAACGCATAGTCTTCCGCGAACGTTTCATCATGACCATGCTTATGCCCGCCGCCATACGCGCCGGATTCCGGCTGAAACGGCATTGAAACCTGATCGACCGTCGCGCCGATGCGCTTAAGCATATCGGCCAGCACCGGATCGTATTCGAGCTTCAGATAGTCCGCGCCGACTTCCACCGGCGTGTGGCGATTGCCGAGGTGATAGGCGGCGCGGGTCAAAGTCAGCGCATCTTTCGCGCGAACAACCAGCACCGTTTCCGGCGCGGCGACGACGCGCACGAGGCCACCGTCCTCAGCGACCAATACATCGCCGTCGCGCAGCACGGTGCCGCGCGGCAACAGCAGCGCGACTTCTTCGCCGCTATCGAGCGTAGCCGCGAGCCGGCTCTTGCGCCTGTCGTCGAACGCCAGCGTCAACGTCGGCGCGCGCTTGACCAGCACGGGCGCGAGCTTCAGATGCGGCGCGATGAGTTTGTCGATGGTGCGCATGGTTTAGAACAGGAAGTAGCGTTGCGCCATGGGCAGCACGGTGGCCGGTTCGCAGGTCAGCAACTGACCGTCGGCGATCACCTGATAGGTTTCCGGATCGACGCTGATCGCCGGGCGCCACGCGTTGTGGATCATGTCTGCCTTCGAGATGTTGCGGCAGTTCCTGACCGCAACGATACGCTTGTTCAAGCCGTAACGTTCGGCGACGCGCGCATCCGCGGCCATCTGCGAGACGAAGGTCAGCGACGTGCGTCCCAATGCGCCGCCGCGCGTCGCGAACATCTCGCGATAGTGCACCGGCTGCGGCGTCGGAATCGACGCGTTGGGGTCGCCCATCTGCGCCATGGCGATCATGCCGCCCTTGAGGATCAGCGACGGCTTGATGCCGAAGAACGCGGGTTCCCAGAACACCAGATCGGCCCACTTGCCCGGCTCGATCGAGCCGACTTCATGCGCGATGCCGTGCGTGATCGCCGGGTTGATCGTGTACTTGGCGACGTAGCGCTTCGCACGGAAGTTGTCGTGGCGCGCGTTGTCTTCGGGCAGCGCGCCGCGTTGCACCTTCATCTTGTGCGCCGTCTGCCACGTGCGGATGATCACTTCGCCGACGCGGCCCATGGCCTGCGAATCCGACGACAGCATCGACAGCGCGCCGAGGTCGTGCAGGATGTCTTCGGCGGCAATCGTCTCGCGGCGAATGCGCGATTCGGCGAACGCGATGTCTTCCGCAATCGACGGGTCCAGGTGGTGGCACACCATCAGCATGTCGAGATGTTCTTCGAGCGTATTGACGGTGTACGGGCGCGTCGGATTGGTCGAAGACGGCAGCACGTTCGCTTCGCCGCATACCTTGATGATGTCCGGTGCGTGGCCGCCGCCCGCGCCTTCCGTGTGATACGTGTGGATCGTGCGGCCTTTGAACGCGGCCACGGTCGCTTCGACGAAACCCGCTTCGTTCAGCGTATCCGTGTGGATCGCCACCTGCGTGTCGGTGTCGTCCGCAACCGAGAGGCAGTTGTCGATCGCGGCCGGCGTGGTGCCCCAGTCCTCATGCAGCTTCAGGCCGATCGCGCCCGCGGCGATCTGTTCCAGCGCGGGCTGCGGCTGGCTCACGTTGCCCTTGCCGAGAAAGCCGAGATTCATCGGATAACCGTCGGCGGCTTGCAGCATGCGTTCGAGATGCCACGGACCCGGCGTGCACGTGGTCGCGTTGGTGCCCGTGGCCGGACCGGTGCCGCCGCCGAGCATCGTGGTCACGCCGCTCGCGAGCGCTTCCTCGATCTGCTGCGGGCTGATGAAGTGAATATGCGTGTCGATGCCGCCCGCCGTCACGATCAGGCCTTCGCCCGCGATCACTTCGGTGGAGGCGCCGATCGCGATCGTCACGTTCGGCTGGATGTCGGGATTGCCCGCTTTGCCGATCGCGGCGATGCGGCCGTCCTTGATGCCGATGTCCGCCTTGACGATGCCCCAGTGATCGAGAATCACGGCATTCGTCACGACGGTATCGACCACGTCGGCATGCACGCGCTGCGACTGGCCCATGCCGTCGCGAATCACTTTGCCGCCGCCGAATTTCACTTCTTCGCCGTAAGTGGTGAAGTCGCGCTCGACTTCGATCAGCAACTCGGTGTCGGCGAGGCGCACGCGGTCGCCGGTGGTGGGGCCGAACATTTCCGCGTATGCGCGGCGGCCAATGCGTAAGGTCATGGTGTGGGTCCGGAAATGAGCAGGGCGATCTGGGCTCGTGCCGAGAGAGGGAGGGGCATCACAGCTTGCCCATCACCTTGCCGTTGAAGCCGTAGACGACGCGATCACCCGCCAATGCAACCAGTTCGACGGTGCGCTCCTGGCCGGGTTCGAAGCGCACGGCGGTGCCCGCCGCGATATTCAGCCGGAAGCCGCGCGCGGCTTCGCGATCGAATGAGAGCGCCTCGTTCACTTCATAGAAGTGATAGTGCGAGCCGATCTGCACCGGACGGTCGCCGGTATTCGACACGACCACCGTGACGGTGGCGCGGCCCGCGTTCAGTTCGTGTTCGCCGTCGTCGATGAGGAGTTCGCCGGGAATCATCTGGAGCTGCCTTGCTTATTTAAGGAATCGGGTGATGAACGGTGACGAGCTTGGTGCCGTCGGGGAACGTGGCTTCGACCTGGATGTCGGGGATCATCTCCGGCACGCCTTCCATGACGTCGTCGCGGGTGAGCAGGGTGGTGCCGTAGTGCATCACCTCGGCGACGGTCTTGCCGTCGCGGGCCGCTTCCATCAGCGCGGCGGTGATGAAGGCGATCGCTTCCGGGTAGTTCAGTTTGAGGCCGCGCGCGCGGCGCCGTTCGGCAAGCAGCGCGGCGGTGAAGATCAGCAGCTTGTCCTTCTCGCGAGGTGTCAGCTTCATCGAATGAGTGCGTAGGGTTGCAACGGTCGTTGTGACGATCCCGGGCGGGAGCGGCTGCGACAATGATAGGCGCTGCGCGTCATGGACGCGATCGCGTGTCAGACACGGGATGAATCCATGACGAGTGCAATGCCGGATAAGCCAGCCACGGTATCAAGTTCGGCTAACGGCGCGCTTACAGGTCAGCCGGCAGCGGCGCGCTGAACCACTTCTTCGACATCGTGTTGAGCGTGCCGTCCTGCTTCGCTTGCACGATGGCGGCATTCACTTTCTGTTGCAGGCGTGGTTCGTTCTTGTTCATGCCGACGAAGCACGGCGAATTCTTGATGACGAACTTCGGTTCCGGGCGGCGCGGCGGATTCTTCGCGAGGATAGCGGCCGCGACGATGTTGCCCGCGGCGATCAACTGCACCTGGCCCGACAGGAACGCGGCGATGGTCGCGTTGTTGTCCTCGAAGCGCTTGATGGTCGCGTTCGGCGCCATTTGCGTGAGACCGATTTCCTCGAGCGCGCCGCGGGTTGCGCCGACTGTTTTGCCGGTCAGATCGGCGGGGCCGCTGACCTTGATATCGGCGGGACCGAACACGCCCTGGTAGTACGGCGCATAGGCGGTCGAGAAGTCGATTACCTTCTCGCGATCCGGCGTCTTGCCGAGCGACGAGATCACCAGATCGACCTTGCCCGTTTGCAGATAGGGAATGCGATTGGCGCTATTGACCGGCACGAGTTCGAGCTTCACGTTCATCGACTTCGCGAGCAGGGCGGCGGTGTCGATGTCGTAGCCTTGCGGCTTCATGTCCGCGCCGACCGAACCGAACGGCGGATAGTCTTCCGGCACGGCGACTTTGAGCACACCGGCTTTCGCGATGTTGTCGAGCGTATCCGCGTGGGCGGCGGGTGCATTGACGGCGAGGACGGGCGAGAGCAACAGTGCGGCGAGCCAGGCGCGACGCGCGGGGCGAAGAGTCGATCGAGTCATGTTCTGTGAGCGGTGGTGGCGACGAGCCGGTCGGCTGCCGTCAGGACGCGGCAGCATCGTGGGGGATTTTGACGCAAGGTGTGTGCCATGGCGGTGCAGCATGGGCTAGCGGGACGGAACGACGAGCGACGCACACAGTTGAAGCGTCGAGATGCGCCGGTTTGGTGCGCCGCCTGACTTGCGACGGTGAAAGGCGAAGCCGACGAAATTACGGATAGGTCCGTTTGCGACGGCGCGCGCAGCGCCGCCGGAAGAATGAGCGCCTTGTCACTGCCGCGAAGAGAAGCAGGTGCCGCCCCGCACAGGGGCAACGCTAATAGACCGATAAGAATTCAAGGAAAGGCCCAAGACCAACACCGCAAAACGCACAGCCAACCACCTCAAGTAGTCCAAATCCGCAAAGGCACGCCCTCAACCCCATGCACAACCGGCCGCAACTGAATCCAGCACTTGATAAGCGCCTGCTGCAACATCTCCATCGACCTCGAAACCCCGCGCACGACCAACACCCGAGAAGTAACACAAGAAGCCGCAACCCGAACAGAAACATCAAACGGCAGTTGAGCAGTCAACGCTTCGGCAAGCGCATCATCACAAGCATCCCCAACAGCCCAAAGCGTCCCATAAGCGGGAAACCCGGCCAAGCCTTGAGCAGCATCGCGCAGCGAATCATTTGCCGAGAGGCTGGCCCGTTCAAACCAGAGCAACTCTCCGTTAGCTCCAACAATCCGCGACACCGCACACAAACGGCCGTCAGACCACCGTTCCCCGGCAGCCTGCCGCCCAAGCTGAGTGGCATCCCACCCAATCGCAGTCGCGCCCTCACCAAGCGTCAAAGAAAAATCGAGCTTCGCATTCGCATGATCGAAAACGATATTATTCTGCGGCAGCCAATCGAGCTTAGCCCGCTCACCGACGCGCACCGCGATACGCTGCTGAGCTTCGCGTCCATTGGACTTGTACCACTTGGTCGCCCCCGGCGTGGTAATGACCGCATGCGCACCGTCGCCGACATCGACATCGATAGCAAGCTGATCACCACCCGCGATCCCACCCGGCGGATGCACGATCACCGCATGACAGATGCCGCGGCCTTCAGGATAAAGCGGCCTTTGAACCCGCAACGGCCCATCATGCAACCGATGCTTGAGCGTAGTCCGTTCGCCATCCTTGACGAACCCAAGCTCAAGACGCGCGCGCCATAGCGAATGCGCACCGGCCTGGGCGGTGGCGAGCGTAACGTGATTTTCGTGCAGCGACATGCGAATGGAGTGCGAACAGACGAAGAAAAGCAAAACGTGCCCGCGGCACGTCAGACAGCGCTCAATCGCGCTGACACAGGATGCGTCGAGAATAGCACGGGCCATGCCCAATGCCCCTCACACGGCGATCAACGCCCGCACACCATCCGCATCCATATTGGCGCCTTCACCGCCCGCGATGATCTCCCCTCGGCTCATCACCCAATACCGATCGGCGATGTCCTTGGCGAAGTCGTAATACTGCTCGACGAGCAGCACCGTCATGCCCATTTCCTCGACCAATTGACGCAGCGTGCGGCCGATATCCTGAATGATCGACGGCTGGATACCCTCAGTGGGTTCATCAAGAATGAGCAGTTGCGGATCGCTCATCAACGCCCGCCCAATGGCAAGCTGTTGCTGTTGACCGCCGGAAAGATCGCCACCGCGCCGGCTGCGCATATCCTTCAGCACAGGAAACAGTTCATAGATGCGATCCGGGATCTTCTTGGGCGCCTTCTTGCTGGCAGCACCCACCAGCAGATTTTCTTCAACGGTCAACCGAGGAAAGATATCGCGCCCTTGAGGCACATAAGCGAGGCCCTTCTCCACGCGCGAGTAAGTTGGCAGTTTGGTGATCGGCGCACCGCGCCAGGCGATTGACCCGCTCTTCGTCTGCACGACGCCCATCAGGCAGCGCAGCAGCGTGGTCTTGCCCACGCCGTTGCGGCCAAGCAGAACGGTGAGTTTGCCGTCGGGCACGGTGAGCTTCACATCGCGCAGAATGTGGCTGCCGCCGTAGTACTGGTTCAGGTTTTCTACTTCTAGCATGTCCGTTCGACCTTTTTATTTCACCGACCCGTTTCACCGGCCCAGATAAGACTCGATGACCGTCTCGTCGCGCTTCACTTCGTCGAGCGTACCGTGAGCGAGCACGCGTCCTTCGGCCATCACCGTGACCTTGCCGCTCTCGCCTGATAGCGCCGCCACGAACTCCATATCGTGCTCGACGACCATCATCGAACAGGTGCCGCGCAGATGATTGAGCAACTCGGCGAGTTGCATGGTTTCGTCGTCGGTCATGCCGGCGGCCGGTTCGTCGAGCAGCAGCAGCGCCGGCTGCTGCATCAGCAACATACCGATTTCGAGCCGTTGCTTCTGGCCGTGCGAGAGTTCGCCGGCGAGCCGCCGCGCTTCGCTCTCCAGACCGATCAACGCGAGCGTCTCTTCAATGCGTGCTTGCGCCTCGCGATCCAGACGCGCGCGTAACGAGGCCCACCAGCCCTTGTCGGCCTTCATCGCGAGTTCGAGGTTTTCCCACACGGGATGCTGTTCGAACACCGTGGGCTTCTGAAACTTGCGCCCGATGCCCGCACGCGCAATCGACGGCTCGTTCATCCGGGTCAGATCAATCGTCTGCCCGAGATACACCTTGCCTGAGTCCGGCTCCGTCTTGCCGGTGATGACGTCCATCATCGTCGTCTTGCCGGCGCCGTTCGGACCGATGATGCAACGCAATTCGCCCGCATCGATCGACAACGTCAACGCATTGAGCGCGCGAAAACCGTCGAAGCTCACGGTCACGTCTTCGAGGTACAGGATCGTGCCGTGCGACACGTCGATCTCGCCGGGCACGACCGCGTGCCCCATGCTGGCGACGCCGCTCAACGAGGTTTCAGCGGGTTCTTCCGGTAAAGCCAGATCAGGAACCATCGGGTTTTCGTTCATGAGCGGTTCCTCTTGCGCGTCACGAGTTCGATCAGCCCCATGATGCCGTTCGGCAGCAGCAGCGGGACCAGCACGAAAATCAGACCGAGAAAGAACAGCCAGTATTCAGGGAAGTTCGCCGTGAAGAAGCTCTTCGCGCCATTCACCGCGAAGGCGCCGATGATCGGGCCGATCAAGGTGCCGCGTCCGCCCACGGCGACCCAGATCGCCATTTCGATCGAGTTGCCCGGCGACATCTCGCCCGGATTGATGATGCCGACCTGCGGCACGTACAGCGCGCCGGCAATGCCGCACAACACGGCGGACACCGTCCACACGAACAGCTTGTACGCGAGCGGGCTGTAGCCGAGGAACATCAAACGCGTTTCGCCGTCGCGCACCGCGGTGACGACGCGGCCGAGCTTCGAGGTGACGATCGCCCGCGCGCCGATGAAGGCGAGGATCAGCACCGCAAAGGTGATCAGCAGCAGGGCGGTGCGCGTGCCCGGATGCGTGATCGGAAAACCACCAATGCGTTTGAAGTCGGTGAAGCCGTTGTTGCCGCCGAAGCCCGTCTCGTTGCGATAGAACAGCAGCATCGCGGCGAAGGTCATGGCTTGCGTGATGATCGACAGGTACACGCCCTTCACCCGCGAGCGGAACGTGAAGAAGCCGAACACCCAGGCGACCACCGCCGGCACCAGCACAACCAACAGCAGCGCGTAGCCGAGATGCTGCGTGCCTTGCCAGTACCACGGCAGTTGATGCCAGTCGAGAAACACCATGAAGTCGGGCAGGTCGCTGCCGTATTTGCCTTCGTGACCGATCGAGCGCATCAGATACATGCCGATCGCGTAGCCGCCGAGCGCGAAGAACAACGCGTGGCCGAGGCTCAGAATGCCGCAGTAGCCCCACACGAGATCGAGCGCGAGCGCCGCGATCGCGTAGCACATGAACTTGCCGGTGATCGTCATCGCGTAGGCGGACAGATGCAGCGCGCTCGTCTCGGGCACCACCAGCGTGGCGAACGGCACGCCAAGGCCGAAGACGATGATCAACGCGATCAACGCGAGCCACGCGCGTCGCGATAACAGTGCAGGACGCGGCGGCAAGCCGAGCGCGAAGCCCGTTTGCGCTTCGCGTCCGGCAAGAGCGCCGCCGCTGCTGGCGCCGACGTGAGCCGATGAGGTTGCAGATGTCATCTCATGCCTCCGCGCTACGGCCCTTGAGGGCGAACATGCCCTGCGGACGCTTCTGGATGAACAACACGATTAGCACGAGCACCGCGATCTTCGCGAGCACCGCGCCCCAGAACGGTTCGATTGCCTTGCTGATGAGCCCGAGGCCGAAGCCGCCGATCACCGTGCCGGCCAGTTGACCGACACCGCCCAGCACGACAGCCATGAACGAATCGATGATGTAGCTCTGGCCGAGGTCCGGTCCGACATTGCCGATCTGCGAGAGCGCACAGCCGCCTAACCCGGCAATACCCGCACCGAACGCGAACGCATACGAATCGACCCGAGCGGTCTTCACGCCGACGCAGGCAGCCATGCGCCGGTTCTGGGTGACGGCACGCACGAAAAGACCGAGACGCGTTTTCGTGAGCACAGCCCACGCGATGCCGACCACAATCAGCGAGAACGCGAGAATTGCGAGCCGGTTGTACGGCAGGATCAGATTGGGTAAGACGGTCACGCCGCCGCTCATCCACGCAGGATTGACCACCTGCACGTTCTGCGCGCCGAACAGCATGCGCGTCGCCTGAATCAGGATCAGGCTGATACCGAACGTGGTCAGCAGCGTTTCGAGCGGACGGCCGTACAGGTGCTTGAGCACCAGCCGTTCGAGCACGATGCCCACCAGTCCCGCGGCGACGAACGAAGCCGGAATGGCAAGCAGCGGATACCAGTCGAATGCGCCGGGTGCGAAGCGCTGAAAGAGGTTTTGCACGACGTACGTCGCATACGCGCCGATCATCAGGAATTCGCCGTGCGCCATGTTGATCACGCCGATCAACCCGTACGTGATGGCCAGACCCAGCGCGGCGAGCAGCAGCACGCTGCCGAGCGATAGGCCCGCGAACAGCGTGCCGGCGATCTGGCTGCGGCGCTGGATCGCATCGAGTTCGTCGATGCCGCTTTGCGCGGCGGCGCGCACGCGGTCGTCGGCTTCCACGAAGGTGCCGTCGGGCTTCTTCGCGACCAGCGGGCGCAGCAGTTCATTCATGTCGAGGTCGTGCCGCGCGGCGACCAGTTGCACGGCTTCGAGGCGCTTGGCCGGATCGGCGTCGTGCAGGGCGGTCATCGCCCACAGCGTGTCGAGGCGCTTCTTCAAGACGGGATCGGTTTCCTTCGCGCGAGCCGCGTCGACGAGCGGTTTAATCGACGGATCCGGATTTTGCAGCAGCGAGGTAATCGCGGCGTCACGCGTCGCCTTGTCCGGCGAATCGAGTTGCACGCCAGACAGCGCGCCGGCGACTTTCGAGCGCAGCAGGTTGTTCAGCGTGACCGGCTGCGCATCGCCTGCGGCGACGGTCTTGCCGGTGACCGCGTCTTTCGCCGTATCGCCGTCTTGAAGCAGCACGGCGCCAGCGTCGGTGGCGAGCGCGCTGTCTTCGGATAGCGCTTTGAGTACCGCCATCGATTCCTTGTCGTGATTGGCGATCAGTTTGTCGATGGCCGCGGATTTCGCGTCGAAGTCGTCGCCGGCGAGCGGCGCGACATCGGCCTGGGTCAGCGCGAACGCGGCCAGCGGCGCGCCGGCGAGCAGCACGAGCGCCACGCATGCGACGCCGCGCCGCGCGAGTCGTCGTGCCAGTGTTCGTGCGCGTTGTCGTGCGGATGTGAGGATTGAAAACGCCATGGTGGCCTTTGAAGAAAATCCGGCGGAGCGACGCGGCATGTGGGCAAGCGCCGTTGCCGCGCCGTCGAGTTGCTGCGCGCGAAGGTTGTGCCGCCGGGACGCCGGATCACGGCACGAACGCGGACGCGGTGGGCGCGTCCGTCGCGAGATGGCATCGGCGTGTCACGGCGGCTAGCTTTGCCGCCGCGGCACGCCTTCCTGTCACGCGACGCGCGAGCGCTTCAGGAACGCCGGGATCGAGCTGACCACATCCGGCTTGCTCGAATTGCCGGCAATGAACGGGCTCCACGGCTGCGCGCGAATCGCGGTCTTGGTCCGCCACACCACGTTGAACTGACCGTCCGCACGCACCTCGCCGATCATCACCGGCTTGTGCAGATGGTGATTGCCGTCCATTTCCAGCGTGAAGCCCGACGGCGCCGCGAAGCTCTGGCCGACCATCGCCACGCGGACCTTGTCGACGTCCGTGCTCTTGGCCTTCTCGACCGCCTGCTTCCACAAATGGATGCCGACGAACGTCGCTTCCATCGGGTCATTGGTCACGCGCTTGGTGCCGCCCGGCAGGTTGTTCTGCGCGACCCATGCGGCCCATTGCTTCTTGAACTTCTCGTTGGCCGGGTTGCGCAGCGACATGAAGTAGTTCCACGCAGCCAGGTTGCCGACCAGCGGCTTCGTATCGATACCGCGCAGTTCTTCCTCGCCGACCGAGAACGCGACGACCGGCACGTCCGACGCCTTCAGCCCCTGGTTGCCCAGTTCCTTGTAGAACGGCACGTTCGAGTCGCCGTTCACCGTCGAGATCACCGCGGTCTTGCCGCCTTGCGAGAAGGTCTTGATGTTCGCGACGATGGTCTGATAGTCGCTGTGGCCGAACGGCGTGTAGACCTCCTGGATATCGGCCTCTTGCACGCCCTTCGACTTGAGGAACGCGCGCAGGATCTTGTTGGTCGTGCGGGGGTACACATAGTCGGTGCCCAACAGGAAGAAGCGCTTGGCGCCGCCGCCTTCCGCGCTCATCAGGTATTCGGTCGCCGGAATCGCCTGCTGATTCGGCGCAGCGCCCGTGTAGAACACGTTGCGCGACATTTCCTCGCCTTCGTATTGCACCGGGTAGAACAGCAGGCCGTTCAGTTCCTCGAACACCGGCAGCACCGATTTGCGCGACACCGAGGTCCAGCAGCCGAACACCACGGCGCACTTGTCCTGCGTGATCAGTTGACGCGCCTTCTCAGCGAAGAGCGGCCAGTTCGACGCCGGGTCGACCACCACCGGCTCCAGTTGACGGCCCATCACGCCGCCGTTCTTGTTGATGTCCGCAATGGTCATCAACGCGGTGTCCTTGAGCGATGTCTCCGAGATCGCCATCGTGCCCGACAGCGAATGCAGAATGCCCACCTTGATCGGACCGCTGCCCGACTGCGCCTGCGCAAACGGAACCTGACCTGCAAGCGCCAGCGCGCCTGACATGGAGCCGAACTTCAACAGACTGCGACGTTTCATGTATATCCCCTTGCCATTGATGGTGACTGTTTATGGGCGTCGATTTCAGCCAGCAGGGCTTATCCCGCATGACTTGCCGCTTGTGTACTGCAAGGCACATGCCATGCAGTAAATTCGCCTTGAACAACGCGAAGTGCATGCTGCGGCGCGGCTGCGCGCCGGCCGGCTTATGCGTAATGCGGCGCAGAATTGGTGCAGGACCGGCCGCTTCGCCTCGTTCGGGTGCGTGCCGCGCCGCAACGAAGCGCGGGTGTCCGCCAGCGGGCGTCGGCGGTGCATGGCCGCCGCCCCTTTGTGCATGGGCCGCGCTGTGCCTACACGAAAGTCCACTCACGCGAGGAGACACGACATGAATGAGCGCGCCGGTGTCAAGCCGCCCGATATGTCCGCGTTCTGGATGCCTTTCACGGCGAACCGCCAGTTCAAGAGCGCGCCGCGGTTGCTGGCGAGTGCGAAGGGGATGTACTACACGTCGCACGATGCGTCGACGATTGCCGTGGTGATCGTCGAGCCGGTGGCTGGTTCAACGGGTGTGCTGATTCTGCCGCAGGGTTATTTGCAACGGCTGCGCGAGATCTGCGACAAGCACGGCATCCTGCTGATCTTCGATGAAGTGATCACCGACTGGGGGCGGTTGGGTGCGCCGTTCGCGGCGCAGTACTTCGGCGTCACGCCCGACATGCTGACCATGGCCAAGGGCACCAATAATGCAGCCGCGCCGATGGGCGCGGTGGCGGCAAGCGCGAAAATTCACGACTCGATCGTGAACGGTGCGCCGGGCGGCATCGAGTTGTTCCATGGCTATACGTACTCGGGGCACCCGATTGCCGCTGCTGCCGCATGCGCGACGATCGATCTGTATGAGCGTGATCAACTGTTCGAACGGGCCGCGCGGATGGCGCCGGTGTTTGAGAAGGCGATCCATAAGCTGCAAGGCGAGCGTCATGTGATCGACGTGCGCAATCTTGGGTTGGTGGGTGGGGTGGAGTTGGCGCCGCGGTCAGGCGCGCCTGGGGCGAGGGCTTACGATGTGTTCGTGCGTTGCTATGAGAAGGGCGTGTTGACGCGTTATACGGGCGACATTCTCGCGTTCTCGCCGCCCTTGATCGTCGAGGAGGCGCAGCTCGAGGAGATCTTTGGGACGGTGGCGGAGGTGTTGAGGGAGGTGGAGTAGCGGATTAGCGGCGCTTTTGTTCGGAGCGCAAAACGGCCGGCGTTGTGTGGCGCCGGCCGTTTTCTGTTTTCTGTTGCTGGACTTGCGAAGCGGGCCCTCGATCAGAAAGCGATGAATGGCCCCGGTTGCTTGCCGATCACCACGTTGTTGATCGCGGTATACACGCTGCGGCCGAAGAAGAACGGCAGGCCCCAGATGAACATGCCGGCCGATGGCGAGCCGAGGCTGTCGTAGGCCGCGTACTGATTTGCCATCAGGTTCCAGCCGTTAGCCAGCGAGAACGGCACGTTGACGGACGCGGCGGCCTTGTCGACGCCTGTGAGAATCGCGGACAGGCTGAGCGTGGTGGCCGGCACGTACCAGTCACCGGAATAGGGCACTGTGTAGTCCGCGAAGATATTCGCGTTGGAGCCGCTGTCGATGGCGCTGCTAAACGTGTTGCCCTTGTACGTGGTCGTGAAATAACCGTACTGGTCGAGCGCGAGAATGTTCGGCTGCGAGGGCATGGCGTTGTTCTTCTGCGTGCCGATGCCGAACACCAACTCACCCGTGACGCTCGCCTGGCCGCCCGCGGGTAGCGCCGGCAGACGGATGATCGTGCCGTTGTTGTCGGAGGTGAAATCGGCGACCGGATTCATGACCTGCGTGTCGAGCGGCACACGTGTGTTCGTGCATGACGTCGCGGAGGTGCAGTAGTAGTAAGCCGATGGCAGCACGGTCTGGGCCGCGGCGGGGAAATCGCGCTGCGCCGGGCCGATGCCGATCACGCCGTTGGCGCCGAGTGCCGTTGCCGAGCCAAGGTTGTAGACGCCGCGCGACTGGCAATCCGACGGCGTCGCGTACTGGCCGTCTGCAATCACCTGCAGCGGCATGTTGCCCGCGGTCTTGCCGCCGATCGTGACGTCGGCGCGCTTGATGGACCCCCACGTGTAGCCCGAGCCGAACACGGCGCATTCGGCGATCGACGCGTTGCCGGTCGGATCGTCGGTGGCGCCGGATTGCGTCGGCAAGCGGGCAGCGAGCGCCGAACCCAACGCGCTGCCGAGCACGCGCACGCCGACCGACCCGGTGTCGAGTTGCATGTGATCGACGGTCGCGCATTGATTGCTGCCCTGAACGCCTGGGATGCAGATCGTCGCGGTCACGTACGGCATGTTCGCGTAGTTGCCCGTCCATCGCTCGATGGTGATGGGGGCGGTGTTGGCGGTGGGAGTTGGTGTTGGAGTTGGTGTTGGAGTTGGTGTTGGAGTTGGAGTTGGAGTCGGTGCTGATGTTGATGTTGATGTTGGTGTCGGCGTTGGCGTTGGTGTCGGAGTCGGAGTCGGCTTTGGAATTGGCGCAGGTGTGGGCGCCGGAATTGGCGTAGGCGTAGTGCTCGGAGCAGGCGTCGGCGCTGGAGTCGGTGTAGGACTCGGAGCGGGCATCGGAGCCGGACTCGGCGTAGGCGCAGCACTCGCGCCCGGCGACGAAGCCGGCGTCGTGCCCGCCGTCCCCGACGCGGGCTTGACGTTATTTTTCGCCGCATTGGCGCTGCCATCATCACCGCTGCCACCGCTGCCACCGCTGCCACCGCTGCCACCGCCGCCACAAGCGGACAGCGCCACGCTCGCACCCAAAAGCGCGCAGCAAAGCGTCTTATTCAAAGTCGTCATGTTCAATGTGTTGGATGAATCCGCACGCCGCTTCATTGCAGTTGCTCCACGCGAACATCGGTGGGAACGAGGCGCGGCAGATACGCCTTACCGAAAAAGCGTCCCGCGCGACCAGCTGACTCGATATGGAAATCGCCGTTGTGTTCGATCATCGGGCCGACGCCGCGCGCGCGTTCGGCGGCAGCATTCGTGAAATTGGGAAAGTAGCTGCCGAGCAGCGCGCTCATGTCCGGGCGCACCGGGCCCTGCCAGGTGACGGCAAACACCACGTTGCTGGGCAGGACGTATTCATGAATCGTGACGCCATCGGCGCCATACGATGCGCGCATCGTATACGGCGTGGGCGCTGCGGACGTGTTGAGAGAAACCGCCGATCGCAGCACCGACTGCGGCGGCGCGCCGGTACCCGGCGCACCGCCCAACGCCGCATAAGAAGCGAGCGGCAACACGCTCGCCACAGCCAGCGCGACCTTCACAAAATTCATCACATTGCTCCAGAAAACAGATCGGAGCATGGTGCCAGCCGGGTGTTATTGGGATTGCCTGAAAAGTCTCAATGCAAAATCGGAAATGTCGCGAGGAGACGCTGCCATCAAGCAGCGCCTCCCGCCTCGGCCACGCGGTCAGTCGTCAAAACGCGACGAACGGTCCTGTCAGCTTGCCGACCTTGGCATTGCCAATCACGTTGTAGACATCGCGGCCATAGAAGAAAGGCAGTCCCCACAGGAACATGTTGTCGTCACTATTCGAAAAGTACTGGCCGATGTTGATGAACGCGGCATTTCCGCTTGCCATCAGAGTGTTGGCGTTGTCGATCGAAAACGGCATCTGGAGCGGCGCGCTTGTTCCGTTGTTCGGCTCGATCGTCGCGGTCAGAGTCAGCGTACTCGTCGGCGTGTACAAGCCGTCAATGGAAACTGGAATCAAGCTATCCGGGAACGCGTAGCTAAGGGTGCCGCTATCAATCGCGCTTTGATTGAACACCTGCCCCTTGTACTGCGTCGTGAACGCACCGTATTTGTCCAACGCAATGACCGTTGCATTCGCCGGCAACGCATTGTTCTGCTGCGTGCTGACGCCGAATACCAACTGGCCCGTCACGCTTGCCTGACCCGTGGCCGGTACAGCCGGCAGACGGATGACCATGCCGTTGTTGTCCGTGGCGAATGCGGCGACAGGATTCGTGACCTCTTTGCTCGCCAGCATGCGCGTATTGATGCAACTGTTTTGCGACGGGCAATAGTAGTAAAGGCCGGGCACCGCCTTGGTCAAGGCATCGAGGGAATCGCCTGTGAAGTTGTCGATGCCGAGAATGCCGCTGACTCCCATCACGTCGAGGGACTTGCCCAAGTCGTGGCCGTTGTGCGCAATACAGTCGTCCGGCGTGGAGAACGCGCCATCGGAAACCACCTGGATCGGAATATTGCTCGCCGTCTTGCTGCCGATCGTGATATCGGCGCGCTTGACCGAACCCCAGGTATAGCCCGACGCGAACGGCGCGCACTCGGCAATCGGCGCCGAGCCGACCTTGTCGTCCACCGCGCCCGCTTGGGTGAGCAGCAGAGGAGCCAGCGTGGGTATCGCGCGGGCTGAAATGCGCACGCCCGTCGAGCCGGTGTCCACCAGCATGTTGTCGACGGTCACGCACTGGCTTGCACCCTGTGCGCCCGGCACGCAAACCTTGATTGATGCGAGAAGCCTGTTGATGTTGCCCGTCGATTTATCGACGCGAACCGCCACCGTATTGTCGCCGGTGGCCGGAGTGGATGAATTGTTCGAGCTACCGGACCCGCCGGAGCCGGTCGGCGCCGGGGTCCAGTCGGGCTTGGCGTCCCATCCCATGGAGTTGCTGCCCTGGTTGCCACTCGAGCTTCCGCCGCCGCCGCACGCGCAGAGAGCGAGCCCCGCGAAGGCCGCGACGACCCATAGCGTCTTCTTTAGTGTGTTCATGTTCTGTTTTCTCATGGCTCGACGCCGTTCTTATTTCAGATCGCCCGGACGCACGCCGGCCGGCATCAGGCGCGGCAGCCAGGCCGTGCCGCTGAAGCGCCCCATGCGGCCGGCGGACTCGATGCGGAAGTCGTCGTTGCCGTCGATAAGCGGCCCCGTGCCGGTCGCGCGGCTTTGGCCGGCGTTGACGAAGTTGGGAAAGTAGCTGCCGAGCAGCGTCGTCATGTCCGGGCGGATCGGTCCACTCCACTTGACCGCGAACACGACGTTCTCGGGCAGCACGTATTCGCGGATGGTGACGCCGTTGGCGTCGACCGACTGGCGCATGGAGTAGGCCACCGCGTTCGCAGGTCGAGCCGCGGGCGTCGCGGCGGCGGATTGCGGCGTGGCGCGCAGCAGGGGCGGCGACGATGCGCTTGTGGATGGCACACCGCCCAAGGTGGCATGCGACGAGAGCGGCAACAGGGTTGCGGCTAGCATCGCGAACTTCGAAAGTCTCATCACATGGCTCCCCAAAAAGGTCGGAAGCATGGTGCCTGTGCAATGCTCAGGAAACCGTATGAAATTTCGGAAGTGGATGCGTGAAGCGGCGTAACGAAAGCTAGCCGTTAGTGTTCCGCTGAAGGGGCGGCTTGGCAGAGGCGCTAATTGAACCGGGTGCTAGCCGCGCGGCAACCTGGCGCGGGAGCGGCCTGGAGCGAAAAAAAGCGCCGGAGAGCCAAAGGACGGAAAGCAGGGAGGGATGCAGGGACAAAAGCAGGGAGAGAGGCAGGGGAGAAAAGCAGGAAACAGAAGCCAGGACGAGAAGCAAAGACCACAAGCGCACAGCGCCTACCGCACCACCGCCTACCGCACCACCGCCCCATCCGGCATTACTCGCCGCTCAAACTCGCCCGCAGCGCCTTTAGCCGCAATACCCGGATGGCGCCAAGCATTGCGGCAGCAGTTTGGCGCGCGCGAGCGGCAGCTCTTCGCTGTGGCGAACGAGGCGTGTGCGCTTTGCAGTTGCTCGTCGTTGGATCGCGCTTCGTCGTAAAGCTGGGAGAAGGCGACGCCCTGCGCGGGTAGTGTGTGAAGCGCGCAGGCAAACACCAGAGCGGCCGTGAGGACCAGCGCCTGCTGGCGCGTCAGTACGGCCGGGAGATCAGTAGGTCGGAACGGACGGATCGACCTGACGCGACCACGCGTCGATCCCGCCTTGCAGATTGAAGACGTTGGTATGGCCGCGCGATTCGAGGAACATCGCGACCTGGGCGCTGCGCGCGCCGTGATGGCAGACGCAGACGATTTGCGCGTCGTCGTCGAGTTCTTCGCTGCGCGCGGGAATCTCACGCATCGGAATCGACACGGCGCCGGCGATCGACGCCGTCTGGATTTCCCACGGCTCGCGCACGTCGAGCAGCACGGGCGCGGGACGCGAAGTATCGGCGAGCCATTCGGCGAGCGCCGGAGCGGTCAGGTTTTGCATCAGCAGAACATCCAGTTCAGAGGACGGCGGGCGTGGCCGCCGTCCGGATCGTGTGAATCAGAACTTGAAACGCGACGGCTGCACGGCGTTGATGAGCGGCTCGACATACGTTTCGAACACGTCGGCAATGCGGTATTGCTTCTCGTCGATACGCGTGATGATCTGCGCCTTCATGACCGGCGCGGTGCCGACGAACGCCGCCAGACGGCCGCCGATCTTCAGATGGTCGAGCATTTCCTGCGGCAGCACCGGCAGGCCGCCCGACACGCAGATCACGTCGTACGGCGCGGCGCCGGCCCAGCCGCGCGCGGCGTCGCCGGTAGCGACTTCGGCGTTCAGCACGCCGTTGGCGATCAGGTTGGTCTTCGCCAGTTCAGCGAGTTCCGGTTCGATGTCGACCGTCAGCACGTGCTGCGCGCGGTGCGCGAGCAACGCGGCCATGTAACCCGAACCCGCGCCGATTTCGAGCACGCTTTCGTGTTTCTTCACCGCCAGTTCCTGCAGCACGCGCGCTTCGACACGCGGGGCCAGCATGTGCTGGCCGGCCGGCAGCGGCACTTCGAAGTCGACGAAGGCCAGCTCGCGATACACGGCGGGGACGAAGTTTTCACGTTTGACGATCGAGAGCAGATTCAGCACGTCCTGGTCGAGCACTTCCCAGGGGCGGATCTGCTGTTCGATCATGTTGAAACGCGCTTGCTCGATGTTCATGGTGGGTTCGGCTGTATGGTTTGGCGAGTTTTGCGATGTGCCTCTGACCACCGGCCTCGCAGGACAAACGACACGCAAGGCCCGTCAGGGTAACTGCGGGATTGTACCAAATGACGATGCCGATCAGCGCCCTCGCGGGCAGGGCGCGCCCCTTCCCACGCCGGAGCGTGTCACCAGCCGGATCACACCTGCCCCCGTGTTAATCCCTAGCGATCAGTCCTTGCGCTTCCCACGTCTATCGCTCAAAAATGTAATCGATTACATTTTCGAGGCGAGTTCACTTGTCCAGATCGTCGTCCAGGAAGGCTTCCACGGCGGTGTCCGCGGCGCATCCCCAGCCCGGCGTCAAGCCGTTGCGCGGCGCGGCCGATGGCATTTCGATTGCCGGCGTGGCCGAGCAGGCGGGCGTCTCGGTGGCCACGGTGTCGCGCGTGCTGAACGGCCACGAGAACGTGCGGCCCGCCACGCGCGACAAGGTGCTGGCCGCCATCGATTCGAGCGGCTACCGCGTCAACGAACTCGCGCGCAACCTGCGCACCGCCGAGAGCCGTCTGCTGCTGACCATGGTCCCGGACGTCGGCAACCCCTTTTACGCGGAAATCGTACGCGGCATCGACAGCGTGGCGCGCCAGCACGGCTACTTCATGCTGCTGTGCGACACCGGCGCCGATCCGGGCCGCGAGCGCAGCTACTTCGATCTGCTGCGGCGGCGCCGCGCGGACGGCGCGATCTGTCTCGACCCGGCCACCATCCAGCAGGCGCTCGGCGAGGCCTCCAGCGCGCTGCCGTGGGTCGCGTGCTGCGAGTTCGACCCGGCGATGGGCGTGCCGTACGTGGGCATCGACAATTACCGGGCCGCGGGCGACGCCGTCAGGCATCTGCTCGCGCGCGGCCACCGCCGCATCGGCCTCATCAATTCCGATGTCGATTACCTATACGCGCGGCAGCGTCAGCAGGGCTATCTGGACGCGCTGACCGAAGCGGGCATCACGCCGGACGAACGCTGGCGCATGAACCTGAACAGCCTCGACTACGAAGCGGGCGCGTCGGCCGCGGCCACGCTGATGAATCAGCCGCAGGCGCCGAGCGCGATCTTCGCGGTCTCCGATACGCTCGCCATCGGCGTGATCCACGGCTTGCGCAGCGTTGGCAAGCGCGTGCCGGACGACATCGCGGTGGTCGGCTTCGACGATATCTCGCTCGCCGCGCAGATCGATCCGCCGCTCACCACCATCGCGCAGCCCATGCGCGAGCTGGGCGAAACCGCAGCGCGTCTGCTGCTGCAGCGGCTCGCCAATCCGTTGGCGAACGTGCCGGGCGTGCTGCTGCCGCATCGGCTCGTGATTCGGGGGAGCGCCTGAATCATGAGTCTCGCGATCCGTTTCGACGACATCCGCAAAGACTTCGGCCCCGTGCGCGTGCTGCACGGCGTGAGCTTCGAGCTGGCGCCGGGGCGCATCTACGGTCTGCTCGGCGAGAACGGCGCGGGCAAATCCACGTTGATGAAGATCCTTGCAGGCTACGAGACCGCAACCTCGGGCACCTTGCTGGTCGATGGCCGCGCGCATCAGTTCATCGGTTCGCGCGACGCCGAAGCGCAAGGCATCGTGCTGATCCACCAGGAGTTCAATCTCGCCGAGCATCTGACGATCGCGCAGAACATGTATCTCGGTCATGAAAAAAAGCGCGGCTGGTTCGTCGACGACGCCGCCATGCGCGCCGAGGCCGCGCGTTTTCTCGCGCAAGTCGGTCTGGAAAAGGCGCCCGATACGAAAGTGCGTGAATTGATCGTCGCAGAAAAGCAGATGGTGGAGATCGCCAAGGCGCTGTCGCGCCGCGCGCGGCTGCTCATCATGGACGAACCGACCGCGACGCTCACGCCGTCCGAGACCGAACGCCTCTTCACGCTGATGGCGAAGCTCAAGGCCGACGGCGTGACCATCATCTACATCTCGCACAAGCTGGACGAAGTCGAGCGCATCACCGATGAAGTGATCGTGATGCGCGACGGCCGCTTCGTTGCGCGGGGCGAAACCGCGGGACTCGCGCGGCAGCAGATGGCGAACCTGATGGTCGGGCGCGAGCTTTCGGACATGTTTCCCGACAAGATCACCGTGTCCGCCGACGCGCCGCTCGCGTTGAAGGTGGAAGGCCTGGCAGTGCCGGATTGGGTCGAAGATCTGAGCTTCGACGTGCGCGCCGGTGAAGTGCTCGGTTTCGCGGGACTGGTGGGCGCGGGCCGCACCGAGGCGTTCGAAGCGATCATAGGTTTGCGCAAGCGCACGGCGGGCCGCATTGAAGTCGCCGGCCGTCCCGCCGATCTGAAAAGCCCGCGCGACGCAATGCGCCACGGCATCACGTATCTCAGTGAGGACCGCAAAGGCAAAGGCCTGCATGTGAACCTGAGCCTGCAGGACAACGTCACGCTGATGACGCTCGAACGCTATGCGCATCCGCTGCTCGACATGAAAGCGGGGCGCGCCGCGCTGACCAAAGCCGTGAGTGAATTCGGCATCCGCACGGGCGACCTGTCGAGCCGCGCGCGCATGCTCTCCGGCGGCAATCAGCAGAAGCTCGCGCTCGCCAAATTCCTGCAACCCGACCCGAACGTGATCGTGCTCGACGAGCCGACGCGCGGCGTCGATGTCGGCGCGAAACGCGACATCTATTTTCTGATTCATCGTCTCGCCGCGCAGGGCCGCGCGGTGATCGTCATTTCATCCGAACTGATCGAGCTGATCGGCCTGTGCCACCGCGTCGCCGTGATGCGCGCGGGACGCCTGCAAGCCACGCTCACGCTCGAACATCTGACTGAAGAGGAGTTGATCGCCCATGCGACCGGCACCCACTGAAGCCGTGCAATCCGGCCGTGCGTTGCGCTTCGCGCATCGACTGTATGCGCTCGGGCCGCTCGTCGGACTCATCGCGCTGTGCGTCATCGGTACGCTGCTCAACCGCGATTTCGCGACCGTCGACAATATGATGAACGTGCTCACGCGCACGTCGTTCATCGGCATCATCGCGGTCGGCATGACCTTCGTGATCATTTCGGGCGGCATCGATCTGTCGGTCGGCTCGATGGCGGCGCTGATCGCGGGCAGCATGATCTGGCTGATGAACGGACTCGCGGCGGGTGTCGGCGGACACTCGTTCCCGCCGCTGATGATTCTCACGCTCGGTATCGTGGGCGCGCTGATGCTCGGCGGCCTGTTCGGCTGCGCGCACGGCTTGCTGATCACCAAAGGACGCATCGAGCCATTCATCGTCACGCTCGGCACGTTGGGCATCTTTCGCGCGGTGCTCACCTGGCTCGCCGATGGCGGCGCGCTGACGCTCGATAACTCGTTATCCGATCTGTACGGCCCGGTGTATTACGCGAGCCTGTTCGGCGTGCCGGTGCCGATCTGGGTGTTCCTCGTGGTGGCGGCGGGCGGCGCGCTGATTCTCAACCGCACCGCGTTCGGCCGTCACGTGCAGGCGATCGGTTCGAACGAACAGGTCGCGCGTTATGCGGCGATTCGCGTCGATACCGTGAAGATCGTCACGTACGTGCTGCTTGGGATTTGCGTGGGCGTGGCCACTGTGCTGTACGTGCCGCGGCTCGGCTCGGCCACGCCGACAACGGGTTTGCTATGGGAACTCGAAGCGATCGCTTCGGTGGTGGTCGGCGGCACCGCGCTCAAAGGCGGCGAAGGCCGCGTGATCGGCACCGTGATCGGCGCGATCCTGCTCTCGGTGATCGCGAACATTCTGAATCTGACCAGCATCATCAGCGTGTATCTGAACGCGGCGGTGCAGGGCGTAGTGATTATCTTCGTCGCGTTCGTACAACGTGGACGGCGGTAGCGGTGGCGCTTCATATTGCGCTTTAAATTTGCAATCACGGTGAGTTGAAAATCGGGGCGCATGAACGCCTCACAAAAGGAGACACAACCATGAAGCAGGTCATTCGAGCGGTCGGCGCCGGCATGCTGGCGTTGGGGATACTGGGCACGGCGAACATTGCGCGTGCCGATGAAAAAGTCACATTGGGCGTTGCGATTCCGACGGCCGATCACGGCTTCACGGGCGGCATCGTCTGGTGGGCGAACAAGGCCAAGACCGATCTGGAGAAGGCGCATCCCGATCTGAAAGTGATCGTGAAGACCGCGGCCGGCGCGCCCGAACAGGCGAACCAGTTGCAGGATCTCGTGACGGTCAACAAGATCAATGCGCTCGTGATCTTCCCGTTCGAATCGGCCTCGCTCACGCAGCCGGTCGCGCAGGTGAAGAAGAAAGGCGTGTACGTGACGGTGGTGGATCGCGGCCTGACCGACACCAGCGCGCAGGATGCGTACGTGGCGGGCGACAACACCGCGTTCGGCAAAATTCCCGCCGAGTATCTGGCGAAAGCGCTCGACGGCAAGGGCGATATCGTTGCGCTGCGAGGTATTCCGACGACGCTCGACAACGAACGCTGGACGGCGTTTACGGGCGTGCTGAAGGCGTATCCGAACATCAAGATCCTCGACGCCAAGTACGCGAACTGGAATCGCGACGACGCCTTCAAGGTTATGCAGGATTACCTGACGCGCTTCAAGCATATCGACGCCGTCTGGGCCGCGGACGACGACATGGCGGTCGGCGTGATCAAGGCGATCGAGCAGGCCAAACGCACCGACATCAAGATCGTGTTCGGCGGCGCGGGGTCGAAGGGTATGGTGAAGAACGTGATGGACGGCGCGCCGATGATCAAGGCCGACGTGTCGTACTCGCCGAAGTTCATCTACGACGCCATCAAGCTGACCGCCGAAGCGCGTCTGAAAGGCGAGAAGCTGCCGCCCACCACGATCATTCCGTCGGTGCTGATCACGAAGGAAAACGCGCAGCAGTTCTATTTCCCGGACTCGCCGTTCTGACCTGAGCATCCGGGGCGCGCCGCCGGGCTTTCTGCCGCAGCGGCACGGCGAGCGCGCCCTCGTTCGAGGAACCGTACGATGAAAACCATCAAAGGGCCGGCGATCTTTCTCGCCCAGTTCATGGGCGACGAGGTGCCGTTCGACAACCTCGCGCATCTCGCAGAGTGGGCCGCGGGTCTCGGCTTCAAGGGCATTCAGGTGCCGTGCGACAGCCGTCTGATCGATCTCGAACAGGCGGCGGCGAGTCAGACGTATTGCGACGAGTTGCGCGAGGTCGCGGACGACGCGGGCGTGACGATCACCGAACTCTCGACGCATCTGCAAGGGCAACTCGTTGCCGTGCATCCGGCTTATGACGCGTTGTTCGACGGTTTCGCCGCGCCGCAGGTGCGAGGCGATCCGGCAGCACGCACGCAGTGGGCAATCGACCAGATGAAGCTGGCGGCGAAGGCTTCGCAGCGTTTGGGATTGAGCACGCACGTGTCGTTTTCGGGCGCGCTGGCGTGGCCGTATTTGTATCCTTGGCCACAGCGTCCGGCAGGTTTGGTCGAAGCCGCGTTCGACGAACTCTCACGCCGCTGGACGCCGATTCTCGACGCGTTCGACGCCGCCGGCGTCGACGTGTGCTACGAACTGCATCCGGGCGAGGATCTGCACGACGGCGTGACCTTCGAGCGTTTTCTCGACGCGGTGAAGCAGCATGCGCGCGCGAACATTCTGTACGACCCGAGTCATTTCGTTTTGCAGCAGCTCGATTACCTTGCGTTTATCGACATCTATCACGAGCGCATCAAGGCGTTTCATGTGAAGGACGCGGAGTTTCGTCCGACCGGCAAGCAGGGCGTGTATGGCGGCTATAGCGGCTGGGTCGAGCGCGCGGGGCGCTTCAGATCGCTCGGCGACGGGCAGATCGATTTCGGCGCGATCTTCTCGAAGATGGCGCAATACGATTTCCCCGGCTGGGCCGTGCTCGAATGGGAGTGCGCGCTGAAGCATCCGCACGACGGCGCGCGCGAAGGCGCGGAGTTCATTCGCCGGCACATTATCCGCGTGGCCGAGCATGCATTCGACGACTTCGCCGGCAGCGGCGTGGACGCCGCGCAGTTAAAGCGCGTGCTCGGCATCTGACGGCGAGCAACACGCAAAGGAGTGAAGGCGATGCCACAACGAAGGCTCAGGCTGGGGATGGTCGGCGGCGGACAGGGCGCGTTCATCGGCGCGGTGCATCGGATCGCGGCGCGGCTCGACGATCGTTTCGAAGTGGTGGCGGGCGCGCTGTCGTCCGATCCGCAGCGCGCGCAGGCGAGCGCCGATGAGGCCGGGATCGCGCGCAGCTACGCGGACTGGCGCGAGATGGCGCGCGCCGAAGCCGCGCGCGATGACGGCATCGACGCGGTGGCGATCGTCACGCCGAATCATCTGCACGCGCCGGTGGCGACGGCGTTTCTCGAAGCCGGGATCCACATCGTGTGCGACAAGCCGCTGGCGATCTCGCTGGCGGAAGGCGAGGCGCTGGCGAAACTGGCTCGCGAGAAGAACCGGCTGTTTGCATTGACGCATACGTACTCCGGCTATCCGCTGGTGCGTCATGCCCGCGAGTTGATCGAAAGCGGCGAGTTGGGCGAAATACGCGTCGTGCAGGTCGAATACGCGCAGGACTGGCTGGCGGAGCCGATCGAAACGAGCGGCACGAACAAGCAGGCGGGCTGGCGCACGGATCCTGCGTTAGCCGGGCCGGCGGGATGTCTCGGCGATATCGGCACGCATGCGTATCATCTTGCCGCGTTCGTCACGGGCATGATGCCCCATGCGCTCGCGGCGGAAGTGCATACGTTCGTGCCGGGCCGTCGCATCGACGATCACGTGCAAGCGATGCTGCGCTATCCGAACGGCGCGCGCGGCATGCTATGGGCGAGCCAGGTGGCGAGCGGCGCGGAGAACGCCTTGCGTTTGCGGGTGTATGGGACGAAAGCCGGTCTTGCGTTCGATCAGGAGGAGCCCAATGAATTGTGGTTCACGCCATTGGGAGGTGCGGCTGAGCGCCTGACACGCGGGCGCGTGAAGAGCACGATCGCGGCCCATGCGACGCGCGTGCCGGCGGGACATCCTGAAGGTTATCTGGAGGCGTTTGCGCAGTTATACAAAGACGCGGCGTTGCAGATCGAAGCGTTGGACGCGGGGCGCGCGTTGCCCGCCGAGAGCCTGTTGCTCACGACAGTGGAGGACGGTGTGGCGGGGCTACGTTTTATCGACGCCATGCTCGCGAGCAGCGCGGCGGATGGGCAGTGGCGGGAGATTGCGCGAAGCGCTTGAGGCGGCTTTGTGTCGCGGCTGGACGAGTGGGGTTCGCCGCCCCGCTCAACCGCCTTTGCTCTTCTTGATTTGCTCTTCGAACGCGATATCCAGCTTGCTCGCTTTGCGCGGCTTCGGCGGCCCGAACCCATCGACGAATTTGACGAAGTCGTCGAGCGTCAGCGGATCGGAGACTTTTTTGTCCGTGCCGCTCGATTTGTCGACCAGATAAAACAGGCCGCCGGACAGACTGATCGCGGCGAACTGCGGATTGCCGCTGCGGGTTTTCAACCGCTCGACGGCGTGGATGGCTCGGGTGGTGCGCATGATGGGGAAACGGCTAGTTGAAGCTATGCACTTTAACAGCAATACGCCGCGCGCCTGACTGTCGGCGTTTGGACTGGTCAGGCGCCGGTAATGAGGTTCACCCCGAACAAAGCATTGGGCAGAGCGGCGGACGGCGAATGTGGACGGGTTGGCTCACTGGCTCAAATAAACGAACTTGCCGTTCTTGATAGTGCCCATCACGCTCGCGCGCTGATCCAGGCCCACGTGATCCTTCGGGCTCGTGTTGACCACGCCGTTCGGCACGACCAGCTCATGCGCGTGCTCCAGCTCGTCACGCAGCGCCGTGCGGAACGCGGGCGTGCCCGGCTGCGCCGTCTTCAACGCGCGGGCCACGGCGTCCTGCAAACGCGGGTACACGCCGGCTGCATCGCCCGCGAACTGCGTCACGCTGCCCGCGCCGTACTTCGCTTCGTATTCGTTCGTAAAGGCGAGCGCCGCCTTCTTCGCCGGATGATCGGCCGGCAGCGTGCGCGCGACCACGACCGGCTGGGTCGGGAACAGCGTGCCTTCCACGTCCTTGCCGCCCAGCTTGATGAACTCGGGCGTGGCGATGCCGTGCGTCTGGTAGATCGGGCCTTTGAAGCCGCGTTCGATCAGCGTCCGCTGCGGCAGCACCGTCGGCGTGCCGGCCCCGGCGATCAGAATCGCGTCGGGCTTGGCGGCCATCAGCTTCAGGATCTGGCCGGTGACGCTCGCATCGGTGCGGTTATAGCGCTCGGTGGCGACCAGCTGGATATGGCGCAGCGCCGCGAACTTGCTGAACTCGTTGAGCCAGCTTTCGCCGTAGCCGTCCGCGAAACCGATGAAGCCCACCGTCTTCACATTGTGGTTCGACATGTAGCGCGTCATCACGTCGGCCATCGCGCTGTCGGTCTGCGCCATCTTGTAGGCCCAGACCTTCTTGCCTTCCTGCGGCTCGACCACGCTGGCCGACCCGATCAGCGTGATCATCGGCGTCTGGCTCTCGGCGACCGGATCGAGCGCGGCCATGGCCGCCGGCGTGATGTTCGGGCCGACGATCACGTCCACGTGGTCTTCGTTGATCAGCTTGCGGATGTTGCGCACGGCGGCGCCCGGGTCGGAGGCGTCGTCGAGGAAGATGTACTCGGCTTTCTGGCCGGCGATCGTGGCGGGCCACATCAGCATCGCGTTCTTGCTGGTGATGCCGATCACGGCGGCCGGGCCGGTGCTCGACAGATCGATGCCGACCTTGATGTCGGCGTGTGCAGCGGTGGCGAGCAGGAGCGCGCCAAAACCAAAAGCGGCGGCGAGGCCGTTGAATTTCTTCTTATACGACGTCATCGAGGGTCTCCGTGGCAACAAGCGTGGTGATGTCAAAGTTCGTAGGTTTCGTGTTCGCCCTTGAGCGCCTGTTCGATCAGCTTGCGATTCATGCTCGGCGACAGCAGTTCGACGAGCGTATACACATAGCTGCGCAGATAGGCGCCCTGTTTCAGCGCGACCCGCGTCACATTGCTGCCGAACAGGTGGCCGACCGGCATGGCGCGTAAGTGCCGGTCGCGCTCGGCGTTGAACGCGATATCCGCCATGATGCCGACGCCGAGGCCTAGTTCCACATAGGTCTTGATCACGTCGGCGTCAATCGCCTCCAGCACGATGTCCGGATGCAGCCCACGTAGACGGAACGCCTCGTTGATCTTGGTGCGACCGGCGAACGCGTTGTCGTAGGTGATCAGCGGATATTGGGTCAGATCATCCAGCGACAAAAGTTTGCGGTCGAGCAGCGGATGATCCGGCTGCATGACGGCGACGTGGTGCCACTGGAAGCAGGGCAGCGAGACCAGCTCTTTATAGTTAGCGATCGCTTCCGTGGCGATGCAGAGATCGGCCTGGTCGTGCAGCACCATTTCGGCGACCTGGGTCGGGCTGCCTTGCAGAATCGAAAGGTGCACCTTGGGGAAGCGCTTCTTGAATTCGGCGATGGCGGCAGGCAGCGAGTAGCGCGCCTGGGTGTGGGTGGCGGCGATCACCAGATTGCCCTGATCCTGCGCCGCGTAATCTTTACCGACTCGCTTGAGGCTTTCAACCTCCTGCAGGATCTTCTCGACCGACTGCAAAATGATGCGTCCCGGTTCGGTCAGTGAGCGCACGCGCTTGCCGTGCCGCGTGAAGATTTCCACGCCGAGCTCGTCTTCCAGCTCGATGATCGCCTTGGAAACGCCCGGCTGGCTTGTAAACAGTGCCTTGGCCGCTTCCGTGAGGTTGAAATTCTGCCGCACAGCCTCGCGGACGAAGCGGAATTGATGCAGGTTCATATATAACCTCTCCGCATATCAAAAGAATTTTTTAGTCGTTTGAAATATAAGGCGAGTTTATTACGATCTGTCCATCTTTTTCAATATGGATATCTGTATTTGTCATAAGCAAATGAGCGATGGGTCTAAACGTTCATAGGCAGATGGTGACAAAGGGAGGTATCCAAGGCGCGGCGGAACCGGACCGCCGTGCATCACTTGCAAAAAATTGGGGTCCCCGAATGTACCAATACGATCAGTACGACCAGACCATCGTCGATGAACGGGTCGCGCAGTACGCCGATCAGGTTCGCCGCCGCTTGTCGGGCGAATTGAGCGAAGAGGAGTTTCGTCCGCTGCGCCTGCAGAACGGCCTGTACTACCAGCGCCACGCGTACATGCACCGCATCGCGATTCCGTACGGCAACCTGCGCAGCGACCAGATGCGCGTGCTCGCGCAGATCGCGCGCGAACACGACCGCGGCTACGGCCATTTCTCGACGCGCTCGAACATCCAGTACAACTGGATCAAGCTCGAAGAAACGCCGGAAATCCTGCGCAAGCTCGCCGCGGTGCAAATGCACGGCATTCAGACCTCGGGCAACTGTATCCGCAACATCACCGCCGACCAGTTCGCCGGCGTGGCGCCGGATGAAGTGGTCGATCCGCGTCCGTGGGCCGAAATTCTGCGTCAATGGTCGACGTTCCACCCGGAATTCGCGTGGCTGCCGCGCAAGTTCAAGATCGCCGTGTCGGGGTCGAAGGAAGACCGTGCTGCCGTGCAGATTCACGACATGGGCGTGTATCTGAGGAAGAACGAGCAGGGCGAACTGGTGGCCGATATCCTGGCCGGCGGCGGCATGGGCCGTACGCCGATCATCGGCGCGATCATCCGCAAAGATCTGCCGTGGCAACATCTGCTGACGTACTGCGAAGCCGTGCTGCGCGTGTATAACCGCTACGGCCGCCGCGACAACATGTACAAGGCGCGCATCAAGATTCTCGTGAAGGCGTTGAGCCCGGAGAAATTCTCGGCGCAAGTCGAAGAAGAATGGCAACACCTGAAGGACGGTCCTTCGACGCTCACGCAAGCCGAAGTGGATCGCGTGTCGCAGTACTTCCAGCCGCCGGTGTACGAAAAGCTCGCGGATACGGACGCTTCGTTCGAAAAGCATCTGCTGGAAAACCGTGCGTTCGCCCGTTGGGTCGAGCGTAACGTGCGTCCGCACAAGGTGTCGGGCTATTCATCGGTAACCTTGTCTTTGAAGCCGACCACGATCGCTCCCGGCGACGCAACGGATGCGCAAATGGAAGCGGTCGCCGATTGGGCCGACGAGTACTCGCTCGGCGAAATCCGCGTATCGCACGAACAGAATCTGATTCTGGCCAACGTCAAGAAGCGCGACCTGTTCGCGCTGTGGGAAAAGGCCAAGGCGCAAGGTTTCGCCACGCCGAACATCGGCTTGCTGACCGACATCATCGCGTGCCCGGGTGGCGACTTCTGCTCGCTCGCGAATGCGAAGTCGATTCCGATCGCGCTGGCCATTCAGGAACGCTTCAACGATCTGGACTACGTGTACGACCTCGGCGACGTGTCGCTGAACATCTCGGGCTGTATCAATGCGTGCGGTCACCACCACGTCGGCAACATCGGCATTCTGGGCGTCGATAAGGACGGCTCGGAGTGGTATCAGGTGACGCTCGGCGGCGAGCAGGGCACGGGCGCCACCGGCGCGCACCTCGGCCGCGTGATCGGCCCGTCGTTCTCGGCGGAAGAAATGCCGGACGTGATGAGCAAGGTGATCGATACGTTCGTGGAAAACCGTCACGAAGGCGAGCGCTTCATCGAAACGTACAACCGCATCGGCATCACCCCGTTCAAGGAACGCGTGTACGCCTCGCGTCAACCGGCTCACGCGTAACCGCGAAAAGGATACTGAACAGATGGCTTCTATCATCAAGAATCGCGCGATCGTCAACGATGACTGGACGGTCGTGCGCCCGGCGGAAGATGGCTCGCTGCCCGCGGTGAACGAATTGCCCGCAGGCAAGGTGCTGGTGCCGCTCGCGTTGTGGCAGGCTTCCCGTGATGCGTTGATCGCTTCGCGTAGCGCGGCTGAAATCGGCGTGTGGCTCGCGCCGGACAGCGAACCGGCGGATATCGTCGCGGACTTCGACACGATCGCGCTGATCGGCGTGGACTTCCCGGTGTTCCGCGATGGCCGCGGCTACAGCATCGGCCGCCTGCTGCGCGAGCGTTATGGCTACAAGGGCGAACTGCGCGCAATTGGCGACGTGCTGCGCGATCAACTCGCGTTCATGTTCCGTTGCGGCTTCGATGCTTACGCATTGCGCGCCGACAAAGATTTCGACGATGCGCTCAAAGCGTTCGACGAATTCAGCTTCAACTATCAGGGCGCGGTGAACTCGTCGCCGCTGTTCCGCCGCCGTGAAGCAGGCGAACTGGCAAAGGCATCGGCATGAGCGAAGTTCAAGCCCTCACGCCGGAACTCGCCGCGAAAGTCGAGCGCCTCGATGCGCTGCTCGACTCGATCGCCGCGCGTCACGCGAACGTGAAGCTCGCGAGCAGCCTCGCAGCGGAAGACATGCTGCTCACGCACGCGATCCTCTCGCGTGGCGTGAAGATCGGCATCTTCTCGCTGAACACGGGCCGTTTGCATGCGGAAACGCTGGGCATGCTCGATCGCGTGAAAGAGCGCTACGGTTACGACATTGAACAGTTTCATCCGCAAGCTGCCGCGGTCGAGGAATACGTCGGCTCGCACGGTCTGAACGCGTTTTATGAAAGCGTCGATCTGCGCAAGCGCTGCTGCGAAATCCGCAAGGTCGAGCCGTTGAACCGCGCGCTGTCGGATGTCAGCGCATGGGTCACGGGACAGCGTCGCGAGCAGTCGGTGACGCGCGCCGAATTGCATGCGGAAGAGCACGACGCCGCGCGCAACATCGCCAAGTTCAATCCGCTGACCGACTGGACCGAGGCCGAAGTGTGGGCCTACCTGAAAGCGTTCGACGTGCCGGTCAATCCGCTGCATGCGCGCGGCTACCCGAGCATCGGTTGCGAGCCTTGTACGCGCGCCGTGCGTCCCGGTGAAGATAGCCGGGCAGGGCGCTGGTGGTGGGAGTCGCGCGATACGAAGGAATGCGGACTGCACATCACGACGATTACGCCGATCGCGGTTGACCGCAGCGCGAACACTCCGGCCTGAAGTTTGAGTGAACGGGCCTTGGTTTTTTGGCCCGAACGCCGCACATACCGATTTGAATACTCCGCGACGCGAGCAACCGCTTGCGACGCGAACCAACGAAGGACCCAAACATGAGCACCACGCTCGATTCCACTGTGAACGCACCGCTCGCCAACACGGCAAACCGTATGGATCACCTCGACTGGCTCGAAGCCGAGTCGATTCACATCCTGCGCGAACTGGTCGCTGAATGCAGCAAGCCCGCGCTGCTGTTTTCGGGCGGTAAGGATTCGGTCGTGGTGCTGCACCTCGCGCTGAAGGCCTTCGGTATCGGCGCGAATCGCAAGACCGTGCTGCCGTTCCCGCTCGTGCATATCGACACCGGCCACAACTACGACGAAGTGATCGACTTCCGCGATCGTCGTGCGGAAGAGATCGGCGCTGAGCTGGTGGTTGGTCATGTCGAAGATTCGATCAAGCGCGGCACGGTGCGTCTGCGTCGTGAAACGGATTCGCGCAACGCCGCGCAAGCCGTGACGCTGCTCGAAACCATCGAACAGTACGGCTACACCGCATTGATCGGCGGCGCGCGCCGCGACGAAGAAAAGGCCCGCGCGAAAGAACGGATCTTTTCGTTCCGCGATGAATTCGGTCAATGGGATCCGAAGGCTCAGCGGCCGGAACTGTGGAGCCTGTATAACGCGCGTCTGCATAACGGCGAACATCTGCGTGTGTTCCCGATTTCGAACTGGACCGAGCTCGACGTGTGGCAGTACATTGCTCGCGAACAGCTCGAACTGCCGTCGATCTATTACGCGCATCAGCGCGAGATCGTGCGCCGCAATGGCCTGCTCGTGCCGGTTACGCCGCTCACGCCGATGCGTGAAGGCGAAGTCAGCGAAACCGCGCAGGTGCGCTTCCGTACCGTTGGCGACATTAGCTGCACGTGCCCGGTGGAAAGCGATGCTGACGATCTCGAGAAGATCATCGCCGAAACGGCCGTGACCGAAATCACGGAACGCGGCGCGACGCGGATGGACGATCAGGTCTCCGAAGCCGCGATGGAACAGCGTAAGAAGCAAGGTTATTTCTAAGCACACGAGGGCAATGCAATCATGAGTATTCATCAACCAGAAGACCTCGGCGTGCTGCGTTTCATTACCGCGGGTAGCGTCGACGATGGCAAGAGCACGTTGATCGGTCGCCTGCTGTACGACAGCAAGGCTGTGCTTTCAGATCAACTCTCGGCACTGTCGCGTGCGAAGAATAAGCGTACCGTCGGCGACGAAATCGATCTGTCGCTGCTCACCGACGGCCTCGAAGCCGAACGCGAGCAAGGCATCACGATCGATGTCGCGTACCGTTACTTCGCGACTGCGAAGCGCAAGTTCATCATCGCCGATACGCCGGGTCACGAGCAGTACACGCGCAACATGGTGACGGGCGCGTCGACGGCGCACGCGGCGATCATTCTCGTCGACGCGACACGCGTGACTTTCGTTGATGGTGTGGCGCAACTGCTGCCGCAAACCAAGCGTCATAGCGCGATCGTCAAGCTGCTGGGTTTGCAGCACGCGATCGTCGCGATCAACAAGATGGACCTCGTCGATTACAGCGAGCAGCGCTTCAACGAAATTCGTGACGCGTATGTCGAACTCGCGCGTCAACTGGGCTTGAGCGATGTGCGCTTCGTGCCGGTGTCGGCGCTCAAGGGCGACAACATCGTGACGGCGAGCGAAAGCATGCCGTGGTACGCGGGCGAGCCGCTGCTGGACCTGCTCGAAGCATTGCCGGTCGAAGTGCCGACGGGTCAGGCGCTGCGTTTCCCGGTTCAGTGGGTGGCGCGCCAGGACGGCAGCCAGGCTGACGACTTCCGCGGCTACATGGGCCGTGTCGAAGCCGGCGAAGTGAAACTCGGCGATACGATCGTCGTGTTGCCGGCCAATCGTGAAGCGACGGTTGCCGAAATCATTGCGCCGGTGCCGGGCGGCACGGCTGCGGTGGACCGCGCGTTCGCGGGTCAAGCGGTGACGATCCGTTTGGCGGAAGACGTCGACGTTTCGCGCGGTGACACCTTCGTGCTGCGTGAAGCGGCGCCGGAACCGGCGAAGAAGCTTGAGGCCGACTTGTGCTGGTTCGATGACACGCCGCTGTCGACGCAACGCAAGTATCTGTTGAAGCAGACCACCAACACGGTGTTTGCGCGGATCGGTGCGATCAAGGAAGTGCTCGACGTGCATACGCTGTCGCAGGCCACCGATCGCAAGGATCTGACGATGAACGATATCGGCCGCGTGGCGCTGACGTTGCAGAAGCCGCTGGTGTGCGATGTGTACGACTCGCATCAGGGCACGGGTGCGTTCGTGCTGATCGACGAAGCGACGCATCATACCGTTGCGGCTGGGATGATTCGGGCGTTTTCGGCGTAAGTGCGGCGCTTGCGCATCGCTGCGTCATGCTGGCGCCCTAACGGACAGGTTGAGGCAAATGGGTAAGGTTTATCTGATCGGCGCAGGGCCGGGTGCTGCGGACCTGATTACGGTGCGCGGCGCGCGGTTGCTGGGCACTGCTGATGTGGTGTTGCATGATGCGCTGGTCGAACCGGCTATGCTGGACTATGCGCCTTCGCACGCGCGGCGGATTGCCGTTGGGAAGCGTTGCGGGCAGCTTTCCACTGCGCAGCAGTTCATCAATAAGCAGATTGTCGATGCCGCGCTCGAGCACGACGTGGTGGTGCGCCTGAAAGGCGGCGACCCGATGCTGTTCGGCCGCGCCGACGAAGAAATGCGAGCGCTGGAAGCGGCCGGCATCGAGTACGAGGTGGTGCCGGGGATTACCGCGGCGCTGGCGAGCGCGGCTTCGTTGAAGCGCTCCCTGACGCTGCGTGGCGTATCGCGCAGCGTGGCGCTGGCGACCTTCAGTCGCGCGCAAGGGTCTGAGGAAATCCGCGAGCAGGTCAAGGCGGATTCGCTGGTGTTCTACATGGGCCGCGATAGTGGTGTGAAGATCGCGCAGCAATTGATTGACGCGGGCCGGGATATCGGCACGCCGGTCGCGATCGTCGAGGCCTGCAGCACGGAGCGCGAGCGCACGCTGACGTTGACGCTGCAAGGGCTCGCTGCCGGCGAGGCAGTTGGGTGGGTCGAGGCGTCGCAGCCCAGCTTGCTGATGATCGGTGAAGCGTTCGCCGCGCGCGAGGCGGACGCGATGGTCCGCTCGGCGAAGGGAATGCTGGTCGCGGCTTGAGGGTAGCTATACCTTTGCCAGCTTGTCTTCCTGATCGAGGCGGCCGATTTCTCGCGCCTTGATGCCGTTCCATATCTCGTCGCTAATTGGGAAACCCGTGGAGACAATCGGGCCGGCTTGCCTCCATGTCCAGCCCGTTTGCTTGTCGTGCGTTGCCTCCCAGATCATCTCTCCTGAAACAGTGCGCACCTGGAGTTCGTTCTCGCTAGTTGCGGTCGCGTAATAGCCATCTTTGAAGAGCCAGGCGGCATTTTCGTTGAACAACTCGGGGGCAACTACGTCGGTCGCCCCAGAAGATTGCAGGTATCCGATGTTTTGCTGCATATTGCGTGGCGGAATATCCAGCATCTCCAATTCCGTGGCGAAGTGCGTCGTGCCGGCCGGCAGCGCCGAATCCGGGTCCTGACTGAAGGCGTAGAGCTTTCGCCGGTTATAGGCCATGGCCTCCAGCGAATAGCTGTTCCTGTTGGACATGGGCGGCGTGACCGCATGGCCGGCAGGATCCTTCAATCCCCATTGCGACCAGCTACCGTTTTGATAGTTAGCGACGAATGGCGAAGAACCATAACCTACGTTCAGATACTTGTTGTCCTTCGCGTGAACGAGACGGCCACCGCTGAAACGAAACACCCCGTTCAAATCCTCCGGGTCCTCGGGAATTGGTCCGACTCGGAGATAACCGTCGCTGCCGACCAGTATCACCTTGTTGTAGTTCTTTGGATAATGGAGACGTCCGTCCTCGCCCATCGCGAATTGCCGTGTGTTTTCCGGGTACTTGTCTGCAGAGCTTTTCTCCGCAATATAAGGACGGTCGTAACGATCCGTATAAAGAATGTACGACCCTCCGCCATACGCCTCTATGGTCATCGGCCCGCGGTAATCTTCGCCGTTCGACTGTTTGGCCGCCGCCTGATTGATTTTCATCATGGCGTTCAGATAAAAGGCCGCCTGGGTCCGGTTGGGATCTTCCTTGGGGATCGCAGCGATCGTCTGGTCATTGTGTCGGCGTGTGCCTGCGAACGGTCTGTAGGCGGGCTCCTGCCAGGCCGAGCTGCCAGCAGGAAAACGCGCCAACTGTGGTTGCGCGCCTGCGGTTCGCAGATGGTCGTACACGTCCCAGCGAAAATTGTGGTTGGGTGTGTACTTCGTTGCGGGATTGTTATGCAGGTCTTCCGTGCGCCACCAGCCGACTACCTGCGTGTTGTCGATATGCCCCATCGCCGCATATTCCCTGTCTCTTCGCTCCAAGGCGTGTGGTCCAAGGCTGCCGTTGACATCCACCATGTTGGGGGAGGCCGCGATGACGTAAACGTATCCGGGGCGGGGCTGATGCTGCTGGCGTATGACGGCAACCGACGGAAGAGCGAAAGTGCCGAGATAGCCGGCGCTGTCCGTCTCCCCCTCGTGTGAGGCAACGTCGAAATTGTGCATTCGCAGATTGATCTCGCTCAGCGGTGTCCATTCGGCGTCGAAGCCGCCTTGCCTGTTGACTTCTTCGGGTGTCTCCGTCGAAGGCCGGAAAAGTAGCCGCGGTTCGGCGTCCGGCCGGGAATCGACCGAACGTTTTTTCAGTTCGTCGATATGCGCGCGCACGTAATCCTGAATGGAAGGCCGGTTATCGGCCGGCTCGGGCGGCAGATTAAAGTTCTCCGGTACGTGCGCGCCATCATTGGCGTGCTCCAGTCCACCCGCATGCTCCGCGCGGAGCAGCGTGACGTTCCGCACCGGAGAGGGAGGTTGTCTTTCAAGGACCGGGAGGCTGGTGTCGGCGATGCTGGAATCATTGGAAAACCACGTGGTCGTCGCATGGTGGACGCCTCCCTCGTCGCTATATCCGGTATCGTAGATGCGGCGCATGGTGGACGCCAGATTCTGAAAACCTTGGTACACGAAAACCCCCGAGTTCGGGTCGTAAACCTGGTACTGATCGCTCGCATAGTCGTCCGTGGTGTTCATCCGCTGGATGATGACCGGCCGGCTGGGCTCTCGGTTCGACCCGCTAGCGGCTCGTGGGTTAAGCGTCAGATCGACTACTGCGAAGTCATTGGGATGGCGCGTCGTTGCATCTTCGCTGACGTACGGTTCGCTAAAGTGCGTCCTGAGATCGGTGACCAGCTCACCCGCGTTCGCCGTATGGAGCACGCCGCTGTGTCTGGTGTGGTTCGGTAATACGGTGGTAGAGGCTGTTTGATATCGTTCGTGCCCAACATTCAGAGCGTCGACGATACCGTGGTGCCCGTACGGATTGCTCAGCGAGCCACGTAGCAGGTTCGTGGCGGCAAGGAGATTGATCGATCTGCCCGACGCGACTTCCTGCAGCGCATAGCTGCCGACGCTCTCATTCGGACTGTGCAGGCCGGACGTTGCCGATCCTTGCGGGAAAAGTGCATCGAGCGATGTGTCGCTCCACGCCGTTGAACGCTCCTTGTAGATGATGTCATCGCAGCCGCCGTCGGGTGGGCTAATACCGGCCGCCCCCTGTTGCGGGGGAAGTTCGTCGACTGGCGTTCCGGCGTGCTGCGCGTTCGAATAGACCTGCATTTTGAAGGGAATGACGTCATACTGGTCTTGACGAACGTTAGAACGCGGCCCACCTGAAGCCTGGCCCATCTGGAAGGCGGAGTTCAGATATCTCTCTAACGCATGGGCCATATGGTCCCAGTCGGCGTATTGGAAGGCGCCATTGTTAGGATCGAAGATCGAATAGCGATTGTCAGGTCCCCGCTGGATCAGAAGGGCGTGCCCGCGCCTTACGTCTTTCTTCACCAAAGCCAACTGGACATAGGCCATATCATCGGGTTTCTGTAGCGAATCGTGTAAGCGGTCCAGAAACCGTTCAATGCGCCTTTGTTTTGTCCCCGTGCGGTCAAGAGTGACCGGCGCTTGCGATGTGTAGTGATTGAATCTGAGCCCGGTTCGGTTGTTCTGGAAGTTATTGATGCGGCCGAACATATCGTTCCGCGCAGGCGAGGACCGGCTGGCATCCGCACGCATGCCTTGAACCGCCGTGAGCGGCAACATGCGGCCAGTCGGGGATACTGTCGTGGGGACCCCGGGGGTGGTCGCGAGATCCATTCGCCGCATGACCTCTCGCACCATTCCTTCGCATAACCCGCCGTGCACCTGATCCTGGCTTTCCGGGTAATCGCGCTGATCGATTCGTTCGGAATCCACGGCGCCGTCCCTTAGCGCGTTGCCGCCGCGATCCATGACGCATTTGCTTGAACCCACACCGCGTTCGACCCGTACGCTCTCGTGGGGCTCGGCAGCGTGTGCAGGCAGCGCGTGCGAGGGCGAGCCGGTGCGGAGCGCATGGCTGGCCGCGCGGCCGCTCCCTGCCGTTGACCTACCTTGTGTGGGCGACGTGCTTGCACTGAATGCATCGGACCCGTGCCGGCCAGCGTCGAGCTTCACGCGTTGGGACGTGGTGAGGCGAGGTCCGGGGGCGTTTCCAACTTGCGTGGTCGGCGGCGCGGGGTGGGCTTTTCCTGCCGCATCCGAGGCCTGCGTGCCCGTTTGCCCTGTACCGTTTTTGGAGATGTCTTGACTGGACGTTGAACCGTCTGCGTTCTGCTGATCGGTCGGGACGTCGTTGCTACCGCAAGGGATGTAGCGTTGGTTCGTATCGCAGACGCGCATGTTCGATGCTCCAGGAAGTGGGTTGCCGGGAATGCCTAGGGAATCCGGAAACACTATGAGGACCATCGTAGGCGTGACGTCGGGCAGCCTGGTGGTAGCGGGGCATGGCGTACGGAATCGATCACACGCGGCGAACGGGCGCATTGGGGGCAACGAAAGGGACGTGCTGCCGCACAGGGGCAGCGCTATTAGACCGACCCCGCATTCCGCCTTGGTGACGAGGCCTTCATCCTTCCGGCGAGCGCTGCTCGCAGCTGTCGCCGTCCTTCAGCAAACAATCGTTCCATTTTTTTGCTGATATTTCCTCGGCGCTGTAGTCCTGTATGCGAGCGGACGCTTGGGACGTTTCGGAAATGTTGGCGGCGCGCGCCTTTTAGCTCGCGCGGGTGATCACTCGCGAAACAATACGTTTTAAACTCAATTCGCCGTCCAATCAGCGACGGCCAGGCTTGGCAGCCTGCTCACCACGCACGTACTCCCGCTCCGGCGGGGCGTGCGTCTGTTTCTGCGCGTCCTCTTGCTATGGGCGGCCCGTGATAGGGAGACCCCCGGGTCTGCTGGTTTGCTGTGGTGCCAGTCTGCCAACGGTATCACCGTGCCCGCTCACCACCGCGAAAGCGCGTGTCGGGCGATCTAGGTAAGTTCTAGGGAGATCGCGCCATGAGTAAATCCGCCAGGAATTCTCGCACCACGTCGCGCCCACCCGTTGACGCACTTCAATACGAAAAACTCGCCCTGTTCCGCTTTCGGGCTGCTTGAGCGGCAGCTAAGCCAACTGGACAAGCTGGTGACACTTGCGGCCTCGATCGTTAGGAATCCAGCCGTGATGCGGGAGGAGCGACATCGCCAGCGGAAATTGCTGGAACTGCTGGTGGAAACCGGCGAGGATTACCAGCGCGAACTCGAGATTGACCGCGAGCTATATCAGGTTATCGCACTCGACGCGAAGGGAATTCCTCAAAGCCGGATTACTGCGCGCCACGCGGCAGACCTTCTGGCGAAGGCCACAAAGATGGCGTCAAATAGGCGCCGTATGGGCGCAACGAGGGTGATGCAGGACGGGCAGGTGCGGTTCAAAACGGTCGCGTGCCGCACTATAACTGCACACTGACGGTGGTTCGTGCTCGGAACCCGGTAGGCTTCAGCGCTCTAGCCGAGGCGAAGCCGACGGCCCCCACGCGAATAGAAAAGCCCACTGGCTTTAAGCAGACCGCTCCGACGAGCGCGTAGCGCGAGGCGGGAAGAATGAGCGCCTTGTCACTGGCGTGGAATGTGCGAGAGCGAAGATTCCAGATGTACCACTACCGCGACTGCGCGGGGGACCCACTTAAGAATTAGCGGTTTGAGCCGTTTTCTCTTGCTTACTTCTCTTTGCGGCGGCAAAGAGAAGTAAGTGCCGCCCCGCACAGGGGCAACGCTAATAGACCACCGTGAACGCAAGGAAAGGCCAACGCCACACGAGCACAACCTGAAAGCAATCAAACCTGCCGAAGGCAATACTGGGCAACAGCATCCAAAACCGCCTCATCCTCACCCACAGCAACAGCGCATTTAACGAGAACAGAAGGATGCAAAGCCTGGCATTGCTCGATCACCAGAGGCAGGTCTTTCCTGACATGCCCCCCTTGCCCAAAAAACACCGGCACAACGGTGACCACATCACAGCCTTGAGCAACAAGCTCACCCACAGCCGTGGGCAAATCCGGCTCCATCAACTCAAGAAACGCCAACGCGACAGGCCCAGAACCCGGAGAAGCTCCCCGTAACTTGATAGCCAACCGTTCAAAGGGCTCCCGCCATCGCACGTCCCTGGCGCCATGCCCAAACAGCACAATCCCATGCACAGCCATGGCACCGTCTCCTAGTGACGATCAACCCACTTCAACCCGACCAGCCCGAGCACGAGATACACCAGCCCGGGTGTTGCCGCAGTCAAAGGCGCGGGCCAGGTATTCAACGTCCCGATATGCGAGAACAGCGTGTTGAACAGCTGAAAACTCATCCCCAGCATGATCCCGCCGAAAACCTTCATCCCCACCACACCAGCCCGCGTATGCAAATACGCAAACGGCAACGACAGCACCAGCATCACAAACACAGCAAACGGATACAGCAACTTGCGCCAAAACGCAATTTCATACCGCTGCGTATCCTGATGATTCTCGGTCAAATGCTGGATATACCGGAACAGATTGAACATCGACATCCGATCCGGCGACACCAGCAGCACCGACAGAATCTGCGGCGTCAATTCCGAGCGCAGCGAGTACTCCGGTACGGTCACTTCCTTCGCCCGATACACCGGATTCAACGCATCGGCGGGCGTACCCGGAGGAGGGGGCACATCGATCAATTGCGTGTCGGTCACACCAGTCAACTGCCAATGCCCCGGCGGCTGATACTTCCCACTCTTCGCGGTCCGCACATTCGAAAGCCGGAACTTCGAATCAAATTCATAGATGCGCACATTGCTGATCGTCGCATCCGGCTTCAATTCGCCGACGTTGACGAAGCGCGTCACCTGCTCGCCATCCGCGCGTGCCGTGAGCGTATCTTTCACCCACACACCGGACTCGAAGTTACTCGACACCGAAGACCCGAGCGCCTCGAGCCGCACGCGCTCCGACAATTGATCCGTGTACGGCCCAACCACTTCGCCGATCAGATAAGTCAGCAAAACCAGCGGAATCCCGATCTTCAACAGCGAGCGCAGCGCCTGATTCGTAGCAAGCCCGGACACGCGGAAAATCGTGTACTCGGAATTCGCCGCCATCTGCGCGAACACATAGATCGCGCTGATCAACGCCGCGACCGGAATGATTTCGTAGAAGCGCGACGGCGTTTGCAACGCGACCCGCAGTACAGCGTACTGAAACTTGTAGTTGCCGTGCCCGACTGAATTCAGTTCATTGATCAGGTCGAAGAAAAAGAACAGACCCGAAAACGCAAACAGAATGAAGATAAACGTGAGATAGATCTGACGCGCGAAGTACCTTTCATAGATGCGCATCGGTCAGGCTCCCTGCGAACGGCTGAACATCGCCCGCGTGAAGAGCGGCCGGTTGCGCACGCGCAGCCAGAAAATAAACGCGACGATCGCCGCGACGATCACGTGCAGGCCCACCAGCCCGACCGGGAACGACATCTTGCCCTGCTCGATCCACGACTGCACCACGTTCAACAGATTCGAATACGTCAGATAGATGAGCACCGCCATCACGAGATTGATGGTGCGGCTGCGCCGCGGATTCTGGTGCGCGAGCGGAATGGCCAACAGCATCAAGTTGATTGCGATGAGCGGCAGACCCGCGCGCCAGGCGAATTCGGCGAGATTGTCGTTGCTCGGATTGCGTAGCAGCGTGAGCGTGGGCGTGCCGGTCGTACTGGGCGTATTGACGACCGGCTGGCTCTGGATCTTCACGCCGTAGCGTTCGAACTCCATGATGCGGAAATCGGGCTGGCCCGGCTGGCCGTCGTAACGGCGGCCGTTTTCCAGCACGACGAAGCGATCGCCGTTCTTACGCGTCTCGGTATGGCCGGTCTTCGACACGACCACGTTGACCTTGCCGTTCTCCGTGCTGGTCACGAACACGTTTTCCACACGCGCCTGGTCGGGCGACATCTTCTCGATGAAGAACACGCGATGACTGGTGGCCGATTCGCGGAATTGACCCGGCGCGAGCAGCGAGACTTCGTCGCGCTGCTGGAAGCGCGCGCGGATCAGCTTGCTCTGCTGGTTCGACCACGGCCAGCCGACGAACACGAAGAACATGATGAGGATGATGATCGGCGTGGCAAAAATGCCGATCGGCTTGATGAATTGCGTCAGACTGACACCCGACGAGAGCCACACGACCATCTCGGAGTCTTTGTACCAACGGGTCAGGACGAACAGGATCGACACGAACAGGGTCGCGACGAGCATGATCGCCAGGTAGCCGATCACGGTCAGGCCGATCAGGACCAGCACGTCGCGCGGGTCGATCTCGCCCGAGGCTGCGAAGCCGACGATGCGGATCATCATCGTCGTCAGCACGAGCGTGAGGAGAACCATGAACACGGCACCAGCCGTATACGCGAGTTCGCGCTGGAGGGAGCGTTCGAAGATCATTATTGATGATGAGAGGGGGCGCTCTCAGTGGCGCACGGGTTGCTTCCCGTCACACCTCCGGTGCAGCCGCCGCGGGAAAAATAGCGGATAATTGCGGCTTTCATCCTAAGCCCAGATTTTATCCGAGGACAAGCGCGATGGACTTTAGCATAAAAGCCTGTGATTGGACCAAAGGCTCGTCAAACGGTTTCCTGACTGGGAAATCCGATTGCATCGTAATCGGCGTGTTCGAGTCGCAAACCCTCTCGGGCGCGGCTCTCGAGATCGACGAGGCCACCCGCGGCCTGCTGAACCGCATCATCAAGGCCGGCGACATGGACGGCAAGGCCGGCACCACGCTGTTCCTGCACGAAGTGTCGGGCATCGGCGCCTCCCGCGTGCTGCTGGTCGGCCTCGGCAAGCAGGACGCTTTCAACCAGAAAGCCTACGGCGAAGCCGTGCGGGCCGCCTGGCGCGCGCTGCTGGGCACCAAGATCGTCCAGGTCACCTTCACGCTGGCGCAACTGCCGATCCTCGAACGCACGGCCGATTGGGGCGTGCGCGCCGCGATCCTCGCGCTGCGCGAACTGACCTACAAGTTCACGCAGATGAAGAGCAAGCCGGACAATTCGGCGCGCGCGTTGAAGCGCATCGTCTTCAGCGTCAACACCGGCGACGAGAAGGCCGCCAAGCTGGCCGCGAAGCAGGGCGCCGCGCTTGCCAACGGCATGGACCTGACGCGCGACCTCGGCAATCTGCCGAGCAATGTCTGCACGCCGACCTACCTCGCCAACACCGCGAAGAAGCTCGCCAAAGACTGGAAGCTGAAGGTCGAAGTGCTGGGCGAAAAGCAGTGCGAAGCGCTCAAGATGGGCTCGTTCCTGTCGGTCACGGCCGGCTCGGTCGAACCGGCGCAGTTCATCGTGCTGCAGTATCAGGGCGGCGCCGCGAAAGCCGCGCCGGTGGTGCTGGTCGGCAAGGGCGTGACGTTCGACACGGGCGGCATTTCGCTCAAGCCGGGCGAGGGCATGGACGAAATGAAGTACGACATGTGCGGCGCCGGTTCGGTGCTGGGCACGTTGCGCGCCGTCGCCGAAATGGGCTTGAAAATCAACGTGGTCGGCATCATTCCGGCGGTCGAGAACATGCCTTCGGCCACGGCCACCAAGCCGGGCGACATCGTCACCAGCATGAAGGGCCTGACGATCGAAGTGCTGAATACGGACGCCGAAGGCCGCCTGATCCTGTGCGACGCGCTCACCTACGCGGAGCGCTTCAAGCCGGCTGCGGTGATCGATATCGCCACGCTCACGGGCGCCTGCATCATCGCGCTTGGCCACCACAACAGCGGCCTGTTCTCGAAAGACGACGCGCTGGCGGGCGAGCTGCTCGACGCGTCGCGTGAAGCGTCCGACCCGGCCTGGCGCCTGCCGCTCGACGACGAGTATCAGGACCAGCTCAAGTCGAACTTCGCCGACATGGCCAACATTGGCGGCCGTCCGGCGGGCAGCGTGACGGCGGCGTGCTTCCTGTCGCGCTTCACCGAAGCGTATCCGTGGGCGCACCTGGACATCGCGGGCACGGCATGGAAGAGCGGTGCGGCGAAGGGCGCCACCGGCCGTCCGGTGCCGTTGCTCGCGCAGTTCCTGATCGACAGGGCCGCTGACGGTCGGGCCGCGGACGGTCGCGCCGCACAATGACGCAATGCAGTAAGGCCGCAGGCCAAGTTGTAGAAGCAAAGCGGAGCCGCCGATGACGAGAATCGACTTTCACTCGAACGTCGGCGATTCGCTGCTGTATGCGTGCCGCCTGATTCGCAAGGCGTATCAGGCGGGCCAGCCGACCATCGTGCTGGCCGAGCCCGCGCGCCTGAAGGCCTTCGACGAACAGTTGTGGACCTTTTCGCCGCTCGACTTCGTGCCGCACTGCATGGCGGGTACGCCGCTCGCCGCGCAAACGCCGATCGTGCTGGCTTCCAGCCTCGACGATGTGCCGCATCATCAGGTTCTGCTCAATCTGGGCGCCACGGTGCCGGCGCAATTCGCGCGCTTCGAGAGATTGCTGGAAGTGGTTGGTAACGCACACGAGGAACTCGCTGCGGGCCGCGAACGCTATCGCTTCTATCGCGATCGCGGCTATGCTTTGAACAACTACAAGCAAGGCAGCTAGGTCCCATTCGGTCCGCGTCGCCGGTGTCTGATCTCAGGCATCGGGCGTGCACGCGGGCTGCTTCAGCTTCGACTCAAACACGGAGAGCGCACGTGTCCGATCCCAACGACGATTCGATCCCGATTCTGCACGAGGTTCTCGTGCAGGGTCATCCTGTGCAGCCGCGGCAAGCGTCGAGCGATGCGGCCGAACTCGACGGCCCGCGCGAACCCAGTTTCAAGGTGGAGCCCGTGCTCGCGCCGCAGCCGGTGCTGACGCCGGAGCAGGTGAGGTCGGCGGAGCCGGTGCTCGCGGCGGAGCCGTTGCATGCGCAGGAACCGACCCTCGCACCGCAACCGCCGCGTACGCCGCAAGACGCCGCACATGCGCCGCAGCCGGCTGACCATCATCATCATCCGAAGAAGCGTCCGCGGGCGCACCACACTGCGGAACCGCGGCACGCGCATGACGACGCGCACGCGCCGTCGGCGGGTGTGTTCGATCGGGCCGAGCCAATCACGCCGCTCGAGGCAGGCTCGACCGTACCGCCGGATATCGCGCGCGAAGGCGCCGTCGAGGCGCCGCTGGATCTGGATGTCGACGTCATCGCCGAACGTCTGCGCAGACGCGTCGCCGGTTTCCTGGCGGGCGACGGGCGCAGCGTAATCGAGGAACGCTGCCGCGAGACCCTGCACGCGCACACGGGCTGGCTCATCGACCAGATCACGCGCGAAGTGGCGCTGACGCTGGAGAATGAGATGACAAGCTGGGTGCGGGAAGCGGTGGTGGAGGAGATCGCGCGGCGCGCCTCGGGCAGCGCGTGATCGTGTGAGTGAAGCGCGGGCGCGTTGAGCGCCGCCTGCGTGCAGCGCCTTTCGCGAGGCGCTCCTTGTCTGAACCGCTTATTTGAGCGTCAACACCCAACTCGCCAGTGTAGCCGCCTGATCCGGCGTGAGTTGCGTATTGGCGGGCATCGGCACCGGACCCCACACGCCCGTGCTGCCATCCAGAATCTTGTGCTGCAGATAGGTGGCGGCGTCTTCGCGGCCGGCATATTTCGCCGCGACATCATGCAGCGCCGGTCCCATGAAGGAACGCGTGACCGAGTGGCAACTCATGCAGTTCTGCTGCTGGGCGAGCGCGAGGCCAGCGGCCTCGGCATGCGCCGCCGGACTGCCGGCACTCAACGCGGCGCCCAGCACGACGGCCGCTGCGAGCGCTTTGTGCGACTTTGATTTCATTCTGGTCTCCGTCGGTGCGGGTGCCCGACTCGTGGTGCCAGCATTATAAAAGGAAAGGGGCGCACGGTTTTCCGTGCGCCCCTTTCGCTTTTACGTAGCTTTACACGTGCTCGCAGGGCCGTCGTCGAGATCTCGGACCACGTGCGTTCCCCAGCCGGCGGTAGCCGTAGCCGTCGCTTAGCCCGTTATCGCGCCTTTGTTGGCCGGCAGCGCCAATGCGAAGTACTTCGCCAGCACGCCACGCGTGTAACGCGGCTTCGGCTGTTGCCATGCGGCACGGCGGCGCTCCAGTTCGGCATCGTCGATGTTCAGTTGCAGCAGCAGTTTATGCGCGTCGATCGTGATCGAGTCGCCTTCCTGCACGAACGCGATCGTGCCGCCCACGAAGGCTTCCGGCGCGACGTGGCCGACCACCATGCCCCACGTGCCGCCCGAGAAGCGCCCGTCGGTGATCAGGCCGACGCTTTCGCCGAGACCCTTGCCGATGATCGCCGAGGTCGGCGCGAGCATCTCCGGCATGCCGGGACCGCCCTTCGGGCCGAGGTAACGGAGCACCACCACGTCGCCGGCCACGATCTTGTCGGCCAGAATCGCTTCCAGCGCGCTTTGCTCGTCGTCGAACACGCGGGCCGGGCCGGTGATGACGGGGTTCTTCAGGCCGGTGATCTTGGCGACGGCGCCGTCGACGGCCAGATTGCCTTTCAGGATCGCGAGGTGGCCTTCCTTGTAGAGCGCCTTGTCGATCGGGAAAATCACCTGCTGATCGGCGCGCGGCTTGCTCGGCACGTCCTTCAACTCCTCGGCGATGGTCCTGCCGGTGATCGTGATGCAATCGCCGTGCAGCAGGCCTGCGTCGAGCAGGATCTTCATGACTTGCGGAATGCCGCCCGCCTTGTGCAGATCGGTCGCCACGAACTGGCCCGACGGCTTCAGGTTGCAGATCACCGGCACCTTCTTGCGCATGCGCTCGAAGTCCTCGATGCTCCATTCCACTTCGGCCGCGTGCGCGATCGCCAGGAAGTGCAGCACGGCATTGGTCGAGCCGCCGGTGGCCATGATCACGGCCACGGCGTTTTCGATCGCCTTCTTCGTGACGATGTCGCGCGGCTTGAGATCCTTCTTGACCGCTTCGACCAGCACGCGGGCCGATTCGGCCGACGAGTCGACCTTTTCCTGATCCGGATTGGCCATCGTCGACGAATACAGCAGCGACATGCCCAGTGCTTCGAACGACGAGCTCATGGTGTTGGCGGTGTACATGCCGCCGCACGAACCCGTGGACGGGCAAGCGTTCTGCTCGACCCCTTCGAAATCTTCCTGCGACATCCGGCCCGCCGTGAACTCACCCACGGCTTCGAACGACGACACGATGGTCAGGTCGGTGCCCTTCCAGTTGCCCGGACGGATCGTGCCGCCGTACACGTAGATGCTCGGCACGTTGGTGCGCAACATGCCGATCATGCCGCCCGGCATGTTCTTGTCGCAGCCGCCGATCACGACCACGCCGTCCATCCATTGGCCTTGCACGCAGGTCTCGATGCAGTCGGAGATCACTTCGCGCGACACGAGCGAGTACTTCATGCCTTCCGTGCCCATCGACATGCCGTCCGAGATCGTCGGCGTACCGAAGATCTGCGGATTCGCGTCGGCGCCCTTGATCGCGGCGACGGCGGCGTCGGCCAGACGCTGCAAGCCGGCGTTGCACGGCGTGATGGTCGAGTGGCCGTTGGCGATGCCGATCATCGGCTTGTCGAAGTCGGCCTTCTTGTAGCCGAGCGCGTAGTACATCGAGCGATTCGGCGAACGCGCCACGCCCTGCGTGATGTTCTTCGAACGACGGTTGTATGCCATGGGGAGCTCCAATCTGTTTTGTTTTGATCCGCGCTGCGGGTTCTTGCCTCGCCGGCGTGGGCTGCCGGCGGCATCCGTCCAGTGTAGTCCGGCGTGTCGCGCAAGGATGCAGTTTTGCAATGCGCGCGTTCAATATATTATTCGGGCTTCATTAGGTCGTAAAATGTATCAATCATGCTGCCTGCCATTCCCGATCTGCGTCAGTTGCGCTATTTCGTCACCGTCGCCGAAGAAAAGCACTTCGGGCGCGCGGCCGTGCGCCTTTCAATGACGCAGCCGCCGTTGTCGCAAGCCATCCGCGCGCTCGAGGAGACGCTCGGCGTCGAATTGTTCGCGCGCACCAAGCGTTCCGTCGAACTCACGTCGGTGGGCGCCGATCTGCTGCCCGAGGTGCAGCGCCTGCTCGCGAGCGCCGAGGGCCTGCGGCCGCTCGCGCAGAGCCTCGCGCGGGGCGAGGCGGGCGTGTTGTCGCTGGCTTTCGTTTCCACCGCGGACTATGGCCTGCTGCCGCTGCTGCTGCGCGATTTCGGCGCGCGCCATCCGCGCGTGCGGCTGGAATTGACCGAAGCCACCAGCGACGTGCAGGTGGACGAACTGGTGGCCGGGCGCATCGACGCCGGTCTCGTGATCGCGCCGCTGCCCTCGCGCCACGCCACCCAGCTCTCGTGGCTGCCGATCGCGCGCGAGCCGCTGGTGATCGCCATGTCGACGGACATGGCAGCGCGCGTGGCGAGCGCCACTGGTGACGATGCCGACCCGCGCGCCGAATGGCTGGACACGCCGGTCAGCCTGCGCGACGTGGCCGACGCGCCGCTCGTGGTCTTCCCAAGACGTCTGGCGCCAGGCTTTTATGACATCATTATGGATTGCTACGGCGTGGCGGGCCTCGCGCCCCGAGTCGGCCAGGAAGCGATCCAGATGCAAACGATCGTGAGCCTCGTCTCGGCCGGCATGGGTGTCGCACTGGTGCCGCAATCGTTACGTAATCTGCGCCGCACCGGCGTCGTGTACCGGCCGCTTTCCGAGTCGGTGCCCGCGATCGAGACGGGCCTCGTCTGGCGCTCGGCTGAGGTCAGCCCGGTGCTGGCGGGCTTCATCGACATCGTGCGGGCGCATGCGGCGACCGTCGAGGTGCAACAATCCGCCGCGCCGCGCATTTAGACGCGTCCTCGCGAACGCATTGCCGGCCGGACCGTCCAAAGCATGCACCGCAAGGTGCGGGCAGCGCCGCCCACCCAGATAAAACCTGCTTCTGAACCTGAACTGCCCATAACAACACGATGCTCATTCACCCCAATTTCGACCCCGTTGCCATTCATCTGGGGCCGCTCGCAGTACGCTGGTATGGACTGATGTACCTCGTCGCGTTCATCGCGGCGATCGTCGTCGGCCGGCTGCGGCTGCGTTTGCCGTACGTCGCCGCGCAAGGCTGGACCGCCAAGGATATCGACGACATGCTGTTTTACGGCGTGCTGGGCACGATCCTCGGCGGCCGGCTCGGCTATGTGCTGTTCTACAAGGCGAGCTTTTATTTCGCGCATCCGCTTGACATCTTCAAGGTGTGGGAAGGCGGCATGTCGTTTCACGGCGGCTTCCTCGGTGTGACGCTCGCCATGGTGTTGTTCGCGTATCAGCGCAAACGCTCGTGGCTGCAGGTCACCGATTTCGTCGCGCCGATGGTGCCCACCGGCCTCGCGGCGGGGCGTCTCGGCAACTTCATCAACGGCGAGTTGTGGGGCCGCGTAACCGATCCGTCGGCGCCTTGGGCCATGCTGTTTCCGGGCGCCGCGCCCGACGACGCCGCGTGGCTCACCGCGCATCCGCAACTGGCCGCGCAATGGCATTTGAACGAAGTGTTCGCGCAATATCACATGCTGCCGCGCCATCCGTCGGAGCTGTATGAAATCGCGCTGGAAGGCGTCGCGCTGTTCTTCGTGCTGTTCTTCTTCTCGCGCAAACCGAAGCCGATGGGCGCGATTTCCGCCGTGTTTCTGATCGGCTACGGCCTCGCGCGTTTCACGGTCGAATTCGCGCGTGAACCAGACGACTTCCTCGGTCTGCTCGCCATGGGGCTTTCCATGGGCCAATGGCTGTCGCTGCCGATGATCCTCGTCGGTATCGGCATCCTGGTGTGGTCTTATCGCCGCGCGCGCCGTGAACCGGCGCAGGCGGTCAGCGCGAATTGATCTTTAGCTACGGTTTGTCGTAGCCAATGAAAAAAGCCACGGACGTGCCGTGGCTTTTTCTTTTACTGCATCAAAGCACTGCTACCGCTGCCAGTAAAACGCGTTACTTCATCTGCACCGAGCCCGACACATTCACCGTCACCGTCGACGTGCCGCCTTCGATCGGCACCGGCGCCGAAGCCTTCGCGTCAGCGCCCATGGCGCGCGCGCTCATCATCATCATCGGCCGCGGCATCACGCCGTTGTGGCCGACGTTGACCTCGCGAATCGAATAACCGCTGTAGCCAAACGCCTGCGCGGACGAAGCGGCCTGCTCGCGGAACGACTTGATCGCTTCGCCGGTGAGCTTCTGTTCGGCCGCGCGCTGCGCTTCGGGCGAGAGCGAGAACTGCACGTTGCCGACCTGCATGATCGATGCCATTTGACCCGCGAGCTTCGACGCCGCGGCGAAATCGTGCGACTCGAGCACGATCTCCGTGCGGCCGCGCCATGCGGAAATGCGCCCGTCACGATCGGTGGACGGATAGATCGAGAACGAGCCCGTGCGCGCCGTTACGCCGCTCACACCCTTGGCTTTCTGCAACGCCGAATCGGCGCGCTGGTTCAGTGTTGCCGTGAGCGCCGACGGATCGCTCGCTTCCTGCTCGTAGAACAGCGTGATATCGACGACGTCTTGCGGCACTTCCGCGCTGGCCTGCGCGTTCAGCGACAGCACGCCGGCCGGCTGATACTGCCCGACACTTTGCGCGCGTGCCATGGCCGGTGTGAGCGCAAGCGCGGCAGGCGCGGCGCAGACGAGAGCGAAAGCGAGTGCACGTGCGGTGTTTTTCGTCATTGTTGGACTCCTTGCTTGAACAGGTTGTGCACGATTGGAGCGAACGTCGCGCAATGGCACGACGTTTGCGAGTCCGTTAGGCGGTTGTAACCTGAGCTTGGTTCCCTTGTTTGACGTTGCTTTAACGTTTGCGCGTGCATGACTACGCGTCGCGCATCTTCAACGACTCAACGTCAAGCGAGCCGCTTGGTGATGAAGCGCCATTCGGCCTCGGTCACCGGCGTGATGGACAGGCGATTGCCTTTGGCGAGCACACGCATGTCCTTGAGTTCGTCGTGCTCGCGCAGCGCGGCGAGCGGAATCAGTGGGATCTTCTTCTTGAACACCACGTCGACGAGCACCCAGCGCGGCGTTTCCTGCGACGACTTCGCGTCGTAGTAGGGACTCTTCTTGTCGAACTGGGTGGGATCGGGATACGCGGTGGACGATACCTCCGCAATGCCCGCGATGCCGGGCTCGGGACAGCTCGAGTGATAGAACAGCACACCGTCGCCGACCTGCATCATGTCGCGCATGAAATTGCGCGCCTGATAGTTGCGCACGCCGGTCCACGGCAACGCGTGGTGCGGTGCGTGGGCGAGATGATCGATGCTTGCTTCGTCCGGTTCGGACTTCATTAGCCAGTAGCGCATGAATCGAATTGAACGTTAAGAGGTTGAAGATGCGGAAGAAATCGGCGTACAAAAAACAGCGCCCAAAGAAAAACGGCACCGAACCGAAGTCCGATGCCGTTCTAAATAAGGTCCCCGCCTTAGCCGCTAGGCCGGCATCCTGAACCGGGGGTTCAGAATTGGTCGCAGTTAGCAACACTTCGGGTACATCAGACAGAGTGACGCGCACACCCGTGCTACAAATTTCCGCAACCGTGCACATGGCATTGGTTCAAGGAATATATGACCTTGGCGAACCAGGCAGGGAAGCTAAACCGATGAAGCTAAAAAACGAACTACCGATTGAACTCAAACGTTTGCTGGATCTTGCACGCCTTGTGCTCACGCACTCCGTTTGAATCCGCCGCCGATCTCAGGACCGGCAGCACGATAACACACGAGACTTACTGCATGCTGTACTGCTCAATCACAGTACCTAGTTGTTCGTTCATTTGATGCATTGTACGCCGGATTTCTTCAGCGGGAAATGCTTCTCCGTGCCTCACGCTCGATTGCAGCCTAAGCAGTTCCGATGCCAGCGACAGCGCAGCCATGACAGCAATGCGATCCGTGCCGCGTACGTTGCTGTTATTGCGGATCTTCGACATTTCGGCGTCGACGCGTGCGACCGCTTCGAGCAGCGCCGCTTCCGTTTCCGGCGAGCAGGCGAGGCGATAGGGCACGCCGAGAATCGATACTTCGATCTGCTTGGTGGTCATGCATTTTCTCCGTGGCGGGTCACGTCGCTCTCGGCTTCGACTTCGTGCTGAGCGGGCTCGAGCAGATCGAGCTGGTTGTCCGGCTCGCTGTTCGCGCGGGCACGCGGCAGCTTCTCGAGAATCGCATTCAGGCGCACCTGTGCGTCGTCGATCTTCGCGGACAGCGCGTCGCGTTCCGCCTGCAGCGCGTTACGTTCCTCGCGCAGCATTGCAAGTTCCGTGCGCGTGGCTTCGGCATCGGCGCGCGATTGGGCGAGCTGCTCTTCGAGCGCGAGTCGTGCTTCATTGTGGCGCTGGCTGATCGCAATCAGCTTGCCGATATTCTGTGAAAGTGTTTCGAGTTCGGTGAGCATGTGCTGCGTCCTCTAAAGACATCGCATTTTAGCGCGGAATGTCGCAGGTTCCGACAATTGTCTCGTTTCGAGACGTAACAACATCGCTTTGTGCAGGCTTTTATCGACCTTATGATGAAAAAGTACTCATGCGTCGGACAATAGCCTGCACTTAACAGAACAGATGGCCCACGGTCCCCGCATTCTTGACGGACCCCGAGGCCGCTCCTAAACTTGCCGCACTCTGGTGCCCGCGTGCGCTTTTCAACGGCGCGCGCAGTTAAACGGGAAGCAGGGCGCGCCGTTCGCCTGAACGCGCCAACCTGCGCTGCCCCCGCAACGGTAAGCGACCGCATTCGTCATGCAAGTCGATCCTGATCGCGTGTTGGAAGTTCAACTCGCGAGTGTGCCACTGCGCGTCACGCGTGGGAAGGCGGAATCGATGTGTCGCTAGCCCGGATACCGGCCAGAGGGAGAGGCACGTCACGCGCGAGAATGTTAAATACGCGGGCGCCTCGTTACGCATCGGCCTGCGGGGAAGCGGGCCGCGCACGCTATCCACAGGACTTTCATCCCATGCTGTCCCCCATCGCCCGCGCGGCGTTGCTCGCTTTCGCGGGCCTGCCGATCGTCGTGCATGCGCAAGCTGCTCCTTCATCTTCTTCGTCCCCGTCGGCGGATTCATCGGCCGCGGTGTCGTCTTCGGCGGTGCTGTCGCCCGTGGTGGTGACCGCGGAGCGCGGGCCGCAAGCACTCGCCGACACGATCCCGCAGACGTCGCTGTTCGATCAGCAGGATATCGCCGACACCACCGCGACCGATTTGCCCGGCCTTCTGCAACTCGCTCCAGGCGCGCAAATCTCGCGTACAGGTGGCCCCGGTTCGACGACGAGCCTCTATTTGCGCGGCGCGTCGTCGACGCAATCGCTGCTGCTGATCGACGGCGTGCGCGTCGATTCGGTGAGCCTGGGTGCGCCGCAACTCGCGCAGATTCCGCTCGACCAGATCGATCACGTCGAGGTGGTGAACGGCAACGTGTCGGCGTTATACGGTTCGGGCGCGATCGGCGGCGTGGTGCAGGTGTTCACGAAAGAAGGCAGCGACCATCCGCCGCGTTTCAATTTTTCGCTGGGCTACGGCAGCTATCACACGCAGACGCAGCAGGCGGGCGTGAACGGCGCATTGGATAAAGACGGCAACACGACCTTCAGCATTTCGCTCGCGCGTTCGAAGGACGACGGCTTCTCGTCGCTCAATCCACGCGAGGCGCCCAACGCCAATCCGAATGCGAACGGCTATCTGAACGAGAGCATCTCGGCTTCGCTGCGCCACAAGTTCAACGACAAATGGGACGCCGGCGCCAGCTACTTCCAGTCGAACGGCAACAACAGCTACGACAATGCGTACGGCGTGCCGACCGATCTGAACAACCTGTATAGCAAGGTGCGCCAGGTCTCGGTGTTCGCGAACGGCAAGCTGACCGACTGGTGGACGACACACTTCATCGTCGCCGAGGGCGACGACCGCAGCGTGTCGAACACCAACGGCGTGTACAACGGCCGCTTCGATACCGACAATCGCCAGTACACATGGCAGAACGATTTCACGCTGGCCGCGCAGCAGAAGTTGCAGGTCGGCTATGAGCATCTCGATCAAAGCCTCGATTCGGATACCTTCGCGGCGCCGGACCGGCATGTGGATTCGGGTTTCGTCGGCTATACGGGGCGCTTCGGGCGCAACCAGATTCAAGCCAACGTGCGGCGCGACCAGTATTCCGATTTCGGCGGTGCGAACAGTTACTATCTCGGCTACGGCTTCGACATCACCGGCCATTGGAAGATGACCGCAAGCTATTCGGATTCGTTTCGCGCGCCCAGCTTCGACGATCTGTACTATCCGTTCAGCGGCAATCCGTCGATCCAGCCGGAGCGCAGCCATTCGATCGAAGCCGCGCTGCAGTACGCATCGAATGCGCTTGGCGTGATGCGCCTGACTGCATTCCAGACGCGCTACTCGAATCTGATTAACTATGAGCAGGTGACGCCCGGCATCTATCTGGCCGAGAACGTCGGTCATGCGAAGGTGCAGGGGCTCGAAGGATCGTGGAGCGGCCATGTCGGCAAGACGGACGTGCGCGCGTCGGTGACGCTGCAGAATCCCGTCGACCTCGATAACGATGCGGACCTCGTGCGGCGTGCACGGCGCTTCGGCGCGCTGACGGTGAACCGCAGCATCGCCGGGTGGCGTGTGGGCGGCGAGTGGATCGTGAGCGGCGCGAGCAATGACAGCAGCGGCAAGCTGGGCGGCTATGGCGTGGTGAATCTGTCGGCGCGCTGCAACATCACGAAGGCATGGTACGTGGCCGCGCAAATCCAGAATCTGTTGGACAAGGACTATGAAACGGCCTACTCGTATAACTCGCCGCGGCGCGGTGCGTATCTCACGGTTGGTTGGCAGCAGCAGTGAGCGGGTCGCCTCGTTGAGAACGCGCGGATGAGCCGACACATGAGCCGACACTCGAGTTCGACGCCCGCGACACTGCGCGTGATGAGCGCGAAGCGCGCGGCCGCGATCTGGCTCGCGCTCGCCGTGATCGCGCTGGCGGTGCTGATGGCGTCGCTCGCGCTGGGGAGCGTATCGCTTGCGCCGATGCGCGTGCTGGCAGCGCTGATGCCGTCGCATGCGTCGTCTGTCGGTTCTTCTGACTTAGCCGCCGAGATCGTCCGCACGCTGCGTCTGCCGCGCGCGGTCGCCGGTTTCGCCTGCGGCGCGTTGCTCGCGTTGGCTGGTGCGTTGCTGCAAGTGCTGTTGCGCAATCCGCTGGCCGAGCCCTACGTGCTGGGCGTATCGGGCGGTGCGGCGACCTTCGCGCTGGTCGCGATGATCGCCGGTTGCGCATGGTGGATCGTCGACGCGAGCGCATTCGCCGGGGCATTCGTGTCGATCCTGCTGGTGCTCGGCCTCGCGCGCCGCGAGTTGTGGCGCGGCGAGCCGCAGGACACGTCGCCACGTTTGCTGCTGACCGGCGCGGTGATCGCGGCGGGCTGGGGCGCGCTCATTACTTTGCTGCTCAACCTCGCGCCCGATAACCGCTTGCGCGGCATGCTGTTCTGGCTGACCGGCGACCTCAACGGCGGCGCGATGCCGTGGACGGCGCTCGCCGCCCTCGTCATCGTGCTGGTTGCGATCGTGCCCGCCGCGCCGCGTCTGAATGTGCTGCTGCGTGGCGACGCCGCCGCGCAAGCGTTGGGCATCGCGGTGATGCCGCTGCGCCTGCGGGTGTATCTGGCGGCTTCGCTGGCGGCGGCCGCGGCGGTGACGACGGCGGGCACCATCGGCTTTGTCGGGCTGGTCGTGCCGCACATGCTGCGGCTCGCGTTCGGCAACGATCAGCGCATGCTGCTGCCGGCCGCGGCGCTTGGCGGCGGCGTCGCGGTGATGGGCGCGGACCTGATCGCGCGCACCGTGATCGCGCCGGCGCAGTTGCCAGTCGGCGTGATCACGTCGATGATCGGCGTGCCGTTGTTTCTGTGGATGCTCTTGCGCAGGCGCCGATGATGCAAGCCCACTCCGCTTCCGAATCCGTCCTCAGCGCGCAACGTTTGACCTTGCGTGTGGGCGCGCGCACTTTGCTCGACGCCTTCACGCATACCTTCTACGCAGGCGAGATCTGGTGCGTGGCCGGCCCGAACGGCGCGGGCAAGACGACGCTGCTCTCCACGCTCGCCGGGTTGTTGCAACCGTCGGCGGGACATGTCGAACTCGATGGCGTGCGCCTCGCCGACTGGCCGCCGCTGCCGCTCGCGCAACGCCGCGCGCTGATGCCGCAAAGCGCGCCCGACGCATTCAGCGCGAGCGTGCTCGATATCGTCATGCTCAACCGCTTTCCGCATCTCACCGGCTGGGGCTGGGAGCGCGAGGCCGATCGCGAAGCGGCGCACGCGGCGTTGGATCTGTTGGGACTCGCCGCATTCGCCGCGCGCGATGTGCTGTCGCTCTCGGGCGGCGAGCGGCAACGCGTGGCGCTGGCGGCGGTGCTGTGCCAGGACGCGCCGTTGCTGCTGCTCGACGAACCGTTGTCGCATCTCGATCTGCATCATCAGATCGACTGCCTCGAGGCGTTGGCCGCGTGGACACGCGAGCCTGGGCGTACAGTGATGTTTTCGTGCCACGACCTGAACCTCGCGCGCCGTTTCGCCACGCATGCGCTGCTGCTCGACGGCGCGGGCGGCGCGTATGCCGGACCAGTGCACGACGTGTTGACGCCCACGCTGGCGAGCCGTGCATTCGGCTACCCATTGATTCTGATTCGCGACGGCGAACACGAGGCGCTGATTCCCGCGCCGCGCGCGCGTCACGAATCGCCCGCCGGCCATGACAGGCCGGCAAGCTGATCGCTTCATTCCAACATTCTCTTTCAGACACGCTCATGACTTCATTGCCACGCTTGCCCGGACTGCCCGAAGTCGAACCGCTCGATCAAACGCTGCGTGACGAGCTGCAGCACATCATCGATACCAAGACGAAGCCGCCCGGCAGTCTCGGCCGGCTCGAAACGCTCGCGCGTCAGATGGGCCTGATTCAGCGCACGACGCATCCCACCGTGACGCGCCCGGCGATGATCGTCTTCGCCGGCGACCACGGCGTCGCCGAAGAGGGCGTGAGCCCTTATCCGCAAGCGGTGACCGCACAGATGGTCGCCAACTTCCTCGCGGGCGGCGCGGCGATCAACGCATTGAGCCGCGTCTCGGGCATCGAGCTCGAAGTCGTCAACGCGGGCATCGCGACGCCGTTGCCATCCACCGCAGGTCTCGTCGACATTCCGGTCGCGGCCGGCACGCGCAACTTCGCGCGCGAACCGGCCATGAGCCGCGACCAGGCGCTCGTCGCGATGCAGGCGGGCGCGGCGCGCGTGCGGCATCATGCGGCGCTCGGCACCAATGTCATCGGCTTCGGCGAGATGGGGATTGCGAACACCTCGGCGGCCGCGTGTCTGATGAGCCGTTTGTGCGGCGTGCCGATCGACGAATGCGTCGGCCGCGGCACGGGTCTCGACAACGCGGGACTCGCGCGGAAGCGCAACGTGCTGGCGTCGGCGCTCGCGCGTCACCCTGTGTCCACCGATCCGCTCGACGTGCTGGCCACCTTCGGCGGCTTCGAGATCGCGATGATGGCGGGCGCCTATCTCGCGGCCGCCGACGCACGCATGACGATTCTGGTCGACGGCTTCATCGCGACCTCGGCCTTGCTGATTGCCGACGCCTTTGCGCCGAGCATGCGTGAGTACTGCGTGTTCGCGCATGCGTCGAACGAAGCGGGGCATCTTCGCATGCTCGATCATTTCGGCGCGCTGCCGTTGCTGTCGCTCGACATGCGTCTTGGCGAAGGCACTGGCGCGGCGCTCGCGGTGCCGCTGTTGCGCGCGGCAACGGCGTTCATCAACGACATGGCGAGCTTCGAATCGGCCGGCGTCGCGAATCGCGATGCGTGATCCGCTTGATCCTTTAGACAGAAACGCTTGCCCGGCACACTCATGAATCCGCTCGCGGAACTGCGCTATTTCTTCACGGCACTCGGCTATTTCACGCGCGTGCCCGTGCCGCGATGGGTCGGCTACGAGCCGCATTATCTGAACGCGGCGGCGCGTTATTTTCCGCTCGTCGGCGTATTGATCGGCGGATTGAGCGCGCTCGTCTATCTCGCCGCGCTGCGCGTATTTCCCGCGGGCGTGGCGGTGCTGTTGTCGATGGCCGTATCGCTGCTCGTGACCGGCGCGTTTCACGAGGACGGTCTCGCTGATTGCATCGATGCGTTCGGTGGCGCCTATACGCGCGAAGATGTATTGCGAATCATGCATGACTCGCGCATCGGCGCTTTCGGCGCCATCGCGCTCGTCATGGCACTTGCATTGAAGTGGCAGACGCTCGTTGCATTGCCGCCGATGCGTGCCGCAAGTCTGATGATTGCCGCCCACGCGGCGAGCCGTACCTGTGCGATCAGCTACCTGGCCACGCTCGACTATGTGCGTGCCGAAGGGAAGGCCAAACCGGTCGCGCAGCGCCTGAGCGCCGGTGCGTTCATCTGCGCCGCGATATTCGGTTTGCCGTGGCTGCTGTGGCCGAACGGGCTCGCCGCGCCGGACTGGCGCTTCGCGGGCTCGGCGGTCGTGGTTCTGCTCGCACTTCGCGTGGCAATGGGCCGATATTTCGTCAGACGCATCGGCGGTTATACAGGCGACTGCCTCGGCTTCGCGCAGCAAGTTTTTGAATTGAGCATCTACCTGGTGGGGCTCGCATGGATATCGTCCTGATTCGTCATCCCGCGGTCGCGCTCGATGCGGGCGTGTGTTACGGCCACAGCGACGTGGCGCTTGCCGAAGATGCCGAGGTGTCGTCGACGACACTCGCCTTGAAGCTCGCGACTTTGCAGGTGCCGGCGCCACGCGTGCTGATGTCGAGTCCGTTGAAGCGCTGCTCGGCGCTCGCTGCCGAGTTGGCCAACGACTTCGGCTCTGTGATCAGTCACGACGACCGTCTGATGGAAATGAACTTCGGCGATTGGGAAGCGCAACGCTGGGACGCCATCGATCGCGAATTGCTCGACGACTGGGCGGCCAACTTCGAACACGCGCGTGCGCATGGCGGCGAAAGCGTCGCGCAGTTCGTCGCGCGGGTGCGTGCGTGGCTCGATGCATTTGCGCTGACGCGTGAGTTGTCGCCGGCCTATGTGGTCACGCATGCGGGCGTGATGCGGGCGATTGCGTCGATCGTGCTGGACGTGCCGCTGGAACGCTGTCTGCGATGGTCGCTCGATATGAGCGGGATCGTCTGGTTGCGCAGAAACGATGAAACGCAGCAGTGGTCGTTGGTGCGGTGGAATGCGTGAGTTACGGCGCGGCTGATCTTGCGCGGCTTACTGCTCGCCAGGCTTCCTGCGTGAGCGCGCCGCTTCGAGGTCCTCGCACATTTGCTTCGCGCCTCGCGCAATGCGTGGCGCAGGGCGGTTGATCAGATCGCCGTCGATAGCAAAAAGATTGTTGTTTGCCACCGCTGTCAGGCTCGGCCATGCGCGCCATGTGCCGAGTTGCGGCAAGGTGGTGTCTGGTTGTGTCGCGCCCGGTGCTGCGGTGACGATCGCTTCCGGATTCGCCGCGAGCACCGCTTCGGTCGAGACGGTCGGCACCAGCGGTTCGAGCTTGGCGAACACGTTGCGGCCGCCGCATAGCGCGATCACGTCACTGACCATGTGCTCGCCGTTGAGCGTCATCAACGGTTGATCCCACACCTGATAGAACACGCTGACGGGCGGCCGGCTTGCATATCGCATGCGCAACTTCGCGATGTCCTGACGGTAGGCGGCCGCCGCTGCATCGGCTGCCGAGGATGTGCCGAGAAGTTGGCCGAGCTTCATCAACGACACGGCGACGTCGTCGAGATGATGCGGTTCGCTAAAGAACAACGGAATATGCATCTCGCGCAGGCGATCGAGTTGACGCTGCGCATTGCCATGCCGCCACACCACGATCAGATCGGGCTTGAGCGCGACGATGCGTTCAAGATCGAGCGCCTTGTTATCGCCGACGCGCGGCAACTGTTTCGCCTCGGGCGGATAGTCGCTGTATGACACGGCGCCGACCACTTTCGCGCCGCCGCCCGCGGCATACAGCAATTCGGTGACGTGCGGCGCGAGGCTGATGACGCGTTGCGCCGGAGCGGACAGGGTGACGGTTGCGCCGGTGTCATCGGTGACGGTGATTGCGGCATGCGCGTGCAGCGCGCCGATGAAGAGCGCGGTGGCGATGGCGAAGCGGGCGAGTCGGTTCATCGAGCGAGGCTGCGTGGCGCGTAGTTATTGTGGGAGTGAGGGCTTCGTTCTCTTTGAATCAGCCCGCTCGCGTAGCATCGGTCTCTCGTACGGCTTCATGCATGCTCTCTGCGAAGCGTGTCCATTCGGCCTCGCTCGCAGGCAAGCCGAATCGAACGCTGCCCGACGAAGTGAACAGCCGCGTCCACACGCCGCGTCGTGCAAGCGCTTCATGCAGAGCGGCGGCGCGTGAGTCGTCGGTCCATGCGAAGAGCGGCGTGCTGCGTGTATTGAAGCCTTGCGCATGCAACAGGTCGACCAGTCGCGCGCTTTCGGCATCGAGCCGAGTGCGCATATGCCGTTGCCAGGCTTCATCGGCGAAGGCGGCTTTGACGGCGTGACGGGCCGGACCACTGACCGTCCACGCGCCGAGCGCGACGCGCAAACTTTGGAGCAAAGCAGGCGCGCCGAGTACGAACCCCGCGCGCACTCCGGCGAGGCCGAAGAATTTCCCCGGCGAGCGCAACACGATCAAGCCTTCGCGATGCGTGCTCGCCGCGAGCGACGCCGACGACATCGTCTCGGCGAAGGCTTCATCGACCAGCAGCGTGCCGCCGCGCGCGCTCAACTGCGCGTGCCAGTGCAATAACGTTGTGGCGCTCAGATGCGTGGCGGTCGGATTGTTCGGATTCACGACGACCACATGCATGAGCGCTTCGGGCAATGTTTCCCACCCGACATCGAGCGGCATCACTTCATGGCCGCTGCGTTTAAACGCAGGCGCGTATTCGCTATACGTCAGCGGCGCGATGCCGACGCATGCGCGCGGCAGCAGCGCGGGCAGCGCGCGAATCGCCGCCTGGCTGCCTGCGACGGGCAGCACATGCGCCGCATCAGGCGCGCCGTAATAGCGCGCGGCGCAGGCGGCGAAATCGTCGCCGTCGTCGGGCAGGCGGCGCCAGGCATCGGCGGGAATCGGCGGGACCGGATAGCCGTGCGGATTGATACCCGTCGACAAATCGAGCCATTGTGCGTATGGAATGTCGTAGCGCCTGGCCGCTTCGTGCAGATTGCCGCCGTGCACGACTGCATCTATCGGCGTGTGGGTTTCATCCACGCGGCTGCTCACTGAATCAACCATGAAAGGGCACGCTCAACAACGCCAGCACGATCAGCACCGCGAGCCACAGAATGACCGTGCGCTCGACCAGCATCAACGCGGCGGTCACGTGGCTGGCTTTCGCGGAATGCCCGAAGCCGAGTGTCGGCCTATGCTCCAGCGCGCCGTGATACACCGCCGGCCCGCCGATCAATACATTCAGACTGCCTGCGCCGGAGGCCATCACCGGCCCGGCATTCGGGCTGTCCCAGCGCGGCGCCTGCTCCCGCCAGCAGCGCCACGCGGTGCGCGTGTCGCCGAGCAGCGCATAGCTGGCGGCGGTCAGACGCGCGGGAATCCAGTTGAGCACGTCGTCGATTCGCGCGGCGGCCCAGCCGTAGCGCAAATAGCGCGGCGTGCGATAACCCCACATCGCATCGAGCGTGTTGGCGAGACGAAACGCGAGCGCGCCCGGACCGCCCGCGATGGCGAACCAGAACAGCGCGCCGAAGATCGCGTCATTGCCGTTTTCGAGCGCCGATTCGACGGCGGCGCGCGACAACGCGCCTTCGTCGGCATCCGCGGTTTCGCGTGAGACGATGCGCGCGGTCAGCATGCGCGCTTGCGGGAGATCACGCCGGGCCAACGCCTGGGCGATCGGCGCGATGTGATCGTGCAGACTGCGCGCGCCGAGCGCGAACCACAGCAACAGGACGTGCACCACGCAGGCCGCGAAAAACGGCAGCACGGCGACCAGACACCACGCGATCAGCACTGGCGGCATCACCGCCAGCGACCATGCCAGCAGACCTTTGAGCCGTAAGCGCCGGCCGGTGTTGTAGCGCTTTTCCAGACGCATCGCCCATTTGCCGAAGCCCACCAGCGGATGAGCCGCGCGCGGCTCGCCGAACCAACGGTCGACGACGACGCCCGCGGCGGTCAGCGTCACAAGAAGCGGGAGCGAGAGCATCACGCGTGGCTCGCGGTTTTCAGCGCGAGCGGCAAACCGGCGACCATCATCGTGGCCTGGGTACTCAACGCGGCAATGCGCTGGTTGAGCCGCCCGAGTTCATCGACGTAAAGACGCGTGGCCGCGCCGAGCGGCACCACGCCCAGACCGATTTCGTTGCTGACGACGATGATCTTGCCTTTGGCGTTGACGAGCGCCGCTTCGAGCGCGGCAATGTGTGCGTGATATTGATCGAGCGGCGGAGCGTCGCCTTCGGGCGGACAGAGCAGAGTGGCGAGCCACAACGTCAGGCAATCGATCAGGATGCAGTGGCCGGGCGCGTCGCTTTGCGTCACGGCGCCGGCGAGATCGACGCCCGCTTCGAACAACTGCCAATGCGCCGGACGCCGCTCGCGATGGTGGACGATGCGCGCGCGGAATTCGGCGTCGTCCGTTACGCGCGCGGTGGCGATGTAGGTGACGGGCAGGGCGCTGTCGCTGGCAAGCTGTTCGGCGTGCACGCTCTTGCCCGAGCGGGCGCCGCCGAGAACGAAGGTGAGGTCGCGGGGAGTCATCGCGTGATTGTACCGGCGTGCAGCGCGGGTCGGCGCGATGGGATAATGCCGCGTTCGAGGCGGTCCACGCGCTGCGCTGTTGAATGAAGGCTGCGTTGCCGCTTGCTTCATCGATTGTCCGATTTGCGTGACCGACTGACCGACATGGACTGCCCGATCCATTGCCTGATTGATTACCTGTTCGCTGCAGAGCCCGAGATTCCGTGACCACTATTTCGACCCCGCCTGACGCCGTACCCGTACCGCGCGGCACGCTGATGATTCAGGGCACCACGTCCGATGCCGGCAAGAGCACGCTGGTCGCCGGCCTATGCCGGCTCGCGCGCCGCGCCGGGGTGCGGGTCGCGCCGTTCAAGCCGCAGAACATGGCGCTCAACAGCGCGGTGACGGTGGACGGCGGCGAGATCGGCCGCGCTCAGGCCTTGCAGGCTGTCGCCGCGGGCATTGCCGCGCACACCGATCTGAACCCGGTGCTGCTCAAGCCGACCAGCGATCGCGGCGCGCAGGTGATCATCCACGGCAAGGCGCGCATGAATCTCGACGCGCGTGCGTATCACGACTACAAACCCGTCGCGTTCGACGCGGTGCTGCAGTCGTATGCGCGTCTGCAGGCGGCGTACGAGACGATTTTCGTCGAAGGCGCGGGGAGTCCGGCCGAGATCAATCTGCGTGATCGCGACATCGCCAACATGGGTTTCGCGGAGGCTGTCGATTGCCCGGTCGTGCTGGTGGCCGATATCGACCGCGGCGGCGTGTTCGCTCATCTCACCGGCACGCTCGCGTGCCTGTCGGCGAGCGAGCAGGCGCGGGTGCGCGGTTTCATCATCAACCGTTTTCGTGGCGATGTCAGTTTGCTGAAGCCCGGTTTGGACTGGCTCGAAGCGAAGACCGGCAAGCCGGTGCTCGGCGTCGTTCCCTATCTGCACGGCCTGACGCTCGACGCTGAAGACATGCTGCCGCCTGAGTTGCGCGCGGCGCACAGCGGCGGCGCGGCGCGCATGCTGCGGGTGGTCGTGCCGGTGCTGCCGCACATCAGCAATCACACGGATTTCGACGCGTTGCGCGCGCATCCGCAGGTCGATTTTCATTACGTGCGAAGCGGCACACCACCGCCGCCGGCTGATCTGATCATTCTGCCGGGCTCGAAGAATGTGCCCGGCGATCTCGCGTTTTTACGCGCGCAAGGTTGGGACGCGGTGCTGCAAAAGCATTTGCGTTATGGCGGCCGCGTGATCGGCATTTGCGGCGGCATGCAGATGCTCGGGCGCGAAGTGGCCGATCCGCATGGGGTGGAGGGCGCGCCGGGGACATCGGCGGGGCTCGGCTGGCTTGATTACTCGACGGTGCTCACGCGCGACAAGACGCTGAAGAATGTGACCGGACGCCTCGCGCTGCCCGGTTCGCCCGAAGTGGCCGGCTACGAGATTCATATGGGCGAGACGCGCGGCCCGGCACTCGACGCGCCCGCGCTGCGCTTGGGCGACGCGCAGGCGGCGCGTCCCGACGGTGCGATTTCCGCCGACGGCCAGATTCTCGCGACGTACGTGCACGGTCTGTTCGACACGTCGGCCGCGTGCGCCGCGTTGCTCGCGTGGGCGGGTTTGACCGATGCCGAGGAAATCGACTATCCGGCGTTGCGCGAGGCGTCGTTGGAACGTCTCGCGGATACGCTTGCGGAGCATCTCGATCTGCAGAAACTGGTTGCGGCGATTGGGTGACCTCGCGTTGAGCGCGCGGCGGTGATTAAATCCTTTTGGGAAGTAATCAAAGCCTGTAGGGCGGTTTTTCATTCCATATGGTTCGAATAGAGTTCCGACATCGACGGCCGTTTCGGGGCCGTCTCTCTCGACAAGGATCTCGTCATGAACTCGAACCGTTCCGCCGATCTGGCCGCTTTACTCCTTCGCGTCGCGTTGGGCGTGCTGTATCTCGCTCACAGTCTGCAAAAGATTTTCGTCTTCACGCTGCCCGGCACGGCGCAGTTCTTCGTGTCGCTCGGCTTGCCGGGTTGGCTCGGCTATGTGACGGCGTTTGTCGAATTGTTCGGTGGTATTGCGCTGCTGCTCGGCGTGCAGGTTCGCTGGGTCGCGCTGGTGCTGCTGCCGTTCATGCTCGGCGCGATGTCGCAGCATCTGCATAACGGCTGGGGTTTCGCGTCGCCGAACGGCGGCTGGGAATATCCGGCGTTCTGGGCGGTGACGTTGGTGGTGCAATCGCTGCTCGGTGCCGGGGCGTTGGCGTTGAGTGGGGCGAAGGCGCCGCGGGCGGTGGCTGCTTGATAGTTTTGCCGCCGACATAAAGGGCATGTGCGCGACAGGCTCGCCCTCGTTTCACAAGGCTGCCGGAGAACCGAAGCAGCGTCTTCAGAATCCCCCGGAAACGATTTGTTTCGGGGGATTTTGCTTTTACTGGCAGCCCTCGTGATCGTTCGTACCGGCCGTTCTTTCGCTGCTGCGCGACAAAACGTGTGATTGTGGCGACGCTGCGCGACAAAGTTGGTAGTTGTGGCGACGCTGCACGACAAAGACGTCAACTGGGGCGGCTTTGCTTCGCTGGAAAACGACATTTCTCGAGCGGGCACCTTTTCTACTTCTAAAAGGACTACGGATTTGTGTGCAGCTTTGCAGCGCCTCGCAGTTAAAGCGGCAATCTTTCGCTGCTACGCGACAAAAATGACCTATTCGGAGACGCTGCGCGACAAAATCGACAATTGTCGGCCTAAAATGTGAGGCTACGCGACAACCACCTCTCCTCATGAACGGCACCGTGCAATCTCCGTCGGACGACGTCATCGTCACGTCCGGTCTCTCCGCAGCAGAGCGGCGCAAAGTTGAGCGCCTTGCTGCTACCGGCGTGTTCTCCCGCATATTCAAGGGTGTCTACGTGAACGCTGAGGGAGGTTCGGACGAAGTTCAGCGGCGTGTGCGAAGCCGATGGATGGACATAGGTGGAACTCTCATCCCCGGAGGCGTGGTGTCCCATATAAGTGCGATGCGAGGACAGACGCAGGAGTCGGTGTGGACTGTTTCGCACCCGACGCTTGTCCGAAAAAGGTTGGAGTTGCCAGGTCTTGCGTTTCAGGTTGTCAAAGGGCCGGGTCCGCTACCCGGCGACATGCCACTTGGTCAAAGCGGGTTGTACTGGGCAAGTCAAGCTCGCATGCTTCTCGAGAATCTCGGCCGCAAAGCACCCCGGCGAGTTGGACAGGAGGAGGTAGAAGCATGGCTCATCAAGCATCTGAATGCTTCCGGCGAGCAGTTTCTCAATGATTTACGCGATAAAGCCGCCTCGCTGGCTGAGCGTCTGGGCATGCAAGCCCAACTCGAAATACTGCGAAGTCTGATCGGGGAATTGCTCGGAACCCATGAAAAGGGCGAACTGAAAACTCACGACGGCATGCTTATATCACAGGGCAAATCTGTGGACCGTGACCGCATGGAGCGATTCGGCCTCCTTGCAAATTACCTGCGAGGCGCTGCGCTTCCGCGCATCGAGGAGGTCGTACCGGCTGGCGTACCGCGACACAACCGTGCCTTTATTGAATCGTACTTCTCGAACTATGTCGAGGGAACGAAGTTTGCAATTGAAGACGCGCGCGACATTGTCATGCACCAGCGGGTAATGCCGACTCGCCCCAAGGACTCGCACGATATCCTCGGTGTGTTCCAACTGGCCGTGGAGGCGCCGTACCGGCATAGCCCACCCATTGCTGGCGAAGAGTTTCTCCCTATGCTGCAGGATTGGCACGCAAGGATGTTGCACGCGCGCCCGGAGGCTAGTCCCGGTAGCATCAAGACGCGTGTCAATTACGCGGGTACGACTCAATTCGTTAGTCCCAGCCACGTCCGTGGCACCTTTGAAGAGGGCTCGCGACTTGCCATGACAGTCCCTGAAGGGATGCCTCGCGCGGTTTTTTACTTGTTCCTGGTTGCGGAGATTCATCCGTTCGAAGACGGAAACGGTCGCGTGTCCCGTCTTGTCATGAATGCGGAACTGTCGCGTACGGGTCTGCATCGCATCATCGTTCCGACGCTGTTTCATCCGCAGTTCGTCGACTGCCTGCGCAAGCTCACGCGCGACAATGAACCAGCCGACTATGTGCGGAGTCTGGCCAAAATGGCGCGCTGGTGCGCACAGTTTGATTATCGCGACCTGGACGGCGTCATCGAGAACCTGAAGAAGACCAACGCGATGGAAGAATCTCCGACGCAGTATCAGTTGCTCAATATCGACGGCGGCCGGATCCTCGCCGAGTGAGGCCGCGAAGTCCGCGCAATTGACGACAGCCACCTCTGCGATCGCTCAGGGCGGGGGGCGGAGTGCGCGCCGCCGAATCAATACAACACCATCTGCGTACAACGAAACAGCGCCATCGTCTTCCCATTCGGATCGGTGACCGTGGCGTCCCACACTTGCGTGTTGCGCCCGAGGTGCACGCCCTTCGCGACCGCGCGAATCGTCCCTTCCGTCGCCGTGCTGAGAAAGTTGCTTTTTAGCTCGATGGTCGTGAAATTGCGCGCCGTCTCCGGCAGATGCGCAAGGCACGCGTAGCCACAGGCCGTATCGGCGAGACCGATCACGGTGGCGGCATGCAAAAAGCCGTTCGGCGCGAGCAATTCCTTGCGCACGATCAATTCCGCGGTCAGGACGCCTTCTTCCAGCGACAGCACATGCACGCCCAGTAAGGCGGGCAGCGAGCCTTGCTGGCGTTCGTGGAGGTGTTCGATGGTGCATTCCGGGCGGAGTTTGCTCATGAGATTCGGGTCCTCGATGGAAAAATCGGCGGGGCACGGCGGCCAATTACCCGTTTGGGGGCTTCGGCCAAAGTGCATTTGTCGATATTATCAACGGCTGGATCGACAGGTGGACCTGAACCCGGCACGAATGCGGGCACACTTGCGCATGTCAGAGCAAATACGCGGCAAACCGGCTGGCGGCGTCCAGCCTTCTTTCCGGGAGAATTCATGACGGTGATCGTGGTGGCGAATCCGAAGGGCGGCGTGGGTAAAAGCACGCTGTCGACCAATCTGGCCGGCTATTTCGCCGCGGCCGGCGAATGGGTCGCACTGGCGGACCTGGACAAGCAGCAGTCCGCGCACGCGTGGCTGTCGCTGCGGCCCGACACGCTGCCGGCCATCGAAAACTGGGAAGTCAATCAGGACGCGCCCGCCAAACCGCCCAAAGGGTTGGAACACGCGGTCATCGACACGCCGGCCGGGCTGCACGGCAATCGTCTGAGCATCGCGCTGGATCTGGCCGACAAGGTGATCGTGCCGCTCCAGCCGTCCATGTTCGATATTCTCGCCACCCAGGAATTCCTCGAGCGGCTCGCCAAGGAGAAGGCGGTCAGGAAAGGCGCGATCGAAATCGGCGTGGTCGGCATGCGCGTCGATGCGCGCACGCGCTCGGCGGAGCAACTGCATCGCTTTGTCGAGGGTTTGAAGCTGCCGGTGCTGGGCTTCTTGCGCGACACGCAGAATTACGTGCAACTGGCGGCCCACGGCCTGACCCTGTGGGACGTCGCGAAAAGCCGTGTGGAGAAGGATCTGGAGCAGTGGCAGCCGATCATCGAATGGACGAACGGCGCCAGCAAGAAGGGTTGAAGCGGCAGGGCGGGCTGCGTGGCCGCCGGCTGCATAATGATGCAGCTCACGTTGTCAATCCTAGGGGCTTCGCGCGAGGCGCGCGCCTAGGTGGACTACGAGGTGTTCCGGTCCATATCTGCGTCTGACGCCCCCCGCTCCGTGGTCCGCCAACGGGAACCCTGCGCGGCGAGCGTAGAGAACGCTCAAATGAACTACCGGGCGTTCAGGTCCAGTTCTGCGTCGGCACGTGATCGCGGCTGCCCTTGATCTTGTTGTTGTCGTCCACGAATACCAGGTCCGGCTTCCAGCCGGCCTTGAGTTCCGCCTCGTCCACCACCGCGAACGCCGCGATGATCACCAGATCGCCCAACTGCGCGCGCCGCGCGGCCGAACCGTTCAGCGAAATCATGCCGCTGCCGCGTTCGCCCTTGATCGCGTAGGTCGAGAAACGCTCGCCGTTGTTGATGTTCCAGATGTCGATCCGCTCGTTTTCGACGATGTTCGCCGCTTCCAGCAAATCTTCGTCGATCGCGCACGAGCCTTCGTAGTGCAGCTCGCAGTGCGTGACCGCGACGCGGTGGATCTTCGACTTCAGCATGTTGCGTTGCATGACCAATCCTGTGTGATTTCTTGTGCGTGTCTACGCTGTCTAAGACGGCTTCAGATTTCGAGGTTGTCGATAAGACGAGTGGCGCCGAGCTTGGCGGCGGCCAGCACGACCAGTTCCGCGTTCGCGTCTTGCGGACCCGGCGGCAGCAGATCCGAGCGCTTGCGCACCGCGATGTAATCCGGCTGCCAGCCGCGCGCGGCCAAGGCCGCCATCGCCGCCTGTTCGACTTTCGCGAAGTCGCGCTCGCCGGAAAGCACCGCATCGCGCACGCGATTCAGTTCAGCGGCCAGCTTCGGCGCTTCGGCCCGCTCGGCGGACTGCAGATAGCGATTGCGCGAGCTGAGCGCGAGACCGTCGGTGTCACGCACGGTTTCGGCAGCGATGATGTCGGTGGGTAGCGCGAACTGGTGGCACATGCGGCGCACGATCATCAACTGCTGGTAGTCCTTCTTGCCGAACACGGCGACGCGCGGCTGCACGCACGACATCAGCTTCATGACCACCGTGCACACGCCCTGGAAGAAGCCTGGCCGGAATTCGCCTTCGAGGATATCGCCCAGATCGTGCGGCGGATGCACGCGGTATTCCTGCGGCTCCGGATACAGATCCTTTTCCGTCGGCGCGAACAGCACGTAGACGTTTTCCTTCTGGAGCTTTTCGATGTCCGCTTCCATCGTGCGCGGATATTTGTCGAAATCCTCGTTCGGACCGAACTGCAGCCGGTTGACGAAGATGCTCGCCACGACCGGATCGCCGTGCTGGCGAGCGAGACGCATCAGCGACAGATGGCCCTCGTGCAGGTTGCCCATGGTCGGCACAAAGGCAGTGCGATTCTGGCCGCGCAACTGGTCGCGCAATTCATGGATCGAGCTGATGACTTTCATGATCGGACAGGGATTTCCTCGCGCGGCGCAAGACCGGGTGGACGCAAAACCCTTGGGGTTCCACGGCCCGCCGCCTCACTGGTAATGACAGGTTCGGAGCGCCGGATTGTAGTGGATTTGCGCGTCTGCCGCACCGAAAAGAGGCCGCTTCTCCCGTCGAGCGGAATTGCGCTTCGCGGGATTCCGCCCCGTTCGAGGGCTTCAGGCGGGCAGATAGGCGAGGCGCACATAGATCGGCGCGAAGGGTTCCGCCTGCGTGATCTCGACGAGCGTTTCGCGGCACAGCTCGAGCACGGCGATGAAATTCACCACCACCACCGGCACGCCCTTGCTGGTGTCGAACAGGTCGGAGAACTCGATGAAGCGCGCGTTCTGCAACTGCCGCAGGATCGAGCTCATATGCTCGCGCACCGACAGCTCTTCGCGCGAAATCTTGTGATGCTGGACCAGCTTGGCGCGCTTGATCACGTCGGCCCACGCGGCGCGCAGATCTTCGCTGTTCACGTCCGGAAAACGCGGCGTGATGCTTTGCTCGATGTAGACCTCGGCGCGCAGGAAATCGCGCCCGAGTTGCGGCAATTGGTCGATGCGCTGCGCGGCGAGCTTCATCTGCTCGTATTCGAGCAGGCGCCGCACGAGTTCCGCGCGCGGATCCTCGGCTTCTTCGCCGCTATCGGCTTTCTTGACCGGCAGCAGCATGCGCGACTTGATCTCGATCAGCATCGCGGCCATGAGCAGATACTCGGACGCGAGTTCGAGGTTGGTCTGGCGCAACTGGTCGACGTAGCCGAGGTATTGCACCGTGACGTCCGCCATCGGGATGTCGAGCACGTTGAAGTTCTGCTTGCGGATCAGGTACAGCAACAGATCCAGCGGTCCTTCGAACGTTTCGAGAAACACCTCGAGCGCGTCCGGCGGGATGTACAGATCCGTCGGCAGCTTGAAGAGCGGCTCGCCGTACAGGCGTGCAAAAGCAATGCCGTCGACGACGTCCGGGGTCGAATCGGTGGCGGGCGCGGCGAGCGCGGCGTCGGCGGGGGCCGGCGGCGCGCCGTGGGCCTCGTCGGCGTGACTCACGCGCTTAGAAGTTTTGATAGTACGAGTAAGGCGTCTGTTCTACGCGCGAAGCTCTCTGTTCGGCGCGTTCTTCCAGATCGATCGGCTGTTTGTCCCACAGCAGCGCGCGGCCGCGGCGTTGTTCGGCTTCCAGATTGGGTTTCTGTTGCTTGAGCTGGTTCAGGAACTGGGTGATGTCCGATTGATACATGGCTCGACGTCCGTGGTGTGGGAATTGGCGGCTGCCCGGCGCTCGCTCGCGTGTTGTCGCGTGTTGCCTCGCGCGGTGCCGCTGCTATTCCATAATTTTACCGCATGCGCGGCGCGCGGTCGAAAAACGGCGGCCAGGCCGGGCGGGCGGCGCGTGAAAATAGCTGGAACCCGCGCGGCGCAGCGTGCGTCAAAGGCGGGCGCGTCCCCGGCTGGTATGCCGCGGACGCGATTTTAGAGATCTCGCGGCGCCCCGCCGATGTGGTCAAATAGCGTGCTTCGGCCGCCGCGGCGCGCCTGAGCGACAAAATTCATCAACCACGGCCGGAGGTCCTGTTTGGCGGGGTGTGCGATCGACAAGCCGCGGCTGCGGCGCGGCAAGGCCAGTTCCGGGCGTGGGCATCGCACGCCCATGGGGCACTGGCTGCGCACGTGGCTGGCATTCGGCCTCCTCATGCTGACGCTGGCAACCGGCAACGCCCACGCCGCAAAAGCGGCGGCCAGCTACAAGGTCGAGATCGAAGCCACGCCGCGCTCGCTGCGCAAGCTGCTCGAAGAGCATCTGGACATCGCGCGGTTCGCCAAGCGCCCCGACATCAGCGACGACCAGTTCGAGTTTCTGATTACCGCCACCCCCCAGCAGGTCCGCGATCTGGCCTCCACGCAGGGCTATTTCAGCCCGGTCGTGCGCACCGACGTGCGCACCGTCGACAATGCGAAGCGCGTCACGGTGAGCGTCGATCCTGGTCCGCAGACCGTCATCTCGTCGATTTCGCTGTCGTTTCGCGGGCCGGTGCTGACCGAGGACCCGGCCCAGGAAAACGCCGCGCGCTTCGCGTTTTCGCTGCACGAAGGTGAGCCGTTCTCGCAGGGCGAGTGGGACGACGCGAAAAACGCGTCGCTCAAGGCGCTGCAGGCGCGCCGCTATCTGGGCGCGAAGATTTACCACTCCGAGGCGCGAGTCGATCCGCGCACGCACGAGGCGAAACTGTCGGTCACGTACGAGAGCGGGCCGACCTTCACCATGGGCAAGCTCGACGTATCGGGCACGCGGCGCTATCCGGAAAAGATCGTTGAGAACGTGAACCCGATCTCCGAGGGTGACATCTACGACGTGCAGCGCATCACCGAATTGCAGCGGCAGTTGCAAAACACGCCGTACTACGCGAGCGTCGCGATCGACGTGGACAGCGACCCGGCCAAGCCGGTCGACACGCCGGTGCACGTGAAGGTGTCGGAATATCCGTACAACAGCATTCGAGGCGGGGTCGGCTACTCGACGGACAACGGCCCGCTGGTCCAGGGTTCCTATTCGTATCTCGACACGTTCGGCAAAGCGTGGCCGTTCACCATCCAGGGGCGCGTCGACCAGATCCAGCAATACGGCCAAATTCAGCTCGCCATGCCGCCGGGGCCGCGTGCGTGGACCAATAGCGTGCTGGCGTCCTACACCACGACCGACGTATCCGACACGCGTATTTACAGTATCCGCGGCGGTGTGCAACGGGCCCGAACCTCGCAATTCATCGACTACAACTACGCGCTCCTGTACTACCAGGACCGGCTCGATCAGAACGCGGCGGCGCCGACCACGAGCCGCGCGCTGGTGCCGTCCTGGTCGTGGACCCGGCGCAATACCGACGACCCGCTGTTCCCGCGCAAGGGCAACCTGATTCACGTCGAGGCGGGCTTCGCGGTCAAAGGCGCGCTGACCGACCAGACCTTCATTCGCGGCTATGCGCGCGGCCAGCAGTATCTGCCGATCGGCAAGGAAGACCTCGTGCTGATTCGCGCCGAACTCGGCGGCGTGTTCACGAGCGGCCCTTCGAGCGGCATTCCGGCCTCGCTGCTGTTTCGCGCGGGCGGCTCGAATTCGGTGCGCGGCTATGGCTATCAGAGCATCGGTAACAACGTCGACGGTTCGGTGCTGCCCACCAAGTATCTCGTCACGGGCTCGGCCGAGTACCAGCACTGGTTCAGTCACGACTGGGGCGCGGCCGCGTTCTTCGACGTCGGCACCGCCACCGACACGTGGGGCGAAAAAGTCTTTTATCCCGGCGTCGGCGTCGGGGCGCGCTGGCGCAGCCCGGTCGGCCCGGTCAACGTCGATGTCGCCTACGGCATTCGCAACAAGAGTGTGCGGCCGTATCTGACGCTGGGCATCGCCTTCTGATGAAAACCTGCTTCCACATGATCCACGCATGACCACGGACGTTTCCGCCCAACCTCCCGCGCAGCCGCCCGGTGCACAACCGCCGGAGCCGCCACCCGGACAGCAGCCGCCGCCAAGGCGCCGGCTCGGCCGGTTGCTGCTGAAAACGTTCGCGTGGACGGTGGCCGTGCTGGTGCTGTTGCTCGTGTTGGCGGTGGGTTTGTTGTACGGCGCGTTGACGACCGAGCGCGGCACCGCCTATGCGTGGCAGGCGGCGGTGAAGCTGCTGGGCGGCAAGCTGAGCGGCACGCTGGAGCGCGGCGCTCTCGCCAATGGGCTGCAATTGCGACAAGTGCGGTGGCGCAGCCTCGACGGCAGCGGCACGGATATCCAGATCGACCGCGTGGCGGGCCGCTGGGCGCTCGCGCGCGAACCTTGGCGGTTCACCATCGACTATCTGCATATCGGCACGGTGGACGCGCGTATTGGTTCTTCGTCGTCGAGCAGCAGCGGGCCGGTGAAGTTGCCACAAGACTTGCGCTTGCCGATGCAGCTCGACATCCGCGACGTCCAGGTCGACAAGCTGCTGCTGCGTCAGGGCGCGTCGACGACGGAGTTTTCGCGTTTCGTCTTTCACGGACGCAGCGACGGGCGCCATCACGAGGCCGCGATCGAGCGGCTGGACACGCCGTTCGGTGCGGTGACGGCGGCCGCCAAACTCGACGGTGTGCGGCCGTTTCCGTTGAGTGGGGACATCGGCTATTCGGGCAAGGTGAACGACGAGGCGGTGCAGGTGGGTGGCCATCTGAGCGGCTCGTTGGAGAATCTCGTCGCGGAACTCGATGCTAGCGGCATGAAGCTCGCCGGTCATGCGCGGGTCGAGGCTACGCCGTTCGGCGACGTGCCGCTACAGCGCGCCACGCTGACCTTCGATCACATCAACCCGCAGGCTTTTGCGCCCGGCGCGCCGCTGGCCGATCTGGCCGTGCGGGCGGAGTTGCAGCCGGTGGCGCAGGGTGCGGCGGGGGAGGTCGTGTTGGGGGCGAGCGGTGCAACCGCGGCGAGTGCCGCTAGTTCGACTGGCGCTGCGCGCGGGGCCGGTGCGGCAAGTGGGGCGAAGGCGGTGGTAAAGGCCGCGAGTACCGCGAACGCCACCCATACCGCCGACGGCCGCAGCGCTTCCAGCGCGGTCAGTCCCGGCCGCGCTGCCAGCCAAAGCGCCCTCGCGGGCGCAGGCAACGCCGCCAGCGCAACGCAACCGCCCATAGCGACAACCGGCAAAGGCGACGCCAACCGCGACGCCACCGCCAAACCCGCCACAGGTTTCGCGGTCACCGGCCACGTCTCGATCGTCAACGCCAAACCCGGCGCGATCGACCAGAACCTGCTGCCGCTGATCGACGCCAACGCCGACGTGCGGCTCGACGCCCAGGCGCAGCGCATCTCGAACCTGAACGTGCGGCTCGTGAAGAGCGCCACGCTCACCGGCGGCGGCACGCTATCCGGCAAGCGCGGGCAGTTCGATCTGAAAGTCGCCAACCTCGACCTGAACGCGCTGCAAGCGACGGTACGGCCCACGCAGCTTTCCGGCCCCATCGGCGTGCGTCTGAACGACGACGTGCAGAGCCTCACACTGGATCTCGCCGACCCGAAAGCGGCGCTGCGCGCCCAGGGCAAGATCACATTCGATCCCGCGCGGATGAGCTTCAACGACGTGCGCATCACATCGGGCAAAGGCCGCATCGATCTGTCCGGCGCGCTCAAGCACGACGCGAATTCCACCTACAACCTGAAAGCGCAGCTGACCGATTTCGATCCGTTGACGCTGACTTCACAGATGCCGTCGCGCACACCGGTGACTGGACCGGCACCGTCGGCAAGCCGCGCCAAAAACAGCAAAACCGCAGAGGCTGCCGCTGCGCAAGTGGGCAGCACGGCCGGCGCAAAGTCTGCCGCGCCCGCCGAAAAAGCCGCCGCCGCCGTGAAAAACACCGCCAAGGCCGCTGTCAAAGCCGAAGTAGTCGAGCGCAAAACCCCGTCGCCGAAGAAACGCGGCGCCCCGCCTGCACGCAAGATCGAAGCGCGCGTGAACGGCACGCTTACCGCGGCCGGCATGCTCGGCCCGGTTTTCACGACCAAGGCCGAATTCAAGCTCGGGCCGAGCGTCTACGACGGCCTGCCGTTGACCGGCGGCGGCACGATCCAACTGGCGGGTTCGCGGATTCTGCCGAGCCGCGCGAACCTCTCGGTCGCGGGCAACCAGGTGGATCTGCAAGGCAGCTTCGGCGCACGTGGCGACCGGCTGAAGTTTCGCGTCGACGCGCCTGAACTGGAGCGCCTCGGCTTCGGTCTCGCCGGACTCATCGCGGCCGATGGCGACGTCACCGGCTCGTTCGCGCATCCGAACGTCGTGCTGAACTACAAGGCCGACAGCGTGGTATTCAGCAGCAACCGCATCGGCCATGCGGAAGGGCACGCCGAACTGCGCGATGGCGCGAACGGCGCGCTCGTCTTTACCACCGACGCGCGCGATCTGAGCGCGGGCGGCGTCGATCTGAACACGCTCACGGCGCGTCTGTCCGGCACGCGCGCCAGTCACACGCTGGAGGCCGCGGCCACCGGCAAGCTGCAAGACCGTCCGCTCGAACTCACGCTCGCCGCCAACGGCAAGCTGACCGAAGCGCGCGACGGCACGCGCTGGGACGGCACCGTCACGCGGTTGCAGAATCGTGGCACGCCGGCGTTGAATCTCGAGTCGCCGCTCGCCGTCAGCGCCGGCCCGGACCGCCTGACGCTCGGCGCGACCCGGCTCACGCTCGAAGGCGCGGTGCTGAGCCTGAAAACCTTCGCTTTCGATCACGGCAAGGTTCAGTCGGCAGGCAGCCTGACCGGCATCTCAGTCGCGCGTCTGCAGGACCTGCGGCATGAGATCACGGGCGAGCCGCCGCACGTCAAAACCGATCTGGTGTTCGACGGCGACTGGGACTTCGCGCTCGGCAGCACGGCGACCGGCCACATCCAGTTGCAACGCCGCAGCGGCGACGTCACGGTTGAAATCGGCCGGGGCCTCGCTTCTCTGGGCATTACGAATATCGCCGCGCGCGCCGAATTCAGCGGCGGCAACCGGCTCAACGCCACCTTGCACGCGCAGGCGAGCCGCATCGGCGTGATCGACGCCGACGCGCACACCACGCTGGCGATGCGCGACGGTTTTCTGACCGTCAACGAAGACGGCGCGCTCAACGGCAATGTCAACGCCAATGTGCCGTCGCTGAAAACGACCGGCGGCCTGTTCGGTCCGAGCTATCTGCTCGACGGCCACCTCGCGCTGAAGCTCGAGCTCGGCGGCACCGTCGCCAAGCCGAACCTCACCGGCTCGCTGCTCGGCGACGGTCTCTCCGCGACGATGGTCGATCAGGGCGTGCAGTTGAAGGACGGCGTGGTGCGCATCGCGCTTTCGCACAATCTGGTGGACTTCCAGCAGGTCGAATTTCGCGGCGCGAGCGGCACCTTGCGCGCCACCGGCCGCGTGCGTCTGGACGGCGCGGAGCCGGATCTGACGGCGAGCATCGTCGCGGACAAGCTCGAATTGTTCGCGGCGCCGGATCGTAATTTGTCGCTGTCGGGCAGCGCGAGCGTCGCGAATGCGGGGGCGCAGGGCGGCATGGCGATCAACGGCAAATTCGTGGTCGATCACGCGCTGTTCGACATGCCGGAGCAGTCCGCGCCGAAGCTCGGCGACGACGTCGTGGTGGTGCGCCCGGACGGTTCGGTGGCGGGCGAGCGGCCGCGGCCCGTGCCCGGCACCAACAAGCCGATCGGTCCGTTCGCGCCGCGCGCCAATATCGACATCAGCCTTGGCAACAACTTCCGCTTCCGCGGCCAGGGCGCCGACCTGGGCCTGACCGGCACGATCACCGCGATGAGCGCGCCGAATCTGCCGCTGCGCGCGGTGGGGAACGTGCGCGTCACGCCGGGTTCGACCTACACGGCGTTCGGCCGCAAGCTCAACATCGAGAACGGCTTCTTCACGTTCAACGGGCCGGTGGCCAATCCCGGCATCAATATCCTGGCCATGCGGCGCAATCAGCAGGTCGAGGCAGGCGTGCAGGTCACGGGCACAGTTCAGTACCCGACGGCGAAGCTGGTGTCGGAGCCGAACGTGCCGGATAACGAAAAGCTCTCGTGGCTGCTGTTCGGCCACGGCACGGATCAGGGTAATAACCTCGGCCAGCAAAGCACCATGACGACGGCGCTCGCGCTGCTCGGCAGCGCGAGCGGCAAGCGGATCGCGCAGACGTTCGGGCTCGACGAGTTTTCGATCGGACGAAGCGAAGTCGGCTTGACCGATCCGCAGGTGGTGATGGTGTCGAAGGCAATCAACGAATGGCTCGTGATCGGCTACGAACAGGGGCTGCAGTCGGCGAGCAACGCGATCAAGGCGACGGTCAACCTGACGCGGTACTGGTCGGTCGCGGCTTATGGCGGCACGTTCGACGGCGTCGATCTGCTCTACACGCGGCGCTTCGATCGGATTCGGTGGTGATAGGCTGATCGGCGGCGCTTGAGTCTTCGCGCCGACCGTCAAAAAAACGGCACGCCTTTTCAGGACGTGCCGTTTTTTCATGCGTGCTTGCAGCGTGAGACGCCGCGCGCTTTACTTCACGCGCATGCCCGGCTTCGCGCCGCTGTGCGGCTCCACGATGTACAGGCCCGGTTCCGCTTTCTCGTCGGTGGCGGAGGCGGCCAGCACCATGCCTTCGGACAGGCCGAACTTCATCTTGCGCGGCGCGAGGTTCGCGACCATTACCGTCAGCTTGCCGACCAGTTGCTCCGGCTGATACGCCGACTTGATGCCCGAAAACACATTGCGGGTTTTCTCTTCGCCGACGTCGAGCGTGAGTTGCAGCAGCTTGTCCGAACCCTCCACCGCCTTGCAGTCGACGATCTTCGCAATGCGCAAATCGATCTTCGCGAAATCGTCGATCGAGATGACGCCGGGCGTTTCGTCCTTGTCGGCGGCGGCTGCTTTCGCTGCCTTCGACTTGCCCTTGGCGTCGGCCGACGCGGCTGCGTCCGGCGTGGCCTGCAGCGAGTCGCGATTGGCTGCAACCAGCGCTTCGATCTGCTTCGGATCGACGCGCGTCATCAGATGCTTGTACGCGTTGATCGGGCGCGTGGAGCTGAGCGGCACGTTGGCGTCGGCCCACACCAGCGGTTCGATGCCGAGGAAGCCTTCGACCGCTTCGGCGAGCTTCGGCAGCACCGGCTTGAGCGCCAGCGACAGCAGGCGGAACGCTTCGATGCTCACGCTGCAGGTTTCATGCAGCGCGACGCCGTTGGCCGGGTCTTTGGCCTGATCCCACGGCTTGGCGGTGTCGACGTACGCGTTCACCGCGTCGGCCAGATCCATGGTCTGACGCAGCGCGCGGTTGTACTCGCGGGCTTCGTAGTTCGCGGCGATTTGCGGCACGGCGGCGCGCAGCGAGGCGAGCAGCGGATGCTGCATCGCGCTGTCCTGCACGCGGCCGTCGAAGCGCTTGATCAGGAAGCCGGCGGCGCGGCTCGCGATGTTCACATACTTGCCAACCAGATCGCTGTTCACGCGCGCCTGGAAGTCGTCGAGGTTCAGGTCGAGGTCTTCCATCGTGCTGTTCAGCTTGGCCGCGAAGTAGTAGCGCAGCCATTCCGGATTCAGACCCGTGTCGATCACGCTCTGCGCGGTGATGAAGGTGCCGCGCGACTTCGACATCTTCGCGCCGTCCACGGTCAGGAAGCCGTGCGCGAACACGTTGGTCGGCGTGCGGTGGCCCGAAAACTCGAGCATGGCCGGCCAGAACAGCGTGTGGAAATACAGAATGTCCTTGCCGATGAAGTGATACTGCTCGGCCGTCGAGCCCTTGCGAATCCACGCGTCGAAGTCGAGGCCGCGTTTTTCGGCGAGGTTCTTGAAGCTCGCGTAATAGCCGACCGGCGCGTCCAGCCACACGTAGAAATACTTGCCCGGCGCGCCCGGAATCTCGAAGCCGAAATACGGCGCGTCGCGCGAGATGTCCCAGTCGGCGAGCTTGGCTTCGCCGGCGTCGCCGAGCCATTCGCGCATCTTGTTGGTGGCTTCCGGCTGCGCCAGACCGCCCACCCACGCGCGCAGGAAATTCTCGCAACGCGGATCGGAGAGGCGGAAGAAATAGTGTGTCGACGTCTTGCGAATCGGCGTGGCGCCCGAGACGACCGAGTACGGATTGATCAACTCGGTGGGCAGATAAGTCGAGCCGCATACTTCGCAACTGTCGCCGTACTGGTCCTTCGCGCCGCATTTCGGGCATTCGCCCTTGATGAAGCGATCCGGCAGGAACATTTCCTTGACCGGGTCATACGCCTGTTCGATATCGCGCGCGTCGATCAGACCCGCTTCCTTGAGCGCCAGATAGACGTTTTCGCTGAGAACGCGGTTCTCTTCGGAGTCGGTCGAGTAGTAATTGTCGAACGAAATTCCGAAGCTGTCGAAGTCGCGCTTATGTTCCAGCCAGACGCGATCGATCAACTGCTTCGGCGTGAGACCTTCTTTCTCCGCGCGCAACATGACGGGCGTGCCGTGCGTGTCGTCGGCGCCCACGTAGTAGACCTCGTGCCCGTGCATTCGCAACGTCCGGACCCAGATGTCCGTCTGGATATATTCGACCAGATGGCCAATATGGATTTGCCCATTCGCATAGGGAAGGGCCGACGTGACAAGAATCTGGCGACGGCCTGACGGCGCGCCTGCGGAGAGATCGGTTGCGGGTGCTGACATAAGGATGGTGGGAGCCTGCGGTGGGACGAAAGGTTGATTCTAGCAGGGCAGGCGCCCGGCGCGGGGCGGGCCGCCTGGGGGCGCGGCGTGAGTCGGTGCGGGCCGGACGGTGTGAAAACCGAGCGCCCAAAAAAAACCGGGGCTATTAACCCCGGAGCAACAACGACAAGAGGAGAATGGTGACGCGGCGGCATCGCCAGCCACGTACCGTAAAGACAGACAGCGGATTTTCCGCAGAGTTCGAAATTTTTTTCGTTCTCGTGCGAGATTCCTTTTTTCCGCCTTCCACGGCTTTCTAAAGCATAACGATCACCGGTGATGCAGCCTCGGCGACCGGCTTTCTCAATCTCCCGCAGTCTCGTCCTTATTGCGTGGTGTGCTGAGCCGTAGCGCGCAGATAGATTTCCACGCGGCGGTTCGCTGCACGACCGGCTTCGGTGTTGTTGTCGGCGATCGGCTGGGTTTGGCCCAGGCCTTGTGCCGACAGGCGCTGCGGCGCGACGCCGCGCTGGCCCAGGTAGCCCGTCACGCTTTCCGCGCGGTTGACCGACAGCGTCTGGTTGTACGCCGGCTGGCCCGTGCTATCCGTGTGGCCAACCACCTGAGCGATCAGTTCCGGATTCTGCTGCAGGGTCTGCGCCAGTTGGTCCAGCACCGGGGCGAACGACGGCTTGACTGCGTAGCTGTTGGTGTCGAACGTGACCGAGCTCGGAATATTCAGCTTGAGCGAGCCGTCCGGCTGTTCGGTGATCTGCGTGCCGGTGCCCTTGGTGGCGCCCGACAGCTTGTTGTGAATGGCTTGCCAGTTGTAGCCGGTGACGCCGCCCACCGCCGCGCCGACGCCCGCGCCGATCGCCGCGCCCTTACCGCCGCCGAAGATTGCGCCGATCGCCGCGCCGGTGCCGGCGCCCACGCCCGTACCGACAGCCGTGTCGGTGCCCTGTTGGGTGGCGCAGCCCGCCAGCAGCGAACCGGCAACGGCAAAGACAGCCAGGCGAGTCATAATTTTTGCATTCATTTTTGATTCCTCTTGAGTGAAGCGAGTCAGGCAAACACGGCGCGACCAACAGCAAATTTATACGGCGAAGATGACGGCAGTAAAGCCGTCGGCTCGCCAATATGAAAAGTCCTACGCCCTGTTCAGCCTCGGTCCGACAGTAAAGAAGGGTCTTCCGGCAAGGCTTGGCGCCAGCCACTACAATAATGACTGAGCACGCAGCGATGCGGCCCCATGGCGTTCCGCCTGCCCGAAGGGTGCCCGGCACGCTTGGTTTTCGCAATGCTGTCTAACAATTTCTTTCAAATTCCGGCGCGTGGCCGAGATTTCGATTCCGCTGCGCCGCAGGTGTTCCCCACGGAGAGTCAATGAGTATCGATCGGGCATTGGTCGACGCTGCCCTCGCAGCCGTCGCTGACCCCAACACCGGCCGGCCGTACGCAGCCGCCAAGAACATCAAGAACGTCGCCGTGCAGGGTGACGCGGTCAGCATCGACGTGGTACTCGGCTATCCGGCCATGCGCCAATTCGACGCTATCCGCGCGCAGTTTTCCGATGCACTGCGCGCCGTGCCGGGTGTGGCCGACGCGCGTGTTCAGCTGTCGCAGCAGATCGCGGCGCATACCGTGCAGCGTGGCGTGAAACTGTTGCCGAACGTCAAGAACATCGTCGCGGTGGCGTCGGGCAAGGGCGGCGTCGGCAAGAGCACGACCGCCGTGAATCTCGCGCTGGCGCTGGCGAGCGAAGGCGCGTCGGTCGGCATTCTCGACGCGGACATCTACGGCCCGTCGCTGCCGATGATGCTGGGCATCGTGGGCCGCCCCGAATCGCCCGACGAGAAGTCGATGAACCCGATGACCGGCCACGGCCTGCAGGCCAATTCGATCGGCTTCCTGATCGAGCAGGACAACCCGATGGTGTGGCGCGGGCCGATGGCCACTTCCGCGTTGGAACAACTGCTGCGGCAGACCAACTGGCGCGATCTCGACTACCTGATCGTCGACATGCCGCCGGGCACCGGCGACATTCAGCTCACTCTCTCGCAGCGCGTGCCGGTGACGGGCGCCGTGATCGTCACCACGCCGCAGGACATCGCGCTGCTCGACGCCAAGAAGGGCCTCAAGATGTTCGAGAAGGTCGGCATTCCGATTCTCGGCATCGTCGAGAACATGGGTATGCATATCTGCTCGAATTGTGGCCACGAAGAGCATATCTTCGGCGCGGGCGGCGGCGAGCGCATGGGCAAGGAATACGGCGTCGACGTGCTCGGCAGCCTGCCGCTCGACATCGCAATCCGCGAGCAGGCCGACTCGGGCAAACCGACCGTGGTGGCCGACCCGCAGGGACGTATTGCGGAGATCTACCGGTCGATCGCGCGCAAGGTGGCGATCCATATCGCCGAGCGCGCTCGCGACATGACGTCGAAGTTTCCCAATATCGTGGTCCAGAACACCTGAGAAAGCGCCGGGCCGCCGCAGGTTTTTCGCTTCGCAGGGACTCGCCTTGGAAGATTGCTCCCTCGGGGCGCGCGGCGCGCAGCGACAGGTTCGGCGGGCCCTCTTGAGTAGCCGTTCGGACAAGGGGTCAAAGCGTCTGTTTTCGCCTGGTCTCGCGGTATCATGTCGACTTCACAAGTTCGGCTCGGCGGCCGCAGGGGCGGCCACCAGGCCGGCAAGAGGATCGCATGGGAAAACGAATCGACGGGCAGGCGGTGCATGCGTTCATCGTCCTGACTGCCAGCAGTGTGCTGTTATGCGGCTGTAGCGCGTTCCTGAGACCACAGGAAAAACGCGCGGACGCGCAGTTGCTGCCCACCGTGGGCAATCAGGCGCGCGGCCTCGTCACGTTCATCGAGCGCTCGGACGGCGTGCAGGTCACCTACAATCTGGCGGGCATGCCGCCCAATAGCGACCACGCGTTGCAAGTACACGAGCGCGGCGACTGCAACGCCGCCGACGGTTCCAGCGCCGGCCAGGTGTTCTCGCCGGCCGCCGAGCGTCTGAAATCCGGCGCGCGGGTCGAGGGCGACCTCGGCAATATTCACGCGGACGCGAACGGCGTGGCCACGGGCTTCATCGTCGCGCCGGACGTCTCGCTCGACGGCATCCGCTCGGTGTTGCAGCGTGCGGTTCTGCTGCATCACGATGCGACCGATCCGTACGCGTATCCGCAACATGGCGCGGGCCCCGCGCTCGCCTGCGGATTGATTCGCCAATGAGCGGCGAGCGGGCTCCGTGTTTGAGGTCCGGGCGCGCGCGGCCGGCATTCATCTAAAGCAGCTTCGGGACAGGCACCGGGCCGCTCCTGGCCCTAATCGCGGCACCATTCTCACGATCGCGTAAAATAAGCGCCTTTCGTTCGGCTGCCACGCCGGAGCGCCCGTTCTGCCGTGTAGGCGGGGCACTCGGCCAAAGGTCGTAAGGCGCCTGAACGGCACGCCGCCTGGCTCCGTTTTCGAAGTCAGCGCAAAGCAGGCGCGCAGTAAGCCAAAAGTGACCCGGCACTAACCGGGTCGTTATCCGTCATACCTCTGTCATTCACGTCGAGCAGCGTTCACCTATGACTATCAAATCCGACAAGTGGATCCGGCGCATGGCCGCGTCGCACAACATGATCGAGCCGTTCGCGCCCGACCAGGTTCGCGTCTCCGAAGACGGCCGGAAGATTGTCAGCTACGGCACGTCGAGCTACGGCTACGACATCCGCTGCGCCGACGAATTCAAGATCTTCACGAACATCAACTCGACCATCGTCGATCCGAAGAACTTCGACGAGAAGTCGTTTGTCGATTTCAAGGGCGATGTCTGCATCATCCCGCCGAATTCGTTCGCGCTCGCTCGCACGGTCGAGTATTTCCGCATTCCGCGCAGCGTCCTGACCGTGTGTCTGGGCAAGTCCACGTATGCGCGCTGCGGGATCATTGTCAACGTGACGCCGTTCGAGCCGGAATGGGAAGGGCACGTCACGCTCGAATTCTCGAATACGACACCTTTGCCTGCGAAAATCTACGCGAACGAAGGCGTCGCTCAAGTGCTGTTTTTCGAAAGCGACGAGATTTGTGAAACGTCGTACGCGGATCGCGGCGGCAAATATCAAGGTCAGCACGGCGTCACGTTGCCCAAGACGTGACGTCGGCAGCGCACTGACCCACCAGTTATACCGGGTGACCGCTGCAATTTACAGAATGCAGCGGTCGTTCTTTTTGGAGAATCGCCCATGAAGTTTCGTTTTCCCGTCGTCATCATCGACGAAGATTTCCGCTCCGAGAATATCTCGGGTTCCGGCATCCGGGCTTTGGCCGAAGCCATCGAGAAAGAAGGCGCGGAAGTGCTCGGGTTGACGAGCTACGGCGATCTGACCTCGTTCGCGCAGCAGTCGAGCCGCGCCTCGTGCTTCATCCTCTCGATCGACGACGACGAGCTGCTGCCGTACGTCGATAACGTGGTGGTGGAAGGCGAGACGCCGGAACTCGCGGCCGCGATCGTCGCGCTGCGCGCGTTCGTGACCGAAGTGCGCCGCCGCAACGCGGACATTCCGATCTTCCTGTACGGCGAGACGCGCACCTCGCGCCACTTGCCGAACGACATCCTGCGCGAACTGCACGGCTTCATCCACATGTTCGAGGACACGCCGGAGTTCGTCGCGCGCCATATCATCCGCGAGACCAAGGTGTATCTGGATTCGCTCGCGCCGCCGTTCTTCAAGGAACTCGTGCAGTACGCGGACGAAGGTTCGTATTCGTGGCACTGTCCGGGACACTCGGGCGGCGTCGCGTTCCTGAAGAGCCCGCTCGGCCAGATGTTCCACCAGTTCTTCGGCGAGAACATGCTGCGCGCGGACGTGTGCAATGCCGTTGACGAACTCGGCCAGTTGCTCGATCACACAGGTCCTGTGGCGGCCTCCGAACGCAACGCGGCGCGCATCTTTAGCGCGGACCACGTGTTCTTCGTGACCAACGGCACGTCGACGTCGAACAAGATCGTCTGGCACGGCACGGTCGCGCCGGGCGATATCGTGCTGGTGGACCGCAACTGCCACAAGTCGATCCTGCACGCGATCACCATGACCGGCGCGATTCCGGTGTTCCTCACGCCGACGCGTAACAACTTCGGCATCATCGGGCCGATTCCGCGCAGCGAGTTCGAACCGGAAAACATCAAGAAGAAGATCCTGGCGAATCCGTTTGCCCGCGAAGCGCTCGCGAAGAATCCGGATCTCAAGCCGCGCATTCTGACCATCACGCAAAGCACGTATGACGGCGTGATCTATAACGTCGAGATGATCAAGGAGATGCTCGGCGAATGGCTCGACACGCTGCACTTCGACGAAGCGTGGCTCCCGCACGCCGAGTTTCACGAGTTCTATCAGGACATGCACGCGATCGGCGCGGGTCGTCCGCGGATCGGCGCGCTGGTGTTTGCCACGCACTCCACGCACAAGCTGCTGGCCGGTATTTCGCAGGCTTCGCAGATCGTCGTGCAGGATTCGAAGAACAGCCGCTTCGACAAGCATCGCTTCAATGAAGCGTATCTGATGCACACGTCGACCAGCCCGCAGTACGCGATCATCGCTTCGTGTGACGTGGCCGCGGCGATGATGGAAGCACCGGGCGGCACGGCTCTGGTTGAAGAGTCGATTGCTGAAGCGCTGGACTTCCGCCGCGCGATGAGCAAGGTCGACGCCGAATACGGCGACGACTGGTTCTTCAAGGTCTGGGGGCCGGAGACGTTCGCGGAAGAGGGCATCGGTTCGCGCGAAGATTGGATGCTGCGCCCGAACGACGCGTGGCATGGCTTCGGTCCGCTTGCCGAAGGCTTCAACATGCTCGACCCGATCAAGGCGACCATCGTCACGCCGGGTCTGGACATGGACGGCGGCTTCGGCGAGTCGGGCATTCCGGCCGCGATCGTCACGAAGTATCTGGCCGAGCACGGCATCATCGTCGAGAAGACCGGGCTGTATTCGTTCTTCATCATGTTCACGATCGGCATTACCAAGGGCCGCTGGAACTCGATGGTCACCGAACTCCAGCAGTTCAAGGACGACTACGACAACAACCAGCCGCTGTGGCGCGTGCTGCCCGAGTTCGTGTCGCATCATCCGATGTACGAGCGCGTCGGCCTGCGCGATCTGTGCGAGCAGATTCACAGCGTTTACCGTGCGAACGACATCGCGCGTTTGACGACCGAGATGTACCTGTCGAGCATGGAGCCGGCGATGAAGCCGTCGGACGCGTTCGCCAAGCTCGCGCACCGCGAGATCGACCGCGTGCCTATCGACGAGCTCGAAGGCCGTGTCACGTCGATCCTGTTGACGCCGTATCCGCCGGGCATTCCGCTGCTGATTCCGGGCGAGCGTTTCAACAAGACCATCGTCAACTATCTGCGTTTCGCGCGCGAGTTCAACGAGCGCTTCCCGGGGTTCCATACGGATATCCATGGACTTGTCGGCGAAACGATCAACGGGCGCATCGAATATTTCGTCGATTGCGTTCGCGGCTGACGATGCGGATGGTGAAGTCCCTGTTGGCGGCCGGCGTCGGTGTTCGCGGCGCGCGGCGCGTGTTCGGCGCGTTGGCGCTGGCTTCGGGTGCGGTGCTCGGTGCGGCGTCGTTGCCGGCGCACGCCGAAGTCGCCGCCGCCGATCCGATCGACGCGTCGATGCGTACGTGCCTTGCGCGCAGCGACATGTCGTCGACGACGGGGCAAGTGCAGTGCATGGACAACGCGCGGATCGGCTGGAAGACCGCGCTCGATAACGCGTGGCAGCAGCTTCAGCAGAAGTTGCCGCCCGCGCAGCGCAAGCAGTGGGAAAAGAGTCAGGCGAGCTGGCAGGCTTCACGCGATGCCGAGAAGCAGTTGCTTGCGGCCGTGTTCGCCACGACGCGCGGCACGATGTACGTGCTCGCCGAAGCCGATATGCAATTGCAGCCGGTGCGTGACCGTGCGCTCGCTCTGCGCAGCGCGGTGGCGAAGGCGAGTGCCGGCGGCGATCCGCCGCGCCGGGTGCGTGCCTGCAGCGCGGACGCGCAATGCGAACATGCGATGTTCGATCTGAACCGCTATTACCGACGTTTGCAGTCGAAGATGCCGGTGCGTACGCGTCCCACGCTGACGCGCGCGCAGAAGGCGTGGACTGCGTATCTGAACGCTACGACGCCGGTGGTCGATGAGCGTGGCCGTATCGATATCATTGGCGCGCGGGTGGCGACGCTCAAGCGTTTGTCGGAGACGGTTGGCAATAGCTGAGCGTTGAGTGACCGACGCGCTTTAGTCGAAGCGTGCTCAATCGAGCATGTAGCCTTCTGCTTCCGGGCTCGGCAATTGAACGGCCGGTTCGCCGAGTAGATCACGCATGGCGTCCTCTATCAATACTGACATCATGTTGAGCGCGAGGTCGTTGTCGTCGATGCCGAAAGGCTCTTCGATTTGCGATGCGATGGCTTCGTGCGCCATGAACGTGTACGCCACGAAGACCGCGAAAACGGGCGTGAAAATGCCGATGCTGTCCACCAGTCCGAACGGCAGGGACGCGCAGAAGAAATACACCGTGCGGTGAATCATCACCGAATAGGCAAACGGCAGCGGCGTTGAAGCGATGCGCTCGCATCCGCCAATTACATCCGAGATTCCGTTCAGATTTCGATCGAAGGCGATGACTGCCATTGGATCGATCGCGCCTGTTTTGGCATGTCGTTGTACCCATTCGCCGAGGTAGAGCATCAAGGTGGCCGGTTTGTACCGCGACGCTATGACGCGGGCGAAGAGGGCTGGCGGCAGGCGTTCGGCGAGGTCTTCGCTTGGGTCGCTCTTACGGAGCTGATGACGCAGCGCGTGCGGGAGGGCGCTGAGTGCTGCTGTGAATTCTTTGAGGTCTTCTTTTTGCAGCTGTTTTGTCGGTAGGGTGAGCGCCTGGCGGATGAGTGAGCGCGATTCGTTCAGCAGTTGACCCCAGAGTTTACGGGCTTCCCACCAGCGGTCGTAGCTGGCGTTGTTTCTGAAGCCTAGAAATACCGCTAACGCGATGCCTATTAGCGAGAAGGGCGCTGTCGTGTTCAGGTTTAGCGAGATCGGGAGTAGGTGGTCGTGGGCCGCCACGGCGACTATCGAAATGCAGAAGATCAGCGCAAGGCGCGGTAGCAACTGCGGGAGGACGGAGCCTCGCCAGGCTAGCAGCATGCGGAACCAATGGACGTGGGGGCGGATGATCATCGGGGTTTGCTTTTGCCTGCGGCGCTTCGGGGTTTCTATTATCGCTTTTTTGGGTTTTTGGGTTTTTGGGTTTTTGGGGGATGGTTTGGGTGTGGGCTTTGGGCTTTGGCCTTTCCTTGAATTCTTTGTGGTCTATTAGCGTTGCCCCTGTGCGGGGCGGCACCTACTTCTCTTTGCCGCCGCAAAGAGAAGTAGGCAAGAGAAAGCGGCTCACACCGCTAATTCTTAAGCGGGTCCCCCGCACAGTCGCGGTAGTGGTGCATCTGGAATCTGTGTTCTTGCTCATTCCGCCTCAGTGACAAAGCGCTCATTCTTCCGGCGGCGCTGCGCGCGCCGTCGCGGTCGTTCTTCGACCAATCGCTTCGTTTTTTTTCGGCGTTTCTTTGGCGTCGTAGTACTTCGTTCGTGGGCGTGCTTGGGAAATTTCAGAAATCGGGCTGGTGCGCGGCTTTTAGCTCGTGCGGGTGATCACTCGCGAAGCAAGACGTTTAAACTCAATTTGCCGTCAAAACAGCGACGGCCAGGCTTGGCGGCCTGCTACCAAACACGCGCCTGCTTTGGCGGGCATGTGTCTATCTCAGCACGTCTTATGGGCGGGCCTTGATGGGGAGGCCTTCGGGCCTGCCGGTTTGGTAACGGCCGCCAACCTTGTCACTGTGCCCGCTCACCACCTTGCAAGCGCGTGTCGGGCGATCCAAGTAAGTTTCAGGGAGATCCCGCCATGAGTAAATCCGTCAAGAATTCACACACTACGTCGCGCCCACCCGTAGACGCGCTTCAATACGAAAAACTGGCCTTATCCGCTTTCGGACTGGTTGAACGGCAGCTAAGTCAACTGGACAAGCTGGTCACGTTTGTGGCTTCGATAGTTAGGAATCCGGCGGTGACACGAGAAGAAAGGCACTGCCAGCGGAAACTGCTGGAACTGCTGTTGGACACCGTCGAGGACTACCAACGCGAAGTCGAGATTGACCGCGAGTTATACCAGGTCATCGCACTCGACGCGAAGGGAATTCCACAGAGCCGCATCACGGCGCGCCACGCAGCGGACCTCCTGGCAAAGGCCACGCGGACAGCGGCGAATAGCCGTGAACGTATCGGAGCAACGAGGGGGACGCTGAACAAGCAGATGCAAATCAAAACGATCTCGCGTCGCACAGCGACTGCACACTGACAGTGAGCAGTGAGCAGTGAGCAGTGAGCAGTGAGCAGTGAGCAGTGAGCAGTGAGCAGTGAGCAGTGAGCAGTGAGCCGTCAGCCGTCAGGCGCGAGTCGCGACCCGCGGCATCGCACCGCGGCCATGAAGAAAGGCGCATGCGCCTTTCACATCCCGAGCGTACTGCGGCACGACGCGAAGCGCGTGCCGCGGCGACCGCGAATGTACCGAGTCAGCTCTAACGTTTTCCCGACGCAACCACGCTTAAAGAACCGGAAGCCTTTAGCGGCACTTCGCCGAGGCGAAGCCGACGGCCCCCACCGCGCACAGCGAAACCCACGGATTTTAAGCAGACCGTTCCGACGAGCGCGTTGCGCGAGGCGGGAAGGATGAGTGCTTTGTCACTGAGGCGGAATGAGCAAGAACACAGATTCCAGATGCACCACTACCGTGGCTGCGCGGGGGATCCGCTTAAGAGTTAGCGGTGTGAGCCGCTTTCTCTTGCCTACTTCTCTTTGCGGCGGCAAAGAGAAGTAGGTGCCGCCCCGCACAGGGGCAACGCTAATAGACCACAAAGAATTCAAGGAAAGGCCAACACCACAATCCAACACCCAACCCGCGGCGCGAACCAAAACCTCAAACCTCAATCCCGCGCCGAAGAAGCCGCCCCATGACTCAACCAATCGAGCACAGCACTAGCATCATCATCGGCCCCTTGCCTGGCCTTGGCAACCGTCTCCGCGACATCAGCGCTAGGCACAGCACGCCGAATAGCCACTCCAACAGCAAGAATATCGATCATAACCAGATGCAAAATCCGCGAAATCATGGACAACTGCGACTCACGAATTTCAATGTGATCGGTTTCCAAAGCGACAGTAGCCCGCTTAGCCAAAGGCGTATTACTCGAAGTAATAGCAATCACCTTAGCACCAGCCTGCATAGCCACATCAAGAACCCGAAGCAACTCAGGCGCGCGCCCTGACTTAGACACAGCAACAATCACATCCCCCTTCCCAAGCAAAGCAGCAGACGCCGCCTGCATATACAAATCGCCGTAGGCAATAGTAGGAATCCCAAACCGGAAGAACTTGTAATGTGCATCCTGCGCGACGATATTCGAATTCCCGAGCCCATAGAACTCAATCCGCCGCGCGCCGTTCAGCAGATCAATAGCCCGCTCGACCTGATCGAAGTTCAAATGCTCGCGCAACTGCAAAATCGCCGACACGGTGTTATCCAGCACTTTCGCGCCGAAGTCCGTCGCCGTATCGCCGAGATGCACCTGGCTATGGCTAACAGGAATAGTGCCCGTCAACCCCGTCGCCAGCTTCAGCTTGAAATCCGACAACCCTTGGCAACCCAACGATCGACAAAACCGGATCACCGTCGGCTGACTCACATCCGCCTTGCGCGCGATATCCACAATCGGATCATTGATAATGGAACGCGGATGATTCAGCGCGAGATCAGCCACACGTCGTTCGGCTGGCGTCAACGCATCGCGCATCTGGCGAATCCGCTCGAACACCGCCGATGAACTGCCACCCGCACGATTCGACAACTGCTCGGCAAGAATCGCCGACACACCGAGAAACGCCGGATATTCAGCGGTAATCACATACGTCGGCACGTTCTGCAGATAAGCCTCGAACCGGCCTTTAGCCTCGAAGCGCTTACGAAACGACGACCGCGAGAAGAACTCGCCAAGCCGCGGCACGACACCACCGCCGATATAAATCCCGCCCAACGCCCCAAGCGTCACCGCAATATTGCCGGCGAAGGTGCCAAGAATGCCGCAGAACACATCGACGGATTCGGCCGCGAGCGGCTCGCCTTCCAGCGCACGCTTGACGATCTCGACCGTATCGACATTAGCCGCCACACGCTTCTTGTCGCGACCCGCAAGCGCGCGATAAATCACTTCGATACCAGGCCCCGCCGCCACGCGCTCAAACGACACATGCGACCACTTCTTACGCGCGTACTGCAGCACGATATCTTCGCGTTCATCTGCCGGCGCAAAAGTCGCGTGGCCACCTTCGCTACCAAGCGCGATCCAGCGATCATCAGCGGGAATCAGGCCGGACACACCCATGCCGGTCCCAGGCCCAAGCAAACCAATCACGCTATTCGGCCGACGCGCGCCACCCCCCACCTGCACGCGCTGCGCGTCAGTCAGGCCAGGCAGCGCCATCGCCAGCGCGGTAAAGTCGTTCACCACCAGCAGCGTGTCGAAACCAAGCGCGCGCCGCGTGGCCTCGATCGAAAAGCTCCAGTCGTGATTCGTCATGCTCACCTGATCGCCATCGACCGGGTTCGCAATCGCAATCGCCGCGTGATTCACGCGGCCGATCTTGGTGTCCTTCAGATACTTCTTGATGACTTCGGCAACGCCCGGATAGTCCGCGCACGGATAGACCTTCACCGAGCCGATTTCGCCCGGGCTAGTCTCCAGCGCGAAGCGCGCATTCGTGCCGCCGATGTCGGCCAGCAGCCTCGGTCCATCGGCGTGCTGGCCCGCGCCCGGAACAGCCTTAGTTTGCACACCAGTAGACATCGAGTCTCACTCCCTTGTCGTTTGCCAACTGCGAGATGGCATTTTTTTGTAGCGAAGCGGACGCGGCATTCAGCACGTCCATCTTGCGCGGTCCTGCAATCAGCAAAAACAGATGCTTCACTTCCTTCAACGCGGACATCGACCAGCTCACGCGCGCATGCGGCGCGCTGCCGGGATGCACGGCAACGAAGCGCTCGGTGGTGGTGATCGCATGATCCCATTCCGGCGAGTCGGCGAAGATCGACGCGGTGTGGCCGTCTTCACCCATGCCGAGAATCGCGACGTCGGGCACGTTGCTGAAACGCGCGTCGGCGTTCAGCGCGGCGACATGCGCGTTGAGATCTTGCGTGGTGTCCACGAGCGGCCAGAAGGCGGTGTCCTTCGCGGCGTTCTGCAGCAGCGTGGCGTGCACCAGCTGCGAGTTGCTCGCGCTGTCCGTCTCCGGCACCCAGCGATCGTCGACCAGCGTCACGGCAATGCGTGCCCAGTCGAACGTTTGCGTGGACAAGGTCTGCAGGAACGGGCGCGGACTGCTGCCGCCGGACACTGCAAGCATTGCGGGGCGCGCGTCGGTGGTGGAACCGGCGGCCTGTGCGGCGAGCGACGCGTGTAACGCGTCCCCGACCGCTTTCGCCAACGCGTCGGATTGGGCGCGTTGATCGTCGAAAGTGTGAAGCTCGATCACTTCTCCTCCGTGCTGCTTTTTTGTGTGATCTGCGGAATGTGCCGTACTGCTCTCACGCGATGCCTGCAAAGTGGATGACTTGCAGGCGCCCTCGTGATACCGGCGCCATTCCGTTCAGTTCGTCGGTGGGTCTTACGGGCGACGCGCCATATTCCATTCAATACGACGTGCCGCCGTGATTCAATTCTCTTCTTCGAGCCAGCAGGTGCCGTGCTGCGCCAGCATCGCGCTCGAGGCAGCCGGTCCCCACGTGCCCGATGCGTACGGCTTGGGCGGCTTGTTCGACGCCTTCCATTCGTTCAGGATCGGTTCGACCCAACGCCACGCGGCTTCCTGCTCATCGCGCCGCACAAACAGCGCAAGGCGGCCGTTGATCACGTCGAGCAGGAGACGCTGATACGCCTCCATCTGTCCTTCGCGGAAGAACTGGTCGAACGCGAGGTCGAGGTGGACGCTGGCGAGGTTCATGCCTTCGCCGGGCTGCTTCGCGAGACAGTAAAGGCGAATGGTCTCGTTCGGCTGCAGACGGATGACCAGGCGGTTCGCGCCGGCACGCAATGCGGAAGCGCCGAGCGCCGAATGCGGCACCGCACGAAAGTTCACGACGATCTCGGCGACGCGATCCGCCAGGCGCTTACCGGTACGCAGGAAAAACGGCACGCCGGCCCAACGCCAGTTTTCGATCTCGACCTTCAGCGCAACGAAAGTCTCGGTCGTGCTGTCCGGCCTCACGCCTGACTCGGTTGCGTACGCGGGCACCGCGGTGCCGCGGATCACGCCCGAATGATACTGGCCGCGTACGGCGACCTTGCCGATATCGCGCGGATCGATGGGTTTCAAAGCGCGCAGCACGCGCAGCTTTTCATCACGCACCGAATCCGAATCCATGGAGTGCGGCGGTTCCATTGCGACGATGGAAAGCAGTTGCAGCAAATGGTTCTGCACCATGTCGCGCAACGCGCCGGTGTTGTCGTAGAAGTCGCCGCGCGCTTCCACGCCGAGTTCTTCGGCGATCGTGATCTGAATGCTCTCGACCCACTCGCGACGCCACAACGGCTCGAACAGCGCATTGCCGAAGCGCAGCGCCAGCAGGTTCTGCACCGGTTCTTTACCGAGGTAGTGGTCGATCCGGTAGATCTGTTCTTCAGCGAAGATTTCGCCGACTGCATCATTAATTGCGTTCGACGACTTGAGGTCGTAGCCGAGCGGCTTTTCCAGCACGATGCGCGAATTCTCGTTCAGCCCGACCGATGCCAGCGCATGGCAGATCGGCACGAACAGCGACGGGCCCGTAGCCAGATAGAACACGCGAATGCCGGGCAGGTCCTTGATCGCGTCGCGCAAGTGCACGAAGTCTTCCGCTTTGCCGAGGTCGATGTTCACGAACTCGATGCGCTCCAGAAAGCTCGCCCATGCCGCTTCGTCCACACCATTCTTCGACACGTGCGGCTTGACATGCTCATTCACCCACTGAATGTACTCGCCGCGATCCGTGGCATGCCGCGCCACCGCGACGATCTTGCCGCTGTCGGCCAGCATGCCGCCTGCACGGTGTGCTTCAAACAGTGCGGGGAGGATCTTGCGCATCGACAGATCGCCGGTTCCGCCGAAGAGAACGAAGGTGAAGCTTGAATCGGTTTGCATGAGTCTCCGTCGATGTCCTGGGGCCGCGGGAGGTGAGCGAAAGCGCGACCGTAGTCCGATAAAATATTTTTTGACACTGAATTGTAGTTTAACTACAATCCAAATCAAGAGGTAGCGCTAATTCGATGAAAAAAGCGTGCGCTGTGAGTCAAGATGCGCGTTTTCCCGAATCGGCAGGCGTCCCCTGCATGTTAACGGACATTGCGTGTCGGCACGTGCCAGCATGCCCCGGCGGCCTTTACGGAAAGCCGGGGAGTTGAGCGGCCGGCAGGGTCTGCCCCAAGTTGACGTGCAAGGCACCTCGAGTCTGCCGCGCGCGACGCGGGCAGGCAAAAATCAAAAGAGGAGACAGTCAGTTGCATCCCGAACCACTCATCTCTTGAGCTTCCAGCGGCCGGACATTGGTCCGCCGGCACATGCCTCGCGCATGCGCCCGACCGTGCTCGATCGCCCAGTGTTTTGCCTGTTTGAACCAACCACAGCACCCTGGCGACATCAGGGGCCATTTGTTTTTTGTTCAGGTGTCTGGAGGAGATAAGCAATGAAATTTCGCGCGATCATGGGCGCTTTGTGCGCCGCAGGTCTGATGTGTGGCGTCTCGGCTGTGCAAGCCGCCGAGTCGATCGAAGTGTTGCACTGGTGGACTTCGGGTGGCGAATCGAAAGCCGTCGGCGTCCTCAAGGACGACATGACGAAGCAGGGTTACACGTGGAAGGACTTCGCGGTTGCGGGTGGCGCCGGCGCGGCTGCCATGACGGCACTCAAGACGCAGGTGATCTCGGGCAACGCGCCGAGCGCCGCGCAGATCAAGGGTCCGCTGATCCAGGACTGGGCGCAGCAAGGCGTGCTCGTGCCGATCGACGCGGCCGCTGGCGACTGGAAGAAGAACCTGCCGCCGGAAATCGACAAGATCATGCACGCAGACGGTCACTACGTGGCCGCGCCGTTCTCGGTGCACCGCGTGAACTGGCTGTACATCAACAAGGCAGCGCTGGACAAGGCGGGCGGCAAGGCGCCGACCACGTGGCCTGAGTTCTTCGCGGTGGCCGACAAGATGAAGGCCGCGGGCATCCAGCCGATCGCGATGGGCGGCCAGCCGTGGCAAGACCTGACGCTGTGGGAAGACGTCGTGCTGTCGCAAGGCGCGGGCTTCTACAAGAAGGCGCTGGTGGATCTCGACGAGAAGACGCTGACGTCGGATCAGATGGTCGGCGTGTTCGATACGGTCCGCAAGATCCAGGGTTACTTCGACGCGGGCCGCACGGGCCGTGACTGGAACCTGGCAACGGCCATGGTCATCAACGGCAAGGCCGGCATGCAGTTCATGGGCGACTGGGCGAAGGGCGAATTCGCCAACGCCGGCAAGAAGTCGGGCTCGGACTACATCTGCGCCGCTGTTCCGGGCACGGAAAAGTCCTACACGTTCAACGTCGACTCGTTCGTGTTCTTCCAGCAGAAGGGCGCGAAGGCGGCAACGCCGGGTCAGCTCGCACTGGCGAAGACGATCATGTCGCCGGAGTTCCAGGAACAGTTCAGCCTGAACAAGGGTTCCATCCCGGTTCGTCTGGGCGTGTCGATGGCTAAGTTCGACGACTGCGCGAAGAAGTCGTACGCGGATGAACAAGTGGCGATCAAGTCGGGCGGCTATGTGCCTTCGCTGGCACACGGCATGGCGCAACCGGATGCAGCAGCCGGCGCGATCTCGGACGTGGTCACGAAGTTCATGAACTCGCAGCAGGATTCGAAGAGCGCGGTTGCCGCGCTCGCGAAGGCAGCGAAGACCAAGTAAGTGAAGTAAGCGAAGCGGCGCGCCCGGCGGTTCAGCAACGGGCGCCGGGCGCGCCCTTCACGTCGCCGATTGCACTGGTTGTATTGGTAACAGGCGGCTTCACCCTGGTTTCATAGAGTCACACCTATGCCGTTGCGGCCTCGCGTCTTTTCAGGCGTGAGTCTTCCGGCGGTACAGTTTCAGCAGGAGTCGAGTAGTGACTGCTTCTATCAGCGGAAACGGGAAAACGGCTACCGTGACCCGCCGCACATCGCCGATGGCGGCCCTTGCCGATCGCTGGATTCCGAAGCTGGTGCTCGCACCCAGCGTCGTGATCAGCCTGATCTTCGTGTATGGCTTCATCGCCATTACCGGCTTTCTGTCGCTGTCCAATTCGCGACTGATGCCACGTTATGAATTTGTCGGTCTGGATCGTTATCGCGAGTTGTTCGATAACGATGTGTTCTGGACGTCGGCTGCCAACCTCGGCTGGTTCGGCATCCCGTTTATCGGTGTCTGTATCGGCCTCGGTCTGTTCCTCGCGATCCTGCTCGATCAGCAGATCCGCAACGAAGGCGCGCTGCGCGCCGTGTTCCTGTACCCGATGGCGCTCTCGTTCATCGTGACGGGTACGGCGTGGCAATGGATCATGACGCCGAGCATCGGCCTCGAGAAGGTGTTCCACGACTGGGGCTGGACGAGCTTTTCGTTCGGTTGGCTGGGCGACCCGGACAAGGCGATCTTCTGCGTCGTGATCGCGGCCGTGTGGCAATCCGTCGGCTTCGTGATGGCGCTGTTCCTCGCGGGCTTGCGCGGTGTCGACGCTGAAATCTTCAAGGCAGCGCAGATGGACGGCGCGGGCTTGCCCACCATCTACCGCAAGATCGTGATTCCGAGCATGCGCCCGGTGTTCTTCTCCGTGCTGCTGATTCTCTGCCACATCACGATCAAGACCTTCGACCTGGTCGTCGCGTTGACCGCGGGCGGTCCGGGCACGTCGTCGTCGCTGCCGGCTATCTTCATGTACACGTTTTCGTTCAATCGCGGGCAGCTGGGCGTCGGCGCGGCATCGTCGATGATGATGCTCGCCACTGTCGTAGCCGTGCTCGTGCCGCTGATGTATCTGGAATCGAGGAGCACCCGCAATGCAGCCTAAGATGACGATCAGCCGTGCCGTCATTTATGCGGCCTTGATTCTGTTCGCCCTGTACTTCCTGTTCCCGCTGTACGTGATGCTGTCCACGTCGTTCAAGGACATCGATCAGCTGCGCACCGGCAACCTGCTCACGCCGCCCACGCACTGGACCATCGATCCGTGGATCAAGGCATGGAGCGGCGCCTGTACGGGTGTGCGTTGCGACGGCATGCAGCCGTTCTTCATGAACTCGGTGCGGATGGTGATTCCCGCCGTGCTGATCTCGTCGATCATCGGCGCGTTCAACGGTTATGTGCTCACGCACTGGCGTTTCCGTGGCGCGGATCCGATCTTCACGATGATCCTGGTCGGCTGCTTCATTCCGTTCCAGGCGATCCTGCTGCCGATGGCGCGTTTCGAAGGCTTCCTCGGCCTGTCGAATACGACGACCGGTCTGGTGGTGGTGCACGTGATCTACGGTATCGCCTTCACCACGATGTTCTTCCGCAACTTCTACGTCAGCATTCCGGCTGAACTCGTGAAGGCGGCGCGTATCGACGGCGCGGGTTTCTTCACGATTTTCACGAAGATTCTGCTGCCGGTCTCGCTGCCGATTTTCATGGTGTGCCTGATCTGGCAATTCACGCAGATCTGGAATGACTTCCTGTTCGGGATTGTGTTCTCCGGCGTCGATTCGATGCCGATCACGGTGGCGCTGAACAACCTCGTGAACACCTCGACCGGCGTGAAGGAATACAACGTGGACATGGCCGGCGCGATCATCGCCGCGTTGCCCACGCTGCTGGTCTACATCATCGCCGGACGCTATTTCGTGCGCGGCCTGACGGCGGGCGCAGTGAAGGGCTAGACGCCAAGCTAAACCATCCGAGCGCGGCGGCGCTTCATGAAGCGCCGCCGTCACCCGAAGACGTTTTCAAGCAGTACCAGAGACAAGAGGATTCACAGCATGGCAAGCCTTTCCATCCGTGACGTGTACAAGACTTACCCGAACGGGGTGCCGGTCCTGAAGGGTGTCAACATCGACATCGAAGACGGCCAGTTCCTGATTCTCGTCGGCGGTTCGGGCTGCGGGAAATCGACGCTGCTCAACATGATTGCCGGCCTCGAAACCGTGACCAAGGGCGAGATCCAGATCGACGGCAAGACAGTGAACAACCTGTCGCCGAAAGATCGCGACATCGCGATGGTGTTCCAGTCGTACGCGCTGTATCCGTCCATGACGGTGCGCGAGAACATCTCGTTCGGCCTGAACATCCGCAAGGTGCCGAAGCAGGAGCAGACGCAGATCGTCGACCGCGTGTCGAACACGCTGCAGATCACGCACCTGCTCGACCGCAAGCCGGGTCAACTGTCCGGCGGCCAGCGTCAGCGCGTGGCCATGGGCCGTGCCTTGGCGCGCGATCCGGTCATGTTCCTGTTCGACGAACCGCTCTCGAACCTCGACGCGAAGCTGCGTATCGAGATGCGCTCGGAAATCAAGCTGCTGCATCAACGCCTCGGCACGACGATCGTCTACGTGACGCACGATCAGATCGAAGCGATGACGCTCGGCGACCGTATCGCGGTGATGAAAGACGGCATCGTGCAGCAGTTCGGCGCACCGCAGGAAATCTACGACTCGCCGTCGAACCTGTTCGTGGCCGGCTTCATCGGCGCGCCGCCGATGAACTTCATCCAGGGCAAGCTGGTGGAGCAGGGCGCGGGCGTCGCGCTGGAACTGGATACCGGTGTCGCCCGCGCGGCGGTGAACCTGCCGTTCGACTCGGCGAAGGTGAAATCGCATGTGGGCCGTGACGTGATTCTCGGTCTGCGTCCGGAGCGCATCACCGACGCGCGCGGCGCGCATGGCGACAACGCGAAACTGCAGCCGATCGAAGTGAAGGTCGACGTGATCGAGCCGACCGGTCCGGACACGCTGGTGTTCGCGCAGGTCAACGGCAAGCGCATTGTGAGCCGCGTGCACCCGGCGTCGAATCCGCAGCCGCTGACGAACACGACGTTGCTGTTCGATACGTCGAAGGCGGTGTTGTTCGATCCGTCGAACGAAGAGCGGATTGCCTAAGCGCCAAGTTTTGCTGCATTAGAAAAGAAAACCCCATGCGTTTCACAACGCATGGGGTTTTTGTTTTGCGCGCTTCGCTTCGCTAGTCCGTGATGCGCAGATCCGGATTGTTGCGCGCCAGTTCGGTCACCCACTCGATGAACGCACGCAGCCGCGAACTCAGATTGCGGCGATGCGCGTAGAGCACCGAGAGCGGCGTGCCGGGGCTCGTATAGTCGGTGAGGATTTCCTTCAGCGCGCCTTGCGCGATCAGATCTGCGACCATGAAACGCGACGGCTGGATGATGCCGTGACCGAGCGCGGCCGCGCCGATGTAGACCGAGCCGTCGTTCACTGCGAGCACGCTCTTGAGCGACACCTTGGCGATCTCGCCGTCCACCTGGTATTCGAACGGGAACGTTCTGCCGGTGCGCGCGGACACGTAGTTGACTGCGCGGTGTTCGCTCAATTCCTCGAGCGTGGTCGGCTCGCCATATTTCTCCAGATACGCCGGCGACGCGCACGTGACGATCCGCGCTTGACCGATCCGCCGCGCGACGAGGCTCGACTCCTCCGGCGTGCCCATGCGGATCACGCAATCCACGCCGTCCTGAATCAGATCGATGTTGCGGTCGGCGAGGCCGAGCCGCACGTCGATCTCGGGGTATTGTCGGTAGAAATCGTCGAGTGCGGGCAGCAGCAGCGCGCGGGCCAGCGTGCCTGACGTATCCACGCGGATCGTGCCGGCCGGATTTTCGCGTTTGTTCGACAGCGACGATTCGGCGTCGGTGACTTCGGCGAGGATGCGCACGCAGCGTTCGTAGAACAGCGCGCCGTCTTCGGTGACGCTGACCTGGCGCGTCGAACGGTTCAGCAGACGCACGCCGACGTGTTCCTCCAGCGCCTGAATGGTGCGGCTGACTTTGGCGCGTGGCAGGTCGAGCGACTCGGATACTTTGGTGAAGCTGTTCGCTTCGACCACACGCGTAAATATCTCCATCGCTTCGAAACGGTCCATGTTTTGCCTTAAGGGTGAGTGGCGGAAGTAGGTTTCGAAGTGAAGTGTATAGGCTGGAAAAATTGTTGTCGCAAACGGTTAGGGCGGACGGGGCGCCGGCCGTCGTCTTTCGGCCGACGCGGCCGCGCTGCCGTTCCTCAATCGCGGTCCGGCGCACCGAGTGGGAAATACGCGCGATACTGGCGCGCTTCGTCCACTGCGCGTGCGAACGACGGCCGCGCCAGCAGGCGCTTGCGATAGGCGAGCACGTGCGGAAACGCCGGCCCGATGGCGTGCGTCCAGTCGGCGTAAAACAGGAACGGCGCGGCGCCGCAATCCGCGAGGCTGAAGGTGTCGCCGGCGGCCCATTCGCGTTCCGCCATCACCTTGTCCAGCCAGCCGTACGCGGTGTGGAGCATGGCGCGCGCGTCGGCGACGGCGTGCGGGTCGCGCTCCGCCTCAGCGCGCATGCTGTCGTAGACGATCTTTTGCTGCGGCGTCGAGATGTAGTTGTCGAAGAAGCGGTCCATGCTGCGCACTTCCAGCGCGGCGCGCGCGTCGGCCGGCAAGAGCGGCACCGGCCCGGGATGATAAAGGCCCAGATACTCGATGATGATGCTCGCCTCCATCACGGTCCGGCTACCGTCGACCAGCACCGGAAAGCGCTTGATCGGCCAGAGCGCGGCGAATTCGGCCATGACTTGCGGGTCGTCGTGCGCCAGCAGGCGCAGTTCGAACGGCGTGCCGTTTTCGTAGAGCGCGGTCAGGACCTTCTGGCAGTAAGAGGAGAAGGGATGGGCGTAGAGCTTCAGGGTCATCGTGGTCACCTTGGGCGGTTGGCGAGTGTGCTGTGGCACGAGAACGGCCGGAGCGACCGTTTTATCTCACGACGAGCGGGAGCCGCGCAAATCGACAGCCACGACGATTGCCCTAACCAATATTCGCTACGTTAAAACGTCACAAAGTTATGAAGAAAGATGGTGTAACATTTGAAAACTTTGTAAGAGACGCCGATGTGACCGGATAAATGGCGCAACAGAAGTGACCGGGGCGTCACTCAATGAATAACGAATAAATCCGACGCGCGGGGAGCTTTACATGTCTACGATCACGTCCTCGGTGAATAGCGCGACGGCCAACGCGCAAAGCCAGGTCCAGCAAGCAGCGCAATCCATTATCAGCGGTTCGACGGGCAATTCGTCGATGGATGTGGCGACCTTGGTCTCCGCCCTCGTCAACGCCAAAACGGCGGGTCAAGCGGCGGCGCTGCAAGCCAGGCAGACCAGCGACAACACCACCCTGTCCGCCTACGGCGCGCTCACTTCGGCGTTGTCCGCCTTGCAGGCGGCGATCAAGAATCTGTCGGACGGGACCACGTTGTCCACCTTCGCGGCCACCGCGAGCGGCAAGGGCCTGGATCCGAAATCGGGCCCGGGCGCGGTCGCCGGCAGCTATACGATCGACGTGACGCAGATCGCTTCGTCGCAAAGCCTGTCTTCGGCGGCGTTCGGTGCGACCACGCAACTCGGCACCGGCAAGTTGACGATCTCGGTTGGCGGCAAGTCGATGGATGTCTCGATCGACAGCACCAACAACACGCTGAGTGGCATCGCCAGCGCGATCAACAAGGCGTCCAACAATCCGGGCGTCACGGCGACGATCGTGACCGGCACCGGCGGCGCTCACCTCGTGTTGCGCTCGGCGACCACCGGTTCGGCCAACACGATCAACGTGACTACCAGCAACGTGCAGGACGACGCGGGCCTGTCGAGCCTCGGCGTGACGTCGACGCCCGGCGCGAACGGCGGGGCGTCCACGATCGTATCGTCGGATGCCGGCAATGCGTGGCATCAGAGCGAAGTGGCGCAGGACGCGTTGCTCACCATCGGCGGGATCGCGGCGCGCAGCGCCAGCAATGCCGTCGCTGATGCGATCGCCGGCGTCACGCTGAATCTGTCGAGCGCTTCGGTCAGCAATCCGCAAACGCTGACGATCGCGCCCGATACCACCGCGCAGAACACGGCCATCACGAACTTCGCCAACCTGTACAACACCGTCGTCACCACGATCAGCAAGTTGTCCTCGTTCGACAAATCGTCGAAGACGGGCGGCGCGCTGCTCGGCGACTCGACGCTGTTGACGGTCAAGAACGCGCTGGCGTCGATCGTGAGCGGCGGGGTGGGTACGGGCACGTCGGTGGTGAGCCTCGGGCATATCGGCATCACGCTGAAGGGCGATCCGGCGGACGGCACGCTGGTCGTCGACAGCGCGAAACTCACTACGGCGCTCAACACCAGTCCGGCGCAAGTTGCCGCGTTGTTCAATTCGACCGACGGTGTCGGCGCCAAATTGAACAAGAGCATCAACGAGTTTACGCGGACGGGCGGCATCATCGACACGCGCAACAGCGCGCTGAACGCCGACCTGAAGAGCGTCACAGCGCAGCAAAGCAAGCTAAGCGACTACGCCACGCAATTGACGAAGCAGTATCAGAGTCAGTTCACCGCGCTGAACACGTTGATGGCGACCATGAACAACAACTCGGCTTACCTGACGGCGCTGTTCGGCGGCTCGAAGAGCGCGGGTGCGCTGGCGACCAACAAATAAGCTTGAATGAAGGGCGGCGCGTTGCCTACTTGGGGGCAGCGCGCCGTTTAGCGACTCATGCTGGCTCAGTGCGGCAAACGCACATTGAACCTGAAGGTCAGCAACCTCGCGAGAAGGATAAAAGCGGTGGCAATCAACACGCTATACACCGTGTCGAAATCAATGTAATCCAGCAGCACATACAGCCAACAGCCCACGAACGCACACGTAGCGTACGGCCGCGAGTCGCGCAGAATCAGCGGCACTTCGTTGCACAGCACGTCACGAATCACGCCGCCGAAAACCCCTGTCAGCACGCCCATCATCACCGAGGTGAACCACGGCATTTGCGCATCGTGCGCGATCGACGTGCCTCCTATGCTGAACAGCCCCAGCCCGATCGCATCCGCCACCAGCAGAACCCGCTCGGAAAACAGCCGCGAGGTCATTTTCAGGAGAGTCGGCGCGAACAGCGACATCACGAAGATCGCGATCAGATAATCCTGATGCTCGACCCAGTAAAACGGCCGCCGTTCCAGCAGCACGTCGCGCAACGTGCCGCCGCCGAAGGCCGTGGCGATCGCCACCAGAAACGTCCCCACCGCGTCGAGCCGGCGGGTTTTGGCCTCGATGAAACCGGAGAGGGCGTACGCGAAAATCGCCAGCGCCTCCATGATGGTCAGCGCGAGCGTCAGCCTCGGATGGATCACCGTGGCTCCGTCAGGATCTGGCGTGAGCCGGCGACGCGCCCGGCTGCAACAGCACGACCACCGCGCCGGCGCCGCCGTCATGCGGGCGCGCCTGGCAGAACGCGATGACCTCGGACTTCTGCACGAGCCACGCGCGGACTTTGCCCTTCAACACCGGCTCCTTGCCGACCGATCCCAGCCCCTTGCCGTGAATCACGCGCAAACACCGCAAACCGCGCTTCACCGATTCGCGGATGAACTCCGCCAGCGCCTCGCGCGCTTCCTCGCGCCGCATGCCGTGCAGGTCGATTTGCGCCTGCACGATCCAGTCGCCGCGCCGCAATTTGCGCACGACTTCCTGGCTCACGCCGGGGCGGCAATAGGACAGCGTCTCGTCAGTTTCGAGCAGGATTTCCGGATCGAACTCGTCGGAGATCGCCTCGTGCAGCACGGCTTCTTCGTCGAGTTTGGTTTGCACCGGCAGCGGCGGCGGGGGATTGCGCGGCAACGTGGCGCGCGGTGGCACGGCTAGCGGCGCGACCGCGCCGATCTCGCGGCGAAACAGATCGGCGTCCGCCGAGGCTTCGCGCTGCGCGGCCGCGGCAGCCGCCCGTTCACGTTCGCGCCGTTGCGTGTCGACTTTGAGCGCATTGCGCAGTGCGCCGAGACCGGCGAGACCGGCCGCTGAATCGAGTTGCGGTTTGGCGGCGGGCGCAGCCGGTTCGGGCGCGGGCCGCGCGACGGCTCGCGCGCGCTTCGGTTCGCTCGGATGAGGCTGGTTCTTCGGCATATTGGGTAATACACGCAGAAAAAGTAGATCGGTCGCGCGAGGTTTTCTTGCGACCGGAAGACCTGAATGCAAAAAAGGCCGCCGGCTTGGCAGCCGCGGCCTTCTTTCAAGCTGGCGGCCGGGTCATGCCCAGCCGCCATTTTACCGTTGCGCTAATTTTCCCGACCGGTTCGCAGACCGGCGCGGCCGATCAACGCTCGGCTTCCTGGCTCATGGCATGCTCGCCGACCATCTCGTCGATGGTTTCCAGATAGCGTTGCGCGTCGAGCGCGGCCATACAGCCCGTGCCCGCGCTGGTGATTGCCTGACGATAGACGTGATCCTGCACGTCGCCCGCGGCGAACACGCCGGCTACGCTGGTAGCGGTAGCAAAACCGTTCAGGCCGCCCTTGGTGATGATGTAGCCGTTCTTCATTTCCAGCTGGCCTGCGAAAATGTCCGTGTTCGGCTTATGGCCGATCGCGACGAACAGACCCTGCAGCGCGATGTCTTCGGTGGCGCCGGTTTGCGTGTTCTTGATGCGCAGGCCGGTCACGCCGGACTGGTCGCCGGTCACTTCGTCGAGCGTGTGGTTCCACTTGATCTCGACCAGGCCTTCCTTTTCCTTCGCGAGCAGGCGGTCGATCAGGATCGGCTCGGCGCGGAACTTGTCGCGGCGATGGATCACGGTCACCTTCTTGGCGATGCCGGACAAATAGAGGGCTTCCTCGACCGCGGTATTGCCGCCGCCGATCACGGCCACATGTTGTTGCTTGTAGAAGAAGCCGTCGCAAGTGGCGCAAGCCGACACACCCTTGCCCATGAACGCTTCTTCCGACGGCAGGCCGAGATACTGCGCCGATGCGCCGGTCGAGATGATCAGCGAGTCGCAGGTGTATTCACCCGAGTCGCCGATCAGGCGGATCGGCCTCTCATCCAGCTTGGCCGTATGGATGTGGTCGAAAATAATTTCGGTGTTGAAGCGCTCGGCGTGCTCCAGGAAGCGCGTCATCAATTCCGGGCCTTGCACGCCGCTGGGGTCCGCAGGCCAGTTTTCGACGTCGGTCGTGGTCATGAGCTGACCCCCTTGGGCCAGACCCGTGACGAGCACCGGCGCGAGGTTGGCGCGCGCCGCGTAGACCGCGGCCGTGTAGCCGGCGGGACCGGAACCGAGAATTAGAACCTTGGCGTGTTTCGTGGAAGTTGCGGGCATGATCGAATCCTTTTACGGCGCCCGGCTCGCCCATGCGAGGCCGTGCGACTTGAGCTGAAACTGTAGATGGGTATCAGCGCGACATTATAAAGGGCGGGGCGCCGGCCTGCTCCATGAAGCTTTCCGATCACGCCGATAGCGTCGGCGGCGCGCCGCGCAACGCCTTTCTGTGGCCAAACGGCCAAGTTACCGTCATTTACAGCCTCGCGCGGGACACTGCGTTTACAATAGGCCGGATCGAAGTTCCCGGAAGCCGGGATCGGGCCCGAAGCCGCGCTGGGCGAGGCTTGGCCACGACTCAGGCCGGGAATCGGGCACACACGCAACAGGATCAATGGCAAAAGCTCCCTATTCCGCGAGCGCGCAGGCATTGCCGCACCGCATGTCGCGCCTTTTCACCGAAATCCGCTGGATCCTGCAGGTGGCGCTCGGCGTATTCCTGCTCATGGCGCTCGTCAGCTACAGCCGGCGCGATCCGAGCTGGACCCATGCCGCGCAGGTCGACCATATCGCCAACTGGGCGGGCCGCGTCGGCGCGTGGACATCCGACATCCTGCTGCTGCTGTTCGGCCTGTCCGCCTACTGGTGGATCGTGCTGCTCGGCCGCCATATCTCCGCGAACTACAAGCGCATCACCCGTCACGAGGAAGAGCAGGAAGACGTGCCGCGCGAGAGCTGGCTCGCCGACGCCTTCGCGTTCATGCTCGTGCTGCTGGCCTGCGACGGCATCGAGGCGCTGCGCATGTGGTCGCTGAAAGTGCAGTTGCCGCGCGCGCCGGGTGGCGTGATCGGCGAGGCGGTCGCGCGCGGCGTGTCGCATGCACTGGGTTTCACGGGCGGCACGCTGGCGCTCCTGATCGTGCTCGGCATCGGCTTGTCGCTGTATTTCCGTTTTTCGTGGCTGTCGGTATCGGAAAAGGTCGGCGAATCGATCATTTCCGCGGTGACTTTCGCCAAGCTGCGCCGTGAAGCCGGCCGTGACCGCAAACTCGGTGAAGCGGCCGCCGTCAAGCGCGAAGGCAAGGTCGAGAAGGGCCGCGTGCGGATCGAGGAGCACGAGCCGGTCATGATCGTGCCGCCGGTCGTCACGCCGGCCAAGTCGGAGCGCGTCGAGAAGGAGCGGCAAGTGCCGCTCTTCACCGACCTGCCAGGCGATTCCACCTTGCCGCCCATCTCGCTGCTCGATGCCGCGCCGGTCGCGCAGGAAACCATTTCGGCGGACACGCTGGAATTCACCTCGCGTCTGATCGAGAAGAAGCTCAAGGACTTCGGCGTCGAAGTGAGTGTGGTCGCGGCGTATCCGGGGCCGGTGGTCACGCGCTATGAGATCGAGCCGGCCACAGGCGTGAAGGGCAGCCAGATCGTCGGTCTCGCCAAGGACCTCGCGCGTTCGCTGTCGCTGGTGTCGATCCGCGTGGTCGAAACCATTCCGGGCAAGAATTTCATGGCGCTGGAGTTGCCGAACCAGCGTCGTCAGACTGTGAGCCTGTCCGAGATTCTCGGCTCGGCGGTTTATGCCGATGCCGCGTCGCCGCTGACCATGGGCCTCGGCAAGGACATCGGCGGCAAGCCAGTGTGCGCCGACCTCGCGAAGATGCCGCACTTGCTGGTGGCGGGTACGACGGGCTCGGGCAAGTCGGTGGGTATCAACGCCATGATCCTGTCGCTGCTCTACAAGGCGAGCGCCGAGCAGGTCCGCATGATCCTGATCGATCCGAAGATGCTCGAAATGAGCGTGTACGAAGGCATTCCGCATCTGCTGTGTCCGGTGGTCACGGACATGCGCCAGGCCGGTCACGCGCTGAACTGGGCGGTCGCCGAAATGGAGCGCCGCTACAAGCTGATGAGCAAGCTCGGCGTGCGTAACCTCGCCGGCTACAACAACAAGATCGACGAAGCCGCCAAGCGCGAAGAAAAACTGCCGAATCCGTTCAGCCTCACCCCGGACGATCCGGAGCCGCTCACGCGTCTGCCGAACATCGTTGTCGTGATCGACGAACTGGCCGACCTGATGATGGTGGTCGGCAAGAAGGTCGAAGAGCTGATCGCGCGGATCGCGCAGAAGGCGCGCGCGGCCGGCATCCACCTGATTCTGGCCACGCAGCGTCCGTCGGTGGATGTGATCACCGGCCTCATCAAGGCCAACGTACCGACGCGGATGGCCTTCCAGGTCTCGTCGAAGATCGACTCGCGCACGATTCTCGACCAGCAGGGCGCGGAATCGCTGCTCGGCATGGGCGACATGCTGTATCTCCCGCCGGGCAGCGGCTTGCCGGTGCGCGTGCACGGCGCGTTCGTGTCGGACGAGGAAGTGCATCGCGTCGTCGACAAACTCAAGGAACAGGGCGAGCCGAACTACATCGAGGGCATTCTCGAAGGCGGCGTGACGGGCGAGGGCGACGAAGGCTCCGCGGGCGCCGGGGGAGCCGGCTCGGGCGACGGCGAGTCGGACCCGTTGTACGACCAGGCGGTCGATGTGGTGCTGAAGAACCGCCGTGCGTCGATCTCGCTGGTGCAGCGGCATTTGCGCATCGGCTATAACCGCGCCGCCCGCCTGCTCGAGCAGATGGAAAACTCGGGCGTGGTGTCGGCTATGTCGTCGAACGGCAATCGCGAGATTCTCGCGCCCGCGCGGGAAGCGGAATAGGCCGTCGGGCCTCGGTTCCGCGGTGAGGCGGGCAGGGCGCCGTCGGTCGCGAAGCTGAGCGCCTGCATTACCGCAGCGGAGGAGCGGACGGCAAGCCGAGCTTTTCGGCGTTGAGGTGCCGGCCGACTCTCTAAGGCTCATTTAAGGCTGAGTGCCTAAGCTGGTGTGACAGGTAAGCACGGCCGGCCGAAGACAAGCCACCGGGTTTAGCGCCAGACGCTTACCGCCACGGGCACGCAAGCATCGCCCGTGCGCCGGCGGTCACGGCCGTTCAACGAATTCAATCAAGGGAGAAAACCACATGCAGCTATTCGCGCAGCAGCACGCTCGAGAGAATGCTCAATCCAGCCGTTTCGGCCAGTTCGCCCGCACCCTCGTGCGTAGCGTCGGCAGCGTGGCGATCGGCGCGTCGGTGCTGTTCGCGTCGCAGGCGTTCGCGAGCGGCACCGAGCAACTTAAGGCGTTCGTCGCGCAAGTGCATTCGGCGCGCGGCACCTTCGTGCAGCAGGAAGTGCGGGCGCCGAGCAAGGCGCAAGGCGCGAGCGGTACGTTGTCGACCACGGGTACCGGCAAGACCGGCACGTCGAGCGGCACTTTCACGTTCGCGCGTCCCGGCAAATTCATCTGGCAATACGAGAAGCCGTATGCCCAACTGCTGCAGGCGGACGGCGATAAGCTCTACGTGTACGACAAGGATCTGAATCAGGTGACGGTGCGCAGCCTCGGCGGCGCGCTTGGCGCGAGCCCGGCGGCGATCCTGTTCGGCAGCAACGATCTCGACAAGAACTTCACGCTGCGCGATGCGGGCGTAAAGGCCGGCATCGACTGGCTCGAACTGACGCCGAAGGCGAAGGACACGCAGTTTCAGCGCGTGGGTATCGGCTTCAAGGACGGCAATCTCGAAGCGATGGAATTGCACGACGTGTTCGGCAACGTGACGTTGCTGACCTTCTCGAACATTCAGAAGAACCCGCCGCTGCCTGCCGATGCATTCAAGTTCACGGTGCCGAAGGGCGCGGACGTGATCAACGGATAAGCCGCTACGCAGGTAGCGTGTGATTGGCACAAAAGCCGCGCCCCAGAGCGCGGCTTTTCATTGCGCGCTTTATTCGTCCACTTCCAGAACCTGCACCGGATGCGCGGCCTTCATGTCGTCGATAAACGCTTCGACGATATCCGTTCGATGCTGCCGCGCCCGCGTGACCATGTGAAACGCGACGCGGTAACGCATCTGCGCCGGATTCAGCGCGGCGAGCAGCCCTTGCTTGACGAATGGCGCCGCGAAATGCCCCGGTAGATAGCCGAGGTGATGCCCGGAGAGCACCAGCATCGCGACCGCTTCCATGTTGTCGGCGAGAGCGGTGACGTTCTGCGGCGTGGTCGAGCTCTCGGCTTCGGGCAGCGGATAGCTGCGCCACGCCCATTCATGCTGCGCGGCCTCGGCGGGTGGCACCTCGCCGGCCTGAGCGAACAGCGGGTGCCCTTTCGCGCAATAAGCGAACTGATCTTCCGCGAACACCTCGGTGTATTCGAGCGACGGCACGCGATGCCAGAAATAGCCGATGCCGATCTGAATCCGCCCATTGAGCAGCAATTCCTCGAGTTCGCCCGGCGAGCGCACCAGAATCGAAAACCGCACCGATTGATCGCGCGCCCGGAACCGGCCGATCGCGTCGCTGATGCGCGCGCTCGCCGACACCGGCGTGTGGCCTATCATGCCTATATCGAGCGTGCCGACCAGCTTGCGGCCCACGTTGCGCGCCTGCATGCCGAAGGTATCGACGGCTGAGAGCAGGGCGCGGGCGGCGTCGATGAACTGTTCGCCCCGCGCGGTCAGGCTGAAGCCGCCGCGGCCGCGCTCGCACAGCCGGTAGCCGAGGCGCGTTTCCAGCGTGGCAAGCTGCGTGCTGATGGTCGACTGGCCGACGTTGAGGGTCGCCTGGGCCGGCGACACGCCGCCTGCGTCGACAATGGCGAGAAATACGCGGATCAGCCGCAGGTCGAGATCGGTGAGTTGAGAGAACATGCGTCAGGATACATCGCTGAGAATCAATGTGAAGTTTATTCCGTCGGTATTTTAACTTCTCGAAAACTGCTCAAGAATCGAGATTCGCCCGGCAAGGTGTGGTTCTGATGCTTCTCCTCGGCCGGTCTGCACGATTTTGCTTGCTGCCCCCTTTTCATTGCCGAGACACGATGAATACCTCTTCCTTCATTTCCCCAGAAGCCGGTGAACGGCCGCAACCGCTGTCCGGCAACGCCATGCCCCGCTGCGGTGGCATCGCGACGATGATGCGGCTGCCGAACGTCGGCTCGGCCGAAGGATTCGACGCCTGCTTCGTCGGCGTGCCGTTCGATCTCGGCACCTCGAACCGTACCGGCGCGCGCTTCGGTCCGCGTCAGATCCGCAGCGAGTCGGTGCTGCTGCGCCCGTACAACATGGCGACGCGCGCGGCGCCTTTTGATTCGCTGCGCGTGGCCGATCTTGGCGACGTCGCGATCAATCCGTACAACCTGCACGATTCGATCAAGCGCATCGAAACCGCGTACGACGAAATCCTCCAGCACGATTGCAAGCCGATCACGCTGGGCGGCGATCACACCATCGCGTTGCCGATCCTGCGCGCGATTCATCGCAAGCACGGCAAGGTCGGCCTGATTCACGTCGACGCGCACGCCGACGTCAACGACACCATGATGGGTGAGAAGATCGCGCACGGCACGCCGTTCCGCCGCGCGGTGGAGGAGGGCTTGCTCGATTGCGATCGTGTCGTGCAGATCGGTTTGCGCGGCACGGGTTACGCGGCGGAAGACTTCGACTGGTGCCGCGATCAGGGCTTCGAAGTGGTTCAGGCCGAGGCGTGCTGGAACCAGTCGCTCGTGCCGTTGATGACGCGTATTCGCGAGCGCATGGGCGACGGCCCGGTGTACATCACGTTCGACATCGACGGGATCGATCCGGCCTTTGCGCCGGGCACGGGCACGCCGGAAATCGCCGGCTTGACGGTGCCGCAGGCGCTGGAAATCATTCGCGGCTCGCGTGGGCTGAACATCGTCGGCTGTGATCTGGTCGAGGTCGCACCGCCGTACGATCCGTTCGGCACGACCGCGCTGCTCGGTGCGAATCTCGCGTTCGAATTATTGTGTGTGCTGCCAGGCGTCGAGTATCGGGCGTCCACCCGCTGAAGCGACTTGCGTGATAAGAAAAGGCCTGCATTTGCAGGCCTTTTCGCGTTTCTGGCTTCCGGATGAGACTCGCTCAAGCCTCAGGCATACGCCGTCTTGCGCGTCGACACGAACATCAGATAACACACTGCGCCGATCACCAGCGCGGGCAGCGTCGCGCCGAGATTCGGCAGCCATTGATTGATCGCCTGATACGCGACGATGCCGATGGCCCACGCAAGGAACGCGCTCAGATGCCAGCCGCCCGAGAAGCCATAACGGCCGCGCACGTCGGCGAGCGCGGCGGTTTCGATACGGCGCTTGCGCACGATGAAGTGATCCACCAGCACCACACCGAACAGCGGCGCGAACACCGAGCCGATCAGCAGCAGGAAGTTCTGATACTTCGCCATCGGCACGGCCACGGCGATCAGCGTGCACAGCGCGCCGAACGCCGCCGACAACAGAGGTACGCTGCCACGCGCCCAGACCGTGCCGGTCGACACCGCCGCCGAGTGGATATCGGCGAAGGCGTTGTCGACTTCGTCGATCAGGATCAGCAGCAAGGCGAGGCCGCCGCCGGCTTGCGCCAGCGCGCCCGTGAGCAGCGCGTCGCCGCCGCCCGCCGCGAGGCCGTAGATCGCGCCGAGCGCGTAAAACCAGATGTTGGCGATGCCGTAGCCAAGCAGCGTGCCGCGGAACGTTTCGCCGGGGCGCCGGCCGAAGCGCGTGTAGTCGGCGATCAGCGGCAACCATGACAGCGGCATGGCCACCACCAGATCGATCGCGCCTCCGAACGACATCTCACCCGTGCCCGGGCGGCGCATCAGCGCGGCCAGATCGTGCTTGGCGAGCAGATTCCACGTGAGCCACGCCGCGCCCGCGAGCAGCAGCCAGATGCCCCACGTGCGCAGAAAGCGCCGCACGAACGAGAGCGGGCCGCTGATCGCCAGCAGCGTCGCGAGTAAGCCGAAGATCACGGTCCAGATGAGCGGCATGGAGAGGCCGAAGGCCTGTTTGGCGAGGGCGTCGGCGGAATCGCGCATCACGATCACCTCGAACGAGCCCCAGCCGACCAGTTGCACCGCGTTCAGCACGGCGGGCACCGACGCGCCGCGCACGCCGAGCGTCGGCCGCAGCGACGACATCGCCGCGAGCCCCGTATCCGTGCCGATGACGCCGGCCAGCGCCAGCAGCACCACGCCGATCACGCTCCCGATCACGATGGCGAGCAACGCATGCGGCAGCGACAGCCCCGGCACCAGCAGCGCGCCCGCTTGCGCGACCAGCAGGCCGATGCCGAGCGAGAACCAGAGCGCGAACGCGTCGCCGGTGCGGAACGCGCGGCGCGCGTCGGGCACCGGCGTGAGCGGTGCGTAGGTGGAACCGGCGTCGCCGGCGAGTGGATCTTGTGCCATCTGGTCTTGTCCCTGTTGGTGTTGCTTGCCAACTCGTTTGGCAATTTACCTGCGAAGTTGCGTCGGCGGTTGCGTTTGCTGCTTTGTCCTGGCTTGCGTACTCAGTCGCGTCTTCATTGCCGGATTTTCTCTCAGGCTAAGCCGCCCGAGTCGTCCCGGCGCGCCGCGCGGCCTTCGTCCGGGCGCCGTCACTGTCATAATGCAGGACGTTGCCCGCACTTTCGCGTGCTGGCGTGGCTCACCGGCAGTACGCCGCCTTCACACGGACCGCGTCCGGAAAAGCCGAGATTATCCCCAAAACGTCATGTTTGAAGAAACCCGTGCCAATGTTCCGCTCGCCGAACGCCTGCGGCCCCGCAATATCGACGAAGTGATCGGCCAGAAGCACCTGCTCGGCCCGAACAAGCCGCTGCGGGTCGCGTTCGAATCCGGCGAAGCCCATTCGATGATCCTGTGGGGTCCGCCCGGCGTCGGTAAAACCACGCTCGCCCGGCTCATGGCCGATGCGTTTCATGCCGAGTTCATCGCGCTGTCCGCCGTGCTCTCGGGCGTGAAGGATATCCGCGAGGCCGTCGAGACCGCGCAGATTCATCGCGCGAACGGGCATCAGACGCTCGTGTTCGTCGACGAAGTGCATCGCTTCAACAAGAGTCAGCAAGACGCGTTCTTGCCGCACGTCGAGTCGGGACTGTTCGTGTTCGTCGGCGCGACGACCGAGAATCCGTCGTTCGAGGTGAATAGCGCTTTGCTCTCGCGTGCCGCCGTCTATGTGCTGAAAAGCCTGACCGACGAAGAGCAGCGCGAGCTGCTCGAGCGCGCACAGCAGGAACTCGGCGGCCTCACGTTCACCGAGGAAGCCCGCGACGCGCTGATCGGTTCCGCCGACGGCGACGGCCGCAAGCTGCTGAACAACCTCGAAATCGTCGCCCGGGCGGCTTCGCAGCAAAAGACCACCGAGATCGACGGCGCCTTGCTCGGCAGCGCTTTGGCAGAAAATCTGCGCCGCTTCGACAAAGGCGGCGACGCATTCTACGACCAGATCAGCGCGCTCCATAAATCGGTGCGCGGCAGCAGCCCGGACGGCGCGCTGTACTGGTTCTGCCGCATGCTCGACGGCGGCGCGGACCCGCGTTATCTGGCGCGCCGCATCGTGCGCATGGCGTGGGAAGACATCGGTCTCGCCGATCCGCGCGCCGCGCGCATCGCGCTCGACGCCGCCGAAACCTACGAGCGCCTCGGCACACCCGAGGGCGAGTTGGCGTTGGCGCAGGCCATCATTTATCTGGCGGTCGCGCCGAAGTCGAACGCCGGGTACAACGCGTATAACGAGGCGCGCCGCTTCGTGAGCAAGGATCAGTCGCGCGGCGTGCCGGTGCATCTGCGCAACGCGCCGACCAAGCTGATGAAGGAACTCGGCTACGGTCACGAGTACCGCTACGCGCACGATGAACCCGATGCCTACGCGGCCGGCGAGACCTATTTGCCGGAGAACATGCGCGATCCACATTGGTACGAGCCGACGCCGCGCGGTCTCGAAGGAAAGATCGGCGACAAGATGGCGCGGCTGGCCGAGCTCGACGCGCAGTGGCGCAGCGAGAACAAGCCGAAGAAGGGTTGAGGTTTTGCGGCGGCATCCGCACGCCTTCACCATCTAACGCACCGGCCGCCCGCGCCGGTGCGCTAAAATCCCACCTTCATACAACGAACACCCGCCCCATTCCATGCTCGACATTCAGCTGCTGCGCAAAGACCTCGACGGCGTCGCCAAACGCCTCGCCGACCGCGGCTATACCCTCGACGTGGCGGCCTTCGCCGCGCTCGAAGCGGAACGCCGCGATACCCAGACCCGTACCGAAGAGATGCAGGCGCGCCGCAACAGCCTGTCGAAGCAGATCGGCGCGATGAAAGGCAAGGGCGAGGACACGTCGGCGGTGATGGCCGAGGTGGGCGGTATCGGCGACGAAATGAAGGCGTCGGCGGCCAAGCTCGACGAGATCCAGAAGCGTCTGTCGGACCTGCTGCTCGGCGTGCCGAACCTGCCGCACGAAAGCGTGCCGATGGGCGATGACGAAACCGGCAACGTCGAAGTGCGCCGCTGGGGCACGCCGCGCCAGTTCGACTTCGAGGTGAAGGATCACGTCGACGTCGGCGCGCCGCTCGGGCTCGACTTCGAGACCGGCGCGAAGCTCTCGGGCGCGCGTTTCACCATGCTGCGCGGCCAGATTGCGCGGCTGCATCGCGCACTCGCACAGTTCATGATCGACACGCATACGCAGCAGCATGGCTATACGGAGATCTACACGCCGTACATCGTGAATCCGGAAATTCTGTACGGCACCGGCCAACTGCCGAAATTCGCCGACGACATGTTCCGTGTCGAGAAGGGCGGTGACGAGAACACGGTCACGCAGTATCTGATCTCCACGTCGGAGATTTCGCTGACGAACACGGTGCGCGACAGCATCCTCGAAGCGGACGCGTTGCCGGTCAAGCTGACCGCGCATTCGCCGTGTTTCCGCTCGGAAGCGGGCTCGTATGGCCGCGACACGCGCGGTCTGATCCGGCAGCATCAGTTCGACAAGGTCGAGATGGTGCAGATCGTCGCGCCGGAAGCATCGTACGACGCGCTGGAGGAGATGGTCGGCCACGCTGAGGCGATTCTGCAGAAGCTGGAATTGCCGTACCGCGTGATCACGCTGTGCACGGGCGACATGGGCTTCTCGGCGGCCAAGACGTACGACCTGGAAGTGTGGGTGCCGGCGCAGAATACGTATCGCGAAATTTCGAGCTGCTCGAACACGGAGTCGTTCCAGGCTCGCCGTATGCAGGCGCGTTATCGCAATGCGCAGGGCAAGCCGGAGCTGGTGCACACGCTGAACGGTTCGGGTCTGGCCGTGGGCCGTACGCTGGTGGCGGTGCTCGAGAACTTCCAGAACGCCGATGGTTCGGTCACCGTGCCTGCAGCGTTGCGTCCGTACCTCAGCGGCGTGGAGCGGCTGGAATTGCCGGCTGCCTGATTGGAGCGCGGCTGGTCGCCGTTGTCGTTTCCAAGTCTCTTTGAAAAATTTTTGTCGAGGGGCTTGGAAATCGAATTCAGCTGTTTTATAATCTTTTTCTCCCAAGCAACGACCCGCTTGGATCTGACGTAGCAGCCTTATCGCTACCCGTTGGAAGACCCGGAAAGGTGGCAGAGTGGTCGAATGCGCTGGACTCGAAATCCAGTGTACCTTTAGGGGTACCGTGAGTTCGAATCTCACCCTTTCCGCCAATTTGGAAAACAGGCCCTTCGGGGCCTGTTTTCGTTTCTACCTGCGCGTTTGGAAATTCTCGTGGCGATCGATCAATGTATCGAGCCGTTGACCGCAGCGAGAGCACCCGCAGCTACCTCATCAGCTTCGTTTCGCGGTCGCCGCGCGATCAATCGCACCGCCAACATTCCGCGATACCAACTTCACATCGATCTCGGCCCATTGCTCCGACTGACAGCGTAACGACTCACTGCTCATTGTCGGCCGCAGACCAGTCGCCAAACTGAATCGACTCCGCGATCGCGGCCAAACGCATCCATTCCCTTCCTCGCTGCGTAAATCCCCTCAAGGACGCGCAACCCCCGCCACTGCCACGCCCCACTAACCAACCGCGCGTCCCCGACCAGGAGACGCGCCCATGCCCCATTCCGCACCGACCTCACCCCTACCGCGCGGCTCGCGGGTCGCGGTCATCGGCGCCGGGATCTCGGGTCTTGCCAGCGCCTATCTGCTGGCGCGCACCCATCGGGTCACGCTGTTCGAATCGGCCGGCTACCTGGGCGGCCATACCAACACAGTGGACGTCACGCTCGACGGCCACACGCATCCCGTCGACACCGGCTTCCTGGTGTTCAACGACCGCACCTATCCGAACCTGATCGCGCTGTTCGCCGAACTGGGCGTGCGGTCGCATCCGAGCGACATGACCTTCTCGGTCTCGCTCGACGACGGCCGCCTCGAATGGGCCGGCACCAGTCTGAACACGGTGTTCGCGCAGCGCCGCAACCTGTTTTCGCCGACCTTCATCGGCATGCTGCGCGACATCGTGCGTTTTAACGGCAGCGCGCAACGCAACCTCGAACTGGCGATTCAAACGCGCGCGTCGATGGGCGAGTTGCTGACCGAAGGCGGCTACGGCGGCGCATTCCAGCGTCAATATTTGTTGCCGATGGCCGCCGCGATCTGGTCGAGCGCCACCACCGACATCCTCGCGTTCCCCGCCACCACCTTCTTGCGCTTCTGCCTGAACCACGCGCTGCTGCAGGTGAATCGCCGGCCGCAGTGGAAGACCGTGGTCGGCGGCGGCCGGGAGTACGTACAGCGCATTGCAAGCACGCTCGACGACGTCCGCATCGGCACGGCAGTACGCGGCGTGCGGCGCGGCGCCGACGGCGTCGACGTGTTCACTGACACCGGCACCGAGCGCTTCGACGCGCTGGTGCTCACCACTCACGCGCCGACCACGCTGCGCCTGCTGGAAGACGCCGATCGGGACGAGCGCGGCGTGCTCGCGGCGGTGCGCTATCAACCGAACGTCGCGGTGCTGCATACGGATACGAATCTGCTGCCGCGTCGCCGACGCGTGTGGTCGGCGTGGAATTACCTGGGCAGCCGCGGTATCGACGGCATGCATCCGGTGTGCGTCAGTTATCTGGTTAATCAGTTGCAGCCGCTGCCATTCAGCACGCCGCTCGTCGTCACGCTCAACCCGGTGACCCAGCCGGCGCCGGGCACCGAACTGCGCCGCTTCATCTACGATCATCCGCTGTTCGATCTGGCCGCCATCGACGCGCAGTATCGTCTGCCTTCACTGCAAGGCAAGCGCCGCACGTGGTTCGCGGGCGCGTGGACGGGCTATGGTTTTCACGAGGATGGTCTGAAATCGGCGCTGCGCGTCGCCGCCGATTTCGACGCATCGCCGGCATGGGCCAGGCTATGAAACCGCCGAGCGACAGTGATAGCGACACGTCCGCCACGGTTCCGGCAGCCTGGCTTCTGACCGGCAAGGTGATGCACGAGCGACAGCGGCCAAAACATCATCGCTTCACATATCCGGTGTTTTGCGTGCGATGCGACCTGGATCGACTGGCCTCGCTCGACAGCGCCTGGTTCGGCATCGACCGTTGGCGGCCGCTCAGTGTGTATCGACGCGACCACGGTCCGCGCGACGGCAGCGGCCTCGCCACATGGATGCGCGAGCAACTATCGGCCGCGGGCATTGAAGAAGCAAACGGCCGGATCTGGCTGCAAGCTTTCCCACGCGTGTTCGGTTATGCGTTCAATCCGGTCAGTTTCTGGTTCTGTCACGACCGCGACGGCCAACTGCGCGCGCTGCTGGCCGAAGTGCGCAACACATTCGGCGAGCGCCACAGCTATCTGCTGAGCGCAAACGACAACGCGCCGATCACCGCGAATACGCGGCTCATGTGCCGCAAAGTGTTGCACGTGTCGCCGTTTTGCCGTGTGGAAGGCGGCTACACCTTCCGCGTCAAGGAAGCGTGCAACAGCGCGTCGGTCTCGATCGATTATCACGACGCCGACGGTCTGTTGATCCGCACCGCTCTGGGCGGCCGCCTGACGCCGCTAACACGTGCGAGCGCACTCGCCGCGCTGCTGCGTCAGCCGCTGTTGACCGTTGGCGTCGTCGCGAGAATTCACTGGCAGGCCTTGCGCCTTGCTCTCAAGAAAGCGCCGTTTTACGGCGAGCATCCCGCGCCGGCCCGCACCGCCGACGTGCCCACCGACCACGCCGCAGCCGGCCAACCATCCGCCGCCGCGCGCCCCATTTCGTCCGATTGAGGAGATTCAGCCATGGCGCTTTCAAGAACCCTGAGCGGACACCAAACCGCCTCCGCGTCAGGCCGTCTGTTTCTCTCCTTGCTCGAGCGGATCCAGGTGGGGCATCTGATCCTGCTCACGCCCGACGGTCAACAACGCGTGTTCGGCGATCCGCACGCGGCGCCCGGCGCACGCCTGGAATTGCGTGACTGGCGCGCGTGCGGCGCGATTCTGCGCAAAGGCGATATCGGTTTCGCGGACGCGTGGCGCTCCTTCTGGGTCGATACGCCCGATCTGGCCGCGCTGCTGCGCGTGGCGATCCGCAACGAGCGTGCGCTGCAACGCACGGTGTACGGCGGCTGGCTCGCGCAACTCTGGTACGGGCTGCGTCATAAACTGAGGCCCAACACGCGTTCGGGCAGCCGGCGCAACATTCACGCGCATTACGACATCGGCAACGCGTTTTACGCGCAGTGGCTCGACACGACCTTCACCTATTCGAGCGCGGTGTTCGACGGCAATTTCCATCAATCACTCGAAGACGCGCAGCGTGCGAAATATCAACGGATCATCGATACGCTCGGTTTGCGCGAAGGCATGCACGTGCTCGAAATCGGCTGCGGGTGGGGCGGTTTTGCGCTGCACGCGGCGCGTCTGGGCATCCACGTGCATGGCGTGACGATCTCGCCGGTACAACTCGAATTCGCCCAACAGCGCGTGAACGAAGCAGGCCTGAGCGATCGCGTGCAACTCGAATTGCGCGACTACCGCAGCTTGACCGGTCAGTATGACAGCATCGTATCGATCGAAATGTTCGAGGCCGTCGGCGAAAAATTCTGGCCGACGTACTTTCGCATTCTGCGCGAACGTCTGCGGCCGGGCGCTCACGCGCTGGTGCAAACCATCACGATCGACGACTCGCACTTTGCCGCTTATCGCGCAACGAGCGACTTCATCCGCGAGTACATTTTTCCTGGCGGCATGTTGCCGAGTCCGCAGCGTTTCGCGGACGCGGCGCGGCGCGGCAAGCTCGCGACGCGCACGTCGCTCGCGTTCGGCCGCGATTACGCGGAGACCTTGCGCCGCTGGCGCGGCGCGTTCGAAGCGCAACTCGACACGATCCGCACGCAAGGTTTCGACGAGATTTTCGTGCGGACGTGGCGGCTGTATCTGGCGTATTGCGAAGCCGGCTTCGACGAAGGACGCACGGACGTGATGCAGTTCGTGCTCTCGAAGTCCGACTAACATGCGCGCGTTCGCGGCTCTCGCGCTGATGTTGTGGGCAAGCGCCGCCTGTGCCGATTGGCGCGGCGACCTGCAGTCCGCGCAACTCGTCGGCGAAGGCGATTTCAGCGTGTTCGGCTTTCGGCTCTATCGCGCGCAGATGTGGAGCGAACGCGTGCCGGTCGATTACGACGAACGCTTCGCGCTGCACATCGTCTACGCGCGCGGCATCAAGCGCGAGCGCCTCGCGGACACCGGTATCAGCGAGATCAAGCGTCTGGCGGATGCGCCGATTCCGGCCGACACGCTGGAACGCTGGCGCGCGGACATGTTGCAGGCGTTCGTGGATGTCGGTCCCGGCGATCAGTTGAGTGCGGTGTATCTACCGGACAAAGGCGTGCGTTTCTATGTCGGCGACCGTATGACCGGTGAGTTCGACGATCTCGCGTTCGCGCGCGCGTTCTTCGGCATCTGGCTCGATCCGTCGACGCGCGCGCCTACTTTACGCAAGCAATTGCTGGGCACGGCGACGCGGTAGTTCGTGGCGCGTTGCGCCACCTTGCTGTTGGTCACCGGATCGAGCACCGGAACCTGGGGCGCGCCACGAACCGGCAGCATCGCCCGCAAGCCCGCCGTCGCTGTGCGGCTGCGTTGCAGCGGTGTTTATTCGTTGTGGCCCAGGTTGCTTTGCTTCCGGCAATCGGTGTCGGCGGCGGACGCCGAACCGTCACACGACGCAGTAGCTGCCTTCGCGCGCTGCCGGCGCATCTGATAAACGTTGCCCTGCGCATCGGAAGAGGCAGGCAACGATTGCACACCACCCGCACCGTCACACGAACGCCGCGCTTCATTGTTCGCCTGCGCATCGATAAACGCGCTTGCATCATCGAGCACCGGTGCGAAGCCGCGCAACGGCCCGGCAAACGCGCCCACCAGCAGCGCGTGCCCGACGCGCGGATAGTGCTTCACTTCGACATCCGCGTCGCCCGATGCACGCAGTTTCGCCGCTAGCCTATCGGTGTTGCCAGGATCGACGGTTGTATCGCGCTGGCCTGCGGCGAGGAACATCGGCGGCTCGTCGCCAACGACAAAGTCGATCGGCTGACTCGCGGCGCGCAACGCGGGCGGGAAAATTTCCTCGAGCGTGGCGTCGTGCAACGGCAAAAAATCATAGGGACCAGCCAGGCCGATCACGCCGCTGATGTCGCTTTTGCTTATCTGCTGCGCGGCGAGATAGCGGCCGTCGGTGGCGAGCAGCATCACGATATGCGCGCCCGCCGAATGTCCCATCAGGAAGATTCGCGACGGGTCGCCGCCGAACTCGGCCGCGTGATCGCGTGCCCAGCGCACGGCCGTGGCCGCATCGTCGACGAAGCCGGGGAAGGCGGTGTCGGGCCACGTCCGATAGTCCGGCAGCACGGCGATGAAGCCGCGCGAGGCCAAGGCAGCGCCGACGAACAGATAGCTGCTGCGCGAACCGCTCTGCCAACTGCCGCCGTAGAAGAACACCACGACCGGGCGGCCCTGTGAAGAAGCGGCTGACGGCGCGTCGCCGGTGGGCACGTACACGTCGAGTTTCTGGCGCGGCGCGTTGCCATAAGCAACGCCGTTCTCGGCGCGGAAATGCTTGTGCGATACGGCGGCGTTGAGCACGCCGGCGGCGCTGCAGCCGCCGAGAGCGGCGAGCGCCAGCGCGGCGGTCAAGGTAAGCAGGCGTCGAGGCATGAGAGTCGGGTCCGTCCGAAGAGAGGCTTCCGAACCATGTACGCGTGAACCGCACGAGCGGATGCAGACGCGATGTGCTTCGATCGAATGCATCAATAAGTCATGCTGATTTGTCGCCGGACTCCGACAGGGCCATGCTCCTCAAATGGTTCGCATGCCGATGCCGCGGACATCTGCTTCTCACGCGACGCGACGACCCAAAAACGCGGACGCAAAGAAGCCTCCATTCTTCCGGAAAACGTCGCCACGAAATCCCCGGCGCGGCGAGTCTAGCGCGGCTCGCGGAGGCTCGGCGGCGATCCTCTGTACAATTGGCCGATCGATTGAACATCGACCTCCCATTCGACCCACATCGACCGAATTCATGGCCATTACCTACAAGACTCCCGACGACATCGCCAAGCTGCGCATTTCCGGCCGCCTCGCGGCCGACGTGCTGGCGATGATCGGCGAGCACGTCAAGGCCGGTGTCTCCACCGACGAACTGGACGCACTGTGCAACGACTACATTGTCAACACGCAAAAGTCGATTCCGGCAAATGTCGGCTATTTGGGTTTTCCGAAGACGGTCTGCACCTCGGTCAACTCGGTGGTGTGCCACGGCATTCCGAATCGCGGCGAGATCCTGAAGGACGGCGACATCATCAATATCGACGTCGCGATCATCAAGGACGGCTACTTCGGCGACACGAGCCGCATGTATTGCGTCGGCCAGCCGAGCACGGTGGCGCGCCAGCTGATCGACACAACCTATGAAGCAATGCTCGCCGGCATCCGCGAAGTGAAGCCGGGCGCCACGCTCGGCGATGTGGGCCATGCGATTCAGCAGGTCGCGCAGCGCGACGGCTTCTCGATCGTGCGCGACTATTGCGGGCACGGCATCGGCAAGGTCTACCACGAAGACCCGCAAGTGCTGCACTACGGCCAGCCGGGGCAGGGCGTGCGTCTGAAGCCGGGCATGGTCTTCACGATCGAGCCGATGATCAACGCCGGCCGCGCCGGCACCGCGGTCCAGCGCGACGGCTGGACCGTTGTCACCAAGGACCGTTCGTTGTCGGCGCAATGGGAACACATGATCGCGGTGACCGACGACGGCTATGAACTGCTGACACCATGGCCGGACGGCACCGGTAGCTACGAAGCGCCATGACCATGCGTGGCGCGTACTGCGTCCGGCCACATGCGTCGGGGGCGGCCGCGCGACATGCTGCTGAGTCTGGATACGCTCCATATGTACCCTCCCAAGGAGATTCCTGCGGCGCGTGCCACATTCCGGTAAAGAATGATTTGACTCTCGCGCCGGTTCGGTTAAAGCTACGCCTTAGGGTTTCAAGGGGTTTTCGTCTGCATGAGTCCGTCATTGACCGTTCGCCGTATCGCCGCTGATCAGGGCGCTGTTTTCCGCGAACTCCGTACTGCGTCGCTGCGGGAGGCGCCCTATGCCTTCGGCGCCACGCTCGAGGACGCGTTGTCGGCCGACGCCGCCAGTTTCGATGCCACCGCCGCGGATCACGCGGTTTCCTTCACCGTCACCGCCTTCATCCTCTACACCGAGGGCCATCCAGCGGGACTGATCGAAGCGCACTTCGACGACACCGCGGCGCGCCGCGCATTCGTCTGCGAACTGTGGGTGGCGCCGGCCGTGCGTCATCTGCGGGGTGGCGAGCTGCTGGTCGACTCGGCCGCCGCGTGGCTCTCAAATGAAGGCGCCACGGAAATCTATGCGTGGGTCGCCGACGCCAACCGCAATGCCATGCGCTTTTACGAGGCGCTCGGCTTCGGTCCGACGGGCGAACACCGCCGCGTCATGCGTGCGCCGGATCAGGCCGAAAGCCTGCTGGTGCGCCACGTGCCGACCACGTCCCAGGTATTTCAGCAGTGATCTCGCGAGCGGCGCAACAGTCTGCCGCTCGATTCCCTTCCGCGTCTCTTCAGGGTCTGTCGCCGGGTCATCGGCACGACGCGCGGCCTGAATGGCCACGGCGAGGCCGTCGCGTTGCCTGTGCAGGGCCGCGTCGTCATCGCCGCGGCCCGTTCTCCCGGCAAAAAAGCTGGCCGCGCGCGTCGACGCCTGTAAAATACGCAAAATTTTTTGCCGAACGCTATGTCGCCCAAGAAATCGCCCTTTTTCGAACTTCGCAGCGGCTCTGTCGACACGCTCCTGTTCGTGGTCAAGACAACCGACCTCGACGCCATGCGTGCCGAACTGACCCGGCGCTTCGAGGCGACCCCCGAATTTTTCGCTAACGACGTCGTCGCAATCGACGTGCGCCGTCTCGCCGAGAACGAACGCGTGCCGCTCGCCGACATCGCGCAACTGCTCGACAGCGTGCGCATGCGCCCGGTCGGCGTGGTCGCCAACGCGCAGCAAGCGTGGGCGGCGGAGTCGCAGTTGCCGCTGCTCGAAGCTCGCGACCGCCGTGGCGCCACTAACGCCGCCAAGTCCGGAGACGAAGACAGCGCCGCCGCAGCGGCGCCGGTCGTCACCGCCGCCACGGCTGCGCCGCCGACCGATCTGTTCGAGCTCGCCGCCGCCACGCCGGAAAGCGGCACGCCGGCCACGGCCGCCGCCGTCGAGCCCGCTCCCGCCGCGGAGCCGGTGCGGCTCGCCACGTCGTCGCAAACCATGGTGGTCGACAAGCCGCTGCGCTCCGGCCAGCGCATTTACGCCAAGGGCGACCTGGTCGTGCTCGGCCTCGTGAGCTACGGCGCGGAAGTGATCGCGGAAGGCAACATCCATATTTACGCGCCGCTGCGCGGCCGGGCGTTGGCCGGCGTGCAAGGCAATCACGACGCGCGCATTTTCTGCACGTGTCTCGAGCCGGAACTCATCTCGATCGCAGGCATCTATCGAACGACTGAGAACCCTTTGCCGGCGGATGTCCTCGGCAAGCCGGTGCAGATCTGGCTCGAAGAAGAAAAGTTGATGATCGAACCGCTGCGGCTCACCTAAGCGACGTGAAGCGCGCTGCCTCAATCAATTCCGGCACGCTGCGTTTCACGGCAAATATGGCCGCACATAATTGACGAATTTGACGAACACAAGGTAAGGGTAATGGCAAAAATCATTGTGGTGACTTCGGGCAAGGGTGGCGTGGGCAAGACGACCACGAGCGCGAGTTTTGCATCGGCCCTCGCACTGCGTGGCAGCAAAACCGCCGTGATCGACTTCGACGTCGGCCTGCGTAACCTCGACCTCATCATGGGTTGTGAACGCCGCGTGGTGTATGACCTGATCAATGTGATCCAGGGCGAAGCCAATCTGAACCAGGCGCTCATCAAGGACAAGAAGTGCGAGAACCTCTTTATCCTCCCGGCCTCGCAGACGCGTGATAAAGACGCCCTGACGATGGAAGGCGTCGAGAAGGTCATCAACGACCTGATCGCGATGGACTTCGAATTCATCGTCTGCGATTCGCCGGCCGGTATCGAATCGGGCGCGCTGCTCGCCATGCATTTCGCCGACGAAGCGCTGATCGTGACGAATCCGGAAGTCTCGTCGGTGCGCGACTCGGACCGCATTCTGGGCATCCTGTCGTCGAAGACCAAGCGCGCAATCGAAAGCAAGGAACCGATCAAGGAACACCTGCTGATCACCCGCTACAACCCCAAGCGCGTCAGCGAAGGCGAAATGCTGTCGCTGACCGATATCCAGGAAATCCTGCGCATCGATCTGATCGGCGTGATTCCGGAATCGGAAGCGGTGCTGCACGCATCGAACCAGGGCTTGCCGGCGGTGCACCTGGACGGCACCGATGTGGCCGAAGCCTATAAAGACGTCGTGTCGCGTTTCCTCGGCGAGCAGAAGTCGCTTCGCTTTACCGACTACCAGAAGCCCGGGCTGCTGCAGCGCCTCTTCGGCACCAAGTAAGGGGAGCGCACGTAATGTCGATTCTTTCGTTTTTGCTGGGCGAGAAGAAGAAGTCCGCATCGGTAGCGAAGGAGCGCCTGCAGTTGATCATCGCGCATGAGCGCGCCGGCGGCCATGCGCCTGCCGATTATCTGCCTGCGTTGCAACGCGAACTGGTGGCCGTGATCTCGAAGTATGTGAAGATTTCCAATGACGATATTCGCGTGAGTCTCGAACGTCAGGACGATCTCGAAGTGCTCGAGGTCAAGATCGAAATACCGCAGGCCTGATCGCTCAAGGTCTGTTTCCTCTCGCGGCCGGTTTCTTATGACGTGCTGCGCGCTTCGCTGCGTTGCGTCGAGATGACGTGATGCAGTGTGGCGCGATTGCGTTGCTCTGTTGTGCCTCTTCGTTATTCCGACTTCCCCTGTGTTCGTGCGCGCGTGCGTGGGCTTTCTCGCGCGTGTCGGCCGCGCGTCGAAATAATCCGTTGCACTTCAGCGTGTGGCGTTACACGGCCACGGTCAGCCGCTTCGTTCCCTCGCGCATTAAACGGATAACGCCGCCTTCGGTGTTCACCTACAGAGGGGAAACATGAACAAGACCTTTCGTTTGCTGCTTGCCAACACCGTATTGATCGCTGCCGGCGCAGCCGCCGTGGCATCGGCTTCGGCCGCGGAAGTCGTCGTGATCGCGCCGTCCGCGCCGCCGCCGGTGCGCTACGAAGCCGTGCCGGCGCCGCGCGTCGGCTACGTGTGGGATCACGGTCATTGGCGCTGGGATCACGGCCGCTATGTGTGGGTTGGCGGTCACTGGCAAGCCGAACGTGTCGGCTATCACTGGTGCCGGGCCACTGGGTCGCGCACGGCCCGAACTATCACTGGGTTCAAGGCCACTGGGCGTAACGCCACAGGCTCACACAGTACGCGGCACGGCGTGGTGAATACCGCGCTTGCCGCTCCTTCCATTTCGACAAGCACAGACAAACGCAGTCGCCGCGCACGCATTCGGCGAAGCGCTCGCCTGCGCGCGCTTCAGGAAACCATGTGATGCAAAAGAATCTGCTTCTGATCGCCGTGCTGGCGGTCATGCTGGCCGGCTGTGTCGTCGTGCCGGCGCGGCCGGTGTATCTGCGTGCGCCAGCCGTCGTCGTTTACTGACGCGGTGCGCCGCCGTCGGCGTCTTCGGCGGACGGCTCGCCATCGACTCGCGCAGCGGCCGGACCGGGCGTGTCGAGTTGCGGAGCGCTGCCACCGGCGTTTACAGCAGGCTCGCTGTCGGCTTTCTCTACAACCGGACCGGGCGCGTCGACTTGCGGAGCGCCACTGCCGGCATCCGCGCTGGGCGGCTCACCGTCAGCTTGCACCGCGGCCGGATCCGGCGCTTCGACTTCCGGCACTTCCGGTGTTGGCGCGGGCGCGGGCTGCGGCAGCGGCGCCATATAGCGCGCCGCCAGCGACTCATACAGCGGCGGCGCGAACAGCCGCGACACGCGGCTCGAAATCAACGCGGTGGCCATCAGCGAGATCACCAATGCGTGTCCGTTGATCATCTCCATCACGATCACGAAGGAGGTGATCGGCGACTGCGTGACGGCGGCCAGATAGCCGACCATGCCGAGCGCGATCAGCATCGGCAGATCCATCGAGCGGAATACTCTGTGCAGCAGATCGCCGAAACCCGCGCCGATCGACAGCGACGGCGCGAAGATGCCGCCCGGAATGCCCGGCAGATACGAGCCGACCATGGAGATCATTTTCATGAACGGATAGAACACCGACAACTGCTCGTGCCCGTCGAGCAAGCCGCGCGCTTCCGCGTAGCCGCTGCCGAAGGTCGTGCCGCCCGAAATCAGGCCGACCACCGCGATCACCAACCCGCACAGCGCGGCGAACGCAACCGGCCGCTCGCTGTGCAACTGATGCAGCGGCGCCGGAATCCAGCGCGCGGTATTCAGCAGCAGCCAGCCGAACAAACCGCCCGCGAGGCCGGTGACGATCGCCGTGAGCAGCACCGCGAGCGCCAGCACATTAGGAAAGTGCGCGCCGATCTGAATGGTGCCGAAATAGGTGTAGTTGCCATTGATGCCGAGTGCGATCACGCCGGCGATGATGATCGCGGTGATCAGCACGCCGCTCGCGCGCGCCTCGAAGCTGCGCGTCAATTCCTCGATTGCGAAGACGATGCCGGCGAGCGGCGTATTGAACGCCGCGGACAAACCCGCCGCCGCGCCGGCCAGCACCAGTTGCCGCTCGATCAGCGCGTTCGAGCGTGGATAGAGCCGCCGCAGATTGAACATCAGTGCGGCGCCGACCTGCACGGTCGGTCCTTCGCGGCCGATCGTCAAGCCGCCGAGAATCGCCAGAAACGACACGACGATCTTGCCGAACAGAATTCGAAACGACAGCAGCCGCGCGCCGTATTCGCTGGGTTTCGAGTGAAGGGTGGCGATGACCTGCGGAATACCGCTGCCTTCGGCGCCGCGGAAGAATTTGCGCGTGAGCCAGACGGCGAGCGCGGCGACCGCGGGCGTGATGATCAAGGGCGCCCACACATGCCGTTGCTGCACGGAGCGGAACTCGCCGTAGCCCCAGTCGATCAGTCTCGCGTACAGCACCGCGACGAGCCCGACCGCAATCGCGCCGAGCCAGAAGATGCCATATTGGCGCCAGAGTCGCCTCGCGCGTCGAACGATGGCGGAAGATCGGAGCGGGTTGGGCCGGGACATGAGCGAATGCTGGCGCAAAGGCTGCAGTATAAGGCGCGCCGGGTCCATAAACCGGTATGAAAGTATTTTGAAATGGTGTAAAAGGGCTGCGTGTAAGCCGCTGGACGTAGCCCGCTGCATTAATGACCGAACCACGCAGCCTCGTTCGGCAATGATTATCCGATTCGTCGGCTAAAATGCTTTGATGTTCGAACAACTGATAGGTCTTCAATGAAGCGCGTCCTTATCGTCAAGGTCACTTCGCTCGGCGATATCGTGCAGGCCCTGCCGGTGGTCGCCGATATCAAACGCGCGTTTCCTGGCGTTCAGGTGGATTGGGCCGCCGACGAAGCATTCGCCGAAGTGGTGCACTGGAGCCAGAACGTGGACCGCGTGCTGTGCGCGCCGTTGCGCCGCTTCAAGAAAGCGCGCCGCTGGGCCGATTTCAAATCGATCTGGGCGTCCATCGCCGAACTGCGCGCCTATCGCTACGATTTCATCATCGACATTCAAGGCGTGTACAAGAGCGCGATCATTGCGTTTCTGGCGCGCTCGTCGCGGCGCATCGGCTACCAGGCTCCGGATCTGGGCGAGCAGGGCGCCGCGTTCGCTTATACCGGGCGATTCGGCCCGCGTCCGAAATGCAATGCGTGGCATGGCATGCGTATCAGCGCGGGCGAGGCGCTGGGCTACGAGATAGAAGGCCCGGCTGTCTTCAATCTGCGGCTGCCGGAGCCGGCCACGCTTCCGTTCGAGTCGAACGGCGCCCCGGTCGCGGCGTTCTTTCACGCCACCTCGAAAGACGACAAGAAATGGCCTGTGAGCCATTGGGTGGCGATCGGCCGCGAGCTGACGCAGCGCGGTTTTCAACTGGTGCTGCCGTGGGGCTCGGAAGGCGAGCGGCTCGAAGCGGAGCAGATCGCATCGCAATTGCCGGGCGCGACCGTCCTGCCGAAACTGAGCGTGACGGAAATCGCGCAGATGATCGACGCGTGCTCGCTGGTGATCGGCACCGACACCGGCTTTGTCCATCTCGCGCACGCGCTGCAGAAGCGCACTGTGATGATCTTCGTGGCGACCCCGCCGTCGCATTTCGGCATCGAATCGCCGTTCCGCTCCATCTCCATCGGCGACGGCCAGTCAGTGCCGCCCATCAGCGCCGCGCTCGAGGCGATCGACTACGTTCACACCGAGACGCACGACGTCGCTGTACAGCACGGGTCCGCTGCCGTCTGAGCGCGTCTTCTCGCGGGGCGATCCTGCGCAATCGTTTGCTCGAAAAGAAAAGAGGCGTGACGCGCAGTCCGCTCAAGCAAATGAGCGCTGCCTCGTAACGCCTCCGAAAACGCCCGTGTCGGGGAACAGCGGGCGGAGAGGAATCGTTGCAAACAACACATCCGGTACGCACTGAGCGGTGACAACGCACACGTGCTCAGTGATGACGCGACGACCGCCGTCTGGCGGCCGGCCGGGTTCATCTCAGGTTCATCTGCGGGGTATGGATGCGAATGTCCGCACGGTGTCGTGCAGCGCTTCGGCTTCCCCGCAGCCGCCGATCCAAAAAGGCGTCGCACATTACACGCCTGTTAAATCTGTCGCTTTTCGTTGAGTGCCTAATTGCCAACTCGCGCATTTTTCACGTCGCCAAAGGCGCTGGCGCGGTGCGCGCATTCGTCTGCACGCTATCCGGCATCTTCACCTTGCGCCGCGTATACGCCGCCAGCAAGGCACGCGCCGGACTGACACGTTCAAACCAGTATAGGCGGTGTTTTTCCCCTGATGTGAATTCGTCGTGATCGTGCTCGGACGCAGCGTGTTGCGCGCGTCGATCATGTAACACCTTGGTGATCTTCCCTTACAAATCGCAACGCTCGCGCGACGCGCCGTCGTGTTCAATCGAGTCATTCGGGGTTTCGGCTCGAATGACTCTGACTCGATGGAGAACAATATGAAACGTTTGATCCTCAGCCTGATCGCAGGCACGCTACTCGCAACGGCACTCGGCGGCTGCATCGTCGCGCCGGCACCGGGCTACTACGGCGGCGGCGGTTACTACCATCACGGCGGGTATTACTACCGGTAATCGTCCGGGCTGAGCGCCGCGGCGCCTGTCATGGCGCTGCGGCATCCGCCCGCGTCAGGCCAGCAGCATTTCAAACGCGACGACCGCGGCGATGGCAGCGGCATTCGCGGCCAGCGCTTCCACGACGATGCCTTTCCATGTCGCCGGCCGAAAGCGCAATGCAAGCAACAGCGAACATAGCAGCGCCAGCGCAATGATCATCACGACATCCGCGTTGTGAAGATGAACGTTCATCCGTGCCTCCCTGCTACTGATAGGGTTATTTGAGTCGAGTATAGGCATGTCAAAAAGACGCGCAAGGCAGGGAATTTACTCAGGAATGCTCGGCAAGCGGAGGGCGTGAAGCGGCGGGAGGTGGAAGAGGTGGCCGATGCCGCCGTGGCGTGAGAATCGCGCGCCGGGCGGCATCGAGCGAAGAGTCAAGGCGCCGATACTGGCGCCTCTCGTTACATCAGCTGTGTGTCGCGCGTTTCTCGCATGCACAGCACGCCGATCATGCTGACGGCCGCGGCGATCGACACATACGCGCCGACCCAAGGCAGCCCGCCGCGCGCGGCGAGCATCTGGGCGATATACGGCGCGACGGACGCGCCGAGAATCCCACCGAGGTTATACGCCACACCCGCGCCGGTATAGCGCACGTTGGTCGGGAACAACTCCGGCAGCAGCGCGCCCATCGGCGCGAAGGTCACGCCCATCAGGAACAGTTCGATGACGAGAAACAGCAGCACCAGCGATGTCTGTCCGCTACCGAGCAGCGGCGCCATCGTGAAGCCCGACAGGATCGCCGCGATGATACCGACGATCAGCACCGGCTTGCGCCCATAGCGGTCGCTTGCCCACGCCGACAGCGGCGTGGCGAGCGCCATGAACACTACCGCGATGCACAGCAGGCCGAGGAACGTCGGCCGCGGAATATGCAGCACGGAGACGCCGTACGACAGCGAAAACGTGGTGGCGTTGTAGAACAGCGTGTAGCAGACCACCATCGCGAGCGCGCCGAGCAAAGTCGGCCGCCAGTGTTGCGACAGCAGCGTGGCGATCGGCACCTTCACGCGTTCCTGACGGTCGATCGCCGCCTGGAACGCCGGCGTCTCGGCGATTTTCAAGCGCACGTACAAGCCGAGCGCGACCAGCACCGCGCTCACGAGGAACGGCACGCGCCAGCCCCAACTGCGGAATTGTTCGTCGCTCAGGGACAGCGCCAGCGCGAAGAACAGCCCGTTGGAAGCCAGAAAGCCGATCGACGGCCCGAGTTGCGGGAACATGCCAAACCAGCCGCGTTTGCCGGCCGGTGCGTTCTCGGTGGCGAGCAGCGCCGCGCCGCCCCATTCGCCGCCGAGGCCGATGCCCTGGCCGAAGCGCAAGATGCACAAGAGGATCGGCGCGAGGCTGCCGATCGAGTCGTAGCCCGGCACGAAACCGATCAGCGTGGTGGACAGCCCCATCACCAACAGCGACGCCACCAGCGTCGACTTACGGCCGATCCGGTCGCCGAAGTGGCCGAACAGGAACGAGCCGATCGGCCGCGCCACGAAGGCGATGCCGAACGTGACGAAGGCCGACAAGGCCTGCGCCGTCGCCGAGCCGTGCGGGAAAAACACCGGTCCGATGACGAGCGCCGCGGCAGTCGCATAGACGTAGAAATCGTAGAACTCGATCGCGGTGCCGATAAAGCTCGCGAAGATGATCCGCGAACTCTTGTTCTGCCCGGCCGCATTGGGCTGGGTCGCGGAAATCGGCGAAGTGGACATGCAGGGTCTCCATGTGTCGTGATGCCGTTGGGCGCCCGGTTCGTGAGCCGGTGGTGCGCGTGTGTGGGCGGCGTCTTTGTTCAGGTTCGTGCGCCTCGCGTCGGTCGCGGACCGGTGGGTGGCCACGCGCGGCGCGGGCGACGATGCGACAGCTTACAACGGCAGCCCGCGAAAGCGTTCCAACCAGGCGAATAACCTAGGCGGGATGCTTGAAGCGAGCAAGGTAAGGTGGCCGGTGCGGTGCGACGCCTTGATGATTTGCGATCAGGGCAGCGGCGCGCGCATCGTGCATCAAGCAGGCGGTGCTCGCGGATGGCGCGGCGGCGCTGCTATCGGGCTCTTGCCACGCCGCGGGTGAGCAGGCAGCGAGAGCCATGCCGGAAGGCTCCGGCGCAGGGAATCGGAAAATTATAGCGAGCGCGGCCGCGCCGCGGCAAGGCGGCGCCGGGTTCGCCGCGTGCTTTGCACGAAACGAACCGCGCTCAATCGATGGTCTGCGCTTGAGGCGAGGCGAACTCGCGAAGCTGGAATTTGCCGTTGTCGTTGAAAAGCCAGTCTTCGAATAGCTCGAGCTGACCACGGCCGTTCAGCAATTTGCCGGGCGGTTGGGGCAGCGGCGCGGCGCGCCGCAAGGTGGCGAGCGCGGTGCTCTCGGCTTCGTCGTCGCCGTTGGTGCGATACACCGACGACTCCACCACGTGGCCGTTGCTATCGACCGTAAACGACACCACCACCAGCGAGCGCAGCATCGCTTGCGGCGTGCCGCGCAGGACATAAGACGGGTTGCGTTCGATGATGCGCCTGGCCACGGCATCGCGGTATTGATCGAGCGTCGCGCTGTTGACGGCGGCCGCGGGCGTCGATACGGTCGCGCGCGGCGGTGGCGTGATGGTGCAGCCGGCCACGGCGATGCCCAGCGCCACTGCGAGCAGCGTGCCGCGCACACGGCGTCCGGTTAGGCAGCGAAGGTGACGTGTGCGGGTGAGCATGGTCGGGGAAAAACTCGGGGCAGGATGTAATTTGATGGTAGTCAAAAACCGCCAGGAAGCAATTGGCGTTCGCCCGGTGTATGTGGCCCAACCGTCTGTAATAGGCTGAAATATGAACGAGTTGGTGCGCGGCGAAAACGCGCCTACACTTTGATGGCCTCTTTCGAGAGGCATCGGTGGAAGTCTTTCATTTAGCCCGCTTCGCGCGGGCTTTTTCTTTTTTGCGGCGCGGTTCACGCGGGCACGTGCGGCGCAAAAAACAAGAGGCGAACCCGACAACGAATTCGCCTTTCTATCCGCAAGATGCGAACAAGAGACAAGCAAGCGACGAGCGCGTGATGCCTGCTCACCGCATGCCGAGCAGCCGTTTATTTCAACGCTGCACGTGCCGCCTTCACCGCCGCCAGCACCTGCTCCGGCGCCGTGCCGCCCGGATGATTGCGGCTCGCCACCGAGCCTTCCAGCGTCAGATACGAGAACACGTCCTCGCCGATCAGATGCGCGACGTTCGGCAGTTCCTGACGCATTTCGTCGAGCGTCAAATCCGCCAGATCGCAACCGCGATCCGCGCACACGCGCACGGCCAGCGCCACCGCTTCGTGCGCATCGCGGAACGGCAGGCCGCGCTTGACGAGGTAGTCGGCCAGATCGGTAGCCGTCGAGAAGCCTTGCAGCGCAGCGTCGCGCATAGCCTGCGGCTTCACTGAAATACCGGCGACCATTTCAGCGAAGATGCGCAGCGTATCCGCGACCGTATCGACGGTGTCGAACAGCGGCTCCTTGTCTTCCTGATTGTCCTTGTTGTACGCGAGCGGCTGGCCTTTCATCAGCGTCAGCAGCGCGATCAGATGGCCGTTCACACGGCCGGTCTTGCCGCGCGCGAGTTCGGGCACGTCCGGGTTCTTCTTCTGCGGCATGATCGACGAACCGGTGCAGAAGCGGTCCGCCAGATCAATGAAGCCGACGCGCGGGCTCATCCACAGCACGAGCTCTTCGGAGAAGCGCGAGATGTGCGTCATCACGAGTGCCGACGCCGCCGTGAATTCGATTGCGAAGTCACGGTCGGACACCGCGTCCAGCGAGTTCGCGCAGATGCCGTCGAAGCCCAGCGTCTTCGCCACCGCGTGACGGTCGATCGGATAGCTCGTCCCGGCGAGCGCGGCCGCGCCGAGCGGCAGACGGTTCACGCGCTTGCGGCAATCGATCATGCGCTCGGCGTCGCGCGAAAACATTTCGACGTAAGCGAGCAGGTGGTGGCCGAACGTGACCGGCTGCGCCACTTGCAAGTGCGTGAAGCCCGGCATGATGGTCGAGGCGTTCTTCTCCGCCATGTCGAGCAAGGCCGTGCGCAGTTCGGTCAGCAAGCCGCCGATCCGGTCGATCTCGCCGCGCAGCCACAAGCGGATATCCGTCGCGACCTGGTCGTTACGCGAGCGGCCGGTGTGCAGGCGCTTGCCGGCGTCGCCGATCAGTGCGGTCAGGCGCGCTTCGATGTTCAGGTGCACGTCTTCCAGATCGAGTTGCCACTCGAACTCGCCTCGCTCGATTTCGCCCTTGATCTGCGCCATGCCGCGTTGAATCGCGGCGAGGTCGTCGGCGGCGATGATCTTCTGCGCGGCCAGCATCGAGGCGTGCGCGAGCGACCCTTCGATATCGACGAGCGCCAGACGCTTGTCGAAGAAAACCGACGACGTGTAGCGTTTGACAAGCTCCGACATCGGCTCCGAGAAGCGAGCCGACCAGGCTTCGCCTTTTTTGTGCAGTTGGGACGTCATGGTGTTGGGCAGTTAAGCGAGCGGTGAGGAGGCTGACGACGCAAATGCACGTGCCGTGCAAAGGTGCCGCCGAAGCGAGGAAAGACAGGGATTTTAACACTGGGCGCGGGCCGGAAAGACTCGGCAGGCTTTCAAGTCCCGTACGCGACACAGCCGAAGTTGGCACGGGCAGCTTACGCGAACACGGGCGGCGCCTCGCCGGCACAGCCCAGGTCGGGCGATACAGATGGCGGCTGGGGCGCGCACGTCGAGTGCGTGTGACGCCACGGCCGTCGCGCCGCCGACGCCTACTCGCGCACCAGCACCACCAGCTTCAGATCCTCGCGATGCGCGGGTTTGAACGTGATCTGGTCGTACACGATGCGGCCGTCGCGCGGATGGTTGAACTCGCGCCGTCCGCCTTCGCGACCGCCCACGTCCTGCGAGGCCCAGAAGCGCGCGAACGCGTCGCTCGCGGCGGTCAGCGAGTCGATCAGCGCGCGGGTGGGCGCGTCGTTCAGATGGCGGATCGAGTCGGCGCGGAATTCGGCGGCGAGCCGCCGCGCGCGCGTCTCCCAATCGGCGATCAGCTCGCGCGCGGCCGGCTCCGTGAAGGTGTAGCGCAGCAGGTTGCGGTCGTGCGCGCCGTCCAGCCAGCCGACGAACAGGTCCGTGGCGCGCTCGTTCCATGCGAGCGCATTCCACTGGCGGTCGAGGACGTAGGCCGGCGCGCTCACGAGCTGCACGGTTTCCAGCAGGGTAGCGGGCGCGTCGGCGGCAGCCGGATCGGGCTCCGCCGGGTCGCGCTGGGCGGCCAGTTCGAACAGATAGGCCCGCTCGGCGCGCGACAGTTGCAATGCGACCGCGATGCGCGCCAGCGCGTCGGCGGAAGCGGAGACCGGGCGCCCCTGTTCGATCCACGTGTACCAGGTCGGACTCACGCCGCACAGTTGCGCCACTTCCTCGCGCCGCAATCCGGGCGTGCGGCGGCGCGGACCGGGCGGGAGGCCGACCGCTTGCGGCGAAAGCCGCTCCCGGTGAGCGCGGATGAAGTCGCCGAGCGCGCGGGCCGGGGTGGCGTCGAGCGGCGGCGGGTTGTCGGCGGAAGACGGCGTGGTCATTCTGTTCGGCGCAGGTGGACGAAGTGGAGGGAGGTAATAGAGATACCAGAATAATTGCTTAACTTGTACTGGTACACAGCCGGCTCTATTGTAGCGGCTGGAATGGCGCAACGCCTTCCTGCGCTACCCCGAATACATAACTGGAGCCTCCCATGAAGCATCACGATCAGGTCGCCGACGCTTTCGGCTCGACCGCCGCCGCGTATTTGACGAGCCAGACCCATGCCACCGGCGCCGATCTGCGGACGCTGGCCGAATCGATCGCGGCGACGGCGGATGCGACGGTGCTCGACATGGGTTGCGGTGCGGGCCACGCGAGTTTCGCGGTCGCGCCGCACGCCAAAGCAGTGGTCGCCTACGACATCGCGCCGCCAATGCTGGCGACGGTGGAAGGCGCCGCGAAGGAGCGCGGTCTTGCCAACATTCGCACGCAACAGGGCGCGGCCGAGGTGCTGCCGTTCGCCGATCATTCGTTCGACTGGGTGATCAGCCGGATGAGCTCGCATCACTGGCACGACGTGCCGCTCGCGCTCGCCGAAGTGCGGCGCGTGCTGAAGCCGGGCGGCAGGGTGTTGTTCATCGATATCGCCGGCAGCGATCATCCGTTGCTCGACACGCATATTCAGGCCATCGAGTTGTTGCGCGACGGCTCGCATATTCGCGATTACCGTGCCGACGAGTGGATCGCGTTGTTTGCAGCGGCCGGGTTCAGTGCATCGATTCGCGAGCGTTGGCGTATCGACATCGAGTTCAGTTCGTGGGTGGCGCGCATGCGCACGCCGGAGCCGCGTGTGGTGGCGATTCGCTCGCTGTGGGCCCACTCGCCGGATGAAGTCCGGCAATATTTCGACGTGCAGGAAGACGGCTCATTCAAGCTCGACGCGTTGATGATCGAAGCGCAATGAAAAAAGCCGGGCGCGACGAACTGCGTCGCGCCCGGCTTGTGTGCTCAAATGCGTGCGATTAACCGCGTTCGCGCTTAGCCCGTATTGCGCAAGCCCGCCGCAATCCCGTTGATGCTCAAATGAATCCCGCGCCGCACGCGCGCGTTGGTGTCACCCCCGCGGTGACGCTTGAGCAACTCCACCTGCAAGTGATTCAGCGGATCGAGATACGGGAAGCGGTTCTTGATCGAACGCGCGAGCAGCGGATTCTCCGCGAGCCGCTCGCTCTTGCCCGTGATCTCCGACAACACCTTCGACGTACGCTCCCACTCCGCGACGATCCGCTCGAACACGTGCTTGCGCAGCTTCTTGTCCGACACGAGCTGTGCGTAGCGCGAGGCGACCGCGAGATCGGTCTTCGCCAGCACCATGTCCATGTTCGACAGCAGGTTCGCGAAGAACGGCCACGTCTTGTGCATCTTCTTCAGCAGCGCGAGACGGCGCGTGCGTTCGGCGTCGCTCGGCGCGCTGTCCAGATGCGCGGCCACCGCGCTGCCGAAACCGTACCAGCCGGTCAGCAGCAAACGGCATTGGCCCCACGAGAAACCCCACGGGATCGCACGCAGATCTTCGATCTTGCGTTGCTTCGGATCCTGCAGTTTGCGCGAAGCCGGCCGGCTGCCGATGTTCAATTCGGCGATCTCCGCGATCGGCGTCGACTCGAAGAAGTACTCCTTGAAGCCCGGCGTTTCGTAGACCAGCGCGCGGTAGGAAGCCATCGCCGCGTCGGACAACTGCTGCATCGTTTCTTCGAACGCGGGCAGTTGCGCCGGCGCGATGCCGTGCGGCAGCAACGATGCTTCGAGCGTCGCGGCGACCACCGTTTCCAGGTTGCGCCGGCCGATCTCCGGATTGCCGAACTTGCTCGCGATCACTTCGCCCTGTTCGGTCAAACGAATCTGGCCGTCGACGGTGCCCGGCGGCTGCGACAGAATCGCCTGATAGGTCGGACCGCCGCCACGGCCGACGGTGCCTCCGCGTCCATGGAACAGACGCAGCGTCACGCCGCGTTCGTTGAAGAGCGACACGAGCGCGAGTTCGGCGCGGTACAGCTCCCAGTTCGACGTGAGGAAGCCGCCGTCCTTGTTGCTGTCCGAATAGCCGAGCATCACTTCCTGCTCGTTGCCTTGATGCTCGATCAGCGCATCGACGCCCGGCAGCGCGATCAGATCGCGCATGATGTGCGGCGCGTTGCGCAAGTCGGGGATCGTTTCGAACAACGGGATCACCATCAGCCCTGCTTGCGCCGGATCGTTAGCATCGCCCAGGCGTCCGTGCAGCAGGCCGGTTTCCTTTTGCAGCAACATCACTTCGACCAGATCGCTCACGGTCTCCGTGTGCGAGATGATGTAGTTGCGCACCGCGCGCGCGCCGAATTTTTCACGCGTGATGCGCGCTTCTTCGAGCACGCCGAGTTCGCTCTTCACGAGATCGGAGTACTCCGCGTACGGCAGACGCAACGAACGCGGCTGCGCCAGTTCGGCGAGCAGCACCTTGAGCTTTTCTTCTTCCGTGAGTGCCGCGTAGTCGTCCTCGACGCCCGCGCGCTTGAGCAGTTCGGCGATCACCGCTTCGTGAATATCGGAGCTCTGGCGCAAGTCGATGCTCGCCAGATGGAAACCGAACACTTCGGCGGCGCGCGCGAGCGGCGACAGACGCGGTGCGGCGAGTGGCGCGCCATGATGCTCGGCGAGCGAATCGATCAGCACGTGCAGGTCGCGCTCGAATTCGGACGAGTCGGCGTACGGCTTGGCGCGTATCGGTGCCGCGCCGCGGCCCGCGCTGCGCACCGGCACGCTGCCTTCGCCGAGGCGCACGCGCGCGCTCGCGGCGAGCCGCGTGTACATGCCGATCAAGGCGCGGCGATACGGCTCGTCGGTACGGTGCGGCGACTGGTCGGGCGAGGCGGCGGCGAGTTCCTTCAGGGCGTCGCTGGCGCCGGCCAGCAGGTTCGACACCGACAACTCGGCGCCGAGCTTGTGCACCTGCTCCATGTAGTGCTCGAAGATCACCGCGGCCTGGCGGGTGATGGCGTTTTCGAGCGTTTCGGCCGTGACGTTCGGATTGCCGTCGCGGTCGCCGCCGATCCAACTGCCCATCTGGAAGAACGGCGGCAGGCGTGCGTCGATGCCGTGCTCGGTGAGCGCTTCTTCGATATCGGCGTAGAGCGCCGGGATTTCTTCGAGGAAGGTAGCGCGGTAGTACGACAGCGCGTTCTCGATTTCGTCCGCCACGGAGAGGCGCGAATCGCGCAGCATGCGCGTTTGCCACAGCGACGTGACGCGGGCGCGCAGCATCGCTTCGTTGTGGGCGCGTTCGCGGTCGGTCAACTGCTGGTCGCGTTCGGCGAGCAGGCGCGCGACGTCGTGCTGCGCATCGAGAATGCTCTTGCGCTGTACTTCGGTGGGGTGCGCGGTGAGCACCGGCACGATCAACGCGTCGTTGAAGAACTGCTGCAGGACGGGCGTGGCGGCCGCGTTGGCTTCGACGAGGCGTTCGAGCGCATGGGCGATCGTGCCCGGTTGCGAGGTCGAGCCGGCCAGCGCGTGAATCCGGTGGCGGCGATTGCGGTGGCGGTCTTCAGCAATGTTCGCGAGATGCGAAAAGTAGCTGAACGCGCGCACCACGCTGACCGTCTGTTCCGGGCTCAGCGAGCGCAGTTTCTTGTCGAGCGTTTGCGCGGCGGCGCTGTCGTCTTCGCGGCGAAAGCGCACGGCGGTCTGACGGATCGTTTCGACGACGTCGAACACCGCGTCGCCTTCCTGCTCGCGCAGCACGTCGCCGAGCAGGCGTCCGAGGTAACGGATGTCCTGGAACAGCGGATGGTCCTTGTCCTCGCGCGTGCGGCCATTGCCCTTCGGCGTGGAAGCGGAAGCGGGCGAAGACGATTCCTCCGACACAGCCTGCAGCGCGGGCGCTTGCGGCGCGTCGGCAACAACCTTGATCTTCGTGGAGCCGCCCTTGGCGGGTTTTTGCGTCTTGGCGGTGGATGCGGCTTGCGTCGTCTTATCCGTTTTGACTGCCTTCACAGCCTTGTCCGTCTTGACGGGCGTGGAGGCTTTGGCGGCCTTGCCGGCTTTGGCGGCGTGAGCAGCCTGGGCGGGTTTGCCGGCGCGTTTGGCCGATGTCGGCTCAGCAGCGTTTGTAGCCGATGCGGCGGCAGAGGCAGCGGGCTTGGCGGCGTCGGCCGCGCGAGCGTTGGGCGATGCAGTGTTGCGGCGGGCAGGGCGCGCCGATCCGGAAGACGTCACGATGGGTTTCCTCAGGGAAGCCAGGGTCTGTTGAGTGATGAACTGCTACTGCGGAACTGCATTATGAACTGCAACGTGAACTGCAAAGGGAACTGCGCGAAACGGCATGCGCCGATGGCGATACGCCTGAGAGGAGACTGTGCGCCTGAACGGTGCCGCGCATCCGCACGACACTTGTTCGAGGCACCTGCGGCACCTGAGCGACGTCAGGCCGCATTGCATCATCCCGCATGCGGCGGCCCGGTGCGCGAACGACCGTGCGTGAACAGGCTGGGATGGGGCACGCGCGCGCCGCGCGAAGCCCGTCTCCTCCATCGATACCGCTTCAGCACGGCGCTTGGCCGCGTCTTGAGACGCAAGGGCGCGTGCTAACATTGTTCGTTATTACATCCCGTCATTCGATCAGCAAGCTAATGAACACCGAGACGTTTTCCACGCCACCCCACACGCTTGTGATTGCGTCGCGAGAAAGCCGCCTGGCCATGTGGCAAGCGGAGCATGTGCGATGTGCGCTGCACAAATTATATCCATCTTGTGACGTAAAAATCCTCGGAATGACAACTCGTGGCGATCAAATTCTCGATCGCACTTTGTCGAAGGTTGGTGGTAAGGGCCTCTTCGTGAAGGAACTGGAAGCCGCTCTCGCCGATGGCCGCGCCGACCTCGCCGTGCACTCGCTCAAAGACGTGCCGATGGAATTGCCCGAAGGCTTTGCGCTGTCCACCATCATGGAGCGCGAAGATCCGCGCGACGCGCTGGTCTCCAACGACTACGACTCGCTCGCCGCGCTGCCGGCCGGCGCCGTGGTCGGCACCTCCAGCCTGCGGCGCGAGGCCATGCTGCGCATGCGTTATCCGCACCTCGAAGTGCGGCCGTTGCGCGGCAATCTGGACACGCGTCTGTCGAAACTCGATCGCGGCGATTACGCGGCGATCATTCTGGCCGCAGCCGGTCTGAAGCGTCTGGGTCTGGGCGAGCGCATCCGCGCGCTGCTCGATCCCGAAGACAGCCTGCCCGCGGCAGGCCAGGGCGCGCTCGGCATCGAGATTCGCGCCGACCGCGCGGACCTTGCGGCATGGCTCGCACCGTTGCATCACGACCACACGGCAGCCGCCGTCGAAGCGGAGCGCATGGTCTCGCGCGCGCTCGGCGGCAGTTGCGAAGTGCCGCTCGCCGCGTATGCCACGTGGCGTGACGGCGCGCTGCATCTGCGCGGCATCGTCGCCACGCCCGACGGGCAGCGTGTGTTGAGCGCGCAGGCGTCGGCGCCCGCGCCCAGCGTCGAACGCGCCATTGCGCTCGGCCAGGAAGTGGCGAGCGCGCTCGAGCAGCAGGGGGCGATGGAGATCGTTCGCGCGCTCAGCACCGCCGGCGGTCCCGCCGCTGCGAAGCAGGGCACGGCGGAAGACGGCGCGGCGGACAGCGCGGCGTCCGGCGAGTGATGGCGGCCGATATCCCCGGCAACACATCCCCATCCGTCGACAAGGCGGCGTTCACGGTCGTGATTACGCGACCGGCCGGTCAGTCGAACGAACTGATCGCGCGACTCGCCGCGGCCGGCATCGCCACGCTCGACTTTCCGCTGATCGACATCGCGCCCGTCACCGACGACGCGCCGTTGCGCGCCGCGTTGGCTTCGCTCGAACGCTATGCGCTTGTCGTGTTCGTATCGCCGAATGCCGTCGATCACGCGTTTGCCCGCAGCGACGCGATCTGGCCGCATGCGCTGCCGATCGGCGTCGTCGGACCGGGCAGCGTGCAGGCGCTGGCGCGCCACGGCGTCGCGGCACCGGCGTACAACGTGATCAGTCCGCCGTCTGGCGCCGATGAAGACACCGCGCGCTTCGATTCCGAAGGCCTCTTCGCGGCGATCGACACCGCGCTTGATGCGACCAGCCTCGAAGGCAAGCGTGTGCTGATCGTACGCGGCGACGGCGGCCGCGAGTGGCTGGCCGACCGTCTGCGCGAAGCGGGCGCCGAAGTCGACACGGTCGCGGCGTACCGGCGCCTCGTGCCGGAACCGTCGATCGGCGGCTGGGCGCGCGTGCACGAGTTGCTCGCGGGCGTGCCGCACGTGTGGCTGCTCACCAGTTCCGAAGGCGTGCGCAATCTGCACGAACTGGCGCAAGACCACCTCACCGCCGACGAGATCGTGCAGCTCAAACGCGCCACGCTCGTCACGCCGCATCCCCGTATCGCGCAGACCGCGCGGGCATTGGGTTTTGATAGCATGACGGTGTCCGGCGCGGGCGATGAGCGCATTGCCCGAGCGCTGATTGCCGCCGTCCCGCCCGTAGTCCAACCGGTATCGTCCAATCCGGCTCATTCACCGGCTAAATCACGCATGACTGAAACGAACGCATCCACGAACGCTTCACCCCAGCCGGCCGCGACCACTGCGTTGCCGCCGAATCAACCCTTCACGCCCTACGAAGCGCAAAAGCGCCATAGCGCGAGCGGACCGCTGCTGTGGTTTGTCGTCGTGATCATTGCTTGTGCCGCGGGCGTGGGCGGCTATGCGCTTAATCGCAAGGTGGAGCGCACGGAGCAGCAGATCGTGCAGCGCCAGCAAGCCAACGACACGCAGACCAACGAGCTGCGCATCAAGACGGATCAGGCGCTCGCCACCGTGCATCAGTCGGACTCGCAGGTCGCGCAACTCGAAGGCAAGCTCGCCGATGCGCAAGCCGGGCAGCAGGCGCTGCAACAGCAGTACGCGGATCTCGCGCGCAATCGCGACGACTGGACGCTCGCCGAAGTCGGCCAGATGCTCTCCGCAGCCAGCCAGCAGTTGCAGCTCACCGGCAACACGCAGCTCGCGCTGTTCGCGCTGCAAAGCGCCGACACGCGTCTCGCCGCCTCGGACAGTCCGCAAGCGGCGACCGTGCGCAAGGCCATCGCGCAGGACATCGACAAACTCAAGGCCGCGCCTTCCACCGATCTCACGGGCATGGCCATCAAGCTCGACAACGCGATCGACCAGGTCGACGAGCTGCCGCTCTCGGGCGAAGCACCGATCGCCCATGCCACGCCGCAAGCCGCGACCTGGGCCGACACGGCGAAGGTGGCCGCCGCCACCGGCGAGCCGCGCTGGAAGGTGTGGTGGCGTGAAGTGAGCACCGGCATCGGCCAGCAGTTGACGAGCCTCGTGCAGGTGCGCCGCATCGACAACGCCGACGCGATGCTGGTCACGCCCGATCAGGGCTACTTCGTGCGCGAGAATCTCAAGCTGCGTTTGCTGTCGGCGCGTCTCGCCTTGCTCTCGCGCAACGAGACCACGCTGAAGTCCGACCTGCAGGCGGCGCAAAATGCATTGACGCGCTACTTCGACAATTCGTCGAAGAAAACGCAGACCGTCGCGGATCTCGTCAAGCAGGTGCAAGCGGGCTCGGCCGCGGTTGAACTGCCGAATCTGAACACGAGCCTGCAGGCCGTCAATCAATACCGGAGCCGAGGTTAATCATGGCGATCCGGGGACTTCTATGGCTTGCGTTGCTGTTCGCCATCGCGGTGGTGCTGGCGGTGGTCGGACGCTTCGACATGGGGCAGGTGCTGTTGATCTATCCGCCGTACCGCGTCGATATATCGCTGAATCTGTTCGTGGTCGGGCTGGTGGTGCTATTCATCCTGATGTATGCACTGCTGCGCATCTTCCGCAATATCTGGCGCATGCCGCAACGCGTGGCCGCTTATCGTGCGCGCTCGCGTGTCGCGAAAGCGCATGCCGCGCTGCGTGACGCGATCGGCAACCTGTACGCCGGGCGTTTTTCGCGTGCTGAGAAAGCCGCCAAAGACGCGCTCGCGAATGGCGACAACAAGGGCGCGGCCGGTTTGATCGCGGCCACCGCGGCGCATCGCATGCATGAATATGCGCGGCGCGACGAATGGCTCGCTCAGATCAACGAGGCCGACTGGCAGGACGCACGTCTGATGGCCACCGCCGACATGCGCGCCGACGGCCGTGACGCGGACGGCGCGCTGACCGCGCTGACTGAAATGCAGTCGCAGGGTGCGCGGCGCATTCACGCGCAGCAGATCATGTTGCGCGCGCAACAGCAGTTGAAGAACTGGGGCGAAGTGCTCAAGCTCGTCAAGATGCTGGAAAAGCGCGAAGCGATTCATCCGGCGGTGGCGGTGCGTTTGCGCCAACTCGCGGCGGAAAACCTGCTGCGTGACCGGCGTCACAATGCCGATGCGCTGCTGGAGTTGTGGAATTCGCTGTCGCCCATCGAGCGTCATTCACCGCGTCTCGCGGATCTCGCAGCCGAACTGCTGGTGGCGCTGAACCGCCCGCAGGAAGCGCGCAAGATCGTCGAGGAAGCGCTCGCGCAGAACTGGGACGCGCGCTTGCTGCGCCGCTATCCGGATACGACCGCAGGCGACGCGTTGCCGCTGATCCAGAAGGCCGAAGCGTGGCAGAAGGATCGTCCGGAAGATGCGGACTTGATGTTCGCGCTGGGCCGCTTGTGTCTGCATCAGCAATTGTGGGGCAAGGCGCAATCGTTCCTCGAACGCGCGCTGAAACTCGCGGACAACGAGACGCTGAAGATTCGCTCGCATCGCGCGTTGGCGCGTTTGCATGAGCAGCTCGGCGATGCGGACAAGGCGAGCCAGCACTATCGCGAGAGTGCGTTGGCGATGAATATCGTTTGAGGGTTTTTTGAGCGGCGCGTGTGTGATTGTTGGTGCGCTGGTTTGAGAGCTTGAAATTGCTGGTTGATGAGTTGATGGCCGCAGCGGATGCTGCGGCCATTTTTTATTTGTGCTTCCTGCTGTGCCTGTTCTGTCGTGCTTGATTTGATCGCTTAGTGCGGTGCAGTGGACGGTTGTTGCACGCTAGTGGAGGACAACCTGATCATCGCGCTTTTCGTGGATGGCTTTTTGCGGGGCGAAGCGTTTGCTTCTTCGATGGGCGCTCTTGCTCTCTGCGATGCTTCAGCCAGCAAGTTCGTCGCATGTTGCGCCGTGAGGCGGCTGCGCGGGATGCCCTTCGCGTCGAGTGCAATCACCTGGAACAACTCGCGGTCGCATTCGAGTTCCTGCTGATACTGCTCGGCCGTGTCCACTAGCAATTCCAACAGCGTCCGATGACGCTTTCTTTCGTCGCGTGTAATCGCAGGATTTCTAACTATCGATGACGCAAGTGTGATCAAAGTGTCCAGTTGACCCACCTGCCGGTCACATAAATCGAACGCGGAAAGGGCAAGCTTTTCGTACTGGAGTGCGTCGACTGGCGGACGCGAAGCCGGTTGATTTTTGACGCGGCAAAATCAAATGACATCTCGTCTGAAACCGTCAAAGGCTGCTCGTTCGACCATTTCCCAATTGAAGGTCTGTCCGACCGTCACGCGCTCGCCTTCCGAGAAATACGATAGAAACAAGCAGTACCCCTCGTCCACGCGCTCATCAGACGGCACACAGTTTGCTTTGTCGCATCTATTTGCCACGGGATTTCCGAAGTAACAGGATCGCGGTCGGACAGTGGTTCACGTATTGTCAGCGTCAGTTCGCACTCCACGTAGCGTGCGCTACCAGCATTTAGATGCTGTGTCTGTCGCTGTACCTCCCGGATTCGGGATAGCGTCAGGGGTATCACGGCATTCGTCTGTTGCCGATAACGCCGCCTCTGGTGAGGCCCCCCACGAATTTGTACGTGAAGTGCATGCACAGTGCGACTGCGTATCGACCTGTATGAGACCAAAGGCCAATTGCCTTTCAATGGCGCGGCTACATATATTGATTCCAACCAATAAGGGTCGCAGGCCAGATGACGGCTCGCTACCGCGTTGCAATCGCCAAAGGGAGTGCGCATGCTTAAATCAGTTCGCTACGTCGCAGTTCTTTCACTCCTGACCGTCGCCGCAGCCTGTTCGACTGGCGGGAGTTCCATGTCCGGGTCCCAGTCGACGACAGCCACGCCGGTGGCGGAGGACGCCGTTCTCAAGCAGGACAGTCTCGCTGCGCTGCAAACCTTGTACGCAAAGGAACCCAAGGCAAAAGAAATTGGCGATAGATCGAAGGCGATACTCGTCTTTCCAAACCTGGTTAAGGCAGGCTTTATCGCCGGCGTGCAAGGGGGGGACGGCGTGCTGATCGAGAACGGGAAAATCACTGGCGTTTATAACAACACGGCCGTGTCGTATGGGTTGCAGGCCGGCGTCCAGACGTTCGCGGAAGCCATGTTCCTGACGACTGACGCTGCGGTGAATTACCTCCATAGCAGCGATGGATGGTCGCTCGGCATGGGCCCAAGCGTCGTCGTCGTGGATGCAGGAAAGGCGAGATCACTGACCACGACCACGCTCCAGTCCGACGTTTATGCGTTCATTTTCGGGCAGCAAGGGTTAATGGCCGGTCTTGGGCTGCAAGGCCAGAAAATCACGCGTCTCAGAGGTTAGCGCACCGGCGTCGATCGCATCAGCGCTTAGGGCGTCAGGCTATTCGCTCCAACTCCGGGAAAAAGTCGACCTTCGCGGTGGCCGCTGCCATCGCGACGCCCCCGCGCGAGCTCGCCTCCCTCAACTTTCCACGCGATCCCGGCCCGCGTCGCCGTACAGCGCGGCAAGTTCTGCGACCAGATCCGGCGGCCGCAAGACGATTGCTTATGTCAACCAGACAAACTCTCAGAACCACCGTCGTAAGGAAAGCATCATGAAATATAGCGTTGTTGCTGCACTTGCCATAGGGCTTGGCTTAGAGTTCTCCGCCTTGGCTCAAACGGGCAAGGAAATAAGTCCCGCGAAAATGAAATGCGAGGACTTTGTCGCGGTCGATGAGGTGTACCGACCGGCCCTCGTCTACTGGGTGGCGGGCGTCGATCATCTCGGGGTACGCGAGACCGACACGATGGTAGTCGACACCGCAACGCCCGTCGCCTTAATCGTCGGCGAATGCAAAAAGACGCCGAAGGCATCGTTCAAGGCCAAGGTCCGAGCGCTCTATAAAAGCGGCCAGATCACGCTCTTCGACCATCATTGAGAATGGTACCGGCAGCGCTATGCATTCAGATCGATGAGCGATCCGGCATGCCGCGTGACAATCGACCATTGAGTTGATTGCGTCGAAGTGCATCACCGGGTAGTGAAGAGGGCGGCATTCTGGAGTTGCTCGCATCGGTGCCCGAGCATGAGCACCGGTCATTCAGGTGGGCGTCCGGTCGCCAGGATTTATGGGACTTTGAGCCATGCAACGAACTGTTCGGTACTGGATTGGCCTGGCGATGCTCACGCTCAGTTTCGCATCACAGGCGCAGCAACCCATTATCTATCCCGCTCGCGGTCAGAGCTTGGAGCGCCAGCAAACCGACACGGCGGAATGCCACTCGTGGGCACAGCAGACTACCGGGGTCGACCCTGTCGCGCTCGCCGAGCGAATGGCGAACAGCCCGCCCCCACAGCAGCAGGGCCAGATGATGCGCGGCGCGGCAGGCGGCGCACTGTTCGGCACACTAATAGGCGGCGCGGCCGGGGGGCACTGGGGTGAGGGAGCAGGAATCGGTGCGCTCGTGGGCACGATGGGGAGCGGCATGCGCATGCGGCGCGAGCAGCAACAAATGGCCGCGCAGCAGCAAGGCATGCAGCAGCAGGCGTCGAGTCAGCTTGCTACCTATAACCGCGCAGTCGCAGCTTGCATGACCGGACGCGGCTATACCGTCCAGTAACCGTCGCACTTCACTCACCGAACCTGTGACTGTGCTTTCGCTTACTGGTTCGTCCAGGACAGAAGGAGCCATCATGCTGAAGATTGTGTCGGCCACCGCTCTCGCGGTCCTGGTTTGTGCCACGCCGTCAACGGTGCTCAGCGCAGACTTCGACGGCAGCAAGCCGTTGTTGTGCGCTACCATCGACACGCACTTCTGTGACGTGGGTGAGGTTTGCTACCGGACGCTACCCGCGACGCTCGGCGCACCGCAGTTCATCCGCATCAACTTCGCAAAGAAGACCATTGCTGGGCCGCAGCGCACGACCGAAATCCAACACATGGAACGCAGCGATGGGCAGTTGCTTCTTCAAGGCACCGAGTTGGGCTATGCCTGGAGCGTTGCGCTCGATACAAAAGCGGGCACGATGTCCACGACGCTCGTCAACCGCGAAGATGTGTTCGTGCTTTTTGGGGCCTGCACCCCGTCTTAATTCCAGTAGCCGTTTGATCACGACACAGGCGCAAACTGATGAACAGGCGTCTGCTATGGCTCGCGATGGTACCGGGGTTGCTGCTCGCCGATGTGGCCGTCGCTCAGTATCCCATCATGGATATGATCGCCGACAACCTTGTTCAAAAGTACCAAAAATCGTCGTGTGAGCAACTGCGTCGTGAAAGAGCCGAAAAAAAGGGCCGCCCCCCCTGATCATCGGCATGGCGCCGCTACGGACGATTATTGCCAATTACTCTGACAACGGGCGCGAAACCTGACTCTGAATGACTCCAGTGGACCGATGATCAGCCGTTCGGCGCCGCCTCATGATTGGCTCTTCATGAGCCGACACTTGCCCAACCGAGCGCAAGTTCAAGCTAGTTTTGAATAGACTCGCGTGTTTCGCAAACTACCGTCCGGGGCGCGCCGTTCCTGCCGCAACACACCTTCTAGTTGCATCCCAATGCGCTCACAAAGTCGAATGCTCCTTGCGTTCAAATCGTCGCAGATCGCCTCGACTCGCTTCGCCCCGAAACGGGAAAAAGCATAGTTTGCCAAGCCATGGGCGGCTTCACTGAACAACCCCCGCCCCACAAGCGACGACCTTCCCCAAAAACCGAGTTCAAAAACTGGAACGGCCCATCTGGGCCGGTGAAGACCGCCGCAGCCCACAACGATGCGTGACGTCTTATCGATAAACAGAAACGGAAAGTCTTTTCTTGCTTGAAAATTTGCGGAACCCGCAAGGCAAAACGACTCGGACGTATCAATTGATGGTGTTCCGAGCGCCCATGGCATGGACGCTGGGAAGCGCCTCAGTTCCGTTAATGCGTCGACGGTCGCGTCGAATAGCTCAGGACCGTCACCAGACCGAGGGCACCTGATGACCAGACGGTCCGTTTCAAACGACATAGGTAGATTTGGAAAGGTCAATATCGTCGAGAACGTAGGCAAAATGCTGATGCACTAAATTGTCGACGATTCAGCCTGGCTTGTCGACCGGCCGTTTTTGGCCGGACAGCGACCAAGGGTCGATCGCTGCCTGGCTGGGCGAACATTAAACCTCGGTCTGTTCCGCCATTTCAAGCGCATCTTCGACTTCGATGCCAAGGTACCGCACGGTACTCTCAAGCTTGGTATGCCCAAGGAGCAACTGAACTGCGCGCAGGTTTTTCGTGCGGCGATAGATCAGCGACGCCTTTGTCCGACGCATCGTGTACGTGCCGTATGAGGAGTCATCCAGTCCGATCGATGCGACCCACCGGTGCACTAGCCGCGAGTACTGACGCGTCGAAATATGCGGCGATCCGTGGAGACGGCTTGGGAACAGGAAGTCGGGCGCAGTCAGTGTCGCCGCCTTGATCCACGCTTCTACGCTGTCCCGCGTCTGCTGCGTAATCTCGAACTGCACGGGTCGTTGCGTTTTCTGCTGCATGACCGTAGCCCTGCTGGCGACCTGGTGCCATGGCAAACGTCGCAAACTCGCAGCCTGGTCAGATCGCATGCGCGCAACTTGCTGTCGATCGCCAGGTTGAAAATTGCGAGGTCGCGGACTCGCTCCGAAAGCTGGAGACGGATCCGAATGGCCCAGATTTCCTTAAGCTTCAGCGGAGCCTTCTGCCCAGTGAGCTTGCCCTTGTTCCACGGTGTTCTAGCGGCGGTTCCTTCGTCAGTTGCTTTCATGACTATCTCCTTTCAAGTGAAGGGAGATGTAGTCTGCGCGAGTCGTGAGCGGGCACTGTCCGACCCTGAACTATCGGTCATCGCCCTCCAGAGCGGTCGTCGGTAATCAAGGAAGCGGCCGTTCAGGGACTCGCGCCGGGCCATCTTCCGCGAGGCAAAAGAGATCTCGGGCGCCTCGGGGGCCGTTCAAGAAGTCATGTGGGAAAAGATCTATCCGCGCAACCCGCGTGCTTACCCGAACCGAACGAGGTTCGCTCCGAGTTCGGATCGTGCTTAGGCCGCGCATTGCAGGGGTGGAGCGGAGGGGATACGATTCATGTCATGGATCCGCTCTACAAGAAAGCCATCGCCCAAGGAGTAGTGGGGATGGCTGTATTCGTCGCCTTCATTTTCTTGCCTGCGGGCACGTGGCGCTACTGGCAAGGATGGCTCTTTATCGCAATCTTTTCCGTCTCGACCATTGGCTTCACCGTCTATCTCGCCCTCTACGACAGGCCGCTTCTCGAGCGCCGCATGAATGCCGGACCACAGCATGAGAAAGAATGGTCGCAGAAGATCATCGTGTCGCTCATCATCCTAGCCTTTTTTCTCTTCCTCACCCTACCTCCACTCGACTATCGCGTCGGACTTTCACCCGTACCTGCTTACCTGTCCTTTGTAGGGGAAATGGTGATCGTATTGTCATTCCTCTTTATTTTCTGGGTGCTGAAGGTCAACAGTTATGCAGCCGCCAACGTTAGTGTTGCGGATGATCACAAAGTGATCGACACGGGCCCCTACGCGTATGTTCGTCATCCGATGTACGCTGGCGCGCTCTGGCTTTTCATCGGCATGCCGCTTGCACTCGGCTCTTGGCTCACGATCTGTCTCGTCCCGCTAATCCTGCCGGTGCTTTTCTGGCGGCTTCTTGATGAGGAAAAGATCTTGCGCCGCGACCTTTACGGCTACAACGAATACGCAAGCCGTGTGCGCTATCGTCTCATCCCGCATGTCTGGTAGGAATGGGGCCACCCATTACAAGAAATCAGTGTGCCCGGGGGTGTAGAGCAGGAGGTTTATTGGCAATGTCCGCTTTGTGGCCAAGCAGATCGACAGGTCGAACGACGGAAACTGGCCGATTCTGTTGAAAAAGTCGAGTTTTGATTTGGGGCACGGGCTTTGGCAATACGTTTCGAGCTGGAAAATTCAGGGAGGCGGCGTTCCTGCAAGGCGCGACGCCCCCGTTTCTCGTCATGTAGCTGCCTGGTTTGTCTGCTTACCGTCAGGCATGAGCCATTTGGCCATTCTTCGCAGATTTTGCGCAGTTGCTGCCATCAGAAACTCATCATGGGCACCGCTTGGACCACGCAGTCGCAAGCGATCAAGTTTGAGGATGCGTTTGAGGTGGGCGAAGAGCATTTCCACCTTCTTTCGCTGCCGGCGCGACTGTTTGTATTCTGGGGTTGTCGCGATGCGCCTCGCTTCATCACGTGCAGCTTCATGGATGCTGCGCACGATTTTGCGAAACTGCATATTCGGGCAACATCGATCCTTCATCGAACAGCCATCACAGTCCATCTGACTTGCTCGGTAGACGATGGTGTCTGCTTTCGTGATGTGCGTGCGTGGATTCTTCAGTGGACGCCAGTCGCTGCGTAGCGCGTTTCCCGCAGGACATCGATACTCGTTGGCCTGTTCATTCCAGATGAATTCGCTACGTGAGAACGTATTGTCCTTGCGCGTTGTTTTATCCCAGACCGAGACGTGCGGCTCGATGTGTTTCTCGTCAACCATCCAGCCAAGCAGCGCCGCTGTGCCGTATGCAGTGTCACCTACCAGTCGGCGAGGCTTCAGGTCCCGTTGGTGTTCAACACGATCGATCATTGTCCTGGTTGATTCGACCTCTTGGGACTGGTTCGCCGGCGTCGCTTCAACGTCAACAATGATCCCTGCCTGCAGGTCAATCAGGTAATTCGTCGAATAGGCAAAGAACGCGGGACCACCAGGTGCAGCCGTCCATCGTGCAGCAGGATCAGTCAGGGATATCTTCTTTGGAGGTGTCGAAGACACTGCTGGCTCTGACGTGTCCGCTTCCACCGGATTGGTTTGCGCCAGTGCCTCAAGATATTCCCGCACAGCCCGGCTCTGGCCGTCGGCACGTCCCCAGTCGATAGGTTCTGTTCCCGGCACTCCGTTCGCACGACTCGCGTCGGCCTTGATGATGCTTGCGTCAATCGCGAATCCCTCACCCTTGACAAGGCCCTCGGCCATGCAGCGACTCAGCACAGATTCGAACACGTGACGCAACAGATCGCTATCGCGAAAGCGTCCGTGACGATTCTTTGAGAACGTCGAGTGTTCCGGTACGGCATCCTCCAGACCTAACCGGCAGAACCAGCGGTATGCGAGGTTCAGATGCACCTCTTCGCATAGACGTCGCTCGGACCGGATGCCAAAGCAGTAACCCACGATCAACATCCGGATCATGAGCTCCGGGTCAATTGATGGACGGCCTATCGGGCTGTAAAACGGTGCGAGGTGCTGACGCAGATCTCGCAGATCAAGGAAGCGATCAATGCCTCTCAACAGGTGTGATTGCGGGACGTGGTTGTCGAGGTTGAACGAGTAGAAGAGCTTGTCCTGTCCGCTGTCCAATCGACCCATCATGACGATTCACTCCCGTCGTTCGATGTCTTCCAGGATACCCAACAATCCGCATCTACGGCGACTTTTTCAACAGAATCGGCCGACTACTGCCAGATAGTCGGTAACGTCACCAGGCGGTCAATCGCTGTTGTCCAAGGCCTCGACGGGGATAAGGGGATAACGCCGCGAGACATTGCCAGTGGACGCGATGCTTTTTCTCCGTCTCGGTATGCCGTTGGTCATCGTCGGCATAAAGATAGATGCTCGTTGTCTTGATCCCCTCACGCAGAGTGAAAAGCTGCCATCCGAACTAACTGCCGTTCCGATGCAAAATCCGCGGCGCCATTCCACGTTGGCGCTCACCATTGCGTGGTTTCCTGACGCATGCCACTTCAGTGCATATTGCCGCCCGTGTCGAGGCCCCGGAACATCGCAGCGGTCTGGACCACCGGCACGTGAAGTTGTATCGTTTGAAGAGGGGAGCGGAAACGTTTGCTGAAATTCCGCGCTGGAACGGCACGGGTTCGTTTCATCACATTGCGACGCCAGGGGATTTGATGGCACGCACGCTGACAGTCGGACGGCGGATTCTTTGGGTGCTCATGCTCTGCATTGCCGCGACATGTCTGGCAACTGGTGCAGCGCTGCTGTTCGAGTTGTCGGTCGTCAGCCGCGCGGTGAGCGATTTCAATCAGGACGAGACACGGGAACGGGCACGCATCGCCCATGGTGGGCAGGTTACGCTCGATGAGCGCCTTAATCCGGCCTACCTGAGACGCTACGATCTGGACCCGGGCCAATACACCGACAGTCAGGGCCATTTTTCACCAACGGGCGCCGACTGGCAGCGATGGAGGCTTCGAACCAAAGCGGCCGCGACGGTGATGTGGCTCGGCCACGATCCT
>NZ_JAQQEK010000069.1:0-15443 GCF_046027355.1 Paraburkholderia sediminicola | reverse complement strand
GGCGATCTATTTCCATTCTCCCTCGGTGAACTACAGCGATACCACATCGCCCTGACCGGGCGTGACTTAATGATTGCTCGCATCGCTCCTTTAAGAGGTCATCAAGATGACGACGTCCACATCGAGCAGTACCGTCCACGACAACGAATATGTCGGTAGCTATTCCACGCAACCCGACAAGAACGCCGCGAAAGATGTCGCGCCACTGTCCCCGGCTATCCATCATCCTGAGCCTCACGACCCGGTCTCTCCTTCCGTATCGACACCGTTCTCCAATAGCCTGAACTTCAAGGCTGGCCTTCTGCTGTCGAGCTGGCGCACGCTGCACAACAGGCCGCCTCTACCGGGAACAGGTTCCTTTTCATCCCGGTTGATCTCGGCAAACCGCATGGGGCATGCGGGCAATGGCATGGCGTCGAATCTGGGCAGGTTCTTCAGTTTTTTCGGTAAGGCGCTGGACGCCTACGGCGGGCAGAATACGACGTTGACCGCATTGCAAGCGGGCAAGTCGCTGGGCAATGCGGTCGGTTACGCGATCGATTTCTCGAAGGTCGAGGATAAGCAGGCAACAGTGCGTAATTATCTGCATGGCCCGTTGCGGCAGGGAACGTTCTCGCTTCTTTCCGGGCACGATCCGCACGAAGCGATCATGCTTGTCCATTTCCGACCGACTTCAGTATCAAAGCAGTCTCAAACCACCGCACACAGAACGGGTGATGCGCAAACACAAACGAAAAGTCCGTTGCATCAGTCGCACGGCACGCAGACCGGTATACCGGCAAGGAGTCGTGATACCCGGACTCAAACGGAAGCCTTCGGCGCCAGCAGGGCGGTGCAGACGCAGACTTTCACGCAGAGTCATCCCACCCAGACGGATTCGGATCACACGGAAAAACAGCCGACCCACACGGGCAATACAGAGAAAACGGGCGAGGGAACGAATTTGCCGCCAGACAATCACGCCGGTACTCAAACGGATAAGCATGTTGCCGATGGAGAAACCCAGACACGGCAATACGCGCACGATGCCGAGATCCAGACGCATTCGCGGGGAACGACGAGCGAGGGCACCCAGGCGACGCCGCATGTCTTCGATGGTGGTAATCAGACACGCGTCCGCGTGAAGCATCAGAATGTGCAAACTGGCTCGCCGAGTCAACTGGATAAGTCTGTTCAGGCAAAAGCGCGGACAGACCATAACGAAACCCAAACGAGCCTCCATCATCATGACCGCTCCGTGCAGACAGCGGATAGGTCGACGATCAGTACAGCGACTCAGGCGGCTCCTTTCAAAACCACGGCAGGCACTCAGGCGGCGACGATGAAGCACCACGCCGACGTGCAGACCGTGCCACTGAACCAAAGCCGGTCGGTGCCGCAGAAACCGGAGGCCTCAGCTGGCGCAGGGCACCCAACGCACCCGGGCGTTCAGCAACGAAGACATGGGCATGATGCCGGATCTCAAGCCGGCTGGCCGCAGCTCGATCACGAATCTCAAGGGAATGTCGAGATTCGACACCGCACCGCGCAAACTTCCCGGCCGATGACGGACCATCACGGCAGTCAGACGGTACTCATCAATCGTGACCGCGATATCCAGGTGTCGCCGCCATGCCGATCGCGGTCCGCACAAACCACGCCCCTGCCTGCCGGCTTCGTGGGTCCCGGAAACAGAGGCAGGGGCCTGCCGGCTAGCGTAAAAGCCAATGGACACTGGTTGCCAATCGACATACTGGCGCTGGGGTCGAGCTCGGCGAACGTGAATAACAATTCAAGCACGCTGAACCGGTTGTCAGTGACGGCCGATTCGCTGAGCACGAGTGGCGACGTGATCAGCGTAGCCAACATCAACGGCAATAAGATGCTCGCCCTGTCGTCGAAGGCGCTGTCGCTGCTCGGTACCGCGATCGGACTTGCGCCGTCTGTCGGGCAATTGTCCTCAGATATCAAAGAGCTGATTCAGAACCCGGGAAGCGAGCAGGCAAAATGGAACGTAGGCAACGACTCCGTGCAACTCATCGGCGGCCTCGTCGCGACGGCTGCGTCGTTCGCATTTCCGCCGGCGGCGCTCGCAACGTTGTTATTTCCGAACTTCTCCGAGATCTACCACGCGGAGGCGCTTCGGCATCAGGTCAATGAATTGCGCGCGCAGGGACTCAATGCCGAAGCAGACGCGCTTCACATTGAGTATCAGAACGCTGCGCTCAATGCGACGCCGATTGTGAACTGGTTTTCTTCGTTCTATACACCCGCCATGCGACCGGCCATCGAGACCTTCGAGTTATCGCAAGGGAACAAGCCTGGCGCCGCTCCTATGGGCGACATCGGTTCCGGAGCCAGGGGCGATCCGGCCGTGCTCGACTACTATGGACAAGCGATGCAACAGCGTGGACAGAGTCTCGCCACGACCGCGACACCTTACCTGAAAGCGCTTGCCCAGGCCGCGGGCACGGACTCGGTAACGATCGTGTCGCATGCGCCGCAAATGTTCGGCTGGCCATCGACAGGACAGCCGATGCGTGTATTTGACCGATCGATCGCAATCACCTATTCGAAAGAATCCGGCTCGGTGAGCTATCAGTTCTTCGGCAAAGACAAGGACGGAGTCTTCCGCCTTCCGATGTTGAACGAAGGCGTGACGACAGGTCACGGCAAAAAGAATCTTGTCATGGTGGGGAATATGCTGGACCCCGACAAACAGAAAGTTAAATTCGATCTTCAGGCGTATCGCGGCGATAAAACGGGCAGCACGTATCTGGCCGATCCCAATCACTACACGGCGTGATGCATAAGAAGTCCGGCTGGCCATGCGTGTGGGTTTTATTTGCCGATCCTAAGTTAAATGGAGATGCGCGAACGGCTTTGCCGACCCTGTGCCCAAGGAGAGGCGCGCGGTTGTCCGGTTGCAGCCACGTCGCGCCACGGGCACCCGTATCGCCGCGAACCCGTGAAGGTGACCGGGATTTCAATCGAGCGGCGTCATGTCGCCCGGCGGGTCGGCGGCCTGACGCTCGCAGATCGCTACGGAAAACAACGACCCACCAGGGATTAACCCTGGGTATTTTCCTCGCCATAGCGACGCCTGGATCCCGCCGTAGGCATGCAGCCATGACACAGCCGGATTGCATCGGTTAACATTGACACCTAGAAGCAGCGGGCCAGAGCGCATCTCGGCCACCGTACCGCTGCGCGTAAGTAGCAGGTAAGTTGCGGCCTTTATCGTGTTTGAAAGTCGGCGAGCAGTCGCGCATAGGGTGCGGTGCGGCAGGGGCGATCATGTTGTCGAGGGTTGGAGACACCCGCGCAACTTTCAGGCGCCATACGATACGGCGCGCCACGGGCGCGGCCGGCACAGGTTTTACGTTTCATCTTCACCAAGGGGTTGTCGATGTCTGCGATTGAATCGGTTCTTCACGAACGCCGTGTTTTCCCGCCCTCCGCTGAAGCAGTGGCAGGTGCAGCGATCTCCGGCATGGACGCGTACCGGGCGCTCGCCGCCGAAGCGGAACGCGATTACGAAGGTTTCTGGGGGCGCCTCGCTCGCGAGACGCTAAGCTGGAACACGCCCTTCACCAAGGTGCTCGACGAATCGAACGCGCCGTTCTACACCTGGTTCGAAGACGGCCAGATCAACGCCTCGTATAACAGCATCGACCGTCACGTCGAAGCCGGCAACGGCGAGCGCGTCGCGATCATCTTCGAAGCCGACGACGGCACCGTCACCAACGTCACCTATCAGGATCTGCTGCAACGTGTGTCGCGCTTTGCGAACGCGCTGAAGAAGCGCGGCGTGAAGAAGGGCGACCGCGTGGTGATCTATATGCCGATGTCGATCGAAGGCATCGTCGCGATGCAGGCTTGCGCGCGGATCGGCGCGACGCACTCGGTGGTGTTCGGCGGCTTCTCGTCGAAGTCGCTCAATGAGCGGCTGGTGGACGTGGGCGCGGTCGCGCTCGTCACCTCCGACGAACAGATGCGCGGCGGCAAGGCATTGCCGCTGAAGAACATCGCCGACGAAGCGCTGGCGATGGGCGGTTGCGAAGCAGTCACGAGCGTGATCGTCTATCAGCGCACTGGCGGCAAGGTCGCATGGAACGAAGGCCGCGATCTGTGGATGCACGAGCTCACGCAAGCCGAATCGGATCAATGCGCGCCCGAATGGGTTGGCGCCGAGCATCCTTTGTTCATCCTTTACACATCCGGTTCGACCGGTAAGCCGAAGGGCGTCCAGCACAGCACCGGCGGCTATCTGCTGTGGGCCGCGCAGACCCTGAAATGGACCTTCGACTGGAAGCCCTCCGACGTATTCTGGTGTACCGCAGACATCGGCTGGATCACCGGCCATAGTTACATCACGTATGGTCCGTTGACGCTCGGCGGCACGCAGGTCGTGTTCGAGGGCGTGCCGACCTATCCGAACGCCGGCCGCTTCTGGGACATGATCGCCAAGCACAAGGTCTCGCTGTTCTATACCGCGCCGACCGCGATCCGCTCGCTGATCAAGGCCGCGGACGCCGACGAGAAAGTGCATCCGAAGAGCTACGACCTGTCCACGCTGCGCATCATCGGCACGGTCGGCGAGCCGATTAATCCGGAAGCGTGGGTCTGGTATTACGAGAACGTCGGCGGCAGCCGTTGTCCGATCGTCGATACGTGGTGGCAAACCGAAACCGGCGGCCACATGATCACACCGCTGCCGGGCGCGACGCCTTTGGTGCCGGGTTCGTGCACATTGCCGCTGCCGGGCATCATGGCCGCGGTCGTCGACGAAACCGGCCAGGACGTGCCGAATGGGCAGGGCGGCATTCTGGTGGTGAAGCGTCCGTGGCCCTCGATGCTGCGCAACGTGTGGGGCGATCCGGACCGCTACAAGAAGAGCTACTTCCCCGAGGAACTCGGCGGCAAGCTGTATCTCGCCGGCGACGGTGCGGTGCGAGACAAGGACACTGGCTACTTCACGATCATGGGCCGTATCGACGACGTGCTCAACGTGTCGGGTCACCGGCTCGGCACGATGGAGATCGAGTCGGCGCTGGTGTCGAACCCGCTCGTCGCGGAAGCCGCGGTGGTGGGACGCCCCGATGCGACGACCGGCGAAGCCGTATGCGCGTTCGTCGTGCTGAAGCGCGCGCGTCCGGAAGGCGAGGAAGCGGTGAAGCTCGCCAACGAACTGCGCAACTGGGTCGGCAAGGAGATCGGTCCGATCGCCAAGCCGAAGGACATCCGCTTCGGTGAGAACCTGCCGAAGACGCGTTCGGGCAAGATCATGCGCCGCCTGTTGCGCTCGCTCGCGAAGGGCGAGGAAATCACGCAGGACGTGTCGACGCTGGAGAACCCTGCGATTCTCGATCAGCTCGGCGAGTCGCTGTGAGCCTGGGTTTGTCCGTGTGAACGGCAAGAGGGTGTCGAACGACACGCTCTTGCTCCGACGCGGATCTTCGCTACAGAAGTCGCGTTGTTGAAGCCACCGCGCGGTCAATCCCGATTGCCTGTCCGGTGGCTTTTTGATACATAGGCGCATGGCCGCGCCGCACCACTCCTCTCACGCTACGCTCAATCCGCCGCCCGAACCGCCCGCGGTCTCGGCAACGATGGCGCGCGCGCATCAAAAGTACTGGCGTTTCAACCTCGCGTTGATTGCGACGTTGATGACTCTCGGCTTCATCGTGTCGTTCGTCTTGCCGTTGATGGCGCCCGCCCTGGCGCAGATGCGGGTCGGCGGCTTCAGGTTGCCGTTCTATTTCGGCGCGCAGGGTGCGATCCTGATCTATCTGGCACTCATCTTCGTGTATATCGTGCTGATGCAGCGCGCTGACCGCCGGCTGCAACGCGCTTTGGAAGCGGACGCCAGCGCCGGTGCCGACACGCTTACCGCGCGCGGAAACTGAGCCGATGAAGCTCACGAACCGGCTGATCCGTTCCTACGCCCTTTACACACTCGGCTTTCTGCTCTTCATCTACGTGATGTGGCGCATCGAGCGAACGACCGGTCCTGGTGTGTGGATCGGCTATGTGTTCCTGTTCGTGCCGATCGCGGTGTATGCGGTGATCGGCCTGCTGTCGCGGACTTCCGATCTGGTCGAATACTATGTGGCGGGGCGGCGGGTGCCGTCTGCCTTCAACGGCATGGCGACGGCGGCCGACTGGCTTTCGGCGGCCTCGTTCATCGGCCTCGCCGGGTCGATCTATGCGACCGGATATGACGGTCTCGCGTATCTGATGGGCTGGACCGGCGGCTATTGCCTCGTCGCGTTCCTGCTCGCGCCGTATGTGCGCAAGCTCGCGCGCTACACGATTCCCGATTTTCTCGGCACGCGTTTTTCGAGCAACGCCGTGCGCGGCCTCGCGGCGCTGGCGGCGGTCCTGTGCTCGTTCGTTTATCTGGTCGCGCAGATCCAGGGTGTCGGGTTGATTGCGACGCGTTTTATCGGCGTGGATTTCGCCGTCGGCATTTTCTGCGGACTCGCGGGCATTCTGGTGTGCTCGTTTCTCGGCGGCATGCGCGCCGTAACGTGGACGCAGGTCGCGCAGTACATCATCCTGATCGCGGCGATTCTGATTCCCGTGTCGATGATCGCGCACAAGGACGGCCTCGGCTGGGTGCCGCAATTCAACTACGGCCGCTTGATGGAGCGTGTCGAAGGCCTCGAGAAGCAGGTGCGCGACGCGCCGCTCGAGCAGACCGTGCGCGACGATTATCGACGCCGTGCCGCGTTGATGCAGATGCGGCTCGACACGTTGCCGCAATCGTTCGTCGACGAGAAGTTGCGTCTCACGCAGGAAGTCGCCGATCTACGCCGCCATAACGGCCCGCTGCGCGAGATCAACGAGCGCGAGCGGGCGCTCGAACAGTTTCCACGCGATGCTGCCGCCGCGCAGATCGTCTGGACCCAGCGACGCGATGAAATGCTGATGCGCGCCGCCGCACCGGTGCCGATGCATGAGCCGTTCCCCGCCACGACCGATGAAGACCGGCGTACCCACGAACGTAATTTTCTTTCGCTGCTGCTGTGCCTGTCGCTCGGCACGGCGAGTCTGCCGCATATCCTGACGCGCTATAACACGACCACCTCGGTGGCCTCCGCACGACGCTCCGTCGGATGGACGCTCTTTTTCGTCGCGCTGTTCTATCTGACGGTGCCGGTGCTGGCGGTGCTGATCAAGTACGAGATATTGACCAACCTGGTCGGCCATCACTTCGCCGACTTGCCGCAGTGGCTCATGCAATGGCGCAAGGTGGAGCCGAGTCTGATCAGTCTCGCCGATACGAACGGCGACGGCATCGTGCGTTGGAGCGAGATCCAGATGCAGCCCGACATGGTCGTGCTCGCCGCGCCGGAGATCGCGGGGCTGCCGTATGTGATGTCGGGCCTGATCGCGGCGGGCGCGCTGGCCGCGGCGCTCTCCACCGCGGACGGTTTGCTGCTCACCATCGCCAATGCCTTGTCGCACGATGTGTACTACCACATGGTCGACCCGAACGCGTCGAGCCAGCGGCGCGTGACGATCTCGAAGATTCTGTTGCTGGGGGTGGCGCTGTTTGCGTCGTATGTGGCGTCGCTGAATACGGGGAACATTCTGTTTCTGGTGGGCGCGGCGTTTTCGCTGGCGGCGTCGAGCCTGTTTCCGGTGCTGGTCCTGGGCGTGTTCTGGAAGCGCACCACGCGGCTCGGGGCGGTGGCGGGCATGGTGGCGGGGCTGGTGGTGTGCATCTATTACATCGTCTCCACATACCCATTCTTCACGCAGATGACGGGCTTCGCCGGGGCGCGATGGTTCGGGATCGAGCCGATCAGCTCCGGCGTATTCGGCGTGCCGGCGGGGTTTCTGGTGGCGATCGGCGTGAGCCTGGTCGACCGAAAACCGGACGCTTACACGCGGGCGTTGGTGGACTATATCCGGCATCCTTAGGCCGGTTTGCGCGTGGGTCTGGCGCGGGGCGCGAAGTTTGCTATAATTCGGCTCCCCGCCGGAGAGATGGATGAGCGGTTTAAGTCGCACGCCTGGAAAGCGTGTATAGGTTAATAACCTATCCGGGGTTCGAATCCCCGTCTCTCCGCCAGGAACCAATAGATAAGCCGTTGAATCTGCAAGGATTCAACGGCTTTTTGTTTTGGCTCGCCGATCGGGCGTCGAACTGGGCTCTTCGCGCCGCACCCGCTCGTTGAACCCAATAGCGCAACGCACAATCCAACGGACCTTCGATGCGGTAGACTTCCGCGGAACCACCCAGGAGGTCGCGGAATGGATCGTAAGGTCAAGCTGCTATCTGGACTGAATCTGTCTACTGCAATTGGTGCGGAAATCGGCGCACTCTGCCGACCGGTGGTGACACGATCGGACGGTACGGTCTATTACATCGACCACGCCACCACAGAAGCTCTGCGCGAAAAATACAAACATGATCCGAATGTCGATATCGGCGCGCTCGTCGATGTCGATGCCGTTTGGGGCAAGCAATCGCTCTCCGAAGCGCTGGGTGGTAAATCGGTCGATTACGTGATTGCATCCCATGTGGTCGAGCATGTGCCCGATCTGGTCGGCTGGTTTGCCGAGATCGGCGCGATACTCAAACCGGACGGCCAACTGCGTCTCGCGGTGCCCGACAAGCGCTTTACCTTCGATATGATGCGGGAGGAGTCGCGCATCAGCGACGTGCTGAGCGCTCATATCGTACGGGCGCGCATTCCTCAGCCGCAGGCCATCATCGACCATGTCGTGAACGTGCGCTACGACGTGAATGCAGGCGCGATCTGGGCCGGCCTTCCGTCCGGTGGACGGCCGGCGCATACGTTCGCGGACGGCATGGCCGCTGCCCAGGATGCGTTTGCCAACGGCAATTATCATGACGTGCACGTCTGGGTGTTCACGCCAGCCACGTTTGCGAGGATTTGCCGGCTGCTCGTCGAAAACGGACTGCTGAGCATGTCGTGCGCGAACTTCTTCGACACCGCAAGAAACGAACTCGAGTTTCTGGTTCACATGCAGCAGTGCGCCGACGTCGAATTCGCTTCCGCCAGTTGGGCACGCATGGAAGCGGCCGCCGCACCATTGCCGCCGCCGCTGGACCTGCCTGCGCCATTGCTTCAGATTCGCGCCGTGCCTTCGCGGCTGCATCGTGTGGTGCGGCGCGTGGGACGTCTGCTGTCGTAGCGCGACGCAGAGGAACAGCGCTTCAGCTCCGTGCGCTTGCAGCGCTTGCCCGTCTGGCTCTATTTCGACCCGACTACGCTCGTTTCCGAATATTGCAGCCGCGAATATTCTGTAATCTGTAAAATGCGCGGATGGAGACACATAGCATCCGCGACGCAAGTTCTTTGCGCTACGTAACCGGCCTCGATGGACTCCGTGCCATTTCGATGATGCTGGTCGTCCTGTTTCATTACACGAGCTATTTTTCCAGCCGCCTCTCCGGGCTGGGTGGCGCATGGTCCGGCATCGTGCGTATTGCGTCGACCGGCTGGATAGGCGTGGACGTGTTTTTCGTGATCTCGGGCTTTCTCATCACCACAACGTTATTGAAGCGGCCCGTCAATTCAATCGCGTCATATTCAAAGTTCATTCGGCGCCGTGCAATCCGGTTGCTGCCGGCCTACGTCGCGAGCCTGCTGATATTCACACTTGTCGCGCTGCTCATCGAACCGCATAGCAAGGTGTTGAGAAACGAGTATTTGCTATGGACATTCACGGCCAGTCTGCACTCGCTGTTCGGCGACCGGGTCGCGCTGGCCGATCAACATTTCACCATGGCGCATTTCTGGACGCTGGCTGTGGAATGGCATTTCTATATCGTCTTCCCGATTCTCGTTGCCCGTTTCCATTCGTACTTTCGCCCGGCCGTGGCGCTGGTGCTGGTGGCGATAGCGTTCAGGGTGGTGTGCCATTTTGCCGGGATTTCCGACAACGGCATCTATACCTTCACGCTTTGCCGGATCGACTCGATTGCGGTAGGTTGTCTGCTGGCACTGGTGCGTTCCCACCTTCGTTCCCGGCAGTCTGCAGCGGCGGGCGTGCTCGGCGTGGTGATTTTCATGGCGATCTGGATTGCGTTGGCATGTGCGGATGTCCCGTTCAAGACCTTGGCGTGGCTTCAGACGTTCGGATATACGCTGTTAGCTGTGTCCGTCGCGTTGATGATTTACCGGGTCATTCATTCCTCGCCGCGCTCGGTGATCGTGCGTGCGCTGGAATTCAAGCCGCTTGCCGCAATAGGGCGCGCAAGCTATAGCCTGTACATCTGGCACGTGCCGTTTTATCCCACCATCGTGCTGGTGGCGCAACGCTACTTCACGGACATCAGGCTTGCCTATCTTGTCGCGGTATTGGCCGGCGTCGTGATGACAGCGGTGCTCGGCAGTCTTTCTTATCTGCTCGTCGAATCCCGATTCACCCGGGCGCGTCCAGCGGTGCTGGCGTGAAGGCGGGACGCTCCTTTATGTATGGCAGCGAGACCGGCCGCGCGAGGCCGTAAACCAAAACAAATCGTCTTGCTCTAAACTAGCGGCCGCCCAAGCCCCCTAGTCAAGAGCAAGAACTCCATGCCTCCAGCGCCCGCCGAGCCACCTGGTTCCTCATCCGTTAGTTTGCCGAAACACCCCGCATTTCAACGTTTCTGGTGCACCCGCATCCTCTCGTCACTGTCGTTCCAGATGCTCGCCGTGGCAATGGGCTGGCACATCTACGCGCTCACGCATAGCGCCTTCGCACTCGGCCTCGTGGGCCTCGCGCAATTTCTGCCGATGTTCGTGCTGACGCTCGTCGTCGGCCACGTCGCTGACCGTTACGACCGCCGCCGCATCGCGGCCATCTGCCAAAGCCTCGAAAGCGTCGCTGCATTGTTATTCGCTTTCGGCACCTTTGGCGGATGGATCAGCGCGCCCGTGATCTATGTGCTGGCCGCATGTGTCGGCGCGGCGCGCGCCTTCGAATCGCCCGCGGTGGCTTCGCTGTTGCCGGGCGTCGTGCCGCGCGGGCAGTTGCCCAAAGCGACGGCATGGGCCACATCCGCGAATCAGACCGCGCAGATCGCGGGCCCGGCGCTGGGCGGTCTGCTCTACGGCATCGGCCCCGGCGCGGCCTATCTCGCCTGCACGCTGTCGTTCGCGGCGGCGGCCACAGCCGTCTGGGGCATCTCGCTACAGACGAAGCCGGCGAGCCGCGCGCCCGTCACGCTTGAATCGGTGTTCTCGGGCATTGCCTTCATTCGCAAGGAGCCGGTGATTCTCGGCGCGTTGTCGCTCGATCTGTTTGCCGTGCTGTTCGGCGGCACGACTGCGCTATTGCCGGTCTTCGCGCGCGATTTCCTGCACACGGGGCCGCTCGGTCTCGGGCTGTTGCGTTCGGGCACAGCCATCGGCGCGCTCGCGGGCACCATCTGGCTCGCGCATTTCCCGCTGCGCAACCGGCCCGGTGCGGCGATGTTCGGCGGCGTGATCGCGTTCGGCGCGGCCACGGTCGTGTTCGGTCTGTCGCATCAATTTCTCGTGTCGCTCGTCGCGCTCATGGTGCTCGGCGCGTCGGACACCATCAGCGTGGTCGTGCGTCTGTCGCTCGTGCAACTGCGCACGCCGGACGAAATGCTGGGGCGCGTCAGTGCGGTCAATTCGCTTTTCATCGGGACGTCGAATCAATTGGGTGAATTCGAATCCGGTGTGACGGCGGGGTGGTGGGGCGCGCGACCGGCCGTGCTGGTGGGCGGCGTAGCGACCATCGCGGTCGCCTTGCTATGGATGCGCTTCTTCCCAGAACTCAGGCGCACGCGCTCGCTGGCGCGCGAAGACGAACTGGCGCCGAGCCATTGATCGACGCACGACTTTGCTTCAGGCCTGCGCGGCGCTCACACGCAGCGCGGTCCATCGGACGGTCGCCAGAATCGATGCCGCGACGATCAATGCGCCGCCGACCCACGCGGTCACCGAAATCCGTTCACTCAGCCAGATGCAGGCAAACAATGCCCCGAATGCCGGTTCGCTGCCCATCAGCAGCGAGACGCGTGTCGGGCTGCTGCGTTTGATCGCGAAGTTCTGCGCGAAGAACGCGAACAGCGTGCAAGCGACAACCAGATAGCCGACATAGCCCCAGAACGCCGCATGTCCCGCAATCGAGGGCAAAGGCTGCCACTGTTGCGACGCAAACAGCCAGGCGGCCGCCGCGCTGCCGAACGCCACCACGCCTGACTGAACTGCCGTCACCGACAGTGGCGGCAGGGCCGAATCGCGCATCACGCGTTTGGTCACACACACCGTCAACGCGCGCAGCAGCGCGGCAAGCAGAATCAGCGCATCGCCGGGATTGAGGCTCAGCGCGCCGTCGCCGGCGAGCAGCCATGCACCGAGCAACGAAAGCGCCACCGCCAGCCATTCGACGCGGCTCGGCTTGCGCTTGAGCAGCAACCATTCGACGAGCGGCGTCAGCACCACGCACAAGCTGATCAGAAACGCGGCGTTGGCCGCGCGCGTCATCAGGATGCCGAAGGTTTCGCACAGGAAGATGCCGAGCAGCAGTGCGCCGGCGACGCCGCGCAGCGTGCGGGCGTCGGCGGCGCGCAGGTGGCGCAGGGCAGGCGACAGGATCACGAAAGTGATGCCGAAGCGCAGCGCGAGCAAACCGAGCACCGGATAAAACACCAAGGCGCTTTTGACGACGCCGTAACTGGTGCCCCACACGACGGCGACGGCGAGCAGCATCAGATCGGACAACATGAGCAGGCGTTCTTGTTTCGACATGACGGACCTCGAACTAATGAGGCCGTATTGTCGAGCTTTGCGTCTAGCGTGATAATCGGGTCTCGGCGCACAGGCTTTATGTCATAAATGCATTAATAGCCTGCCCCCACTCACGGACCCAGAACGATGACCCCAACCGAGCTTTTCGCCTTGCTACCGGACATGGCGGTCTTCGCACGCGTCGTCGACGCGGGCAATTTCTCGGTGGCGGCGCGGCAGCTCGGCAGCACGCCGTCCACGGTCAGCCGTCAGATCAAGCGTCTCGAAGACGCCCTGGCGACCCGTTTGCTCGAGCGCTCCACGCGCACGGTGCGGGTGACGGAATCGGGTGCCCAGGTGGCGCGATTCTGTCGCGACATGGTGAGCGCCGCGTCGGGCGCGGTCGACGCCGCCGGGCAACTGGCTGGCAGACCGCAAGGCAAGGTGAGTGTGAGCGCGCCGACCCAGTTCGCGAAGTCCGTGATTCACCCGCTCATTCCCGGCTTCCTGCATGCTTACGACGAAGTCGACCTGCAACTCCTCTTCACCGACCACGATGTCGACCCGCTCGCCGACGATGTCGATCTGGTGATTCGCCTGACCGAGCATCCGCCGCAGGGACTCGCGGGGCGTCGCTTGGGCGCGGTGCGCTGGTTGCTGGTGGCGTCGCCGGCGTATTTGCGCGAGCGTGGCACACCGGCGCAGCCGCGCGATCTGCAGAAGCACGCGTGCATCTACCTCGGCGAAACCGCCGACGACAATCGCTGGCGCTTTCGCCGCGGCACGGAGACACAGAGCGTCGACGTGAAGGGCCGCTACATCGCCAATCACGCCGGCGCGCGGCTCGAAGCCGCGCTGCAGGACTTCGGCATCGCCTGCGTACCGGAATTCGCGGCCTCGGAATCACTACAGAGCGGCGAACTCCTGGAGGTCTTGCCGGACTGGCATCTCGAAGCGAGCGCCTACGTCGGCTCGGTGTGGCTGCTGTATCCACCGAATCGTTTCTTGCCGCCGAAGGTGAGAGCATTGATCGACTACCTAGTCGAGCATCTTCACGGCACGCTCGATATCGCATGAGAACCACCGCACGCGACACGAAAGTAGAATCGCCCGCGTAATCCATGATTCAATGCAGTCCCAGCGATTTGATCGATCACGAGGAGAACAGCATGAGCATGCGCGAAACCGGACCGATTGCGGCGACTGTCTATCGCGGCGATTCGATTGAGAACACGCATCTGGCGCACGTCGCGGTGGTCGACGCGAGCGGCCGCCTGTTGGCATCATTCGGCGATCCGTCACGCATGACGCTGGCACGTTCCGCGGCGAAGCCTGCACAAGCGTTAGCGGTGTTGGAAACCGGCGCGCTGGAGCGTTTCGGTTTCGACGAAGCCGACCTGGCACTGATGTGCGGCTCACACAGCAGCGAAGCGCGCCACATCGAGCGCACGCGACAGATGCTGGCCAAGGCACACGCGAGCGAAGCCGACTTGCGCTGCGGCGGCCATCCGCCGCTATCCGACGTCGTCTACATCGACTGGCTCAAGCGCGACTTCAAACCGAGCGCCGTATGCAGCAACTGCTCCGGCAAACACGCCGGCATGCTGGCCGGTGCGCAATCGATCGGGGCGTCGATTGCGGGTTATGAACGACCCGACCATCCATTGCAAGTGCGTGTAAAACACACGGTCGCGGACGTCTGCGATTTACCCGACGACGGGGTGCAATGGGCGACAGACGGCTGCAATCTACCGACGCCGGCGTTTCCGTTGGACCGCCTCGCACGCCTGTTCGCGAAGCTAGCCTCCGCAGAGGACGACGTATCGTCGAACGCACAGTCGATCACATCGCGCACGACGGCGTTCGCCCGAATCTACCGCGCGATGACAACGTATCCGGAATGGGTAGCGGGCGACGGCCGTTTCTGCACGCAGCTGATGCAAGCCTTCGAGGGCACATTAGTTGGCAAGGTGGGCGCGGACGGCAGCTACGCGATAGGTGTACGAGCATCCGAGCAGATGAGGAGGGCGGGCGCGCACGGCGCGCTGGGCATCGCCGTAAAGATCGAGGACGGCAACGTCGGCATACCGTATGCGGTGGTCGCGGAACTGCTTGCGTTACTAGACATCGGCACACCGGAACAACGAGCGAAACTCAAGGCGTTCCACGCACCGAAGATGTTGAACACAATGGGCATCCCAACGAGCCGAATAACATTTTCGGTCGCGCTCAAACGCGCACCGGAAGCCGCCGTTCGATGAACGACCGCCACGGCGCGCGCAGCGCCGCCGGAAGAATGACGGCCTTGTCACCAGGGCGGAATGTGCGAGAACACAGATTCCAGATGCACCACAACCGTGGCTGCGCGGGGGGCCCGCTTATAGGCTGGCGGTGTGAAGCCGCTTTCTTTGCTTACTTTCTTTGCGGCGGCAAAGAAAGTAAGTGTGTAGTGGTCCAATGGTCCTGGACACCTCTAAAGGGGATAATTCTCCAACTGAGGTGAGAGACATGGGCAGACGGAACCTGACTGACGAATTCAAGGCAGAGGCGGTGCAACTGGTGGTTGCGCAGGGTTATTCAATCACCAAGGCCTGCGAGGCGCTGGGCGTAGGCGACTCGGCTTTGCGGCGCTGGGTGGCGCAGTGGCGTGCGCAGCAGGCTGAGCCACCACGCAGCGACATGCAGATCCAGCGCGACCAGCGACGCATCCGTGAGCTGGAAGCGCGTGTGATGGAGCTT
>NZ_JAQQEK010000068.1:0-16169 GCF_046027355.1 Paraburkholderia sediminicola | reverse complement strand
ATTGCGCGCATAATGGGCGATGCGCCCCGCCGCGAATGCGTCGGAGCGCTCCTCGATGTAATCGTGCTAGTCGGGTCCATGCGATGTTGTTCGCATTGATCTGCCGTTTGGTTCGGCCCCGGGTCCGCTTGCGAAACACGGGTTTTCGACGAAACAGGTCGGACTGAGGCATTCATGAAGGCGGCCCGGGTGTTTGACTTGCTTCGGCCATGCGGCGCCATCCGCCCGCCTCGTTCGACGAACACTGGCGCGCATGTCTGATATTCCTCGAAAGATGGCAATATTGCCACTCCCGTTCGTTTCGGCAAAGCCCGATAATTAGGCGACTTTCCATTTCCGGAACCAAAACATGACTGGAAACGCCTATTTCTCGACAAACCTGCTGCTTGCCTATGCAGCGTATTTCGTTGGCACCGCGAGTCCAGGGCCAAGCAACCTTGCAATTATGTCCATAGCGGCCAGTCACGGCCGGAAAGCGGCGTTGATGTTCGCACTCGGTGTCATCTCGGGGTCAATGTTTTGGGCGACGGTGGCAGCGCTAGGCGTGTCGGCTGCCCTGATCGCCTATTCGCAATTCATCATTGCAGTCAAGATTTTTGGTGGTCTATATCTCTTGTGGCTAGCCTTCAAATCCGGACGCAATGCGCTTGCGACAGCAGCTGAATCCGTACTGAAGGTGGAACGAACACCGACATTGACGAGCGTCTACTCCCGCGGAGTGATGCTCCATCTCACCAATCCAAAAGCTATCCTCGTGTGGGTTTCAATTGTTGCTCTATCGTCGAACAGCACGGGATCAGCCCATAGTGCTGTAATTGCAGGTTGTGCGGCCATCGGATGTCTGGTGTTCGGCGGTTATGCAGTACTGTTTTCGACGGACTCGGCTCGCAGGTTGTACGTGCGGACCCGTCGTGCCCTGGAAGGATGCCTGGCCGTAGTATTCGGGATTGCCGGCATCAGACTTCTGGCGTCGCGTGTCTAGCCAGTTTCAGCACCTTCGCTTGTCCAATGTCATACCGCGGGGGAGTCCTGCTATTTCGGTCGAAAGTACGCATCCGCATGTAGTAAAGCCATGACATTCATGGCGATAGAGGCGGGAATATCAGGAAGCCGACCGAATGTCGGCAGGGGCCAACAGATGGAGGGCGTTGAGCGTGCGCGAACGGCGGCTGCGCATTTAAGAACAGACACTTGGCCCAGAAAGGCTTGAAGAGCGGCAACCGGTCGCGCGTACCCATTCGCGTGCAGCTGGAGCTGACATTCGCCGCTGCCGACATTCGAATGTCGGGAATGCAACTGGTTGCTGCCTCACCAATGCCGACAGCCGAACGTCGGGTTTGGCCGATGACTTGCCCTTGATCGACCGTGCGCGGTGACCGCTGCACTCCGGTCTCCTCCGCGACGTGCGCATCAACAAGATCGTGTTCGTTGGGTCCCTACCGCATGCCGCCCCCATCTTGCCATAGAGGCCGCCGGCAACAAAGCAGTCAGCATCCGGGGCAGCAGCGGTTGACAAGTCCAAGGCTAGTATCTCCTCCCTTATAATTCTCCAATCGACAGTGATTTCACCGGCGGAGAGCCCCACTTTATGAGTCAGCCACATGGGCGACATTCGGGATCTCGAGACAAGGGTCCGCGTCAGTCGCGCCAACCTTCGAAAACGACATCCCACCGACAGAACAAGCCATACGTAAAAACGCCGCCCGCGCGAGACGCGGCCCAGACGGCGTCCATTTTCAAAACGCGTTCGTTCAAGTGGCTGGTCGATGCGGTGGGCGCGGAGAATATCGCGCTGGGACTCGATTCCAACCTGACACGCGTGAACGAGTTGATCAATGGTGAGAGATTCACACCCGAGACAGCCTTCCACATTGAGACGACGCTCGGTCTACCCGATGGGTTTTTCGATCAACCCAACCCTGCTCTCACCTCCGGGACCCTCAGTCGCTTGAGGGCGCCGCTTGACTTCATCCACGCAAATACCGAACCGGAACCGGCGGACGGGGAAGCATTGGAACCGGCTCCTGCAATACCTGCGATTCACCGCCCTACTGCCACTGACCGTTTGCCCAGGGAATCAGAAATGTCGAAGAGAACCGCTGGTGGCTCGCCACAGGCCGTCGCGAAGAGCAAACCTGCTGCGGCAAAGACTGCCGCGGTTCCCTCGTCGAAACCGGCATCAGCGAAAGCCAAAGCATCCATGAAGTCGGGGGCCCAGCAATCCCTGCCGCTGAACGACATGGCGGCTCTGCAAAGCATTCGTCGCGCCAACCTGCACGTACTCACCTCCCGCAAGGGCTCGAAATTGCGACTCAGCGCGGTGATGAGTATCAGCGCCTCCAACCTGGACAATCGTCTGTATGGGCAGAAGCGCATGGACGACGCCGAAGCCGTCCGTTTCACTGAACGCCTTGGGCTGCCAACTGCCTGGCTGGACGTTCCGCGTTCAGTCACGGACATTCCCGAGCCGGTGACGGCCTTGCTCGATCCACAGTCGGGTCGACCCGCACCTGATCAACGGGAACTGCCAGCCGCGGTAGAGCCCGAAGCGGCGGTGGCAAGAAAGTCCACGGGCAGAAAGGCAAAAACCGCGAGCGATCGACACGCCCAACCGTCTGAGGCGGATCACACCAGCGCCGCCGCCGTGACGAAGGCAATCGTGGAGCAACAGGATTCAGGACTGCCACCTGCCTCAGATCTGGCAATCCGGCAAACCGTTGACAACGACATCCCACCGTCCGCCTCCCACCAGCAGCCTCCGACGGCGCCCGTCACAGAGGTCGTCGCGGAGCCGCGCCGTTCTGCTCCCGTGACCAGTCTGGACGATCTGACAGGAATTGAACCGATCGCAGAGGCACTGATCAAGACGCTCGCAGGTAAAGCACGAACGGGTCGTCTGGACGAAATGAAAGCGCTGGAACTATTGCGACAGATCGTGTCGCTCTGACCTGAAAGGCGGTTGACTGGAATTCCGCGGCGGCCATGCTGCCAGGGGAACGACCGCCTTTTTCAACAGCGTGCGATGAAGCAAAAGTCGCAGCGTTCCGGAAGTAAACGTCGCGCCACTCTGGCGGCCATTCGCGCAACGACCCGGCCTCATCGGCGCTCCCGACTGGCCGCGACCGGCACAGACACAGCTTCGCCGTCACCTGAAGACGAAAGGGGACTATCTGCCGGAAAGCCGTCCGTCTATCGCTTCGTGTAACTTGAGCATGGCGATTTTCGGGTTGCAATCCTCGACCAGGGCGCGCGCGGTGAGAAGCAGGTCCGCCTCGAAAGGATCAGGAACGAGGAGGTGCTCGGCTTCCCGGACAAGCCTGAGAATCTCGACGCACAACAGATCGGGATAGTGGCCCGACTTGTATCGGTCCAGTTCATTCATCAGCACGGTCCACCGGTCTGCGAGTTGCCCCACTGTTTCCTGGTATAGCTGTTCCATGTCAATCCCCGCTCGGGATAACAACTGGTATTTTAGACAACAGGTTTAAAACGCGTTTGCCTTCCAGGACGAAATCAAGGCCCGTCAGGATGCCGCTGCAGGATCAGGCCGGACTTCGGGAGCGCGACGAGCCGAAGCCCGTATCGTCGCTGGCGGCTGCGCAAACAGATTGCTACCATGCTGCCTGACGCTGACTGTGGCACTTCCTGACAAAAGATTTGACGAAACGGCACTCCGGTAAACGCATGGCCGCCGGTGCACTCCCGGCTGAAGCGCTGACGATACTGGTTTCAGCGCGTGCCCTCGCGCCATTTCGTAGCAGTCAATCGCTCTACTGCCGCGAAACATCCTGCGGGCGAAACTCCGGCTTCGCCGCCCTGATGTGTCCCGAGGAGATCAAAAAGGTATTCGGCGACGACGGAGCCGATTGCATGCAAGGCTTCGTGTCGCGCAAGTCCTTCTTTCATGAGCCGGCGCATCGCCTGGACCACAGGCTCAAGCTCCAGCGCAATCTGGTTTTCAACGATCACGTGGAGCGTGGCGTGTGCCGTGACGTTCGGCAGTCTGTTGCGCGCAGCGCGGTGACACTTTTCAGCAAGAGAAATCCGCTCCTGTTCATCGAGCGCAAGCCACAATTCAGGGTCGGGTGGGTTGTCGGGATTGTACGTTTCCATGATGGTCCCATGCTGACTTCCGCCCATCGTACAGGCTCGCCCGTGTCATACCGACAGATGACGCGCCAGCACCGTGGCCACGAACGAGTGCGTCGGCACAGCCGCAAACTGGTCACGCAAACGCCGGTTGATCTGGTCACGCTCCACGCCAGCAGCGAGCGCCGCGTCCGTCAGCGCGCCGTAGGCATCCAGCACATCGCTGCCGGTGATTTCATAACCGAAGCCTGCTGCCATCCAGTGTAATGCAGCCATGCCGCAGGCCATTGCGAATTCAGGCCGGCGCGACACGAAATCGCGTGCGGCCCGTATCAGCGTGCGCGGGTCCGTGGGACTTCGCATCGCGAGCGACACTGCCAGATCAAGCAGCCCCGCGTCTTTTGCCGCGGCGAACCATTTGCCCTCCGCACCAGGACTGCTCGCCACCAGATCGTCGAGGATGCTGTGCGGGGTCCTGTGCGGATACTTTTTTACAATGGCACGGAACGTCGCGACATGCGTGGTGGCCTGATTCGCCTCGATGGCGTAGCGCCGATAGGCCTCGTCCATCATGCCCGATGACAGCAGGATAGCTTCGCACTTGCGGGCGATTGCCGCGGTGGGCGCATTCAGCCCCCTCGACGCTTCCGCATACCGCAGTGCCTCAGACAGACGACCCAGTGCGATCAAAGCGTCTACCCCATACTGGCGATACCCCCACCAGTTCAGGCGCGCGCCGTCCAGGAGCGCGAGCAGTTCCTCATGACGCCCGGCGACGTTCAGCGCGCTCAGGCAGGCCGTGGTCCCCACGAAATGGCCGCCCGCACCCTCAGCACCCATCACGTGCGCTGTGACCGGTAACAGGCGGTCTACCCATCCGGACGCCATGGCACGCGACGCGCAAAGCTCACCCCAGCGATGGCCCACCTGTTCGATATACGGCATCTGATCGTCCTGGAGCGCATCGAACAACCGCTCCAGCCAGCGCATGCGTGCCGTGGCGGGCACGTCCGCCGTGGCGATCACCGGAACAAGCGCATCGATTGCACGATTGACCGCAGTGCCGATTGCGCCGGACGAACTGTCGACGTGTTCGATCGCAGGCGAAAGCCTTTCGAGCAGAACGACCGCGCCCTCTGCTGCGAGCGCTGGATCGGCGCGGGCGATCTGCCGGATTTCCGTCAGGGCTTCCTTCAGACGCTGGATCGGCAACGCGGACTTCCAGCCAAAGGCGCCACGACGAAAGCGCGCAACGAAGATCCACTTGTGAGACGCAGTACGTGTCATGTTCCGGGTCGCGGGCTCAACGCGTCTTCATATAGGCGGCGTACACCGCTGCGCTAAGCGACTGCAGTTCGCGCCGCGTTTGAAGCAGTTCGTGATGGCGGCCTTGACGCTCCAGACTGAGCAGTTCGAGCACCAGCTTGAACGCCCTCTCGGGCGCATTGCGTCGCGTGGACTCCGCCTGCCTGAACAGCGGCGTGAGACCAGGCTTTTCCGTCAGTACCCAAGCCGGAAACCATGCCAGATCACCCGTGTCACCTTCGCCGTCGAACGAGGCGTCGAAGCTACGCCGCATGGCACCGAGCGACATGTCACCGAGTCGCCCCAACAGGTGGTCGAACAGCGACGGCGAGAGCCAGGCCAGTTCGATCAGCAACGGCCAGGCGGCATCTAACCCGTCAATCCGGTAGCGCGCTTGCGCCATCCAGCCAAGCGGCGCGGGAATCCGTCGCCACGAGTCGATGCGCAGCACCGCCTGTTCCGCTTCGGCCCACCTGGCCGCAAGCAGCAGAAGCGACGCCGAATGTGCATCCGCATGTTCCGCACAGAAAGGCAGCGCAGCAGCGCGCCCGGCCAGTTCTGCCCAAAGCGGCGCCAGCCAGCCGGCCGAACTCGCGCGCGGAAACATACAGGACACAGCAGGTTGGAGGCGCGTGGAGAGCGAATGGCTGGCATCAAGAACTGTCCGATGATCCCCGAACGGCGCCGTCGACCGCGCTTCCAGGGCGTCGGCGATCAGCCCGAGTTGCACCAAAGCATCATCTTCGGGATAGTCGTTCTCCAGAACGTGCAAAGCGCGCCGCGCGGCCGCCGCATCGTACTGCTGCAATGCCGACAGAACGTCATTGCGCATCATTACATCACGGCTGTCGTTGAAGATGTCGAGTTGCATGCGTCAGATCAGAACAGTTGTTCGTCGTGGCTGACGAGATTAATCCATCTGGCCGTGCTTCTCAATTCCGGCCATCTCATCGACGACCTGATGACTGCGCTGACCGCTCACGACTGCGACCACACGCACCGCTGAGGAGGTGCATTCCCAGTACAGATCGCGCCTGTAGCAGTCAATCTCTGAATGCTGATTGATGATTCGCAAAGCGCGATGACGATGACCTTTTCACGACAGTTGATCATCTACGCCGTCAGCGCCCTCTTCCGGCCTATGGCGGGCCTCCCACGCACGTCGGGTTCTGGCCAGTTCTTCGGCGAGGAGTTTTTCATCCGGCAGGACCATATGGTACTCAGCCGCCAGCACTTTGTTCGGCAGCCCTTCCAATGCATAACGCGCCACCGCGGCATTCGTTCGCGCACACAGGATCAGGCCAACGGGTGGATTCTCTCCTGGCAGCGTCCAGTGCTCACGTGCGTAATTACAGTACATGTGCATCTGGCCGACGTCGGCGTGGTTGAGCTCGGTGAGTTTGAGATCGACGATGACAAGGCATCGCAGACGCCGGTGAAAAAACAGAAGATCGACCCGGAACCAGCTTTCGCCAATCCGAAGGCGACGCTGTCGGCCCACGAACGTAAAATCGCCACCCAGCTCAAGAAGAAAGTCTTCGAGGCGATGGACCAATGCCTCCTCGAGTTGATTTTCGGAATACTCGTCCTTGAGGTCGAGGAACTCGAGGACATAAGGATCCTTGATTGCCTCTTCTGCGGTCACAAGGTCGCCCGGTTGTGCCTTGGCCGCCTTCTGCAGCATGGCGGGCCGGTTTTTCGACAGCATCGCACGGGTGTGGAACTGGCTGCTGATCTGCCGATCCAGTTGTCGCACGCTCCATCCGCCCCGAAGCGCTTCAGCTTCGTAAAACACTCTTTCTTCAACTGAGCGGGTTCGCCGCATGAGGTGGATGTAATGCGTCCAGGACAGCTGAAATACAGTCGCGAGTTGCTCGAGATCGAAATTCCGAATCGCCGGTTCGGAATTGCCCGCATGGCCTGTGGGCGCAGATTTCCGAATCAGTGATTCGGAAATCGCGGCTGGCGGGTAGGTCTGGAAGAACATCCTCATCAACTCAAGGTTGTCAACCCCAAACCCCCGCCCGAAGCGGACTGTCAGGTCGGCTGACAACCGATCCAGAAGGGCCTGACCGTACGCTGCGCGCGCCTCCCCGCCCTGACTGAATTCGACAATCCGGCGACCAATCTCCCAGTAGGTAGCTGTCATCAGTGCGTTGACACTTCGGGCCGCAGCACGACGACCGAGTTCCAGAAGCGCAACGATGTCGCCGTGTATGCCGCTGTAATCGGTGCTGCTCAATGCGATATCAGTCATGGGCACTGCCAGTAGATAGTTTCAGCGTTGATGAGTTCACGGTAAACATTGGGTACGATGGTGTTGCGCTATCTGCACTCCGTCCATCAATGAGAATCCGTGCTGTCAGGCAATCGGCTCGAAATTGTCCTCAGCCTTCAGAGCGACGCTGTCGACCTCCCGACCCTTTTCCTGCGCAACCGCGGTGACACGTTTCAGGTAAACGCCGCTACGCATCGCCAGCGGCGAGGCGGAGAGCTTGCTCAACCGCCGGGCGAGGATCACGCAACCGTCCACCACCAGCAAGAGCGTCACCCTACGGTGTATCTGCAGTAGGACCGGCCTCGCGACCCGCGCCGGCTGCGGTCGACGATCGACGCCTGAACCGCTTGCCGATGCCAGCATCGAACCGGTACAGCGCCTCTTCCCACAGCGACAAGCAAAGTCGGCGGCCAGTTCGGGAGTAATCGCCTCATCGGTACTAAGTCCATAGGCGATAAAAAGCTCGTCGCCCGGCATCACGTCCCTGATCGTCTCGATGAAGATGCGCCCCCGTTCGTCCTCGATCGCCTCGCAGTTTGGCTCGCAGGAATGGTTCAGCCAGCGTGCGCTGCTACCCCCAACGCTGCCGTCAATCACGCGCCCATCAGCCAGCCCGAAAATGACAGTATGGCCCGCCAGACCGGACCGCCGGTGCCGAACAGACGCCCGCCGCCACGATGTCACCTCGCCGCGATATTCAAAGATCCGCTGGCCAGCAGGAATCGCCTGTACCGCGAACACGCCTCGCCCATGGATTGATGATTTCCTGACCGCCACGCGCCGCACGTCCTGCCTCCTTGATCGCTGAAGGCTGCGAGCATATCGAGCGGCGCGCCACGCAGCAACCGGTACCGTCGCGTCACAGCAACCGGGTCTGCCGGGGATCGCGCGGTGGGGGTCGGGACACGTCAGTCCGCCTGGTCCGACGAATTCTGCGGCTGCTGTTCCCGATGCGCTGTAGCCGCGCCAGCATCAGGCATTCAACACTCCCGTCGCTGAAGCGCAACTCAAACACGCCGGATTCACCGGGCATGCACCGCGCCGTCGCGCGGAACGATAGGCGCAGACCCCGCCGTTTCGCGCGGGCGAGCATCTGCGCGCGGCTCATACCCGGCCAGCAATCCGACACGAAGAGCGCCACGATCCCGGGCAGGGACTCATGCGCGACGCCTTGAGGAAGCGTCAGTCCAGTGAGCAGGTAGATATCAGCCATGCAGCCATTCCGTGAGTGGCGAGTCACACTGCGTTTATACCGTTTTTTTGCGTCGCGTTGCGGCTTGGGCGGTCGGCACGGTCCGAGCGGGGCGGGTCGGCCGTGGCGTCTTCCGTACTCCAGCCGAGGCGGGCGACGCCCGGCTTTCCGGCGCACGCGTTGCCGCTTTCCTTAGCGACATCAGTTCTGCGTGCAATCGCAGGTTCTCCGCCTGGGCCGCATCCAGTCTCCCCTGCAGTACGCCTTTCCGATGACGGACGTCGCCCAGTTGCGCCTGAATGGTCTCCACTGAGCGGCGATGGTCGGCATCCCTGTGATCCGCACGACGCGCAGCTTCGTCCAGCTCCTTCTGCAGCTTCGTTGCGGTACTGCGCTCGCGGTCGATTTCCAGCAGCGCACGCTTCTCGGACGCCCGCAGGCGCTCCTCCGCGCGCTCAGCCGTCTCCCGCTGTTTCCCCAGGTCACGCGAAAACCCTTCCCTCGCCTCCTGAAGCTCGCGATCGCGCGCAGCCAGTGCCGCGCTGATGCGCGCCAGTTCGCCCTCGAGCGCCTGTCGCTGCGCATGACCTTCGGCCTGCGCCCTGTCCAGCTCCCGGACCTCGACCTGCGCGGCCAGTAGCGCCGCAGTGCGCTGTTCGAGCGCGGTCTCGACGCGACCCAGTTCGTCGCGGGCGGCGACGACTGCCTGCTGCGATTCGGCCCGCTGTGCCTCGACTTCGGCGCGCAGCGCGTCGAGCGCCGTTCCGGCCGACGCGGTGGCGCGCGCCCAGAGGGTCGCGACCAGTTCGCCGGCGGCCGCACCGAGATCGGCGGGCAGATCGGGATGCTCGATGCGCACGCGGCTCTTCTCGCGCAGTTCCGTCCAGAACTCGCCGAGCACCGCAGTCGGCGTGCCCATACTGCCCCGCTTCACGAGCTGGTACAGCCGGTTCGCGGTCGGCGTGATGCCATGGCGGAAGAACAGCAGTGCGCAGACCTCGCGGTACGGCATTGTCAGGTTGGGTGACCCGTCGGATAAGATGGCGCGATGAAGAAATCGAAATCGCTCTATCACGGTTACCGTTTCCCGGCTGGTGTCATCAGCTGCGCTGTTCGATGGTATTTCCGCTTCCAGCTGAGCCTGCGCGACATCGAGGAACTGCTTTTCGAGCGCGGCGTGATCGTGACATACGAGACGATCCGATGCTGGTGTGACAAGTTTGGTAAGGGCTTTGCTCATCGAGTGAAAGCGGTGCGACGCAAGCCGGGTAACACGTGGCACCTCGACGAGATGTTCGTCACGCTGCGTGGCGAACCGTACCTGCTGTGGCGTGCGGTCGACGAGCATGGCGTCGAACTCGACATCCTGCTGCAAAAGCGGCGCGACAAAGCCGCTGCCAAACGCTTCTTCAAGCGTGTGCTGCGTTCGAGCCCGGTGCCGCGTCGGATCGTCACTGATCAGTTACGCAGCTATCCGGCGGCAAAAGCCGGGATCCCAGAACTTGCGAACGTGAAACACGTGTTCGTCAAAGCTGCAGCCCGGCTGAACAACCGGGCTGAGAACAGTCACCAACCGACGCGCGAACGCGAGCGTCGCATGCGCGGCTTCCGCGACCCGAAACGCACACAGAAATTTCTATCGTGCTTCGGTCCGATCCGGCAACATTTCGCGCTCAAGCGGCATCTGCTGCGCGCTTCACTCTATCGCAAACAACTCGCGGCGCGATTCGTTGCGTGGGGCAAAATCACCGAAGTCACCCGAAATCCGTCCTATGCTTTCTGAGCATGCTCTCTCCTGCCGTCTTTCCTTCTCAGCCTCGACAAGTTGACAAAGCCCTTTGCCATCCTCACGGCCTAGTCGAAATCCCTCTCCTTTGCGACGTGCTTGTGATCGACGGAAACCAGCCAGGAACCTTGCCCATGACATCATCGAATGGGGCTGCCCAACGGCTGGTTTCGACGATGTGGCGAAGCTGAGGAAATCGACGCAGGCATCGAACCAAGGCCGGGACCGTCACCCGCCCTCACGCTGCGGGCGTGGCGCAGACGCTCCCGGCGGCGGCGATCCGGTCCGCGGCGCAACGCAGGAACGCAAGGAACTCGGCGGCGGGCAACGGCCGGCTCAACAGGAAACCCTGCACCTGATCGCAGGCAAGTTCGCTGAGCGTGCGGAATTGCGACTCCGTCTCGACGCCTTCCGCGACGACCTCGATCTGCAACGCGCGCGCGAGCGACACGACGGCGGACAGCAATGCGCCGCCGCGCTGGCCGACGGAGTCGAGATCGCGCATGAACGAGCCGTCGATCTTGATCTGGTCGAACCTGAAGCGCTGGAGATAGCCGAGGCTCGAATATCCGGTACCGAAATCGTCGACAGCGACGGTATAGCCGCGCGACTGCAGTGCTTCAATCGTGCAGCTCGTCTTCTCGATGTTCTGCATCGCCGTCGTTTCCGTGATCTCGAACATCAGGCGACACGGATCGACGCCGGCTGCACCGATCAACGCATCGATGCGGGCCACCAGGTCCGGCACGTTGAACTGGATCGGCGAAAGATTCACCGCCACGGAAATCGCGGGCAGCCCTTGCGCGTCCCATAGCGCGATGTTGCGGCAAACCTCACGCAGCACCCAGTCGCCGATCTCGACGATAAGGCCCGAGCGTTCCGCGATCGGGATGAATTCGAGCGGAGGAATCTCGCCGAGTTCGGGATGATGCCAGCGGATCAGTGCCTCGACGCCCGTCAGCGATTGCGATGCAACGCTGAACTTCGGCTGGAACGACACGCTTAGTTCGCCGTCGCTCAACGCACGATGCAAATCGCGTTGCAGGATCAGCGACTTGAGCGCGGTGTGGTTCATCTGCGGCTCGAACACGCGGAACGTGTTGCGCCCGCTTTGCTTGGCGGCGTACATCGCGGCGTCCGCGCTGTGGAGCAGTTCGTCGGCATTGCGGCCGTCGCTGGGATAGAACGCGATGCCGATGCTCGCGCTCACGCGCAGCGGCAATCCGTTGACGACGACCTCCTCGCTCAGCCGCCGCAGCACGCCATTGGCGACCGCCACGGCGGACGACGCATCGGCCACGTTCTCGACCACGATCACGAATTCATCTCCGCCGAGCCGCGCAACCATGTCGGTACGGCGCAAGTCCTGGCACAGACGCTCGGCGCACACTTGCAGCAAGTCATCGCCGACGCCGTGGCCGAGCGAATCGTTGATCGACTTGAAGCCGTCGAGGTCGATGAAGAGCACGGCGAACGCCGATTCTCTCCGCGTGCATTCGGCGACCGCTTGCGCGATCCGCAAAGAGAGTTGCTGGCGGTTCGGGAGCTTCGTCAGCGCATCGTGCGTGCCGAGATAATGCAGTTGCCGGTTCGCGCGCTTGAGCGAGATGGAGAGGCTGCTCGTATGGAAGCCGAGCAATGCGAGCGTGCCCACCAGCACGGCGAACGACGTCGCCGTGACGACGAGCCCAAGCCAGTTCGCATCGAGCTTTGCGCCCGAGAGGCACAAGCTGCCGGCGGCGAAGTTGGCCGCACTCATGCCCAAATAGTGCATTCCGGTGATCGCGATCGCCATGATGAAGGCCGCGCCGAGCCGCTTGACGACGAGATTCTCGATGCCCGACGTGCGCAGCGTGAAGGCGAGCCAGAGCGCCGCCATCGAAGCGGCGATCGCCACGCCCACTGAAAGCGCGACTTTCCAAATCGTGTATTCGATTCCCGGCGACATCTGCAACGCGTGCATGCCGGTGAAGTGCATCCCGGCCACGCCGATGCCCATGAGCGTCCCGGCGACGTACAGGCGCCTACGCGACAGCGCGCCGCGGCTCGCGGTGGCAAGCGCGATCAGCGACACGCTGATCGCGAGGAACAGCGACGCCGCGGTGATGGAGAAATCGTAGCCGACAGCAATCGGCAGCGAGAACGCGAGCATGCCGATGAAGTGCATCGACCAGATGCCGAGGCCCATCGACACCGCTCCGCCGACAAGCCATAGCGGCCGCCGTTTCGCGCTCGCGAGCGCGTTCAGGCCGCCGGACAGTTCCACCGCCGTGTAGGACGCAAGGAATGCGACCACCAGCGACAGGCAGACAAGCAGGGGGTTGTAGACGCCAGTCATCGGCCCTCTCTCTCGTTTCGTATCAGTCTTGTGCGACTGTTTTTTCTTGCGCCTCGCCTCGGCGAGCCGCGCCGCATCAGTACGCGGCGCATGTTCCTCGCTGTTATATCGGCAGATTGGCGGATAACTTTATGCTTTCGTCGTGCGCATGTGACGCCCGCCTGGGGTGCAAGCGCCGAATTTGTGGGATCGGTGCTGATCGGCACGGCGAGTTCACCCGTTTGCCCTTAAATACAACGTACATCATTACCTCAGGGCATCGCGTGCGCGGCTCTTCGCTGCAAACGTTAACTGTCCGTTTGTATTGGGTCTCGAAGACGCTCAAGTGACGACTGCCGAGATGGGCGAGTAGCCCGGACAACAGACTGTTGTCCTGCGTAGAGCAGCCCTTCGAAAGTCCCACGCGTGCGTAGGCTACCGTCCGTAGATGGCCGGCAAGCGTCCACTCGCTCACCGGTTCCCTTCACAAGGGAGACGCGACGATGAAGCAAGCGCTTAATCGCTGCCGCATCTTTGGAAGTGCGCTACTGCCAACATGTCCAATATGAGGGACGTCCCGAATTGCCACGCTCCCGGACCTCCGCCTACCATCAACTCCCCGCTGCATGTCGCAGCCAAACGCGCCACGGGTAATGCGTCGCCGAAAGCGAGCGCTATAGCCTGGCGGGCACGGCACACAAGCCAGTAGCCGGCGCATTCCATGTACAGCACCTACTCGAACTCTCAGGAGACAGGTATGCTCAGCCCCCATGAATTTGCGACATTGATGCTCGTCAAGGACTCCGCCGAACAGATTGCCGACCGGGACAAACTTGACGCGTTGCTCGAACGTCAACTGGTCGCCATGGAGCAACTTGCGGGCGGTGCCGTGCTCCCTCGCGTTACGCAGGACGGGGATTCCCTGCTTCGTACCCTCGAGCGAATTCACTGACACGTCGGACCGTGTGAGCGCGCACGCGACGGTGATATACGGGCTTGACCGTCCTCCCAGGCCCTTGCCGCGGCCCCAGGATTTCAGAAATGTTCTTGAGGAGATCGCCATGTCTCGCGAGTCCGACTGGGTCAAATTCGTGCTCCACGAGGAATTCCCGTCTGACGTTGAATTTCTTGAAGGAAGCGCGCCGAACCACGTAGTTGTCGAATGGCAGGTGGTCGGGCCAGATGACGCGCCGAGACGCAACGCTCCCTTCGTCATCGTCATCGATACGGAGGCAATCGACCGCTACGAAAGCAGCGACCAACGAGAGCAGACGAGGATTGCCTCGCGTGTTCGCGAGATCGTGCAGCAGTGAGGCGTTCACTATGAGCCTTCTCGTCCGGTCGACGTAGCCGAACCATTCGTTGTCGAGATTGACGAGGGTGACCTCTGACATCCATCTCGCGCATCCACAGCCCGTCACGTAGTACGCCGAAAGGGCATCGCCGCGGCGGCGTGTCATCATCAACGATGCAGCCGTACGGCGAACACAATTCGCGCGTCGTCGGCCATATCCAGGTTTCGGGCGTTGAACGCCTTCGTGATGCCGTCGACAATCACGGCAGCAGGCCCGGATAAGCGGTGCAGGCACTCGCCGAAATGGGTGGGATACGTCATGCCAAGATTTCCTGAAAATCACAAAGGGGATCAAAAATGCGTTGGCTCTTCATCTTGAATGGAAAGCATTGGGGCGATGTCTCACCGGTCATCTTCCACGAGCACCACCGGCACAAGGATTGGTGCATGACGCTTTGCGACGCCGTTGACACTGGCGGGGCGATGATCGAGATCACCCGCGGAGACACCAGATGCTACGTGCCACAGGACGCCGTCGTGGCAGCAGTCCACATCCAGGATCCCAATGAAACCATGGGATTCATTGACCCGAAGATAATTGAAGAAGGGGCTCACGACTGAAGGGGCACGTCTGCAAACGTATCAACCGTCTTCGTATCAACTGCTGGCGCCTTCGCCGCGCCCTACGCCCGAATCACCCACGCGATAGTGTCCAGGTTCCAGATGAAGTGGAGGGTGTACGTGTCGAGCACACGAAGGTCTGCTGTCCGGTGCGGAGCCGCCGTTTGAATGTCCGTATGGCAACGCGAGCGAAGGTCTGGCCGATTCCTGACTATCATTCCAGGCTCAACAGGACGTCGTAACCGCGGCGTGAAACAGGGTGGCCAAAGTAGTCCATGGACGATGGGCGAGCGATCGGTAGTGAAGCTTCCCTGGTCTAATCAGGTCTTTCGCCAACCAGACCCGACGTAGCGGACCATGCCGCCTGCACTTCTGCAATCAGTGCTGCCGAGCGTCCTTCGTAACGCGGCGAAAAGTGGAACGGTACCACCGCCCGGGCGCCGATCCGGCGCGCGATGAGACCGGCCTGGCGGGCCGTCAGGTGATTCTTGCGCAGGCCATGGGTCTTGTCCTCGTCAAGAAAGACGCTCTCGATAAACAGCAGGTCCACGTCGTGCATCAATTCCGACAGGGCCTCTACGTTCGGTTCCGTATAGCGCAAGTCCGTTACGTAGCCAATGCGCTGCCCAGGAACGATGTCGACGATCAGGTGACGTAGTTCGCCGACCTGTCGGGTCATCGCGTGCTCGCCATGCCGGTCGAGCCACCGTACCTGAATGGGCGCCTCGTCAGGGGCGCCGGTCAGCACCGCATGTTTCAGTTCGCGCAGCCACGCACCCGTCGACACCCCCAGCGCCGCGAGCCGGTCCTTCGCGACGTTGACGCTGGCCTTCTCCTCGAGCACGTACGCAACGCACGGGATGTCATGATCGACAAACCGGCCACGCACGCGAAAGGTTGCTTCGTCGTGCACCACGTCGTCAGATCGCTCAAAGGATGGGCTGGCTTCGCGGACGAACCGTCTCCGGCTTGAAAAGAGTGCACGCTGCCCGCCACCGTCCACTTCGATTTCGCGCGCGTCGATCACCAGCTCGACGTCATAACGATGCACTACGTTCCAGGTATAGGCGCTCAGCTTGTGTTAGATTTGTGCAAGAAAGTTGGGGCCGCCAAACATCACGATGCCAGCCTTGCGCCCGAGCATCAACGCGCAAGAGATGATCGAAGCCGGAAAAATGGTCCATGTGCGTATGGGTAACAAACACATGTGACAAACGCATCAGGTGGCGGGGCAGGAGCCGGGAGATATCGCCAAGATCGAAAAGGAGGGCACGGCGGATTCAACTG
>NZ_JAQQEK010000067.1:0-18180 GCF_046027355.1 Paraburkholderia sediminicola | reverse complement strand
CGTGAGCTTGCGCGTGCTGCGGTGAAACAGACGCACGCCCAGCCGGTGCTCCACCGCATCCAGATGCTTGGTCGCCATGGCGGGCGACAGGCCGAGTTGCCGGGCGGCCGCGGAGAGGCTTCCGGCAGTAGCTGCACGGGAGAACACCTGCATTCCCGTAAGGCGGTCGAGCATTGTGATTTCTCGCTGTGGTTAAAAACTGAATCGACGATTGAGCATATTATCGCCTCATAGGTGAAACTGTACATTGCTGTTCATATCTTGTTAGAGGCCGCGCGAGCGGCAGGGGCAGGGCAGCAATGAGAGCATCCACATCCCGGCGAGCAGGCGCGGTTCGAAAGGTATCTCGCCGTGAATTCTGCGTCGCTGCCACGATCGGCGGCCTCGCCGCAGCGTTGACGAGTCCGGTTTCCGAGGCGACGTCGTCTGCGCCGGCCATTCAGTCCCGATGGAATCGGGCGAAGACGCTGGACGCCGTCATTCTCGACGCGGTGAACAGCGGGCACATCGTAGGCGCAACCGTGATTGCCGCAAAAGACGGAGAGATCGTCTACCGGCACGCGGCTGGTTTTGCCGATCGTGAAGCCCGCCGGCCGATGACGGAAAACGAAGTTTGCCGCCTGGCGTCGATGACAAAACCGATTGTCTGCGTGACGGCGCTGGCGCTTATTGATGATGGCCGGCTTGGCCTGGAAGATCCCGTTACCCGATGGCTTCCCGACTTCCGCCCGAAGCTGCCCGATGGCCGCGAGCCCATCATCACGGTGCGCCATCTGCTCACGCATACGGCGGGGCTGACTTACGGGTTCCTTGAGGCTGAGGGCGGTCCCTATCACCAGTTGGGTGTGTCCGACGGACTCGACCATTCTGGACTGACGCTGAAAGAGAACCTTCGGCGAATTGCATCGGCACCGCTGCTCTTCGAGCCTGGCACTGCGTGGCACTATTCCGTCGCCATCGACGTGCTCGGTGCCGTCATCGAGCGCGTAACCGGCATGACATTGCCCGACGCGGTCCAACGCATCGTGACGGATCCGCTGGGCATCTCCAGCATCCGCTTCGTTGCTTCAGCCGATACCTTGCTGGCGACGCCGTATGGCGATACGTCGCCTCAGGCCACCCGCATGACCGATCCCTTTTCGCTCGGCTTCGGGCAAAGCGCGATTGTGTATTCGCCCGCCCGGGCATTCGATTCGAAGGCCTTTCCATCAGGTGGAGTCGGCATGGTAGGCACGGCGGAAGATTACCTCCGCTTTGCCGAAGCGATCCGCTCAGGTGGTGCGGGCATCATCCGCCCGGAAACCGTGACGGCGATGACGTCCAATGCGATCGGGGATCTGCCGGTCGGCGCAGCCGGCCCAGGCTTCGGCTGGGGACTCGGCGTGGCCGTACTCCGGGATCCGGCGGCGGCGAAGTCGCCAGTGAGCGCCGGCGCCTGGAATTGGTCCGGCGTGTACGGCACGAATTTCTGGGTGGACCCCGCTGCCGGCATTTCTGTCGTTGCGTTGACGAACACAGCAGTCTCAGGCATGACCGGGGATTTTCCAATGGCGTTGCGCCGTGCAGTCTACCAGGAGGTGTAATGAACGCATATCAAATCCAGGCCGGTGCTGGCATTGGCGGAATTGAACGTGTCGAACGTCCAAGCCGGAACCCTGGTGCCTACGAAATCAGGGTGCGTGTGGAGGCTGCCGCGCTCAACCATCGTGACCTCAGTTTCGCGCGGGGCCAGTTCTATAGCCCGCCGAACTATCCGATCATTCCGCTCGTCGATGGATGTGGGGACGTCATCGCCATTGGGGATGCGGTCACCCGCTTCAAGGTGGGCGATCGCGTCATCACAAGTTACTACCCGCGATGGATTGATGGCGCGTTGTCCCCTGGCAAGACAGCCGTGTCCTTCGGCGCCCAGTTCGATGGCACGCTCGCCGAAGAAATCGTGGCAAGTGAGGAGGCTTTCGTGCTGGCGCCACGCAGTCTTGATCCCATTATGGCTGCAACGTTGCCTTGCGCTGGCGTGACGGCATGGAATGCGTTGTTCGTCGCAGGCGCGGTCAAACCCGGCGGCAGCGTGCTGCTGCTGGGAACTGGCGGTGTCTCGCTTTGGGCACTTCAGCTTGCGAGCGCCGCGGGCGTCTTCACGATCGTGACATCGTCCCAGGACGAAAAACTTGAACGTGCGCGCTCGCTAGGCGCGAATGCGACGATCAACTATCGGAACAGCCCGGAATGGCAGGACGAGGTCTTGCAGATTACGGAGGGTGCCGGGGTCGATGTCGTGGTCGAGGTTGGTGGCGAGGGCACGTTGGCGCGCTCACTGAAGGCCGCGGGACCCGGTGGGACGATTGTCGTGATCGGCCGGGTCAGCGGTGGCGGGGGTGTCTCGATCGAGCCCGGCGCACTCATCGGCGGAGCAAAGCGCCTCGTCGGCATTACCGCGGGTAGTCGCGCGATGCTCGAGCAGCTCGTCCGTTTCGTCGACGTCAACGAGATCAATCCCGCTGTCGACAAAGTTTTCCCGTTCGATGCGGCTCCGTCTGCCTATGAGTATCTCGCGGGCGGGAGGCATTTCGGCAAAGTGGTGATCGACGTGCGCGCATAACGCGACGCTCGCCTTCTGTTCCGGTAACAGGGGCTTCCAAGGGCCGTTTGGCTGCGATCGCTAATGAAGCGATCAGCAAAGGAATCGTGTATGAGATTGGTGTCAGTGTTGTTGGCGACGGGATTGGCGATTGCCGTGAACCCGGCATTCGCCGCGGAACCCGTTCGCATCGGCGTCACAACCATCCTTAGCGGCCCGAATGCTGATCGCGGACAGAGCGAGCAATACGGCGTCGAGTTGGCATTGCGGCGCATCAACGCATCCGGCGGCGTGCTTGGCAGACCCGTCGAGGCGTTCTATGCCGACAACGCCGCCGATCCGGCAACAGGTATTGCGGCGGCGAAGCGACTCATCGGGCAAGTGCATGTTTCCGTGTTGCTGGGCGCGCTGGCGACGCCTGTCACGCGCGCCGTAATGCCGGTGGCGAATGACGCGAAGGTACCGTTTGTGATCGACATTTCGGCCGGTCAGGAATTTGTCGACGCGGCCGGCTCCGGTGGCTACGCCTACGTTTTCAAAACCAGCCCATCCGATGGCGATGTGGCGACTGCGATGATGCAGTGGCTGAAGACCCGGAACGTCAAGCGGATCGTCATCCTGGCGGACGACAACGACTTCAGCCGCGCCAACGCGGCGGCGATGGAAAAGGCCGCGACGGCCGCTCACATCGAGACGTTGGCCAGCGAGACGGTTGCGAAGGGCGCCACGGATCTTGTTCCGTCCATCGAGCGATTGAAGGCGCTGCAGCCAGATCGCATCGTTACGCTTCTTGGCGCATCGAGTGCCGCTTTTTTCCGTGCTTATGAGCAAACCGGTGGCGGCGCCCCTATAGCGGGTCGCATCGATTTCACGGCGGCGATTGCGAACTTGTCTCCCCAGTTCGTGGCGGCTGGCGCGCTTGATCGGGCCGCGGGGATTTCAGTATTTACACCCTCGGCGCCGGACTCCGGCGTGCGGGAGTTCGTGGCCTCTTACCGGGAGAAATACGGGCTCGCTCCGACCCAGCGGGCAGTCTTCGCGTTCGAGGCGACGGAGCTGGCGGTGGACGCGATCCGTCGCGCGAACTCGGACGATCCTGTCGCGATACAGCAGGCGTTACGATCGACCCAGATGCCGTCCATGCTTGGTGGCACCTTTGCGATGGACGAGCACAATCATTCCCACGTCATGATGCAGATCGTCGGAATGCGGGGCGGCAAGCTTGCGGTTCTCGAGCAGGTCGGGAAGTAGGCCGTCTGGACCGTGTGCGGTGCGGATGCCGCAGACGAACACGCCCTGCATGCGTGCGCTATTCAGACGGTTGCTTCTTTAGCGGGTAACCATTTCCTGTTGCTGCGGAGAAAGCTGACTACGAGTCGCGTCTTCCAGGCTGACAATGGATTGAGCAATGGCTTCCGTCGTTGCGAGCGTGTTGATTGCCCCTGCGCGCAACGCTCCCAGGACAGCGGTCGTCTTGGTATTTTCGCTGGCGACCGCAATGACGTTCGGAATGCGTTTCAGGTCTTCCATGCCAAGACCAATGACCCGGTCGCGAACCGGAGTAACAACGGGACGACCGGCAATATCAATGAAGTGATAGCCCATCAAATCTCCAACTGCCCCGCACTTGCGGAGTTCGGCGATCTCGTCTGGCGAAAACCAGCCATTGCGAACCATGATGCTGTCTTCATTGATGTCGCCGACCCCAACCAGTGCGATGTGTGCTCTACGTGCCTTGTCGAGCGTGGGTTTGACCGCATCGTTATGAAGCAGACCCTCGCGGACGGCGGGGTCGCCCACCAGGGCCGGCGCGTAAAGCGTTTCGCTGCCACCCCCAAAGCGGGCGGCAAGCCGACGGCTGATGTGGTCGGCATTCATGACCTCGCCGCCCCGGTAGAACCCGCCGATGGCGCAGACGAAGGTCGGAGAACGCTGCGTTGACGAGATCGCGTGCTCGGAGATCGCGTTGATATTGCGGCCGATACCCACGGCAACGATCATGTCATTGGTGAGAATGCGATCCAGATGACTGGCGACCAGGCCGGCCAGCAGTTCACGCTGCTTGTCCTGGTCCTTGTGATTGACGGAGACGATTGCCTTTTCGATCCCGAACCGATCGATCAACTCACGTTCGAGGTCCCGTGTATCACGTGGATGATGTCTTACGCGAATTTCAACGATGCCTTCTTCCTGCGCACGCTTCAGAAGGCGGCCTATCTTGGCGCGAGACAGCGAGAACTGCTTCGACAGATCTTCCTGCGTCAGTCCGTCGACATAGTAAAGCGTTGCCAGACGAGTCAGTTCGTCGGTGGTCATATGATTTGTCTCTTTCCCATTCGGCTGGATATAACGTGGCCTGCCGCGGAGCCGGTGGGCGATCGACTGATGACCGGGGCAGCCAGTTCATGCAGGCTTGCTGTTGCGGGGTAACTGGTGGTCATCCTCGTATTCCTTGATGCGGTTCACCTTCGGGACGGAGCGTCCGCCGTCGAAGCTCGCACCAAGCCATGTGTCAACAATCGCTTTCGCGAGTTCGGGGCCGACCACGCGAGCGCCAATTGTAATGATTTGCGCGTCGTTGCTCTTGCTCGCCCGCTCGGCCGAGTAGGTGTCGTGGCATTGCGCAGCGCGGATGCCATGCACCTTGTTGGCGGCGATCGCCATGCCGATGCCAGTTCCGCACAGCAGCACGGCGCGATCGAACTCGCCTTGCGCGACCTTCTCGGCCACTGCGAACGCGATGTTCGGGTAGTGGACAGGTTCCGCCTCGTATGTTCCGAAGTCGGTGACGTCCAGTCCCTTGCCAGTCAAATGTTGCTTGATCAGTTCCTTCAGGTCAAATGCGGCTTCATCGCATCCGATTGCCAGCTTCATATTTAACTCCAGTTGTCCGGGATTGCTCAATGTACGAGTGATCAAATGTTCATTGACGATCAAATTCTCATTGGAGCGCGAGCGAAAGTCAAGGGCGTCGTCATGAGTTTTTTTATGCCGGATCGCGCCTGAGAGTCCTTGTGTAATTGACTTTCACTGCCGCGCTGCAGCAGATCGGGGGTGGGGTGATATTAGGGGTAAACCACGTAGTCCCAGTAATTGACAGGCGATGGGCTCGAATCTACGATGTGATCCAGATGCTCAAATGTTCAACGACGAGCAAATGTTAGGAGACAAAGTGGACGACCTTCTTGTGGATGCCAGCGGTGTACAAAAGGCATTCAATGGTGTCAGGGCGCTAGAGGACGGCCGTTTGAAGCTGCGGCGCGGAAGTGTCCACGCGCTGTGCGGCGGGAACGGTGCCGGAAAATCGACCTTCCTTGGCATCGTCATGGGTATCACCCAGCGCGATGCCGGAGAAATCCTGTTCAAGGGGCAAAGCGTCAACTTTCAGACGCCGGCCGAAGCGCTCGACAATCGCATCGCGATCATTACCCAGGAGCTATCGCCGATTCCCGGCATGACCGTCGCCGAGAACCTGTATCTCGGTCGCGAACCCCGCAGGGCCGGTGTGCTGGTCAAATTTGCGGCGCTCGCGAGGCAAGCGCAGGAACTCCTGGACCGGCTCGCTTTTCCGGTCGACGCCCGCGCACGCATGTCATCGCTGAGCCTTGCGCAGATCCAGTTAGTCGAGATCGCGAAGGCGTTCAGCCGCGACTGCGACGTGATGATCATGGACGAGCCGACTTCAGCTATCGGCGAGCGCGAGACCGAGGTGCTGTTCAACGCGATCCGCAACCTGACGGCGCAGGGGACCGGAATCATCTACGTCAGCCACCGGCTCTCGGAAATCTTCCAGATCGCGGACGACTACACGGTCTTTCGCGACGGACGGTATGTCGACAGCGGACGTATCGCCGACATCGACCGCTCGTATCTGGTGAGCACGATTGTCGGCCGCAAGCTTCATTCCGCCGAGAAGGTTCGCAGGCCCGTGGGCGAGCCCGTACTGGAGTCGACAGGTCTTTCCCGGGAGTCGGAATTCAACGATATCTCGCTGACGGTTCACCAGGGAGAAATCCTTGGCATCTATGGGCTCATGGGCGCGGGCCGCAGTGAATACCTCAACTGCATGTATGGGCTGACCCGTCCCGATAGCGGCGAAGTCAGGCTCAAGGGCCATGCGTTGCCGGTTGGCCGCCCCGCCAAGGCCATCCAGGCAGGCTTGTCTCTCATAACGGAGGACCGCAAGGAGACGGGGCTCGTACTGTCAGCGTCCGTGCGCGACAACATCTCGTTCTCCGCCTACAACCGCCTGTCGCGCCTGTCGCTGATCAACCGCCGAAAGGTGAAGGCTCTCGTCGATTCGATGGTCGAGCGCATGCGGATCAAGACCAGTTCCGTGTCGCTTCCGGTGTCGTCGATGAGCGGGGGAAACCAGCAGAAGGTCGTGCTCGCGCGTTGTCTTTCAACCGAGCCCACGTGCCTGCTGTGCGATGAACCGACCCGGGGCATCGATGAGGGTGCCAAGCGCGAGGTCTATAAGCTTCTCGACGACTTCGTATCGAAAGGGGGCGCCGCCATGGTGGTGTCTTCCGAGGCACAGGAAATTCTGGATGTCAGCGACCGCATCGCCATTTTCAAGTCGGGGCAGTTGGTCACCGTGATCGACGGCCATACCACCACTCAGGAAGATCTTCTGCACCTCGCATCATGAATACACATACCACTTCCCTGAAAGTCCCGGCGAGCCAAAGCCGTTCCGCACACATGCGCGATATCTACCGGCGCTACGGCATCGTTGCCGTGCTCATCGTCCTGTGTATCGTGCTGTCTTTTGCAAACCAGTACTTTCTGACACTCGGCAACATCGCGGACATCCTGCGACAGACTTCGATCAACGGCATCCTGGCCGTCGGGATGACTTATGTCGTGCTCACGGCGGGCATCGACCTGTCCGTTGGTTCGACGCTCGCCCTTGCCGGCATCATCAGTGCCAGTCTCATGACCGGTGCGCATCCGCACGGCGCGGCATTCGGACTGGCAGCAGGGCTTGCCGTGGGCGCAGCCGTTGGCGCGATCAACGGCTTGCTCGTTGCCCGGCTCTCCATCCCTCCTTTTGTTGCAACGCTCGGCATGCTGAGCGCGGCGCGGGGGCTGACCTATATCTATAACGACGGCATGCCGGTGACCGACCTGCCGGACGGTTACCTGGCCATCGGCACGGGCGCGATTGCCGGGGTACCGGTGCCGATCATCGTTTTCGCTCTCGTGGTCGTGCTGTTCTGGTTTGTCCTGCGCTATACGACCTACGGCCGCTACGTTTATGCAGTGGGCGGCAACGTAAAGAGCGCCAAGACGAGCGGTATCTCGACCGGGAAAATCATCTTTTCCGTCTATGTGATCGGCGGACTGCTGGCCGGTCTTGCCGGGATTATCCTCGCCGCGCGCACGACATCGGCTTTGCCGCAGGCCGGCGTGTCCTATGAACTCGATGCCATCGCGGCCGTCGTGATCGGCGGCACGAGTCTTTCGGGCGGCACGGGCTCGCTCGGAGGAACCGTTGTGGGCGCGCTGCTGATCGGCGTCATCAATAACGGACTGAATCTGCTGGGCGTGTCGTCGTATTACCAGCAAGTTGTAAAGGGCGTCATTATCGTCGGCGCCGTCCTGCTCGATGCTTCGCGCAAGAAGCAATAACGTCAACCCAAAAGCAAGAATCTGGATATTCAGGAGACTTCGATGATTTCGTGGAAAAAAACCTTGCTGGCCTGCGCAGTGATGGGCCTTACCTGTACTGTCGTGCAGGCCAAACCTATCCGTATCGGGGCGGCGGTGTATGGTCTAAAAGGCGAGTTCATGCAGATGTGGACCAACGCGCTTAAGGCGCAGCCCGCAGTCAAGGACGGTACGGTGCAGCTCACGGTATTCGACGGCAATTACGACGCGCTCACCCAGAGCAACCAGTTCGACACGATGATCACGCAGAAATACGACGCGATCATTTTCGTGCCGATCGACAAGGCGGCGGGCGCCGCCGCCGTGGCGAAAGCCGCCGCGGCGCACATTCCGGTCATCGGATCGAATACCCTGGTGTCCGGCGACAAGCTCACGTCCTATGTTGGTAGCAACGACGTGATCGCGGGACAGATGGAGGCAGAGGCGATCGTCAAGGCAATCGGCGGCAAGGGAAATGTGGTGATCCTCGAGGGTCCGATCGGACAATCCGCGCAGATCGATCGTTCGAAAGGCATCCAGGACGTGCTGTCGAAAACCCCGACCGTCAAAGTGCTCGAGCATAAGACGGCGAACTGGTCACGTGCCGAGTCGCTGGCGCTGGTCGAGAATTGGCTGACCGCCCATCCGGGGCAGATCAGCGGCATCATTGCGGAGAACGACGACATGGCGCTTGGCGCAATCCAGGCTCTGAAATCGAAGGGCATCGATCCGAAGAAGGTCCCGGTCGCCGGCATCGACGGAATTGTCGACGGTATCGCGGCAGTCAAGCGGGGCGAAATGACAACCTTCTTCCAGGATTCGCAGGCGCAGGCGCAAGGCGCACTGGACGTCGCGTTGCGTACGGTCGTCGGTTCGTCTTACAAGCCGCGCTCGGACGTCTGGGCCGGATACGGCACGAAGATGCCGTGGGACGACGGTACTGCGAAGTCCTACGCGGTGCCGTGGACGCAGGTCACGCCGGCCAATGCCCAGGAGATTCTCAACAAGATTCCCAAGAGTAACTAATCAAGGAGTGGAGCGATGTCGGTCAATTCAACGACCCCTTTTGATATCACGGACCGCGTCGCGGTCGTGACCGGTGCGGCAAGCGGTATCGGGTTTGCCGTCGCTGAGTGCCTTGCCGCTGCGGGTGCGCGTGTCGCACTGCTCGATATCAACCCGGCCGTCGAGGCCGTAGCCCGGACACTTCCCGGCGGCCCCGAGCGGCACGTGGGTATCGCAGCGGACATCACCGCCGCTGGGATATCGGACGCCCTGGTGCGGCGCGTGACCGAAACGTTAGGCCCCGTCGACATCCTGGTCAACAATGCCGGCGTCGCTCTGCTTGAGAACGCGGAAACACTGTCCGAGGAAGCCTGGGACCGGACGATGACGATCAATCTCAAGGCCCCGTTCCTCCTTGCGCAGGCCGTCGGCAAGCAGATGCTGAGCCGCGGTACTGGCGGCCGGATTGTGAATCTGGCTTCTCAGGCGAGTGTCGTCGCACTGGAGCGCCATGTGGCGTACTGCGCGAGTAAGGCCGCAATCGTCGGCATGACAAAGGTGCTCGCGCTCGAATGGGCAAAACACGGTATTACGGTCAACGCCGTTTCACCCACGGTCGTCGATACCGAACTGGGCAGGAAAGCCTGGGCGGGTGCGGTGGGCGAAGCGATGAAGGCTAAGATTCCCGCAGGGCGATTTGCGCGCCCCGACGAAATCGCCGCGTTGATTCTGTATCTGGTCAGCGACACGGCTGCCATGGTCAACGGCGAGAATATCGTGATTGATGGCGGCTACACCGCCCAGTAACAATACTCAAGATGTAAAGGAACGGTATGAATCGCGTCATTAACAATCCTGATCTCGTTGTCGAGGACATGCTCCGCGGCATCCTCGCGGCGCACCCGGAGTTGCGCGCCGCACCGGAGAATCCTCGCGTTGTCTCGCATGCGCATGCTCGCCAGAAGGACCGTGTGGGCATTGTGACCGGAGGGGGATCAGGCCACGAACCCGCTTTTATCGGTTATGTCGGGCGCAACCTGGTGGATGCCGTGGCCATCGGCGAGATCTTCTCGTCGCCGACTGCGAAATCATTCTTCGAGGCTTTCAAGGCGGCCGACAGCGGCGCAGGCGTAGCTTGCCTTTACGGCAATTACGCTGGCGACAATATGAACGTGAAGATGGCAATCAAGCTGGCCGAGCGCGAGGGCATTCGCGTGCGCACGGTCGTAGCAAATGACGATGCCGCCTCGGCGCCGAAAGATGAGATCGAAAAACGGCGTGGCGTTGCCGGTGAAATCGTGATGTGGAAGGTCGGAGGTGCGCGGGCGGCCCAGGGCGCCACGCTCGATGAGGTGATCGCCGCTGCACGCAAGGCGGTGGATTCGACCCGCTCGATCGGCGTCGGCCTGTCCGCCTGTACGATCCCTGCGGTCGGCAAGGCCAACTTCGTCATCAAGGACGGCGAAATGGAAGTCGGCATCGGCCATCATGGCGAACCCGGCATTCTGGTGCAGCCCACCGTTCCAGCGCGAGACATGGCGCGGCTGATGCTCGACAAGCTGTTGCCCGATTTGCCTTTTGCCAGAGGCGACAAGGTGTCGGTGTTGCTGTCCGGCCTCGGTGCGACGCCGGTGATGGAGCAATACATCCTGTATGGCGAGGTTGCCGAGTATCTGCGTGAAGCGGGAATCGATATTCAGTTCTCGTTCGTCGGCAATCTTTTTACGTCCCTGGAAATGATGGGAGTCACGCTGACGTTGACGAAACTCGACGATGAACTGAGCGCGTGCCTCGCGCATCCATGTCAAAGCATCGGACTCAATGTGGGAGACGCACGATGACTGAAACCGTTAAATTGGCCGACGCCGGCGGCGTCGTCGTCGATCTGGTTCGCACCATCAATGCGAATCGCCAGTATCTGAGCGAAGTCGACGGCGCGATTGGCGACGGCGATCATGGCATCAACATGAGCAAGGGCTTCACCCAGTGTGGGGAGCATCTTGCGGCACGCGGAGCGGTACCGTCGTTCCCGGTGGCCTTGGGCGATCTGTCCTCGGCGCTCATGGAAGGAATCGGTGGCTCGATGGGGCCGCTCTACGGGACTTTCTTTCTCAGTATGAGCGACACGTTCGCGGACTACGCCGAGCTCGACAAATCTCTTTTCTATCAGGCGCTCGTTGCCGGCATTGTTTCTGTCCAGGAGATCGGCGATGCGAAGGTCGGCGACAAGACACTGATCGACACGCTTGTTCCAGCGCGTAACGCGTATGGGGCGGCATTGGAAGAGGGCAAGAGCTTCCGGGAGTGTATCGATGCGCTGGTGGTTGCCGCGGAAGCCGGGATGAATTCGACTCGCGACCTGCGCGCCCGTATCGGACGCGCGGCCCGGCTAGGCGACCGTTCGATTGGCGTCCTGGACGCCGGTGCATGTTCCTGCTTCCTGATCCTGCGCAGCATGGGCGAATCGATCACGCATCTGTTGGACAGTACGGCGGTGCCCGCTGCCTGACGCTGAGGCTGTACCCGAAGACTGGATGCAGGAGCCTCGTCGAGAAAACGCGCGAGGCTTCAATATATTAATTTAGGTATACGAAATAGTGGTGACTCATGGATCATGCTAATCCGACCCGGACAGAACTTGCCAATGCAGTGCGGTTTCTGTCGATCGACGCCGTCCAGGCTGCGAATTCTGGACATCCCGGCATGCCGATGGGGATGGCGGATATTGCCGAAGTACTCTGGCGCAAGTACCTGAAGCATGATCCCGCGGTTCCGGATTGGGTCAACCGGGATCGCTTTGTGCTGTCGAACGGTCACGGTTCGATGCTGCTGTATGCCGTGCTGCATCTGAGTGGCTACGGTCTGTCCATAGACGATCTGAAGGGATTCCGGAAGTGGCAATCGGTTACGCCCGGACACCCTGAACGCGGTCTGACGCCAGGGGTCGAGACGACCACTGGCCCGTTAGCGCAGGGTCTTGCCAACGCAGTCGGCATGGCGCTGGCTGAACGGTTGTTGGCCGCTGAATTCAACGAACCGGGATTCGATATCGTCGATCACCACACCTATGTGTTTCTCGGTGACGGCTGCCTCATGGAGGGCGTCTCGCATGAAGCATGCTCGCTCGCCGGTACATGGCATCTCGGCAAACTGATTGCGTTTTATGACGACAACGGCATTTCGATCGACGGTCATGTCGAGGGCTGGTTCACCGACCAGACCCCGATGCGCTTCCGTGCGTATGGCTGGCATGTCGTCGAGGGTGTCGACGGACATGATCCGCTTTCGATCGAGCGCGCGATCGAGGCAGGGCGTGCGGAACGTGACCGGCCGACCTTGATATGCTGCAAGACGGTGATCGGACATGGCTCGCCCAATCGGGCCGGCACGCACGACGTGCATGGCGCTCCGCTTGGGGCCGCTGAAATCACGGCCACGCGGGAGCATCTTGGCTGGAGTCACGCGCCATTCGATATTCCCGAGCCGATTCGCAGCGCATGGGACTCGCGAGCAGCGGGCCGTGAGAGCAACATGGCATGGCGCACGCTGTTCGAAGCCTATCGTACCCACTTTCCGGAAAAGGCCGACTACTTCGAATCCCGTATGCACGGCAGTCGCCGTGAGCGATGCGCCGACGTGATCGAAAGCCTGCTGGAGGGCAGTGACTGGTTCGAGCAGAAGATGGCGACCCGCAAGGCGTCGCAGAAGTGCCTTGATCTGCTGGTTGGCCGACTGCCTGAACTTCTAGGCGGCTCGGCAGATCTCGCGCCGTCGAATCTCACCATGGTGCCGGCTTCCCGCGCGATCGTACCCGACAGCGCGAACGGATCTGGAAACTATATCCACTACGGCGTTCGCGAGTTCGGCATGGTCGCGATCATGAACGGCGTTGCCCTCCATGGCGGTTTTCTTCCGTACGGCGGGACCTTCCTGGTGTTTTCCGACTACGCGAAGAATGCGCTTCGTATGGCGGCGCTGATGCACCTGCAATGTATCTACGTCTTCACCCACGATTCGATTGGTCTCGGCGAAGATGGGCCCACCCATCAGCCGGTCGAGCACGCGGCGATGCTGCGCCAGATTCCAGGCATGAGTGTATGGCGGCCGGCGGACACGGTCGAAACAGCAGTCGCGTGGGCGGCAGCACTGGAGACAACTAACGCGCCGACCGCGCTGCTGCTTTCTCGTCAGAATCTGCCGCCGCTTTCCCGCAGCGCGCAGGCGAAGGCACAAATCCGGCAAGGCGGGTATGTACTCTCGGAGGCCGTTGGCGAAACACTGGACATCATTCTGATTGCGACGGGTTCCGAAGTGGAAATCGCGCTCAAAGCGCAGACTGCGCTCGCTGAGCAAGGGATTGCCGCAAGGGTCGTGTCCATGCCATCAACGACGATCTTCGATAGCCAGCCGCTTGCGTACCAGCTTTCCGTTTTGCCGCCAAAGATCCGGCGCGTGGCCGTTGAAGCGGCAGCTGGCGATTTCTGGCGGAAGTACGTCGGTTTGAGCGGCGCTGTAATCGGGTTGTCGCACTTTGGCGAGTCGGCTCCGGCTGAGACGCTGTACGAAGAGTTCGGTATTACGGTGGACGCGATCGTGGACGCGGTGAGCCGCACGCTCGAAATGGAACAAGGGATGGTCGACTAGTTGCGTCGCCGCGTCGTGCCAGAAAGTGCCCGAACGGCCGACGCCGGCGCGATGTCGTGATCATTCTCGATATCAATTTAACGACGTTCGCCGTACGGCGACATTACTTCCTGGAAATGACATGGCGCTGATTTCATTGCGACAGTTACTGGACCATGCGGCCGAGCACGCGTATGGCGTGCCGGCATTCAACGTCAATAACCTGGAGCAGGTTCAGGCGATCATGCAGGCGGCCGACGACTGCGATAGTCCGGTCATCATGCAGGCCTCCGCCGGTGCGCGGAAATACGCCGGCGAAGCGTTTCTGCGGCACCTGGTCGTTGCGGCGATCGAGACTTATCCCGACATCCCGGTCGTGATGCATCAGGACCATGGGGCATCGCCGGCTGTTTGTCAGGCCGCGATCCGTAGCGGATTCAGCAGCGTGATGATGGACGGTTCACTCATGCCGGACATGAAAACCGTTGCAACCTACGACTATAACGTTGAGGTAACGCGGAAGGTGGTGGATATGGCGCATGCCGTCGGGGTGTCAGTCGAGGGTGAGCTCGGATGTCTGGGTTCGCTTGAATCGGGACTGGCGGGGGAGGAAGACGGCTCCGGCGCCGAAGGCGTGCTGACTCACGACATGCTGCTGACGGACCCCGAGCAGGCCGCCGAGTTCGTGCAACGCACCGGGGTCGACGCGTTGGCAATTGCTATTGGCACGTCGCACGGCGCCTACAAATTCTCCCGCAAACCGTCGGGCGATATTCTCGCGATCGACAGGATCAGGGAGATTCATCGTCGCCTGCCCAATACTCATCTGGTGATGCACGGGTCAAGTTCCGTGCCTCAGGAATGGCTTGAGATCATCCGCGAGTTCGGCGGTGAAATCCGGGAGACGTACGGTGTTCCGGTGGAAGAGATTTGCGAGGGCATTCGTCATGGCGTACGCAAGATCAACATCGACACGGATATCCGCCTTGTGATGACAGGCGCAATACGGCGCTCACTCGCACAGCGTCCTTCTGAGTTCGACGTTCGACGATTTCTCACGGACGCAACCGGGGCGGCACGAGACCTGTGCCGTTCCCGCTTCGAGGCATTCGGCAGTGCCGGACAGGCGCACAAGATCAAGCCGGTTGCGCTGTCAGCCATGGCGGGGAGTTATGACCACGTGCATTGCGCGTAATGGATCGCGCTGGTACGAGTGCGCGATACGTGTAGCGGACTCAGGAATCTCGTCGGGATCAGATCAATGAAAGCACAGTTATTGGTGATTTTTGGCGGCACGGGAGATCTTGCCATGCGCAAGCTTTTACCCGCGTTGTATCAGAACCACCGGGAGGGAACGCTTCCGGACGGCATGCGTATCGTTGGCGTCGGCCGCGATGGGCTGGATCGGAACGGCTACCTCGACAAGGTACGCGATGCCTTTCGTCAGTTCCTGCCCGCCATCGACTTCGACGACGCACATTGGACCACCTTCTCATCTCGCCTCGAGTTCGTCCAGCTGGATGCGCTTGTGCCTGCGGACTACGCACGGCTCGCTGCAACATTGCGATGGCAGGACAGCCGGGGGCATATCTTCTACCTTGCCACTCCGTCGGAACTCTTCATTCCGATATGCACCGAACTGAACCGGGCAGAGCTTGTTTCCGCCACTTCAAAGGTCGTTCTCGAGAAGCCGCTGGGCCATGATTCGCCCTCCGCTCAACGGATCAACCGCGAGGTCGGGGCGATATTTCGCGAGCAGCAGATATACCGGATCGACCACTACCTCGGCAAGGAGACCGTGCAAAACCTGTTTGCGCTGCGCTTTGGCAACGGCATGTTCGAGCGTCTCTGGAATCGCGATGGGATTCGTGATGTCCAGATCACGATTGCCGAGCAGGTGGGCGTCGAGGGCCGCGGTGCGTTTTACGAGCGCACCGGTGCAATGCGGGACATGGTCCAGAATCATCTACTGCAGTTGCTGTGCATACTCGCAATGGAGCCGCCGCTGAGTCTCGAAGCGGATGCCGTACGCGACGAAAAGCTCAAGGTTCTTCGCTCGCTCAAGCCACTCAGCGCGGTCGATGTGGCACGGCAGACCGTACGTGGTCAGTACACGGCCGGCGAGATGCACGGCGTGCCGGTTGCCGGCTACCTGGACGAGCAGGACATCCGCGCAGATAGCCGGACGGAGACATTCGTCGCGCTGAAAGTGGAGCTAAATAACTGGCGCTGGGCAGGCGTGCCCTTTTATCTGTACACCGGCAAGCGCCTGCAGAGTCGAGTCGCGGAGATCGTCGTCAATTTCAGGGATGTACCGCATTCGGTTTTCGGCTCTCCCAGCACGGACAGCCGGGGCAACCGTCTCGTGATCCGGTTGCAGCCGGACGAGAGCCTGAAACTCTACCTGATGACCAAAGCGCCGGGCGATGAGATGACGGTCAGGCCGGTGAGTCTGAACCTCGAATTTTCTTCGGCATTCTCGACGAGACGAAGGGATGCCTACGAGCGGCTCCTGCTCGACGTGATCCGCGGCAGACTCACGCTTTTCATGCGAGGCGACGAACTCGACGCCGCATGGCAATGGGTCGATCCTGTGATAGACGCCTGGCGCGAGCAGGATCCTCCCGAGCGTTATGTCGCGGGAGGCGCGGGTCCCGATGCAGCTCTCGCGCTGCTCGGACAAGGCAGCGTCGCGCCATGCGACGCGTGAGCGTCCTTCGTTGCTGTATGCATGTCGACGGCGCCTCTCCCAACCCGTTGATTCCAACCGATCGCCAGATAGTTCCTGCCAAGCGGACCGAACATGACTGACCTCGCAATCACTAAGTACACTACGCTATCCTCATTTCTCGCGAACGCAGCACATGACAAGCGAATCCCGGTGGGACTGATCAAGCTGATCGAATCTGTGGCTGACGCGTGCTCATCCATCGCAACGGCTGTCGAGCGAGGCGTATTCGACGGTGCATCCGGAAATGCCCAGTCCGAGAATGTTCATGGAGAAGCGCAAAAGAAGCTCGACGTCGTTTCGAACGACATTATGATCGGTACCGTCGAGTCGGTTAGTTGTCTCCGCGGACTGGCGTCGGAAGAGCTCGAATCGGTTCGAGTGACCGTGCATGAACATGCCACGGATACCCCTGAATATCTGCTTCTTTTCGATCCACTCGATGGATCCTCCAATCTTGAGATTAACGGCATTGTCGGAAGTATCTTTTCCGTGCTGGTTGCTCCGGCGTCTGACGCTGCACTCGACGAGAGCCATTTTCTTCAGCCGGGCGCGACGCAGGTCTGCGCGGGGTACGCGATCTACGGTGCAACAACGATGTTCGTGCTGACCACGGGGTATGGCGTTGACGGTTTCACATTTGATAGGGAGTCAGCATCATTCGTGCTGACTCACCCACAACTTCAGATCCCGGAAAATACCCGCGAATTCGCGATCAACATGTCCAACGAACGCTATTGGGAAGAACCCGTGCGCCGCTATGTCCGTGAGTGTGTGGCGGGTGCTTCGGGGCCGCGGCAAACGAATTTCAACATGCGATGGATAGCGTCCATGGTCGCGGAGGTCCATCGAATCCTGATGCGCGGGGGCGTTTTCCTCTATCCGCGAGACAGCAAGAATCCCCAGCTTGCTGGGCGGTTGCGGCTGACCTATGAGGCCAATCCGATGTCGTTCATCGTCGAACAGGCCGGTGGGATGAGTACGACGGGAGAAATGCCCATCATGGAAGTCCAGCCGGGCCACGTCCATCAGCGCGTTCCCGTCATCCTCGGGTCAAGGCAGGAAGTGGAGCGCCTGCTTCGATACCACGACCAGGTCACGGCCGCGTGAGCTTGCGTTTTTGGCGAAACGTCATTATGCGGCGGTATGAGCACCTTTGTTGAATCACGCCAGATGCCAGGCTGCCATTGCTGCCGCAGCATGAAACCGGATAACCGTCTGTCTCCCGTGCCCGATCGCGCGCTTACCACGCGCATTGCCGACTGATGCTCTTTTAGCATTTTCGAAATCCATGAAAATATCTTCGTCCTCCGCGTGGTCCTCGCTGCAAACGCATTACGAAAAGATTCGCGATGCGCATATGCGCGACTGGTTCGCCCCCGAGAACGATCCCGCCCCTACCCGTGCTGAGCGCTTCGCGTTCGCGGGCGGCGGTCTCGCGGCCGATTTCTCGAAGAACCGCATCACCGACGAGACCCTGAAACTGCTCGTGCAACTCGCGCGCGAAGCCGGCGTCGAAAAACGCCGCGACGCGATGTTCGCGGGTGACATCGTCAACCCGACAGAAGGCCGCGCCGTGCTGCACACCGCC
>NZ_JAQQEK010000066.1:0-18655 GCF_046027355.1 Paraburkholderia sediminicola | reverse complement strand
TGTGGGCGGCCGCATGAACGGTTGATTCTTCCGCCTCGGCTTGGTCACGCGGGTATGCAGCAAGCATTCGCGCGTTGCACGATGCCCACGAGGGCACTCTCGATTCGACATCGCGAGCCGGGTTTACTGGAACGAAAAACTTGCGCCTTCCGATGCGGTGATTGGGATGCGCGTCGGCGTCTTTCTGGCCGGCATGCCTTCACTGCTGCCGGCGCAGGGACGCGCCTGAGCGTGACGCGCTGAGCAGTCTGCCAGTTTGGTGGAGTCGTGAGGCCAGCGCCCACCACTTTCTAACCGCCTCCGTCGCGTAGGCAACTCACATGCGTCCCTCCTGGGCGGCCTTCTGTGCGTGCCCGATCTCTGCAAAATTCCCACCACATTGCTCTCGTACAGCGCCGCCCGGCGTCGAATTCCTTCCGGTCGATCGTCGATCGACGACCAAGAGTTCCGTGATTGAACCGAGAAACTAATTGGATCGAATGGCGAAAAAGCGCGACAAAACAGCAGAATGTAGTCCGGTAGGTCTGCGGTATCTGTGAGGAAAAATTTTTTGCAAAAATTGTATGTCGTCAATTGACGATTTATTTTATCGACGATATCTTCGCGTCTCAAGAGGTAGCCGAATCAGCGGCTACGCCACGTGTGAACAGCGCCGCGCAGGCGGTCGGAGCGAGCCATGAGTAACGTCGTCAACGGATTCGAGAGCGGTCGTCGTCGATTTCTACAGCTGTCTGCGGCGGCGGGGCTCGCTGCTTCTGGTTTGATGGGCGGGATGTCACGGGCCTTCGCTGCCGACAGCGTGAATCTCCATACCTGGTCGGCCGGCGTCGATACGGTGAAGCGCATGCTCGTGCCGTTTCAGAAGGAATCGGGGCTGAACGTCAACTACAACAACCTCCCGTTCGCACAGTACCGCGAGGCGATGGTGACGAAGTTCGTCGGCCAGGCGCCGATCGACGTGCTGTGGGTGTCCGACGGCTGGCTGCCCGAGTGGGCCGACGCGGGCTGGCTTGCGCCGCTCGACGGCTATCCGCAACTGCTCAAGTACAACGGCGAGGTGCAGGACTTCTGCACCCAATCGATGCGCTACAAGGGGCGTCAGTACGGTCTCACGTACTACACCGACTACATGGCGTTTCTGTACGACGCAGACAAGCTCGCCAAGGCGGGCATTGCGGCGCCTCCTGCAACGTGGGACGAACTGGTCGCGCAATCGCTGAAGATCAAGAATGCGGGTCTGTCGCAATATCCGCTGATGCTCTCGATGGCACGCGAAAGCTGGCTGATCGAATTCATGTCGTCACTGGTGTTTTCCAACGGCGGCCGCTTTGTCGACGACAGCGGCAACGCGGTGATGGACGATCCGAAGCACGGCGCGGTGACTTCGCTGCAATGGGTCGCCGATGCGGTCAACAAGCACCACATCGTTTCGCCTGCCTGCGTCGAGCTGGGAGAATTGAACGGCTTCAAGGCCGTGGCGTCAGGCAATCACGCGTTCGCATTGTTACCTCGCTACCGGGTTCAGGCGCTTAACGATCCGCGCCAATCGCGTGTCGCGGGCCATATCAAACAGGCGTTGATGCCGGCCGGCCCGAACGGTTCGCACGCCACAGTTGCGTGAATGCGCATGCACGCAATGAGCGCCGCGGCCGGCGCCAACAAGACTCGGGCCGCTGAGGCGACGCGGCTGATCGAAGCGTTCGGCGGACGATTCGACGGCCATTACGCGTTCCAGAAAGCGATGTTCCTGGATACCGGCACGGCATTCGGCGTGAAGCCGCTCTTTAACGACCCGGAAGTCCGCTCCGCATATGAAAAGTACGGCGATTTCTCGATGTTTCAGAAGCAGCAGGATCTGGCCCGCAAGAAGGATGTGATCACGCGCTGGTTCGGCGAATGGGACGAGACAAACGGTACGGCATGGCAAGCGGCGATCCTCGGTCAATCGAGCGTAGCCGACGCACTGAAGCGGTCCGCGCAGAAGTGGACCGCGTTGAGCAAATCCTGAGGTCGATATGAGCGTTCAAGCCTTGGGCCGCCGCTGGCTTGCCAGACATTCCGTGGCGCCTTCCGACCAGCGTAGCGCAACGCTGCTGCTGACGCCGATGATGCTGGTGCTGCTCGCAGTCGCCGTGTTCCCGGTGCTTTACTCGTTCTGGACGAGCCTGTTCGACATTCATTTGACGCGGATGAACAACGTGTCGTTCGTCGGCCTGGGTAACTACATTCAAACCTTCCGCGATCCGATGTTCTGGGCCGCGGTGGAGCGCACCGCGTGGTTCACCGTCGTGTCGGTCCTCGCGATCATGGTTATCGCGACGATGATGGCGCTGTTGCTGAATCAGGAGTTCCGCGGCCGGCGCATCCTGTCGACCGCCTTGCTGATTCCTTGGGCCATCCCGTATGTGGTCGACGGCCTGATGTGGAAGTGGATCTACGACTCAGGGTACGGCGCGCTCAATGGACTACTGTTGCAGCTTGGCGTGATCGGCCAGTACATGGTGTGGCTGGGCGATACGCACAAGACGTTGGCGCTGATCTCCAACGCGTTCGTGTGGAAGGAAGTGCCGCTCGCGACCATCCTGCTGCTTGTGACGATGAAGTCAATTCCGTCGGACCTGTACGCGGCGGCGCGTGTAGACGGCGCCAACCTGTCGAGCCGATTTGTGCACGTGACGCTGCCGGCTATGCGTCCCGGCTTCATGCTCGTGATGATCTACGAGGCGATGATGGCGGTGCGGCACTTCGACCTCTTCTTCATTCTGACAGAGGGCGGTCCGGCCGACGCATCTCACGTACTCTCCTGGCACATCTATGTCGAGACGTTCCGCAATCTGTCGTTCGGCACCGGTGCGGCGGTTGCGTATGTGCTTGCGCTTGCCACGTTTGCGATGTCGTACGCGATCATCCGTCTACTCGGCAAGAGGCTCTAAGCGATGTCATCTTCTCTCTTTGTCAAACGCTTGGCGCTGCTGGCTGGTTCAATCGTGATGTTGCTGTATGTGCTGGCGCCGGTTGCGTGGCTGTTGTCGTCTTCGCTGCAACGCGAAGCGGATATCACATCCATCCCGCCTCACTGGATTCCGCATCCGCCGACGCTGTCCAGCTTCAAGGCGATCGTCGCGGCGAGCAACGGCACAGCGTCGGACGACGGCAACGCCGCGTTCATTCCGTCCACCGCGCAGTACCTGTTCCCGGCACTGCGCAATAGTCTCGTGGTCGCCGCTGCAGTGGTGTTGCTGAATCTGCTCGTCAGCGTTCCCGCCGCTTATGCGATGGCGAAGATCCGTTATATCGGCCGCGATCTGTCGGTGTATTTCATGCTGGCTACCCGCGTGATTCCCGATATCGCACTCGTCGTGCCGTTTTTTCTGTTCGTGCGCAAGCTCGGCCTGCTCGACAGCGTCGGGTCGCTGATCATCACTTATCTGGCGATCACGGTGCCGTTTAGCGTCTTCATGCTGCTTAGCTATTTTGAATCGCTACCGGACGAGCTCGACAAGGCGGCTCGGGTCGACGGCTGCTCGCGGATTCAGGCTCTGCTGAAGGTGTTTTTGCCGCTCGCGGTGCCGTCGCTCGTCGCCGTCATCATGTTCACGTTCCTGACCAGTTGGAACGAATTCCTGTTCGCCTTGATGTTTACGCAGACCGCCGCGTCGCAGACCGTCCCGATCATCGTCGCGTCTTTCACGTCGGATTTCACGACGAGCTTTTCATTCATCAACGCGGCCGGCGTGGTCGCAATCGTGCCGCCCGTGATCATCGCCGTGGTGTTCGAGCGTTACATCGTGTCGGGCCTGACTGCCGGCGCGGTAAAGGGATAAAGGGAAAGGCCATGGCTCAAATCGAATTTCAGCAGGTGGGCAAGCAGTATGCGAACGGGCATATCGCATTGGACAATCTGAATCTGCAGATCAGGGACAAGGAGTTTCTCGTTCTGCTCGGACCGTCCGGCTGCGGCAAGTCGACGACGCTCAACATGATCGCCGGACTGGAAGAGGTCACTCAGGGCAGCTTGCGGTTCGACGGCGTCGAAGTGAACGGCTTGCCGGCGCACCGGCGGGATGTGGCGATGGTGTTTCAAAGCTACGCACTGTACCCGCACAAGAATGTGTACGACAACATCGCCTTCGGCCTGCGGATGCGCAAATATCCGCAACAGGAGATCGATGCGCGGGTGCGCGCGGCTGCGCAGTCGCTTGAAATCGAGCATCTGCTGGACCGGCGGCCCGGGCAACTGTCGGGCGGGCAGCGCCAGCGTGTCGCGCTCGGCCGCGCAATGGTGCGCCAGCCCGCGGTCTTTCTGATGGATGAACCGCTGTCGAACCTCGACGCGGCGCTGCGCGTGTCGATGCGCGCGAGCATCAAGGCATTGCATCAGTCGATGCAGACGACTTTCGTGTACGTGACGCACGATCAGGCCGAAGCGCTGACGCTCGCCGACCGCATCGTCGTGATGCGCCAAGGCGTCGTGCAGCAGATCGGCTCGCCCGACGACATCTACGAGCGGCCAGCCAATAAATTCGTCGCCAATTTCCTCGGCAGCCCGCCGATCAACTTTATCGACGGCGTGCTGACGCAAGGCGATCACGGTTTGCAATTTCGCAGCGGCGATCTTTCGCTCGCTCTCGACGAACAGACGCAGCGGCTGCTTGCAGGATGCAGTGGCCGGGCAGTGTCGGCCGGCATTCGGGCCGAAGACATCGACGAGCATGGCGACTCGACCGATTGTTCACTGACAGGCGACATCGCCTCGTTGTTGCCGGTCGGTTCCGATCAGTTTATCGGCCTGCAATGTTTGGGGCAGTCGATGTTTTTTCGTGTTGGCAAGGAGCGTTCCTGCAAGATCGGTGAACGCGTGACCCTGTCGATCAACCGCCGCCGTCTGCATCTTTTCGATCAGGCGAGCGGCGCGAATCTGAGGGCGTAGAACGCATGAAACCCGCAGTATTTTCGTATCACCGGCCTCACACGCTTGAAGATGCGCTGTCGCTGCTCGCGCTGCACGGCTTCGATGCCAAAGTCATCGCGGGAGGGCAAAGCCTCGCGCCGATGATGAACATGCGCTTTGCGCAGCCGGCACATCTGATCGACCTCAACGCGTTGCCGCAACTCAGGGGCGTGACGCTTGCGGGTGAGTCGCTCTCCATTGGCGCGATGACGCGCCATCACGAGGTGGCTACCAGTAGCACGGTGCGCGCCGCTTGCCCGCTGCTCGCGGAAGCGGCCGCCACCATTGGACACTACGCGATCCGGCAGCGCGGCACGCTTGGGGGCAGTCTTGCGCATGCGGATCCTGCTGCGCAAATGCCGCTCATCGCAAGCACGCTGGGTGCGCGCATCGAGATTGTCGGACCGGACGGCAGCCGTGAGGTGTCGGCCGGAGAGTTCCTGATTGCGGTGATGACGACCGATCTTGCCGCTGAAGAAATCATTCGAGCCGTGCATTTCCCGGTTGCAAGCCCTGGCGAGCGGCACGCGTTTGAAGTCTTCAGCAGGCGGCACGGCGACTTCGCCATTGCGGCTTGCGCACTCACCGTTGTGCTCGACGGCAACAGATTCTCCAGCCTGCGCATCGGCCTTGGCGGCGTGGCGGACGTCCCGCTTGCGCTGGACGAACTCGCAGCGGGTTTCGTCGGCGCTCCGGTCGATGCGCCGACGCTTGCTGCAATCGCCGACGCGGTGGCCGACGCTATCGACCCGTACGATCAACCGGACATCAGCGCCGCTTACCGGCGTGATCTCGTCAAGACGATCACGGCGCGAGCGTTGCAACGGGCGACGCAGTCAGCCAACAAGACGTTGAAGTGAGTCATGGAAAAGAAAACAATTTATCTCAGTGTGAACGGCACCCGTCACGAAGTGCATTGCGAGTCTCGCAAGCTCCTTTCCGATGTGCTTCGTGAAGACTGCCGTCTGACCGGCACGCACGTCGGCTGCGAGCACGGCGTATGTGGCGCATGCACGGTGCTGATCGACGGCCGTCCGGCGCGCTCGTGCCTCGCGTACGCCGTTCAGATGGACGAAGTGCAGATCGCCACGATCGAAGCCGTCGCGCAGGATGGCCGCCTCTCTCCGCTGCAGCAGGCGCTGCATGAGTGTCATGGCTTGCAGTGCGGCTTTTGCACGCCGGGCATCGTGATGACCTTCGAGGCCTATCTGCGCGAACACCCACGCCCATCTGAGGCCGAGGTGCGCGAGGCGCTTTCCGGCAACCTGTGCCGCTGCACCGGGTACCAGAACATCGTGCGGGCGATTCTGCTTGCGGCTACGCGGATGCGGGAGAACAGCGCCGATGTCTGACCAGACGTTTCGCTACCTCAACAAGGCTGTGCCGCGCACCGAAGACTATCGCCTGCTGACAGGCTATGGTCGGTATCTCGACGATATCGAAATCGCGGGCGCCCTGCACGTGAGTTTCGTGCGCTCGCCGCATGCGCATGCGCGGATCGTTTCAGTGGATACCGCGGTGGCTGCCGGCATGCCCGGTGTCGTGACCGTCGTCACCGGACGGGAACTCGCGCAATGGACCACGCCGATGCGTGTCGCCGCGCCGGTCAAGGGCTTGTTGCCGGTCGAGTTCGCGACGATGCCGACCGACATCGTGCGCTTTCAGGGCGATCTTGTAGCGTGTGTGGTTGCCACGGACCGGTATCTCGCGGAAGACGCCGCGGAGCAGGTCATGGTCGAGTTCGAGCCGTTACCTGTGGTGACCGATATGTGGCAAGCGCTCGAAGCCGATGCCGCGCAAGTGGACCCCGGGGTGCCCGGCAACCTGGTGTCGCACCAGACCTACTCGAACGGCGACCCGCAGAGCGTGAGCCAGCACGCTTACCGGGTGGTCGAGGCGACCTTTCAGCAGCAGCGGCAGACCCATGTGCCCATCGAAACGCGCGGTTGCGCAGCAGTCTGGGACGCGGGGCGCGACCACCTGACGTTCCACATCGGAACCCAGGTGCCGCATCCTTTGCGCACTCAGCTCGCGCAACGGCTCAGGCTCAGCGAGTCCCAGGTGACGGTGATTTCGCCTGATGTCGGCGGTTCGTTCGGTCAGAAAATCGCGTTGTACCGCGAAGAGCTGACCGTGGCTGCACTCGCGCGTCATCTGAAGCGTCCGGTGCGCTGGCGCGAAGATCGTCTCGAGAACCTGACCGCAGCGGCCAATTCGCGCGAAGACTTCTGCCGCACGCGCGCCGCGGTGGATGAGCACGGCACGCTGCTCGCGCTCGATCTGGAGATCCGCGAAGACTTCGGCGCGTATTGCTTCTTTCCGGCGAACTACCTCGCGCGCGTCGTCGCGATGGTGTTGAGCGGACCGTACCGGCTGCAGCACTACGCGTTCGACGTGAAGGTCGTGCTTAGTCACAAATGCGGCAACGCACCCATGCGCGCGCCGATGTCCATCACCAGTTGGGTCATGGAAGGCACGATGGAAGCGATTGCGCGCGAACTGAAGCTGGATCCGGTCGACGTGCGCCGCCGCAACCTGTTGACGCCGCAGGAACTGCCGTATCGCACCGCCACCGGCGAATTGCTGGCCGACATTACGCCGTCGCAGACCTTTGAGGCGGTGCTGGCAGCCTTCGACTACGACGCGTTTCGCGCGCGCCAGCAGGCGGCGCGGGCGGCCGGCCGCTATCTTGGGCTTGGCCTGTGCAATGTGGTCGAGCCGACGACATATGGTTCGCGCTTTTATAAATCTGCCGGCATTCCGGGCTCGGGACACGAGGCAAGCTGGATCCGTATCGAGCCGAGCGGTGTGGTGAACGCGTCGGTGGGTCTCGCCCCCAGCGGGCAGGGCTATGAAAGCGCGATGGCCAATGCGGTGGCCGAAGGCCTGGGTGTGCATCCGTCGAGCGTGCATATTCATCTGGGCCACACCGATATCGCGCCATACGGCATGGGCAGCCGCGGCGCCCGCAGCGGCACGGCGGGCGGAGGCGCGGTCTATTTGTGCGCGCTCGATGCGCGCCGCAAGGTGCTCGCCATTGCCGCTGGTTGTCTCGAACTGCCTGATTACGACTCGCTTCGCCTTGTCGATGCGCGTGTCGAGCGCCGCAGCGGCGACGCGTGGGTCGACGCGGGTCTAACGCTCGCCGACGTGGCGCGGCGTGCCTACATGGATCCTACTTCGCTTCCGCAGGGCCTCACGCCTGGCCTCGAGTTTCACCTGACCTACGATCCGCCGCCGATGACCTACTCGAATTCGACGCACGGATGCGAGATCGAACTGGACGTGGCCACCGGCGCAATCCATTTTGCGCGCTACGTGATCGCCGAAGACTGCGGCACGCTGCTTAATCCCACCGTGGTGACAGGACAGCAACATGGGGCAGTGGCGATGGGATTGTCCGGCGCGTTGTTCGAGCATACACGCTACGACGAAACGGGACAGAACGTGACGGGTTCGCTTGCCGACTACCTGATCGCCACGTCGACCGAATTACCCAATTTCGAAATCATCCCATTGCATACGCCTAGCCGCGCGACGGCGGCGGGCATCAAAGGGATGGCCGAAGGTGGCGTGATGGGTGCGCTCGGCGCCTTGACCAACGCCGTGAACGATGCGCTAGCGCCATTCGGCGTGGTGGCGGACCGTCATCCTTTGACTCCCATGTTGTTGCGCGACCTGCTGCGCGACAAACTCTGACCGGATCAAACAATCATGAATCAATCTGCAAGCAAACCCGCTGTCGGCTTTATCGGCCTCGGCATCATGGGCGCCTCGATGGCGGCGCGGCTCGCCGCAGCCGGCTATCCGTTGCACGTCTATAACCGTACCCGTGCGAAGGCCGAGCCGCTTATCGCGGCGGGCGCGTCCTGGCATGCCACCCCGAAGGCGCTCGCTGAAGCATCCGACGTGGTCGTCACGATCGTCGGCATGCCGGACGATGTGCGCGCGCTGTACCTCGGCGACGACGGTCTGATCGTGAACGCGCGACGCGATGCCGTGCTGATCGACATGACGACTTCGAGCCCGCAACTGGCCGAAGAGCTAGCCGCGCACGCTGCAACTCGCGGCGTCCACATGCTGGACGCACCGGTTTCGGGCGGCGATATCGGCGCACGCGAGGGACGGCTGTCCATCATGGTGGGCGGTGCGGCCGACGTGCTCGCACGCGTCGAGCCGATGCTGCGCTGCCTCGGCACGAACATCGTGCTGCAAGGCGGACCGGGCGCAGGTCAGCACACCAAGCTGTGCAATCAGATCGTGATCGCATCGACGATGCTGGGCGTGTGCGAAGGCCTGGCCTATGCGCACAGCGCCGGACTGGATCCGCAGACCGTATTGAGTGCGATCGGCGGCGGCGCGGCTGGCGGCTTCCAGTTGAATAACCTGGGGCCGCGCATCGCCAAAGGCGATTTCGCGCCGGGCTTCTTCATCGAGCACTTCATCAAGGACATGCGGATTGCACATGAGGAAGCCGCTCACATGGGACGTGAGTTGCCGGGTCTGGATCTGGTGCGCAGTCTTTATCAGAAGCTCGCGGAGCAAGGCTTTACCCGCAACGGCACCCAGGCGCTGTTCAAACTCTACGAGCGCTGAGGAGCGGCGATGAAGCTAGCTGATCAATGCATTCTCCCCGCGCGGCCCGAAGCCGTGTGGCGCGCGCTGAACGATCCTGCCGTGCTCGAGGCGTGTCTGCCCGGGTGTAAATCGCTTGCGATGCTGGACGAGCGGCATTTCGAGTCGACCGTGCAGATTCGCGTGGGTCCGGTGGCGGCGACCTTCAAAAGCAATGTGGAGCTGTCGGATCTCGATCCGCCAAGGGCTTACACGATTGTCGGCACGGGCAATGCGGGTGCGGTTGGTTTTGCGAAGGTCACCGCGCGCGTGCAACTCGAACCGGAAGCCGAGACGACCGTGCTCGCGTACGACGCGGATGTCGAAATCGGCGGAAAGCTGATGAGCGTGGGGTCGCGCCTGATCCAGTCCGCGGCCGGCAAAAATCTCGACGCCTTCTTTGGCGCGATGAAGGCGCACATCGAAAAGGAGGCGGCGCCCGCGGACGCCATCCAGGACATCGAGCCGGCGCCACAAACACAGCCGGACAACGCGCCACCGACCGGCGGCGTGCAACGTCAGCCGCATGGCGAGACGAAGCCGTCCACCGTCACGCCCAAACCAGGTTCGACACCGGGTCTGCGGCTCTGGCTGGTCGGCGCAGGTTCGGGTCTGCTCGGTTTGCTGGTTGGATTTTTGATTGGGCACGCGGGCTGACGGTCTGCGTTGCGATGGTGGTGCCGGGTCAGCGTGCAGACCGGGCACCGTCCTGAAAGGTAAGCAGTCTCGGCGCTGCAATGCGCGAGCGCGTTGCGCGTGGATCACAAGCCGTTCCGGTGGCAACTGTGTTCGTTCGGTAGTTCAGCGTTTGATCAGATCAATTTTTCATTCGACAGGAATTTTCGTGATCAAAAAAATAGGCATGCTAATGACGCTGGCCTGCCTTGCAGAGGCAGCTCAGGCGCAAAGCAGCGTGATCCTCTATGGCGTCGCCGACGACGGCATTACCTACACTAGCAATCAGGGCGGACATGCCAATTACCAGACCTTCAGCGGTGGTATGGGGGGAAGCAAGTTCGGCCTGCTGGGCAGCGAAGATCTCGGTGGCGGCACGAGCGCAATCTTCCAGCTCGAGAGCGGCTATGACGTGAACAGCGGCAAGCTCGGCTACAACGGCCGGCTGTTCGGCCGTCAGTCATATGTGGGCTTGTCCGGCGACTACGGCAGCGTGCGCCTTGGGCGGCAGTACGACTTCATGGTGACCAATCTGCAGCCGCTGACATCTTCGCTGGCGTTCGGCGGTTCGCTGTCGTCGCATGCGGGCGACGTGGACGGAATCTGGGGCACGTATCCCGTCAGCAACGCGGTCAAGTACCTGAGTCCGACGTATCACGGCATCACGGCGGGTGCGCTTTATAGCTTTGGCGGCGTGGCGGGCTCGGTCGGCGAGTCGCGGCAATATGGCTTCGGCCTTAGCTATGCGAACGGTCCGCTGAAGCTGGCGGCCGCCTATCTCTATGTGAACAATCCGGCGGTGACGCGATTTGACGGCGCCACGGGGGCGACGGCCGGCCAGGCGTTTACCAATCCTGTAACGAATCCGATTTATAGCGGCTACGCCACTGCGCACAGCATGCAGACGCTCGGAGTAGGCGGCAACTATCAGTTCGGCGCCACGACGCTTGGCGCGCTTTACACCGACACGCGTTTCAGCAACGCAGTAGCGACCACCAGTACCACGTTCCAGGGTTCCGCGACACTCGACTCGTACGAAGCGTTCGTCAGCCATCGCTTTACGCCTGCTGTCATGGCGGGTCTGACCTACGACTACACGTCGTCACCGCATGCGCACTACAACCAGCTGGCTGCGGGCTCAGAGTACATATTTTCGAAGCGTACGTTCACTTACCTGATCGTTGCCTGGCAACGCGCCAGCGGCGTCGATTCGACCGGACACGCTGCGGTAGCAGACCTGACTTATCTGTCACCTTCGTCGACGCCGACTCAGGTCGCGGTGCGCGTGGGCATCCGGCACAACTTCTAATTTGCGGTGGAGTACAGGTCTGCCGGGCCGCGTGACAGTTTGCCCGCAGGCGTCGTTTTGTGAGCGTTTGAATTGCAACAGGAGGCAATCATGCTGGTGGAAATGCGTACGTACCAGATTACGGCGGGAAAGGTGGGCGAGTTTCTACAAATCTATGAACGCGAGGGACTCGAGATCATCAGTCAGTACGCACGGCTCAAGGGCTGTTGGACTAAAGACTCGGGCACGTTGAATTCGGTCGTGTTCTGTTGGGGCTACGACGACTATGCGCATCGCGCCGCGCAGCGCGCGAAGCTCGCCGCCGACCCGCATTGGCAAGCTTTCACGCCTCGCATCCTGCCGTACCTGGTGCATCAGGAATCGGTGTTTCTTGCGCCCGTGCCGTTTTGTCCGGCCGACTGAAGCAGCAGACGTGGTGATTTTTTCTGACCGCCGGACGCGCAAGGTTGCTTGTCGCGCCGCGGTCTGCTTGTGAGGTACTCAATGATTGAAGCTGAATTGCTCGACAACATGGTGGCGTGGCGTCGTGCATTGCATGCGCACCCCGAGACCGCGTTCGAAGAGGTTTCGACGGCACGGCTGGTGGCATCGGTGCTGCGCGACTACGGTCTCGAAGTGACCGAGGGCGTCGGCAGAACTGGTGTGGTCGGAACGCTCCGAAGGAGGAGTGGTCCTGCGCTCGGATTGCGTGCGGATATGGATGCGCTGCCGATGCTGGAGTACAACGAGTTCGAGCACCGTTCGCAAAACCGCGGAAAAATGCACGCGTGTGGTCACGATGGCCACACCGCGATGCTGCTGGGCGCCGCTGCTTCGTTAAGCCGCGCTACTGGTTGGCACGGTACGGTGCATGTAATCTTCCAGCCGGCCGAAGAGGTGGCCGGCGGCGGGCGCGTCATGGTCGAGGACGGACTGTTCGAGCGTTTCCCGTGTGACGCGGTCTTCGGTCTGCACAACTGGCCTGGCCTGCCGCTTGGCCATTTCGCGATCAACCGTGGCCCGATGATGGCTTCGTTCGATACTTTCGAGATTCTGGTGGACGGCAAAGGCTCGCACGCCGCGATGCCGGAAGAGGGGATCGATGCGCTGGTCTGCGCGAGCCACGTCGTGATCGCGCTGCAGACTATCGTGAGCCGGCGCATCTCGCCGAAGGAAGCCTGCGTGGTGAGCGTCACGCAGATTCATGGCGGCGAGGCCTGGAATGTGTTGCCCGATCGCGCCGTGATTCGCGGCACCGTACGCTGCTTCGATGCCAACGTGCAGGAGCGCGTACGGAGCTTGCTGGATGAAATCGGCGCGTCGACCGCGCGGGCGCATGGTGCGAAAGCGACACTGTCTTATCGCTACGGCTATCCGGCAACGATCAATGCGCCCGCCGAAGCCGATATCGCGCTCGATGCGGCGCGTGCGACCGTCGGCGCGGCGAAGGTGACGTTGGGCTGTAAGCCGTCGATCGCTTCGGAAGACTTCGCGTTCATGGCGCAAGCGAGGCCGGGTGCGTATGTCTGGATGGGCGTCGACGGCCCCAAGCCTGGCGCTCCGCTTCACAACCCGCACTACGACTTCAACGACGACGCATTGGCTACCGGTGCCTCATATTGGGTGAACGTAGTGAAGGCGTTTGGCGCTGCGCATGTGTGAAGCTTCGCCGCTGTCCTGTGCGACTGTGTGATCCGTAAGGGCCGCGCGGCACCGACGCCTGAAGACACTATGACTTTCCGTGAGGCAGAGGCTGGCGCGCCTGCTGCGAGGCGGTTTCGATCGTCACTTCGCTGTGCAGCAGGAATGTTGCCAATTCCGGCGTGCCCGGTTGAGCATCGGTCACCAAAGTCCAGTCGCGTTCGAGTGGTGTCCAGTGCTGCTGGCTCGCGCGATCCAGTTTGTGCGACGTCACCAGCACGAAGACGTTGGCCGCCTGCCTGATGATGCATTCCTTCAGATAGGCCTGCTCGGCGGTCGCCTCGCAGAGCCCACGGCCGGCGACCACACCGTCCGCGCCAAGAAAAGCCTTGTCGACGGACAGGCGGTTCAACGCGATCTGCGCGAGCGGCCCAAGCGTGCTCATGCTTGAGGGCCGCAGATCGCCGCCGATCAGCGTGACCGGCACGTCGCTCGACGCAAGCAGGCCAATTGCCAGCAGGTTGTTGGTGACCACGCGAATGTCGCGGCGGCCGGCCAGCAGCCGGGCCATTGCAGCGGTGGTGGTGCCGCCGTCGAGAAAGATGGTGTCGCCGTCCTGGACGTGGCTCACCGCCACGTGCGCGATCGCGTCCTTTTGCTCGCGGAAGCTTTCGCGCCGCAGATCGAGCGACTCCTCGGGTTCGTGAATCCCGACCGAGGCGGCCGCGCCCCCATACGTGCGCACGATGAGCCGTTCGTCGGCGAGCGCGCGCAGGTCGCGACGTACGGTTGCTTCGGACATGCCGAAATGCTCGCACAGGGCGCCCACGTCGTTCATGCCGGACAGGACGGCCTTCAGCATCGCCTCGCGGCGGTTCGTAACTTTCATGGTGATAGAGGGTAGCGGGTCATCCGAATGGTGCGCGCAATAGAGAGGAGAGGCGCCAACGGGCGTAAGTGTAATCAAACCGGCTGCTGGAGCAACGCCTGCGGAGCGGGGCGCGCTGCGCTCGCGACGTCGTTACGGCATACAAGTGTTTTTGGCTCGATGTGATCGATTCAATCAAATTCGGCCCCATTACGCCTGGACGTGCTCGTTTTTGGCGAATTTACCAGCCTCGCCGACTTGTTAATGAGCGGATTGCGCATGGGCGTCTCGTGGCGTACACTCCGAATGACTGAATCAGTCATTTCAAAATGATTGTTTCGATCATTTCCATACAGGAGACAATGATGGCCCAAGTTCCTATCAAGCGCGCGATCGAACGCGTTCCGGGCGGGATGATGATCGTCCCACTACTCTTCGGCGCAATGATCGCCACCTTCTTGCCGGGCATGCCGAAGTTCTTCGGCTCGTTCACGAATGCGTTGTTTACCGGCGCGTTGCCGATTCTCGCCGTGTTCTATGTGTGCATGGGCGCGTCGATCGATGTGAAGGCAACGCCTTATCTGCTCAAGAAGGGCGGGGCGCTGTTCGCGGCGAAGGTCGGGTCCGCGATTGTGGTGGGTGTCGTGCTGGGCCACTTTTTGGGTGAGCAGCCGGTTTCGTCCGGGCTGTTCGCGGGAATGTCGACGCTGGCGGTGGTTGCCGCGATGAACGACACGAACGGCGGCCTGTACATGGCGTTGATGGGTCAATATGGCAAGTCTGAGGACGTCGGTGCTTATACGATCATGTCGCTCGAATCCGGCCCGTTCCTGACGATGGTCACGCTCGGCGTAGCCGGGCTGTCGGCGTTTCCGTGGCAGACGCTGGTCGGCAGCATCCTCCCGCTCGCGGCCGGCATGTTGTTCGGTAATCTGGACCGTGAGATGCGCAACTTTCTCGGCCGCGCTGTGCCTGTGATGATTCCGTTCTTCGCCTTGGCGCTGGGCGCGAGCCTCGACCTGCACAAAGTATGGCAAGCCGGCTTGCTCGGCATCGGGCTCGGCGTCGCGGTGGTGATCGTGACGGGCATCCCCCTGTATTTGACCGATCGGCTGACCGGCGGCACGGGTGTCGCAGGCGTGGCGGCAGCCAACACGGCTGGCAACGGAGCGGCTGTGCCGGCGCTGATTGCAGCGGCCAACCCAGTCTATGCCGAGGCCGCGAAGAGCGCGACTTTGCTGGTCGCCTCATGCGTCGTCGTGACCGCAATCGTGTCGCCGATCCTCACTGCGGCCGTCGCAAAGCGGATTGGCAAGCGGGCCGACGCCAGCCGCGCGGCTGCATTGGAGGCAAGCCGGTGAGCAGCACGAGCATTTTGATCATCGCCGACGACCTGTCCGGCGCCGCCGACTGCGCGATTGCGTTTGCGGGAGCGGGGCGCAGTACGGCGGTGACGCTGAACGCGTCGCGCGCGATGGGCGCGGCGGAGGTGATCGCGGTGGATACCGACACGCGCCGCATGCCGCCGGCCGAAGCTGCGCACTGCACCAGCGCCGCGTGGCTGGCGCAGCGCGGGCCGGGTCGGCGCCTGTACAAGAAAATCGATTCGACCTTGCGCGGTAACTGGGCCGCGGAAGTAGCCGCGTTGCAGCCGCTCGCGGGCCTCGCCATCGTCGCCACGGCCTTTCCTGCGACTGGGCGCACCGTCCGTGAGGGCCGCGTATTCGTGCGCGGCGTGCCGCTCGAAAACACGGAAACGTGGCAGCTCGAACACGCCGCGCACTCCGCCGACCTCAACGCCATGGTCAAGGCGGTCGGCTTGCGCACTGCGGCTCTGGGTGTCGACGCGCTGCGTGGCGATCCCACAGCGTTGCGCGCTGCCATTGCCGCGGTGGCGAGCAGCGGCGCGCAGGCGCTCATCGTCGATGCGGAAACGGATGCGGATTTGAGAGCACTCGCGCAGGCGACGGCGTCGATGGACGAAGCGCTGTTCTGGGTCGGCTCAGGCGGTCTGGCTCGCGAACTGGCGTCGTTGAGTGACCTGTTCGATGCTGCCACGGAAGCCGCGCAAGACGCGCCGCCGAAGCCGGAGCAGCAGAGAAGCGCGATCCTGATCCTGGTGGGCAGCCTGTCGGCCGTCTCGGAACAGCAATGCGCGATGCTGCGCGAGCGTGCGGGCGTGGGCGAGTTGATCGTGCCACCGGTCGTGCTGCGTGCGGGCGAGTCTCATCACGAGTGGGCAGCCTGGCAAGCGCGCGTTGGCGCGCATCTGAGTGGGCACACCGACTTGCTGGTGCGAATTGGTCGCGACGATCTGTTCGATCCCGCCGAAGGCGCGCAATTGTCTGCGTCGCTCGCTTCGCTCGTCGCACCGTTTTTCACGCATCTGAGCGGCTTGATCGCGACGGGCGGCGAAACCGCGCGCGCGATGCTCGGTACAGCGGGCATCGACAGCCTGCAATTGCTTTCGGAAATCGAGCCGGGCGTGGCGGTGGGCCGCCCGCACGGCAACCCGCTCCTCACCGTCGTCACCAAAGCCGGCGCATTTGGCAGCGAGCATGCGCTGTACGGCGCCTACCTTCATCTGCGGGGCACACCGGAGTTCGCTGACAACGAGTCCGGATCGGCTCACCCGAGCCGCACCACGACATCTTCGCCGGCTCGCGAAACGAACCAACGTCATTCAGGCAAAACATCATGAGCAACTATCTTCCAGTCATCGGCATCACGATGGGCGACGCAGCGGGCGTGGGTCCGGAAATCGTCGTCAAGAGCTTGACGCACGAGTCCGTCTACCGGCAGTGCCGCCCGCTCGTCATCGGCGATGCGGCGCGCCTCGAGCAGGCCAACCGGATTGTCGGCGGCAGCACGAAAGTGCGCCGCATCGCGAAGCCGGCGGATGCGCAATATGAGCAGGGCACCATCGACTGCATCGACCTCGCGCTGATTCCCGCCGACCTGCCTTTCGGCGCACTGTCGGCGCTCGCTGGCGACGCCGCGTATCAGTACATCGCGCGTGCCGTCGAACTCGCGAAGGCCGACGAGATCGATGCGATCTGTACGGCGCCGCTGAACAAGGAAGCGTTGCACGCCGGGGGGCACAAGTATCCCGGCCACACTGAAATGCTCGCGCATCTCACGGGCATCGAGGAGGTGTCGATGATGCTGGTCGCGCCGAAACTGCGCGTGATTCACGTGACGACCCACATCGGCATTATCGATGCGATCCGCAAGATCGAACCGGGCCTCGTGCAGCGCACGCTAGAGCGAGGGCATGCGACGCTGGTGAAGGCGGGCATTGCCAATCCGCGCATCGCCGTGTGTGGCATCAACCCGCATGCCGGCGAAAACGGCCTGTTCGGTTATGGCGAGGAAGAGGAAAAGATCGTTCCGGCCGTGCAGGTCTTGCGCGAACGCGGCTGGGACATCGAAGGCCCACTCCCGGCCGACACGCTGTTCTTCCGTGCGGGACGCGGCGACTTCGATCTGGTGGTGGCGATGTACCACGATCAGGGCCATGGTCCGGTCAAGGTGCTCGGCCTCGAAGCCGGCGTCAACGTGACGGTCGGACTCGATGTGATCCGTACCTCGGTCGATCACGGCACGGCGTTCGATATCGCAGGCAAAGGCATCGCTGACGAACGCAGCCTGCTCGAAGCACTGCGGCAAGGCGCCGAACTTGCGACGCGCCGCGCCTGACGCGGCTTGAAATCGATGTACGTGCGCGGTGCCGCCCGCTCGCGCGGAACGACACCGTGCCCTTAGGGCTGTAGTTGTCATGGTTATGCAAACACGACGCACTGAAGACTTTCGCGAAAGGCTACTCGAAGCGGGTGTCGCGCTGTTCGCCGAAACGGGTTATCACGGCACCGGCGTAAAAGACATCGTCGAGCGTGCCGGCGTGCCGAAGGGCTCGCTCTACAACTACTTCGAGAGCAAAGAGGCATTCGGCGCGGCAATCCTGCACCACTACGCGCAGGAGCAGGCCGCTGAATGGAAGCGGTATTCGCGCGAAGCGGCATCGTCCGACCCGCTGCTCGCGCTTCGCGGCATCTACGCGTACATCATTGCCGACTACGAAGACTGTGACGACCGCTACGGTTGTCTGGTCGGCAACTTTGCGGGCGAGATCGCGCAGTCGAGCGATCTGTGCCGGCTCGCCGCGCGCATGACGGTCAACGAATGGCGTGTCGGCTGTGCAGATTATCTGCGGCGCGGCCAGGAATACGGCTCCGTGCGGCGCGATCTTTCGGCTGATGCAATGGCTGACCTGTTCTGGAATGCGTGGGAAGGCAGCCTGTTGCGCATGAAGCTGGATGACTCGGTCGAGCCGCTGAAGGCTTGCGTGCATTCAATGTTCGATCTGTTTTTCAAATCCCCGCAGTAACGGTCGTGGCTGGTTTGAACGGCGTCTGGTTTCGATCCGGGTAGCCGTTTATTCCGTTTTGAGACGACCGGTCATTTCAATGTAAGGAAGAGAGATTCAATGCAGAACTTTACGTTTCATAACCCCACACGAATCATTTTCGGCGAAGGCCAGATCGCCGCACTCGATGCGCACGTCCCGCCCGACGCGCGCGTGCTGATTACGTGCGGCGGCGGCAGCATCAAGAGCAAT